>NZ_JAKUFS010000005.1 GCF_022663535.1 Bacillus cereus group sp. BfR-BA-01380 | reverse complement strand
GCTCGTTCAGAATGTGAGGGGGATGGAGCTTCTGACGTAGAGGTGTTTTTTTACCTCTTAGGAAGAAGCGAAGCCACCGAACATTCTAGCCACTGGAGCTGGACAATGCTTCCGCTGAATTTTGAGGTGGGAGTATTACCGCCCACAAATAGCGGGATAAAAACAACACAAAATGATAGTTCATTTGTCCATACACTTTTTCTCTTTTTACATAAAGTATCCTATAGACATTTTATGTAGCTATTAAAGGAGAGGATTCTCTTGTATTATTATCACGGTTGCAGCCGAAAGAAACTCCAATGTAATGATAATAATAATTATAAAAAGCCCGATTCCCAAGACCCAATACCAAAAGAACATACACACAATCACAACGTTGCTCAAATTTCAGATAGTGGAAATTCTCACGTGAATTTAAACGTAGACTCTGATATAGATTCTGAAACAGCTTCTTCTAATAGTCAGTCTAATGATGTAGAACAAGAACAGACTCAGACACAGAGGCCTGCACAAGGGCAATCGAACACAGATGTTACAAACCAACTATTAGCAGCCCTGCTTCCATTCTTAACAAATGCATTAAATAATGCTACCCAACCCCAGCAGAGTAACCAAAGCCAAAACAAAAACAATTTAGATGAATAGGCTACTAAAAGTAGCCTATTTTTGTAAGGAGGATTGACCATGCGGCGAAATAGCTCCAATATTTCAAATAGCGGAAATTCTAATGTTAATGTGAACGTCACCGTCGATACAAGTTCCATTGCTTGTGCAATGATGTGTTATTGGCATACGAGCGGTATGATTACTGATGAACAGTTCACACATATGATAACAAATTTTAATAGTTTATTAAATAAAGAGGATCATATACTTCCGCAGTTCTTATCAAATAAAGAATGTTCTCCTTACTTAATTCGACAAAAAAATAATTTAAATACATTAAAAACATATATCCCCCCTTTTTTCAATCGTTAAGTACATTTCCTCTTTATCCAGATAGAAAAATTCATTATATTTGAGGTGTTTCCTATGTGCCCTTACGTTAACATATGTATTTGCATTACTCCCGGATCTCATATTGATGATGAACGTATTGCTAAAGACATTGCAATTGCTGAATATATTTGGTATCCTATCCTATTTAAAATTGAGGATGTCAACGTACTAGATGAGCCATATCGTTTTCACGATGGTGAGGTTAGTTATGGATCTTCGCTAAAATCACAACCAAAGTTAACTTCTTTATTTGCTGAATGCAGGGAACATGCACCGCAATGTGATATTTATATTTGTTATATCGGCAGTAATTATTTTCAAGAACAAACCACCATCGCTTGCGCCTATTCTTTAGCCGTTCACACACAAATTAAAGGTTACATTGTATTAACAAATGCCGCTTCAGCTTCGAGGAACATGTACACACTAGCACACGAACTTGGTCATATTTTATTCACGCGACGTGTACAGGACAAACTTACAAATACAGATCCCGAGTGTTCAAACGGTTCCGAGCACCATCCTTCTCCTACAAACCTTATGCATTACATCATTCCTCCACCTCATAAATCACAAATAGATTCCTTATTAACAGATACACAAAGAGAATTATCTTTACAAAGCCCTTTATTGCGTAAAGAAAAAAGGTAACTGTTACAGTTACTTCTACATATACAAGTTAAAAATCCGACAAAAAACCCCTTTTTTAGAGGAGCATCTGGCCATACATAGAAACGGTCAGCAACTCTTCCTACCACATGCAAGGTTGAAAACAAAAGAAAAAAACAAGTTATATTCTGCATAACAGCAACTTATATGTTGAAAAATCACCATGAATTTATATGAGTAATTCCTCTCTTCTACCGCTAAAGATTTTATATCTTCTTTTATTCCTGTTACCATTAAATATGCTCCTATATCTTCTAGAAACTACTTTGATTGTTTTGAAAACCTCTAACTCTCTCCTATCTTAACTATCTCTGTACAATATTTTGTCGTTTGGAATCCCATATCATAAGCAGTACTAAGCTTCCATATGACACAATTGGCTCTAAATTTCCCCATCCCGTATTATTAATTTTAAAATATTCAAATATAAACATAATGAAAAGCAAAACAAATAATGTAAGTACCCCCATCCAGTTATTTAAACGAAAATTAATTATTATAGCTGCTGCAAATAATAAAAAACCAAAAATATAACTTTGAGTCGAAGTTAAAGAGAAAAATGGTGTACCATACTGTTTATCTAGTAGCATTAGTCCAACAAGTAAAACCATTGGAATGACAGCCATTACCACATATATAATAGAAAACTCTCTCAATTTACTTTGAAAACTAGAGCTACGAAAAGCAAAAATCATCCCTGCTATCATCAAAAATAAAACGATAGGATATCCAATTAAATTAATAAGTGATACAGTGAATGGTTTCCCTGCATTTCGAAATACAAGTTCTGGAATCATCCAATAAGCTGCTGTTGCAATCACGAAAGAAATAAGTAAATTCCAATTTTCTTTCTTATCAACTTCCATCTCTTCAGCCAATTCTTCCGCATACTCTCTCGGCGAATCCCCAAAAATATCTGTTACCGTCTTTCCTTCTTTTTCTCCTTCTATTAAATGAAGCTCAGCATCTTCTAAAAAGCTATTTATATCTTCTTCCTTTATTCCTTTTGTTAATAAATACACTTTCATATCAGTTAAAAACTTTTCGCCTTCTTTAGAAACTTGCACAATATTCCCCCTCGTTTAGGCTATTTATTTTTACTTTACTTTCATCACATCAGCATTATCGCACCCTTCCTTTTCCTTCTAACAAGCGCTGTACACCACTTTGCATCGCTTCCCACCGTACCATAAAATCATCTAGTGCATCTTCACCTTGTTCTGTTAATGTGTAATATTTTCGCTTTGGACCAGATGGCGATTCTTTCATCGTACTTGTAATCAATCCTTCTTTTTGCATGCGAATTAATAACGGATAAATACTTCCTTCACTTGCCATTGTAAAACCATACTGTGCCAGTTTTTCACTCATTTCATATCCGTATATTTCTCCTTCAGAAATAATGGCAAGTAAGCATCCTTCCAAAATACCTTTTAACATTTGACTCGTCGACATCATTCAAATCCTTCCTCTACCTTGTTTTACAAGATAGATAGGTATAAGTATCTTGCTTTACAAAATAGTATAGCAAACAGTATTTTGTAAAGCAAGATAGCTTGTGTATTTTTTCCAAAAGGTTGCAGGATTTCCCACTTCGTTTCTATAAATAGAGCATTAGAGCTAACTATATTCATGGGGGAGATGGAATAAAAAATGTTTAAAAATCGCGTTGTATTTTTAACAGGTGCAGCAAGCGGCATTGGATATGAAATGGGAAAAGCCTTTGCGAAAGAAGGTGCAACTGTAATGATTACGGATCGGTTAGAGGACCGAGTACAAGAGGCAGTGAAACAATTACAGAACGAAGGATATAAAGTATTGGGAATGCAATGTGATGTAACAGTAGAACGTGAGATTGAACAAGCTATTTCTGAAACTGTTACACGATTGGGTTCACTTGATGTATTAATTAATAATGCAGGCATGCAATACGTTTCTCCAATTGAAGATTTTCCAACTGAAAAGTTTGAAATGCTTATTAAAATTATGCAAATTGCACCGTTTATTGCAATAAAACATGCGTTTCCTATTATGAAAAAACAAAAATACGGGCGTATCATCAACATCGCATCTATTAATGGTCTCGTTGGCTTTGCAGGCAAATCTGCATATAATAGCGCCAAGCACGGGGTAATCGGACTTACAAAAGTCGCTGCATTAGAGGGCGCTGAACATGGCATTACTGTAAACGCACTTTGTCCTGGCTATGTTGATACACCGCTTGTTCGCAACCAACTTCAAGATTTAGCTACAACGAGAAATGTCCCGCTTGAACATGTATTAGAAGATGTCATTTACCCGCTTGTACCGCAACAACGATTATTACATACAGAAGAAATTTCAGACTACGCCTTATTTTTAGCAAGTGAAAAAACGAAAGGCATTACAGGACAAGCTGTTGTCATTGATGGCGGTTATACTGCACAGTGAAATCCGACAATTTTTTCTTCTATTAAATAGATACAAGAAAACGGATTGTGTCTGTACCACACAATCCGTTTCCATTACATATTTTCTTTTGGAGCTTCATATCTTTGCATCTGCTTTGGTAGTTTCTCAATTGCGATAATAACGCTATCTAACTTACTTTCAACTCTATGCAATAAGTATAGCGTAACAACAATCGGAAAACCAACATTGCCAATAACTGATATCCATTCCTCCATCGTTGTCTCCTCCCTTCTTTTTATAAATAAGCGAAGAGACAAAAAAGTGGTAACTATATAAAGTGAAACTTTAATCAGTGGGGGTTTTCTTCATCCCCCACTGATTATCAGCCCTCACCAATCGGGCTTTTACAGGCAGTTTATCTCCCGCCTAACTTCTTCAGAAAAGCGGAAGCGTCTCGCTCAGAATCGCAGGACGCCCACGAATAGCGGGATAAATACAAACTAAAAAATCGACATAAAAACCCTCTTTCTTTTTAGGGGGGACGAAAGCATCTGGCCATGCATAGAAGCGGTCAGGGCCCTTTTCTGCCACATGCAAGGTTTAAAACAAAAGGAGAAAGCAAGTAGTGATCATGTTGTATTCTGCATAGCAGTGACTTATATCAAGAATAAAAAATTGTTTATCAACATTTTTTTGGCATATACAATTCTGGACGCCGATCAAAAAAAACAGGAATCCCTTTACGCACTTCAGAAACTTTCTTTATATCTAACGTTCCATACAAAATCGTTTCTGTTTCATCAGCCTCAGTAACGATTTCTCCCCAAGGATCAATAATAAGAGAATGGCCTGCAAATACATTATTAGGATCACTTCCAGTGCGATTGCACGCCACAACATAACATTGATTTTCGATCGCCCTTGCTTGAAGCAATAATCGCCAATGTGCTAAACGAACAAGCGGCCACTCTGCTACAACAAATAATACTGTTGCCCCATGTACAGTATGAACACGCATCCACTCTGGAAAACGAATATCATAGCAAATTGTTCCTGCACAAGGTATATCTTCCAATAGAAAATGCCCCGTTTCATTTCCAGCAATCAAATATTTATGCTCATCCATCAGTTGAAACAAATGCACTTTACTATATTCAGCCACAATTTTTCCGTTTCGATCACTAATATACATCGTATTTGTAATACCATTCTCTGTCTGCTTTGCGATTGAACCACCGACAATATTTATACCATTTTGCTTACTCCACTGTGATAATAAACGTTTCGTATAATTACCATCTAGGTCAGCAATATCAGGAAGACGCTCTAAATCATAACCCGTTGTCCATAACTCTGGTAATACAATAACATCTGGATGTTCCTTCATTGCTTCGTTTATTTTTTTTTCGGCATGTTCTATATTTTTTTCAACATCACCAAAAGTAATATTCATTTGAACACAAGCAATTTTCATTACTTTCTCCCTTCTTCCTTTTTATTTTTTTATTTACAAAAAGTTGGAAAAATCATATTATTTGTCACTAGAATTGTAACAACTTTCAAAAGAGGTGGGAAGTATGAAACATTTTCAAAACGCATTGATAACATAAAGTGAAACTTTAATCAATGGGGGTTTTCTTCATCCCCCACTGATTATCAGCCCTCACCAATCGGGCGCATGCCAGCAGTTTATCTCCCGCCTAACTTCTTAAGAAAAGCGGAAGCGACTCGCTCAGAATCGCAGGACGCCCACGTACAAGGCGGAGAGGCGCTTTTTGCCTCGCAGGAAGAAGCGAAGCCACCGAACATTCTAGCCACTGGAACTGGACAATGCTTCCGCTGAATTTTGAGGCGGGAGTATTACTGCCCACGAATAGCGGGATAAAAGTTCTCTGTCAAAATTCAGTTATCAAAATTTTAAACAATTCTAAAATACTCCTTATCAAGAGCTGGTGGAGGGAAGAGCCCGATGAAACCCGGCAACCGATCTACTTTATGTAGGCACAGTGCTAATTCTCGCAGCGTTATGCTGACAGATAAGGAGCTGGTTGTAAAAAACCTCTCCTTATCTGAGAGGTTTTTTTATTCAACTAGGAGGTTATGAAAATGAGCGGAATAACAGTTTATGAGATAAACCTTCTTTTTTGTTGAATATTTTTTACAATTTTATGAACATTTTATGAATTTTTTCTGAAAATTCTGTTTAAAATATGTTATAATACAAATAATAGAAAAAAAAGAACGAAATTGTAAAAAGGAGGAAGGGAATACATGGAGTTAATTTTAGCAATTTTGTTTGGTGTCGTTTGTGGGTCTATACCTGCTGTTGTGGGTGCTATTATGGATGAGTTAGAAATTGGTATGATTGGTTTCGTCGCATCTACTGTAAGCGCTTTATTGTTTGGTTTATATGGTGCAATTCCTGTTGGTATACTGTTTGCATTTTATATATTACGCCACGCTCGCACAAAACGATCTACTCGAAACAGAATGGCTACAGTGATTCCCTTTCCAATTGAAAAAGTACGCCGAGCAACAAGCCTTTCCTAAATGAAAAAGTCCTCATATGAGGATTTTTTCATTTATTCTCTTCTAAAAATTGAAACAGCTCTTGTAAATGAAGTGCATCGTCTCCGTAGCTAACCGAAACATAAAATTTCCCGTCTACTTCTGCATTCATATATAAATCAATGAGATCACGCTCATATTTTAGTGCTAAATAAAATTCCATCTCTTCTAGCATTTCTTTCGTTGTTCGAATAACATAACGACCTGTTGCATCTCTACCATATTCAAATACCGGTTCAAAGTTATACTTCTTTTGAAATGCCGCCATTTGCTTATCATTTATGAGAAGCGTTTCGGTACACTGTACTGTGCGAATAATATTATCGAACTTTTCTAAACTCATACACTCACTCCTTTATGTACTGTTTATATAATGCTTGTGTTCCGCTATTTTCTTCACCATCTTGCATCAATTGCTCATATAATTCTTTTGCAAGAGTTAGGCCAGGTGCAGATAATCCAAGTTGCTCAGCTTCCGCTAAAGCAATGTTCATATCTTTCATAAAGTGTTTCACGTAAAATCCTGGTTCAAAATCACCTTGTAACATACGAGGTGCTAAATTACTTAATGACCAGCTGCCTGCTGCACCAGTAGAAATACTTTGCAACACTTTTTCTGGATGTAACCCTGCCTTTTTTGCATAAGCAAGTGCTTCACATACACCAAGCATGTTAGATGCAATAGCAATTTGATTGCACATTTTTGTATGCTGGCCACTCCCTGCTTTTCCTTGCAACATAATATTTTTACCTAACAGTTCGAATAATGGTAAACACGCTTTATATACTTCTTCGTCTCCACCAATCATGATTGCAAGACGACCTTCTTTTGCTCCAATATCTCCACCCGATACAGGAGCATCTAATACATAAATCCCTTTACTCTTTCCTTCTTCGTAAATACGTTTCGCCAAAGTTGGTGTTGAAGTTGTAAAGTCGATCGTAATCGTTCCTTGTTTTGCGTGAGTAAGAATTCCATTTTCACCAAAGTATACTTCCTCTACATCATGCGGATATCCGACCATAGTCATTACGACATCTACTGTTCTTGCAATTTCCTTTGGAGAATCACACCAATGTGCACCTTCTTCAATTAAATCTGCTGCTTTTTCTTTTGTACGATTATATACGTACACCGTATAACCCGCCTTTAGTAAATGACGCACCATACTCTTTCCCATAACACCGATACCAACAAAACCAATGGAAGTTAGTGGTAATAACTGCTTCATCTTCCCATCTCCTCTTTTTCTAATAAATCACTCACAAGTTTGCGAAATTCGTTATTAAAATCATCATTAATTCCGTTTTGCACATTTGAAAATTCAATAACAAATAGTTGTTTATCCCGATTAAAGTTATTAAAAGTATTCCATCCCGAAAGTACCCCATGATTGTGATAATAATCTGGATATATATAAAAGCTAAATGCGTATTTTCTTCCTGGAGATGGTGTAAACATTAAATTTAAACTTTCAGACGAAATAAGTTTACCTGTCATAATTGCTTCGTCTAACTTTTTCATATCATGCACCGTTGTATACATTTCACCGCATCCATATAACCAACTCATGATTAATTTTGGGGCTAATACAAGCTCATTCTCTTTCTTTTTATATCCTTTTGCAACAGTCACATCTTCTTCCCGTGTCTCTCCCATACCTGACTCTGTCATTCCTACTGGGGTAAAAATATGATCTTTAACATATTGCGCTACCGATTGACCCGAAATCTTCTCTAAAATATAAGCCAACAACATATAATTATAATCTGTATATAACCATCCTTGTCCTGGTTGAAAAGCGGTTGGCTGTTGTCCAAGCCACGTTACTAAATTAAGACGGGATGCAGCATTAACTTTCCCTTTCCCGTGTTCAGGGAGTCCTGATGTATGCGTTAATAAATGATATAATGTAATATTCTTATTAACAGGGAAAGACGGAATATACGTATGCACGTTATCCTGTATATTTAATTTCCCTTGTTCTTGCAACTGCAAAATCGACACAGCAATTGTCGTTTTTGTAATAGAACCAATTCGATATTTTGTTTGCGATGTATTTTCAATTTGTTTTTGTACATCCGCATAACCATACCCTTTATCTAATATTGTTCGACCTTGATATGAAATAAGGACCGATCCATTAAATTGTTTATCTTTTAGATACTGATCTAGTTTTTGAGTAACAGCAGCATAATCAATTTCTTTTTCTTTTTCTTTTGGTTTTTCTTTCGTTGTATTAGCAGGGGCAGTTGTTTTTACTAATTGAGCTTCTTTTTTAGCAGGTACTTTAAAAAAGAAATAGCTCCCTACTAATAAAACAGAAAGCAAAAAAATAATTGTACTCCATAACGTCTTCATTTCTAAAAATCCTCCATCGCATCTAAGTATTTACTCCCCCCCTCTTTCCCATTATCCGTCAATAAAAAAAAATCGCAACAATTTGTTGCGAAAAAATACTATATTTTTTCTTTTCGATATAAACACACTTGATTTTTCCCCTTCTTCTTCGCTTCATATAGTGCAATATCTGCTCGATGCATTAACATTTCTTTTGTAATTCCATTTTCAAATGCAGCAACACCAAAGCTTGCCGTTATCTTTGAAATTCCAGAAAATTTTTTTGTTTCAATAAAAAATCGGAGTGCTTCTGCAATTTGAAATGCTTCTTTTTCTGTTGTTTGAGATAAAAAAATAATAAATTCTTCTCCGTCCCACCGCGCAAAAACATGACGCGTCTGTAATTTTGCTGTTACAAGCTCCGCCAATTGTACCAGTGCTAAATCTCCAAAATCATGACCATATGTGTCATTTACTTTTTTAAAATCATCCAGATCAAATAAAACAAGAGCAAATGATTGATTCATTCGCACAGAAGTTTCCCAACCTTCTGAAAATAGTCTTTGAAACTTCATCCTATTATAAATATTTGTCAGAGAATCAGTTGTTGCTAAACGCTCTTGCTCTTTATATTCTTCTTCTAACTCTGTAATATCTGTACATGTAGCGATGAATCTCGATACATCATTAGGCATCGGAGCAATGCGTAACAAGAATACACTCGCTTCTCCAATCTCATTATACATTTTAATTTTTCTCGATTGCGTTAAGCAATCATCAATCCACATTGTATTATTTTCCGCGATATAATACCCATTCTCCTGTGCAAAATGTTCTGCAAATGTCATATGATGCTCATGATATGACATAAGATCTTCGTATCCGAAAAAACGTAAAAAATTCGTATTGCAATCTATAATTTCATCATCTTCTACAATAAACAATAAATCATTCTGAAAATCAAATATCAGTTGAAGTAACTCTTGCTGTAATATAACTTGTTTTACTAATGACAACTCATACACACTCTTTTGCACTTCAGCAAGTACAGATTGCGGCGTAATTGGTGGTAAGATAATGTTTCGCACACCAAGTTTAATAAGGTCAACAAATTGAGATGTCACTTCTTCACTCCATACAATGATAAACGAAATATCTGAAGTAAAGATTTCCTTCACAAAATCAACCTGAGAAGCTTTAGAAATGTATATAATCACGATTTGCGGCTGAACTTTTCCAAATAATATTTTTCCTTCTTCAAAACTATGTGCCAAAAACAAGCACTTTGGCTTTACCATTGCAATTGTCTGTCTCTCGTTATGACCATCTTCAATATACAAAACATTCATATCGAGATCTTTTAATACATTTTGAAAAACTGTGTGTTCCAATAAAAAATGTAGAATGTTCACCATTAGGCTTTCACTCACTTCATTTATCCCATTCTTACAAACTTAAAAGAACTTGATTGATTCAACAAACTATTACATGGGAGCTTACATTGAAGCCCTGTATCATCTTTTATTGTATGTCAAGAATAAATAAGACGTTTGTGCGAATATCTTCTTTTATCTATATCTTTTTTCAAAAAACTTGACAATAGAAATGTATATATTATATCCTTTTACAGTACTAACTTACAAAATGTAAGTAAAGAACGTTTTTACATTTAAAATGATTTACAATTAGAAATGAAGCTTGGAGGAACTATAATGACAAAGCAAGATTTCTTTACTGTTTTATACGAACGTACATCTAATCGTGCCTTCAACCCTGAAAAAGAAATTTCAAAAGAGGAACTATATGATATTTTAAAGGCTGCTGGCCAAGCACCGTCAGCTTGGAATTTACAACACTGGAAATTCCTCGTATTCCAAGGAGAAAATGCACAACGCCGCTTACATCCGATTGCATATAATCAACAACAAATTCTTGATGCATCTGCAGTTGTCGCTATATTAGCTGACTTAGAAGCATATAAAAATATTGATGCTGTATACGGCCCACTTGTAGACCAAGGACTTATGCAAGAAGAAGCAAAAAATCGTTTAACACAAAATATTGAAAGTGCATATAAACGTGAACAATATCCACGTGATGCAGCATTCTCAAACGCATCTTTAGCAGCAATGCAACTTATGCTTGCAGCCAAAGCAACTGGTTGGGATACATGTGCAATCGGCGGATTTAACCCACAAGTATTAATGGAAGAGTTTAATGTTTCTTCTCGTTACCTTCCAATTATGTTAATTACAATTGGCGAATCTACATTAGAAGGACACCCAGCACCACGTATGAGTGTAGAACAAGTAACAGAATGGGCAAAATAAAAAACCTCCACTGATGGAGGTTTTTTCATCCTCATTAATGGGAGCTCTCACCAATCGTACACATGACAACCGTTATCCTCTACCTATCTTCTTCACTTCTCTTTGAATCTTAAGTGAGAATTACTACCTAAGAATAGCGGGTTGGAATCTAAAAGTGATTTTTTGTTACAATTATGATACAATAGTAACAAATTGATAACAAGTGAGGGATTTTCGTTGAATTTATATGGAAGCTTTATCGCCATATTATGCTACATAGTCACAGTACTGCTTCTGTACTTCGTTGGGGATATGACAAATATTGCGATGCTACAGTTTTCAAAAGAAACAACGCTTCAATCAGAAATTAGTCAGTATACCTCTCGCTCTTTTGCACCATTACTGTTAGCACTTCCTGTATATATCATTGTTTTATATAAAAGCAGAAAAATATAAAGACTGCCCTAAAAAAAGGGGCAGTCTTTTTTATTTCCATATCAGCTTTTGTCCAAACTCTCATTTCCCCCTTCTCATATGTTATAAGAAGAATCGCAACAGTCTACCTAAGACATTTATTCTTTTCCTACAAAATAGGAAAAAATCTTTTAAAAAAATTGCACTATGTCCAAACAAAGCATGTACCTAGAGCATATCTTATTAATGTGAAGGGGGTGAGAATTATGTTCGGAGGATGTTTTGGATTTGATGACTGTGGTCGCCGTAGCAATAGACACAACGTCTGCCGTAGCAATAGACGCAGCAACCGCCGTAGCTTTAAACACGACGATCGCCGTACTGGTAATAGAAATCGTTTTTGTAACGTTCTTAGAAATCTTTCAGTCGGTACTCGAGTCACTCTATTAACAATTAGAGATAACGGTACTTTTACTAACGTTGTATTTGAAGGCTTCTCAAATGGCGTAGCACTTTTCTCAGGAGGCAGTATACCAGGTGGAGGTATATTACGTGTTTGCCCAGAAGACGTTGTAGCCATCGCTTTCTAAAAGGAGTGAATAATTCCCAGGAAAGCAATTGCTTTCCTGGGTTTATTTCTACTGACAAACATGAAAAGTTAATTAACTCGAAAACAATGAATTGTATAAAAAAACCTGGGACCGATTTCAAATCAGTCCCAGGTTTTTTCATTAAATACTTTTCACAAGTTCTACTACTTCTTCAGCAGTTGACATGTTTAAAGCTTTTTGTGCTAATTCTTCCATTTGTGCTTTTGAAAGCTTGCGAATTTGTGTTCTCGCTGGAAGAATAGATGTTGCACTCATACTAAACTCATCTAATCCTAATCCAACTAACAACGGAATTGCTAGGGCATCCCCAGCCATCTCACCGCACATACCAGCCCATTTTCCTTCTTTATGAGCTGCATCAATAACCATTTTTACAAGACGTAAAATCGCTGGATTATATGGTTGATATAAGTAAGATACGCGTTCATTCATACGATCCGCTGCCATTGTGTATTGAATTAAGTCGTTCGTTCCAATAGAGAAGAAATCTACTTCTTTTGCAAATTGGTCAGCTAATACTGCAGAAGCAGGAATTTCAACCATCATACCTACTTCAATAGCGTCTGAAACAGCTACATTAGCTTGCACAAGTTTTTCTTTCTCTTCTAATAATACTGCTTTTGCTTGACGGAATTCATCAAGAGTTGCAATCATCGGGAACATAATTTTTAAGTTACCATATACACTTGCACGAAGTAAAGCGCGAAGTTGTGTACGGAAGATATCCTGTTCTTCTAAGCATAAACGAATTGCTCTGTAGCCTAAGAACGGGTTCATTTCTTTTGGTAAATGTAAGTACGGAAGCTCCTTATCGCCACCAATGTCAAGTGTACGAACGACAACTGGCTGACCTTCTCCTACACCTTCAAGAACAGCTTTGTATGCTTCAAATTGTTCTTCTTCTGTTGGAAGATTGTCACGGCCCATGTACAAGAATTCTGTACGATATAAGCCAACGCCTTCACCGCCGTTGTCGATAATACCTTTTACATCTTTCGGTGTACCGATATTTGCTACAAGCTCAACATGTTGATTATCTGCTGTAACTGTCGCTTCATTTTTTAATTTTGCCCACTCTGTTTTTTGTTCTTCAAATTGTGATTTTTTTTCTTCATAAACACGAAGAGTTTCTTCAGATGGGTTTACAATTACTTCTCCGTCTAAACCGTCGATAATTACGATATCGCCGTTTTGGATTTGTTCCATAACAACCTTTGTACCAACAACAGCTGGTATTTCCATAGAGCGAGCCATAATTGCAGAGTGAGATGTACGTCCACCAATATCAGTTGTAAAACCTTTTGCATATTTGCGGTTTAACTGAGCTGTATCAGATGGTGTTAAATCTTCTGCAATGATGATTACTTCTTCAGCAATTGTACTAGGGTTTGAGAAGTTAACTCCAAGTAGATGTGCAATAACACGCTTTGTCACATCACGAATATCAGCTGCACGTTCTTTCATATATTCGTTATCCATGCTCTCAAACATAGTAATGAACATTGATGCAACTTCATCCATCGCGAATTCAGCGTTTACTTTTTCGTTTTTCACTTTATCTTTCACTGGGTTTACTAGTTCTGGATCATTTAATACTAGTAAATGTGCTTCAAAGATAGCAGCTTTATCAGCACCAAGCTCAGCAAAAGCATGATTTTTAATTGCTTCTAATTCAGATTTTGATTTTTCAAGCGCAGCTTCTAAGCGTGCGATTTCCGCAGCTTCATCCGAAATCATTTTCTTTTCAAGGTTAAATTCAGGATTTTCTAGACGGAATGCCTTCGCAATGGCAATACCACTTGATGCAGCAATCCCTTTAATGTTAAGAGTCATTATTCTCCTAATCCTTCGTTTTTCATAGTTTCTTCGATAGCTGCTACTGCTTGAGCTGCATCATCACCGTTTGCAGTAATCTTGATTTCTGCGCCTTGTTGAATCCCTAAAGACATAACACCCATAATTGATTTTAAGTTTACAGTTCTTCCATTATATTCCAAGTTAATATCTGCGCCAAATTTGCTTGCAGTGTTTACAAGTAAAGTTGCTGGACGAGCATGAATTCCTGATTCGCTAGTTACTTTAAAGATTTTTTCCATAATAATCTATCTCCTTTAAACTACAATATTTTTAAGTTGTATAGACGTAAGTATTACCTCATCTATATTGTATAAAATAGGCGATGAGCGGTCAACTGCATCGCCTATTTTAATTATCAAAATTTTGTGTCTACATGTTAATGAATGTCAATAACGCTTGTTTCACCTGTCTTAACATTACCTTGCTTTTTAATTTCAACTTGTTGGCCTTCTTGTAAGTTTGTGAAAACAATTGGCGTAATAATAGAAGGTGCATTTTCTTTTACAAACGCTATATCTACTTTTAATAATGGTTGGCCTTGTGTTACTTTATCTCCTTGAGAAACTAGTGCTTCAAAGCCTTCTCCATTTAATTTTACCGTATCAATACCGAAGTGAATTAAAATTTCTTTTCCGCCTTCTGATTGAATACCAATTGCATGTTTTGTTGGGAATACGTTCACAATTTCACCATTTACAGGAGATACTACTGTTCCTTCTGTTGGTTCAATTGCAAAACCATCACCCATCATTTTCCCAGAAAATACTTGATCTGGCACTTCAGTAATTGGTAAAATTTTACCTTCAATTGGAATCGCAATTACTTCATTTGTATCTTTTTGGACAGGTGCTTCTACTTTTGCAGGTACTTCTTTTGTAACATGCACTGCACGACCTGCCATAATATCTTGAATTTGTGATTTTAATGTATCTGATTTTGGACCAAAGATAGCTTGAATATTGTTACCAATTTCAAGAACACCTGCTGCTCCAAGCTCTTTTAAACGATCTTTGTTTACACCCTTTTGTTCCTTTACTTGTACACGTAAACGTGTAATACAAGCATCTAAAGAAGCGATGTTTTCTTTTCCGCCAAGTGCTACTAAAATCTCACCTGGAAGTTCGCCTGCTTCTACTTTTCCTGCTCCGTCATTTTCTTCAACAACTTCACGACCTGGTGTTTTTAAATCCCATTTGCGAATTGCAAAGCGGAATCCGAAGTAGTAAATCACTGCTAGTACAAGACCAACAATAATTACCCACCACCATGCTGTACGGTTTGGTAATACACCGAATAAAATAAAGTCAATTAAACCACCAGAGAATGTCATCCCGATTTTAACGTTTAAAATTTGCATAGTCATAAATGATAAACCAGCAAATACTGCATGGATTCCAAATAATACAGGTGCTACGAATAAGAATGAGAACTCAATCGGTTCTGTAATACCAGTTAAGAAAGCTGTTAACGCAGCAGAAGCTAAAATACCAGCTGCTATTTTTTTATTTTCTGGACGTGCTTCATGATACATCGCTAACGCTGCTGCTGGAAGACCGAACATCATGAACGGGAATTTACCAGTTGTAAATGTACCAGCTGTTAACTCAACACCATCTTTTAATTGTGCCATGAAAATCTTTTGGTCACCGTGAATAACGTCACCCGCCGCATTTGTATATTGACCAAACTCAAACCAGAATGGTGCATAGAAAATATGATGTAATCCAAATGGAATTAAAGAACGCTCAATTAAACCGAATATAAATGCTGCTAACGTTCTATTTGTATCAATCATGTGATGCGAGAATGAATTCAACCCGCCTTGAATTGTCGGCCAAATAAAACACATTAAAATCCCTAAAAGTAAAGAGAATGTTGCTGTTGCAATTGGAACGAAACGTTTACCAGCAAAGAATCCTAAATATGATGGTAATTCAATATTAAAGTATTTATTATAACAGTATGCTGCTAATATCCCTACAAGGATACCGCCAAACACTCCCGTTTGAAGTGTCGGAATGCCTAATACATTTGCATATGCTTGATCTGTAAAACCAGTTTTAACTGGAACTTTGTCACTTACAATTGTAACAAATTTTTCTACTCCTAAGAATACACTCATCGTTTTGTTCATAATTAAGTATCCAACGAAGGCTGCTAACCCAGCTACTCCATCTCCACCTGCTAACCCGATGGCAACCCCTACTGCGAATAATAATGCAAGGTTTCCGAAAATAATATCACCAGATTGTTCCATAATTTTTGCAACTAGAACGAACCAATCTGCTTTTAAAGCTGGGATATGATTTGTTAACTGCGGATTTTGGAATGCATTACCAAATCCAAGTAAAATCCCTGCAGCCGGTAAGATTGCAACTGGTAACATAAGCGCTTTACCGACTTTTTGAAGAACACCAAAGATCTTCTTAAACATAAAAACCCTTCCTCTCTTATAAAATTGATACTTTCGACAAACGCCAAAAGGCATGAGGAAAAAAAAGATAGAACAATAGCTATACAAAGGGTAGTATGTCCCTTTCTTTAGCTTACATTCCCATCTTTTCTTCACTCATGCCTGATCGAATCAGTAACACGTGTCAAAAATAGGTATACATAATAAGTTCACAAATTTAAGCAAACGTTTTCTTTGTGTACTGTTATTCATTTGTCGAATTTAGTAGAACTTTGTATAATTGATTATACATAACAATTGTAAGCGATTCAACAATTTTTTTTAACGTTTACATTTTTGACAAAGTTTAAACTTGTTCAACTTTCATTAAACGCTGCAAATGCATAGTTAAATAAATCGTTTCTGCTTCATACACAGGTAATTGCAATTGTTTTTGCATCACTTTTACAAGTTTCCACGCTAAATTATAGCACTCTGGATATTCAGCTTTTAAAAGATCCGCAAAGTTTTGTGATTCTTCCACTTTCTCTCCATTCTTCACCCGCTCAATTGCATATTGCAGATGACGAACGAGACGTAAATAATGAATGCTCTCTTTGTCTAACACAAGTTGTAAATTTGTTTCAATTAAAGAAACAAGGTGAGCAATTAATTTAGAATTTTGATTAACAGAAGACAATTCAGAGTTTGTAACAGAGCTATAAATATGCAGTGCAATAAACCCAATCTCTCCTTCTGGAAGATGAATATTTAAGCGAGAATTGATTAATTCTACTACTTCTTCTGCAATTTTATATTCATTTGGATACAACACTTTTGTTTCCACTAAAAATGGATTATCTACTGTAAACCCTTGCTTTAATCGCTTTATGGCAAAAGCAATATGATCGGTTAAGGCAATATGAATATGCTCATTTAATGGTGTTTCTACTCGATCTTGAATATAAAACATGAGATCGTTCATTAATTCAATCAATTTCTCGCTCACATGCGGAACAAGAAGTTTGTATTGTTCACGCTCACGTTCATTTGTTAATACAAACATTTTTTCAATCTGTTCTACTTGTAACATTTCTCTTGCTTTTTTCCCAAACCCAATCCCTTTTCCGATAACGACCACTTCTTCGTGTTCTGGATGGACAGCAATAATAACATTATTATTTAAAACTTTTTTAATTTCGAGACAATTATCCATACAACACCACCCTTGTGCGTAAAACGTCTACTTTCATGTTACAGAACAATCTTATTTTTCGTCAATGTCAAACATCTACCATTTTAGAAATGTCATTTTTTAGACATGAATGTTCGAGATGCGTATAATGTAAAGGCATACGTCTAGTAGAAAGGAGCCACATCATGATTAAAATGTTTATAAGCGATATCGATGGCACAATGATGCAACACGGAGGTGTAATCGATAACCAAGATGTAGATGCACTGCGTAGCCTTGCTGATCAAAATATAATTCTTTGTTTCGCATCTGGAAGGCTTGATAATGAAATTGCTGATTTAATGAACAAAGTTGACATGAATTTTCATCGTATTAGTGTGAACGGTGTATTTGTATATACACACGAAAATAAACAACTCTTATCAGCAACATTCGATTCTACTATTTTACCAGAGCTGTTATCTATAACAAATAAAGAACCATTCTTTCGTTATGTAAGTGATGAATATAATTATTACATCGAGGAAAAAACACCATTTATTCATGAGCTCGAAAAACAGGTAAAAATGACTTCCGTTGAAGAACCAAACTTGCTCGGAAAAATTGATACAACAATTTTCCCAAATAAAATTTCAGTTGGTGGTACAAAAGAAGATTTAATTGTTCTTCAAAAGCAAATCGACGAAAAATTCAAAGGAAAGATAAGTACTTTTATTTCTGCCGAACAATGTTTAGATGTTATGCCTCCTAACATTAGTAAAGGTTCAGCTATTTCTGTTTTATTAAAGGAATTTAATATTGGTCCTAATGAAATAGCTTGTATTGGTGATTCTTATAATGATATCCCTATGTTTGCTTTAACACCTCATAGCTTTGCGATGGCGGGTGCAGACGATGAAGTAAGGCAGCATGCATCACATATTGTTCCCTCTGTCAAAAAAGCAATCGAATATGTTCTTCGTTATAATCAAGAACAAAAAAATACGACTCACTCCTTTTAAGGATGAGTCATATTTTTACCCTTCATTAACGGGCAATAAAGCCCTTACCTCAAGATTGTGAGTCGTCCAATTAACTATCAGCGGGAATCCTCCGCTAATAGAAGTATCACTTTATTTCACAACATAAAACTTCACGTTTTACTTACTGCGTGAAATGTTTGTAATAAACTTATAACGATCTCCTCTGTAAATACATTTTACATATTCCAACGGCAGCTCGCCTTCTGCATATGACCATTGTCTCATTACAAGCACTGGTGCTTTATTTGGAATATGAAGGTGCTCTGCCTCTTCGTCCGTTGCAATAGACGCTTCAATAGATTGCGTAGCACGAATTAGCTTAAAGCCTAGTTTTTTTTCTAAGTGCTCATACAATGATTGCTGCAAAATTTCTTCATTAATATCTTTTACAAGAGATGATGACAAATACGTTGTCTCAAACGCAATTGGTTCTTCATCAGCTAAGCGAATACGCCTTACCTCGTAAACCGATTCTCCCTCTTGAATTCTAAGCCTCTCTGCTATTTCAGCAGTAGCTGGAACAAGGTGAAAGCTTAATAACACACTACTTGGTTTCATTCCACGAGAGAGCATATCCTCTGTAAATCCTGTCATGCCTTGCAACTTTTGCTCAACCTTCGGAAGTTGCACAAAAGTTCCAATTCCACGTTTCCGATGTAAATACCCTTGTTCAACTAAGTTATTGATGGCCTGTCTAATTGTCATTCGACTTACTTCAAACTTATCACATAATTCATTTTCAGATGGAATTTTATCTCCCGGCTTCCATTCACCGGCTTCAATTAGTTGCTTCACCCACTCCTGAATCTGATAATAGATCGGAAATGGTGAATACTTGTCGATATTCATCAGCAATCGCCTCACTGCATAAAGATAGAGCTTCTTGATCTGCGATTACGGTTACATTTGGATGATGTTGTAAAACAGTAGCCGGACACCCTTCGCTTACTTTCCCTTGTAGCATTTCCTTAATCGCTGCTGCTTTTTTCACACCAGAAGCGACGAGTAAAATTTGCTTTGCTTTCATAATGCTACCGATCCCCATTGTAATAGCATGCGTTGGCACATCTTCTTCTTTTTCGAAGAAACGACGGTTTGCTTGACGGGTAGATTCTGTTAACTCCACAATGTTAGTTACAGAATCAAATGGTGTTCCCGGCTCATTAAATCCGATGTGACCGTTTTCACCGATTCCAAGAATTTGTAAATCAACTGAATTGGCATCAATAATACTTTCATAACGCTTACATTCTTCTTGTAAATCGCCTGCCATTCCATTTGGTACATACGTTTCTTTAAATGGAAGATGATTAAACAACTGTTCTTTCATAAAATAATGATAGCTGTTTTTGTCTTCCTGTGGTAAATTTACGTACTCATCTAAGTTTACAGTGGTTGCACGGCTTGTATCAAGTTTATTTTTTCTCATTAATGCATAAATCCCTAATGGAGAGCTGCCTGTAGCCATTCCTAATACTGGATTTTCTTTTGATTTTACAACATGTTCAATTAATTTATAGCCCGCTTCTGCTAATTCTTCCGGAGTTTTTACAACAACGATATTCATTTACTTCCCCTCTTTCATATGAATCCCTAATCGAACTGTATCTTGTACATATAAATCTTCAGACATAATAACAAAATCCGCATCTTTTCCTGTTTCTAAAACGCCCTTGTTTACCAATCCAAATTCCTCTGCTTGGTTAACTGATGTCATAAGAACAGCTTCTTCGATGGAGCATCCAGTAAACGCTATTACGTTGCGCAACGCTTCGTCCATTTTCAAAATACTACCTGCTAATGTGCCATCTTCTAATCGTGCGCTACCATCTTTTACGATAACCGGTTGTCCGCCAAGTTCATATAATCCATCTGCTAAGCCTTTTGCACGCATCGCATCTGTAATGACACTCACTTTTTTAGCGCCTTTTAATTTATATGCCACTTTCACCATATCCGGGTGAATATGAATACCATCTGTAATTACTTCGACCATTACATCTGAATTTAATAACACATGACCAACTACACCTGGCTCACGGTGATGCAAACCACGCATTTGATTATAAAGGTGCGTTGCATGTGTAATGTTTCTCCCTATTAATTGCTCATTCGTTGCATCTGTATGTCCAATTGTACCGATGACACCCGTTGCTGCGAGATATTCTTCAAACTCACGCGCCCCTTCTTCTTCTGGAGCATATGTTACAAGTTTAATTAAATTTCCGCTTTCTGTTTGCCATTGCTTAAATTGCTCAATATTTGCAGGGACAATGTATTCCAGTGGCTGTGCACCTGCACGTTTTTTTGAAACGTACGGACCTTCTAAATGAATATATTCGAAATGTGCACCTTTTCCCTTTGCTTCCTTCGCAGCGCCCAAAGCCGCTTCAATTGCTTGAGAAGACTGTGTCATTGTTGTTGGAAAGAACGTCGTAACTCCTTCTTGTAACAGCTGTTTACCGAGAGTTACTAATCCGTCGCTATTTGCATCCATTGCATCAATATCGTACCCACCGTGAATATGAACATCAATCATACCTGGAATCACAATATTCCCTTTTATATCATGAACCTTTTCATTTTCTTGCGGTACATACTGAGCCATCAATCCAAGTTCTTGAATTTGATCCGTGTAACGAATAAAAGCACTTTCTACCACTTCACGACCTGTATAAATTTTGGCATTGATGACGACTTGCGTTTTCATTTTCATCGATCCTTTCCCCTGTAATCCCTACTTGTCTTATTACCTATCACTATCATATTATATACACGAGTAGTTGTCTATACATTATAGATGGATTTTTGATATAAGAAAAAGGGAATTTTGTTTTTCTTCTCTAATTATAATATAGAACATTCATTTTATTAAAAAGGACTTTCAAAATATTCCCTCCTATACGAAACAAAAAAGGAACTACACTTGTAGAAATACACCGTATGATGCATGACTTAAATATTTCATTATATGTATATTAAGAAAAACCATGAAACGCTACTGTATATAAAGTGAAACTTTAATCAGCCCTCACCAATCGGGCGCATGCTAGCAGTTTATCTCCCACCTAACTTCTTAAGAAAAGCGGAAGCGGCTCGTTCAGAATCGCAGGACGCCCACGCCCCTGACAGAGAGGCGCTTTTTGCCTCGTCCGAGGGGGCGAAACGGCCGGAGATTCTAGCCGCTAGAGCTGGACAACAAAGAAATGTGGAAGTGGCTCGCCCAGAATGTGAGGGGGATGGAGCTTCTGACGTAGAGGTGTTTTTTACCTCGTAGGAAGAAGCGAAGCCACCAAACATTCTAGCCACTGGAACTGGACAATGCTTTCACCGAATTTTGAGATGGGAGTATTACTGCCCACGAATAGCCGGATAAACGAATGTAACTATACTTATCATTTCAGCAGCTTTGATTTCTTTCATACGCTGCTGAAATGAATGATACATACACTATTTTAACAACGGCAAAGGTAACTGATGCTGGAATGTGATACACTCACCATCCGTTTCAATTTCAACATCATTTTTCACCGTAGTATGTACGGTCACACCATGCCGATATAATCGTTTCACCACACTTCGATGCGGATGACCATACGGATTCTTTTTATCATACGAAATAATAGCAAACTGCGGTGCAACAGCCGTTATAAACTGTTCGCTCGTTGATGTATATGAACCGTGATGGCCAACTTTTAGCACATCTGCATGCACATCGTACTTCTTCACAATTTCTTCCTCTGTATGTGTATCAGCATCCCCCATGAATAAAAAATCAGCCTTACCATAACGAATTTTCAATACAATAGATGACTCATTATTTTCTCGTTTTGTTTTTCCATCATTTAATACTTGAACAGAAATATGAGGATCTAAGGGAATATATTGTCCTTCCTTTACACGTAAAAATGGAACTCCTCTTTTTTTAATACTTCTCATATACGAATGATATGTAAATGAACTATATAATTTCCCACTATCTAACACAAGTGAAACCGGCATTTGTTCAATAATTGGAATTAACCCTCCGATATGATCCATATCAGGATGTGTACCAATAACAACATCTAAGCGTTTAATCCCCTTCTTAATTAACTTATCTATAATAGGCTCCCCGGCCTCATACGGACCACCATCAATTAAAATTGTTTTCCCGTTTGGTAAGGAAATAATTGTTGCGTCACCTTGTCCAACTCTTAAAAAATTTACAGTCATCTTACCTAAATGTGTACGCTGACTCGAAAAGGAGGAAACCATATGTATAGAAGCATGCTGACGTATAGGAGATGCACTATTTAAAGTTATACATAATACTGCTGAAAATAGAAAAAGAGCGATACGTACATCTTTCATACACCTTCTCCTTTTTCTATTTAGTATGACGCAGCTTTGATTTCATATACAAAAAAGCTTGGCAAAATGCCAAGCTTTCACTTCGAAATTTCTTGTAAAGAACCAAAGAATAAATCCGCTTCATTCATTCCTTCGCCTTCTTCTGACAGAGCAGGTAATTCATCTAATGTTTGCAATGCAAATGTATCTAAAAACTCTTTTGTTGTGCCGTATAAAATAGGGCGTCCCGGCCCTTCTGCACGTCCTACTTCTTTAATTAATAAATGAGATACAAGCGTTTGAAGAGCGCGCTCTGTTTTTACACCGCGAATTTCTTCGATTTCAGTTCTTGTAATTGGCTGGCGATAGGCGATAATCGCTAATGTTTCTAATGCTGCTTGCGATAAAGATGCAGTTGTTGGCACATCCATCAATTTTTGATAATACGGTGCGTGCTCTTTTTTCGTTGTAAAACGATACGCTTTTGCAAATTGAACAATCTGCAAGCCGTGATGCAATTGATCATATTCTTCCTGCAGCTCTTCTACAAGTTGTATTACATTTCTCACTTCTACCTCTAATACTTTTGCAATTTGTTCTGGATAAATCCCTTCATCCCCTGCTACAAACAGCAGCCCCTCTATAACTGCCTTTTGTTCTTGTCTTTCCAACGCAAAAAGCTCCTTTCTCGCATTCTTTGTATCCATATACGTCATAAAGACCGAACAACAATTTACGTTCGGTCAAACATTACAGCTATTGTTTCATTAAAAAGATTTCATCAAAATTACGCTCTTGCTCGATAACAATTTTCTGATGTTTCATAAGTTCCAAAATTGCTAAAAATGTAACAACAATCATATCTCGATCATCATCTACAAATAAATCGTAAAAACTTTGACGACCTCCTGCAAGCTCCAATTGTTTTAAAACATCGCCCATTCGTTGTTCAATTGGGATTTCCTGCCTAGTAACTGTAGCTGTAACCGGCCGCTGTATTTTCTTACGACGCATGAGCTTTTGGAATGCTGCTAACATATCATATAACGTAACATCAATCGGCAGCTTTTCAGCCTCCTCTTTTTGAAACATCATAAAATCAAGAGGAGGCCGTGTATATAACTGCGCTCGTTCTTGTTCTTTTTCTTTTAATTGAGTAGCAACTTGCTTATATTTCTTATATTCAATTAGACGTTCCATTAATTCTTGCCGAGGATCTTCCATATATTCTTCACTGCTATCTTGTACATCTTCTTCATACTTTGGAAGCAACATTTTACTTTTAATTTGTAATAGCGTCGCTGCCATAACTAAATATTCACTTGCAACATCAAGCTGTAATTCTTTCATCGCATGGATATATGATAAATATTGTTCTGTAATTTCCGCTACAGGAATGTTATATATATCAATTTCATAACGATTAATTAAATGTAATAGTAAATCTAAAGGGCCTTCAAATGCCTCAACTTTAAAATTATATTGCACAAATCATCCCACCACATTTTTTCTATAACATCATAAGTATAGTGCATACTTATGTACTATCCAACCTTTTTCAAAAAATTAATTAAAAATAGACGTATACCTAGGCCACAATGCCCATCCGATTCATATGATAACAGTGTAATGAGTACATTGTAGGAGGTTACAAACTATGGGTCATGTTACTGGAGGTTTCCACGGCGGATTCGCTTTACTAGTTGTGTTGTTTATTTTATTAATTATTGTCGGCGCAGCTTGTTTTTGCTAACCGACATAAAGCGACTAGAGCACTCTCTAGTCGCTTTATGCTACACTATATACAACACTGCTTAGAATTGGAGTGAAAAGCATGTATTATGAAGCATACATACAGTTTTTAATTCATTTTCATAGTGATTACGACTACTTTGAATGTCACGAAGTTTTAGAAGAACATTGGAAAACAAAGCCACGCGGAGAGCGAGAACAGCATTGGGTCGGACTCATTCAAATTGCTGTCGCTTTATATCACCATAGACGCTCTAATTGGAACGGTGCTGAGCGAATGATGAAGAGTGCCCTATTTATTTTACAGAATGAAAAACAACATATAGAAGCATTAGGTTTAGAGTATTCGCAACTACTATTGATTCTTGAGGAACGACTGCACATCATTCAAAATCATGATTCTTATACAACACTATTTCTTCCTATTGCTGATTCGAATTTAGAAAACATATGTATACAATTATGCCAAACGAAAGGCTTACCATGGAAAGAGACTTCTTCTACTCCAAGCGAAGATATTATTCATAAACACTCCCGCCGTAATCGTGAAGATGTAATTAGCGAGCGAAATATACAATTACAAAAGAGAAAGCAGAGATAAGGTTATCTCTGCTTTTACTAATGCACATTATGTTCAACTTCTTTGCACTTCTTACAAAAACTAGATGTTTGTTCGTTTCCGCATACCGTAATATTTGGCAGCATTGTTTGTAATTCTTGTACCATTTTTGTTCCAATTCCCGCTTGACGATGCGAAGGATTCACACTAATATGTTGAATTTCTAGTACACCATCATCGTGCTTTACCGTCCCAATAATCCCAACAATCGCATCGTCTTCCTTCCATAAGTACAGCTGCCAATCATCATTTTGTTCATAATCTTTCATCGTTGCTTGTAATCGCTTTATGTCTTTTTCCATTGGCATAAAAGAAAGAAGTCCCATTGCAATTTTTTCATAACTTTTTTTAAAACGAATTAACATGAAATTTATCCCTTCTTACAAAAGTTACAAATCATATCCCCTCAGCCAGCATGTTCATATCATGTCTATTTTACAATATTTCTAACACGCTGAGAAGGCTTGCCTAAAAACAACGTTATAATCATACAAAGAGGGATAGCGGAAGTCAAATGTTGATATTCTGTTTATATTATGCTAATAGCATTGTATTGTTCATATCTATATATACAAGTTAAAAAACCGACATAAAAACCGCTTTCTTTTTAGGGGGGCGAGAGCTTCTGGCCATGCATAGAAACGGTCAGAACCTTTTTCTGCCACGTGCAACGTTTAAAATAAAGGGTGGAAACAAGTGCAGCTCACACTTCTGCATAGCTGCAACTTATATGTTGAAAAAATTTAAATGACACAAAAAATACACAAATTCTCCTATACGTATCTTGTACTGATCTTACCTTACAAATTCTTTTTTAATAAAAAAAGAGAGAGCCTTTTGCCCCCTCTTACCATTTTACTCTTCCCAAACTTTAACTTCTTTCATAACATCGCCTTGACGCATATTTAATACTGTCTCAATACCGCTTGTTGCTTTTCCGAATACAGTATGAACGCCGTCTAAATGCGGTTGTGGTTCATGTACAACAAAGAACTGGCTTCCTCCAGTATTTCTTCCAGCATGCGCCATAGAAAGTGCGCCTACTGTATGTTTGTGAGGATTTCCATCTGTTTCACATGGGATTGAATAGCCTGGTCCGCCAGTTCCGTTTCCAATTGGGCAGCCCCCTTGAGATACGAAACCAGGAATAACGCGGTGGAATGTTAATCCATCATAAAACCCCTCATTAGCTAATTTTCTAAAGTTTTCTACTGTTTTTGGTGCTTCTTCTGCGAAAAATTCTAATTCGATTTTTTCACCATTTTCCATTAATATGTATCCTAAAGTTTTCATGTATAATAAGCTCCTTTCAACAATCTCAGCCTTATATTACCACAATCACTGTAATAAACAAAAATATTATTGTGAAAACCGTGTTAAAATCCGACAATCCTACTGTTTCTTTCTAAAATCAATCTAAAGACGGATGACAAACATAAAAAATATACTATAATTACTTTGTTACCCGAAAATTTCAGAAAGAGAAAGGGAGCGATTTTTCGTGAAAACGAAATTGTTAGCACTGCTACTAGCTGTTATGGTCTTTTTGATTCCAACAGCTTCATATGCAGACGTGATTGAGGGAGAGTCTATTGTTACATTAGGAGAAAATTTAACAGATCAGCAAAAACAACAGCTTCGCGAAGAAATGAAAGCGCCAAAAGATGCGCAAATTATTACGGTATCAAATGCGGAAGAACATAAATATTTAGATGGGGTTGTACCAAACGCTCAAATTGGCACGAAAGCAATTTCTTCTTCTATGATTACGTATACAAAAAAAGGATCTGGCCTTGTTGTACAAGCGCATAATATTAATTGGGTAACAGATGCAATGTATACAAACGCATTAATTACAGCAGGTGTAAAAGATGCGAATATTTACATTACCGCACCATTTAAAGTATCAGGAACTGCAGCTTTAACAGGCTTAATGAAGGCTTACGAGACAGCAGCGAAAAAAGAAATTCCAGAAGAAGTTAAAAAAGTTGCGAACGAAGAAATGGTTCAAACTGCAAAACTTGGTGACCAAATCGGAAATGATAAAGCTGTACAACTTGTTGCAAAAGTTAAAGAAGAAATCGCAAAAGAACAACCAAAAACAAAAGAAGATTTACGTTCACTCATTAAAAAGATTGCAGATCAGCTCGGAATTACATTAACTGATGAACAACTTGATAATTTAGTATCACTCTTTGACAAAATGAAAAACTTAAATATTGATTGGAATCAAGTTAGTAGCCAATTAAATAAAGCAAAAGAACACGTTTCAGCGTTTCTAGGTTCTGAACAAGGTCAAGGCTTTTTAGAAAAATTAAAAGGCGTATTCGCTAGCTTCATTGACTTTATTAAATCGCTATTTAAGTAATAAAAAGCTCGTTAATAACGAGCTTTTTATTATGCTAACAATGGTAGTTTCATAATCGCTTCTTCTACAGAACGAACAATATGACTCGCTTTTTCTTTCACATATGGATGAGCATGATGCAATGTAAAGGAATGCGGCGTCACAGAAAACATGGAAATATCATTAAAAGAATCCCCGATACACGCTACTTCATGTGCTTCTATTTGTAAATGTTCCATTAAAAGCTGCAGTGCACTTCCTTTACTAATCCCCATTGGCATAATATCCACGTATCGCTTTCCTGAAATTACGACTTCTGCCTTGCCTTGGAATTCGTTTCGCAACTCTTGATCTAACATTGTAATTTTCTCTTCTTCTCCATAAACAAATAATTTTGCTGGATGAATAGTTTGTCCGAATTCTTCCTCTAATGTCTCTACTTCTGCGATTTCTCCTTGAATATATTCTTCAAACATACGATGATGTTCATTTTTCTTTTTTGTATATCGATGCTCCTTCGCACATACAATATCCACCATCTTTTTTTCATGTATATATTTATATATTTCCCGGGCAACCTCATCATCAAAAGTTGATTCGTTTAACATTGCTCCTTCTTTTGTTAATAAAACGGCGCCATTTAATCCTGTTGTATAATAAGGGAAAGCGAATTGTTTCACAACAGCATGAATACGGTGAGTAAAGCGACCAGAGGCAAAACAAATATTCGTACCTTTCTCTGCTAACCAGCATAATGCTTTTTCATCGTCACGATGGATCCGATTCACGTTATAAACGAGTGTGTCATCTAAATCGCTAACAAATAACTTAATCATGTAATCTCCCCTTTCATACATCATATTTACTTCTAGTGTACAAAAGAAATGTTATGTTTTTGTTAAAAACAGATAAATTTATAACAAAAATGAGCAGAATTGATTCTTCTGCTCATTTTTGCCTCTTTATATTTTGAGGATGAACGATACTAGGGCGTACCTTTAAACTAGAAATAGATGGGCGTATTAAAATTTTCACCAATGCTCCCCAATCAAACGGAAGAAACGGCCAAAGGTATGGCGTTTGTAAACTTCTAATAGATGCTAAAAATAAAATCAACAATGTCATTCCGACAACAAATCCTATTTCCTGAAATAAAGCAGTACATATAATGAGGAACAATTTACCAATCTTATTTCCTAATCCTAATTCATAACTTGGCGTTGCATAGGATCCAATCATAGAGATGGCAGTATATAAAATGACTTCTGGTACAAATAGACCGACATTGATTGCAATTTGACCAATTAATATAGCCGAAATTAACCCAGCCGCTGATGACAGCGGTGTTGGTGTATGGATCGATGCCATCCTCAGAAATTCCAGCCCTACTTCTGCTAAAATAATCTGTAAGGCAATCGGTAAATTGGTCACTTTATTCGGTCCAATAAACGCTAGCTTTTCTGGTAATAAAGCAGGGTCCATTACAAACACAAGCCAAAGTGGCAATAAGAACAGAGAAAATACAACTCCTAAAAAACGAACCCAGCGTAAAAATGTTCCAACAGCAGGATTTTGCCGAAATTCCTCCGCATGCTGTACATGATGAAAATATGTTGTTGGTGTAATAATTGCACTAGGAGAAGTATCTGTCATGAGTAAAACATGTCCTTCTAACAAATGGGTCGCAGCGACATCTGGTCTTTCTGTATATCGAATCAGCGGAAAAGGGTTGTACCCTTGTTTTACAAGAAACTCCTCAATCGTTTTATCTGCCATTGTGACACCGTCGACTTGAATATTTTCTAGCTCTTGCTTTAATATTTTCACTAAATCAGGATTCGCAATATCTTGTATATATGCGATACAAAGATCTGTGCGTGACCGCTCTCCCACCCGAATAATTTCATGTCGCAAACGAGGATCACGAATACGTCTCCGAATAAGGGCTGTGTTTACAATAATATTTTCAACAAATCCATCGCGCGCACCTCTGACAACTTTCTCTGTATCCGGCTCTGTCGGAGTGCGTCCTGGATAGCTACGAACATCGATTACAAATGCTTCTGTCTCTCCTTCTACAAAAATAACGATTAAACCTGATAAAACTTGCAATATGACGTCATCCATCGTCTTTACTTTACTTACTTGTTGATGAATAAGACGATTTTCTAACAACTTTACCGTATTTTCTCCATACCTTCGGATTCCATTCGTATCAATAGCCTCTTCGAGAATGTGTATGATATAGTTCGTATCACATAAACCGTTCACAAACAAAACACCAATTTCTTTATCTAAGATTTGAAATTTACGAATTCCCACATCAAACGTAACACCAAGTCCAACAGTTTGCTTCAAATAATTTTCATTGTCACTTAAAAATGAAGAAATTGGTATATTAGTCTTTTGGGTGTTGGTCATAAAACCCACTCCTTTCTAAAATTAATTGAATTGCTTGTTTTGAAATGGGCGACCCGCGTTTCCAGTCATCATTGCCGTACATTTTCCCAATATCACCGATTCCAACAATAATAGGAACATGTAATTCATCTAAACAGTAAACGGTATCACCGTTAATTCTTCCTATTTCTACATCTGCCAATCCAAATTTATCAACGCCATATTCAGTTAATCGTCCTTCTCGATCGACACTTACATCAACACGTGCCCATTCCCAATGATGCGTATTAGAAGCAACAGCTAACACGCCAAGCACATCGATTTGTTTATTCGTTGCCACATATTTTAATGCCTTTTCTCCTGATCCTTCCCCAATATATCCGCTATCATCAAACATAACAAAAACAGGGTCATGTGGTGTTTGCATGATAAGCTCAACAATCTTTCTCCCCGTTAATTTCGTTGGATTACTTTGCGTGGCCGAAATACATCGTCCACCAAACTCCTTTGCCAGTAACTCGATTGTTCGCTGTGCATATTCATCTCCGTCTGTCACCAAAATAACCCTTCTTCTCATCTTATTTATCCTTTCGGTTTAAAAATAAGTGCTGCTAAAAATGCAAACAAAATCGCTGCTGAAATTCCAACAGATGTTAACTTAAACATTCCCATTCCAATCCCAAGATAACCATGCTTTTCTGCAGCTTCCATCGCACCATGCAATAAAGAATGACCAAAACTTGTAATCGGAACAGTTGCTCCCGCTCCTGCAAACTGAATCAGTTTGTCATAAATGCCAAAACCATCTAAAATAGCACCAGCTACTACGAAGATTGCCATAACATGTGCAGGTGTTAATTTTGCAAAATCTAACAATAGTTGTCCGACAACACAAATCGCACCTCCAACTAAAAATGCATATATAAATTCCACTATTACACCCCTTTTATCCCGCATTAACGGGCAGTAAGCACCCACCTCCAGATTGAGAGAAAAGCGAAGAAGATAGGTGGGGGATAACTGCCCGTGAAAGCCCGATTGGTTCAACTAACCATAATTTTGGGATGAAGCCCCAAAAATTATGGAAGTTTCACTTTATTCTTTCAAATACAATACCGTGTGCAATCGTTGGAATCGATTCTTTTTGTTGAATCATAATCGGATTTAACAAAGCACCTGTTGCTACGACAAAAATCCGCCCGAAATTCCCTTTTTCCATTTCTTTCATTAAATGTCCATATGTTACAACTGCAGAACAAGCACAGCCACTTCCCCCAGCAAATACTTGCTGATCATCTCTATAAATCATTAAACCGCAATCATTATAGACATTACCTATATCATAGCCTTCATCTAACAAAAGTTGCCGTGCAATCGGTGTTCCTACTGCTGATAAATCTCCTGTCACAATTAAATCGTAATCGGCAGCACTTCTTTTTAAATCTTCAAAGTGTTGCCCAATTGTATGAGCTGCAGCAGGGGCCATCGCAGATCCCATATCAAATGGATCTGTTATACCTAAATCTTGTACTTTTCCAATAGTTGCTGCTGTGACTTTAATTGAACTTCTTTCACGACTTATTAAAGCCGTGCCAGCTCCTGTAACAGTAAACGTCGCTGTAGTTGGTTTTTGTCCTCCGTACTCTGTTGGATAACGAAATTGCCGCTCGGCCGTCGCATTATGGCTACTAACTGTTGCTAATACACGATTTGCAAACCCGCCATCAATAAATGCCGCGCCAACAGCTAACGTCTCCATTGAAGTGGAACACGCTCCAAACATTCCTAGAAAAGGAATCGAAAGCTCTCTAGCAACATAATTCGCTGTAACCGTTTGATTTAATAAATCTCCAGCCAAAAAGAAATCGATATCAGATGCTTGTAGCTTTTCTTTTCGCAATGCTTGTTGAATCGAATCTCTCATTAACCGTCTTTCTGCTAGCTCCCAACTCTCTTCTCCGCAATGTAAATCATTATATGTAATATCAAAACTATCCCTAAGCGGTCCCTTTGCCTCTTCCGGTCCAACGGCCGTCCCCGTCGCATTCACATATACATCATTTTGAAATAGCCACGTTTGTTTCCCAGTTAATCTCATCTGCCTTCTCCTTTGCTTACATAGGCTGAAACTTTCATCAATGGAGGAGCTTCCATGTATACCGAATGAGACCTACAACATACGCTCCAACAACTCCAAATACAATTACACTTCCAGCAATTTTGAACATATTTGTCGCAATCCCAAGAACAATTCCTTCACTGCGGTGTTCCATTGCTGCGCTCACCATTGAATTTGCAAATCCAGTTACCGGGATTGCTGAGCCTGCTCCTGCAAATTGTCCAAGTTTATCATATACACCAAGTCCCGTTAAAATTGCTGATAGTAATATTAATGTTGCAATTGTTGGATTTTCTGCATTTTTCTCCGTAAAATCGAAATAATGTATATACATCTTCGTCAAGACCTCACCTAATGTGCAAATAAGTCCACCCACAACAAAAGCCTTGATACAATTCATAATATAGTTAGGTTTAGGTTGATACTCTTTCACGTTATTCGCATAATCATCTTTTAATTTTCGCGGTGACATTGACATACCTCCTATTTCACAAAATAAATCCAATGAAATAAAGAACCTATAACCTTACCAAGAACAAGTGCGATAAGAAGAATAACAATTTTCCCATCAACGCCAACACGTTTCGCTAATATCGGAAGTACATTCAGCACTTCTGTTAAAGCAGCCGCAAGCATCCCAATAAATGTGCCGCATAACAATCCAAGAAGCAAAAGCCAATACGGCGGGGCCATCAATGTAATATCACGTAAACTGCACCATGCTCCGCTTAATGCACCGCCCACAACAGCCCATTCATAATATTGAACTCGATGACCACTTTTCGTTAACTGAGCGAGCCTCGGAATCATACCCAATACAGTTAAAAATGCAACGTATCCTCCTCCAACAGCAATTCCACCAGCAAATCCAATAAAGATGACCCCCATATATTCAATCATTTTGGATTTTCTTTATCATTTCTTTATTTTCATTCATCATCACATATTGATCGAGAGATTGCTGGTATTGAAACATTTCAACTTCTAATGGGCTTGGCTCTTCATTAATGCGCTTTTGAAAAACGTGATTAAAAAAAAGAATCATTCCAAGCCCAAGTCCTAACGAATATGGGATTTGAAATAAAAGTGGCTTTTTGTTGCTTTCCCCTGTAACCATGTAATATAAACGTTGATGCACTTGCTGCATACTAACGTCTTCATGAAAATAAATAATCGCAAGAGCCGCTCCCACAAATAGTAATAACCACACTATTCCAAAGAAAAATGGATTTACTTGTTTTTTTCATATACAATTTCAACAATCGTTTGTGCCGAACCAAGCAAATTAATTTCTAAACTGTTGGAATACTGCCGAATAGCCTGAATAACTTTCATCACATCAATTACAACATGCGTTTTATCTTTCTTTGTAATTTTATATACAGCCTGTCGTTTTATCTCGTCTACAATATGTGACTCTCCAACCACTTGTGCAACATCACCAATTTTAATCTCATAATCAGGTGACACTTGTAGACGATTCCTCATTTTTACATATATCGTTTGCTCCACTCCAATCACCTCTTAACTATTCCTCGTAGTTGTAGTATGGATATTGGAAAATTTTCTAATACAACTTTTTTAAAATAAAAAAACGAATAGACTATTCGCCTATTCGTTCCTTCATTTGCTTTAATATTTTCTTTTCTAGCCTTGATACTTGTACTTGAGAAATTCCTAAACGCTCCGCTACTTCCGATTGTGTTTGATCTTTATAATACCGCAAATATACAATCAGTCGTTCGCGCTCATCTAATTCACGAATTGCTTCTTTCAACGCAATCTTATCAAACCACTTTGTTTCAGAGCGATCCGCAATTTGATCTAAAACGGTAATAGGATCACCATCATTTTCATACACCGTTTCATGTATAGATGATGGTGTCCGGCTCGCTTCTTGCGCCATTACAACTTCTTCTGGCGTTAACTCTAACGCCTCTGCTATTTCGTTAATTGTCGGTGCACGGCCATACTCTTTTGATAATTCGTCTTTCATTTTACGAATTTTATTTCCAGTTTCTTTTAAAGAACGACTTACTTTCACTGTTCCGTCATCACGTAAAAACCGTTGAATTTCTCCAATAATCATTGGAACTGCATATGTTGAAAACTTTACATCAAAAGATAGATCAAATTTATCGACAGATTTCAGCAATCCAATACAGCCAATTTGAAACAAGTCCTCCGGCTCGTAACCGCGATTTAAAAAGCGTTGTACAACCGACCAAACAAGTCTCATATTACTTTGTATAATTAAATCTCTTGCTCCTTGATCACCATCTTGACTTCGCTTAATTAATTCTTTTAACTCATGATCCTTTAACTGCCCTTTTCCTTTTCCTTTTTCACTTCTGACCTCTATGTCCATAGGCAATTCTCCTTAATTGCATAGAGCGTTACTTTTTGATAGATACTTCGTCAAATGGATCGTTGTCCCGAAAGATTTATTAGAAATAACCTCTACTTCGTCCATAAAATTTTCCATAATGGTAAATCCCATTCCGGAACGCTCTAATTCGGGTTTTGTTGTAAAAAGGGGTTGCCTTGCTTCATCTAAATCTAGAATTCCAATCCCTTCATCACGAATCGTTAACTTTACCATGTCATCTTCCAAAATAACCGTAATATACACAATGCCATCTGGGTGTCCTTCATATCCATGAATAATGGCATTCGTTACCGCCTCAGACACAACTGTTTTCACTTCCGTTAGCTCTTCCATCGTTGGATCAAGCTGCGCAATAAAAGCGGCAACTGTAACCCGAGCAAACGATTCATTTTGACTTAATGCTGAAAATTGAAGGTTCATCTCATTTCTCATCTATGCCACCCCCAATGTCGCGAGCGCACGCACTTCATTTTCTTCTAATCGAATAATTTTAAATAGCCCTGACATCTCAAATAAGCGCTTTACAGCAGGAGAAATTGCACAAACAACCATTTCGCCGCCTAAGCTTTTGACATGCTTATATCTTCCTAATACAACACCAAGACCAGAACTATCCATAAATGCTAATTGTTCTAAGTTTAAAATAATATGATGAACATGATGCGTCTCAATCATATCAGTTACTTTCGCTCGCAACTCTTCGGCAGTATGATGATCTAGTTCGCCCGCTAAACGAACACATAAGACGTCACGCTTTACTTCTAAATGGATGGAAAGACTCACTCTATTTCCTCCTTACATTCAAAATTCGCGTATACACGCAAAACATATAAGAAGTTTTTCTCTAAAATAAATGTAGAATCCTTCCACCTGACAAAAGAAGTACTATTTCGTCATAAAATGAACCTTCTATATAAATCCAAATTAAAAAACCGACATAAAACCATTCTTTTTCGGTGGGCGAGAGCATCTGGCCATGCATAGAAGCGGTCAGTGCCCTTTCCTGCCACATACAAGGTAAAACAAAGAGAGAAAGCGGCAACTAAATTGCCGCTATTTCGATGTCGAGAACATCCCAAAACTTCGTTTAAATAATTCCCACCAGCTCGCTGCTGCAACATCTTCTTTTGCAACAATTGTTTGTTTGAGTAACACTTCATTACCTTTTTTTATAACAAGTGTACCTAAGGCATCTCCTTTTTTAATTGGAGCTTTCACCTTCTCCTCAGCAACTACTTCTTTTTTGAGATTCTTCATTGTTTCTCCCTTTTTCATTAACAGAGAAACATTGTCAGAAGCTACTAAGTCGACAGTTTCTTTTTTTCCTTTCCCTACTTTTACCGTTTGAATTTTTTCTCCTCTTGTATACATCTTTTTCGTCATATATTGACTAAATGCATAATCAAGAAGCTTCGTTACTTCCGCATTTCGTTCCTTTGATGTTGGAGATCCCATAATGACAGAAATGACACGCATGCCATTGCGTTCTGCAGATGCTGTTAAACAATATTTTGCTTCTGTTGTAAAACCTGTTTTTACACCGTCAACACCTGGATAGAAACGAACAAGCTTGTTTGTGTTTACAAGCCAAAATTTCTTATCCGTATCTTCCCGTAAATAATCTTCATATTTCCCTGTATATTTACGGATTAACGGGTATTTCATTAATTCCTTTGCCATAACTGCCATGTCATATGCTGTTGAATAATGATTTTCGGCTGGAAGACCTGTTGGATTTTGAAAATGAGTATTTTTAAGTCCTAAATCTTTTGCTTTTTTATTCATCCTATCTACAAATCCTTCTTCCGATCCAGCAATGTGTTCAGCAACTGCAACTGATGCATCATTTCCAGATGCAATGGCAATGCCTTTTAACATTTCATCGACTGTCATCTCTTCACCAGGTTCAAGGAAAATTTGTGAACCGCCCATTGAAGCTGCATGTTCACTTGTTCTCACTTTATCTGTCAGTTTCAATTTTCCTTTTTCAATTTGTTCCATAATAAGTAACATGGTCATAATTTTTGTCATACTAGCAGGCGGCAACTTTTCATTTGGATTTTTTTCAAATAAAACTTTCCCCGTATCCTGCTCAATCACAATTGCTGACGATGCTTGTTCCGCTAGTTTTGGTTTTGTTTCTGCTTCGACTTCTTTTTTCTCAGACTGCGCAAAACTAATTGGAACTGCAGAAAGCAATAACATGAAACAAACAAGTATTCCTATTAATCGCTTCATGACTAACCCTCCATTCTATATCACACCTATTTTTTCCAAACGAAGGGGTTTTATACCATAATTTTCTAAAAATATAGTTGACAAATAATGATGTACTATATATTGTATTAAGTGTATTACACCTAATAGTACACTCATACTTTTTATTAGAAGGGAGACTTTGCTCTTGCACATTCAACTAGATCCAAGAAGCAACACTCCGATATGGGAACAAATTGTTCATAATGTTAAAGAGCTCATTTTAAGAGGGATGCTCGAATCTAACGATAAACTCCCTTCCGTTCGTGAACTTGCCTCTTCACTTGTGATTAATCCAAACACAGTGAGTAAGGCTTATCAAGAATTAGAGCGACAAGGAATTATCGAAACACTGCGCGGCAAAGGAACATTCGTCTCGCAATCCATTACTCCCGCACAAGATGAAAGGAAAATCGCTATGGTAGAAAAACAATTCCATCAATTGTTGCTAGAAGCTTCGTATCTCGGTATTTCAAAAGAAAAAATTCATGATTGGATTGATTCATACTATAAAGAGTTAGGAGGACATACTCATGTTAAAGGTGACGAACGTAAAGAAAACAATTGATAATCAAACGATATTAGAAGATATTTCATTTACTTTAAAAAAAGGGAGCATTGCTGGATTACTCGGAAGAAACGGAGCTGGAAAAACAACATTATTACGTACACTCGTTGGAATTTTAAATCCAGATGAAGGCACTGTTACCTATAACGAAGTTGACGTGCATAAACACCCTGAAGTGAAACAAACCGTTGTATATGTTCCAGACTCTACAAATGTATTAAGCGGATATACAGTAAAAGAAATCGTAAAATTCTATAAAGCAGTCTATCATAATTTCAATGCAGACTATTTTTATAAGTTACTAGAGCGTTTTAACTTACCAGACAAACGCATTCGCAGCTACTCCCGCGGAATGAAAGCATTATTAGCGATGATTTTAGCCTTTTCTACTGGCGTAGAATACATTATTTTAGATGAGCCCACAAACGGACTTGATCCAATTGTAAAAAGACAAATCCTGCAATTTTTAATTGAAGAAGTAGCAGAACGTGAAATTACCATTCTCATTTCTACGCATCACTTAGATGAAATTGAAAAAATCGCAGACACAGTCATCATTTTAAAAGATCATACAATTGCATCGATTACAGCTTTAGAAGATACAAAATCACGTTATGCAAAAATTCAAGTCGCTTATGAACGCTCACTACCACAAAAACTAGAAAACTTAAGCAACGTGAAAGTATTACAACAAACAGGAAAAGTATACACCGTTTTAATCGAAGGAAATGTCACAACTACGTTAGAAAAGTTTCATAAAGAACAGCCGCTCTTATTAGAAGAATTGCCAATGTCACTTGAGGATGTATTTGTTACGGCTTTTGAGGAGGGGTCACATGTTTCATAAGGCGTTGTGGATGCGAACGTTTAAACAGGGGAAATATGTACTTCTACTCTTTTGGTGAAAGATAACGCTATTTTTAATCAAGAAGCAGACACATACAAATAGAGGTGAATTACATGTTTCATAAAGCATTATGGTTTCAAACATACAAACAAAGTAAATATATCGTATGGTTATTTTGGCTCGTTAACTTCTATCTACTATCGTGCAGATATTATTTGGCAGCTGTAGAACAACTAAACTATTTTCACGATAATATGAAATGGAATTATCGTTTTCATTACCACTATATTTTTCCTGAAGAAACTATAGTAATACAGGGTGCACTTGTTATTATTTTAGGTTGTGTTCTCATTGGCTGGGATCGTCATAATCAATCTATCGATCTACTTTGGTCAATGCCATTCAAGCGAACACATATCTTTCTTACAAAGTGGCTTTTTGGTGTTTGTAATATTATGAGCGTTCTCGTATTGAACTGGGGAATTTTCGCTATTATGAAAAAAACAACTTTCCATAATAAATATCAAATATTTGCACCGTTTCACTATTATTTTCTATACGCAGCCATTGTACTCATTGCCATCTATACGCTAACGCTATGTATTGGAACAATTGCTGGAAATGTTGTTTCACAAGGTCTGCTAACTACAATTGTTCTTATTTTACCTTTCGTATTATCTATTTTGATTGCTGGATTCATTTCTGTTCATACGAATAAATCGTATGCTAACACTTATGAACGAGAAAATGCATATACGAATGATATTGAAAAATTCACTGTCTTTTCACCTATGATAGATTTTCAAATTTATTTTAATTACGATCCGCAGTCTAATTTTAAAGATAAAACGGGAAAACGAATCAATGAGCCTAACTTTAGCTCAATCCCGTCTCCCTGGACATTAATAAGCCCTATTGTATATACATTAATTTTATTACCATTAAGTGCGTACTTATATGCCCGGTCACCTAACGAACAAAACGGAAAAATACTACTTTTTCCAAAGCTACAAAAGCTCTTTATCGTTTGTACGGTAACGTGCTTTGCCTTGCTTGGTGCTCGTTTACTAGGAGGAATCAATTCGTTAGTAAGCTATTATATCGGTTTTCTAGGCACAGGAGTTATCACTTATCTCATTTTATCTCGCTTACTAAAATGGAAATTTTCTTTAGTAGGAAAATAACGATACTGTTTTAACCAATAAAAGTACACATATAAATCGAGGTGAATTACATGTTTCAAAAAGCGTTATGGATGCGAAACTGGAAGCAAGGGAAATATGTCATTCTGTTATTCTGGCTCAGTACCTTATATCTCTTACCATATGGATATTATAGAGACGCACTGCACAGAGCTAAGTACTTACGCGAAACAACGAATACGTATTATTCCTATCATTTGAACGGAGATAGTCCTACATTTTTCCCTGCCCTGCTTTTAATTGGATTAGCAGTCATATTAATAGGCTGGGAGCGTCATAATCAAACAAATGATTTTTTATGGTCTATGCCATTTAAACGCTCACATTTATTTTTATCAAAATGGTTATTTGGTACGGTTCATATCGTAAGTGCACTTAGCGTAAGCTGGTTCCTTATGTATATCATCTATAAAACGACGATACACGCCGATTATCAATCATTTACACCGTTTCATCTATACTTTGTCTATACAATCATGACATTAATTGCAGTTTATACACTAGCTCTTTTTATCGGAACCATTACAGGAAATATTGTTTCACAAGGTGCGCTAAGTTATATTTTAATGGTTTTACCTATTTATATTTTTCAGCTTGTGTTCCCTTTCTTTGCATTACATGTTGATTTACCAGAAAAAGAATATAACAATGCCTACGATAAAAGTTCCATGTATATAGAAAATACAAGTACATTAGCTCCTCTTACCCATTTTAACATTAACTATGACTATCAACCGCAAAGAGAAGCTATCAAGGATGAATATGGAGATGTACATGCGGGACCTGCTTATCATCATATTCCATCTGCATGGACGCTACTAAGTCCGGCATTTTATATACTTATTTGTCTGTCACTAGGAGCCTATTTGTATGCCCGTTCACCAAATGAACAGAATGGAAAGATATTGCTATTCCAAAAACTTCATGTCTATTTTTCAATATGTACTTCCATTTGTTTCGGACTTCTTGGCAGCGAAGTTTTCACTGATGGCAGTAAATCGATCCCGCTTCACTATATGTATTTTATAGGGTTTGGCATTTTGACATATGCTATTTTACAGTGGGTGTTAAAACAGAAACTTTCTTTATATGCAAAATAGCCTCCTCGGAGGCTATTTTATCTTCTTTCTTCTTTCACTATAGTTCTTCTCTTCATCTGTCCCAAATCCATCGTGGTTTGTCACAATTTGATCCGTCGGTGCCACAATACTTTCGGCAATTTTCCAATCTCCATACTCTTGTACAAACACTTGTAAGAAGTAGTTCGTTCCATTCATTTGATATGTATTTTCTTTTTTCACATCATACTGCACAGCTAAATAGTACACTTGTACATTTTCTTTTCCGAATTTTGATACATACTGAGAAACTCGCGGCATATAAACCGCTGCTTTCGTTAGTGACATTTGTTTTATATCAACAAGAGAAGAATGTTTTATATTATGTAAAGTATCTTGATGATGAATGCGATCATTATGATGAAATAATACGGACGTTTGCATCGAACGCATCCATAGCTTTGAATATAAAACAGATTTATGATTTGAGATATATTCCAGTTCTTTTTGGACAATTTGATTGGGAGACGCTGCACTGATCTCAGTGCCGTAACACAATAAACAGATACCGACAATTCCAAAAGAAACAATACGCTTCATTGTCTGCCTCCTATTTCATATACGTAAAGTATAGGAATATAGGCCCATTTTTATGCAATGCATAAATCCCTTTTAATCTTTCGACATTTTTGTCTAGCTCCAGCCGCTTCCGCTTTTCTTTATAAATCGCTTCTATGCATGGCCAGATGCTCTCGCCCATCTAAAAAGAAAGAGAGTTTTATATCATTTTTTCAATTTACACATAAAAAAATAGAAAAGCAATCTTTACTTTTCTATTTTCATAGGACTCTATCGAAGAGATCTAACGCCATTTCAATTTCCTGGTCGCTCCAGTCTTGAAACTTCTCTCTATAGTATTCTTTTCGAACATTTTCCAGTTTTTCAGCAACTTCTCTCCCGCTATCTGTAATTTCTAAATACACAATGCGTCTGTCTGAGTTAGAGCGCTTTCTCATTACAAGCCCCTTACGAGCAAGACGATCTGTAACTGCTGTAATATGACTGGATGTAACATTCACTTCACTAGCAATTTGCGATGCCATTTGCGGGCTTTTCCAATATAACGCACGCAGTACAGAAAACTCATTCCATGGCATATGCTCAGAAAAAAGCTCATTAATATCGCTTTGTAATAAACGAAGCATTCTCCGAAAGGAAGTAGATAAATTTAAAATAAGTACTTCTCGTTTTTCGTTCACTGTTCTCGACCCTTTTTTATAATATTTACACATATTATAATGCATGAATACCTTAATTGTATATATTTTCTTTCTACTTAGATTTTCTGCTATATTTCTAAATTTAAGGAAAAAATGGACTTCCTTCTTTCATATAAATAAAGAAAGGAAGGTGAACAATCATGCAAATGGGCATGCCCCCCTATTCATATGAGTTACGTAATGGCAAAGAAGCAACAGTTACTGTACAAGGTGAAGGTGTCGTGAAAGCAAAACCGGATGTTGTCGTCTTAACAATCGGTGTTCGTACTGAAGACCAAAATATAAAACAAGCACAAGCAGAAAACGCTGCTCTTTCTACGAATTTACTTGCTTCTTTAAAGCAACTTGGAATTACAGAACAAAATATTAAAACACTTTCTTACACCATTACACCGCAATATGAATTCGTGAACGAAAAGCCTGTCCTAAGAGGTTATCAAGTTGAGCATTTATATGAAATTATTGTACTCAATGTACAAAAAGCAGGCGAAGTACTTGAAGCAGCCGTAGCAAACGGAGCAAATGTCGCCAGAGGACTTGTCTTTCGCGTTTCTGCACCGAATGCTTATTACAAACAAGCATTAGTACTCGCTGTGCAAAACGCGCAAGAAAAAGCAAGGACGGTTGCTAGCACATATAATCTACATATAAATCCCGTTCCTCTTTCTCTCGTTGAAGAGTCTTCCCAAATGCCGCGGGAATTTGTTGCTTATTCCGCTGTTCATAGCGGCGCTCCTCCTATTCAATCAGGCGAAATAGAAATTATTTCAACTGTACGTGCTGTTTTTACCTATATGTAATTGTATATCTAGCAAAAAAGAAAACGTTCTCATTTTTATTGTTGTAAAAAACTGTTGTTTTGCTATAATAATAGACGGTGAGCCTTACATAGGGATATCACGGGTGGGAGAGGGATATGAAAAAGAAGGTTTAACATGAAAGGAATTCTCGAAAAAACATTTCAATTAGACTTACATCAAACATCACCAAAACAAGAAATACTTGCTGGTGTAACATCATTTTTCACGATTGTTTATATTATGATTGTGAATGCATCGATTTTATCAGATGCTGGCATTCCTCTTGAAGCAGGAATTTTAGCAACAGTATTCAGCTCATTTTTTGGATGTCTATTGATGGCATTTTGGGCAAACGCACCAGCGATTCTTGTACCAGGTATGGGAGTAAATGCGTTTTTCACGTACACAGCGGTGCATACGCTTGGTTTAACTTGGCAAGAAGCATTAGCAGCGGTCTTTGTCGCTGGTATTATTTTTGCAATTGCCGCCTTTACACCAATTGCTCGCACACTTTCTGCCGCAATTCCAACGTCATTAAAAGAAGCTATTACTGTCGGAATCGGACTCTTTTTAGCATTTATCGGCTTACAAAAAGGCGGTCTTGTTGTTGCAAATTCAAATACTGCTGTTGCATTAGGAAAATTAAGTAGTCCAGTTGTTCTAGCAACACTGCTTACTCTTATTGTTGCATTAGTTTTATTTATTCGTAACGTACGTGGCAATTTTTTATGGACAATTGCAATTGGAACCGGTATCTCCTGGTTATTTGGTATTGTTGATACAAGTCAAATTGGTAACAGTTCATTCTCCTTTGCTAACTATGGTGATGTTTTTGGTGCAATGTCGTTTGGGAAGCTGGCTTCTTTACCATTTTTAATCGCAACGTTCTCATTGAGTATGGTACTCATTTTTGAAAACATGGGACTTTTGCACGGTTTATTAGAAGATCAGCGTAAATTCCCTCGTGCTTATCAAGCAAATGCAATTTCAGCGATGACATGCGGTCTTTTTGGCACAAGTCCAACTGTTTCTACAATAGAAAGTGCTGCTGGTATTACAGCGGGTGGTAAGACAGGTATGACGTCTATCGTCACTGGCGGATTATTCTTTGCCTCATTATTTGCTTTGCCGTTTGTAAAATTAATTCCAAATAGCGCAATCGCTCCAATCTTAATTATTATTGGCGGTTTAATGATTACAAACATTCAACAAATTCCTCTGAACGATTTTTCAGAAGGATTTCCAGCATTTTTAATCATCGTTATGATTCCGCTCACATATAGCATTGCTGATGGTATTGCTTTTGGATTCATTGCATATCCAATCTTAAAAGTAGCACTTGGTAAACATAAACAAGTTGCAAAACCGCTTTATGTTATCACATGTCTCTTCTTAGCCATGTTTGTGTTACATGCCATTGGCTAAAGCAAAAACGCCGGGAATTCCCGGCGTTTTATTATTTAAACCAGCCCTTCTTATAAAACCAGACCATCATGCCGCCACCTATAAAGGCCATTATCGCTAAACAAATATAATAGCCATACACCGTCTTTAACTCTGGCATATGATCAAAGTTCATTCCATATACACCAACGATAAATGTTAATGGCATAAAAATGGTTGAAAAAACCGTCAATGTTTTCATAATGTTATTCATATGATGAGAGTTGAGCGAAAAGTAGCTATCGCGAATATCAGCTGTCAGTTCTCGGCTTGCCTCAATCATTTCGGCAAGCTTTAAAAGATGATCGTGAATATCTTTAAAATAAATTTCATGGTCATTTACACCATAAAAGCGCGTTGAATTTAAAATACGATATAATAAATCGCGCATTGGTACAATTGTTCTTCGTAATTTTGATAAATCAGAGCGAATATCAAATACCTCTTCTAATACAACACCAGCTGTATCTCCCGTTAAATTATCATCAATGGCATTTAAATGATCTTCAATATAATATACAGGAGTAAAATAATCATCTACAATTTGGTCAATAATCATATGGGTCACATGAAGAGTACTTCTCTTTATGCGCTGTTTTTCCCCAAGTTTATTCCACGCTCGTTCAATCGCCTTATTATGCGAAAAGTGAAAAGATACAACAAAATGATCACTAACGAATAAATCAATTTCATGCGGCTCGAGTCCCTCTTCACTAAAAGCATGAAGAACTAAAAAATTATACCCTTCATAAAAGTCAACTTTCGGCCTCTGTACGTACTCCAAACAATCTTCAATCGCAAGGGGATGGAATTTGAAATACTCTTGTAAAATATATGTATACTCCTCTTTCGTCGGTTTACATAAATCTAACCAAAACCATACAATATCCTCTCGCTTCGTTTCTTCTAATGATACGTCATATAATACTTCATTTTCCTTTGTTACTGCGCAAATTCTTATCATAATTTCACCCATTCTTATTATATGCAAAAAAAGCTAAGGAGAAAACTCCTTAGCTTTTTTATCTCACAATTTGCGAACAAATTGTCACTTTATTTTTCGACGATACCGTGTACTAACTTCGGTGCATCTACATGATTTGCAGACACTTTCATGTTTTCGTAAATTTTTTGTTTTACATCTTCTACATTTTCACGGTTTGCGTAAATCGTTACAAGTGATTCACCTTTTTTCACGCTATCGCCAACTTTTTTACGAAGCATAAGACCAACTGCTAAATCAATTTCAGATTCTTTCGTTGCACGTCCTGCACCAAGAAGCATCGCTGCTGTACCAATTTCATCTGCTACAATTTCAGATACATAGCCATCTTCTTGTGCTTCTACTTCAATCATATATTGCGCTTGCGGAAGTTTCATTGGATCGTCAACTACAGAAGCATCGCCGCCTTGTGCTGCTAAGAATGTTTTAAACGCTTCTAGTGCCTTGCCATTGTTCATCACTTCAATTAGCTTTTCACGTGCATCTTCTAAAGAAGAAGCTTGTCCAGCTAAGTATACCATTTGACTTCCAAGTGTTAAACATAACTCTTCTAAGTCCTTTGGTCCTTTTCCTTGCAATGTATCAATCGCTTCCTTCACTTCTAGGGCGTTACCGATTGCTTCACCAAGCGGCTGACTCATATCAGAGATAACAGCCATTGTTTTACGCCCAACGTTGTTACCAATACGAACCATCGCTTCTGCTAATTGCTTCGCATCCTCATCCGTTTTCATAAATGCACCCGCACCTGTTTTTACATCAAGAACGATTGCATCCGCACCAGCTGCAATTTTTTTACTCATAATTGAGCTGGCAATTAACGGAATAGAGTTTACCGTTGCCGTCACGTCACGAAGTGCATATAACTTTTTGTCAGCAGGTGTTAAGTTACCGCTTTGCCCAATAACAGCAATTTTGTTTTCATTTACAAGTCGAATAAATTCCTCGTTCTCAATTTCTACATGGAATCCTGGAACCGCTTCTAATTTATCAATTGTACCACCTGTATGCCCAAGACCACGACCAGACATTTTCGCAACTGGTACACCTAAAGAAGCTACTAATGGACCTAATACAAGTGTAGTTGTATCACCAACACCACCTGTTGAATGCTTATCTACTTTTACGCCTTCAATCGCTGATAAATTAATTGTATCGCCGCTATTTACCATTGCCATCGTTAAATCAGCACGTTCCTGCTCATTCATATCCTGGAAGAAAATTGCCATTGCAAGTGAACTCATTTGATAATCGGGAATATCACCATTTGTGTACCCTTCAATGATAAATTTAATTTCTTCTGTCGTTAATGCTTTGCCATCACGCTTTTTCGCAATTAGGTCCACCATTCTCATTGTAAACTCATCCCTTCATTTGTTTTACAATTTCTTTTACAAGTGCTAAGAAGTTTGCTTTTACACGCTCTGTTGTTTCAATTACTTCCTCATGATTAAGTGGCTGATCTAAAATACCAGCTGCCATATTTGAAATACAAGAAATACCAAGTACTTTCATACCAGCATGACGCGCTACAACAACTTCTGGTACAGTTGACATTCCGACAGCGTCGCCGCCAACTGTGCGGATCATACGAATTTCTGCTGGTGTTTCGTATACTGGACCTGTCATCGCTACATATACGCCTTCTTGTACTTTAATATTTAAATCAGCTGCAACTTGTTTCGCCATTGCACGAAGATCTTTACTATAAGATTCAGACATATCAGGGAAACGTACACCCATTTCAGAATCATTTGGTCCGATTAATGGATTGTAGCCCATAAAGTTAATGTGGTCTGAGATTAACATTAAATCGCCTGGCTCATATGATGTATTTACACCACCAGCTGCGTTTGTAACAACAACTGTTTCTACACCTAATTCTTTCATAACACGAACTGGAAATGTTACTTTTTGCATATCGTATCCTTCATAGTAATGGAAACGACCTTGCATTGCTACAACTGTCACTCCTTGAAGTGTACCGAATACTAATTGGCCAGCATGGCCTTCAACTGTAGATACAGGGAACTCAGGAATTTCATTGTAAGGTACAGCTACTGCGTTTTCAATTTCATCAGCTAAAACACCTAAACCTGAACCAAGGATTAGTCCTACTGTTGGTCTTTCTGAAAATTTACCTTTTAAATATGATGCAGATTTTGTAATTAATTCACGATTCATTTTATATTCCTCCTATTTACCTAGCTCGTTTAAGAAGCTTTTTCCATATTTTGGCATTGTTACATTAAAGTTTTCTGCAACTGTTGCACCGATATCAGCAAATGTTTGACGAAGTGGTAATTCTTGTCCGCCATCTTTCATGCTTGGGCTATATGCTAATAATGGTACGTATTCACGCGTATGGTCTGTACCTTGGTGAATTGGATCATTTCCATGATCTGCTGTAATAATTAATAAGTCGTCTTCTTTTAATTTCTCAAGTACTTCAGGAAGACGTGCATCATATTCTTGCAATGCTTCTCCATAACCTTGAGGATCACGGCGATGACCGAATAATGCATCAAAGTCAACAAGATTTACAAAGCTTAAACCTGTAAAGTCCATATTCACTGTATCTGCAAGCTTATCCATACCATCCATGTTGGATTTTGTACGAAGAGACTCTGTTACGCCTTCTCCATCATAAATATCAGAGATTTTACCGATTGCAATTACATCATAATTGGAATCTTTTAATTCGTTCATAACTGTGCGTCCAAATGGTTTTAAAGCATAGTCATGACGGTTTGGTGTACGCGTAAAGTTTCCTGGCTCTCCAACGAATGGACGAGCAATAACACGACCTACCATATATTTTTCATCAAGTGTTAACTCACGAGCAATTTTACAAATGTTATATAATTCTTCAAGTGGTACCACTTCTTCATGAGCTGCGATTTGTAATACGCTATCAGCAGAAGTGTACACGATTAAAGAGCCTGTCTCCATTTGTTCTTGACCAAGCTCATCAAGAATAGCAGTGCCAGAAGCAGGTTTATTACCGATAATCTTACGTCCTGTTTTTGCTTCTAACTCATCAAGTAATTCTTTTGGGAACCCTTCTGGGAACACTTGGAATGGTGTATCAATGTAAAGGCCCATGATTTCCCAGTGACCTGTCATTGTATCTTTCCCAGTAGATTTCTCTTGCATTTTTGTATAATAACCAAGTGGTTTCTCTACTTTAGAAATCCCTTTCATTTCACGGATATTGCCAAGACCTAATTTCACCATGTGTGGCATTTGTAATCCATTCATATGTTCAGCAATATGCCCAAGTGTGTCAGAACCTAAATCACCAAATTTTTCAGCATCTGGTGCTTCTCCGATTCCTACAGAGTCCATTACGATAAGGAAAATACGTTTATATTTGCTCACAACTGTAACCTCCTATATATGCTACTAATGTAGTATGTTCAAATCGATGTAAAAACTTCCTTCTTTTTCTAAGTCAGATGTCAGACATCTTCTACAGCTATCATAACATGTTCGCGCTTTCTTTTTAATAAATTTTTTCACATTTCATATTTTCTACACATTTTATTGTAATCTATTCTGCACAGAAGTGCTAATGAAACTAATATATAAATCCATTTTGATTTTTTCAACATATAAATCACTGTCATGCAGAACAAAATGTAATCTACATTTACTTTTCTCCCTTTGTTTTAATTCTTGTATGTGGCAGGAAAAAGCCCTGACCGCTTTATGCATGACCAGATGCTCTCTACCGCCTAAAAATAAAAAACAGCTCTTTCAAAGAGCTGTTCCTTACTTCACTTCAACCGTTTCTTCTTTGTGGTCATGAAGATCACCTTTTCGTACATGAACCTTCACTTTATATGCGCCTGCTTCTTTAAATGTATGAGTGCTTGTATATTCACCTTTGTTGCCTTCTTTTGCTGGAACAAACTCGTGCTTTTCTGCACCATCTTTCCAAATTTCAAGTTGAACTTCCGCACCAGTTAATGCTTCTTCTTTTTGTTTTACATGTACTTTCATTGTAGATTCTGTATTTGCTTTTACACCATCTGCCATAAGATGGATCATTGTCTCACTTTTATGATCACCATGACCCGCTTCATGACTGTCATGAGCTTTCTTTTCTTCTGTAACTTTTGCATTTCCAACAGCTACTTTTACTTCTGGCATCACATGCATATCACGTGCATTTGTATGTGCAATAATATGATAAACACCTTCAGATGGGAATGTTCTATCAATTGTATAAACGCCGTTTCCTTTATGCTTCGCATTTACCATTTCTTTTTTATCTTCGCCATCTTTCCAAATTTCAAATTTCACATCATCTGCATCTGTTACTTTTTCTTTCCCTTGTGTAACAATTGCTTGGACTTCTACTTTTTCATTCGGCTTTATTGTTTCAGGGTTTGTTTTTACTTCTACTTTTACTTCTTCCATCGTCTTATCTTTTTTCGCTATCTCGTTCGATTTCGTATTACAACCTGCTAAGGCTAGCATGGCGATAAATAATGTAATTAAAAGTTTCTTCATTATAACTTCCTCCTTCGTTCTATATTAGTATAGAGGAAGTATGCTTTCATATTCTAGCCTTCTGCTGAAAACAATGTACGAAATATTTGTGAAGTTTTTGTGAAGTTTTTTCACTTTAATGGCAAAAGGACATGAAAACTCATGCCCTTGGATGGAACTGTTTATATACATCTTTTAATCTAGTTTTTGAAACATGGGTATAAATTTGCGTTGTTGAAATATCAGCATGACCAAGCATTTCTTGTACCGCCCTTAAATCTGCTCCATTCTCTAATAAATGCGTTGCAAAAGAATGACGCAACGTATGCGGTGTAAGTTCTTTTTGAATATTTGCTTCTTTTGCAAGTCTCTTTAAAATTTTCCAAAACCCTTGGCGAGATAAACGATTTCCATGATGATTTAAAAAGAGTGCTTCGGCCGCCTTCTTTCTTAACAGTTCCAGTCTTCCTTTTTCAATATAATGCTGAATCGCTTCGGCCGCTAAGCTGCCAAGTGGGATAATTCTTTCTTTATTTCCCTTTCCAATGCAACGAACAAAACCCATCGTTAAATGTACATCAGCTAAGTTTAATTCAATTAACTCGGAAACACGTAACCCTGTTGCATATAATAACTCTAGCATAGCCTTATCACGAATTCCGAAGGCACTTGTTCCTTTTGGCGTTTGTAATAATGCCTCTACCTCATCAATAGATAATACTTTCGGTAATTTACGCTCAGCTTGAGGCGTTTCAATATGTACAGATGGGTCATGTTCTACAACATGTTCACGTAATAAAAATTGATGAAACGATCGTACAGATGCAATGTGACGCGCCATCGTTTTCGAAGATTTATTATTCTCTTTTAGATGATGCAAAAAGTTCACAATATGTATACGCGTCACATCCTGAAAAGATGTAATTCCCTCTACTTTTTGTAAATACTTCGTATAACTCTTTAAATCGCGTTCATATGATACAACTGTATTTTGAGCTAAGCCTTTTTCAACAACCATATAATGAATAAAATCTTGTAATTGATCTTCCAATCTTCTCTACTCCCCATTTTCATAGAAAAAAATTATTCTGTTTACGAAAGCATCTTTCGCAGGTTCTTCTGTTCCAGATACTTTTTCTACCATTTCTTCTTTCGGTTTTTCATAACGATGATAACTTTCATATTCTTCATTTATCCATAGTATAGCGAAATAAAACAAGATGGTACAACTGGTAAACAATAAAAATACTTTCATACCATCAAAAATAACTTTCATTGCTCGGCGCATTGTAAATTCCTCCAAAATGGTTCATCGCCAAAAGACGGGGGTGACATATAGATAGATGTACACTCCACTCCGAGTGGACGCTTTCCGCGGGAGTCGCCACTCTCCGTTCCGTATATGAAAAATGATTCATTTTCAAAAAATCAACCTCATGTTACGGTGATGAACCCTCAAAATATATGTTATTACAACATATGCCAAGCTTTTCATCATTTATACCTAATGGTAAATAAAAAAACCTCTTCCTAACTAAATAGGAAAAGGTTAATTTTCTTCTGTTAATTTTTCTTGACACTTTTCACAAATACCATGGAACGTTAAACGATGGTCTTTTACTTTAAAGCGCCACTCTTGTTCTACTCTTTTTTCTACTTCACCAAGTAAATCTTCTTGAATTTCTTCTACTGCACCGCACTCCGTACAAATTAAATGATGATGAAAACGTGATGCTCCTTCTTGGCGTAAGTCATAGCGCGAAACACCGTCACCGAAATTAATCTTGTCGACAATCTTTAACTCGGATAATAACTCCAAAGTTCGATAGACGGTTGCAAGTCCGATCTCTGGCGACTTTTCTTTTACAAGGAGGTAAACATCTTCCGCGCTTAAATGATCTTCTTCATTTTCTAGCAGCACGCGAACCGTAGCTTCACGTTGTGGTGTTAATTTATAACTCGCTGCATGTAACTGCTTCTTAATTCGATCAATTCTTTCTTCCATTCGGTACTACTCCCTCCCTCGCCACTCTTATTTCATTATATCAGAAGAAGGGCAACTGTCAAAAGAAAAATAATCAAAATTACTTGATAATAATTCTCAAAGTATAATTACTTTTTATTAATAGTATCCATGACTTGTTTCATAAAAGTTGGCGATATATATGCTTCAATTCCTGAAGAAATCGCTAACACAGCACCAATAATAAGAAAAAAACAAGTGTAGCGCATAAAAAGTGGTAGCAAAGGCTCATTTACTTTGCGAATAAATTGATGACGAATCATACGCAATGAAAAGCTAGCTGCAATCGTCGTCATAATAAGAAACGTTGGTATGATAATTAAATTTTGTGGAAGTACAGACACAAATGCTAATAATAAGCCATTCCATCCAAGTTGACTTACTAAAAAACCTACTGTAAATCCAACAACAACTCCTTTTAAAAATAATAAAATAAAAATAAGTGGTAAACCAATGATGGAAATACCTAAAATCCAAATAAAGCCAATGTATTTCAGTTGCGATAAGTAACTTTCTCGAAACATTTCACCTGAATTTGCAAATTGTCCTTTGGAAACTTGTCCAAAAAAACGACTCAAATAAAAATACAAGTCTTGCTTTTGACTTACTTGTAAACTATTCACAAGAATTGCTCCAAATATAACTCCCATTAATAAAAGAACAGCTACAAATACGTATAATGAAGCGTGTTCTTGTACATGATATGTTACACGATCTTGCCAAGATGATTTCCTTATCATATTCATTCCCTCCGTTCTTTCCCTTACTATATAAAGTGAAACTTTAATCAGTGGGGTTTTTTTTTCATCCCCCACTGATTATTAGTTGAACCAATCGGGCTTTTACGGGCAGTTTATCTCCCACCTAACTTCTTTGCCTTCGCTGAATTTTGAGGTGGGATTATTACTGCCCACAAATAGCGGGATAAATTCATTTTGATTTCACTTCTCATGTGGCAGAGTAAGGCCCTGACCGCTTCTACGCATGGCTAGATGCTCTCGCCCACCTAAAAAGAATGGTTTTATGTCGGTTTTTCACTTTGTATCTATATAGAATGTATGAGAGAAAGAAAAAAGTATGACGAATTAACATTGAAATTCCACGTCACTTTGCTAAACTTAAAAGAAGAGAATAGGAGGGATTTCGTTTGAAACAACTATTATTAGATTTTCCAACATTATTTCAGACTGAGCGCTTACAGGTGCGGAAACCGTTCCCAGGTGATGGAGCGGAAGTTTACGAAGCTATTCAAGCTTCTTTAGAAGACTTGCAGCCATGGATGACTATTACACACGAAACTGAAGAAACCGCAGAATCAGCAGTTAGAGCGGCACATGGAAAGTTTTTACTTCGTGAAACATTACCGTTTCATCTATACGATAAAACATCGGGTACTTTCATCGGCGCACTCACTCTCCACCCAGAAAACTGGGATATTCCAAAGTTTTCTATCAGCTTTTGGCTTCAAAGCTCTTATACAAAACAAGGATATATGACAGAAGCATTAAAAGGAGCTGTTCAATTCGCTTTCGATAAACTTGGAGCAAAACGTCTTGAAATTCGCTGTGATGCGAATAATACAAATGCACGATTAGTAGCAGAACGCCTAGAGTTTATTCTAGAAGGTACGCTCGAAAATGACTTCCTTGCTCCTGATGGTAGTTTACGTGATACATGTGTATATGCAAAAATACAATAAAGTGAAACTTCCATCAGTGGGGGCTTCATCCCCGCTGATGGAAAGCCCGCCCAATCGGGCTTTTACGGACAGTTATCCCTCACCTATCTTCTTTGCTTGTCTCTAAATTTTGAGGTGAGGGTCTTACTGCCCACGAATAGCGGGATAAAAAAATGCTACAGCTAGTCATCTTCAAATTTCACAAAAATAAACACTCGCATAAAGCGAGTGTTTATTTTTTCAATTGTAAATATTGAATTGCAAACATTGTCTTTGCATCATGAATGCGTTGCTCTTTGATTAGTTGCAGCGCTTCTTCTAATGACACTTCCATTAACTCAACGAACTCATCCTCATCAAGGGCCGCTTTGTTTTCCTTCTTCTTCAAGCCAGTCGCTACATATACGTACACAATTTCATCTGCAAACCCCGGTGAAGTGTAGAATGACGTAATGAGCTCCATTTTCTCACATATGTACCCTGTTTCCTCTTCTAATTCACGAATTGCTGTTACTTCAGGTTTTTCCCCCTGCTCCAACTTTCCAGCAGGAATTTCAACAAGCGTTTTTTCCATCGCTTTACGATACTGTTCAACTAACACAATTTTCTCGTCATCTGTAATGGCAATAATCGCTACCGCACCAGGATGCTTCACAATTTCACGTTTACTCGTCTCACCATTTGGCAATACTACTTCATCAACACGAACTTTAATGACTCTTCCATCAAAAATAGGCTCCGTCGCAATCGTTCTTTCTTCAAGATTACTCATAAGAATTCATCTCCCTGTTCTATTTCCTAGCCTTTCTTCATACATTCTATCACATTGAAAGGAGCGAGATAAAAATGAAAATGTATATTTTACCAAATCGAGTAACGCTAGTCGGAAAAGCTTGGGAAATTCGTCATCTGCTAAAACAATATGAACAACGTTATCAAACTGTCCATGACTGGATTACAAATGAATACTCCCCCACTTAGCAAAGCTTGAAGTGGGGGTTTCTAACGTTTCGACCTAACGGACGATTAACGTCAGTGGAGTTAACACACTAGCGAGCTGTTCCTCGCCTAACCCCTCTATCCCGTTTGTCCATGCATTCGGGACTACTTTTCGTAAAATATTAGCCGCAGCGTTTACATCTGCGTTGATTCCGATTCCTTTTGCAGAACGATACATACCACGCTTCATTCGTTTTCCTGAAAAAGTTGCATTTTGGTCATTTGTTCCATACGTTGGAATAAAGTCACTATCTAGAAAACTTGCTTTTGATGTGTAAGATTCCTCGATTACAACAACTTGAATGCCTACCGCATTTGCTTTGTATGTAATCATTTGAATCAATAAACTATGCGGGATATGGCAAAATGTTTGGTTATTTTTCTTTCCCATATCAGTTTCTTGTTTCCAACTTTTATTTTGACCAATAACGATTTTGCAAACTTCCTCTTCTTGAGCTAGTTTTCCAATATGATGACTCGCTTTATGGAAGATGTCTTTTATTTTCAGGTAACGCTTTTGATGAAGTTTTTCTATTCTTTTAGAAGTAAAAGATCCTTCATTTGTTTGTTTACCTTGCCTTAGAACACTTGTAAAATGGCTCTTCATTTTATTGTAATATTGATTTATGCTTTTGATATGTTTGCCCTTAACAAGTACAGGCTTTATACCTGTGTTTGTTACGATGGTTGCAAGGTTATCAATCCCTAAATCAATACTCATATAACGACCATTCTCTTCAACGGATTGTTGTTCTGAAGGAACATCTATCACTAACTCCACCACATATCCATTGTATTTTGGGATAACACGAACTTGCTTCAGTTTACCTTCAGTAAACCCCAATTTCCCAATATTTAATTGCAATTTTGTCTTTGGAAACTTTAAAAACTTATCATTTTTAATGACACAATCTTGATTTGTATACAAGATTTCCTTTTCAGAAGAACGAATATACTTTGGAATTCCAGGTTTTCCAGTATATTTGTTGGGATTCTTTTTATAATTTTTTAAACTAGCAAAAAAAGACTTCCAATTTTGGAATACATTTTTCATGATTGATTGACTAGATTGCGTAGGCAAAGCACGATAATCTTTCTGAACCATCGCTTTAAATAATGCATCCAGAAAATGATAATCTACATAAGGTTTTTCTATAGTTGGTTCTGAAAACGAATTACATTTCACTTCTTTTTGTTTTTCTTTTGGTTTTGTTTTCTCTTTTTCCAATTTCTTTTGATAGGCAAGAAGTTGTGCATCATTCATCTTCCCAATGTTTTTATCAATTGTATCTAAAACTTCTTTTTGTAAAGGTTGTAATTCCTTATCTTGTATCAAACCTGTATACACTTGTCGTATATAAAAATTTGTCGTGTTGTACATATTTTTAGCGTTTTGACAAGATTCTTGAAAATAAGAATACATACGATGTCCTTTTTTAATCCAGATCTGAAGAGTTTTATAATTTATTTGATTTTCCGTTGTCATTTTTTCACCTCCTCGTTAAGGATATTATACCAAAACAAGAACATACGTTTCTATCATTTTGCTTAAAAATAAAATATTTTTCCGATTCACCTCACCACCTTCACATATGTTTAGAGATGGGAGTCCTCTCGAAAGATATGATAGACAAATGTAAAGTGTTTGTGAAACTTCTTACGCTTTCGTACAATAAAAGTAAGGAGGAGAATGATGAAGACACGTCAATTAGGAAATTCAGATTTATATGTAAGTGAAATGGGACTTGGATGCATGTCACTTGGAACAAATGAAACAGAAGCCATTCAAATCATTCATGAAGCGTTAGATTTAGGTATTAATTTTTTGGATACAGCCGATTTATACAATTATGGATTAAATGAAGAGTTTGTCGGAAAAGCACTGCAAGGAAAAAGGGAGCAAGTTGTCCTTGCTACAAAAGTTGGGAACCGCTGGACAGAAGAAAAAAACGGTTGGTCCTGGGACCCTTCTAAGGCATATATAAAAGAAGAAGTAAAAGAAAGCCTGCGCCGATTAAAAACGGATTATATCGATTTGTATCAGCTGCACGGCGGAACAATTGAAGATCATATAGACGAAGTTATTGAAACATTTGAAGAACTAAAACAAGAAGGATTGATTCGTCATTACGGTATTTCTTCCATCCGCCCTAATGTCATTCGCCAATATGCAGAGCGCTCTAATATTGTAAGTGTTTTAATGGAGTATAACCTGTTCAATCGCCGTCCTGAAGAATGGTTTCCGCTCTTGCAGGAACACCATATTAGTGTAATTGCCCGCGGCCCGCTTGCAAAAGGCTTATTAACGAATAACAATGAACAGAAATTAGCTAAAGTGAAAGAAAAAGGCTATCTCTCTTACAACTGTGATGAAGTAAAACGCATCGTATCGCGCGTAAAAGAAATAACAAATGAGCGCTCTCTAACAGAGACCGCGCTTCAATATTGCCTGCATACTTCGGCAATTGCAGCTCTCATTCCAGGTGCTAGCTCAATTGACCAATTACGCGAAAACGTAAAAGCCGGCACTACAAATTCATTAACAGACGAACAATACGAACGTATTCAAGCACTTTTAAAATTGGATACATATGAATTTCATCGTTAAAAAAGCTACCGAAAACCGGTAGCTTTTTTACATCGTATCATATTTCTCTGGATTTGTTCCTGAACGCTTATTGCAATCTAGTTGATCAATTTGGTGTACTTCTTCTTCCGTTAATGAAAAATCGAAAATATGAAAATTCTCTGCAATGCGTGATGGTGTAACAGATTTCGGAATTGTTACAATGCCGCTTTGAATATCCCAGCGCAAAATAACTTGAGCAGGTGTTTTTCCATATTTCTTAGCAATTTCTTGAATAACAGGATGTTCAAACACCTCTCCTCCGCGCATAAGCGGACTCCATGCTTCCATTTGAATTTGTTCTTGCTGACAAAAATTGCGAAGTTCAAATTGCGCTAACATTGGATGAAGCTCCACTTGATTCACCATCGGTTTCACGTGACAGTTTGCTAATAAATGCTTTAAATGATGAATATGAAAGTTTGACACACCAATCGCACGCACTTTACCTTCTTCATACAATTTTTCTAGAGCACGATATGTATCTACATACTTCCCACGTATTGGCCAATGAATTAAATATAAATCAACATAATCCATCTGTAATTTTTTTAAACTTGTATCGAAAGCTTTCAGCGTCGTTTCATATCCTTGTTCATCGTTCCATATTTTCGTTGTAATAAACAACTCTTCGCGCGCAATTCCAAATTCACGAATCGCTTCTCCGACACCGCTTTCATTTTCATAAATAGCAGCTGTATCAATAGAACGGTAGCCGATCTCAAGTGCAGTCTGCACTGCTCGTTTTACTTCCTCTCCTTCTTTCGCCTTATATACGCCTAAACCGAGCATTGGCATTTTCACACCGTTATGAAGTGTTGTTGTTGGAATATGCATAAAAAAACTCCTCCTTTCCTCCATTTCAACAAGAAAGAAATAAAAAGTCAAAAGAAAAGCGATTTGTTCACATAATCTTGTTATATCAGGAAACTAAAAGGAAGTATTACTATACATTTAGTTTTTTGCTCTTCTCAACTTCAAGTTGCTTATTACGAAACATAAAAGCAACTAAACTACAGAGCAATATAATTGGTATACTCGCTTTATATAAGTCTGTAAAACTTGCTGCCATCTCTTTTTCGGCATAATGACTAATATCATCTGAGAATGTACCAACTTCTCTCCTTACGTCTTCTATTTTTTCCTCAACCGCTTTCGTTACTTGATTCGTAATTTCTCCCCGCTTCATTTCTCTGTATTCTACGGGAACTTCATTTAAAGTATTGTTTACTTTCTCTTGAATCATATTTTCCTTTTGTTTCTGACTTAAACCAATATTATCAGTTCCTTGTTTCTTTTCTATATTTGATTCTAAGTTTTTATTTTGTATTTTTTCCTTTGTTACTGTTAATATTTGATTTTGTTCTGCTTTACCAACATGAAGATCATGAACTTTATTTTCTGCATAGCTATACACATTTTCTTTATTTATAGATAAATTATGAGTCAAACCTGATACAAAAATAGCCACAGCTAATACAATTCCTATTTGTCTTAGCATGGACACGACACTTTGGGAGGCAGTCAATAGTTCCCCCTCAAATGAGGAAGCAGTTAATATAGTGATTGGCCCGATGACTAAACCGTAACCAACACCTAAAATCATACACGGAGTGATAATTTCTTGACTAGTTGAATCAACGCCTATCATCTGTAAACAATAATAAGCAAGACTCATAACTATGAATCCTATTAATATAACCAGAACCTTGCCAAGTTTCTTCATAACTAGCGAAGCAAACGGAGAAACTAAAAATATCATGGCAGAAATGGGTGTCACTAAAAGAGCTGCTTCGATTTCTGTTCGGTGTTGTATTTTTGTAAGAAATGTCGGAAGTAAAACAGTTACACCAATTAGAAATAAATTACTTAGTATAACTACGATAGAAGCTCCAACAAAGGTTCGATCTTTAAATAGCTGTAAATTTACCATCGGTGATGCAACTTTTCTTTCAACTAAAATAAATAAAATGAAAGAAGCAGCACTAACGATATAGCAAATCCATGAAAAGTTACTCAGCCATCCCCAAGTATTCCCTTTAACTAGAACAAGTGTAGAAAAGAAAATAGCCACACTGGAAAGCACTAATCCAGTCCAGTCAATTTTAGCTGCTATCCGTTCTTCATTTTTTATTTTTAACATAATGAAACATAAAACAATACCAATAATACAAGTTGGAATATTCACAAAGAATACCCATCTCCACCCTAATTTTTGTGTAATAACACCCCCTAGTACAGGACCTATAGCTGCTGATAATCCTTGTGTCACTCCTAAAAGACCGAGCGCAATATGCCTTTTTGCCATTGGAACTGCTGATACTCCAATTACCATACTTATTGGAAACAAAATAGCAGCCCCTATACTTTGAATAAACCGAGAAAAAACAAGAAAATCCCCCGTATTCGCAAACGCACATAATGCTGAACCAACTCCGAAAATTATTAAACCCATAATATATAATTTTGCCTTTCCAAATATATCAGCAATTCGCCCTAGTGGTATCGCTAATACTGCAATAGACATCGTATATACATTCAATATCCAAGACATTTTCTCCAATGATGTATTCAAATCTACCTGTATTGCTGGCAAAGCAATATTCATAATCGTTGTATCAATCATACATAGAAAAATACCTAAACACATTAAGAAAACAATTTTGATTCCCTTTGATTGTTCCATAACACTCCCCCCTTTCTCACATGTAACTTTACTTTTCATCTTCTTTTTCTGGCATTGTAAGCTGAGCTAATTTATTTTTTAATGTTTCAACTTGTGCAGTATAAGATGCAATCCCAAGATCTAATGAAATCTCTTCTGCAAATGTAATTCCCTCTTTCCATTTTTCATATTTCAAACGGAGATCTGTAATATATGCTTCTTTTCTTTCAATTTCTTCTTCAATCCACTTTTTCATCGTATTCGTATCGCTATAGTCCCCAAAATACATACGCATTAAAAAGTCAGAACGCAGAACATCCTTCTCTACATCTGTCTTCATATATTCATAAAATTCTTCTCTTCCTTCATCTGTTATGAAATACATTTTTTTATTTGGCTTATCTTCTTGCATCACAACCTCTTTTTTTATTTTCCCTTCTTTTTCTAACTGTCTTAAAGTCGGATAAATCATCCCAAAACTGCCATCAAAAAAATGAGTGAATACTTCTTCAAAAACAATTTTTATATCATAGCCAGATAATTCTTTTTCCATGAGTAACCCTAAAACAACATCTCTTCCTTTCAAAATAAGCACCTCACACAATTAGTATAATCAACAATCATATTAACATTGTTAATATGATTGTTGATTATACACTTTATTCCTTCATTTGTAAAATGTACCCATTAAAATGGGTTTTATTAAGAAGGGAGGTCTATCCTCACCTAATTAACGTTTTGAGACGGACATATTACTTCGTTTATCACCATATAAAGACACTGATTTCTCTTAAAGAGGAACGCTTATGGGACTTTATTTATTTCTCTCCAAATAGGGAGAGATACTATTCAAATTCAAAGCCCATTGCTAAAAATAAATGGTCCTAACATATTAGTCATGTTTAATATGTTAGGACCATGATATTTTAAATGTTTTTTGATTTATATCTTGATAAATTCAAAACGGTATGACTTTTTAAACATTTCAACTCTGTTCCAAACCAACACCAACGCATCTGACCTTGTATAGAAGCGATCCGTGCCTTTCCCAACTTTTTTCAAGAGGTAATTCCTTGCTTTCTGCATCCTTTTATCTTACAGTGTAAGCGTAAAATAAAATACACAAAGTAGAGGGAAAAAGATGAAAGCTCTTGTATTTAACACATTTGGAGAACCAGAAGTATTACAATATAAAGAAATCCCTAATCCTGTTATCGGACCTAATGAAATTCTTGTAAAAATGAAAGCAATTGGTTTAAATTTTGCCGATGTTTATAGAAGAAAAGGAAATTACCATCTTGCCGGTAAACCACCATACATTTTAGGTTACGAAGGCGCTGGAATTGTAGAAATGGTAGGAAATAATGTTACAACAATCAAGCAAGGCGATTCTATTGCATTTGCAGATGTTCCTTATGCAAATGCAGAACTTGTAGCAGTTCCAATCGAGAAAGCAATTCCACTTCCTAATCATATTTCACATGAAACAGCTGCTTCTATTTTACTACAAGGTTTAACAGCTCATTATTTAACTCGAGATAGCTATGTGGTAAAAGAAGGAGATATTGTACTCGTACACGCTGCTGCCGGTGGTGTTGGGCAACTTCTTGTACAAATTATAAAGTTACTCGGCGGTAAAGTGATTGCACTTACTTCTTCTATTCAAAAAGCAAAAGCTGCTAAAGCTGTTGGCGCAGACTGGACCTTTTTGTATGAGGATGATTGGAAACAGAAAGTCATGCATGCGACGAACGGAAAAGGTGTCGATGTCGTATATGAATCTGTTGGTTCTACATTGATGGATAGTTTTGAAGCAACACGCATTGGAGGAACCGTTGTTTTCTACGGAATGTCAGGAGGCGATCCAGCACCTGTAGACCCGCGCATGCTTATGGACACCTCTAAAACGCTAACCGGCGGGGATTTATGGAACGTACTCACTTCTCATAAAGAACGCGTTCTTCGTTCTGAAGAGCTATTTACATGGATTCAACAAGAAAAGATCAAGTTATCTAAGCCAACTACATTTTCATTAAGTGAAGGGGCAAAGGCACACCATTATTTAGAAAGTAGAAAAAGCACCGGGAAAATTTTATTGCTTCCATAAAACAATGATAAAGTGAACCTTTAATCAGTTGGGGTTTTCTTCATCCCCCACTGATTATCAGCCCTCACCAATCGGGCGCATGCCAGCAGTTTATCTCCCACCTAACTTCTTAAGAAAAGCGGAAGCGGCTCGTTCAGAATCGCAGGACGCCCACGCACAAGGCGGAGAGGCGCTTTTTGCCTCGTCCGAGGGGGCGAAACGGCCGGAGATTCTAGCTGCTAGAGCTGGACAACAAAGAAATGTGGAAGTGGCTCGTCCAGAATGTGAGGGGGATGGAGCTTCTGACGTAGAGGTGTTTTTTACCTCGCAGGAAGAAGCGAAGCCACCGAACATTCTAGCCACTGGAACTGGACAATGCTTTCGCCGAATTTTGAGGTGGGAGTATTACTGCCCAAAAATAGCTAGATAAAAATAACGTGCCACATATATAGCACGTTATTTTTTCTTCATCCACGCCATCGCTCTTTGTTCCCTCTCACGAACAAATGCATCTTTCTCTTCAATATACCGCTCGATATCATATGTAAATTGTTTCGCAAGCTCTTGCTTTAACGTTGCATACGCTTCCGCTTCTTCACAATGTTCCATCATATAATCACGAAAAGAGAGATGACGTATAATTTCTTGATCACCTGTTTCATATACATGTAAATGATAGCTTCGCTTTTCTTCTGTACCATGTATGTAGAAACGTCGTCCCGAAATACCATTTTCACCTTTTGGTGTATAACCGAGTTTTCGGAAGATATCATTCCAACTATCCACTTTGTCAATATTCGTAACTTCCATAATCATATCAATAATGGGCTTTGCCGCTAACCCTGGCACAGATGTACTACCAATATGATGAACTTTCACATGTTCTGGCATTGCTTCCTTTACACGTTTCGCTTCTTTCTGAAATTTTTCTGCCCAATGATTTTCATAGGGCACTACTTCCACTTTTCTCATGCCCATCCCCCTTATATTCATTTCTTACTTAAAGTCTGTCCATGACAAACTACTTTCACTTAATAATTCTTCAAATGATTTATTTTTTTCACGTTCACGCTGCTCTTTACGCTTTCTCTCTAACTCAATTTCTTTTTTCTGCTCGTCTTGCTCTTTTAATGCTTTCTGTTTACTTTTTAGCTGCTTCATTAGAGCCTCGTTCAATTGATCTCCAATTGTTATTGTTTCCTTTTCCATCTTCATTGCTGTTTGGTTCTGCGTACGTTTTTGTTTTTTCTTTGCCATAATTAAATCACCTTTTACTTTTTTCTTTATTATAGTAGAAAGTGTAAATTAACAGCAACCAAAAGAGCAGTATCGCTATTAAATGGTACTAATCCTACCTCTCTATATACAAGTAAAAAAACATCCTTCTTTTAATTGTAGATCATTTTTCATTCTACATAACCGCAATTTATATAAATCCACTTTGATTTTTTAACAGACAAATCGTAACTATGCAGAATACTACACGTTCGCTACTGGCCTACTCCTTTTGTTGCAAGGGTGGAAAAGACCCTGACTGCTTCTATGCGCGGCCAGCCGCTCTCGTCTCCCTCTAAAAAAGGGTTTTTATCCCGCATTAACGGGCAGTAATACTCCCACCTCAAAATTTGGTGAAAACAAAGAAGTTAGGTGGGAGATAAACTGCCCGTAAAAGCCCGATTGGTTCAACTAATAATCAGTGGGGGATGAAGAAAACCCCCACTGATTAAAGTTTCACTTTATGTCGATTTTAAAATTCGTATTTATATATATTGAACATCAAAATAGGTTTATAGAGTTAACCGCTTACAATTAATTGTTTATTTTCTATATAAAAACAAAAAAATTTTTTGTGAATTCTCTTAAAACATCATTTTTTTTATAGATTGTTTTCTCATAATCTATTAAAATTATGTCGTATAATGTCAGATTTATATAATAGGGGAGGAACAAAAAACATGTGGAAAAAAATTATACCTGCAGTTGCTGTTTTAAGCACAATTACATTCTCAAGCGTTTTTGCAGCACCACCAACTTCTACACCAGCACAAGAAAATCGTTACATTGATGTTCAAATGCTGGGCATTAATGACTTCCACGGTCAATTAAACACAGTAACAAAAATAAACAATAAGGATGCGGGTGGTGTCGATTACTTAGCTGCATATTTGCATGATCGCGAAAAACAAAACCCAAATACACTACTTGTTCATGCCGGAGATGTAGTTGGAGGAAGTCCACCAATTTCTGCTTTATTACAAGATGAGCCGACAATTGAGATCCTCAATGACCTTGGTTTTGATGTTGGCACACTTGGAAACCACGAATTTGATGAAGGTATAGATGAAATGCGTCGCCTTATTTACGGTGGGTATCACGAGAAAACAGGAAACTTTAAAGGCGCTCAGTTCCCTTACGTTGCTGCCAACGTCTATAATAAGACAACAGGACGCTTATTCTTACCACCATTTACCGTAAAAATGGTACAAGGTGTTCCAGTCGGTTTTATTGGTGTTGTCACAACAGAAACACCAAACGTCGTTATGCCGAAAATGGTTGAAAATGTACAGTTCACAGATGAAGTAGAAGCAATTAACAAATCTACACAACAGTTAAAACGATTAGGCGTAAAATCAATTGTTGTACTAGCACACAATCCTGGTACAACGGATGATAAAGGAATTACAGATGGAGATCTCGTTCGCTTAGCTCAAAATACTGATCCAGAAGTCGATGTCATTTTCGGTGGGCATAACCATGCATACGTAAATGGCACTGTAAATGGAAAACTTCTTGTACAAGCTTATTCGTACGGTGCTGCTTTCGCAGATGTTGATTTGAAAATTGACAAGAAAACAAAAGATATTGTAGAGAAAAAGGCTGAAATTGTTCCAACGTTCCGTGACGGCATTCAACCAGATCCACAAATTAAGAAAAAAGTCGAACAGTATAAAGAAAAAGTTGCTCCTCTTGTAAATGAAGTTGTCGGCAAAGCTGCAACTGCTTTAAATAGAACACAATCACCTGCTGGAGAATCAACGCTCGGTAACTTAATTGCTGATGCACAGCGCAGTGCGATGAATGGACAAATTGCCCTTATGAATCCTGGTGGTATTCGCAACGATTTAGATGCAGGAGATATTACATGGGGAGAATTATATGGCATTCAACCTTTTGGCAACCAATTAATGAAGTCAACATTAACTGGAAAAGATATTCGTGACATTTTAAATCAGCAATGGCAAAAAGATAGAACACGTATGCTCCAAATTTCTGGCATTACATATAAATGGGATGATAGTAAAGCAGTTGGTGAAAAAGTCGTTGATGTACGCCTATCAAACGGAGAACCCCTCGTTGATTCACAAACATACACTGTCGTGGCAAATGCCTTTTTAGCTTCTGGTGGGGATGGTTTCGTTTCATTTAAAAATGGGAAAAATGCAGAGGCAGGACCAAATGATTTAGATGTACTAGTGAATTATGTGAAACAAGCAAAATCACCAATTGAAGCAAAAATTGATGGTCGTATTCAAAAAATAAATTAATCATTATAAAATACAAATTTTGAGTCTTTTACAAAATTACCTGTAATTAGTGGAATAAAAGCGGGAAATCCCGCTTTTATTCTGTTTCACGATATCTTTTTAAATATTCTTCCAGCGCAATTTCAACAACTCTAGACTTGTGCACACCATTTCTAACAGAAAAACAATCTAACTGTTCTAATATTTGTTTCGAAAGAGAAAACGTACGTTTTTTTTTCTCCCCTTGTTGGACAGAAGTAATGCATATTCCATACTCCTGTTTTTGCAATAACTTATAAATATTTTGCAATTGCTCATAAATGAGACGTTGATAATCTATTTTCTCCTGTTGTATGCTCACAGCTTCTTTTAATTGTAAATGACGAGGCTCTTCTCCTTCTCCAACAAACATCCTTTTTTTCTGTTCACTATCATATTCATATCCGAGCAATCGTAATTTTTTTGATAGTGTATACGGACTTATTTCTAGTCGTTTCGCAACAATGGCTATCGGTTCATGATTATTTAAACGATCAATAATTTCACCAATTTCCACCTCTTCCCTCCTCTCCCTTAAACATAACGTGAAACTTCTATCTTTAAGCATCTTACTGCTTATTCATACGAGATAAAGTTATTATGTTATGATACAATGATTTCTTATTAGTATATTTAGTATATGATGAAAAAAACGACACCGTTCACTATATTGCACTCAAAAGGAGGTCTCTCTCATGTTCGATCGCTGCAGCACCCCCTCTTTTTACGATAAAAATAAACAAGTGATTTCAAATAGCATTGCTACCATTGAAAATGTTCTTATAAACAATCGTCAACAATCGTTGCTCATTCGCGGGCAAGATCTCGAACAACCTCTTTTATTATGTTTACACGGTGGACCAGGAATGGCTCATATTGGCTTTGCACGCCATTTCCAAGCAGAACTTGAGAAACATTTTATTGTTGTCAACTGGGATCAACGCGGAGCAGGAAAATCCTTTTCATGGCGAGATTTCAAAGAGCCGCTAACAATTGAACAATTTATTTCGGATACACATAAACTAATTGACTATCTTCTAAACAAGTTTCAAAAAAAGAAGTTATTTCTTCTTGGGTACTCCTGGGGCAGTATCATTGGCTTATCTGCTGCACGGCAATCTCCCCAATCCATCGAAGCCTATATTGGAGTTGGTCAAATTGTGCATATGAGGCAAAACGAGACATTACTTTTTAAACATTTAATTCAATCTGCAAAGCAGCACGGGCATGACCGGGCACTCGCTTCTTTAAAAAAGCTTGGAAAACCACCATTTCTAGATACAAGACGATTGCTTATCCAAAGAAAATGGCTTGGTATCTTTGGCGGTGCTATTCAAAATGGGTCATTTTTTTCGTTCATTCGGAAAGGATTTTTTTCATCTGAATACTCATGGATAGATTGGATAAAATTTTTTAGCGGAAATATAAAATCCGGACAATTATGGAGAGAAATGTTAACAATTGATTTTTTTTCACAAATTCCAAGCGTTTCGTTTCCTGTCTATTTTTGCTCTGGACGCTATGACTATCAAACACCTTATACACTTGTACAACAATATTGCGATGTTCTGAACGCGCCTATCAAAAAAATGATTTGGTTTCCAAACTCCGCTCATTCTCCACACTTTGAAGAACATGAACGTTTTGCAGAAACGTTACTCGATATTAAACAAGAGCACTTCTTACTGCACCCTTGAATACTTCGACTTTTTCTATCTTTCATGACAAGGATTGTGCACTGCATGAAGCATATTTCTTGTTCAAAGTGAAACTTCTGTCAATCGGACTCTTGCTGCCTACAAGTAGCGAAATAAAAAAGGTGCGTGTTCTCACGCACCTTTCATTTTATTGATTCTCTCTTAATTAGAACGAAATCTAAATTCGTTCTATCTTGGTTATATTCCACTTTTTTTATTTTTGCGATTAATTTATGAATGGCAACTTCCCCTATACTTGTTATCGGCTGAGCAATTGTCGTTAAAGACGGTGTAGACCACTCTCCTTGCACAGTTCCATTCAGACCAATCACTTGTAAACGTTCCGGAATGGAGATATGTAATTTTTGCGCAGCACGGATAAAATCAATTCCGGCGGTATCACTACAAGTGACGATGCCATCTATATATGGATATTTTCGCAATACTTCTGTAGCTATTTGTTCTGAATTCGTCTCTCTTCTATACATTTCGATAATTCGGTAAGATATGTTTTTCTCCCAAACCGCATCTAAAAAACCCGTGAAATGTTCTTCCATCGCTTCATGACTTGATCCTTCATGAATATAAGCAAGAAAGTGGCATCCTTTTTCTTCTAGTAACGAAACAGCTCGCATTGCTCCATTATAGTACTGCGAAGACTTTTCCTCGCTTGAATCTATAATTGCAAATGGAACTGATACTATTTCTTTTTGTAATCCTTCATATACATCACGCGTCATAAGAATACCAGCAATATTATTTTGTTCCAATACATCCATATAACCGTTCTTATGTTTCACATTACATATAACGATTTGATATCCTTCTTTATAAGCTGCTTCTTCAATAACCGTAAGCAAGGATAGGGATGCCGGATCTTGTAAGTCAGAGACAAGTAAAGCAATCATGGTGGAAGACTTTTTAAATAAAGCTTTGGCCACTGCATTTGGTTTATATTGCAACTCCTCAATTGCTTTCTTCACTTGTTTTACCGTATCTTCATGTACATATCCTTTTTCATTTAATACTCGTGAAACTGTCGCGACTGAAACCCCCGCCAACTTTGCAACATCGCGTATCGTTGCCACTTCTTCACCCCTCAACATGGAAATGGTTTACAATTTCACCGTAAAACAAATTGAATGATACGTCAAGGGGATTGTTTTATATTTCTGAAAATTGTTACATAAAAAAAGAAGTGCTTATACAGCACTTCTCACTTTGTTGAAAAAGTCGTTTGTCAATAAATAAACGACTTTTTCTATAAACTTTACTTCTCCATATTTGGGCTTTTGATGGTTAAAAATTACTTATTTCTGAATAAAACACCATGTTTTAACCCGGAAAATCAGTTGAACTTACAACAAGATTGTTAAAGATTCACTTGACGGATTTGTTTTTCAACAGTATGAGAAGTGCTTATACAGCACTTCTTCCCTCTTTCAATTGTTTGTCTTTTATCGCAAATGTTTTCTTTAACATTGGCGGTGTAATCATTGTTGTCAAAATAACAACAATAACGATTGCTGTAAAATAATCTTTTGCTAATAGTCCTGACACAAGACCTTGCCCAGCAATAATCAGCGCTACTTCACCGCGTGAAACCATTCCCGAACCAATGATTGTTGAAGACTGTAAATCAAAGCCTGTCATACGCGCTCCAAGACCACAACCAATTAATTTCGTTAACACAGCAATTACTGTTAAAATGACGATAAACCAAATTTGATCTCCAATTCCTGCAAACGTAATATTCATCCCAATACTTACAAAGAAAATAGGAACAAACATTGCATATGCAATTGGCTCAACTTTCTTCTCAACCTCATGTTTATAATCTGTTTGAGAGATAGCAATCCCTGCCGCAAACGCTCCGATAATTCCCGCTATTCCTAATAATTCTCCGAAATAAGCAAAAGAAAAACAAATGATAAGGGCTGCGCTAATAATAGATTCTGACACACGAAGTGGAGAAAGCCAGCGCATAACCATCGGAACACCTTTCCATCCGATTAGGATTATTGCTGCGAAGAAAACAACCTTTTTCAAAATAACCATTGTTAAATTTACATCATCTGCACCTAAGAAGCTCATTGCAAATGCAAGTAAAATAACAACAAGGATATCATCAAACACAGCTGCGCCAAGCATTGTTGTACTTTCGCGCGTTTTCATTTTCCCTAAATCTCGGAGCGTTTGCACAGAGATACTAACGCTAGTTGCACAAAGAAGTAAGCCTATAAATACTGCATTTGCTTGCTCCATTCCCATAATAAGACCAGCAACATAACCACCTAAAAACGGTATAATAATTCCGCCAACTGCTACTGCGAAAGAAGAATTGCGGTTTTCATTCAATTCTTTTAGGTCCGTTTCTAAACCGGCCATAAACATGAGAAGAATGACCCCAACTTCACTTAACTGCTTTAGTAAATCCGTATTATCAATTAATCCTAGTGCTGCTGGACCAATTATAATACCTACAATAAGTTTTCCAAGTACAGACGGTTGTCCTAGCCTAACACTTAAGTCACCCGCAAGTTTTGTACTTAGCAAAATTACTGCTAATTGAAAGAAAAATATCATCTCATCTCTCCTTTTCCTATTTTACTCATTAGAATAATTATATATAAACTATACTAGTCTGTGAAATTATCAAACCCCCATCTTTACGCAATTATTACGTTTATTTTTTTCCAATAAATTCTTGTTTCAAAAAAACTTCCTATTTATAAAACATGTATATTTTCTTTAGTCAAACCCCATATTAATCTTGCGAAAATTTTTTTAAAACTAAAATTTATGTAAGATTATATCTCTATCATCGTCAATATTTCCCCTTTTATCTTTTAAATTCCTACCATCCTTGTCACTCTCACCTTTTCATGTGGTTATGATACAATATAATTATCATATGTAATGTAACTTGGAGGATAGAGTATGAAAACGTTTTGGACAGCATTTTTAGCGATAATCGGTACTCTTATTGGAATTGTCATTTTCTTTACGAATAAAGTCATGTTTTTAAAGAAAAAAACAGAAGAAGAAATTTTAGAACGTGAAACAAAACAGCATTTTCGCTTCGAGGATTTTGAAGCTCTACAGAAAGAAGAAGTATACCTCTCTTCTCAATTTGGTTATAACATTCATGGTTACTATATTCCTGTTAGCCATTCAAATAAGTTCATGATTTTTTGCCATGGCGTCACCGTCAACAAAATAAATTCTATAAAGTATGCAAATTTATTTTTAAACAGAGGATTCAACGTGTTTATTTATGATCATCGCCGTCACGGCCAAACAGGCGGCAAAACAACAAGTTATGGCTATTACGAAAAACACGATTTAAAGACGGTAGTGGATTGGCTCAAACAACGATTCGGTTCCAATATTACACTCGGTATTCATGGGGAATCAATGGGAGCAGCAACGTTATTACAATATGCAGGGATGGTTGAGGACGGAGCTGATTTTTACATTGCTGACTGTCCATTCTCTGATTTTTACGAACAGCTTCATTATCGTTTAAAGGTTGAGTTTCATTTACCAAAATGGCCTCTTTTACCACTCGCTAATGCATTTTTAAAAGTGCGTGATGGTTATACAATTCGGGAAGTTTCTCCAATTGATTGTGTCAAAAACATTAAAAATCCTGTGTTGTTCATTCACAGCAAAGATGATGATTACATTTTATGCAATATGACGCAAGCATTGTATGAAGCAAAAGAAGGGGGAAAAGAACTCTATATTGCAGAAAAAGGTGCTCATGCATGCTCTTATGCAGAAAATAGAGAAGAATATGAAGCTGCAGTTGATCAATTTTTAACAACATACGTAAACGAAACAAAAAACAGGCTCACATAAGCCTGTTTTTATTTTAATGAAATAACAATCGGTTTATCTTTAGCAAAATCAGGAGCAAATAATAATTCAGATGCCGTCTCTTCTTTAGGTATTTCAAATATAATGCTCGATTGCAATGAATCGTATGATTTTAGCTTTCTATCATGCAATACACTTGTATCCCTTTTCGTTTGAACGACTCCATATATTTTTCCGGTCTCCGAAATAACATTAAACTGAGCTGGCTTAACAACAATACTTTTGTTTCTACTGTTCTTTAAAGAAAAGTTCACAACAAGAAGCGTGTAATTATTTTTTGCAGTCCATACATCATAATGCGGTACACGACTTACATTTTTAATAACAAAATCTATTTGATGAGCGGATAAAATACCTTTTACACTTGATTTATCAGCCTGTTCTTCTCTATTGCATCCAGCTATACAAAAGAAAATAATAATACCTATTATGAACAATCGGTTCCGCAACAACTACCACCTTCTTTGCAGTTTCTATCGGTTGTATGTTGCACATATTGTATGTTTTTATGCATTTTGAATAAGCCCCATGATACTGGTACGAATTTTATTTATACAGATGATTGATTCAGCTTTACTCCGTCATTCGAGCTGTTTGGATATGGAAAATTTTATTTAAAATAATAAAAACACACTCCATTACTATGATAATATAATTTTAGACTACCCTTCCTGTTCACTCAGATCGTCTTTGCTGGCTATGAAATCACCCACTTGATTACACACAAACAGGCTAATTCATCTCCAAATGAATTAGCCTCTTTACGATCTCAACCAACAGCAAAAGTTTAATTACATGCACAATGGCCTATTACGCCAATACATCTGTAACTTGATCCATATTTTCAGAAATCCACTTTACCGCTTCATCAAGTGATGGAAACTCTGTTGTTTGAAATGTTACTTCATCTTGTAATAACCATACATCCTTTACTTCCTGTTGCACACCGGCAATTGACCAATGAAGTAAGCTGTACGGATGATTATCATTTAAAAACGATACCCATGTTCGCTCTGTTGCAATGTTTTGTAATGTACGTAATTGTTTATTCATGTCTATGTTCACCTTAATATGTTTTCAGTATATAACTTATTATATCATTTCTATTTTCTCACAAAAAGCATTGTTTCTAAACATTGTCAAGTCATTCTAGTAAGTATATGATAAGCATATGCGTTTGGTAAGGAGGTGTAACAATGGGGAAAGTACAAATTAAAGTAAATGATAATGGTTCGTTCCGCATTACAGGGGATGTGGAACTAATCGATGCGGAAGGAAATGTATTTCCAGCAAAACCGGCATTTTCATTATGCCGCTGCGGATTATCAAAAAATATGCCGTATTGCGATGCTTCTCACAAAGGCAAGTTTGAGTCTGTAGTACGTGCACCGAAAGAATAGCACAATACGCGCACAAGAAAATGTGCGCGTATTTTTACATACTCCCAATGTAAAATCCTACAAAAGCATTGCCAATACCTATTGCATAACTCATCACAAAATATAGTAATGCCTTTTGTCCTTCTCGTTTATGTATAAGTTGTATCATTTCCAGTTGATATGTCGAAAACGTCGTAAATGCCCCCATAAACCCCGTTCCGCATAATAACATCCACATTTTAGCTACTCCAGCACCATATAACAGACCGAGTAAAAACGAACCGATCATATTTATAAAAAATGTCCCATACGGAAAAGAATCCCCATATTTTTCTTTCGCTATCGTACTAATAAAAAAACGGGCAATGGCACCGAAAAAACCACCGATACTGACAAGTAAAATATTCATACGTTTCCTTCTTTCTTCACACTGCGTTCATATAGCTTATTCCCTACATAAAATCCGCCAAAGGAGAAAAGCAATCCTCCCATCATACTTGTGATCACATATAAAAAGGCCACCCTAAACGCTTCATGCTGCAATAACTTCAGCGTGTCTACGCTAAACGTTGAAAACGTTGTATATGCACCAATTATCCCTGTACCAATAGCACTTATCATAAGCGGTGACACTTGTTTCATCCGAAAGATAGACATCGTTAAAAATGCTAATAAAAAACTGCCACTCATATTAGCTAACCATGTTGCGAATGGAAAACTAGTAAAAGATGTTATCTCAAAGAGCAGCCCTACTCCATAGCGAGCTAAAGCTCCGATAACGCCGCCTATTCCTACAGCAATATATTTCATACTTTCACCTCGTTTTAGACACTATATAAATTTTTCCTACACTAGTATAACAAATTTATTCCCCTCGCTAACGTTGATTTTCCCTCCTCCTTTATTTTCATACAATTCTTCACATTCAAATATTTTTTATAGCCTTTTGTCTTTTTTGTGCTATAATGTGAGCAAACAGCATCCTTCGGGGTCGGGTGAAATTCCCAACCGGCGGTGATGAAGTGCAAACTTCTAAGTCCGTGACCCGTTTTCAACTTGAAAACGGTGGATCTAGTGAGACTCTAGAGCCGACAGTATAGTCTGGATGGGAGAAGGATATGTTTTCTAGTACGTATAATAGGATACTACGTTTATTTCAGCATGCACATTTGTACTGTTTATTTTTAAACATACACATGGTTTCTTTCGCATACCATTCTCTTTTTTGCTGAAATCATATAATAACACTAGCATGTTAAAAAATAGATATTTGCTAGGCTCCTTTTCTATGCAAACATATCGATTAACGCTAGGTTTCTTTCGTATACTCTCGTATCCTTCTTATATTTCTAGAAACATCGTCTCTCTCACCCCAAGGATTAAATCCTTGGGGTTTTTTGATTTTTTTAGGAGAGGTGAGTTTATGACAGATCAAGAATATATGGCACTTGCTTTGCAATTAGCAAAAAATACAACAGGGCAAACAAGTCCTAATCCAATGGTCGGTGCTGTTGTTGTAAAAGATGGGAATATCATTGGAGTAGGGGCCCATTTACGGGCAGGAACTGAACACGCTGAAGCTCACGCTCTTCGCATGGCTGGTGAAAATGCCCACGGTGCAACAGTATATGTAACGTTAGAGCCGTGCAGTCATCACGGAAAAACACCTCCTTGCTGTGACTTGCTCATCGCAAAGAACGTCAAACGAGTCGTTATTGCTGTACTCGATAGCAATCCGCTCGTTTCAGGTCAAGGTGTCAAGCGATTACAGGAAGCTGGAATTGACGTAACAATTGGTGTAATGGAAAAAGAAGCAAAAGAATTAAATCGTTACTTTTTTCACTACATGAAAACAAAGCGCCCATTTGTCACGCTAAAAACAGCAATGAGTTTAGATGGAAAAATCGCTACTCGTACAGGAGAAAGTAAATGGATTACAGGTGAAGAAGCACGTGCTGATGTACACCGTTATCGCCATACACACGATGCCATTCTCGTCGGTGTAAATACAATTATTACCGATAATCCGCATTTAACAACGCGGATTGTAAATGGCGGAAAAAATCCGATTCGCATCGTACTTGATACACATTTACGAACCCCGCTTTCATCTCACGTAATTACAGATGGTGAGGCGCCAACATGGTTTATCGTTGGAAATGACGTTGCAAAAGAGAAAATCGCAAAATTTCAATCAGCTATGGTATCTGTATTGCAAATGAAGACGAATCATATTGAAATAAACGAACTGCTCGATCTTCTCGGAGAAAAAAATATTCTTTCTCTCTTTGTCGAAGGCGGACAAACAGTTCATGCTAGCTTCTTAGAAGCAAAATGTTTTCAGGAACTGATTACTTATATTAGTCCAAAGCTAATTGGTGGTAAAGAAGCCCCAACATGGTTTGGCGGAAATGGTTTTACACAACTAGAAGATGCACTCACGCTGCATATTCAATCGATGGAACAAATTGGTGATGATATAAAAGTAGTTGCCACTCCAAGAAAAGAGGTGCCTTATGTTTACAGGAATTGTTGAGGAACTCGGAACAATCGCTAATATGCAGCAAACCGGCGATGCTATGAAACTGACAATTTCGGCACAGACCATTTTGGCAGACGTAAACTTAGGTGACAGCATTGCTGTAAACGGGATATGTTTAACTGTCACTTCTTTTACACCCCATTCTTTTACCGTTGATGCCATGCCCGAGACGATGCGAGCAACATCTCTACAATCACTGAGCCGCGGACGGGCAGTAAATTTAGAGCGTGCTATGAGTGCAAACGGCCGCTTCGGTGGGCATTTTGTGACAGGACACATTGACGGCACTGGAACAATTACCGATAAAAAACGAAGCTATAACGCTGTATATTACAAAATACAATTACCAAATGAATTGCTTCGTTATTGTTTACAAAAAGGGTCTGTTGCCATTGATGGTACAAGTCTCACAATCTTTGGAGTTGATGAATCTTCCATCACAATCTCTCTCATTCCACACACATTAAGTCAGTCAGTAATCGGAACAAAAACTGCTGGCGATATCGTAAACATTGAGTGCGATATGATTGGAAAATATATTGAACGTTTTATTACACAGCCAACATCTAAAAAGAGCTCCATTACAGAAAGCTTTTTACAAGACAATGGGTTCCTATAAAGGAGGAAGTGAAATGTTTCATCGAATTGAAGAAGCACTAGAAGATTTAAAACAAGGGAAAGTTGTTATCGTGTGCGATGATGAAAATAGAGAAAATGAAGGAGATTTTATTTCTTTAGCCGAGTATATTACACCAGAAACAATCAATTTCATGATTACACACGGGCGCGGCCTTGTATGTGTTCCCATTACAGAAAAATATGCACATCGTTTAGAGTTAGAGCCAATGGTTTCACAAAATACAGATTCACACGGTACGGCTTTTACAGTTAGTGTCGATCACATTTCAACGACAACTGGTATTAGCGCACATGAACGTGCAACAACTGTACGCGAACTATTAAACCCCACAGCTAAAGCAAGTGATTTTAAACGCCCTGGACATATCTTCCCTTTAATCGCAAAAACAGGGGGGGTTCTTCGCCGCGCTGGGCATACAGAAGCTGCTGTGGATTTAGCAAAATTATGCTGTGCAGAGCCAGTAGGTGTTATTTGTGAAATAATAAATGAAGATGGCACGATGGCACGAGTGCCGGATTTATTAGAAATTGCAAAGCAATTTAATCTAAAAATGATTACAATTGAAGACTTGATTGCATATCGCCGTCATCACGAAACGTTAGTGCAGCGCGAAGTCGAAATTACACTACCAACTGACTTTGGTACATTTCAGGCCATTGGCTATTCTAATTCTCTAGATAATCAAGAACATATCGCGCTTATAAAAGGCGACGTTTCTACAGGTGAACCAGTGCTTGTGCGCGTCCATTCTGAGTGCTTAACTGGCGATGTATTTGGATCTTGCCGCTGCGACTGCGGTCCGCAGCTTCATGCAGCTCTCGCTCAAATTGAACGAGAAGGAAAAGGGGTTCTTCTTTACATGCGTCAAGAAGGCCGGGGCATTGGACTGCTTAATAAATTACGAGCATATAAACTGCAAGAAGAAGGTTACGATACTGTAGAGGCAAATGAAAAACTTGGCTTTGCAGCTGATCTTCGTGATTATGGTATTGGCGCACAAATTTTAAAAGATTTAGGGTTACAACAACTTCGCCTTTTAACAAATAACCCACGGAAAATTGCAGGCTTACAAGGTTATGATTTAGAAGTTTTGGAACGCGTGCCGCTCCAAATGCCGGCAAAAGAAGAGAATAGAGCATATTTACAAACGAAATCAACAAAATTAGGCCATTTATTAAATTTATAATATATAACTACAAATTCAAAAGAGGACATTAAAACCTCCTTTTTTAGGGGAGGGCGAGAGCGTCTGGCCACGCATAGGAGCGGTCAGGGCCTTTTCCTGCCACATGCCAGGTTTGAAACAAAAAGAGCAGGCCAATAGCGGACATATTATATTCGCATAATAGCAATTTGTGTGTTAAAAAATCAAAGTCGATTTATACACACTTTGAAAAAAGGACATTAAAAACCCTTACTTTTTGGATGGGTGAGAGCAAACCATATTTCGCTTTGCCTAATAGCAACTTCTATTTTGGAATAATTAAAATAAAATTATATAGATTAAGGGAGAGATACATGATGGTATTTGAAGGTCATTTAGTTGGTACAGGATTAAAAGTAGGTATTGTCGTTGGTCGTTTTAACGAATTTATTACAAGCAAACTATTAGGTGGTGCATTAGACGGTTTAAAGCGTCACGGGGTAGAAGAAAGCAACATTGATGTCGCTTGGGTGCCTGGTGCATTCGAAATTCCGTTAATCGCAAAGAAAATGGCAAACAGCGGAAAATACGATGCTGTTATTACACTTGGAACTGTGATACGCGGCGCAACAACGCATTATGATTATGTATGTAATGAAGTAGCAAAAGGCGTAGCTTCACTTTCATTACAAACAGAAATTCCTGTTATCTTTGGCGTGTTAACAACAGAAACGATTGAACAAGCAATTGAACGCGCTGGTACAAAAGCTGGCAATAAAGGCTGGGAATCAGCCGTTGCAGCGATTGAGATGGCAAACCTATCTCGCCATTGGGGATAAAGTGAAACTTCCTCTTGTGAGACGCTTTTCCTCACAAGAGGTTAGTTAAACCAATCGGGCTCTTATGGCTGGTTTGATTTTCCTCCTGCCCTTACTTCTTACCGGCCGTTTGAGCGGGATAAAGTGAAACTTTAATCAGTGGGGGTTTTCTTCATCCCCCACTGATTATTAGCCCTCACCAATCGGGCTTTTACGGGCAGTTATCTCCCGCCTAACTTCTTTGCTTCCGCTGAATTTTGAGGCGGGAGTATTACTGCCCGTTAATGCGGGATAAAGTGATTACATTTCAAATAAAAAGAGGCTTCGGCCTCTTTTCATTTTTCCACTTTTCCTTCTCTCTGTCCTTCTTGCACAGTTTGAAGCTCTTGACGCACTTCTTTCAAATTTTTCCCTTCTGTTTCGATTCCAAAGTACGCAGCTTGGTGTCGAAAATGCTGTTCGACCCTCTTTTGTAAATCTTTCTGTTCAGGATTTTCAGCCGCTTTTACTGGATCTGCACTAACCGCCTTTAATAAAATAAGCAAACTCATAACTGCTAATATATGTTTATGCATGCGAATCCCCCAAATCGCGATTAAATTCTCTTTTACTATGTACAATTACAGAATGGGAAATTCAAATACATATTATGTCACCTCTTTACAAATCCAGTGATCACAACACTTATATACGCTTTATTACATTTTATTTACAAAAAAGAAAGCTCCGCCGTGGAGAGCTTTCTTCTCAAGTTATTATCGTATTTATCCCGCTATTCGTGGGCAGTAAAACCCCCACCTCAAGATTGAGAAAGAAGCGAAGAAGGTAGATGGGAGATAACTGTTCGTAAAAGCCCGATTGAGCGGGCTAACCATCAGTGGGGGATGAGGCCCCCACTGATGGAAGTTTCACTTTATAATGCACATTCCTCAATTTCAAACCCTAAATCTTCAATCATTCCCCAGTCTGCTGTTGGCTCTTGGCCAGCAGTTGTTAAATAATCGCCAACGAATATTGAGTTTGCCGCAAATAAGCCAAGAGGTTGAACAAATCGTAAATTAATTTCACGTCCACCAGAAATACGAATTTCTTTTGACGGATTCACAAAACGCATCATTGCTAATACCTTCAAGCATTGCATTGGTGTTAATTCTTTTTGTCCTTCTAACGGTGTTCCCTTTACAGCAACAAGGAAGTTACATGGAATAGAATCCGCATCTATACGCTTTAATTCAAATGCAATCTCTACGCGTTGTTCCTTCGTTTCACCCATTCCGAAAATAGCACCAGAACACGGTGATATACCCGCATGCTTCGCTTTTTCAACTGTATCAACACGATCGTCATACGTATGAGTTGAACAAATGCTTTCGTAATTATCTACATGCGTATTTAAATTATGATTGTAACGATGTACGCCAGCTTCTGCAAGGCGCTGCGCTTGATCTTCATTTAAGAATCCTAGACAGCAACAAATCTTCAAATCAGTCGTTTCGCGAATTTCTTTTACCGCTCCAATAACATGATCAACTTCTTTATTCGTTGGGCGGCGACCAGAAGCAACGATACAATATGTGCCTGCCTTACGTCTGATTGCTTCATGCGCACCTTCTACAATCTTCTCTTGCGTTAACCAAGCATATTTATCAATCGGGGCTTCGGATACGATTGATTGAGAACAATACCCGCAATCTTCTGGACATAAACCTGACTTCGTATTAATAATCATATTTAATTTTACTTTTTTTCCGAAGTGATGATGACGAATCACATACGCCGCATTCATAATTTCTAAAATTTCTTCGTCATTTTCTTGTAAAATACTGAGTGCCTCTTCTTTCGTTACATCTCTTCCCTCTATTACTTCAAATGCGATTTGCTTCCAATCTGTTTTCGTTTGTACCTGTTTCATTTCTTCTCTTCCCTTCTTTTTTCATATAAGAAAATAAAGCATGATAAGTTGCTGCAATTCGTTCACCTTCTGTAAAATCTCGTTCATATATGCGAAGCATGCTGCGAAAGATAGAAGGACTTTGACAATAAGATCCTTCATTACTATTCGTTGCTCCAACTTTACGAATCGATTGTAAAAATTCACGAACTGTAGCAAATGTTTCTATGTAACATGTTTCAGCAACATATATATCCCCTTTTATTCTTTTACATAATTCTTGTAGCTGTAATCTTGTAAAAAAAGCTTGTCCAACGGTGGCTGTATCTTCTATTGCATACGCTGTTTTCGCACGCTGAAATGATGTATGAAGCTCATGAAACGTTTCATTTCCAAATGTCGAAAACAGCAATACACCATTTTCACGTAAATTTTTATATAGGTTCGCTAATGTAGCTGACAAATCATTTAACCATTGAAATGTTGCATTGGAGATGATTACATCATATTGTTCGTGAAGTGTAATACGTTCAATGTCTTCACATTGAAATATAACAGACTCTACATTACACCTTGTTTTTGCTTTCGCAATCATGCTTTCTGCAAAATCAACAGCTGTAATCGTTGCTTTTGGAAAGGATGTTGCTAATTGCTCTGTTACATAGCCTGTGCCGCAGCCAAGCTCTAAAATATGAATTTGTGCCGCTTCATCGTAATGTTCTTTCAGATAAACAAGCAGACGATCTGCCATCTTTTTTTGAACATTTGCATATTGATCATAGGATACAGCAGCTTGATTAAATCGTTTTTGTAACAACGTCTTGTTAATCATTTCGCTCTATCCCCTTTACAAACTGTATAATTTCTTTTGCACATCGCTTTGCTTGTGTGAAACAAAGTGCATGTCCAGCTCCTTCTATAATTGTGAGTGATGCGTTTATTTTTTCTTGTATATACTCCGCTGCAGAAGGCGGACAAATCACATCATCCTTTCCATGAAGAAGCAATACTGGCACATCTATTTGCAATAGCTGTTCTCTAACATCTGTTTCTATTAAATAATGAAGTCCACATTGCAAAGAGTGAATCGAATCACCTTGGAATTGTTCAGCTATTTTGAGAAATGCAATCTCCTGTCCGTTTTCCTGCTCCGCCTTGGAAAACATACTCACATAAAACCGTTTCAACGTATCATCTTTTTGTTTCAAAAGATTTCGGTTCATTCGTTCGACAAAAGGTTTTTTCCAGCCATATATGTAATCAGCATCTGTTGTAAATTTCGCTGTCCCTCCTAGTAAAACAATCCCTTTCGTTTGCAATGAATGATGCACTTGAAGAGCGGCCAATGCCCCAAGTGACCAACCAACTAAAATTACTTCTTTCCCTTCTGCTACCTCTATAATTCGACGTTGAAACTCATGCCCATCTTCACTATTACGCCAATGAACAACATGTACGGGAAAATCATGTAAATGCGGAAGGAATGCTTCCCAAACCGGTTCTTCCATGCCCCACCCTGGAATAAGCACAAGACTAGGCCCAGTCATGAAATCACTCCTTCTTCTTTTCCAATTTGTACAATCCGCTGCGTCGCCCATTGTAAATCATCATTTGTATGATGCGCTGTTACGGCAAACCGAATGCGAGAACTACACTGCGGAACAGTAGGCGGCCGAATAGCAATTGCTGCTATTCCTGCTTCTTGCAATTTCATACTAAAACAGAGCGCTGCTTCATTCGAACCTACAATAACAGGAACAATATGCGTGGTGCTGTCTCCAATATGAAAACCAGCTTCTTGCAGATTTGTTCGGAAATATCGGCCATTTTCTATTAATCTATGACGATGTGTTTCATCTTTTCTTACAATGTCAATTGCTTTCCCGATTGCTCCAAGGGTTCCTGGAGGTAAAGCGGTTGTAAAAATAAAGCTGCGCATCGTATTGATCATATACTCGATGCAAACAGCACTTCCGGTAATATACGCTCCGTAACAGCCCATTGCTTTACTAAATGTACCCATATGAATATCAATCGACTTAGCTAATTGGGGATGCTCATGAGCAAGACCCGCTCCATTTCTCCCATATATTCCGCCCGCATGTGCCTCATCAACCATAAGAAGCGCTCCGTATTTTTCTTTCAGCATCACTAAGTCCTCTAAATGAGCCCTATCTCCATCCATGCTAAAAATAGTATCCGTCACAATAAGTTTTCGTTTTTCTACCTTAGCAGATTTCAGTAATTTCTCTAAATGTTCTAAATCATTATGACGATAGCGCTTATGCTCGGCCCCACTTAATACAATGCCATCTACAATACTTGCATGATTTAACTTATCGCTAAACACGACGTCATGACGACTTACAAGGGAAGAAATTGCTCCAACATTTGCCGTGTAACCGTTATTCACAATTAGCGCTTTTTCAGTTTCTTTCCAAGCACATATACGCTGTTCAATTTCTTCATATAACGGATAGTTCCCAACAACAAGACGAGACGCCGTTGCTCCGGTCCCATACCTTTTTGTCGCTTCTATTGCCGCTTCTTTTAATCGTTCATCACCAGCTAATCCTAAGTAATTGTTTGAAGCTAAATTTAATAATCTCTTTCCATTTCGAACGAGCCACGCTTGTTCGGCGTGCTCCGTCGCCAACAATTTTCGGTGCTGTGATGTTTCTATAAGACTCGATAGCTTAGACTGAAAATGCGTTTCCCACACTGGATTCATTGCGTAAAAACTCCTCTAATCTTGAGATAGCAATACTCTCTTCTACCGCTTGTAATCGTTCATTTCTTGTAAAATCTTCACGAAGCGCTGGCAGCAACCCAATAACCGGTACGCCGCTTAATTCTTCTATCATTTCTTTGTTTTCTAATACTCTTTCTTTTTCATGTTCTCGGCATCCAGATAAAATGATCCCCGCGACTGATAAGCCGTGTGCTTTTGCATAAGAAACCGTTAAAATAGTATGATTCACTGTTCCAAGTGTTGGCCTTGCTACAATAAGCAATGGTAATTGCAGTTGTTTCGCAAAATCGACAACGAGAGCATCGTCTGTATAAGGAACTACAAGTCCGCCAGCGCCTTCTACAAGCAAAGAGTCAAATTGTTTCGATAATTCTTCGTAATGACTCGTAATATCTGACAATAACACTTGCCTTCCTGCCCGCTTCATTGCTAAACGAGGCGCAAGCGGTTCTTCAACTGAATAAGGGCAAATCTCTTCGCATGATATTGTTACACCGGCAGCTGCTTTCAACCGAGCGGCGTCTCCTTCTGGATGGGAGGAAAGATGACCGCTTTGCAATGGTTTATAGACACCGATATTATATCCGCGCTCCCGAAGTACACCTGCTAATGCACCTGTTACAACCGTTTTTCCTACTTCCGTATCGGTTGCTGTCACAAAGAAACCTCTCATCATTCTCCCTCCGTTACCTCTTGAATAGCTTGCTGTAAAATCGCAATCATATCATCAAGTTCTTCTATCGTAGAAGCAAGCGGCGGCATAAAGACAACGACATTCCCTAGCGGACGAAGAATCATTCCTAAATTACGTGCTCTTCTGCAAACCTTCACACCGACTCGTTCCTGCCAAGAATATGCTTCCTTCGTTTCTTTATTTTGCACGAGCTCAATGCCAATCATAAAGCCTCGCTGACGAATATCTCCCACATGCTTAAACCCCTGCAAAAATTCTAAGCGTTTTGCGATATATTCTGCTTTATGACTAACAGCTTCTATAAGGTTAGTCGTTTCAAATAATTTCAAGTTTGCAAGTGCTACTGCACAGCCTAGTGGATTCCCTGTATAACTATGACCATGGAAAAACGTTTTTTGTTCCTCATAGTCACCTAAAAAAGCACGATAAATTTCTTCTGTCGTTACGGTAATTGCAACCGGTAAATACCCTCCTGTTAACCCTTTTCCAGCAGTTAAAATATCCGGTGTGATTCCCTCATGTTCGCATGCAAACATTTTGCCTGTTCTGCCAAATCCAGTTGCTACTTCATCTGTAATAAGAAGAACATTGTATGCTGTGCAAAGCTCTCGCAATCCTTTTAAATAACCATCTGGCATTGTAATAATTCCGCTCGCTCCTTGGACAAGCGGTTCAACAATAACAGCTGCTACTTCTTCGTGATTGCCCTGCAATAAATCTTCCATTTCTTCTAAATGTTTTTTCACAATTATTTGCCCATCTTTCCCATAAGGAGAACGATATGTATACGGATATGGTACTTTTAGCGTATCAAATAAAAGTGTACTATACGTTTGGTGAAACAGATCAATTGCCCCAACAGATACAGCACCTATTGTGTCACCATGATACGCTTCTTTCATCGTAATAAATTTTTTCTTTTCAGGCTTTCCTTTATGCTGCCAATATTGAAAGGCCATTTTAATTGCAATTTCAACTGATGTTGCACCGGAATCAGAATAAAAAACTTTCTTCAGTCCATTGGGTACAATTTCAATAATTTTTTCGGCTAATAAAATACTTGGTACATTCGCAATACCTAGCAATGTGGAGTGAGCAATTTTATTTAATTGCTCCCGAATCGCATCATCTAGCTCTTGAACATGGTGACCATGAACATTGAGCCAAATAGAAGACACACCGTCCCAATAGCCTTTCCCATTCACATCATATAATTTTCTTCCTTCTCCTCGTTCAATAATGACAGGATCATCCTCCAAATAATCTTTCATTTGAGTAAATGGATGCCACACATAATCTTTATTTTTTTGAGCTAGTTCCTCATATGTAAAAGTTTGCTCCATGCTTCTTACAGTCATGACTGCCACCCCTAATGTTAACTTATTTTAATTTAAAGTTAACATTATAAAACAAATACTGTCAATTCTTTTTCATGGAATTATATTCTCAAAAAAAAGAACGACCTATCCTAGGATAAGTCGCCTTATTTGCCGTGCTGAATTTTACCAATCTCTTGAATGAATTGTTCATCCGTTTTACCTTCTATTTCAATTCCGAGCTCTTTTGCATGCTCTCGAAGAAGCTCTTGGCGCTTTTCATAACGCACTGTGCCTATTTCTTTTTGGATTTGTTCTTTTGTTTTTCCTTCTGTAGAAACTCCGAATTTATCTGCTGTTTTTTGCATGTTTTCTTCTTCATTTTGTCTTACTGTTTCTTTTGGCTTTTCAACACTTTTCTTTACTGAATTAGGAGATGACGCAAATGCTGTATAAATTCCAGCACCACCAATGACTGTAAACAACATTGAAATAATTATAATTTTTATCTTCATATTTTGCCCTCCTTACATTCATTATAAAGAACAAAAAGATAATTTGTACTCTTTTTCTCTATCATACAACTGCAAAAATAATTATTGACATCCTCCTATTTTATATGATAAAAATTTACTAACACGATATGAATCGGCAATGATAGGATTTAGTAGTATTTCGCTTCATGATTTCAGAGAGCTGGTGGTTGGTGCGAATCAGTACAGAACGAAGTATGAATTACCCCCTTGAGCTTCTTTTACGAAATGATTGGAGTAGTGAAAGACGGATACAGACCGTTATTTCTGCAAAGTGGTGAAATTTTTTTATTTCACAATTTAGGGTGGTACCGCGATGTTTTCGTCCCTGCATATATTGCAGGGACGTTTTTTATTTTCATCGATCGGTATATACCTTTAATTGTCATACGTACATTTCACAAGCTAGGGTGGTACCGCGATTATTTTCGCCCCTGCATATATTGCAGGGGCATTTTTTATTTTCAAAAAAGGAGAGAAGTAATATGCAAGTTGGGGCGGCCGGCGGAATTATTCGATATTGGCGTATTTTTTCAAACCATAGTAAACCATAACATCTAAGGAGAATTTATTATCATGATTACAAAACGAGCATCTATTATACTAACAGCTCTTATCTTTTTCTGTATCGGTTTTAGCGTCATTCAATTACAAGTTATGCCTCATATTCCTATTTTATTTGGGATTGTCATATTACTAGCATTTGGATTCATAAAAAAAATACCATGGTCTGTGATGGAGAACGGGATGAGAAATGGTATTTCAGCTGGCTTACCATCTATTTTTATCTTTTTACTTGTCGGTGCATTAATAAGTGTTTGGATCGCTGCTGGAACGATTCCGACATTAATGGTGTACGGTTTTCAAATTGTTTCACCTAAAATTTTCTTACCAACAGTCTTTATCGTCTGTTCTATTATCGGTACTAGTATTGGTAGTGCCTTCACAACAGCTGCGACAGTTGGAATTGCCTTCATGGGAATGGGAAGTGCTCTCGGATACGATGCTGCTTTAGTTGCTGGTGCTGTTATTTCTGGATCTTTCTTTGGAGACAAAATGTCACCTCTTTCTGACACAACAAATTTAGCACCCGCTGTCTCTAAAGTAGATATGTTTGATCATATTCGAAATATGTTGTGGACAACTGTACCTGCATTTACTATTTCACTCGTTATTTTCTTTATTCTTGGGAAAGGCACTTCTGGACAACTTCAGTTTGCTTCTTTCACAGAAACATTACAAGAACATGCAACAATTTCTATTGTTACTTTACTACCTGTTCTTGTGTTATTTGTATTAGCGGTTAAAAAAGTTCCCGCAGTTCCTACATTACTTGCTGGTATTATCTCAGGTATTATCATTCTATTTATTTTTACGCCAAATACATCTCTTACAAATTTAATTAATATTATGCAAAACGGATATGTATCGCATACAGGTGTAAAAGATATCGATAGTTTATTAACACGCGGCGGGTTACAAAGTATGTTAATGTCTGTTGCTCTTATTTTCCTTTCACTCGGTATGGGAGGATTACTACAAGAAATGGGGATTATCAAACAACTTATGGCTGCAATCGCAAACTTTGTCACTACGAGCGGACGTTTAATCTTCTCAACAGCAGCTACTGCAATCGGGGTTAACTTTTTGCTTGGTGAACAATACCTTTCAATCATCTTACCAGGTCAAGCATTTGCCGAAAAATACGATGAGCTGGGCTTAAAGCGCCGCAATCTATCACGTGTATTAGAAGATGCCGGTACAGTTATTAATCCACTCGTACCATGGGGGGTTAGTGGGGTGTTTCTCGCAAGTGTCCTAAACGTACCAACAATGAGCTACCTGCCATATACCGTTTTCTGTTTACTTTGTCCAATCATTACCTTATTTGTTGGATTCACAGGATTTGGCCTTTCATGGGAAAAAGAACATAAAGAAAAGTCCGCTGCCTAGCAGTGGACTTTTTCTTTATTATTTATTTAATTTCTTTCTTCTAAATAATGCAATCGCACCTGCACCAATACACGCAAGACCTGCTCCTAATGTCGTAAACACATTCGCTCCTGTCTTTGGCAAGCTGTTGTCTGTTTTCGTTTGCTCTTGACCTGGATCTGCTGTTACCGGCTTCTCTTCGCCGTTTTTATGATCTTCTGTTGTTTTCGGCTGATCTCCGCCATTGTTATTATCTGTTGGCTTTGTCGGTTGATCAGTTCCATTACCGCCACCATTTGGCTTCTCTCCATCAGCTTGTTCATTTTTCTTCGTTAAATCCATTGCATATTTTGCAAATTCATTTTCTGATGGGCCAACGTAAGAAATATTGCCATCTTTTGTGAGATATTTTTGGGCATTTGGAGAAGAATCAAATGTAACATTCAAATTCTCACCAGTAATTGGTTTAAATGTCCAGTTTTTATCTGCTGTCGGGTTAATTGTTTTCTTTTCTTTCATATACTCTACAATAATTTGACGTGTTTCATCAGGAGACTGTAAAAGCACTTCTCCTTTACTTACACCCGGGAATGTTTGACTGCTACCTCGGTAATTATTCGTTGCTACAACAAATTCTTGACTATCCGTTACCGGTTTTCCAGCAAACGTTAAGTTCACAATACGATTTGCAGCTTCATTTACAACTTTTCCATCTTTGTCATATTTAGCTGGCTGCGTTACATCAATTTCATATTTCACGCCATCTAATACATCAAAATTGTATGTTGGATAGTTAATATTCACTAATTTTTGCTCATCTTTGTTCTTTGGATCGATTTGATTAAATTGACCAGCAGACATTTCTAACCAATCTTTCAACTGAGCCCCATTTACTTTCACTGCATATAATGTATTTGGATATACGTATAAGTCCGCAACGTTTTTAATTGCAAGCGTTCCCGCTGGAATGTCTGTATAATATGTAGCGCCGTTACGTCCACCTGCTTTAAACGGTGCACCTGCTGACAGAATTGGCAACCCTTCAAATTTCGTACCCTTCATCTTCTTCTCTGTGTACCACTTTTGTGCATTCGTTACAATTTGAACAGATGGATCATCTTGTACAAGCGCAAAGTAACTATTAATTGGCGCTGTCGTTTCGCCAACTGGCGTATTTACATATTTAATTGTTCCTTCATGATCATCCTTTATCGCTTCTACTAATGATTGATCTGAGTCTACTTTTGCATTTCCTTTACTGTCTGCAATTGGACGAACGGAAGGTTTCGATTTATCCTTTTGTACTTTCCATTCTCCATTCACTTGCTTCAATTCCATATCAACAATTCCTAAATTACTTCCAAAAGCACCAGGCATAACAACAGGAACACCATTGAAATTATCCGTTACAACTGCATGAGAATGTCCTGTTAATACCGCATCAACACCAGGAATATCCGTTAAATAATAAGAAGCATTCTCCATTCCAATATTGTATCCATTCTTATCGATGCCAGAGTGTGCTAACGCAACAATAACATCTGCACCTTCTGCTTTCATTTTCGGAATCATTTCTTTTGCTGTTGCTACAATATCTTTCGCTATTACTTTTCCTTCTAAATTTGCTTTATCCCAGCTCATAATTTGTGGTGGAACAAAGCCCATTACGCCAATCTTTACTTTATGTTTTTGACCAGCCTCATCTTCTACTTCTTTTTCAAACACATGGTACGGTTTGAAATAATTTTTACCATTATTTGCATCATATACATTCGAGTTAATTACAGGAAACTGTGTTTTGCTAGTCGCTTGTTTTAAATAATCTAAACCGTAGTTAAATTCATGGTTCCCAAGAGAAATGACGTCATATTTCATCATATTCATTAAACGATACAATGGATGTACATAATCTCCTTCTAAACCTTTTACTTTCGCTACGTAATCACCAAGCGGCGTCCCTTGCAAGGCATCTCCATCATCAAATAAAACAGAGTTTTTTGACTCTCCTCGTGCTTGATTAACAAGAGTCGCTGTTTGAACTAATCCTACTTTATTATCCGTTTTTGTTTGATAGTAATCATAGTTCATTAAGTTTACGTGAATATCAGATGTTTCTAATATTCTTAGTTTTACAGTACTTTCCTCTGCATATGCAGGCGTAATCCATACTTGTGGAGCAATAACACCTAATGCAAGTGCAGCACCAGCCAACGTTTTTGTTGATTTTTTCACAAAAAATCCCCCTTATAACATAATCCCTAGTTATAAAATATACGATGGGATCTGTGTCCCTACTTCTTAATTATCCAGATTACAAAGAAGTTAGTTGTCCTACTTCCTTTGCGAGTTGGATAAATTTACCCCATCTAAAATTTATCATAACGAACAGTCGTTTATATCGTCAACAAATTTTGACGTACTTCTACAAATTTTTTGTAAAAACTTTGTAAATTTTTCATAAAGATGTAATGTATATTCCATTGCTTCTGATCATGAATATGATACAATAACCATTTATAAGGAGGATAAAACGATGAACAAACTTCTTTTGTCTACACTTTGTCTCCTCCTTCTTATCATTACATTGTTGCATTATGAAAAGAATGATGAGACAAATGTTCAAAAAGAATCTCCGGCAGCGACCGTTCCGCACTGGATTGATACACAAACAGATGCGACGCTTCATCATCTTGTCCTAGGGGATTCTCTTGCAAAAGGTTACGGGTCTACACAAGGTGGCTATGTACAAGTTGCTTCTCATATATTAGAAACACAATTACAAAAACAAATTATAGTCGATAACCTTGCAATAAACGGCTTAACAACAGACCGGTTACTGCAAATGATGCAAACCGAGGAAATGAAGCAAAAAATAAAAGAAGCTCATATGATTACAATTAGTATTGGCGGGAATAACGTTTTACACATAAAACGAAATGTCGGTGTTATAGAGGGAATGAAATTATTAAATGAAGAAAAAGATCATTTCGAACAAGATTTACAAAACATTGTAAAAACGATTCGTGCTGCTAATCCGAATGCACTTATCATTTTATCTGAGCTCTATAACCCATTAAAACTGGAGGATTCCCTCGCTTCTTACGCAAATGTTTTCTTAGATAATTGGAACAAAATCATATATTCGATTTCAAAAAAAAATCAACCTTCACTCGTCTTACCAATTCGTACATTATTACCAAATGATCAAAAAGATTTACTGTATGATCAAGTTCATCCAAATGATAAAGGATATGAAAAAATCGCAGAATCATTTGCACAACAAGTGTTATCATATAAAGTGAAACTTCCATAAGTAGGCGGGGTTCCTACTTATGGTTAGTTGAACCAATCGGGTCCTTACAGGCGGTTCTTCTTCCTGACTTCACACAAATTACCGCCTGTTTGGGCGGGATAAAGTGAAACTTCCATAAGTAAGCGGGGTTCCTACAGGTGGTTGTTTACCTTAGATTCACGCAAAAATCATTCTATTTTTATAACATTGTGTTTTTTTGTTACAATAAGAACAGAAGGGGGCCTGTTATATGGATTCACGTGAGTGGGAACGCATCGTTGATCATCTCCTTTCGTTAGTGCCTCTTTTTTATCGCAAGTTTATGCTTCCTGGAGAGTTCTCTTCTCAGCGACAGATGCCGCCATCACATACACAGGTGTTGTTGTTATTGCATGAGCGAGATACATTAGCAGTTTCAGAAATCGGCAAACGGTTAGCTATTTCAAGACCGAATATGACACCACTGTTAAATAAACTCATTCAAGAAGAGCTTGTAGAGCGCCATTATAGCGAAAAAGATCGGCGTGTTATTTTAATGTCTCTTACAGCTGAAGGAAAATCATTAGTCAATCAATACAAACAATTCCTTTTAAAAAAACTAAAAGAAAATTTACAAACATTATCAGCAAGCGATCGGGAACAGTTAACCCATTCATTGCAAACAATCCAAAATTTAATTTTGAAAGCAAATATATAAAGCTGCTTCTAACTAGAAGCAGCTTTATGTTTCGTAATAATTTCCATAATATACATTTGAATACGGCCAAGTAGTTAAATACGGTTTACTTTCTTGTAATGGTTGCACAGTCTGCCTTATATATGGAACAGGATAATACACAATTTGTGGATAGTATCTAGGATCATAATAAGAAAAAAACATCAGCTTTCCTCCTTTTTAGAAGCATATTCAAAAAGGAAATTTGATGTGCATTCATTATAGTTGTGCAATTGGTCTTTTTATTTGTTTCTTTCTTTTCGTCAATCGTAATCTTCGGTTCTTCTCGTATAAATGGTACATAACAAAATAAGCAATTATCCCGAATACAATTCCTAAAATTGTCATTCCGATTATTACATACACTTCGTTTTGTAACAAGCTTCTTAACATCGTTAGCACATGACTTGAAAAAAAGTCTTTTATTGTATAGTGGTGATACGGCACTTTTTTTACTTCAAATGGATAAATAAATTTTCCGAGTGCATGCGCAAAAGGAATTAACAGAACAGGTAAAAATGTTGCTTTTCCAATAATATTACCGATAACAGCTGCAGGAAACGAACCTTTCAACAATCGAACAAGTGGATAAAAAATAAGATATACGAGCGAAGCCGTATGAATGACTAGCATCTCCATTCCAAAACCAACAGCAAATCCTCGTGATACAATTTTTGCACCTTCTGGTGCACGCAATAATTTATAATAATTTAACTTCACTCCTCGCCAAATACGCTGAAAGAATGAATATGTTTTCGTATTTACTCGCATCTACATCATCTCTCTTATATTTTTCTGTTTCTTACTATTATAAAGTATGTAAAGAGAAAATGCGAAGCTAGATAAGACATTTCGAATCAAAAACAACCTTCTATTATGAAGAAGGTTGTTTTTCTTGTAATAAACTGGCTAACAATGCCTTTTGTACATGCAGGCGATTTCCCGCTTGTTGAAACACAATTGATTGTGGGCCATCAATGATTTCTGAGGTTACTTCTTCTTCGCGATGAGCTGGTAAGCAGTGTAAGAAACGATAAGTTGATTTTGCTTCTTGAACCAGTTGCTCGTTTACTTGATATGGCTGAAACAATTCATATTTCTCTTTATTATCTTCTTGCCCCATACTCATCCAAACATCTGTATAAATAAAATCCGCCTCTTTGACAGCCTCTTTTGCATGATATGTAATCTCAATTTCAGCTCCTGTTTCCTTTGCAATTCCGATTGCACGATTCACAATTTCTTCATTCGCTTCATACCCTTGAGGCGTTGCAACTGTAATGTTCAACCCTACTTTCGCACTCGCAAGGAGCAATGAATGACAAACATTATTTCCATCACCAACGTAAGCAAGCTTAATATTTTGAAATGTATTTACTTCTTCATAAATCGTCATTAAATCTGCTAGGGCCTGACACGGATGGTGATCATCGGTTAATCCATTAATAATAGGAATTGTTGCTTCCTTTGCTAATCCTTCTACTTCCTCATGTGAAAATGTTCGTATCACAATTCCATCTATATATTGTGATAGCACTTTTGCAGTATCCGCAATACTTTCTCCTCTGCCCAGTTGCAACTCCTTGCCATTTAAAAACATACCATACCCTCCAAGCTGAATCATTCCAGCTTCAAAAGATACACGTGTACGAGTAGAATGTTTATCAAAGATTAATCCTAAAATTTTACCATTTAATAGTGGTAATGTTTTTTCTTTTTTTACGTACATCGCAAATTCAATAATTGCAATGATCTCTTCTTGTGTTAATTCCTCTAATGTTAAAATATCTTTAGTTTGCAGTTTTGGTACAGACACTATTTGCATACAAATTCCTCCTCTATTTTAGCAATGTTTGTTTGCATACACCATTCATTATTTGCACTGCTTCATCTATTTCTGCTTTCGTTACAATAAGCGGTGGTAATATACGCAGTATATTAGATCCAGCCTGCAAAACGAGAAGGCCTTCTTTCTCTAACGCCGCTACAATAGCACTAACTTCTCCTTTGCAAACAACCCCAATCATGAGCCCTTTCCCTCGAATATCAATCATCCATTCCGTATCCTGTAACTCTTCTTGTAATTTCCGTAAAAAATACGCTCCTTTTTCTTGTACTTCTTGCAAAAAAGAAGGCTGCGAAACAATTTGTAATACTTCTTTTGCTGCTGCCATCGCAATAAAATTCCCGCCAAACGTCGAGCCGTGTGTTCCTGGGGAGAAAACGGATCCAAATTCTTTTTTACCAAGCATCGCTCCAACCGGAATACCATTTCCAAGCGCTTTTGCAACTGTGACAATATCAGGTGAAATTCCTATTTGTTCATATGCAAATAACGTCCCTGTTCTCCCAATTCCGGTCTGCACTTCATCTACAATGAAAAGTGCACCGTATGCATGACACAACTTCTCAATTTCACGTAAAAATGGAACATCTGCTGTAATAACACCGCCCTCTCCCTGTACAATTTCCACCATAACAGCTGCGATTTCTTCATTCATCGCTTCTTGAAACGCAGTAATATCATTAAAAGGAATATGTAGAAAACTTGGAAGAAGTGGTCCAAATCCATCATGAATTTTAGATTGTCCTGTCGCACTCATCGTTGCAAAAGTTCTTCCATGAAATGATTGCTTACACGTAATTACAACGGATTTCTCTGTATACTTACGTGCTAACTTCAGCGCTGCCTCATTCGCTTCCGCTCCGCTATTACAAAAAAATGCATAGTGTAACTCTCGATCCTTTGTTAATAACTTAGCAACTTCTTCTTGTACTGTATGAGGAAATAGATTTGAAATGTGCCATATTGTTTGCAATTGCTCTTCAACAGCATTTACCACCGCTGGATGGCAATGCCCTAAATTACATACCGCAATTCCAGAAGTAAAATCTAAATATTGCTTTCCTTGTTTATCTGTAACCTTTGTGCCGCTCCCGTTCACAATTTCAATAATCCGTCTACTGTATGTTGGAAAAATATGCTGCCCCACTACCTCTCCCCCCTTTCGTTACTGTTGTGCCAATCCACTCTCCTTTATTTGTCAAAAAACATTGTGTACCGTTCACAATTCCAACATCCTTTACACCTAGTTCCAATGATGTCAATGCTGCTCTCACTTTCGGAATCATTCCGCCAGTAATCGTTTCATTATCTATAAGCTCTAGAAGCTGCTGTTCATCTGCTTTCTCAAGGAGTTGATCCTTGTATATAACGCCATCTACATCTGTAATAAAAATTAATTTTTTCGCATTGATCGCTATCGCAATTGCCGCTGCTGCTGTATCTGCATTCACGTTATATAGCTGTCCATCCATTACTCCAACAGGTGCAACAACAGGAATAAACTGATTGGCTAACAAACATTGTAATAGCGCCGTTCGAACAAATTTCACTTCACCAACAAAACCAAATTCTGCTTCTAGTGGAGCGACTTGCAATAACCTTCCATCACAGCCAGATAATCCAACTGCTTCAAGTTTTTGTTCATTTAATTTTGAAACAAATGTCTTATTTGCACTGCCGCATAATACCATTTGTACAATTTTCATTACCTCTGCTGTTGTCACACGTAGTCCATCCTTCTTTTCAATCGGAATACTTAATTTGTTTAGCATCGCATCAATTTCAGGCCCACCACCATGAACAATAATCACATCATATATTTGCGCAATTTGTTTCATACATTGAAAAAATGTTTCGCCTAAACGAGCCAACATACTGCCGCCGCATTTTATTACAATACGTTCTCTCATCTCTTCTCTCCTTATGAGCGATAACAAGCATTAATTTTTATATATCCATAACTTAAATCGCATCCCCACGCTCTTCCGCTTGCCTTACCCAGATGTAGATATACATCGATAACAAGCTCTGCTTGTTGTAACATTTGTTTCATCTCTTCTTCTGAAAAGTATTGAGGTTCACTATCCTTTAATACCGCAATCGATTGGATATAAATATCAACCGCACTTCGTTCAACCACAATGCCACTTTGTCCAATTGCGCTAATAATACGGCCCCAGTTTGCATCCTCACCGTATATAGCTGCTTTCACAAGATTGGAGCCGACAATTTGCTTCGCGATCCTATTTGCTTCTTCTACAGTTCGCGAGCCATGCACATTTACTTCAATTAACTTTGTCGCTCCTTCTCCATCTTTCGCAATTTGCTTTGCTAAATCTTCACATACCTTTCCAAATGCGAGTAAAAATTTCTCCCATTCTGGATGTTCTTCGCATATTGCAGTTGTATTGGATAACCCACTTGCCATAACAAGTACCATGTCATTTGTAGACGTGTCTCCATCGACTGTAATTTGATTAAATGTATGATTTATAACTTGAGATAAAGTTCTTTGTAATGTTTCACTTTCTATATTCACATCAGTCGTAATAAACCCGAGCATCGTTGCCATATTTGGATGAATCATTCCTGATCCTTTTGCAGCTCCGGCAATCACAACCTCTTTCCCTTCAATTGAAAACTTATAACATGATTGTTTCGCAACTAAATCTGTCGTCAAAATTGCTTCATAAAACGATGTTGCAATCTCTACTTCTGTTGATGGTTGTAACGAAGAAACACCACTTCGTATTTTCTCCATTGGCAGGGGCTCTCCAATAACTCCTGTAGATGCTACCGCAACGTAGTTCTCCTCTACATGAAACTGGTTAGCTGCTAATGCACGCATTTCATATGCATCCTGCAGTCCTTTTGTACCTGTGCAAGAATTCGCATTTGCACTATTCACAACGATGGCCTGTAATTTTTGCTTAGCAGCAATACTTTCTTTCGTAACAATAAGAGGAGCTGCTTGGAATTGATTTTGCGTATAAACAGCCCCGCAGCTCGCCGGTACTTCACATACGATTGCTCCTATATCTTTTCTCTCTTTTCTTAATCCTGCATGAATTCCGATCGCTGCAAATCCTTTTGGCGTTACAATTGAACCGTTTTCTATCTTCGTACATAATGCTGTTTCAATCATGCTTTCTCCCCCTTACGGATACAACGGCATAAAGTGTAAATTCTCCGTTTCTTCCACCCCTGCTAATATATTTGCATTTTGCATTGCCTGCCCAGCTGCCCCCTTCATTACATTATCAATAACTGCTAAAATCGTAATTCGTCCCGTTCGTTTATCATAAGCCGTTCCGATGTCACAAAAGTTAGATCCCCTTACTTCTTTCGGACTTGGAAAAACTCCCTTTTCTCGTATTCTTACAAACGGTGAATAACAATAACTTTCCTCATAAACCTGCTGAAGCACAGCATCTGTTATCCCCTGCTTCGCCTGTGCATAGAGCGTGACCATAATCCCTCTCGTAATCGGAATCAGATGTGTACTAAACGTGATTGGTTTCATGTTCTCATCCCATTCTTGCAACATTTGCTCAATTTCCGGGATATGCTGATGTTCATTTACTTTATAAATGTATAAATTATCGTGAATTTCCGGGAAGTGCGTCATACTTGTCGGTGTCTTCCCTGCTCCAGAAACTCCTGATTTCGCATCAATAATAAGAGAGTCTACTTCGATGATTCCGTTTTTTACTAGTGGAGCTGCCGCCAGCAAAGTGGCAGTTGCATAACATCCTGGATTCGCAATTAAGTTTGCTGTTGCGATTTCGCTTTTTTTCCATTCCGTTAATCCGTACACCGCTTGTTGTAATACGGCTTCTTTTGCAGCTGTTTTTTTATACCACTCTTCATATATAGCCGGTTTTCGAATTCGAAAATCTCCTGATAAATCAATCACTCTTACACCAGCCTCTAGTAAACTCGGAGTCAAATTTACTGACACCCCAGCTGGTGTTGCTAAAAACACAATATCCGCTTCTTTCGCAATCTTTTCAACATCTACCTCTGCTAATGTATGAGAAACAAAAGTAGATAAATGAGGATATGGTGTTGTCATGAATTCTCCAATTTGCGAAAAAGAATGTACCGATGTCACTGTAAAGCTTGGATGATGTGTTAATAACCGCAAAAGCTCAATTCCTCCATATCCGGTTGCCCCAATAATCGCCGCTTTCATAATTCCTCCTCATTACCTTTTTGATTTAAATATGATTATAATGTTGCATATTTATAAAGTCAATTAAATATTTATAAGTTCATAAACAATAAAAATCAATATTATAAAGTCATTTTACTAATAAAACTTTTACAATAGTGAATTTTTATGCAAAAAACAAAGATATAGAGATTTTCTTTTCAAATTCAAGTACAATAAAGTGAAACTTTAATCAGTGGGGGTTTTCTTCATCCCCCACTAATTATCAGCCCTCACCAATCGGTCGCATGCCAGCAGTTTATCTTCCACCTAACTTCTTAAGAAAAGCGGAAGCGGCTCGTTCAGAATCGCAGGACGCCCACGAATAGCGGGATAAAAACAATACATATATACATGTAGGTGGGAAAAATCATGAATGAAAAATTAATCAAAAAAATGATTACAAAAAGTTTTCAACAATATCAATGTACGCCAACTTCACAAGAAGACTATGAAACGCTTATAGAACGTATTCAAAATATTATTTCTAACAATGCGGAAACTGATTTATATGAGGCTGTAGAAGATGTTGTGTATGAGTATATTACGTTATCTTAAAGAACAAGAAGGTTATATAAACCTACTTTCATTTTTCAACTTACCAATCACTGCTACGCAAAATAAAACATAGCCCCCACTCGTTTTCTCCCTTTGTTTTAAACCTTGCACGTGGCAGAAATAGGCACTGACCGCTTCTACGCACGGCCAGATGCTCTCGACCATCTAAAAACGGGAGGATATCGTTATTTTTATAAACTTATTTTCACCTTTCAACATCCAAATCACTGCTACGCAAAACAAAACATGGCCCCCACTCGTTTTCTCCCTTTGTTTTAAACTTTGCAAGTGGCAGAGATAGGCACTGACCGCTTCTCGCGTGGCCAGATCCTCTTGACCATCTAAAAAAGAGATCTGGCCAGTTTTTAATTTGTATTAAACAAAAAGAGATTCTCTACTTGAGAATCTCCTATTTTTTACTTAATGATTTTCCAGCAACACGCTCGAATAACCCTGGAAACAATGAAAAAATAATCGGTCCTAAATTCATCCACTTCGGTAAATTTACTTCACGCTTTTTCATTTCGATTGCTTTTACAATTTGCTGCGCTACATAGTTTGGTTTTAATATGTAACGTTCTACACTTTTTATGTATGTACCTGATTGATCCGCTATCGTATGGAAGTTTGTATCGATTGGACCTGGATTAATTGCTGTTACAGTAATGTTTGTATTTACAAGTTCCATACGCAAGCTATTTGTAAACCCTAATACCGCATGTTTCGTTGCTGCATATGCACTTGATTTCGGCGTTGCAATTTTCCCTGCTAGTGAAGCGATATTCACAATATGTCCACTATTTCGTTCAATCATATAAGGTAAAACTGCTTTTGTACACGCTACTAACCCGAATACATTTACATCAAACATATCCTTTACTTCTTGAACAGATGCATCGACAAACGTTTTAAACACACCAAAACCCGCATTATTGACTAATATATCAATGCCCCCTATATCTTGAAGCACTTGTGTAAAAACAAGTTCTACTTCTTCTTCATTACTTACATCCAAAACATAATAATGACAAGAAGTACGATATGTGGTTTCAATTTTTTGTTTGAGCGCTCGTAATTTTTCTTCTGTACGAGCGATTAGTACAGGAATTGCACCGCGCTCCGCTGCTTGCATCGCCAACTCTTCCCCAATTCCACTCGAAGCTCCTGTTATGACGATTACTTTATCTTGTAAACGCCTATTCATGGCTGTCACCTACTTTGCATAGTAAATCCATTGCTCTGATGACTTATCAATCATCACCTGTTGATTATATGCTAAAAAGTCTAATTGTCCAACTGTTTCAGAGATTGTAAGCGGTAACTGCTTTTCATATAGCACAGGAAATAGTTTGACACACACTTCAAATGCTGTCATCGGTTGTTCCTTTAATAAATTTAACACTTTAAACGCACGCGCCTCTTGTTTTTGTAGACGCTCATTTACCAATTTTTTTACATCGATAATATCTTCCCCATGCCCAGGTAAAACACGTGAAATATTCATACGAGCTAAGCGTTTTAATGTTTCATTATACTGCAGCATCGGCTTTGCTCGCTCTGTTTCTCCTTCATATGGCGGTTCTAAAATCGGATTAGAAGAAATATGTCCAATTAAGGCATCACCGCCAATTAGCAATCCATCCTTTTCACGATATAAGGAAATATGGGTAGAAGCATGCCCTGGTGTTTCAATCACTGTAAATTCCGGCAACGACGCAATGCTATCCCCTTCTCTTACAGTATGTGTAAGAGAACGTTTACAGGAGTATATCATTGTTTTCGTTAGCGATGCACTTTGTTTTAAAAATGTTTCTGGAACTCCAAATTGTCTAGATGATTCTAAAAAGAATTGTTGATATCGCTTTAGAAATTGCGGATCTTGTGTAATCCACGGTTCATTCCACGGATGGCCCACAATATTTGTTTGATTAGAGAATATATCCAATAATCCGCAATGATCTGCATGGTGGTGTGTCAGTACAACTGTTTCAATATCTTCTACCTTATATCCTAGTGCATTTAGTTGCTTCTCTAATGCTAATCTCGCTTCTTCTGTATTCGTTCCTGTATCAATTAATGTAAGTGTTTCTCCCTCTACTAAAAAAACATTAACTATTTCTACCGCAAATGGAACAGGAATTTCCATTCTATGAATAACTGTCATACCTTTATGCCTCCCCTATTTCACCGTTTCAAAAAATGAATCTTCCTTCAGTTTACATCTAACATGAAAATTTGTCATTATTTTCAGATAAAAAGAAGGGATTTTCTACGAAGAAGCGAATGTATGTAAATTCACTAAGTTATTCTTATATGCATAGTAAAAGGGGGACTCATCATGTCATTACAAAAAATCGCCTTTGTCGGTGCAGGCTCAATTGCCGAAGCGATGATTGCTGGATTATTACAAGCCCAAGTTGTAAAAGGAGAACAAATTACTGTTAGTAATCACTCTAATAAAAGAAGACTACAAGAGTTGCATCACCATTACGGTGTACATGGTACACATAATAAAAAAGAGCTGATTGCTAACGCTGATATTATATTTTTAGCAATGAAACCAAAAGATGTTGTGGAAGCTCTTACTCCATTACGAGATTACATTACGAAGAATCAATTAATTATTTCATTACTAGCCGGCGTATCCACGACATCCATTGTCAATTTACTGAAAAAAAATGTTCCTATTATTAGGGCAATGCCAAATACATCATCAGCAATTTTAAAATCAGCTACTGCCATTTCTCCTTCTGTTCATGCAAAAGAAGAACATATCATGCTCGCAAAAACACTTTTTGAAACAATTGGTCTTGTGTCTGTTGTAGAAGAAAAGCATATGCATGCTGTCACCGCTTTATCAGGAAGCGGTCCAGCTTATATTTATTACGTTGTGGAAGCAATGGAAAACGCAGCAAAACAAATCGGCTTAGAGGAAGCTGTTGCAAAATCACTTATTCTCCAAACAATGATTGGCGCCGCAGAGATGTTAAAAACAAATGAAAAGCACCCTTCTATATTAAGAAAAGAAATTACATCGCCAGGAGGAACGACAGAAGCTGGTATTGAAGTATTGAAAAGCTTTCAATTTCAAGAAGCACTTATTCAATGTATTACAGAGGCAACAAAACGTTCTCACGAGCTTGGCGAAACGTTAGAGAAGTTTGTAAGTGAAAAATAAAAAAACCTTGCTTAGTGAGCAAGGTTTCCCTCTTTCTCATTTTTCTTTCCAAAAATTTCTTCCTGCAAACGACGTCCTGTCGGCGTTGCTGCAAGACCGCCTTCTGCTGTTTCACGAAGCGCACTTGGCATCTTTTGTCCGATGCGATACATCGCGTCAATTACTTCATCACACGGAATGATACTCGTTACACCAGCTAATGATAAATCAGCTGCAATCATCGCATTTGATGCACCAGCTGCGTTACGTTTTACACACGGTACTTCTACAAGTCCTGCAACAGGATCACATACTAACCCAAGCATATTTTTAAGTGCAATACTCATTGCTGTTGCTGCCTGTTCTGGTGTACCTCCAGCCATTTCAACAGCAGCTGCAGCTGCCATCCCACTTGCTGAACCAACTTCCGCTTGACACCCGCCAGCTGCCCCGGCAATGCAAGCATTGTTCGCTACAACCATACCAAATGCACCAGCTGTAAATAGAAATTCAATCATTTCTTCGCGCGTTGGGTTTAATTTTTCTTTTAATGCAAATAGCACACCTGGTACCGTCCCCGCTGAACCAGCTGTTGGCGTTGCACAAATAATACCCATTGCAGCATTTACTTCATTCGTTGCGACAGCTTTACTTACTGCATCTAAAATTGTATCCCCGGACAAACCTTTTCCACTTGTCATATACGCTTGTACTTTCACTGCATCTCCACCAGTAAGTCCAGTCGGAGATTTCACACCTTGAATTCCGCGTTCAACTGCTTTTTCCATTACAACTAAGTTTTTTTCCATACCAGCGATTACTTCTTCACGAGAAAGTTTTCTTGTGTCCATTTCACATTGAATCATAATCTCTGCGATTTTTACATTTTTCTCTTTTGCTTGTGCAACTAGTTCCGCTACATTCCGAAACATGTTGTGTCCCTCCCTGCTATTAATCCATAATTGTTACTTGACAAATATTTTGCTGCGCTTTAATTTCATTGATGATTTCATCTGCTAATAACTCATCTGTTTCAATAACCATTAGCGCTCTTCTTCCTTTTTCCTTACGTGAAACACTCATCATACTAATATTAATTTCGTGCTTTGCAAGAATAGATGTAACAGAAGCAATTGTTCCGAAACGATCATTATTTACAATTAGAAGCGCCGGACTTGTACCTGTTAATTGCAAATCAAATCCATTGAGCTCCACAACTTCAATTTTCCCGCCGCCGATTGAACAAGCAACGACTTCAATTTCATCCTCACCTTTATACAAACGAATTTTCGCTGTATTTGGATGGACTGCTTGTGCTTCTTCTTCAATAAACGTAACGTCAATTCCATGTTCTTTGGCAATTTCAAGCGCTTGCGGAATGCGAGGATCATCCGTTTCAAATCCTAGTATTCCTCCTACAAGTGCTACATCCGTGCCATGACCTCGATATGTTTTTGCAAACGAACCGTATAACGAAATGATAATTTTCTCAGGTTCATGACGAAACAGCTGACGAGCAACTTGCCCCATTCTTGCTGCACCTGCTGTATGCGAACTAGATGGTCCGATCATAACTGGACCAATAATATCAAAAACTGAACGATATTTCATAATAATTCCCCCTAAATCTTCATTATGAAAAAGTTACTTACTAATAATCTATTAAGTTACTGCTTTCTTTGCTTTTGTATATGTACTAATCTTATAGAATTCATTCAATAAACTGACACACACCATCAGCTATCATAATATATAAGAGCTCTCTTGTCACTTTTTGATTTACTACATTTTTTTACAAATACAAACAGCATATAATCTTATACTGTACAGTTATATTGAATACGCTTTCATTATATCTCTTTTTTTGCAGAATTGAAGTTTTTTAATATTTCAAATTAAGGGCATCCTTTTTTCACATATGCAGACGTATTTTATTTTCTACGTTTTGCGAGAATAAAAAAACAATGACAGATGTAGTCGATACATCTGTCATTGTCTTTTCATTATCTTGATACGAGAAAACGTTTCAAATCCGCTGCAATTTCCGTATTTGGAAATACTCGCTTCGCTTCTTCGAGAAGTATGTTACATGCTTCCCCTTGATAACGAGAGCTAATATGAGTTAAAATCATTTGTTTTACATTTGCTTGAATCGCAATATTTGCCGCTTGTTCTGTTGTAGAATGATAATAATCATGAGCTTGTTGTGAATCTTCCGCACCGAACGTCGCTTCATGTACAAGTACATCAGCATCTTGTGCTAATTGAATACTCGCTTCACAATAACGTGTATCTCCTAAAATTGTAATAATTCGCCCTTTTTGTAATGGCCCGATAAAATCCTGCCCGCAAAGTACACGTCCATCCTCAAGCTCTACTGTTTCTCCATCTTTTAAACGCTTAAAGATTGGCCCTGGTTTAATTCCTTCCTCTAATAATTTATCAACAAGAAGATGCCCTGGAATATCTTTTTCTACAATGCGATAGCCAAAACATTCAATACCGTGTGATAATCGCTTCGTTTCCACAAGAAATTGTTTATCTTCATATACAATACCTTCTTCGGTAATTTCGATAATCTCTAGTGGATATTTCACATGTGTTGTACTTACTGCCAAGGCGACTTCAACAAACTGTTTAATCCCTTTTGGACCATATACAGTTAACGGAGTTGTCCCCCCTTGAAACGAACGGCTTCCTAACAAACCTGGCAGTCCAAAAATATGATCCCCATGTAAATGGGTAATAAATATTTTCTCAATGCGACGCGGACGCACTGATGTATGTAAAATTTGATGTTGCGTTGCCTCACCGCAGTCAAATAGCCACGTTTCACCTATCTCTTCCAACAATTGCAAAGCTATTGCTGATACGTTTCTTCCTTTTGCAGGAACGCCAGCTCCTGTTCCTAAAAATACAAATTCCACATTGCATCCTCCAAGCATTTCATAATCTCTATAGTTATCTTACGGAATATAAACAAAAATGGCAAATCAACTTTGTATAAACCACCCATATAGACAACTATATAAAACGAACGTTAACAACAAAAAACACATTCATTCGTGTTCTGTAGTAAAATAATAGTATCATTTATAGAAGGTGGCTAAAACAATGAAAGAAGTATTTCGTTTACAAACTGACTTTTCTTCTTCTTTTGATCGTTGGGTAAGTTTATTTATTTCTGAAACACCAGCAGAATTACAATGGTCTACGTTAAAAGAGTTAATTCATGAATATATAGCATTGCATACAGTTCAAACCGTACCAGAATATATCCCTTCTTCCATCACATATTATGCGCAACGCATTTCTACTCCAACCAATACAGACATTGTGATTTACGAAAGTTCTTCTATGTAAAATATAAAAAGGTATCGGCTTCCGATACCTTTTTATGTTGAGATAAAGTGAAACTTCCGTCAGTGGGGGTTTTCTTCATCCCCCACTGACGGTTAGTTGAACCAATCGGGCTTTTACGGGCAGTTTATCTCCCACCTAACTTCTTAAGAAAAGCGGAAGTGGCTCGTTCAGAATGTGAGGGGGATGGAGCTTCTGACGTAGAGGTGTTTTTTACCTCGCAGGAAGAAACGAAGCCACCGAACATTCTAGCCACTGGAGCTGGACAATGCTTTCGCCGAATTTTGAGGTGGGAGTATTACTGCCCGTTAATGCGGGATAAATAAACAAAACGATTTGTTTAAACATAGAGTGAAATACCTAAACAGGCACCGTTTTTGAATTATAATGCCGCTTTTAACGTTATCCTTTCATTAGCAATTCCTTTATAATTTGTGAAGGTTCTTACAGGATGAAAATTTTACTGTCGATTAATGCGGGATAAATATATTTTGCATATTTCAATAAAAAATATTTAAGAAAGAAGAAGAAAATATATTAACATAAGTTGCCATCATAAATCCCCATAAATATCGCAATATAAATCATGCGGAATGAGGCTAATTATCTATTCCTAAATTTTTCTACAAGGAGTCGAACATGAATATTCTAAATTGGTTTATATCATTATTCACTTTTGGAAGAGGAACACAGCGAGTGTTTCAATTGTTTAGAACTAGACGGAATAATAGAAATTGGATTTGGGTTTCTTTATTAGGTATAGGAACAGTTTTTGGTTTAGCAGCAAGCCGAAACCTCAATATGATGAGACCGTTCCAGTGGTTCTTTCGAGGTCTGCAAAATAGAGCAAGAACAGTTATGCCAACGAATTTAAATTTGGCAAATATGGAAATTGCTGATGAAATAACTCCCAATAAACAAAAATAATACGAGTAAAAGATTAATTACGGTTCTTAAGAAGAACAAATATACTAAAAATCTTGCAGAAGATACCTCCTGCGAGATTTTTAGTATATACATACATTTTAAATTTCCGACATCTTTGGCTAGCTCTGCAGCATACAACATGAGCTGCACTTGCTCCCTCTCTTTGTCTTAAACCTCGCATGTGGCAGGAAAAGGCCCTGAAAAGAAAGGGTTTTTATGTCATTTTTTTACTTGTATATATAGTAAATAAACTTACATACAAATTTTTTCATGTGAATTTATTCTCTAATTTTTGTTGAAATGTTCTCTCTTGTTGCCGAAACAATTGACTACCGTGCTGGATAACCTTTGCTCCATATTTATTATTTAATTGCTCCATCACTGTCAAAAGCGGTTCTGCCTTCGCATCTTCTTCAAATGAAAATAAATCAAGCTGCTTAATCGCTTCTGTTTTCCATTCTAGTTCACAAGCAGTAATTCCAAGTAATCGAACAGGGTCACCATCCCAATGTTTTTTCCATAGCCGTATTGTCGCCTGAAAAATATCCGGCCATTCCCAAATTGCATTTTCTAACATTTTACTGCGCGTAATCGTTCGGCGATTATAGTATTTAATCGTAATTTGAATATTATATGTAACGAGAGTACGTTTTTGTAATCTTCGACTGACAGATTGAGACAAGCGCTCTAACGTACTTAACAACTCCTTCTCTTCGTCTACATCTTTTGGCAGCGTTATAGAATTTCCGATTGTTTTATATTGCCCCATTTGACTTGGGTCAACATCTCTATTATCGATACCGTTTGCACGTTTTTGTAAATCCAATCCATGATTTCCAATGACAGAACGAATAATAGGAACTTTTCCAGTAGCTAAATCTCCAATCGTATGTATATGTACATCTTTTAATTTTTCTGCTGTTTTCTTTCCAATTCCATGCATCTTTTCAACTGGAAGCGGCCAAAGCAACTCTTGTATATCACGTTTACGAAGTACTGTAATACCTAGAGGCTTTTTCATATCAGAGGCTGTTTTGGCTAGAAATAAGTTCGGAGCAATCCCAATGCTACACGGAAGCTGTAATTCTGTAAGTAATGTTTGTTGAATCATTTGAGCAATTTCTATCGGCGAACCGAGCCCGTAGCAATCTGTAATATCTAAATATCCTTCATCAATTGAGACTGGTTGAATTTTTTCTGTAAACCGTGCCAGAATTTGAAACAAAGCAAAAGAAGCCTCTCGATATAAATCAAAGTTTGGATGTTTTACAATGAGTTCCGGGCATAGCCGCCTTGCTTCCCAAACAGGCATCGTTGCACGAACTCCCTTCGCTCTTGCCTCATAACTACACGTTACAATAATGCCTTTTCGTTCTTTCGCATTACCAGCTATCGCTAATGGTTTTCCTTGCAACGATGCATTACGGGCAATTTCAACAGATGCATAAAAACAATTCATATCTACATGCAAAATGACACGGCCATTTTTCGGATACATTTCACGCATCTTTCTCACCACCAAAGGAACGTTTGTTCTTATTTTATCAAAAAACTTGTAAAAAAATCAATATTTGAGAGGAGGAAATCATTAATATATAGAAGTATGTCTATATGGAAATTTCAAGGAGGTTAGAGAAAAGAAATGACTACACATCTAAAACCCCTTTATCTCATTTTACTATCTGTTTTCTTTCTGTTGCTCATCTATTTCCTACTTCCACTCATAGGCGTCGATGCTTACTGGCTTCTTTCGTCTCTACTTTCATTTTCAACTCTGTACATTCTTCCATGGATTTTTCTGTACTGGTTTATCCGCCTTGTAAAGGCAATAGAATCAAAATAACGAACACTTTTAAGGAGAGAAGAAAATGAGTGAAGAATTTGATAGCAAACATTTTAGGCTCGAAAAAATTCGTAACGAGATCTATGCAGCAATTGCAAAAGAAGGTGGCGGTGCTGCAGCAAATGCTGGTTTTATTGATTTAGGGGATACAACTATTGTTTTTGATACATTTAATACACAACAAGCTTCTGAAGATTTAAAATATGCAGCGGAAACGATAACAAATAAGCCCGTTACATGGGTAATAAACAGTCATTGGCACGGAGACCACATTCGAGGGAACCAAACGTTTAGGGATAGCACCATTATTTCAAGCCAAATGACATATGACGAAATGAAAACTGCTCATCCATCACGAATCAATAAACAAAAAAATGATATTCATGGTCTAAGAAATTATATTCAATCTTTACAGGATCAATTAACGCAAACTTATGATACGCACTTAGAACATCAAATCAATTTTTTAAGTGAACTAGAAATCTCATTACCTACACTAGAGTTAGTACTACCTCAACAAACATTTACAGATGAGGTCATTTTCCGTGGAACGAAACGCAGTGCAAAGCTTTTCACATTAGGCGGCGGGCATTCCCCTTGCGATGCTATGCTTTATATTCCAGAAGATAAAGTAATATTCATGGGTGACTTGTTATTTGTTGATTGCCATCCTACATTTTTTGAAGAATCAAATCCGCAAAATTGGATTCATATTTTAAAAGAGGTTGAAAGGATGGATATTGATATAGCCATACCAGGTCATGGCTCGGTAGGTACAAAGATTAATTTCTTAGAAGTAATCGATTATATACATAACTTAACTGCAATTGCACAAAAACACACCGAGATCGAAACGATTCCATTACCTAACAGCTACAAAAGTTGGCCTTCTCCACAAATCTATCACCAAAACGTTAAAACCCTAAAAGAATTATTGCATTGTTAAGCTATATAAATACAAATTAAAAAATCGACATAAAAACCTCTTTCTTTTTAGGCGGACGAGAGCATCTGGCCATGCATAGAAGCGGTCAGAGCCTTTTTCTGCCACATGCAAGGTTTAAAACAAAAGGAGAAAGCAAGTACAGCTCATGTTGTATGCTACATAGCAGCGACTTATAAAGAAAAGCAGAGCTAGACAAAAATGTCGAAAAATGAAAATGGATTTATTAAAAAACGCATGGGTAATTTCACCCATGCGTTTCAACTTAGCCGATTTTTTGATTACTTCGCTACTTCCTCAATAATCGCAACAACCATCTCTGCTGTTTTCACTAGTTCTTCAACAGGAATTTTTTCGTTTGTTGTATGAATTTCTTCATAACCAACTGCTAAGTTTACTGTTGGAATACCATGACCCGCAATTACGTTTGCATCGCTACCGCCACCGCTTTGGTGAAGAGATGGTGTACGACCGATTTTTTCAGCAGCACGTTTCGCAACTTCTACAACGTGATCGCCATCAGCAAATTTAAATCCTGGGTACATTACTTTTACTTCTACTTCTGCTTCTCCGCCCATTTCTTTAGCTGTTGATTCAAATGCTTCTTTCATTTTACGAACTTGCTCTTGCATTTTTTCGTCTACTAAAGAACGTGCTTCAGCAAAGATTTCTACATAGTCACAAACGATATTTGTTTGTGTACCACCTTCAAAACGACCGATATTCGCAGTTGTTTCAGAATCAATACGGCCAAGTGGCATTTTTGCAATGGATTTTGCTGCAATTGTAATTGCAGATACACCTTTTTCTGGTGCTACACCAGCATGAGCTGTTTTACCGCGAATGATTGCATTTACTTTCGCTTGTGTTGGTGCTGCAACAACGATTTCTCCAACTTTTCCATCGCTATCTAGTGCATAACCATATTTTGCTGTAATGCGTTCACGATCTAATGCTTTTGCACCAACAAGACCAGATTCTTCACCAACTGTAATGATGAATTCTATTTTTCCGTGCGCAATGTTTTTCTCTTTTAACACGCGAATTGCTTCAAACATAGATGCAAGTCCAGCTTTATCATCAGCACCTAAAATTGTTGTACCGTCAGATACGATATAACCATCTTGAATAGAAGGCTTAATTCCTTTACCAGGAACAACTGTATCCATATGAGAAGTAAAGTAGATTGTATCTACTCCTTCTTTTGTTGCTGGTAATGTACAAACTAAGTTACCAGCACCGTGACCAGTCTCACCCATTGTATCATCTTCAAATACTTCAACGCCTAAAGAAGAGAATTTTTCTTTTAACACTTTGCAAATCTCAGCTTCGTATTTTGTTTCAGAGTCTACTTGCACAAGTTCCATAAATTCATTCACTAAACGTTCTTGATTAATCATGAGAATACGCCTCCTGCGTTATGTATGTAACAATGACTATTATAACAGAATTCTGCAAAAGTTTCGAAGGCGAAATAATGAAACTTTAATTAGTTGACGCTTTCTTCATCTCCGGTAATTATGCAATTCAAACTTTACATGTTAAACCACGTATATTATCTTTTTTAGGTGGGCGAGAGTATCTGGCTATGCATAGAAGCGGTCAAGGCCTTTTTCTGCCACGTATAAGGATTAAAATAAAATAAAAAAGCAAGTGCAAGTTATGTTTTATTGCTACATAGCAACGACTTATAAAGAAAAGCGGAACTAACTGTTTAGGCCCATTGGCTAAGGCTCTTTCATACAGAAGGTATTTTTTACCTTCTCATGTGGAAGGTTCTTAGACATGAGGGTTTAGGAGGCAGAACTAGACAAAGATGTTGAAAAATGAAAATGGATTTATGTAGAAAATGTCTCATAATAGACCCTTGTACCAAATTTCGTTTGTATATACAATAAGATTGAGGAGATTCGCAAGGAGGATCATGATGAATAAAAAAACACAAAAAATTATGGTTTATGTCATGTTAATTACAATGCTTGTCACAACATTACTTACTGGTATAAGCATGTTTTGGTAAAAAAGGGGGATATTCTCTCCCTTTTATGTTGCCATAATAATAAGTCCTGCAATACTAAACGCAATTCCCATTCCAAGCGAAAGAACAAAGTTTGGATATTGCTGCTCATAAAAAGCACTTAATGCAAAAGTAAAATTAAGAAGAGAAATAGAAAAGACAGATATTGAAAATGGACAGATATTAAAAGTTGCCAATATAAAAGTAATAATGGCAAGAGCACCAATTAAGAACTGAATGTGTGGGAGCCTATTATTCGTATACATAACAGCAACTCCTTTTCATATAATATTTATTTATACTGTATTCACGAGACGTACTAGTTCTGCTACTAAAAACATATACAAATGTATACTCTTAGAGTTTTCCTGCTTCTACGAACCCCATTTCGCTACTTTCCTTGCTACTTTGGTTTATATGGCTCTCCACAGGCGTTCATTCCGATGTAGCCCACCGTACATATATACCCACTAGTTAAGTTAGTATGGTATATTCTTTTGCTTGTAAAAGGTTGATGGATGCGTTTAAGTCTCTATCTATTTCATTTCCACACTCGCATGTATATACTCTGTCAGACAGTTTTAATTTCACTTTCTTATGGCCACAACATGAGCATAATTTAGAAGAAGGATAGAATCTGCCTACTTGGCGTAATTCAATGCCATATTCTTTACACTTTGCTAATAACCATGTTTGAAACGTATAAAAACATTGCTGTGCGACCGCTTTAGATAGATGCTTATTCTTCATCATCCCTTTTACATTCAAGTCCTCTATTGTGATATACGTTGGTTTGGTTTTCACTAACTTATTCACAACAGACTTTACATACTCTAATCTAATATTTACTAAACGAGCATGTAGTTTTTGTACTCTAAGAATATTTTTGTCTATATTCGCTCTTTTGTTCGTAGCAGATGTTTCACCTCTCTTTTTTAGATTTTTATACTTTTGCGATAAAGAGCGCTGCTCACGTTTTAATTTTTTTTCTAGCTTTCTTACTTTTCCAGTTTTGTTAATGTTTTCGTGAACTTCCCCAGTACTACAAATAGCAAAGTCTTTAATCCCTAAATCAATCCCTAATCCTGTTTCTTCTAGCTTTGGTTTTACTTGTGTTTCCTCTACTTCACAAAGTATGGATACATAATATCTCCCTGCTTTTTGTTATCATCATTAACGCATGTTATATGTACACATGTCAAGACAAGATATACTATAACAAAAAGCCAACATATACTGCTGGCTTTCTTCGTAAGCAATTGCACCCTTTTCTCTCGCAAGCTGCTCAAATGATTTTTTTGATTTCACAATCCATACTTTTGTTCCAATCGGAATACGATCGTACAAATACTCTACATCTTTTTTATGCATTCGAATACACCCTTGGGAAACATACTTGCCAATCGAGCTTGGCTGGTTTGTTCCATGTATCCCATATTTACTACCATCTGTATCTCGGGCATTAAAGCCTATCCATCTTGAACCGAGCGGATTTTCCGGTGAACCACCTGGAATGTCCTTCGCAATATAATACGGATTTTTCGCCTTCATCACAACATCAAATGTACCTTCTGGTGTTAAATCATTCGTTTTACCTGTTCCGACTGGAAATGTATTTTGTATCTTTCCATCATAAATATATGCAAGTCGGTTTGTTTGTTTATTGACGATAATAAGCGGATCGCCAACACGTGGATTATCACCGAGCGGCCAAAGAGGCGATAGGGAAATAAATAATATGAATGAAAGAAGATATGACATACCGCATTCCGTCCTTCTTATATTAATTCTTTGATGTTATATTTCCCTATAAATCGACTTTTAATGAATAAAAATTGCTCTATTTCATAGACGAGCTGAACGAGCTTAGCACGCGTTTCAAATTCTTCTCGTGTTTCTGGAAGCGGCATTTCTCGAAAGATTTCTCGCATCTCTTGAAGCTGTCTTAATGATATAACCCCTGTACTTTCTGGGCGAATTGCATTCCCAACATTTTCAATTACACCAGCCACCATACCCGCTTGTTCATATGACCAAGATAACGAAGCAACTAGCGGCATAACTCTTTCTAAAATTTCATACTGTTGCTCACGCATTTGAAAATAACGATAGTAATAATCATCTTCACGCATAAACTGATTTTCCAGCTTTATAAAAGACAATTCTTTTGCCTTCTCAAGTAATGTTTCCGTTTCAATTAGCTCTTTTCCATTCCACACACTTTCACGATTTCTTAAATATGCGGCCATTTCCAAAAGCATCGTCTTAAAATTAGATTCTACTTTTTGTTGATACTCTTTCAACTCATTTTCAACGCTTGGCATGTACAAATTAATTAATAAAGCAACACTAATTCCAACCGTTAAAATGGCAATCTCATTTCCAACAATTGCCCACGTAATTTTTTGCAATGAATATAAATGCATAACAATAACAGCGCTTGTAACAATCCCCTCTTGAATCTTAAGCATAACTGCACTTGGAATAAACAGAAGTAATAAAATCCCAAGTGTTAACGGTGTATATCCTATCGGTTCAAAAATAAAAAATGCAAAAACCATAGAAAGTAAACAAGCTATAAAGCGATGAATAGATACTTCTAATGATTTTCTTTTTGTATTTTGTACACATAAAATGACAAGAATGCCGGCTGTACTAGAAAACTCCAAATGAAGTAATTGAGCAATCCACACAGCCAATGCAGTTCCAGCTGCTGTTTTCACTGTTCGATATCCAATTTTAAACATGTTAACGCTCCTATTATGTACTTTCAACATAACTACTCAGTCACTCTATGAAAAAACGATAGAAAAGCATCTTTTTAAATGGTCTGGGAGGGACTGGCTATGTATAGTAGCGGTCAGTGCCTTTTCCTGCCACTCGCAAAGTTTTAAAACAAAGACAGGCAGCGCCATTTTTATCTTCATGGCAGCAATTTATATGCCGGAAAATGAAAAATGAAATGTATGGCTGAGTAGTTACCTTTCAACATAAAATAAGTATAAAGAAAAGGATGACATAATGTCATCCTTTTTCCCTTATTATTCACGTAACGTTTACATGTTACAACATTTTTCGCAAAAATTCTTGGGCACGTTTGCTTTCCGGTGCTGTAAAAAATTGCTCTGGCTTCGCATCTTCTACAAGTTTCCCTCCATCTAAAAAGAGAACACGATCTGCTACTTCTTTTGCAAACCCCATTTCGTGCGTAACGATTGCCATCGTCATTCCTGTCGTTGCAAGAGATTTCATAACTTCTAATACTTCTTTCACCATCTCCGGATCTAGTGCTGAAGTCGGTTCATCAAATAGCATAACGTCCGGTTCCATTGCTAATGCCCTTGCAATTGCAACACGCTGTTTTTGTCCACCAGAAAGACGATTTGGATAGGCATCCTTTTTCTCAAGTAATCCCACTTTTTCTAATAATTCTTCAGCCTTTTTTACTGCCTCCTCCTTTGCAGTACCTTTTACAGTAAGAGGAGCATACGTAATATTTTCTAACACTGTCATATGAGGGAATAAATGAAAATGTTGAAATACCATTCCAACATGCTGACGAACTTCCATAATATTTGTATTTGGATTCGTTACATCCTGATCACCAATCCAAATTTGTCCGCCAGATGGTTCTTCTAATAAGTTCATGCAACGTAAAAATGTTGATTTCCCTGAACCAGACGGCCCAATAATTGCTACCACTTCACCTTGTCCAATTGTTGTTGTAATCCCTTTTAATACTTCGTTATTTCCAAATGATTTGTGAAGGTCATTAATTTTAATCACTTTTCTTCATTCTCCCTTCAACTGCTTTCCCAACGAATGTAAGAATAATAACAAGAATGTAATAAATCATACCGACAAATAAAAGCGGCTCAAAATAAGACAATGTCTCACCGCCAACAATATACGCACGGCGCATTAAATCTGTTGCACCGATTACAGTAACAACCGCGGACTCTTTCGTTAATGTAACAAATTCATTTACTAATGCAGGTAAAATATTTTTTAATGCTTGCGGTAAAATAATATTTTGCATCATTTTACCATATGGAATACCAAGTGCCATTGCCGCTTCTGTTTGTCCTTTATCAACCGCTTGAATTCCAGCGCGAATGACCTCTGACATGTATGCGCCTGAATTTAAGCTAAATGCTAACACTGCTGCTAAAAATGCTGAAATATCATATCCTGTAATTTGCGGAAAACCGTAATAAATAATCATTAATTGTAGTACAAGCGGTGTACCACGAAAAAGAGATGTATAAAAATCAGCAATTATACTTAAAACCTTTATTCTAGCAATTTTACAAAGCGCTAATAACGTACCTAGCGCAAAACCAAGCAAAGAAGCAACGGCAACAATTTTTAATGTAACTTCTAAGCCCTTCAATATATATGGTATTGAAGGCGCTATTTGCGAAAAATCCAAGTTCATTTTCAGTCAGTCCTCTCCAGAAGAAGGAAAGGCGGCTTATTTATCGCCGCCAAACCATTTCTTCACTAATTTATCCATTTCTCCATTTTCTTTCATTTTCTTAATTACTTTATTAAATTCTTCTGTCTTATCACTATTTTTCGGAAGCGCAATTGCTGAACCAGCTTCATCTGCAGCTTCTGGAATTTCCACACTCTTTAACGCTTTATTTTTTTCTAAATACCCTTTTGCTACTGTATCTTCTAAAATAATTGCATCAAAACGTCCTGCTTGAATTTCTTGAATTAGTTCTGGTACACGATCACGTCCTTCAAATTGGAACGATACTTGTTTTTGTAAATCTTTCGCCTTTTCTTCTTGGATAGATCCTGTTTGTACTCCTACCTTTTTTCCTTGTAGATCTTGCAACGTTTTAATATTTGAACCTTCTTTAGAAATGATTACATTTTTAGCGACAAAATAAATATCTGTAAAATCAGCATTTTTCTTACGCTCTGCTGTCGGTGTCATTCCCGCCATGACAAAATCAACTTTCCCAGCCTCTAATGATGCTAACAGTCCACCAAAATCCATATCTTTAATTTTAACTTTGTAACCTAACTCTTTACTAATATAGTTCATAACATCAATATCAAAACCGATAATATCTTCACTCTTTTTTGCATCCACATATTCATACGGTTTGTAATCTGCAGATGTTCCCATAACTAAAACTTTCTTTTTATTATCACTTCCTGCATTTCCACCCTTACTACAAGCAGTGAATATACTCATGATTAAAATAAGTGCAACTGAAATTGATAAAAATTTCTTCATTACCTTTCCTCCTAGTTAATGTATATTTAAATGATCTATAGAATTTTTATTCGTTGAATGTATTGTAGCAACAAATTTATTTTTATGCAATAAATAAAATAAAAATAAATTAAGTTTCTTTAAAAAACGCTAACAAACAAGTATATAATGCATATTTTTATGCATAAATAACTCGTATTATGTATAAAAAAAGAACCGTTAAGATTTCATTCTTAACGGTTCTAAAAACGTATATTACATTTCATCACAATGTTCTTCAAAGTACGATTGTAATTTAGCAATAACTTGCATTGGATCATGACCTTCAATCTCATGGCGCTCAACCATCGTTACAATCTTTCCATCTTTCAATAGTGCAAACGATGGAGAAGATGGTGGATATCCTTCAAAATACTCACGAGCACGTGCTGTTGCCTCTTTATCTTGACCTGCGAACACAGTAACAAGGTAATCTGGACGTTTATCATAATGAACAGAATGAGCTGCTGCTGGACGAGCAATTCCCCCTGCACAGCCACATACAGAGTTTACCATTACAAGTGTTGTACCTTTCTTTTGCAGTGCTTCATCTACAGCTTCTGGCGTTGTTAACTCTGCATAACCAGCTGCTACGATTTCTTCACGCGCTTGACGTACAACGTCATTCATAAAAAAGTTGAAGTTAATCAAAGCTTTCCCTCCTCTTATATACCTATTTGTATATTACCAGTAATGATTTCGAAAATACAAGTAAACTTACTTGCTTTGCCATTAAGAAAAACGTCTTAGAGAAAGGACTCTAAGACGTTTTCCTTAATGACCACGATGCTTCTGTTTCGCTTTTTGCACTTTTAACGCACGCTTTTTCCGCTTTTCCATTTCTCGTATTTCTTTCGATTGCACTTGCTTTTCTTTTTTATGCACTTCATACGATAACTGAATCGCTTCTTGTGCTTTCGTAAACTTTGAACTGTTTAATTCCTTTGCTGCTTGCCGAACCATGCGCTTTACATTTTTCGGACGCTTTTGCTGTTTAATCTCTACTCCGCATTTCGCAAAGCGATTAAAATACGGTAACAACGTATCATTTACAAACAAAAACACTTCTTCATCAGACGGTTCAGTACCAAAAATGTGCCGTACTGCATACAACTTCCCATTTTTTTCTTGTTCAATCATTCCTACAAAATACTGACCGTCATGATATACTGTCAATTTCACTGACAGTCCCTCCTTTATAAACTTATTCAGAAATGCTGGACATCCCGGAGGGGAAGGTTATTGACATAAAGTGAAACTTTTAGCAGCACGATTTTTTGCTGCTAATTAGTTGAACCAATCGGGCTCTTACGGACAGTTATCCCCCACCTACCTTCTTCGCTTTCTCTGAATCTTGAGATGGGGGTTACTGCCCGTTAGTAGCGGGATTAAAAATTATGCGTCCGGACTACCAACCGGAACTGTATTTTTGCATTTCTATCACCATTATATTACATTTTTACTTATTTTGTATCATTTCTACATACACTTCAATCATTCTTTTATGCGATCCTACAATATACTCTGGCAATTCTGTAACCGAAAAAAGCTTTAATTGTATTGCTTCCTCTTTGTTTACAGTAGGCTCTCCTTCATAATCATGCGTATAATATGCAGTCGTTACTGTTTGAAACTCGTCACCGTTTTCTAGTTTCACAAAATATTTTGCACCTGAGAACACATTAATGAGCTGCAAATTCTTCACATGAATACCGGTCTCTTCATACACTTCACGGTATGCAGTTTCTTCCGGTGATTCCCGGAGCTCCATTAATCCACCAGGAAGTCCCCATTTTCCATGCGGTTCTTGTCTTTGCTGTAATAATACTTCCCCATTGTCATTCAATACAAGAACAACTGAACCGACTAAAATTAACGGGCGATGACCAACTACTTTTCGTAATTCCTCCACATATCCCATTTCAACAAACCTTTCTTTTTATTTCCTTGTCCACACCATTGTATCATATGTATAAAATGGAAAAATGATCCTTTTTTACTTTTTAAGCAAAATATTTATTTGTCCCTTTTCATCTATCGTTGCTAATTGAATCGATTGAATCGGTACTTTCTGCTTTAACTCGTCTTTTACCCACTCTTCTGTTTTTTCTATTAAAGCGAGAACATCCTTTTGAATATTCCCATTCTTTATTAAGATAAATGTAATAGGTGATTGTTCTGCGTATATTTTCATATCTTTTCGAGACACTGTTTCATGTGCCGCATATTGAAATACAGAAACAACCCCACTTGCTTCCCATAAAGCTAGTTTTACTGTTTGAATATCTGTAATACCTTGCAACCTCAGCTCAGAAAATAAATACTCGACTGTAATCCGCGCTTTCTTTAAATTATTTAACTGAACGGAACCATTATGTATAAGAATAATTGGTGCAGGCTCTAAAAACCGTCTCCACCGATCCCACTTTAATGTCAAAATAGAACTTACTATATGAAGTACGACGAGAATAAACGATGTAATCATAGAACCCAAAAGACCTACTTTTTCATCAGACAATGCATTCGTTAGATTTCCCTCTAATAATAACACGAGAATAAGATCTAAAAAACGAAGCTGGGCAATAGAGCGTTGTCCCATCGCTTTTGCCACAATAATTAAAAACATATATGCGAATATAGCACGAAGCACCCACTCTCCATTAGAAATGTGACGTGCTCCTTCAAAAATATGTATAGACATGAATCGCACTCCTCAAGTTGACATTATTACAAAAACGGAACAATCTACTACATTTTCTTTAGTTTATGATTATTGAGAATACCTATGTAAAAAAAAACCTGATCCGCACACAAACGGATCAGGTTTTTCATCTATATATTCTTTAGCTAACAGAAAACATGTACTTTTTGTATGTTTTTCTTACTGCTAATATGAGTCCCATTAGTATCATATTAGAGAACAAGGAGCTTCCTCCATATGATAAAAACGGAAGAGCTATTCCTTTTACTGGCATTAGCCCAACGATCATGCCAATATTTTGAAAAATCTGCAGTGTTAAAATACCAATTGTTCCCGCACATAATAATGTACCAAATAGGTTATCTGCTGCAAACCCAACTATGGTTATTCGATAAATAAGAAGAAGAAATATAAATACAATGAAAGCTGCAAATAAAAATCCACCATCTTCAGCAACAGTAGCAAAAATAAAGTCTGTATGTTTTTCTGGAATATAGACACTTCCATGCCCAATTCCTTTCCCTGCCAAACCACCACTACCCACTGCTAAAATTGATTGTTGTGTTTGATATCCTTGATCTGTATATTCGAAAGGCGCTAACCAACCTAAAATTCGTGATTGTTGATGTGGTTTTAACAAAGGAATTAACTTATTAAAAATAATACTTGGATATTCCAAGAAAATATATATTAATGTAGTCAAAATTGTGATTGGAACAATTGTAATTATTGCAATCAACTTCCTCTTAATGCCTGACATGAAAATGATACAAACAGTTGCTGAACCGTATAAGAAAACCATTCCCGTATCAGGTTGCTGATACACAAAAAGCGATGGTGGAATTACTACTAATGCAATTTTTCCTATAAGCAATAAGTCAGTTTTAAATGTTCTTGCCATATATTTCGTATTATGCTTTACTGCTAAACTCGCAATTAAAACAACTAATGCGATTTTCAAAAATTCCGAAGGTTGTATCGACCCTAAAATTGGGAACCTAAACCACCTTTTTGCACCTAAAATTTCAGGTGTAAATTTTGAAACCGGTAATATACGAAGTATTACAATAGAACCAAACCCAATAATATAAAAAAGCCAAGCTAACTTTTGAATTTGATCACTATCCATACTTGCAACAAGTAATAGTAATACACCTCCTATTACATAATTAATTCCTTGTTGCAACGCGAAATTTGTTGTTCCATACTGTCCTGTTTGTTGACTACTGTATATAGCAACTAAACTTGTTACACACAAAATACTTAAGATGAAAAGCAATCTCTTATCTAAACTATTTAAAAATTCTGCGATACTCTTCATGATATCCTCCTGAATCAACGTCACATATAAAGTGAAACTTCCATACTAGTACTCTTTATCTCATTTCTATACTCCTCAAATAAAAAAACAGCCGCTACTTATTTTAGCTCTCTATATATGGTATTGGCAATGTATTGTAGGAAATTTATAATACATAAACTTTCATTGTAAGATTAACATTGAGAAAAAGAATTTGAATAGAAGAAGTAATGCCCTTTTTCAGGAAGTTGATCATAATAAAAAAGCTCGCAAGCGCGAGCTTTTTTATATTAATATACAGAAGTATTATCTGCAGACATACTTTCAAGAATTTCTTTTACGCGTCCTAAGAACTTACCGCAAATGAATCCGTCTAATACGCGGTGGTCAAGAGATAGGCATAGGTTAACCATATCACGTGCACCGAACATACCGTTATCCATAATTACTGGACGTTTCACGATAGATTCTACTTGTAAAATTGCTGCTTGTGGGTAGTTAATAATACCCATAGATTGAACAGAACCGAATGATCCTGTGTTATTGATCGTAAATGTTCCACCTTGCATTTCGTCAGCTTTTAATGATTTCGTACGTACTTTTGTTGCAAGCTCAGTAATTTCACGAGCGACGCCTTTAATTGTTTTCTCATCAGCATGCTTAATAACTGGAACGAATAATTCATCGTCAGTTGCAACTGCGATAGAAAGGTTAATATCTTTCTTCTGCACAATTTTATCGCCAGCCCACATAGAGTTAATTTGTGGGTATTCTTTTAATGCTTGTGCAACAGCTTTTACGAAGAATGCAAAGAATGTTAAATTAAAGCCTTCACGCTTTTTAAATTCACCTTTAATTGAATTACGGTATGAAACAAGATCTGTTACATCCACTTCAATCATCATCCAAGCATGTGGTGCTTCATGTTTACTGCGCAGCATGTTTGCAGCAATTGCTTTACGCACACCAGTCACTGGGATTTCAATATCTCCAGGCATTGTTGGTACAGATACCGGTTTTGCCGCTTCCGCTTTCGGTGCTGCCGGTGCCGATGCAGCTGCTGCTTTTGGTGCTTCTTGTGTAATTGGCGCAGCTTCTTTCTTCGCACCTGCTTGTGGAATATTGCCGGATTCAACTAATGTTAAAATATCTTTGCGTGTAATACGGCCATTTGCTCCTGTACCTACTACTGCAGCTAGATCAATATTATGTTCACCTGCAAGCTTTAATACAGCTGGTGAAAAACGTGGTTTACCATCAGTTGGTTGCTTTGCTTTCGGTGCTGATACCGGTGCAGCTACTTCTGCTTTTGGCGCCTCTTTCGTTTTCTCTTCTACAGCTGTTGCAGCTACTTCATTTGCACCCTCAACTTGAATCATACAAATCACTTCACCGACAGCTAGTGTATCACCTTCGCCAGCGATTAATTCTGTAACAACCCCACTGAAAGAGGAAGGTACCTCTGCGTTTACTTTATCTGTCATTACTTCTGCAAGCGGATCATATTTATTTACGTGATCTCCAACAGAAACAAGCCACTTACTAATTGTACCTTCTGTTACACTCTCCCCAAGCTGAGGCATTGTAATTTTTTCTACAGCCATGTATAGTCCCCCCGATTAAAATTCCGCAAGTTCGCGCATTGCTTTTTCAACTTTATCTGGATTCACCATAAAGAATTTCTCCATTGTTGGTGCATATGGCATTGCTGGAACGTCTGGACCTGCAAGACGAGCAATTGGTGCATCAAGATCAAATAAGCAATTTTCTGCGATAATTGCTGCTACTTCACTCATAATGCTTCCTTCTTTATTATCTTCCGTTACAAGAAGAACTTTACCTGTTTTTGAAGCTGCTTCAATAATTGCTTCCTTATCTAACGGATATACAGTACGTAAATCAAGAACGTGAGCAGAGATGCCATCTTGTGCTAATTTTTCAGCAGCTTGAAGAGCAAAGTGTACACATAATCCGTATGTGATAACAGTAATGTCATCACCTTCACGTTTTACGTCTGCTTTTCCGATTGGTAACACATAATCATCTTCCGGCACTTCACCTTTAATTAAGCGATATGCACGTTTATGTTCAAAGAACAATACTGGATCTTCATCACGAATTGCTGCTTTTAATAAACCTTTTGCATCATATGGTGTAGAAGGAATTACAATTTTTAAACCAGGTTGGTTCGCAAAAAGTGCTTCTACAGATTGAGAATGATACAGCGCACCGTGAACACCGCCGCCAAATGGTGCACGGATTGTTACCGGGCAAGTCCAATCATTGTTAGAACGGTAACGAATTTTTGCTGCTTCGGAAACAATTTGGTTCACCGCTGGCATAATGAAGTCAGCAAATTGCATTTCTGCAATTGGGCGCATTCCATACATCGCTGCACCGATTGCTACCCCAGCAATTGCAGATTCTGCAAGTGGTGTATCAAGCGCGCGCATTTCACCAAATTGATCATACAATCCATTTGTCGCTTTAAATACGCCGCCTTTTTTACCAACGTCTTCTCCTAATACAAATACTTTCTCATCGCGTTCCATTTCCTCGCGCATTGCTAATGTAATCGCGTCAATATAAGACATTACAGCCATGAAACGTTCCCCCTTATTCCGCGTATACGTGCTTTAATGCAGACTCTGGATCTGCATACGGAGCATTTTCTGCATATTCTGTTGCTTCGTTTACGATATGCATTACGTCGTCTAACATTTGTTTTTCAGATTCCTCTGTTAAAATGCCTACTTCTCTTAAGTAATTTGCAAATGTATAGATTGGATCTTTTTTCTTTGCTTCTTCTACTTCTTCTCGGTCACGGTAAACACGATCATCGTCATCACTAGAGTGTGCTGTTAAACGATACGATACCGTTTCAATTAATGTTGGACCTTCACCACGGCGTCCGCGATCTGCTGCTTCTTTTACAGCTTTATATACTTCAAGCGGGTCATTTCCGTCTACTGTGTATCCCGGCATTCCATAACCAATTGCACGGTCAGATACATTTTTACATGCTAACTGTTTTTCAACAGGGATAGAGATTGCATATTTATTATTTTCACACATGAAAATAACAGGTAATTTGTGTACCCCAGCAAAGTTTGCACCCTCATGGAAATCACCTTGGTTGGAAGAACCTTCACCAAATGTAACAAATGTTACTAAATCTTTCCCTTCCATCTTTCCTGCTAGCGCAATACCTACTGCATGTGGTACTTGCGTTGTAACTGGTGAAGAACCTGTTACGATGCGATTTTTCTTTTGTCCAAAGTGTCCAGGCATTTGACGTCCGCCAGAGTTTGGATCTTCTGCTTTTGCAAATCCGGATAACATAAGCTCTCTTGCTGTCATACCAAATGCTAACACGACACCCATATCACGATAATACGGCAATGCGTAGTCTTTTTCACGATCAAGTGCAAATGCTGCTCCTACTTGTGCAGCTTCTTGTCCTTGACAAGAAATTACAAACGGAATTTTCCCTGCACGGTTTAATAACCACATGCGCTCGTCAATTTTACGTGCGAGTAACATCGTGCGATACATTTCTAATACTTGCTCATCGCTTAACCCAAGCTCTTCATGGCGTTTCGCTTTTACTTCAGCCATTTTAACACCCTCCTAAATCCTTTTTACCCCGCTCTATTATAAAGCAAGAACAGTGCACTATCCATTCCGAATGGTTCACTTTTACCCGTGTAACGCTTTTCCATCAACTGCTAACGCAGCTTCACCAATTGCTTCTGATAATGATGGATGTGGATGAATTGTATGTGCAACTTCCCAAGGCGTTGCGTCTAATACTCTTGCAAGACCTGCTTCTGAGATCATATCTGTTACGTGCGGTCCAATCATATGAACACCAAGAATATCATTTGTTTCTTCATCAACAACAAGTTTTACGAAACCATCAGATTCTCCATATACAAGCGCTTTACCGATTGCACGGAATGAGAATTTACCTACTTTTAATTTATAGCCTTTTTCTTTTGCCTCTTGCTCTGTTAAACCGACAGAAGCTACTTCCGGGCTGCTATATACACATTTAGATACCATAGAATAATCAATTGGCATCGGTTCTTTTCTAGCAATATGTTCAACCGCTACAATTCCTTCATGAGAAGCAACATGCGCAAGCTGCAGGCCGCCAATTACATCACCAATCGCATAAATGTGTGATTCTTTCGTTTGATAATATTCATTCGTTTGAATATAACCTTTTTCAACAACGATATCTGTATTTTCTAAGCCGATATTTTGTGTGTTTGCTTGTCTTCCAACAGATACAAGCATTTTTTCAGCTTTAAATTCTTTATTTTCACCATTCAATTCAGCTTGAATCGTTACACCATTATCTTTTACTAAAGTTTCTGGTAACACTTTTGCACCAGTTACAACTTTAATGCCCTTTTTCTTAAGCAAGCGTTGCATTTCCTTAGAAACGTCTTGATCTTCAAGCGGTAGAACGTGTTTTGCATATTCAAGTACAGTTACTTCTACACCAAAATCAGCAAGCATAGATGCCCACTCAATACCAATTACGCCGCCACCAACAATAATGATAGATTCAGGAAGCGTTTCCATTTTTAGGGCATGATCAGATGACATGACGTATTCACCATCAAGTTCAAGTCCTGGTAAAGAATTTGGACGTGATCCTGTTGCAACGATTACGTTTTTCGGAATAAGCATTTCATTCTCTTCTCCGCTTGCGAATTCAACAGAAATCGTACCTGGCATCGGTGAAAAAATAGATGGGCCAAGAATACGACCAATTCCTTCGTATACATCGATTTTCCCTTGCTTCATTAAATGCTGAACACCTTTATGAAGCTGGCTAACGATTTTTTCCTTACGTTCTTGTACTTTTGCAAAATTTAATTCTACATTACTCGTTACAACGCCGAATTCTTCACCTTTTTTCGCAGTTGCAAAAACTTCAGCACTGCGAAGTAACGCCTTACTAGGAATACATCCTTTGTGTAAGCAAGTACCGCCTAGGTTCTCTTTTTCAACAAGCGCTGTTGTTAATCCTAGTTGCGATGCACGAATAGCTGCAACATATCCGCCTGTACCACCGCCAACGATAACTAAATCGTATTCTTTTGCCATATCACTCAACCCCTAGCTACTGTTTCTTTTTCCCGTACAACATACTCTTTTGCAGTTTCTTCATCACGAAGTACACGAAGTGCACCTTCTGCTAATGCTTGCAATTCATCTTCACCCGGATGCACAATGACATCTGCGATCCAATGAACGCGCTCTTTAATTTCATCAACAAGAATTTTACTATATGCAAGCCCGCCCGTTAAAACAATGGCATCTACTTTACCATGAAGAACTGCACTTGCCGCACCGATTTCTTTTGAAACTTGATATGCCATCGCTGTATAAACAAGCGTTGCTTCTGGATCGCCTTGTTCGACCATCTTTTCTACTTTAATTGCATCATTTGTACCAAGTAAGCTTACTAAGCCCCCTTGTCCAACGATTTTTTTCATCATTTCATCGCGATAATAGTCACCAGAGAAGCACATTTCTACAAGCTGGCCTACTGGAACCGTTCCTGCACGCTCTGGGCTGAATGGTCCTTCTCCATTTAAACCGTTATTTACATCAATAACTTTTCCTTTTTTATGAGCACCAACTGAAATACCGCCGCCCATATGTGCAATTACTAAATTTAAATCTTCATATTTACGATCAAGTTCTTTTGCAACTTTACGAGCTACTGCTTTTTGGTTTAGCGCATGAAAAATACTTCTTCGCTCCATGCCAGCTATCCCGCTAATACGAGCAATATCTTCCATTTCATCTACAACTACTGGATCAACAATAAACGCCGGAATATTAAGTCCAGAAGCAATTTCATATGCTAAAATCCCACCTAGATTGGAAGCATGATGACCACTATAACCATTTTTCAAATCTTCTAGCATTGCTTCGTTTACTGTGTACGTACCGCCTTCAATCGGTCGAAGTAATCCGCCGCGTCCACATACAGCATTTAACTTAGAAATATTAATGCCATGAGAATGAAGAACCTCTAAAATAGTTCGCTTACGAAATTCATATTGGTCAATAATACGCTTATATTTCCCAATCTGTTCTGTGTCATGACGAATTGTTTCTTCTAAAACAGGTCTTTCATTATCAAAAACACCAATCTTCGTAGATGTGCTACCAGGATTAATAACAAGAATACGATTCACGGACAAGAATTCTCCCCCTACCATTTATTATAGAAAGACAGCAGCAACTTTTCTCCCCCCAACATTCCAAATGAAGTCGCTGCTGCTTTCACATTTACTTTCTCTATCAATTAGCGACGGCTTAAAATGTTGTGGCCGTTACTTAAAAATGTGCTACGTGTATTTTTTAAGCTTGCGATGCGCTCTTCAGCAAGACGATCTGCTGCTACATATGTTGGCACACCATCACGTTTTGAAATTGAGATTACTTTTTCAATTGTGTCATAAATTGCTTCTACACGTTTTAATGCACGCTCTCTATTGTATCCGTATAACTCGTCCGCTACGTTAATTACGCCACCCGCATTAATAACATAGTCTGGTGCATACACGATGCCCATTTCATGAACGATATCACCGTGACGATCTTCTTTTAATTGATTATTTGCAGAACCAGCAATTACTTTCGCTTTTAATTGTGGAATTGTTTCATCATTTACTGTTGCTCCTAATGCACATGGTGCATAGATGTCACATTCAACACCATAAATTTCGTTTGGCTCAACAGCAGTTGCACCAAATTCTTCTACAGCACGTTGTACAGCTTCTTTATTAATATCTGTAACGATTAATTTTGCACCTTCTGCATGTAGGTGTTTACATAGGTGATAAGCTACATTCCCTACACCTTGAACAGCAATTACTTTACCTTCTAAGCTATCTGTACCGAACGCTTCTTTTGCAGCTGCTTTCATACCAACGTATACGCCGTAAGCAGTTACTGGAGATGGGTTACCAGAAGAACCGAATGAAGGTGAAATACCTGTTACAAAATCTGTTTCTTCATGAATAATATCCATATCATCTACAGTTGTACCAACATCTTCAGCTGTGATGTAACGACCATTTAACCCTTGAATGTAACGTCCTAATGCGCGGAACATTGCTTCGCTCTTATCTTTGCGTGGATCGCCGATAATAACTGTTTTTGCGCCGCCTAAGTTTAAACCAGCTGCTGCATTTTTATATGTCATACCTTTTGCAAGGCGAAGAGCATCTTCAATTGCAGCTTCTTCAGAGTCGTATGTCCACATTCTTGTTCCGCCAAGAGCTGGTCCAAGAGTTGTGTCATGAATTGCAATAATTGCTTTTAAACCTGATTCTTTATCTTGACAGAACACCACTTGCTCGTAATCGTAAGTTTCTAAGTATTTAAAAATTTCTAATGTCATTGTAATTTCCCCCTTGATATGTTCACCATTTTCAATTTTAGTCCGTTGTATCGGACGCATTTCCTTAATCATTAATGAAAACATGTATTGCAAGAAAGTTTATTTAGAAGCAGTCGCAACTGCCAATGCCAATGAATACACTTTTGTTTCTGCTGAATCAGCGCGAGATGTTAACACAATCGGTGCTTTCGCTCCAGCGATAATCGCTCCTACTTTTGCATCTGCAAAATATACAAGCGATTTATATAATACATTTCCAGCTTCAATTGTTGGGACGAGTAAAATATCTGCTTTACCTGCTACATCGCTTTGAATTCCTTTATGCTCTGCTGCAATTTGTGAAACAGCAATATCTAAAGCAAGCGGTCCGTCAATGATACAATTTTTAATTTGACCCCGGCGATTCATTTGCGTTAACATTGCTGCATCAATCGTTGCTTGCATTGCAGGATTTACAACTTCCACAGCAGCAATCGGAGCTACTTTCGGTACTTCTACTCCTATTGCCCGGGCAACTTCAACTGCATTTTGTGCAATCGCCGCTTTTTGCTGTACATCTGGAGCGATATTCATCGCTGCATCTGTTACGATGATAAAGCGATCGTAATTCGGTACTTCAAAAGCTGCAACGTGTGATAACACACCGCCTTTACGAAGACCCCACTCTTTATTTAATACTGCTTTTAAAATGTTAGCTGTTGGAATGTTGCCCTTCATAAGTACATCCGCTTCTCCACCTCTTACAGCCTTTACCGCTAATTCAGCAGCTTCTGCGCTAGATGTAGTAGAAATTACTTCAATATGTTCTGAAGGCGCTAATCCATGCTCTTGTAACATACTCATAATTGTTTCTTGATTTCCATATAGACGAAATTGAGCTAACTGTAATTGTACAGCCTTTGTAACGGCTTCAATTACTTCATGATCTTCAGCTACTGCAACAGCAACTGTTTTTTTCGGTTGCTTTGCTGCTTGATCAATTAAAGTTTGTAACTTCATATTTTGTAATCAACCCTTCCTCGTCGTCCCTCGCTTATATATTAAAGCAAATACCGTGCCAACTTTTTAATTTCGTTTAAATATTTTTGAAAGCGCATTCAAAACGTAGAAAAATCAACATTTTGTAACTAAATAAAAAATTCTGTCTAATTTTGCCACATTATATATACCGTGCAAATTATTGCACGGTATGAAAATTATTGCATGCTATTTTTTGCACACTCGTATTTCTCTAGCTTATAATATAAATTCCGAACCGAAATCCCTAATGCTTGTGCTGTTTTTGTTTTGTTCCCATTACATCTAGACAAATACTCATGAATAATATTCCCCTCAAATTCAGCCACTAAATCCTCAAGAGGCCTTTCTTCTAATTCAGAAAGTACATTACTCCCTATAAGTTCTTGTTGATCCTCATGATGTAACGGCGGTAAATGGTGTACATCAATATACATCTCGTTATAATTCATAAAAATAATTGCTCGCCCTAAAATATTTTCAAGCTCACGAACATTTCCCGGCCAATCATATGACTGTAAATACTTCACTGCAGATTCCGTTAAGCCCTCAATATTACGACCATAATCTTGATTAATTTTTTGAATTAATCGATCAGCAATTTCACTAATATCTTCTTTACGCTGACCAAGTGATGGAATATGGATTGGAATTTTATTTAACCGATAATATAAATCTTCCCGAAAATCACCATCTAAAATCGCCTTTTCTAAATTCACATGTGTCGCAGCAATGACTCGAACATGAATCGGAATTGGCTTTGTACCTCCGACTCTCACGATTTCCTTCTCTTGCAAAACACGAAGTAACTTCGCTTGTGTATTCGCAGACAATTCTCCTATTTCATCTAAGAAAATACTTCCATTGTTCGCTTCTTCAAAAAAACCACGTTTCCCCCCGCGACGCGCTCCCGAAAACGCGCCTTCTTCATAACCAAACAGTTCACTTTCTAATAACGATTCAGAAATTGCCGCACAATTTACCCGAACGAACTTATTGTACTTCCGATTGCTGCTATTATGAATAGCGTGTGCAAACAATTCCTTCCCAGTTCCTGACTCCCCCCGGAGCAGTACCGTCGCCGGTGTATTCGCCCCTAGTTTCGCCTGCTCAATCGCCGCCACAATCTCTTCTGACGTTCCAACAATATCTTCGAATGAATACTTCGCTTCTAATGTACGAATAATTTGTCTTGCCCTATTTAATTCATTTGTTAATTTTTGGATTTCGGATACATCGCGAATTACACCGACACTCCCCTTTAAAATCCCATCAACAATAATCGGAGCTACGTTTACAATAACATCTCTCTTTTTTTGCCCAATTTTCATATGAATACCACGCACTGCCCTGCGCGTCCGTAGCACCTTCATATGCATACTTTCCCCTTCTACAATATCCGTTGTCGCTGGCTTACCAATAATATCTTCTTCAGAAAGACCTGTTAATTTTGTATAAGCCGGGTTAATAACAAGTCCTCGTCCTTGTTCATCGACAACAGAAATTGCTTCTTCAGAAGAATGGATAATCGCTTCTAGCAACGTTTGAATTTCTTTTAAATCCGTTACTTCTTCAGCCAAATTTACAATTTCAGTAATATCTTTAAAAACCGCAAACGCCCCTTGCACGTCTCCAGTTTCATTTAAAATCGGAATGCGCGTTGAAATAATTTTCTTTCCATTATCTAATGTTAATTCTTGATTAATCTCAATTTGTTTCGTACGAATAATACGAAGCAACTTACTCGTTGGAATGACTTCTAAAATATACTTATTAACAACTTCCGCACTTTTATATCCCGTCATCCGTTCCGCACTTTTATTGAATAATAGTACATACCCTTCTTTATCAACCACAATCATACCGTCGTGTGTGGAATTTAAAATAAGATCCCGTTGCTGCGTTTGATCTTTTAATTGCCCGATCAACCTTTCTTTTTCATGCTCAAGTTTCACACCAATATTCGCAACATCCCCTGGGACTAGGAGTACATCTTCTTTTTTCTGCACTAAAACCTTTTCATACACACTGTAATCACCTGTCATATCAAAGATGACATCAATGTCCTCACGTATAAAAGATTCCCAGTCACTCCCTGTAGAAATATAAAGACTCTTTGCAAGTTGAATCCCCTTTGCTCTTTCATCAATATCCACAATTGCAACTACTTCAAATATATTCGATTTTTGCAATAGATCTAGAATCGCACTGCCCCCAGCACCCGCTCCAATAATTAATACCCTTTGTTTCATATGCTACCAATCCTCCCGCAGCATCTCTGCAAAATTTTTCATACTTTTATCTTACTTCTTACGAAACCTCTTGACAAACGAACGCGAATTATTACATGATTTTGTATATACTAAATTGTCTGAAAAGGGGTATTCCTTATGCAACGTTATCTCGCTCTCCTATTAGCAGTTATCCCTATTTTTCTAGCTGTAGTAGGCATTAAACTGATGAGAGATACTATCTTCGGTGTTCTTTTCTCTCCAATCCCTACATTATGGTTACAATTTGTAATTGGAGCACTCTGTTTTGCAATTGGTTTTTATATTTTTGGCGGCTTCGTTTTATACCGCGACCGAAAACGGAATAAAGTACAAGCCCGATTTCGAAGATAAAGTGAAACTTCCATTCGAAGGTGCTTTTCCTTTGAATGGTTAGTTGAACCAATCGGGATTTTACGGACAGTTAGCCCACACCTATCTTCTTTAGAAATGCGGAAGCGGCTCGCTCAGAATCACAAGACGCCCGAGTTGGACAACACTTTTACTGTCCGTTAATGCGGGATAAAGTGAAACTTCTATCAATGGAAATCTTCCCACTCGCGAATCGTGCAATAGAATTCTTTACCTTGAAATACTTCACAATACCAACGTTCACAAAGAAAATGAGACCTTCTCTGAAGAAAGGTCTCATTTTTTACCTTGCAATAGTCCCTTTGCACGCTCTGGATAGTCTGTAATAATAGCCGTCACATTCATCTTTAAAAACTTCCTCATCACTTCCTCATCATTGATTGTATACGGGCGCACAGCTACACCATTTTCCATCGTTAATTCTACAATTCCATCCGAAATATACCGGTAGTTCGGATGGATAGCACTCGCTCCCATCTTTTTTGCGTAAGCCCACGGGCTATGTAACCCTTCCTTATACAAAATCGCCGTCTCAATATCAGGAGCCATCATATGACACTTCTTCATACTATAATGATTAAAAGAAGATAAAATCGTTCGCTCCTCCATACTATATTTTCGAATAAAAGTAATTACCTCTTCTTCTAAACCAGGGTACGCTACCTTATTATTCTTAAATTCAATATTAAGAATAAGGTTGTTTGTTTTCAGCCACTCTAACACTTCTTCTAATAAAGGAATAGGCTGCACACCGACCTTATCATGAAATATATAACTCGCATCTAACGTACGCAAATCCTCATATACATAATTTCGAACAGCCCCTTTTCCATTGGTCGTTCGATTTACCGTCTCATCATGAATGACAACAATCTTGTTATCTTTTGTGAACTGCACATCTAATTCAATTCCATCAGCTCCAAATTTCTCTGCCGCCTGAAAAGAAACCATCGTATTTTCCGGATACGTCCCTGCAGCTCCGCGGTGTCCAAAAATAAGCATCATCTTCTCACCTCAAATTCTATCTCACTTTAAAAGTTAACAAAAAATCATTATAGGTTGTAAATCAAACTATATATTTTTCAATATATAAGTCACTGCTATGTAGAATACAAAATGACTTGCACTTGCATGCAGCAGACTTCTATGCATAGCTAGTCGCTCTTGCCACTTAATTTTTATGTCGGTTTTTCAACTTACATTTATATAATAATACGACTCGCTATCATCGATTCCTCTCTACTTATGCTAATTTCACTTTATGCTATACTATACAAAAAGGAGGTACCTTTATGAAACCATTACAACTTTCACCAGAAACAGCTATTAAGTTATCTAAAGCTCTCGGTGTTCCACTTGAACAGCTAATGCATATGCCTCAGCATATTTTAATTCAAAAACTCGTTGAATTAGAAAAACAAAATCAAGAGAAAGAATAAACAGTCCTGTTTTGCACAGGGCTTTTCTTATAGCACCCCAATTTGCTAAAACAAAAAATGAACATCCCTTTCATGACAGTTATCTACAACTCCCAAAAAGAATGTTCATCGGTTTGTATATCAATACTTTATTGGTTAAGCAAGCGTTTATACTTACTTTTCTTTTATAAACAAAACTGCCTCATTTTTTTCTACTGTTATTTTTAACTCACCTTATGTTCAAGCCTTAAGTTATCTGCAACCATCGCGATGAATTCGGAATTCGTTGGCTTTGCTTTTGACATGGATATGGTGTAACCAAAAGCTTTAAACATTGATATGTGGAGGTTTCTAGCGCTTTCTTTTCGTCCAATAAGTGCGTTAGTTTTCACGTCCTTTATTGGTCTATCTTTTATTAATTCATTGGTAACGTTACGTTACTACTTTATACAAAAAATAACCATAGTTACTTTTTGTAGGACGCCTCTCCGGGTTTTCACGTGGACATTATACTCGTCTACCTCCGGACAGGCAATACCGTCAACTTTGAGTAATTTGATGAGGTATCAAGAACAGAGGGAATTTAGGTTAATGTTAAAACAGTGCAAAAAATTTAATGTACTAAAGATCAATATTGTTCTTAACAAAATCTTGCGTTTGGTTAATTTCATAATGTCTGAATATTTTGTATACCAAAAAAACCCCAAATACAATCAAGGTTATACCACTTAAGTTCATCGCATAAATTATACCAAATGAATCAGATATTAATGAAAAGACAATAGTTCCAATGGCACCTAATATAACACTTAATGCCCTATAGAAAGTCCAAGCATTTCCAATATCAACGTTTTTATAAAGCTCTGCTAGGCTGGTTCTATGAATTGAGGCATAAATCATATTGGCAACAGAGGATATAAAAAGGAATAAACTTATAATTATAAATGATTTAGTTTGCGTTGCAATAACATAACATAAACCCATAACAAGTATTGATAAAGATAAGGATCTATAGTATAAAGATGTTTTTACTTTTAATGATATAAGTCCTCCGAAAAATAAACCGAGTGCCATAATGCCCGATATATATCCATAGTACCTCTCGTCTTTAGCGAGATATTCCATCACAAATACAACTAGTAAACTACTAAAAGCAACTGCAGAGAAAGAATAGAATGGAAAAATAGTTATCAAATCTTTTTTTATACCTGAATCTTGTGCTTTAAACCATTGAAACAAGCCTATATTCTTAATTTTTTCTTTGTTAATGTTATTTTTGATTTGTATCTTTACAAATGAAATTAACAAAGCACTAATAATAAATGATGCTGCATTAACTAATAACGCAGCTTTATAATTCAATTCATAAGTAACTACTCCTCCTAATGCAAGACCTATTCCAATTGCAACAGTTTGTATTATTTGATCAATAATGTTTGAATTGTTCTTTTTCTTAGGATCCGTAACAGCATTTAATAATATAATACGAGAAGACGCACAATAAATTTGGACAACTTCTAATAAGAATATTATTACATATGCAAATAAAAAATGAATTTGAATTAATGGAATTAATAAAACAATTAATACACATCGTACAATGTCACCTATAACAGCTATAGACTTTTGGAATTTCATGTTACCCGCTTTATAAATAAATATACCCAAAAAATGAACCAAGGCTTTTATTGTAATGACACCTGTCGTTATTAATGCTGAATTCGTTACTTTATAAAGCGTAACACTCAAAGCAATTACATAAATTTGATCACCTAAAGAAGAGATTAATTTACTTATGTATAAAAAAAGAAGGTTTTTGTTCATAATTGATTTTACCTCTTTCTAAGCACCCAATAAGAAGGCAGGTTTTGTTTCTCATATTGCTATTCCCACCTACTTATTGGGTATATTTTCAGCATGAACTTGGTTCTATATTAAACTTCTTGTAATGTTTGTGTATTATTAGTTATATCTTTAAGGGTTAAAAAGTGTATATCCCCATTCTCCGCTGCCTTTATGGCAACTTCTGGATAACTAACCGGAAACTCTAAGGTTTTCATATCCTCAAATCTAGGATCTTTTACAATTTCACCTGTTACCTTTTTTACATCTTTTCTATTGAATAGATGTTGCAACATTTGTTCTTTATTAGCATTAAAACTTGAAGCTGTAAAAAATAAACCATATTTCTTTTTACTAGATTGATTTGACACACCATTACCACTGCTTGCATGGAGAGTTCTCCCGTCAAATAAAACCAAATCACCTGCTCTACTGTCCACTGTTTTACTACGACTAAAAACATCTAGATTTTCAGATGGTGTATAGTACTGACCATTTATCTTAATTCGTTTATGAGATCCAGGAATAACATCTATACCACCATCATTATTATTATCCTGTAAATAGATAGCGCATTGTAAGAAATTTGGTTTATCTCCAATACCACCTACTTCATTATGAAAAGCAACATCTAAATGCCAAGGTACATAAACATTTTGCCTAACTGTAAAGTTAGGATAAACTACATATGCCCCTCCAAAAATGCCCTTAAAGGCAGAAATCACTTTTTCCTTAAAAGGGACTGTATTTAATAAGGGCATGCTCAACACTTCGCTTGGTACGATTGCTGATAAGGGAGAATCTAATTTATCTAAAATATCCCTTGCTTTCTCTACTTCACTTGCAGTTAATACATTTCTTACTATTGTATATCCTTTTTCAGCTAACTCTTCTAAATAAACAGATGACATATTCTTACAACTCCTTTAGTTTATTTTATGGTGTAATATAAACGATTGAGCTATTACATATCTGCAAAAGTAACTAATTTTACACCTAAGCTACTCCATTCATTCACAATATGTAAAGGAACCTTATTTTTTACTCCGATATTCTCCATGTCTTGGTAACGTCCTACTAAAAGATTAGGATTATTACTTTGAACTTCACCACGTTTACGCAAATGTTTTAGAAAACCTTTCCAATTTGCATTAACAGAAGCAAAAGTCATGAAAACACCTAATTTTGGATCTTCATTATATTTTTTTTGAGGTGTACTTTGATGAACTAACCTTCCATCCCAAAGAACTGCCCCACCAGCACCTGCATTTACTGTTTTTCCTGAAACAGCAATATCTAATAAATTGGCAGAAGCAAATAATTTGTCATTTATTTCAATTCTTTCATGGGATTTAGGTATAATATCAACCTGCCCCCCTTTTAGTTCATCATTACTTTGTAAATAAACACCACATTGTACAAATAGTGGTTCTCCCTGGGTTCCTCCTAAATTTTCAGTAAAAGCACCATCAATATGCCAAGGCTCATAAACACCTCTTCTTACAGTGAAGTTAGGGAATATAAGAATATTTTCTCCTAGAACTGAGCGCACTACCTCAATGATTGAGGTATTTGTAAGAACTTTCGATACTAATTGATCTCCTAATACATCTGAAGGATACGCTGTAACTCTATCTTTTGTAAGATTAGAGCAAGCTTCTCTTACTACGTGTAGTTCAGAAGATGGAATGACTCCTTCAATAATTTCGTACCCTTCGCTTATCAACTTATTATTTTTTAGTGTTTTTAACATATAAAATCTTCTCCCATTTCAAATTTATAAACAATGATTTAATACAATTCCTTTTAAGGCATTAAGTCCCCCCAAGGTACAAATTCTCCTTTGTTATTCTTATATTCCTTATTTACCCCTTTATAGACATTCATCGCCATTTTACGATCATAAAGTAGAGCATTCCATATAAAATCATGTGTCGCTCTTCTGAAAAGATAAGTATCAGAATATGATTTAATTATTTTTGTGATAGGCGGTATCTGTGTTTTGTTCTTTTCTGTAGACTTATTTACACGTAAATAGGTCCTAAATGCCAATAAATCTTCAAATACCGAAACCCCCATAACATTAGAAGGATACTCATAAAAATCTTGATGTGTATCTATAAAAGCTTGAATATTTCTTAAGGCAGAGTTTACCCCTAATTTTAGTCCCAACCTCATGTGAATTCGAGAATTCGCACCCCAACGAGGATTAATTTCTATTAATTTATGCTTTCCATCTCTCTCATCTAATTTCATTTGTATGCCAGCATATCCAACTAGACCTAAACTCCTCATCAAATCTATAATCCTATCTGTTTCTGGTAAAGCATCTGTAGTCTGAATACATGTAGAATATCCACTAGCAAGATACCTATGCTTTCTTAAAGTAAATAGTAGTTTAGGATCTTGATGTTTATTCATGATTAAATGTACAGACGGTTCTTTTGTACCTGGTATATATTCTTGAAGGGCAGGCCAACCACTTATTGGTTCTACTTGCTTTACAGTCCTAATTAGTTCATCCAAATTTTTTACTAATTTAACGCCATTTGAATTGTTTGAAAATCTCACTTTTACTATTAATGGAAATGAAACTTCTTGACTAAATCTTTCAACATCATCATAACTGTTAGGTAAAATCGTATTCGGGCAAGGTAAACCTACTTTTTTAGCCTCTTGCATTACCGTGAACTTATCCATGCTCTTACATAATGAGGTAAAGGATGATGTTGTTACAGTTATTCCTTTTTCATTAAAAGCTTGAAGATTTTTTGAAAAAACAAGATATTCAAACTCTGAAGTGGGTATAACTACATTAATGCTATTACTTGTACAAATTTCTAGAATCCGATCTATAAACTCTTTTTCAATTTCATTAGTCTTCATTGTTATTTTTTCAACATTCACTTTGCCAATAACATCCTCTATTGGTTTTATATAGTGGACTTTATCTACAAATTTTGAAGCACCAACACCTTCTTCGATCTTAGAATAGTTCAGCACCGAAATATGTTCTACATGAGGTCTGATACTTCGAATAATGCTATATGAAACAATTGGAAAAGAGATTGTTATTAATACTCTAATTGAAATCACCTCCTTATTAAGTAAGCAGAAAAAATACCTAAGCCCAAATAGAGTTCTTTTCAAACCATTCTGCTAATTTAATTATCTTAGATTTTAATAAATCTTCATTTGTGTCTGAAACTATAAAAGATGCTACCTTATCAACACTCATAGTTGCTCCATTAAATTTTTGGCCTTTTGCAGCAGTAACCTGGTAATCAACCACTTGAATAGGAGGATCTCCATCTGGCGGACTTATAAAAGTACCATTTTTTGGTGGGATAATAATCCATCCATATAATTTATTAGGTAAAACTTCTTTATTATAATATTTATCTATGTTTTCAACATTACATTGGGATTGAACCCAAACTTTTAATAAATTCACATCAAAAGCATACTCAATAACATCGTTTACTCTAGCTCCACCTACTCTACTCGCTATTTCACAAAGAATTAGTTCATCATCATCTGTATGAAAGACCTCTGCATGAAATGCTGTATCTGCCGGGGTGGGAAATGATTTAAGGATGTTTGTAACAAAGTCTTTTAATCTCATAGTTAAAGGATTATTTCCATGCAACATGTGACTTCCTAAGTATTTACCTTCTTGGAAAGCCAAGCAGCCATTTACATATATTGAAGGCCAATTTACAATAATTTGGTTATTAACTATGACACCATCAACATGATACATATCACCTTTTATGAATTGCTCTACTTCTAAGTTTTCCTTTATTCCACTCGTTAACAAAACTTTTAGATCCGATTCATTTTTTAATACACTTGTTCCCACGGATCCTGCACTATCTACAGGTTTAACAACCACTGGGTAACCATTTTTATCAATAAAATCAATTAAATCAAGTGCATTAGTAATTTTACTAAAAGTAGGCACTTGCATATTACTCTCCATTGCCTTTTTTTTCATTTTCACTTTATCTCTATAAATTTGCGCACTATCTGTTTTTTGTCCTGGAATCTCAAAAGCTTCACGTAAATAACTAGCTCTAATCAAATCTAGTTCTGATATTGCTATAACCCTTCTAAATTTGAATTTTTTATGTAGCTCTAATGCCCTTGCTTCTACAAAATTATTGATCTCATAATTTTCAAATCCTTCAATATATGCATAATTTTTATTTTTAAATTCTTCAACTCTTTTTGATGCGTTCAATAAAACAATATCTTCACCTAAACTACTTAACCATTCTTCGTATGGAACTTTGTTATGTGAAGATAGGTTTAAAACTAATATACTCAAAATCAACACTCCCATCCGATTTTATTTAACAATAAGGGCACTGTAGTTTTAACCCAAATACACAGACTTTAACCTCATAAATTCTAGTAACCCTTCTCTTCCACACTCTTTTCCATAACCACTTTCCTTGAATCCACCAAATGGTGCATTAATCTGTGTTGGTCTATTATTATTAATTCCAACTATTCCGTAATCCAACTCATTTGCTATCTTTTTTGCTCTAATTAAATCATTAGTATATATATATGCGCACAATCCATAACAACAATCGTTTGCTTCTTCAACGATGTTGTTATCAAAATCGTTAAATTTTAATATTGGTAGTATAGGACCAAAGGTCTCCTCAGATACAACTTTCATCTCTGAATTTACATTTTCTATTAAAGTTGGTTCAAAGAAATACCCTTTTCCTTGACTGCTACTTCCTCTGTAAATTATATTTGCACCTTTTAATAATGCATCTTCTAAATGCTGCTTAACTTTGTTAATAGCTTTATTGTTTATTAAAGGACCAATATCATAATCGTTAGATAAACCATTTCCAATTTTAAGTTTTTTTAGCTTTGTTACTAATAGTTGTATAAATTCATCTGCTATAGTTTCTTCAATATAAAGCCTATTTACACTTGTACAGGTTTGTCCGGCATTGCGAAATTTAGTTTCGATTATATCTTCTGCTGCCTTATTAATATCAGCATCCTTAAATATGATAAAGGGAGCATTTCCTCCCAACTCTAGAATTAATTTTTTTACAGTTATCGCGCTTTCACTAATAATTTTCTTACCAGTACTTGAAGATCCTGTAAATGTTAATAGATCAATCTTTTTACTCGTAGCAAGCTTTCTTCCAACTTCTTCATCTTTGTTAGTTGTAATTAAGTTTAGGACACCTTTCGGTAAAGTTTTAGAGAAATACTCGACCAATTTTATAGCTGACAATGGAGTTTCTGCTGATGGCTTTAAGATAACTGTACAACCTACACACAATGCCGGAATTATTTTCCTTATTACCATACCAACAGGTAAATTCCAAGGTGTTATAGCTGCAACTACTCCTATTGGCTCGTATTTAACAGTGATTTCACGATCCTTTTTATCAGATGTTAAATTATAATTATTTATTCTTAGATTTTCTTCTGTAAAGTAGTTGATATAATCAAGACACTTATCTATTTCACCTATTGCTTCTTTAAAAGGTTTACCTTGTTCTAAAGAAATAATTTCAGCTAAATTATACCTATCTTGTTTTAATTCCTCTAAAAATTGAATAATATACTGATTCCTTTGCTTAGGTGTTAGTATTCTCCAACTCTTAAGGGAATCTTGAGCTGATTGAATTGCTTGATCTACATGTTCTACATCTGCATTACCTACTAGATTTATTACTTCCAAAGTAGAAGGATTATAATTTTTAAAATGTGTATCAGTTTCTACCCAGGAATCATTAATATATAAACTGCTAACTTTTGATTGTAACAATATGCTTGTCATATGAAGCCTCCTATCTTTACTCAGAAAATAGAACGTATAAATCACATAAGTTTAACGATGTTCTAATTCCTGTAATTAATTGAGAAATTTGAAGCAGACCATGATAGGTATTATTATTGTTTAGTATTTCTTCCCAATCTAACCCTTTGTAAATTATCTTTTGGTATGTATCATTTGTTGCCCAAGCTCCTGCGATGCCCTGAATAAAATCGTTACCGTCAGTTGCAAATGATATAAAAGAAGCTGCTCTTTGCAACTGACTTAATTCCTTAGCCATGCACCAGGTGAGCTCCTGGCATCTTCCACCTTTTCCTGTTCCATTTACTTTAACAGTTAGCTCACCCGAAGAGATAATACAGAGCTTTCCTTGTTTTTCGTTTGTCTTATATTTATAGATATTTCCTAAAACCTTCGCTACTTCTTTGACTTCACCTTGAAGAGTTGCAGATAAAATAAAGACCTCATATCCATTATTTCTTGCTACTCTAGCCATGGATTCAGCTACTGAGTTCGTGTCCGCTATAACATTATTGATTATGTTATTTATTGGTCTATCTAACTTTTTGTTAAAATGTGATTCTAATATTTTATCTTTTAAAGCTTTCGATAAATTTAATCTTTCTACTATGTTATTAATATCTTTATCCTTTACATCGTATGGAAATGTTAATCCTGATCCTACAGCTTTTATATCCATTTGAGCATTGTCATTTAAGATAAAGCTAAAAATGTCTGCCTCACCTGTATATTTAAGTATCCCACCTCCATGCAAGTGTGAAATAGCCTTTCTAACCTGGTTGATAGTTGTTACGTCTTCTCCTGATTCTAAAAGGATTCTATTTATTTGTTTTATCTCTGTAAGATTAAAGTGGCTTGTTGGTGACATTAACATTGCGGAAGTTCCACCTGATATTGCGAAAATTACTGCATCATTTTTGGTGAGTTTCTGTGAAGTTAGGTGATTAATCAATTTATTTGCAGAAAAATCACTCAGTTGAGAAGGCTCTGGGTGTGTACTTTGAACATTGATAAATTCCATACTATCTTGAATCTGATCTTCTAGTGAAACAATAAATGTACCTGTAATCTTTTGAGGCAGTAAGTTAATTAATGAATTACTCATTGGTGCTGATACTTTACCGACTGCTATTAGAAATATTCTATCTTTACCTTTTAATTTCTCATCAATAGAGTCTGTTATTAATGCTTTTTTTATAAGGGAATTAATATCAAGATTATTAACACTTTCTAGTACTAAATTTAAATGTTTCGAAACCCTACTTTCTGTTAAAATCATATGAATTAACTCCATTCATATAATACGGATGTACTCTTGGATTTATAGGGAACTCTATTAATTTATTTCCCAAATGAGAATAATAAGGCATAAGAAGCATTTCTAAAACTTTCATAAAAGTTTTAGCGTTACTTTTAGGTTCTCTATTATGTTGAATTGAATAAATAAGATCCTTAGCAACCAATTTTTGATAATCACCATAGGTACTAGTTGGAGATGTTTCTATTCTCCCCCATTTTATATCAGATCTATGGTTTATAAAGGGAGCCGGATAATACCAAATTGAGTGATCTGCATAAGGTGCACGAACCATTAAAATTCCTTTTTCACCATATATGTTTAAGGAATAGGGTTGTTCACTCCGTTCTAGAATATCTAGCTTCTTTGATTGAATTGTTCCAATGATTCCATTGTCAAATTGATATGTTGCAAATATACTATCGCCTGCAATCTTACCTAATCCTTCATTTCCTTCTATGAAGTCACTCTCACTAATGTTAACTCCATCTTTACTAATAAAACCATGCCCTACTATAGGATTTCCTACAATTCTAAGCATCATATCTGCAAAGTGAGGTCCTAAGATTGCAAAATCCTCTCCTCCACCCCTATGATCGTGTTTACAAACACCTTCCATTTTATAAATTTCCCCAATTAGATTATCTTTCAGTAAATTCTTCAACTGAATAAATCTATCTTCATAAGAGAATGGTAAAGATACAGCAATTTTTAAATTTCTTTCTGTTGCTAAAGAAATTAACTCATCTGCTTGCTCTAAATTTTGAACAAATGGTTTTTCACAAAGTACATGACAATTATTTAATAGTGCTTCTTTAACCAGACTATAATGGCAATCTGTAAATCTGGGGGCAACAACAACAATGTCAAGTACTTCTGAATTAAACATCATAGTTTGATGCGGGTAGTAGTTAGCCCCCAACTCCTGTGCTTTCTTAATACCTTCTGTTTTATTAAAATCTGTTAAAGCTACTATATTTGCATGTTCATTATTAACAAAAGCTTGATCTAACCTATGGCCATAATTACCTCTTCCTGTATGTCCGATAATACCAACCTTAAACTTTTGCATAGCTATAACCTTCCTCAATAGGAATATTTTTTAAATTTTCCAACTCATCTAACAATACATTTGGTAGACTTCCTCTATTGGCCAATTCGACGTTAATCTCAAGTTCTTCAATATTTTTTGGACCTGCAAACACAACGTCAACATCTGGGTCACTAATTAAATATCTTAATGCAATTTCTGGCATAGGCATCTCATAATTTCTCGATATTTCATGTAATTTTTTCAACCTCTCTATAAGACTAGGTGTTAAGTCCTTGGGTCTGTTAATTAAAATCTTTTCAACGAAATCTCTATCATTACTAGTTAATAATCCCTGTTTAAATGGAGTTCCAATTGAAATCCCCATATTATTCTTTTTGGCAGCGTCAAAAAATATATCTCTAGATTCCTGCCACAAAACATTGTAGTAATGGACAAAGAGAATCGCATCAAACAACCCTGTGCTACAAAGTTCATTTGCTAAAAAAGGATCTCTAAGAGATATACCAATATTATCAACCAATCCCTCTTTCTTTAAATCTGATAAAACATTCAAAACGGCGGAGTTATCAAACCCTTGCTTCCACCATTCACTCCAATCTGCTTCATGAATCAATAATAAATCAACTTTGTTACGATTTAGTAATCGAAGGCTGAAATCAAATTGAGATCTGATCATAAATTCATTGGTATATGCTTTAGTTCCCAGTTTTCTATATGCTAAAGACTCAAATCTTCCAACCTTGTTAATGATTTTGGTGTCGCTTTCATCGACTGAATCACCAATCAAGTATTCGACATATCCTCCACCATATAAAGGTGCAGTATCTAAGATATTAACTCCTAATAATGCAGCCTTTTTTAATATACTTTGTGCATATTGATAAGAAACCCCCTTATCTGGCGATAAATTATATGTCCCTAAACCTAACTTTGAAGCATTCCATTCTTTGAAAATGTTAGCCATTATATTTTAACTCCTTAATTTTGTTGTAGAAGGTGCTAATGTTCCACCACCATCTATGAAAAACTCTTGTCCAGTTATATAGGAGGATACATCAGACACTAGAAAAACTATTGCGTTAGCGACATCTTCTGGTGTCCCAATTCTTCCTAATGGTATGTTCTTTTTGTGCAAATCAAGAGTTTTATCATCCTTTCTACCATCTCTCCTTATTCTCGGTGAATCTATTTGACTTGGAACTACTGTATTTACATTGATATTGTGAGAAGCTAGCTCTAGTGCCATTTGTTTGCACAATCCTAAAATACCTGCCTTAGCAGAAGCATAACCAACGTTTCTTCCCCAGGTTCCTTTAAAAGCTGCATTTGAAGAAATGAAAATTATTTTCCCGTATTTTTGTTTTATCATATATGGAGCAACATATTTTGAACAAAGAAAACTGCCATGTAAAGTAGTAAGAATCTCCTTCTCCCATTCGAAATTATTAATCTCGTGAATTTTTTTTCCTGGCCCTCCGTTAGCTGCATTATTAATTAAGATATCAATCCTATTATCTTTTAGCTGAATAGTTTCAATCATTCGTTTTACTTCTAAATCATTTGAAACATCTGCAACTATGCTTCTCGCATTCACTTTTAACTTATTTGGCAAAGATGAAATTATTGATTCTAATTGGTCTTGCTCTCTGCCATTAAAGTAAACTATTGCACCTAGTGATAATAACAACTTACCTGTATAAGTACCTACTCCGCCACCACTTGCTCCTGTTATTAAAACTACTTTGTTTTCTAAATTTAAGTTAAACAAACTTATAGCCCCTTTGTCTTAATTCTGTTTCTACACTAAACGGTTCATAAGAGGTCCAAGAATTTCTGATTCTTCTTTCTTCTGCTAAGGAATTTTCTATAGAATTAATTAGATCTATGGATATATCTCTAGGTATAACAATAACGCCATCATCATCACCAAAGATAATGTCACCAGGGTTAACAATTACTCCACCACATACTACAGGGATATTTACGGAACCATACTCAGCAGACACTGGATAATGATAATTTTTCGGTGTCACATTTCTAACAAACGTAGGAAAATTTAATTCTCTAATCCCAGCAGAATCTCTAGTTGAGCCATCAATTATAGCACCTTCCATCCCTTTAACTTGCATTCTTTTTGCAGTTCCATCTCCAAAACATGCATAATCTTCTATTCCATGTGCTGCAACTACGAGTACATCACCAGGTTTAGCTAAATCAATAGCCATTCTTCTAACAGATAAATCTGGTCCGTACGAAGTTATAGCAGGTCCGCAAATTTTCATACCATTTGATAAGGGTTTAATATCCGTTATCATTGCACCGTATTTCCCTAAATGATCGAGAATTATTCCAGTATAAAACTCCTTTAACCTGTTAATTACCTCAGAGCTAGGTCTCTCAATATCTCTAACTACAACTCCCTGCATTTCATGTTTTTTAATTAGTAACGTATTCAAGAAATACACCTCTTTTTTAGAAAATTTGTTATAATCAAAAAATAACGTAACACAAAATTCTCCATAATTCCACCTTTTTCGTGTTAAAATTATGTAAAAAAGTAAGGGAGATGGAATTTTTGTTAATTTTTGATAATGTTTTGTCGATTTCTGACAAAGAAGTGGCGGATTTATTGTCAACAAAAGAGGCAATAGACCTATTAGAAGATTTCTTTACAAAAAACAGAATAGTTACACCATCTAGGAAATACGTTAATTTAGAAAACGAGAGAGTTGTTTTCACTTGTGGTAATGTTGATGATGGAAATATTAGTGGATTCAGAGCTTATTGGCAATTTAATAATAATGAAAAATTTACTGATCATATCACGGTAATAGTAGATAATAAGAAAAATAAACTTAAAGGGATTATTATCGGAAATAATCTCGGGTTTATTAGAACTGGTGCAATTGGGGGGATTGCTATAAAATATCTCTCAAAAGAGAATTCAGAAATTTTAGGAGTTCTTGGTACTGGTCCACAAGCAAAATCGCAAGTACTTTCTGCACTTTATGTACGCGATTTCAGTAAGGTAGTTGTATATTCTCGTAGCTCCACGAATATTTCTAATTTTATTAACGATATTAAAAGAGAGACCTTTAAAAATATTGAATTCATAGGTGCTAAGTGTTACAAGGAAGTAGTTACTCAAGCGGATGTATTAATTTGTGCTACAAACTCAAAAAAACCACTCTTTCCGAAAGAATGGTTAAAACCAGGGGTTCATATCAACGCGATTGGTCCGAAGAACATAAAGGAGCATGAAATAGGCCTTGATGTACTAAATAACTGTGATTTTATATTCACCGATTCACTTAATCAAGTTTATGATTATCCCACAGAAACACTATTATCTACTTGCAACTTATATAACTCAATAATAGATTTGAAAGATTTACTTGAAAAAGATTGTAAAACGATCGAAAGAGGGGAAAATGATATATCCCTTTTCTATTCTGTTGGACTTTCTGGTACTGAAGTATATCTTGGAAATAAAATATTAGATAAATTATATTAATATCAAAGTTTATTTTATTATCACTATAGATACAAAAATGATTGATTATAACAATTACCCAAAATTGAGTTTGCCACTCAAGAAAGAGTTTATTTTTTATAGATGACTAAAAAAGCTCTTTCATAGACTTAAGGGACGCTGTTTATAAAAAATTTTAATCAGATATCTCCTAAAAACCTTGGTTTCATAGCATTTTTGTTAATTGAATCAATTTCATAATTCTCAGTTCTGATATACCAAGGGTTTTAAGGACACAAAAAGGAGTGCCTCCCAAAATTCTTGTATAATGTAAGTGATGGAAAAGCCGTTCTTGTATACCTTTTAATAAAGGTATACAAGAACGGCTTTCTTTGCTATTCATTCCGTATAGCCTGTTAGACGGGGATTATGATTACAAAATGATTTACACACAACCAAATGAATGTAAGACTTGCCCATTATCAATGAGTTCTCTTTGCCAAAAAATCTACAAAATCAAAATAGAGACAGATATTCGAAAATATAGCACCCCAGGCCGTGGATCAAAAGCACGGAAAAAGATTTGCAATCAAAAGAGTGCTGTCGATCAAATCAAGTTACTTATTATTCTCAAAAAACATACTTCTAAAATTCCGCCAATCTAACTCAGGAAAAGAAACAATTATGAAATTGATTTAATTAATAAAAAGTTTCAATCCAAGCACTCTACAAAAAAATCAGATTCTATTTTAGACTTACACTCTTTAATTTAATTTAATCTAATTTAATTTACTGTATTATAAACACCCAAAATATATATATCTATATAATTTTTATTTTTAAATAAATTTGAATTTTGTATAAAATTAAGATAAACTTTAATTATTACTTTTTTAAAGGGGAGAAATTTTATGGATTATCGCAAAGGTTTAGAAGGAATAGTAGCTGCAGAAACTTCAATTGGATTAGTTGATGGGAAAAAGGGGCATTTGGTATACCGTGGCCATTGGGCAAAGGATTTAGCAATTAATAATACGTTTGAGGAAGTTTCCTATCTCATTTGGAATGGTAAGCTACCAAATGAAAGTGAGTTAAAAAATTTTACATTAAAAATGAAAGAATATAGACAAATTCCTACATACATAAAGCAAATTGTAGATCTTCTACCAAAAGATATGGATGTTATGAGTGTCCTCAGAACAGCAATTTCTTCTTTAGGAAACAGTCAATTTAGTTGGCCACCTACTATTGACCAAGCAATGCAATTAACATCTATATTACCTAGTCTTATTGCATACAAGTATAGATTAGACCAAGGTAAAGAATTTATTGAACCAAATCAAGATTTAGATCACGTTTCAAATTTTATATATATGTTAGAAGGTCAAGAACCAACACCTGCTTTTACAAAAGCTCTAAATGCATATTTAGTACTAACTATTGAACATGGTATGAATGCTTCTACTTTTTCATCAAGGGTTGTTGTATCCACAGAATCTGAAATTATTTCTGGTATTTGTGCAGCTATTGGAGCTATGAAAGGTCCCCTTCACGGTGGTGCCCCATCTGAAGTTATAAGCATGCTAGATGAAATTGGTACAATCGATAACATTGAACCATGGATTAGGAATAAATTAGAAACAGGCGGCAAAATTATGGGCTTTGGACACAGAATTTATAAATCACAAGACCCAAGAGCAGAAGCTTTAAAAATTGTTTCACAAGAACTGACTGGTGAAAGTGATTGGTTTGACCTTGCAATTGAAATGGAACAAAAAACTATAGATTTACTAAATGAGTATAAGCCAGGAAGATGTTTATATACGAATGTAGAATTTTTCGCTGCTGCAGTATTAAAAGGAATTTCTTTACCAAAGGAATTATTTACACCAATGTTTACTTCAAGTAGAATAGTTGGCTGGACTGCTCATATACTCGAACAGGCACAAGATAATCGTATTTTTAGACCACAATCTTCTTATGTAGGAAAAAAACCTGAAGAATTATCTCATGCTTAATTATAACGCTACTTTTAGTTTCGAAATGTAAACCCTTTCATTCGTTGCCTTTGAGTCTTCTGGTTGAATTAAAATGAATTATTTGTCCAAAGCTGTTTGAACAATAGAACAGCTTTGGATATAAGCATATTTTTTAAAAAAACAGTATGTATTTATCAATTGAAAATCCAACCGTTTTGTCATTAAAAACCCAGACAAGATTACCTTCTGACCTTCTTTAATGAAGTCCAAATGTTTTAATCGTTTAAATTTTTGTTGGGCATCCATAGATAAATCTGTAAGTGATAAATCTTCTAGGTATTTTTTATAAGGAAATTCCGCCTTACGAAATCAATTATGCTTGGCGGTCTACTTCTAATAAGCCCCCTATATTAATGTCTTTGACAAATAGGTTATTTACAAGTTCTTTCTAATTCTTTTCAATTAGATGGTAGGGGTTTTAACATTGGGTTAACCGTTGATTCACTGTGATACATAATCTCTTTTTTCGAACAATTGATAAAAAAATTCATTATCTCTTCAAATCTTTGAACACTTTTAACATCTCTATTATACAATTCTTCTAATCCTGCCCCAGCTACAAGGTCAAATCTTCTATATTTCAAAAGAAAATCTATAATCGATAACCTCTTACTTACTTCCATTTTATGAGGAAAATAAAAAAAATCCTGAATCCTTTTAATAATATTTGCATCTAACACTATAGATATAGGTTTATATTCCTTGTCACTTAAATAGATGGTTCTTATTTGCTTATATCTATCCTCTTTAACAAATCCCATCTCTTCTACCATCCTTCCTTTTCTAACCGCTTTTCAAGACAATCAGTAGTTATATTTAACATGTTTTTTATCTGCTGTTGTGCTTTGTTTATTTTTTTAGAAATCGTATCTCGTTCAGCCAAAAAGCTAATGTCTTGTAATTCTCTAAAAAATAGAATCATAGACATTTCCAGTTTTATTATTCCAGTGTCTAATGACATTCGTATTAATTCTTTATCCATTCCCATTAAAGGTACTTCAATTATATGAGTTTCTCTGCTTTTTTCAAAAAAACCATAAGCTACATTACCGCCGTTAGACCCAAACAAAGTAACTCCTGGTGCGAACTCTTTTACTTCATAACGTTCGTTGTGTTGTATTAAAACATCAATTGCCCATAATTGTATATATCCATTTTCACCAATCGCACCTTCTGCCCCATTGGATTCTAGTATAAAAGAAACATAGTCTTTTGGAAAACTTATGTTCAATCGGGATTCAATTAAAGTGATATTTTCTAATGATGTAGGTTGTTGTAAAGCTAAATCGTTAATATATTTACGAAACATATCATTCATAATTGATTATTCTTCGTCTTCAAAATTACGTAGGATAGAATGCACGATATTAAAGGAGGCCTGTTTTCAATGCTTCTTCAAGCATTGTATTGAAATCATTATATGTTTTCATCACTGTGCCCGATGGTTTATCAAGTTCTAAGTAAGTACCATCACATAAGTTTTTACAAAACCACGCAATACTTGAATCTCCAAAGAAAAGGTACTCTTTTTGAAATTCATTTTCATACCAAATCTCATTCGTGTCTATAAATCCACAAATGGGTTCGTTTCTTTCTGTTTCTAGCAAGGAAGGGTCAACTCCATAAATAACTAGTCCACCAAAATCTAAACCATTTACGTTTTTAAGAAACTCCTCAAATTCACTCGGTAAATCAACATTAAATTTCTCTTTCACGTGTTCTCTTAATCTGTGAACTTCAGTATCTGTTGCTGGTGTGTTCAAATTAAAGTTAACACTTTTCAGTATATCTTCAATTTCTAAAACTAGATTTTTCCACATATAAAAACCTCTTTCTAAGTATATTTATTCTCCTTTAGGGTAGATATTATATTTTGGTATAGTCCAGCTTATGTCTACACTATCTCCATCTTGTAAGTGTCTAGTTAATGTACGCTGTGTATTAGTTATAGCTTTATGATATGGATGACTTTGTATTAAAGTTAAATTTTCAAATGCGTTTGTTCCTCCGTCGTCTAAAGGAAGATTATGATGTACTTGCCACCCTACTGGAGGTCTTCCTTGTTTCATTAATTCTAGATACCATCTGTTATTCCCGCTTTCTTAAGTTCAGTAAGCTTGACAGGGTCATTTACCAAGGATTTAAGAAACTCTTGTCTTACCCTGCTATCAAAAACTTTCCTAAGTTGTTCAAATTCTTCTCTAGGTCTCTTAGTATAAGTAATGTCATCAACTTTGACGTCCTCAAGAGGTACATCTTTTCCATATAATTTACCAACAAAAACATCTCCATCTGTGGTACTTTTAGTATATTGATAAGGAAATAATTTATTTCTAGCTTCTTGGTAAACATCAACAAAACTAGATTTCAAAGAACCTCCATCAATCCCAGCAAATGAAAATTGATTTCCAAAATTAAATTCAAAGTTATTTAACACATACAATGCATTTCTATATGCGGCAGAATTAGTTATGAACGACTTTCCTTTTGTAAAGCCTGTAACAGCTGCTACTTTCCCTACTTGTCCTGCTTTACTAAGACCTTTATCACCCAGAAACCCCAGCCCTAATGATGCTATACCATAGGTAGCGTAATGCATTCTACTCTCCATATCTCCATTCCAAAATTTTTTTACAAATGAATCAGAGAATGTGTTCCACATTGCGGGAAAAGTTTCCTTGTAGTTACGCCCTTTGCGTTACTTCTACCGATGAATGCCCTAATACCCTCGACAAACTAAACCAATCACCACCATTAAGAATGTAATACTTCGCAAAGTTGTTTCTTAATTGATGGGGTGTAAAATGTACATCTACTTTTTTACCAATGCTTCTAATACTTGCTTCGAAGTTATTGACGTTTAGCATAGTTCCTCTTATCGTAGGAAACAAATATTCAGCATCACTGAACCTATACCAACGCTTTAAATCGTTAGCCATAATATTAGAGAAATACACATAACGTTGTTTTTTATTTTTCGGGTTCGTAATTAGAATACTTTTATTTTTTATATCTAGGTCTTCTGCTTGCATACTGCAACATTCCCCAGCACGTATACCAGTATCAAGAATGAGTTTTATCATGACATAACTTCTAAAGCCATGAAACGTACTTATATCAATCGAATACAGTACTTTTTTTATTTCATCTACTGATAACAATATCTTTTGTTTCCGTTGTGGCTTAATCGTTTCAATATTAGATATCGGATTCTTAATGATATCCCCTTCAACTTCTAAAAAGTTAAAAAACACTTTAATATTACGAAGATAATTAGCAATTGTTGTTTCACTAATGGTTTTTCCATAATCAGTTCTGCGTGTTGGATAATTAATTTGTTCACTAGCTGCATTAGACGTAAATGTATATTTACCACGTTCCCGTAAATATTTAATATACGTCCGAATATGCAAAGGTTTTACTTTATCAACGTTCGTTATTTTTAATTCCCTTTCTAAATATGAAGCAAACAATTTTAACGTTTGGTCATATGATCGAATCGTTTTCCTACTTAAATGCTTTGCATCACAATGAAGTAAAAAGTTTTCGACATTCATCTGAAAATTATTCATACAACAAAAAAACCTCCTATCTATCGGAATAAACTTCTAATCCAATAAATAAAAGGTTTTTAAATTAACCGCCAATTACTTATGTACTTTATTGCCTACATACGTAATTTGTTGGCTATTAAATTTTGTTATGAAATACCCTCAAAACCCTGCCACAACTGCGATTAACTAGCCTTATGTTCAAGCCTCAACTTATCTGCAACCATCGCGATGAATTCGGAATTCGTCGGCTTTGCTTTTGACATGGATACCGTATAGCCAAATAAAGAAGAAATGGACTCAATATTTCCACGGCTCCACGCAACTTCAATCGCATGGCGAATGGCACGTTCCACACGACTTGCTGTTGTATTATATTTCTTTGCGATATCTGGATATAGTACTTTTGTAATTGATCCAAGTAATTCAATGTCGTTATAGACCATAGAAATCGCTTCGCGTAAATACATATATCCTTTAATATGCGCTGGTACACCGATTTCATGAATGATACTCGTAATGCTTGCATCTAAATTTTTCGGTTTTCCATCAGACGTTGTTACAGAACGAAAGGCTGGCAGCGGTCGTTTAATGGTAGCGCTTGATTTTCCACTAACTTGACGAATATGACTTGTTAAATTTTCCATATCAAATGGTTTTAAGATAAAATATGATGCACCTAAATCAACAGCCTTTTTCGTCACATCCTCTTGCCCAAATGCTGTTAACATAATAACATTCGGCTGTTTGAAACGATCAATATGACGCATTTTTTCTAGTACTGCGAGACCATCTAAATGTGGCATAATAATATCAAGAACAAGTACATCCGGTTGTCTCTCTTTTAATAAATTTAAGCACTCTTGACCATTATACGCTACACCAATCACTTCCATATCATCCTGAGCAGCAACATAACTCTCTAACATAGATACAAGTTCTTTATTATCATCCACGAGACACACTTTAATCTTCTCCACAGCTTTTCCTCCCTACTAATGGTTTCTCCCGTTATAAAGTATTACCTTCTAGACTACATGAATTGTTCGACAATTATGTGAAAATCCCCTTTAAAACTTTCTTAAATTCCGAAAAAATCACAAAAAAACATTTTTATCGTCCATTTCTTAGTGTTCTTTTACATATTCCATCATATGGTTACAGCTAAATATGTATGCTCTACTTTTATTTTACAACAAAAAACACCTATTGCGAAATTTTTGTAACATTTCAATGGCTTTACAAGAAAAATTTTTTATCAATAAGGAGTCCTCTTCTTCTCCCCCTATTTAAAAATAACAAAAAACAAGCTGAATATATTCAGCTTGCTTTTTTCTGATCTGTATAAATATTAATTCCTGCTTCATGTAGCATCCACTCAATATGAACACCATATCCAGATGTTGGATCGTTGACAAATACGTGTGTGACAGCCCCTACTAATTTTCCATCTTGTACAATAGGACTACCACTCATTCCTTGTACGATCCCACCTGTTTTTTCTAACAAGCGTTTATCTGTAATCTTTACAACCATTCCTTTTGTCGCAGGGAATTTTTGCGGAACTGTACTTACAATTTCTATATCGAATGCTTCTACTTTATCTTGATTAATAACTGTCAAAATTTTCGCAGGTCCTTCTTTCACTTGATGGGAAAGAGCAATCGGAAGTGCTTCATCCATAATTCCATTTTTCATTTCTGTATTTAACTTACCAAAAATACCAAATGGACTATTCGTTGTAATATTACCAATAACTTCATGATCTGGTGAGAATCTTGCTAGTTTTTCACCAGGATCTCCATTACTCCCTCGTTCAATAGACGTTACTGTCGAGCGGACAATTTGTCCATCTTCAACTTGAATTGGCTTTTTCGTATCATTGTCAGAAATCACATGACCAAGCGCGCCATATTTCCTTGATTCCGGATGAATGAATGTCATCGTTCCAATACCTGCAGCTGAGTCACGAATGTACAAGCCAATTCGATATGACTGTTCTCCGCCATCTTTTTGTGGAGTTAATTTTGTTCGAATATATTTCCCATCCCTTAGCAAAACAAGATTAAGCGATTCCCCTGTTTTCCCGCTATCATGAATAAATGGTGCAATATCACTCATTCGTTCAATTGTCTTACCATTTATTTCAGTAATCATATCCCCTACTTGCACACCTGCAAGTTCACCTGGGGATACCTTTCCTTTTTCTGTTTGAATTAAATGATGTCCTACAACAAGTACCCCTTTTGCATTTAATTTCACGCCAATTGATTGCCCACCTGGAACTACTTTAAAATCTTTTAATACTTTCACATTTACTTTTTTCACGGGTAATCCTGCAAGCTCATAAACCATATCAGCTGCTCCGCTTTCATGCGCATTTACCGCAATTGTTTTTTCACTAGCACGCCCAGAAGCAATCGTAAAAATCGTTTCATCAGTTGATTTTGTTTGAAATACAGGCAAAGAAGATACTTGTGAATCTTGATTTTGAAATACAACAAGTTGCTTCGGAAGTGAAATAAACTCACGAAGCGGTTTATAACACCCAATAAAGACAAGCGAAACAAGGAGACAGATCCCTATGATTTTTCGAAATTGCTCTAATTTCAATCTTTTCACTCTCCTCGCTCCTAACCCACATTCAGCCTAGAGGCTTCATTATTTAATGTCTCCTTGCTATCCTTTCTTTATAACCGGAAGAATTAAGAAATCATTATTGTTAACAAAAAAGCTATCCATTATTGGATAGCCTCTGCTGTTTGTTTAAAACGATGTGCCTGCGAAAGTAACTCTCTTGCATGTTCCGTCGTTAAATCAGTAATTTCCACACCAGAAATCATGCGAGCAATTTCTGTTACTTTCTCTTCCTGACTAAGTACAGTAACAGATGTAACCGTTCGTTCATTCACAATTTGTTTACGAATAAATAAATGCGAATCTGCCATAGACGCAACTTGTGGTAAATGTGTAATACATAGCACTTGTGAATTAACAGAAACACGATAAATCTTTTCCGCAATCGCCTGTGCAACGCGCCCACTTACTCCAGTGTCTACCTCATCGAAAATAACAGAGGCAACACCTTGATGTTTAGAGAAAATACTCTTTAACGCTAATATAATACGGGATAATTCTCCTCCCGAAGCTACTTTAGAAAGCGGCTTTAACGGTTCTCCTGGATTTGTGGAAATATAAAATTCCACATCGTCATACCCATCTTGTGTCATTTTGACAGGAGCTCCTTCAACAAGAGGATCATCAATTGTCCCTTCTTTTTTCTTTATCATCACTTCGAATTTTGTTTTTTCCATGTACAGCTCTTTTAATTCTTGATGAATCGCCGTTGTTAATCGATTCGCAAGGTCATGGCGCATATCACTTAGCAGTTTCGCTTCTTCCACTATAAGCTGCTCGATTTCTTTTAGTTTCTTTTTTGTCGTTTCAATGTGTACATCTTTATTTTCAATCGTAAATATCTCTTTTTCAATTTCATCCGCATACGCCAAAATCTCTTCTACAGTATTTCCATATTTGCGCTTTAACATACGAATTTCATTTAAACGTGTTTCAATTTCGTCCAAACGATTTGGATCATATTCCATCATATCTAACTTTTCGCGGAGTTGATAAGCTACTTCTTCTAATAAATAATAACTATTTGCAATCGCATCGTAGTTTTCTTGATATGCAATATCCAAATCCGTAATGCTCTCCATCTGGTTCATCGCATTCCGAATATGATCTAAACCAGAACGGTCTTCCGTTAAAGAACGATACGAATCACCCAGTGCCTTATAAATCTTTTCGAAGTTCGAAATCTTCAATCGTTCTTCTAATAAATTTTGCTCTTCATCTATTTTCAATCCCGCATTTCGAATCTCTTCATGTTGAAATTGGATCAAATCTAAACGATGTGCCATTTGTTGTTCATTCTCTGTTAAAGAGTGCAATTGTTTTTTTAATTGCTCATATTCCCTATACACATTTTGATACTTTTCTAACTGAACTAAAATATGATCTCCCTCAAAATGATCAAGCATAAATAAATGGCGGTCTTCATTCATTAAATCTTGCGTTTCATGTTGCCCATGAATATCAACAAGTGTTTTTCCAATTTCCTTTAATGTACTTAATGTAACAAGCTTTCCATTGACGCGGCATACACTTTTCCCATTCACAGAAATATCCCGTTTTAAAATGATCATGCCATCTTCTAGTTCAATATCAAGTTCTTCTGCTTTCATAGCACAAGGATGCTGTTCATCTTCAATATAAAATAACCCTTCAATTTCAGCTTTATCTGTCCCATAACGTACAAATTCCGCTGAGCCGCGTCCTCCAACAAGGAGACTAATCGCATCAATAATGATGGATTTTCCTGCGCCCGTTTCACCACTTAAAACAGTGAGCCCTTTTTGAAAAGAAATATTTAATGATTCAATAATAGCAAAGTTTCTAATCGATAATTCCGATAACAATGCCTCATTCACCTCGTTATTTCATTCACACTCCGCACGGGAGGCTTAAACTATTCGCACACACATTCTTCTGTTACTTTTTTCATGAAGAATATGTTATGTAACCTGCTTATTGTAACAAACATTTGTTTTTACGGTCAATGCAACAATACTGATATTCCTATATGGAAATATATATTTTCACATGCTATTTTAGGATTTTTTATTTCTCCATAACAAAAATATCTTGTCTACTTTTTACTCTTCTGAGCAATAAAGCAAACAAGATTTCTTTGTTACAGCATATTTAAGAAGCGATTCGATACAACTCCTGTATCTTCAGGTGTACGACAAATAATTAAACACGTATCATCACCGCAAATTGTACCAATAATTTCATCCCACTCTAAATGATCAATCAACGCACCGAGAGCATGTGCATTACCTGGCAATGTCTTTAACACAAGCATATGACCAGCTGCATCTAATTTAACAAACGAATCAACAAGATTACGTTTTAATTTTTGAAGTGGATTAAAACGTTGATCGGCTGGTAAGCTATATTTATACCGTCCATCATGAAGTGGTACCTTTACTAAATGTAACTCTTTAATATCTCGCGATACCGTTGCTTGTGTTACATTAAAACCTTCATTACGTAAAATATCCACTAGTTCATCTTGCGTTTCAATTTCTTTATTCGCAATAATTTCTCGAATTTTAATATGGCGCTGCCCTTTATTCATATTTTTGCACCTCGCACTATCTCTTACCGTAGTTTTACCATTATTATACTTCACTTATTTATGTTAACGTATAATTGGCTACTTGTACATAATTGTTTTTACAATCATTATACAATTCTAACTTTCAATATGAGGAAAAAGAGGAACAACAATTGTTATTCCTCTTTTCCTTTTTGCTTCAAGGCTTCGTGAGCTTCTGTTACAACTTCCTCTGCCTGAATAGGAGATTGATTTTCTCCCTGTTCACGCTCACCATACCATTTTAAATGAATTAAAAATTCAATGTTTCCATCTCCGCCTGTAATTGGAGAAAACGTTAAGTTTTGAACATCGTAACCTTCTGCTAGCGCAAAATCGACAATCATTTCTATAACTGCTTCATGCACTTTACGGTCCCGAACAATTCCCTTTTTCCCCACTTGCTCTCGCCCAGCTTCAAATTGCGGTTTAATAAGCGCCGCAACATCACCACCAGGTGTTAACATCGTTTTCAATACAGGCAAAATTAATTTCAAAGATATAAACGATACATCAATACTTGCAAATTGCGGTAATCCTTGCTGCAAATCAGCAGGTGTTACATAACGAAAATTCGTCCGTTCCATTACGACAACACGTTCGTCCTGTCTCAGTTTCCATGCAAGTTGGTTATACCCTACATCTAAAGCATATGATAGCTTTGCACCATTTTGCAAAGCACAATCCGTAAATCCACCCGTTGATGAACCAATATCCAGCATAATCTTATCTTGTAAATCTATATGAAACGTCTCTAACGCCTTTTCTAGCTTATATCCACCACGGCTTACATAGCGCATTACTTGTCCTTTTACTGTAATTTCTGTATCTTGTGGTATTTTTTCACCTGGTTTATCTAGACGCATTTCATTTGCATATACAAGACCCGCCATAACAGCGCGCTTCGCTTTTTCTCTTGTTTCAACAAGTCCTCGTTCTACTAATAGTATATCTACTCGTTCTTTTTTTCCGCTCATTTGTTACGCCCTTTTTTGTTTTAATGGAATCATTGTACAAATGCGTTCAACAACTGCATCTGTTGTTAAGCCAATTTCTTCAAGAAGTTTAGAGACACTGCCATGTTCAATGAAATGATCTGGAATACCCATACACTCAATTAGCGCATTATGATATCCATGTTCACTAGCAAACTCTAACACACCAGAGCCAAATCCTCCAATTAAACACGCCTCTTCAATTGTTAAAATCGGCATATTCTTTCCTAATAACTCATGCAAGCACGCCTCGTCCATTGGCTTAATAAAGCGAGCATTCACAACCTTTACAGAAATCCCTTTCTTCTCAAGTGATTCTGCCGCTTCCATTGCCATCGGAATTGTCGTACCAAATGTTAGAATCGCCGCTTGTGATCCTTCACGAAGCGTTTCCCATGTACCGATTGGAATTTCTTTAAACTCTTTATCCATCGGTACACCAATTCCATTTCCACGTGCATAACGAAGTGCAATCGGTCCTTCTTCGTAATTGATTGCTGTATATACCATATGTTGACCTTCATTCTCATCTTTCGGCATCATCAAAACAATATTTGGAAGATGACGTAAAAATGCAATATCAAATATACCTTGATGCGTTTCTCCATCAGCTCCTACTAACCCTGCTCGATCAATCCCGAAAAAGACATTTAAATTTTGGCGACATACATCGTGAACAACTTGATCATAAGCGCGTTGTAAAAATGTAGAATAAATCGCTAAAAACGGCTTCATGCCTTGCGTTGCTAAACCAGCTGCCATTGTTACTGCGTGCTGTTCAGCAATCCCCACATCAAACATACGATTAGGAAATTCCTTTGCAAATTTTTCAAGCTTCGATCCAACTGGCATTGCTGGCGTTACAGCAACGATACGCTGATCATTCTTCGCCAATTTACGAACTGCTTCACTAACAACAGAGCTCCATGCCGGTGCAGCTTCTTTTGGCTTCACAAAATCACCAGACTCAATTTTGTATGGTCCTGTACCATGCCAAGTTCCAATTACATCACTTTCAGCTGGCTTATAGCCTTTTCCTTTTTTCGTAATGACATGAACAAGAACAGGCCCTTTCGTTTTCTTTGCATATTGAAGATTTTCAAATAAACTTTCATAATCATGTCCATCAACAGGCCCTAAATATGTGAAGCCTAGCTCTTCAAAAAACACACCCGAAACGAGTAAATATTTCAAGCTGTCTTTTACTTTTTCAGCCGTTGCAGCTACTTTTCCGCCAACAGCTGGAATTTTCTTCAATAAGTATTCTAATTCATCTTTTACCCATCGATATTTCCCTGCTGTACGTAAACGTCCAAGTACGTTATGCAATGCACCAACGTTTGGTGCAATCGACATTTCATTATCATTTAAAATAACCGTCATATCTGTTCGTTCATGCCCAATATGATTTAGTGCTTCCAGCGCCATACCGCCTGTTAATGCACCATCACCAATAATAGGAACAATATACTCTTTCTTTTTCTTTAAATCACGAGCAAGTGCCATTCCCATAGCAGCAGATAAAGAAGTAGAGCTATGTCCCGTTTCCCATACATCATGTTCACTTTCACAACGCTTTGGAAAACCACACAAACCTTTATATTGTCTTAATGTTCCAAATTCCTTTGCACGCCCCGTTAAAATTTTATGTACATAGGATTGATGTCCTACATCCCATAAAAATTTATCTCTTGGACTATCGAATACTTTATGCAAAGCAATTGTGAGTTCTACTACACCTAGATTTGGAGCAATATGTCCACCTGTTTGAGAAAGCTCTTCAATTAAAAACTTTCGAATATCTTCGCTTAACGTCTCTAGTTCGCTTATAGACATATCCTTCAAAAAACTAGGATTTTGAATTTGCGTCAGATCCACCAGGATCACTCACTTTCGTTTCATAATCTGTCATCATGTCAACTATTATACATTCGTAAAATATAGTTGTACTTAGTTGTATTACAACTATCAAGCATATTCTTTATTTTATCCCGCTATTCGTGGGCAGTAAGACCCCCCACCTCAAGATTGAGAGAGAAGCGAAGAAGATAGGTGGGGGATAACTGCCCGTAAAAGCCCGATTGGTTCAACTAACCATCAGTGGGGGATAAAGCCCCTCCACTGATGGAAGTTTCACTTTATACGATGAAAAAAGAGCCGCTAACACAAAGTGATAACGGCAATGTAATCTACGTATATTTTTGCCAATAAAAAGAAAAGAAAAACCTTTGTCTACATTTATACCATAAAATGCTGAATGGCTCAACAAATGAAAACATTCTTATACTAGTGGTTGCGCTTTGCAATTAAATCACAAATTACTAACAAATATTCATCTTGTAATTGTAAAGAAGAAATTGCATCTTTCGCTTTCGCAATTGTATCTTCTAAAATCCCCTTCGCTTCTTCTACTGTAAATAACGTTGTATATGTACTTTTTTCATTTGTCATATCACTTCCGACCGGTTTCCCAATCTCTTCTTCTATTCCTTCTACATCTAGAATATCATCACGAATTTGAAAAGCAAGTCCGACATACTTCGCAAAAGCAAGTAACTTTTCCTGTTGCTCCGCCGTAGCCCCTGATAATAACGCACCAGCTAATACGGCAAATTCTAATAAACGTCCAGTTTTATTTTTATGAATATATTCTAACTCATGAAGGTTTAATTGCTTCCCTTCCGCTTCCATATCCGCAACTTGTCCACCAACCATTCCTTCTGGTCCTGCTGCTTTAGCAAGTTCTAGTAAAATGCGCAGTTTTGTCTCGGAAGTAATTTCTTTATGGTCTTGCTCTGTTACAACTTGGAATGCGTATGTTAATAACCCATCACCAGCTAGTACGGCCATAGCCTCACCAAACACTTTATGATTTGTTGGCTTCCCGCGGCGTAAGTCATCATCATCCATACAAGGTAAATCATCATGAATTAAAGAATATGTATGAACCATTTCTAATGCGCAAGCTGTACCTATCCCTAATTCTCTATCTTTTCCAAACGCCTGCAGCGTTGCAAATAAAAGTAACGGACGGAGACGTTTCCCGCCCGCTTCTAATGAATACACCATCGCCTCGCGAAGTACATCTGGACATTGCAAGGCATTTGCATAACGCACAAGATTTTCTTCTACTAACGCTTTACTTTCTCTCATAAAAGCATCAAAAGTTACATGCGTCATTATGCTTCCTCTCCTAAATTAGAAAATGGACGAAGTTCACCATTTTCTCCAAGTATGACTGCCATTTGTTCTTGCACGCCTTTTAATTTTTCATCGCAAAGCTTAGAAAGTTCCATACCTTCTTTAAAATACGAAATTGCTTCTTCAAGCGGAACATCACCTTGTTCGAGCTTGGAAACAATTTGTTCAAGCTTTGCAATCGCTTCTTCAAAGCTCAATTTATTTTCCATCGCCTAGTTCACGCTCCTCTATTCCCCATACATTACAGTCCAGTACACCATCTTGAAGCCGCACTGTCACTTCATCTCCAAGCCCAATTTCTTTTACGCTTTTTAGCACCTGTTTCTCATTATTATAAACAAGACCGTAGCCTCGCATCATCACTTTAAGAGGACTTAACGTTTCTAACTTCTCTATCGCTCTTGTAAAAGCAAACTCTTTTCTTTGTAGAAGAGACTGCATTTCACGTTGCAATTGCTTTTGCAATGTGTCTAACGTAAGCTTTGTTTGTTCAATTTTTTGCATGGGATGATGTTTTCCTAAATAAAACGACAACTGTTGAAGTTGATTGGTCTTCTTTTCTATGTAACGCTCTTTCGTTTGCATCAACTTATCAATTGTACGATCCAATTGTTCTTCCTTTTGCTCATACAATTGCTTTGGATAGCGAAATGCATATGATTTTTGTAATGTTTGCAAACGTTCCTGCTTATAGTTCAACATCTCACGTATCGCTCGTGTCAAGCGAAGTGTACGCTGCATCACTTTTTCTTCTAATTCAAGAATGTGAGGAACTGCCAGTTCAGCTGCCGCTGTTGGCGTTGGAGCTCTTAAGTCCGCAACAAAATCTGCAATTGTAAAATCTGTTTCATGTCCCACAGCAGAAATAATTGGAATTTGACTCACAAAGATTGCTCGGGCCACCGTTTCTTCATTAAATGCCCACAGCTCTTCAATCGAACCTCCACCGCGCCCTACAATTAACACATCTATATCATTCATTTCATTGGCCTTTTCAATAGCTTGTACAATTGAGGGAGCTGCAAACTCCCCTTGTACAAGAACTGGAAATACAATTACCTTTCCAATTGGATAGCGACGTGCAATTGTCGTTATAATATCACGAATTGCCGCACCCGTTGGCGACGTAATCACACCAATTGTTGTTGGATAAGCAGGTATTGGCTGCTTGTATACTTGTGAAAACAGCCCTTCTTCTTCTAAACGAGCCTTTAACTGCTCATACGCTAAATGAAGATTTCCCACTCCATCTGGCTGCATATCATGAATATAAATTTGGTATGAACCACTTGCTTCATAAACAGAAATTTTTCCTTTTACAAGCACTTTCATCCCGTCTTCTGGTCTAAACTTTACATTGCGATTATGACTCGCAAACATGACCGCAGCAATTCTTGCATTTTCATCTTTTAATGTGAAATACATATGACCGCGGCTATGATATTTAAAATTTGAAATTTCTCCTTTTAACCAAACAGACTGTAGATGAGGATCATACTCTATTTTAGTTTTCATATAACGAGTTAACGCTGTAACGGTTAAATATTGCTTTTCCATTTCTCTCTCCTCATAGCCGCCCTACAATTATTTACAAACAACACCTGCACGCTGTGCAGATAATACTGTATTTTCTAGTAGCATTGTAATCGTCATTGGGCCTACGCCTTTTGGTACTGGCGTAATGTGACTTGCAACGTTTAATACATCATCGAAATCAACATCACCGCATAGTTTTCCTGTTTCTAAACGATTTACTCCGACATCAATTACAACTGCACCTTCTTTTACGTAATCAGCTGTTACTATTTTCGCTCTTCCAACCGCAACAATTAAAATATCAGCTAACTTCGTTAATTCTTTTATATTCGCTGTTTTGGAATGACAATATGTAACTGTTGCATTTTCATTTAAAAACAGTTGTCCTACTGGTTTTCCAACAATATTACTTCGTCCAATAACAACAACGTGTTTCCCTGTAATATCAAGATTTGTTTCTTTTACTAATTCTAAAATACCATGCGGCGTACATGGAAGGAATGTATCTTGTCCTGTCATCATACGACCGATACTAATTGGGTGGAAACCATCCACATCTTTCTCAGGAGAAATTTTTTCAATGATAGCTTTCTCTTCAATATGATTTGGCAACGGTAATTGTACTAAAATACCATGAATACGATCATCATTATTTAAACGGTCGATTTCCGCTAATAAGCGATCTTGTGTAATTGTATCTGGAAATGTAATTAACTCAGAATAAATACCAACTTGTTCGCAGCCTTTTTCTTTCCCTTTTACATACGAATGAGAAGCTGGATCATCCCCAACTAAAATAACAGCTAGCCCTGGTACAATTCCTTGTTCTTTTAGTTCTGCAACTTTCTCTTTTAACTGCGCTCGCTTTTTCTCTGCAACTTCATTTCCTTTGATGATTACTGCTACCATTTCAAAATTCCCCCTTTAAAAATTACAAAGCTACTTTTTTCTCCCGCTCTAACGGGCAGTATAGCTTCCACATTAACATTCTGAAAAATGAAAGAATAAAGATGAGAGATAACTGCCCGTAAAAGCCTGATTGGTAAGAGCTTTCTTGAGTGGGGATGAAGTTCCCCGCCCAAGAAAGTTTTACTGTATACTAGATAAAACGCCGTTAATAAAACGACGAGATTCCTCGTCTCCATATGCTTTTGCAATTTCAATTGCCTCGTTCATAGATACGCTGTGTGGAATATCTTCCATGTATTTCATTTCATACACAGCAAGTCGTAAAATACTACGATCAACAATGCTAATGCGTTCTAATTTCCACTTTTTTAAATTTTGACGAATAAGCTCATCAATTGCTTCTTTATGCTCTACACATCCGAAGACAAGTGCTTCTAAAAATTCATTTGTATTTTCGCCTTCTTCAAGTGTGTTTTCTACTGCTGCTTTCGGATTGTAGTCTCCTGTAATGTCCATTTGATAAAGTGCTTGCATCGCTCTTTCTCTAGCCGTCCTACGTTTCATTATAACTCTCCTTTGTACTTCAAGTCTTTCCTTATGTTTTGTTATATTATTATAATTTATAAGCCATCGAATTACTTACCCTTTATAATTTTTGCTGACCCTTCAATCTTATAATACAATGATAATACCACAATTTGTCGTTTCATACACGAGTTCCCTCACGGAAAAATAATAAAAAGATTAACTTCAAGTTCCATATCATACCACAATGTACGTTTTTTTCAAAAACTCGAATTCACCTTTAATTTTTTCACTTTTTCGAACAATATAATTTCTCTCGAGTTTAAATAGAAGAAGACAAAATGATAAAAAGGTGCCTGAATAACAAGGCACCTTTTTCAGTATTATACTGGTTCAATTTCTGTCTTTGGTGCTTCAAATGTTACACCAACGATATGCACGTTTATTTCTTTCGGTTCAAGGCCTGTCATTGTAGACAGCGCTTGACGAATATTATCTTGAATGTTTTGTGCAACAACTGGAATTGCTACACCAAAATACATTAGTACGTAAACATCAACGATAATATCATCATTTGCCAATTCTACTTTTACGCCTTTTCCATGATTTTTCTTTCCTAACTTCTCAACAACATCTGTTGCAAAGTTACCACGCATTGCTGCTACGCCTTCTACTTCAGAAGCAGCAATACCTGCAATTACTTCAATTACTTCCGGTGCGATTTCTACTTTACCAAGAGTTGTATCTTGTCCCATGTCTAACATATGTTCAGCCATGAAAAAACCTCCTTTAAATGTATCAGTGCGCCGTTAAATCATGCTGTTCTAAAAACTTCGTATTAAATTCACCTTGTACGAATTCAGGGTGGTCAAGAAGTTGCAAATGAAACGGGATCGTCGTATGTACGCCCTCAATGACGAATTCACTTAACGCTCGCTTCATTTTCGCAATTGCTTCTTCACGTGTTTTTCCATAAACGATGAGCTTTGCAACCATCGAATCATAATAAGGCGGAATCGTATACCCAGGATATACAGCTGAATCGACGCGAATACCAAATCCTCCTGGCGGTAAATACATTTTTACCTTACCTGGAGATGGCATAAAGTTTTTGGCAGGGTTTTCCGCATTAATTCGGCACTCAATTGCCCAACCGTTAAATTGTACTTCTTCTTGTTGCAGCGATAACTGCTCTCCTGATGCAACGCGAATTTGTTCTTTAATAAGGTCTACTCCCGTCACCATTTCAGTTACAGGATGCTCAACTTGAATTCGCGTATTCATTTCCATGAAGTAGAAACTTTTCGTTTTATATTCGTAAATAAATTCAACTGTGCCAGCACCTGTATAATCTACTGCTGCTGCCGCTTTTACTGCTGCTTCTCCCATTCGTTGACGGATAGTAGCATCTAAGGCTGGAGATGGTGACTCTTCTAACAATTTTTGCAAACGACGCTGAATTGTACAATCGCGCTCTCCTAAATGAATGACGTTACCATGGTTATCTGCCATCACTTGAATTTCTACATGACGGAAATCTTCAATATACTTTTCTAAGTATACACCAGGGTTTCCAAAAGCGGTACTTGCTTCTTGCTGTGTAATTTGAATTCCTTTTACAAGCTCTTCTTCCGTGCGCGCAACGCGAATTCCCTTACCGCCGCCGCCCGCTGTTGCTTTAATAATAACAGGATATCCAATTCTCTCTGCAAGTGTTACTGCCTCTTCGATATTTTTAATAATTCCTTGTGAACCTGGTACAATCGGAACCCCTGCTTCCTTCATTGTATCACGCGCAACGTCTTTTGTGCCCATTTTTGAAATAGCTTCTGGGCTTGGACCGATAAAAATCAAATTACATTCACGACAAAGCTCTGCAAAATCAGCATTTTCTGCTAAAAATCCATATCCAGGGTGAATTGCATCACAACCCGTTAATTTTGCAACACTAATAATGTTTGTTAAGTTTAAATAACTTTCCTTTGATACAGTTGGACCAACGCAGTATGCTTCATCGGCAATTTGTACATGAAGTGCTTCTTTATCTGCTTCAGAATAAATTGCAACTGTTTCAATATTCATTTCTTTGCAAGCACGAATAATTCGTACCGCAATTTCCCCGCGATTCGCAATTAATACTTTTTTAATCATGATTCCAGACTCCCTTATTATGCTTTTACAAGAAATAGCGGTTGTCCATATTCAACAAGCTGACCGTTATTCACAAGAATTTCAACGATTTCCCCATTTACTTCTGCTTCAATTTCATTAAAAAGTTTCATCGCTTCTACGATACAAACAATTTTCCCTTCTGTTACGCGATCTCCAACATTTATATATGCTTGCGCATCTGGTGATGGAGAAGCATAGAACGTTCCAACCATCGGAGAAGTAATTTTTAGTAAGTTCTCATCTTGTAATGCTTGTTTCTCTTCTTGCTTTGGAGCTTCGCTTTGAGCTGGTGCAGCAACTACTTCTGGCACTACAGCTTGTACAGGTTTCTGCACTGCCGGGGCAGGTTGTATAGCAATTACTTCATTGCCACGCTTTTTCATCTTAATTGTAGTACCATCTTTTTTGTATTCGAATTCATCAATATTAGAATCATCAATTAGCTTAATTAATTCACGAACTTCTTGAATTTTAAACATGTAAAATCCACTCCTATATACTTGTTTTTCCTGTTGTAACAGCTCAAGTCATCAGTAATAAATACCACTCACTGAATCCTGCTAGAACAATCCATCATAAATTCCTTCTCGTACTATCAATGAAAAACTACTATGAAGTTTCATACTATATAAATACAAATTAAAAAATCGACATAAAACCCTCGTTCTTTTTATGCGGGCGAGAGCGTCTGGCCATGCATAGAAGCGGTCAGAGCCTTTTCCTACCACATGCCGGGTTTAAAACAAAAGGAGAAAGCAAGTAGCGGTCATGTTGTATGATGCATAACAGCGACTTATATGCCGAAAAATCAAAATGTATTTATATTCATCTTACGATAAATATTTTCAACATTCCAATTTTATTTCTTCTGTATGATGTATGAAAATTCCTGTGAAAATAACAGTATGCTATTTTACTACCTAGTAATAATACCAAGTTTCACTCAAAATTGGCAAGACCACTTCCTAAAAAACACTCTCATCCACTTCATTTATATAAATCCACTTTGACTTTTCAACCCACAAATCGCAACTATGCAGAATGTATCCTCTGTGAGGCCAGACGCTCTCGCCCCCCCTAAAAAAAGGGTTTTTATGTTGTGTTTTCAATTTGCATTTATTTATCCCGCTATTTGCGGGCAGTAATACTCCCGCCTCAAAATTCAGCAAAAGCATTGTCCAGTTCCAGTGGCTAGAATGTTCGGTGGCTTCGCTTCACATTCTGGACGAGCCACTTCCACATTTCTTTGTTGTCCAGCTCTAGCGGCTAGAATCTCCGGCCGTTTCGCCCCCTCGGACGAGGCAAAAAGCGCTTCTCCGCCCTGTGCGTGGGCGTCCTGCGATTCTGAGCGAGCCGCTTCCGCTTTTCTGAAGAAGTTAGGCGGGAGATAAACTGCCCGTAAAAGCCCGATTGGTGAGGGCTGATAATCAGTGGGGGATGAAGAAAACCCCCACTGATTAAAGTTTCACTTTATGTGAGTTTATATATTTTTTACTAAATAATTGAAGTTTATTTACATCCACTTCATATTCCCTTCATATAAGAATAGTATCGTAAAAATAGAATCATATACAGTGAGGTGTGGGATGTGAACATTTGGCTTATTCTCTTTCTACCAGCTGTTATAATTTGGGGTGTAGCTCTCTTTATTCAAATGAAATGCGGAAAAAGTAATCGCTCTCATCAAGAACCGCTAATTTTTCACTCACAACGAATTTCTCCTATAAAAACAAAAGAAATTGAACTGCGATTGTTAGATGAACTCCTAGTAGATAAAAAAAGCTATCGAAAAAATCGATAGCTTTTTACTTTGCTATTTCATATCGAACATCTGCCATTAAGCCCGTCTCACTTTTTACAAGCTGTATAATTTTATTTGCTTCTTTTGCAGAAAGTTTTGCTGCTTTTACTGTCACTTTAACATCATTTCCATCTGCACGTACAAGTGTATCTTTATAACCGCCTTCTGTTTTAATTAATGTTTCTAATAATGTTTCTTTTGTTGCTAAATCACTCAATGCATCAAATTCATTTTTTGCTTTATTTCTCTCCTCAGCAGAAGAGGTTGTTGAGTTCATTACATCTTGCAATTTTTCCTTTACTTCACTGCGCTGATCCTCCATTTTTAAACGAAGTGCGGTGAAACTATCATCACTAGCTGAGTGACTCGATACATTCCCTTCTTTCTTGCCTGTTTCTTTTTTACTAGTTTCCTTTTCAGAGCCTTGCTTCTCTTTCGCTCCCTCTCCTAATGATGTTGTTACAACCTTTGTTTTATTATCTGGCGTCATTACATAGTATACTGAAAGTACAATAACTAAACTTAGCATCGTTAATAACCAAACTGTTTGTTTTTTTAACACTTTATTTCCTCCCTAATTCTTTTTTGGTAAAACAGATACACGGTGACTTGGAACCTCTAGCATACGTGAAACAGCTTCTATCACCATCTGTTTCACTTGTAAATTATCCACTCCTCTTGCAACAACAAGAACGCCGCGAACTTTCGGCTTATTTTCTCGAAGTATAATAGGAGCCTCTTTATCACCTTGGCGTACAATCACTGTTTTTTCATCTGTCGATTCATCTTCAACTTTCCGCTTTCCGCCTTCTTTATCTGTTTCATCTGTCGTTTGCGATCGCTTCACCTTATTTTTATCAAGTATTTTTTCTTCTGATGAATCAAGATTAATTTCAATTGTTACATCTTTAACGCCTGCAACACTTTCTAATGCTTCTTTTAATTGTTGTTCATATTCTTTTTCATATTTATCAATGATAGATTTGTTGTCGCTATTCTTTTGCCCAAATGTTGGTACATCTTTTACTTGCTCTGTTTGCGATTTGAGAACAGGTACTTCTGGTTTTTTTGCTTGGAAAAGGTTACTAGAAAACATAAGGATGATCCCAACTATAAGTAAAATGATTAAAAACTTTGCTGAAATTTTTTTCTCTTTCTCATCTTTTTCATTTCCTTTAAAAAGATTGCGAAAAAATTGAAATTTATTATTCATTTACTTTCCCTATCCCCCCTTCCACCTGAATCTTAATTTTTTTCTCTTCTAATTGCCATTTGTTTGAGAAGAATTGTTTCATTTCGGCTGTATTTTGTTCTGACGTCTTCCGAGGTTCCTTCGAGTTAATTTCTACCTTTTGAATCGTTTCAATAGCTCCTTCTCGACTTTTTTCATTTGCCTGAAGCGTTACAACAACAGATTGAACATCTTGCTGAGATTTCACTTCCTTTTTGTCTTCTGGTACTTTTATCTGCAAACTCATAACGGCCATACCATATTGTTCTTCTAGCTCTTTCCCAACTTGTTTTTTCATTTGGACAGCCATCTGTTCTAAAATATATGCACGTTGTGAGGCTTGTATTTCTTTTTTCTTTTCATTAATTTTATTTTCTATTGATCCGTTTGCCATATACTTGTCCTGACTAGCATTTGCAATCACATCTTGAATATCTGTTTGAAACAATTTAAATAAGGGGGTTAAGATTAGAACGACTAGAAGCAAACTTACAACAAACTTGACATACTTTTGTAAATTTGAATTAGGAAGTAACATATGAAGCATCGTTGCTAATAGTAGAAACATAATTATATTTCGAATCCACTCCACGACAAATTGCAACCTTCTCACCTCCTAACGCATCATTAACGTAATATTTCCAGCTGCGATAACAATCGTGATACTTAGAAAAAACATGAACGATACAATAGCCAAGCAAGCAAACACGTATATAATACTTCTTCCGATAATGTCCAAACATTGGATAATTGTTCCTCCACCAACAGGTTGCAGCACTGCTGCCGCAAATTTATAAATGAACGCAATGCAGAAAATTTGAATAGCAGGAAAAGCAACGATAAGTAATAAAATAACAACCCCAACAATCCCCACTGTATTTTTTAATAACGCCGATGCACTAAGTACAGTGTCTGCTGCTTCAGTAAACATCCGGCCGACAACTGGAATAAAGTTTCCCGTTACGAATTTTGCTGTTTTAACAGCAATCCCATCCGCTACTGCTGTTGCTGTTCCTTGTACAGAGAGCACACCCAAAAAGATTGTTAAGAAAATCCCAATGATGCTAACGCTAACATTTTGCAACATTTTGGACAATTTTGTAACTTTATATTGATCGCTCATTGTACTGACAATACTTAAAATTGTAGCGAGGAGAAGAAGCGGTAAAACAATATAATTCATGAGCATTCCGCTCGTATTCATAAGAAAAACGATAATTGGATGAAAGAAAGAAACAGATACAACACCGCCTCCTGTCGCAATGAGCGCCAACAAAATAGGAAGGAGCGCTAAAATGAAATCGATCATTGTTTGAATAGTGTCTCTTGTATACGTCATAACAACATAAAAACTGTTTAAAGCAAAGACGATAAGTACCATATATACAACAGCATCCGCTATTTTCCCGACGCTACTTTTTGCAAAAGCAGATTGAAGCGATTGCAAAAGCGCGCTGAAAATAGTAAGCATAATGAGTGTCCCAAGCAACTTTCCGTTCGCTACTAATTCATGAAATAAATATTTTAGTAATCCAATCATCCACTCTTTAATTGAAAACTCTTTTTCTCCTTTAACAAACTCCATAAAATTCCCCTTCTGGCTTTCCGGCAAATACCCTCCGTACTTAGTAACAAGGTCATCCCAATATTTCTTTACATCTTCAATCCCAAGCTTTCCTAGTTGTTCATCTACAACATTTTGTTCTGGGGGAGAAGCTTGTACGATAATTGGCAAAGAAAAAAAGAGGAAAAAAGCAATCGAAAGCTTTATTCCAAACGAGCGCACAATTCACCCCTCCTTTATCCGGTTGGTAAAAAACCGAGAATCGTTTCAATCACAACAGTTAATATCGGAATTGCCATCACTAAAATTAAAATTTTTCCCGCTAATTCAATTTTTGAAGCGATTGCTCCTTGCCCTGCATCTTTCGTAATTTGTGCACCGAATTCTGCAATATAAGCAATTCCAATAATTTTCAGCAGCGTTTCTACATACACATTGCTCACTTTCGCTTCATTTGCAATACGCTCAATCATCGTTAAAATCGAATGAATTTGATCAATGACAAGTAAAAACATAATGCTACTAACAAACACAATAAATAATGAAGTTACACTCGATTTATGCTGATTCAATATTGCCGCCAAAAAAGTCGCCACAAGTCCAAGTCCTACAATTTGTAATATTTCGATTCGAATCGCCCCCTTTAATGAAAAAGAAAGACGCTTTTAATTTTGTCAAATAAATTGTTTATTAAAAATGCAACCTGAAATAAAATAACGACAAAACCAACGAGAATCACCCAGTTGGCAATATCTTCTCGCTTTAGTTCTTTCAGCACAGTATGAATGAAAGCTAAAATAATACCAATTCCTGCAATTTGAAAGATTAACCCAACGTCGATCGACATTACCTTTCCCCCTTACAACAGTAAAATAACGATAAGTAATCCTGCTAATACTCCTAAACTTTTCATCATCTTTTCGTACTGAATTTGCATTTCCTTTGCTTCTCCTTCTTCTCTCTCTAAATGTGTAATACATAAACGAATATGCTTTTGCTGTGATTCACGATCATGTTGTCCTAGCGTTTCTCCAAATTGCTGTAAAATCTCATATTCCGTTTGCTTCAATGCTGTGAGTTTCCAATTTTCTTGTAAACTATCCATCCATGCTTCCCGAACCGTTTGCTCTCCCGTTTCTAATCGTTCGTGAAAACTATGAAAGAACCAGTTCAAAGGCTTAGGCATTTGTTTTACAAGGCGTGCAGCAGCCTCAGACAAAGGGGTATGTCCATACATAATTTCCGCCTCAAGTGATTGCAAAGCCGCCTTTAACAACCGTAGTTGGCGAGGGCGTTCACTATATTTCTTCGCATATGAAAAACCAAAAAATGTTGATACAGCAACAATGAGTGCAGCGCCAAAAAATTTAATCATACGCTCAGCACCTTCTCTCCGCGGCGAATTGGCTTTCCGCTGCCATCCTTCACATTCATAATCGTTCCTGGTCCTTTTATTTTAGAAAGCTCAATAAAACGTTCGAACACGCCCAGCTCTATAATTTTCCTTAGCGAAGGTCGTTTCAGTATGTCTTCATGTCCTTGTCCATGCACACTAGTAAACAATTGAACACCAGCATGAACAGCTTCCATAATTGCTTCGCTATCTTCTGGACGACCGATTTCGTCAACAATTAATATATCGGGACTCATTGAGCGAATCATCATCATCATACCTTCTGCTTTTGGGCATGCATCTAACACATCTACTCTTGTTCCAAACTCATATTGGGGAACACCTTTCACACACCCCGCAATTTCTGATCTTTCGTCTACGATACCAACTTTACAAGAAGGAATATGTTGCCTTGGAACACCCGCACTCATGAGGCGTGCTACATCACGCAATAATGTTGTTTTTCCTGTTTGCGGTGGACCGATAATCATTGTATTTAGCCAATGCTTCTCATATAAATATGGTATAAGCGGCTCAGCAATCCCCTTTTTTTGCCGAGCAATTCGAATATTAAATGACGCCACATCCCGAATCATTTTCACTGCGCTCTTTTCCATAATGACTTTGCCTGCTAACCCAACGCGATGTCCTCCGCGCAATGTAACATACCCTCGCTTCAATTCCTCTTCCATCGTATAAAGTGAATATTGACTCAGCTTATTCAGCAAATATGCCGCGTCTTCTGTCGTCACAATATAGTTATAAAAATGCGCTTCCCCGCGCGCAATACATTCAAGCGGCCGACCAACCCGAACCCGTATTTCTTCCAATCCATCATATTCCTTATAGTCTTGTATAAAACGTTCGATTTGCCTTGGCAACATCTCTAATACTTCTTTCATAGCTCTCTCCCCATCACATCGCTATTTCAGTACTGCAATAAAAATACAACCAATTCCAAGCGCCAAAAAAAATAATTTCAAAAAAGAAATTTCATTCGTAACACTCGCAATGCCAATTGACATCGTTACAATCAAAACAGTTGGACCAACAAATGCAAGCATGCCATTTACGAACAATGCTTTTTTGGCATCATTGAAATACAACATAAGCAAAGCGGCGAAAATCTCCATGCTCCCCGAGAAGATCCTAAGAAGCGCCATTACAAGCACAGACGTTTCAAATGCCGCTAGCCACTGTTTCATCCTCTCACCTTCTCTCGTTATCCTTACACCGCCCGAACAACACACATATATCCCGCTCAAACAAGATGAAAGAGTACGTTTGTACAACCATATGCACCGGTTGTCTATTTCAGAAGTGAAAAAGGAATTTTTTGCTTATCAAATAAAATTAAGCAGAATTTTTTGTAAAAACATGTTATATTGAAATAAAAAGAGGAAATATATGAAAATTCTAAAAATAACACTTACACTCATTGTAGAAGTATCTATTATTTTTTTATTCACTAAATTTGTTAATTGGACATTCATGGAAAGTTTCTTTTTAGGGAGTTTGGCCATTTTTGGACTCACATGGCTTTTTCTTTTAAATATGAACCGAAACACGAATACGGATCGTGCCATCACAAAAGGTTTGACGGGGCTTGACGGCGGAGAAGTAACACCTTTTCAAATTCGAATGAATCCCTATATGACCGGGACCCTTTTATTGCTTACCGTTAGCTTTATTATGACTGTTATTTATTACCTGCCTTATTTCACATAAAAAAACGTAACTACTCAGCCATACACTCTATTCTCAGATAGATTGCGGTCATAAAGATAAAAACAGCAAAGTACCTTGCTGCCTTTCTTTGTTTTAAAACTTTGCACGTGGCAAGAAAGGGCCCTGACCGCTCCTATACTTAGCCAGTCCCTCTCGCCCATTTAAAAAAGATGCTTTTCAGTCTTTTTTCACAGGATAACTGAGGAGTTACAAAAAAACACTCGTGGATCAATCCACGAGTGTTTTTCATTACGCACGAGAAACGTATTTTGATTCTCCTGTGTTAATAATAAGCATTTCACCTTCATTAATGAAGATTGGTACTTGTACAACTAGACCAGTTTCTAGTGTAGCTGGTTTTGTTACGTTAGAAGCTGTGTCACCTTTAATACCTGGCTCTGTTTCAACAACTTTTAACTCAACAGTGTTTGGAAGTTCTACACCAAGTACTTCGCCTTGATATGTCATGATTGCTATTTCCATGTTTTCTTTCAAGAATTTTAATTCATGTTCGATTTGCTTTTCAACAAGTTCGATTTGCTCGTATGTTCCATTATCCATGAATACGTGAGCTTCACCACTTGCATATAAATATTGCATACGACGGTTTTCAATATGCGCTTTTTCTACTTTTTCACCAGCACGGAATGTTTTTTCTTGAACAGAACCTGTGCGAAGGTTACGTAATTTAGAGCGAACGAACGCTGCACCTTTACCTGGTTTTACGTGTTGGAAATCGATAACCTGCCATAGGCTGTTGTCCACCGCAATTGTTAATCCTGTACGAAAATCGTTTACTGAAATCATGCAAAAAATCCTCCTGTGTATTACAAAATGATAAGTTCTTTTGGAGATTTAGTTAACACTTCATTACCTTCAGCTGTTACTATAATATCATCTTCAATGCGAACTCCGCCTACATTTGGAATATAAATTCCCGGTTCTACAGTGACTGCCATTCCCGGCTCAAGTACCGTTTCAGAGCGGAATGCTAAACTTGGTGCTTCATGAATTTCAAGACCAATTCCATGACCTGTAGAGTGCCCGAAATACTCACCGTATCCTTTTTCAGTTATGTAGTCACGTGTTAATGCATCTGCTTCACGACCAGTTATACCAGCTTTAATACCGTTTACACCACGCAATTGTGCTTCTAATACGATATTATAAATTTCCTTTAACTTATCAGCCGGCTCACCTACTGCAATTGTACGAGTAATATCGGAACAATACCCTTTATAGTAAGCACCGAAGTCTAATGTAACAAAATCTCCCTTTTCTATCAATTTTTCAGACGCAACGCCGTGCGGCAATGCTGAACGAAGTCCCGAAGCAACGATAATATCAAACGAAGAAGACGTTGCTCCTTGCTTTCTCATGAAAAATTCAAGTTCATTTGACACTTCAATCTCAGATACTCCCGGGCGAATAAATGATAGAATATGTTCAAAGGCAGCATCTGCAATCTGTGCAGCTTCCTTTAATATCTTAATCTCTGAATCAGTCTTAATCAAGCGTAACTTTTCTACCATACCAGATGTTGCAACAAATTCTGCATCAACTTCTTCTTTATATGCCGTATAAGAGCTGTATGTAAGAATATCTTGCTCAAAACCAAGCCTTTGAATTCCTAAGTCTTTTACTTGTTTTGCAACTTCTTCAAGAATCGTACCTGTATGCTGTACGATTTCATAACCAACCGCTTGTTTTTGCGCTTGTTCAACGTACCGGAAATCTGTAATAAATAAAGCGCGTTCGCTTGAAATTAATACAACACCTGCTGTTCCTGTAAAGTTTGCCATATATCTACGACTATGTTGATTCGTTAATAAAATACCATCAATACCAGCTTCCCCAAATGCACTTCTTAATTTTGTAAGTTTCTCCATGAATTACGCCTCCTGAATTTTCTCCACTAATGCAAGTAACGCTAAATGATACCCATACAAACCGAATCCTACAATTTGTCCCGCTGTGACCGGTGCCGTAACAGATACGTGGCGAAACGATTCGCGCTGGTGAATATTTGAAATATGTATCTCAATAACAGGAATCGAAACACTCGCAATTGCATCACGGATTGCATAGCTATAATGTGTAAATGCCCCTGGATTTAGAATAATTCCTTTATATGTACCCTCAGCCTCATGAATGATATCAATAATGGCACCTTCATGATTAGATTGGAAACACTCTAGCTCCACTCCCAAACTTTCCGCTTGTTGCTTCATATCTGTTTCTAACGATGCTAACGTCCCCGTACCATATACATTAACTTCTCGCACACCAAGACGGTTTAAATTAGGACCGTTAACGAGGAGCAACTTCTTCATATATCTAACTCCTTAATAAAAAAATGTCTATATAATATTCTACCATACCTCTCACTTATTTGAATAGTTTGCCTTTTCCGCATCCCTTGTACTCGTATTGTTATTCACCTCAAATGAAACGGAGTATGCAATAAAAACACCATATAAAATAAAAATACACGCTGTCGTTACAATCGTTTCCTTAGGCATTTCCACCATACTTTTTATAACTGGTGCAACAGGAGCAATTACAAAGAATAATAATCCCCACCATACAAGGCCGTATATAATACCTGGCATTAGACCTTCAAACTTACTAAAAATTGCTTTATATACAAACGCTACAAGAATTGAAAATATCCCCATACATATAATACCAGCTATATTCCCCCATACCCCCTCTTTCCAATTTCCCAACGCAAACGGGAGTAAAAAATAATTAGGTCCCGCGACAGTAAAAGAAAAAATATGAAGAAAATACCAAACGGATCCCCAAAACAAACCTCCAAACACACCAATTTGGACAATTTTTTTCATGACAGATTGTTCTTGTTTCACATCCACACCTCCGCTTACTAGTATGTCCGAAACTTATTTATAGCATGTTTAAATACTGCGAATTTTGTCTATAAAAAGAATAGGAAATGTCCGCCTAACCTGCCGATTTTCCTTGTCAGAAATGTACTTTTGTCGATAAAATAAAGGAAACTGTAGTGATGTCATATAATATAATGACATCACCTAGAGTCGCTACCTCTTTTCTGATAAGAGAGAAACAAATACAGGTTGGTGTTGACATGGCAGAAGAGACAAAACAAATCTACGGCGGTCAAGCGGTAGTAGAAGGAGTTATGTTTGGCGGTAGAGAATATACTGTTACAGCGATTCGTCGTAAAGATAAATCTATCGAATTTTATCGATTACCTCGCGTTCGTAATAAAGTATCGTCTATGTTTAAAAAAATTCCATTTCTACGCGGAATCGCGGCAATTATTGATGCAAGTGCAAACGGAGCAAAGCATTTAAATTTTGCTTCAGAACGATTTGATGTAGACCCTTCAGAGGATGCACAATTCGTACAGAAAAAAGAAGAGAAGTCGAAGTTAACGATGATACTTAGCGTTGCAGCAGTCGGTGTTTTATCCTTTATCTTTGGAAAAGTGATTTTCACTGCAGTTCCTGCGCTTTTAGCAGAACTAACAAGACCTGTTTTTCCATCTCATGCTGGGCAAATTATTGTTGAAAGTATTATTAAACTCATGTTATTACTTAGTTACATTTACTTTGTTTCACTGACTCCACTTATTAAACGTGTATTTCAATATCACGGAGCAGAACATAAAGTAATTAATGCCTATGAGAACAATCTTCCATTGACAGTAAAAAATGTACAGAAGCAAACTCGTCTCCATTATCGGTGCGGTAGCAGCTTCATTTTATTTACTGTTATTATAGGGATGTTTGTATATTTTCTCGTTCCAACCGACCCTCTTTGGGTTCGCGTTTTAAATCGGATTTTACTCATCCCTGTAGTGCTAGGTATTTCATTTGAAGTGTTGCAATTTACAAACAGCTTACGAAGCGTTCCAGTGCTCCGCGCATTAGGATATCCTGGCCTATGGCTTCAGCTGTTAACGACGAAAGAACCAACAAATGATCAAGTTGAAGTAGCAATTGCATCATTTGAAGAATTACTGCGTCTAGAAGGAAAACAACAATAACTTTTTCGTAATGGTATTCAATTCTTTCGCCTTTCGTTAATAAACTAATTAAAATATCTTTCTTTTTAGGAGGTGTTCCTTATGAACGGTCGCTCATTTATGTTCGCTCTATTTGTTGTAATTGTTGGATTGGCAATATTTAACCTTGTATCATTCACAATTGAAGACCCAATGGGAGTTGTAAAAAACATTGTGATCATGCTCATTGTTGTTGGTGTCTTTTATTTACTTTATAAAATGCTTACAAGTTCAAGCAGTTCAGCTAATAGCTCACAATCTTCCTACAAACGTGCTGCGAAACAATCAAACCGAAAATATGGAAAACAAAATGTAACACCCCTAAGTAACAATCTGTTAAAGAAAAGTGCTTCCGATACGAAAGGAAAGAAAGGAAATACTTCCTTCCTAAAACGAAAAAGAAAGCAATCCCATTTAACAGTCATTGAAGGTAAAAAAGGCAAAAAGAAAGACCGTGCTTCTTTTTAAGAAGTGTGGTCTTTCTTTTTTTGTTTTAATATGTTCAATTACCGCGTTTGCTCTTCATTTGCCTTTTGAACACTACGAAGCTTTTCAATGCGAAGCTCATCTTGCTCAAAGTACTGTACCAAATCACCAATGCGATCGATAGCTTCCCAGCTTAAATGATGTTCAATTCCTTCTACATCATTATAAATCTTACTTTCATCTACACCGATAATACGCATAAACTGTTCTAATAATTCATGACGATAAACAAGGCTCTTACCAATCTTTTTCCCTTTTGTTGTTAATACAAGCCCTCTATATTTTTCATAAATAAGATATTCATCTTTATCAAGTTTTTGGACCATTTTTGTTACAGAGGATGGATGTACATTAAGCGCTTCAGCAATATCAGATACACGGGCATATCCCTTTTCTTCAATTAGCAAATAAATTTGTTCGATATAATCTTCCATACTAGGAGTAGGCATCGTTTTCCTCCATCCAATTCAATTTATAAATTCCGCACTAAGCAATCAATAAAATGATACAACAGAAAGGATATTGTGACAAGGGGATAAACAACCCAGGTAAATGATTTGTTAAAGGAAGAGTGGAGTTGATGAAGGCGAAAGATATGGTTGAATTGAACAATAAAAAACGTAAGCTTCTCACACCTGAAAACGAAGTTACACTTGGTTTAACAATTGCAATATCATTTTCTTCATCCGTATTCTCGTATATATAACTTAAACAAATTTCTTATCTCTCCTACAATTTAACAGTTTGGCAAAGTACTTTTATTGCTTTTTTATTTTATATCGTTTATAAATTATTATATAAGATTTCTAAATTCTAACAGCTCTTCAGAGGGCTGTTTTTTCGTTTGTCTAATTTTACAAATTAAAAAATTTCATAAACAAAAAAGAAAAATACAAAATAATTAAAGTAAATTGTTGACGTGATGCTTTTATTATCGGTATCATATTTCTTCGTGAGCAATTATTTTTCGTTATATGGATTTTTATTGTTACTAAATTTTTGAGAGGGGAAATTTGATGTCACTTAAGAAGAAAACGCAAGTACGCACCGGCAAAATGGTACGTGAACTAATGTTAGCCGACGAAGATGTAAATGCTTCGCTAATTATGGTGTATAGTGAAAACGGTGTAAACGCAGAAATTAAAATCGAGGGCTTAACGCCAAAATGTAACGAAGAATTATTTTTGAGCGGAAAAGTAGATTGGAACAAGAGCGTTATTTATAAAATTGTCGATTTTACTGGCAATGCTGAAGTTGGGAAAGTGACATTAAGCGCCATGAACAAAAACAATGTTTCACTGCAAATTGAACGCGTTATGTGGAGCAAAGAAACGAAAGAAGAAATGGCAGAAGTAACAGACAATACGCTAGCCGTTGTCGAAACACCAATTCCAAAGAAAGAAGCAATAGCTGAGACTTCAAAGGAAGTGACACCTATAGCAAAACCAGTTGTAAATGTTGCACCTACACAGGCACCAATTCCAAAGCCGGTGCATCCAGATCCAGTAGTGAAAACTACACCAAAACCTGTACAAAAAGAAGTAGTTGCACCAACTACAGTACAAAAAGTAGTAACGGCGTCAACTCCAGAAAAGCCAACACCTTCAGTTAAACAACCTGTGACAAATCAACCAAATTCTGAACTACAAGAAAAATATGTTCGTCTCGTAAAACATGCTGTAGATGTATGTCAAGATTATGAACTTGGTATGGATGTAGACGATTCTATCGAGAACTTAAAAAATGAGTTACAAAAACAAGGAATATCGGTAGCATTCGATACAGAAATTATGGATATTGTAAACCGTTTGCGTTCATTAAAGCAAAAAGGCATTAAAGTGGAAAAAGTATTGAACTTATTATAAATAATATAGCGGAGCTTTCCTTGTTGGAGAGCTCTCATTCATATAAGAAATAAGGAGATGGGCATCCATCTCCTTATTTCTTATAATTCCATTCATCACTTTCATATTTTTCTTTTGCCAACGTTTCTACTTCATGAAGTTGCTCTTCTGTTAACTCATACGGAACAAGCTCCACATTTAATCCTTTTTCAAATCCAATATGGAATGCATCGATAAGCTGCTGAATTGTAAAAGTACGATCCGTTAATTCATTAATTGCAATTGCCTTTGAAGAGAACATTTTTTTCATGCGTTCTTTCACACGTTCATTAGGAAACAGGAACAAATCATACAGCATATCTAAGTCGATTTCTAACGGAATGGAACCGTGCTGTAAAATAACACCTTTTTGTCTAGTTTGTGCACTTCCAGCAATTTTGCGACCTTCTACAACAATTTCATACCATGACGGAGCATCAAAACAAACTGCTGAACGAGGATTTTTCAAATTATCGCGCTCCTCAGCGGTTTTTGGTACAGCGAAATATGCTTCTAAACCTAACTCTTTAAATCCATCTAACAATCCTTGTGAAATAACACGATATGCTTCTGTTACTGTTTTCGGCATGTTTGGATGCTCTTCAGACACAATGACACTATACGTTAATTCTTTATCATGAAGAACGCCTCGCCCGCCCGTTTGACGACGTACAAAACCAAAACCATTTCTATGTACTGCATCCATATCAATTTCTTTTGATACACGCTGAAAATAACCGACTGTTACTGTCGGAACTTCCCATTCATAAAAACGAATTATCGGCGGCATTTTCTTTTCGCTTTGCCAATTTAATAAACACTCGTCCAACGCCATATTAAACGCTGGAGAGCATTTACCGGAATTTATATAACACCATTTTTCCTTTTCCATCCCACACCTCATATAACTAATTTTCCTCACATTCTCTAGTCTATCAAATTCGACAAAATTTGTGAAAGAATATGAAATTTCTTCGAATACAAAATGAACTTGTTGCATAAATACATGTGGGCATTATAATATGGAAAGTAGGATAAGAAAAAGGGAGCGATATAATCGTGTCAACAAACGTTATTATGTTACTAGCCATATCTGCAGGAATCATCGGCTACTCTGTATGGATGTATTTCTATCAGAAAAAATTAATTAAAACACTTTCAGAAGAAGACTTTCGCGCTGGTTATCGTAAGGCACAGCTTATCGATATTCGTGAAGCGGACGAATATAATGCTGGTCACATTTTAGGAGCGCGCAATATTCCGATTTCACAAATACGTCTTCGTTACAAAGAACTTCGTACTGATCAACCGATTTATATGTATTGCCAAAACGGTTTCCGAACAGGCCGCGCAGCACAATTTTTAAAGAAACACGGCTATAAAGATTTTTATCAATTACAAGGCGGCTTTAAAACTTGGTCTGGTAAAGTGAAAAAGAAAAACTCATAATAAATAGCTAGCTTGTCCTATACAAGCTAGCTATTGCATTTTACTAGCGATATATACTAAATTTCGTTTGACATCTTCACTATTTTGATCACGAATATTTCGATAAAGCAACTGATACTCCACATTCTTTTCTTTCCATGTGAGAGTTGCCATATCTTCGCCGTCCATTTCTTTATCACTATTTTTAAAATAGGCTGTTATACCATTTGTAAGCTTTACTTGCTCCTGAAAACGATTTTGTTCTACGATAAAAGGAAAGTTGTACGAAAAGTTGGCAACTGTTAATTCAATATAATCTCGCATGCCTTTTTCCTGTGGTTCATATTTAATATCAAGTGCAATCCGCTTATCTCCCATTTTTCGAACTACTGCTTTTGGATTATCCGTTGATTCATATGGTAAAAATGATGGCGTGTAAAAAGAAAAAGGAAGAACATTTTTTACAGCCTGTACCGGTATCGGATCAGACATCATATCTTCACTTGCCTCTAAGTCTGCTGCAAACTTTTTTTCTTCAACCATTGTTTGTTGAAAAGAACATGCACTTAACACCATACTAGAAAATACGAAACATATCATCCGTTTTTTCAACGTGTATCCGCCCTTTCTCAACATTCTCTTTTCAGGCTTTCGTCTGTTATGTTCATATTCTCTTTTTCTTACTGTTCCACCTTTGAAAACTTTCCTCGTTTATCTCACACAATTTGACAAAAACGCCTTCCCTATTCTCACGCCGAATAGAATCGTTACGCGAATAGCAAAAGCGTTATTAATAAGATAGAGTATGAAACGCTTTTCATGTCAAGAGTTTCACAAGATTTCTCTCGCCCTTTTCTTGTATAATAGAAATAGAGGTGAAACATATGGTAAATATAAAACAAATCGCGAAAACGGCTGGAGTCTCTGTTGCGACTGTTTCACGCGTCTTAAATGAACATCCATATGTCAGTGAAGAAAAACGAAAACGCGTCCTAGAGACTATTGAAGAATTAAATTACGCAAAAAATGTAAATGCGGTTCACCTTCTAAAAGGAAAAACACATACAATTGGTGTCATGCTTCCTTTTATTAATTTACCGTACTTTAGTACAATTATTGAAGGTATTGGAACGAAAGCACTTGAAGCCGGATACCGTATTACTCTCTGTCAAACAAACTACGATAGTATTGAAGAAATACGTGTCCTCGAAATGATGAAAATGAAACAATTTGATGGCATGATTATTTGCTCCCGAACGAGCTCATGGGAAGCCATTGAACCTTACGCAAAATTTGCGCCTATCATTTCGTGTGAAAAACTGCTGCATCCTCTTATATCTTCTGTCTATGTTAATCATTATGACGGCTTTCGGATTGGAACAGAATATTTATTACAAAACGGACACGAGCGCATCGGATTTTGTTTAGCACGCAAAAAAAGCGTGAGTACAAAGCAGCGTGAGCAAGCATTCCTTGATACTCTTCTTGCAGCAGGTAAACGTGCGCAAACAGACTGGCAGTTTTATCAATGCTATAATATTCAAGACGGTGCGAATGTAATTCAAAGCATACTAACGATGAAAAATCGCCCTACCGCTCTTTTTGCTGCAAGCGATCAAGTCGCTTCTGGATTATTAACGGAAGCGAAAAAACAAGGAATGCGAGTACCAGAAGATTTAGCGATTTTAGGATTCGATAACCATCCTATTTCTGAAGCATTAGAGATAACAACGATTGAACACCCAGGATTAGCAATGGGGAATCGAGCTTTTTCACTATTTTATGAACAAGTACAACAAGAACAAATTACAGGGACTTCTGAAGAATTACCGTTTCGTCTCATTGAGCGAGGAACAGTATAAAGTGAAACTTTAATCAGTGGGGGTTTTCTTCATCCCCCACTGATTATCAGCCCTCACCAATCGGGCGCATGCCAGCAGTTTATCTCCCACCTAACTTCTTAAGAAAAGCGGAAGCGGCTCGTCCAGAATGTGAGGGGGATGGAGCTTCTGACGTAGAGGTGCTTTTTACCTCGCAGGAAGAAGCGAAGCCACCGAACATTCTAGCCACTGGAACTGGACAATGCTTTTGCTGAATTTTGAGGCGGGAGTATTACTGCCCGCGAATAGCGGGATAAAAGCTCCTATTACTGGAGCTTTTATCAATTTTGTACGATCCCTCTTCTTGACTATATTCTTGTTTTGTTTTACACTTTAACTAACGAACGGTAGGTAGGGGATGAACATGACAGCAAACCGTATTAAATCTGTAGCACTTTCACACTTTGCACGCTATGGCTATGAAGGAACTTCATTAGCCAACATTGCCGGGGAGGTTGGAATTAAAAAACCGTCCATATATGCACACTTTAAAGGAAAAGAAGAGCTATATTTTATTTGCTTAGAAGAATCTTTACAAAAGGATCTTGAATTCTTTAAACAGTATGTACAGAAGTCAGAAGACACTCCCTTTGGAGACTTTTTATTTCATCTTCTTAAAGATTATGGCCATCGCTTTCAAGAAAGTATTGAAGCAATGTTTTGGTTACGCACTTCGTTTTTTCCACCAGATGCCTTTCGTGAGCAAATTGTCGAAAAAGCAAATGCATACATTGAAAGCATCGGACAGCTTTTAGTACCTATATTTGAACAGGCAAAAGAAAAGAAAGAACTTTGTAGCATTGAAGTAACAGAAGCTGTTGCAGCTTATTTATGTTTAATGGACGGATTAATGGTTGAATTTTTATTTGCTGGAATACAACCATTTGAAAATCGATTACATGCATCTTGGAAAGTATTTTGGCGCGGATTGTCAGGCTGACGGATTGCACACGCAATACGTCATTTTCTCACCCTGAGCCTAACGACTGGTAGGAAGGAGAATGAATGATGGAATGGATTTATGTTATTATAGCAGGACTCATTGAAATTGTTTGGGTAATTGGTTTAAAGCATGCCACAACACCACTAGAATGGATTGGTGTTGCACTTGCAATCGCTATTAGCTTTTTCCTTTTATTTAAAGCTTATGCGAAGCTCCCTGTCGGAACCGTGTATGCTGTTTTCACGGGAATTGGAGCTGGAGGTATTGTACTAACAGAAATCTTTATTTTCGGCGAGCCATTTTCGATTATAAAAATCTTATTTATCGCTTTAATTTTCATTGGTGTTATTGGTTTAAAACGAGTAACAGGTGAACAAGAAGAGAAGGAGGCTGCATAAAATGGCATGGGTATATTTAATTATTGCTGGTATATGTGAAGTTACCGGTGTTATCTTTATGAAGATAGCAAATGAAAAAAAAGGCTGGACACCAAAACTTATGTTAATCGCAAACTTCGGTGTAAGTTTCTTCTTCTTATCCCTCGCAATGGATACACTGCCAATGGGAACAGCTTACGCAATCTGGACAGGAATCGGAACCGCAGGAAGCGCACTTCTTGGTATTCTCATTTTCCGCGAATCTGCTGATTGGCGCCGCCTTGCTTTCTTAAGCTGCATCTTATGCGGTGCAGTTGGTTTAAAATTAATGAGTTAACGAGGTGAATGCGGTGTGCAAAAAAAGGGTAACACAAATTATGACGGGAATCCTAATTGCCATTGTATTCTTATTGCAAACTATATTCCATATTGCAGAATGGTTATTTCATAAAGTATTTGCAATTCTTGCTTTTCTCCCAAACATGGCTCTTGAGATCACTTCCGTTATTTGGTCCATTATCGCTTCGCTTGGAATTATCATCATTTGGAGTATTGCGAAGCTCTGGAATAAGCTCTTTTCAAAAGACAGTTCTTCTGATAAGAAGTAACTGTCTTTTTTGTAACTACTCAGTCGCGCTATGAAAAAAAGGTAGAAAAGCATTTTTTTAGATGGTCGAGAAGGACTGGCTATGTATGGTAGCGGTCAGTGCCTATTCCTGCCACGTGCGAAGTTTTCAAACAAAGAAAAGTAGCGAGGTGCATTGCCATTTTTGCCTTCATGGCAGCAATCTATATGCTGAAAACTTCTAAATACAATGTATGACTGAGTAGTTACCTTTTTTCATATCATTTCCTCCTTTGGACATACTACGAAAAAAGGAGCTGATGATATGCAAACTTCCGTACATAAGCATATTTTACTGTTATTTTTCGTCTTTGTTATGTTTGCTGTGTTTTTTAGTTTTTTACTACATACATATAACGTTCCTGCTTATTCGCCGAGTATGGTGTCAGTTTATAAAATTGTTATGCATAGTTTGTTGCATTGAAGAAGGTGTCTCGCGATGAGACACCTTCTATAACATACGATTTTCTTTTTTTCTAATTATATTTCCTGTCGTCACGAAAACCGTGCCGAATAGAAGACGGGTGGAAACTGATATATGAGTAAGAATGAAATGAAGCGCAACTCCAATCCCGGTTCCAATAATGAATAGAAATCCACCTATTACGAAGAAGGTCCCCATGATTTCCAGCCACTTTCTGCTTATTCTTTTAAAATTCCCTATTTCGAAAAATCAAAATAGAAACACGCATAGAAACAAAATAAACGATACATACCCCGATGCTCAACATACTTACAATAAATACAAGGTTTGAAGAGCGAAAAAACATTAACATGAGCCTTTCCTCAGCAAGAACATTACACATAAGCCCTAATAAACCGATTAGCGGAAACATTATCATTATGTTGAAAATAGTAACGCTTTGTTTGTTTCCTCCATATTTCAAAGGAAGAACCATAATTGCATAAAGAGTAGCAAGAAAAACCGCTATAAAAATGGCATACCACGGAATATTTATAGCTTCACCTAACAAAAATTTAGGTAATATCATAATAATTAAAGTAACTAGTAAACCACATCCAATAAAGAGAATGGCTGATATGTATTTCGCAATGACAATATCTCTTCTAGCAAACGGAAAACTTATCAATATTTTCTCTGTTTCATTTTTATCATCAGCATGTAAGGACACTGTTATGAATAAAACACAAGTACCTAAACAAGCAATTGCTATCTGAAATGGTTCAGCGGACTGTTTCAAAGCGCCATAAATTGGCAATATAAGATAAAGAAGAAAAACTTTTCGTTGTAAGAAAACTTCCTTCCACACTAACTGTCGCATCATTCCATTCTCTCCTTTATATATCTCTTTTTTCATATAACTTAATTGCAATAAACATAGAAACGATGTAGATAACTGCCAATCCAACTATCCCCAACATACATATGCCTACATGTGACATATTCATGATCCAATCACCAAATGAATCCTCCACACGACTTTCTCCTCCGTCTATCATAAATAAAGGTATAAGCGTAGTAGGTATAATAAATCCCATTGCAAATAAGCCACGAATGATTTTTGATTCAGTTCCATAATAAACAGGTAAGAATAATGAAATGTATATAAAAGGAGTTATAATACCTCTTAGCACTGTATACCACCTAAGTTCAATGTAGAAATAAGGATGATATACACGAATGTCTTCAATGAAAGTCATTCCTCTCATAATCCAAACGACTGTTGTTGTTAATAAAATTGCTATAACCGAGATTATAGCGAAAGTCATATATTTCGCTATAATAATATTTTTAGACTCGATTGGTAAACTAGAAAGTATTTTTTCACTACCATTCTTTTCATCTACCGCTATGGACAATATAAGAGATGCCATTACTGATATGAGGCAACTTGCAGCGAAAATACTTTGATTAGATGCATCCGTGATAAATAATAAAGCCGAAAAACCTAAACAGACTATCCACATTGCGCGAAGAAAATACAAGTCTTTAAGCAAAAGTTGACGCATTTGCACTTCTCCCTTTCGCCGTATATACAATAATGTCATCTAACGTCGGCTTTTCCAGCACAACTTCTTGTCCAAACCAATCTTCAATCGCCTGTTTGTCCTTCGCCAACCCTTCAAACCCAAACTTATTTTTACGTAAACCGATAAACAATTCTTTTCCTTCTTGATCTAATAAATCGTTGCTTCCTTTTACGATTATGTAATTCTCCAGTAATTCGTCTTTCTCTCCAGAAAAAACGATTTCACCTTCATTGATAAATGTAATATAATCGGCAATCCGTTCTAAATCGGTTGTAATATGAGTAGAAAATAATACAGATATTTCTTCTTTCAGCACAACTTCTTGTAATATATCAAGTAGCTCACTTCGTACAACCGGATCTAAACCTGCTGTTGGTTCATCCATTACAATGAGCTCGGCATGATGCGACAGCGCTACAGCGATGGCATATTTCATTTTCATTCCTTTTGATAACTGTTTAATCTTTTTATGTTTCGGAACTTGTAATCGATCCATATAAGATTGATATTGCGCCTCATCCCACTTTTTATATAGCGGGGCAACAATCCGTTTCATTTGTTCACACGTTAAATCTTCATAGTAATGATTTTCATCGTATACAAAGCCAATATTTTGTTTTACTTCTTTTTCATATTTTTGATTGTCCTTACCAAAAATATGAATTTCACCACTATTTCGTTTGACTAAATTCATAATCATTTTGATTGTCGTACTTTTTCCTGATCCATTTGGTCCAATAAACCCCATAATATATCCGCGTGGTAGCGTAAAGCTTACATTTCGTATAGAAAAACCTTGATAGTCTTTACAAACGTTTTGTAATTTTAACATGTGTCCTTATTCCCCCTTATATAGAAACATAATCATTTGCTGTAACTCTTCCAGTGAAAGCTGCAGCAGTTTACTTTCATTGACTACTTCTTCTGCTTTACTTTCTAACAATCGTAGCCTTTGTTCTCGTATGAGTTCCTTATTTTGCATCGAAACATAAGTCCCTTTTCCAGCAACTGTTTCAATATACCCTTCTTTTTCAAGCTCTTCATACGCACGTTTTGTCGTAATGACACTAATTTGCAGTTCTTTTGCTAAGCTGCGAATAGACGGTAATTGCTCTCCACCTTTTAAATTCCCATTTAAAATTAGCTGCCGAAGCTGCTTACTAATCTGTTCATAAATAGGGTCTGGTGAAGAGTTTGAAATAATAATATCCATTTTCCCCTCCACTGTGTATATACTGTATATAACTTATATATACAGTATATACACAGTATCTATTTTTGGCAACAAAAAAAGACCAACATTTTCCTGTTGGTCTTTCATATATGTATCACTTCTCAAAGCGATTTAACATCTCATCTCTCATACCAAAGCTTACAACTGCAATTCCGACATACATAAAAATAAGAAATGCTGGATGTACTGTGTTGTACCAATGGCTATCAATAATTAAATATACAGTTAATCCTGCAACAAGTAAAAACGCAACAATAAACATATAGAAATGTCTTTGACTACCCATAACGAACTCCTCTCTAATTACTCATTTATTGTAACGAATTATCCCCTATGACTCAAGACTAACTTTCCTGTAAATGATCTAGCTCAACTTTCACAATATCATGACAAGCGATTGGAATAAGTGTTCCTTTACTATCAATTGCAGTTACACTCGTATTATCTAATACGTGATGTTTCACTCTCTCTAACATTTTTTCTGTATCTTGGTAATAAAATTCTTTAATATCCTTAATCATATCACCATTTTCTAAATGATACACCATCCTACAACGCTTATAGCCCATCTTTTTCATCCCCTTGTTCATTTCTTCACATACGTATGAAAAATTGACATTTTTGCTGCTCATTCACTTTAATTTCAATAAAATTCTAACAAAAATACACACTTTTATCAAAGAGACTTTTTCAACAAAAATGTTGAGAAAGTTTGATAATTCTTCAATCTCACATAAAACCCTCCATTTTATAACATCTTTTTTAAGTACTGACGTTTTCTTCGACAATATAAAAAAAGAACCCGCATATAGCGAGTTCTTTACAAACTATATAAATCCATGTTAATTTTTCGACATTTTTGTCTAGCTCTAGCGGCTAGAACAGTCGGTGGCTTCGCGTCTTCCGCCGAGGCCAAAAGCGCCTCTATGTCAGAAGCTCCATCCCCCTCTTGTTCTGAGCGAGCCGCTTCCGCTTTTCTTTTTAAGTCCCTGCTATGCAGAATACAACATGAGCTGTACTCGCTTGCTCCCTTTGTTTTAAACCCGGCATGTGCCAGGAAAAGGCCCTAACCGCTTCTATACACGGCCAGATGCTCTTGTCCCCCCTAAAAAGAAAGAGGTTGTATGTCGTTTCTTAACTTGGATATATATTATTAATTTTTAAACTTGTACCATAGATGGTTTTTGATAGCGTAAAATCGGCTTACGTGCTGCCATTGTTTCATCAAGACGCTTAATTACTGTTGTATGCGGCGCTTCTTGAACCACTTCTGGGTTTTCTTCTACCTCTTTTGCGATTTGAATCATCGTATCGATGAATCCATCTAATGTCTCTTTTGATTCTGTTTCTGTCGGCTCAATCATAATACATTCTTCCACATTTAACGGGAAGTAAATTGTTGGTGGATGGTAGCCGAAATCAAGCAGACGTTTTGCAATATCAAGCGTACGTACACCAAGTTTCTTTTGACGACGACCAGATAAAACAAATTCATGTTTACAATGTCTATCAAATGGAAGATCATAGAATGGAGCTAATCTTCTCATCATATAGTTCGCGTTTAATACTGCATATTCTGTTACTGCACGAAGTCCATCTGGACCCATAGAACGAATATACGTATACGCACGAACGTTAATACCAAAGTTACCATAGAATGGTTTCACGCGTCCAATCGCTTGTGGACGATCGTAATTAAAGTGGTAGCCGCTTTCTGTTTTCTCTAAAACTGGCTTTGGTAAAAACGGAATTAAATCTGCTTTTACACCTACTGGACCAGAACCTGGGCCCCCGCCGCCATGCGGACCTGTAAATGTTTTATGAAGGTTTAAATGCACAACGTCAAATCCCATATCTCCTGGGCGTGCTTGACTTAATACTGCATTTAAGTTTGCACCATCATAATACAATTTACCGCCTGCATCATGGACGATTTGTGCCATTTCTAAAATGTTCTCTTCAAATAATCCAAGTGTATTTGGGTTTGTTAACATAAGCGCTGCTGTTTCTTCGTTCACAACACGTTTTAAATCTTCTAAGTCAACAAGACCATTTTCATTTGATTTTACTGTAATCGTCTCAAATCCTGCTACTGTTGCAGAAGCTGGGTTTGTTCCGTGAGCAGAGTCAGGAACGATTACTTTCGTACGTTTATAATCGCCATTTGCTTCGTGATATGCACGAATTAACATTAATCCTGTCCATTCACCGTGTGCTCCTGCTGCTGGTTGAAGCGTAACAGTATCCATACCTGTAATTTCTTTTAAATGCTCTTGCAAGTCATACATTAATTCCATTGCACCTTGCACTGTCTTTTCATCTTGAAGCGGATGAATATGTGCAAGACCAGGGAAACGCGCTACATTTTCGTTAATTTTCGGATTGTACTTCATCGTACAAGATCCTAATGGATAAAATCCAGAATCAACGCCGTGGTTACGGTTTGAAAGCGCTGTGTAATGGCGCATAATATCAAGTTCTGATACTTCTGGAAGCTCTGCATCTTCTGTGCGAATATACTCGCTCTCAAACACATCTTCTAAATTTACTTCTTCTACATCTAATTGGGGTAAGCTATATCCTACGCGTCCTTCTCTACTCATTTCAAAAATAAGTGCTTGATCTTGGTTCTTCATTGGATAGCCCCCATTTCGTTTACAAGTGTGTCGATTTCTTCTTTTGTACGTAACTCTGTTACAGCTAGAAGCATATGATTTGTAAGTTCTTTATAATCACGGCCAAGATCGTAACCACCGATAATATTTTTTGATAATAATGCATCGTTTACTTCTTGTACTGAACGTTTGCAATCTACAACAAATTCATTGAAGAACGGTCCAGCAAATGTTACTGTAAATCCTTTTGCTTCAAGTTGGCGTTTTGCATATTGTGCTTTAGAAACGTTTTGACGTGCCATTTCCTTCACACCTTGTTTTCCAAGTGCTGTCATTGCAACAGAAGCTGCTAATGCATTTAATGCTTGGTTTGAACAAATATTAGATGTCGCTTTATCACGACGAATATGTTGCTCACGAGCTTGCAGCGTTAATACGAAACCACGTTGTCCTTCAGAATCCACTGTTTGTCCAACAAGACGTCCTGGAATTTTACGCATAAATGCTTTTGTTGTAGCAAAATAACCGCAGTGCGGGCCGCCAAACTGTGTTGGAATACCAAATGGTTGTGCATCACCGATCACAATATCAGCACCTAACTTACCAGGTGGTGTTAACGCTCCTAATGCTAATGGATTAGAAGAAACGATGAATAATGATTTTTGCTGATGAACGATTCTCTCAATATCAGCTAGTTTCTCCACTTGTCCAAAGAAGTTTGGGTATTGAACGATTACGCAAGCTACTGTATCATCTACTTCACTTTGTAATACGTTTAAATCTGTTACACCATCTTTATGATCAATTTCAACTACTTCAAGGTGTTGACCTTTTGCATATGTTTCAAGAACTGCTCTTGATTCCGGATGAACTGCTTTAGAAACAAGAATTTTCTTTTTACGAGTATGACCTGCCGCTAGCATTGCCGCTTCTGCTAACGCTGTACCTCCGTCATACATAGAAGAGTTCGCTACATCCATACCTGTTAGTTCACAAATCATTGTTTGGAATTCAAAGATTGCTTGTAATTCCCCTTGTGAAATTTCTGGTTGGTACGGCGTATAAGCTGTATAAAATTCTGAACGAGAAAGAACATGATCTACAATTACTGGTGCATAATGATCATATACACCTGCTCCTAAGAAGGAAGCATAGTCTTTTAAGTTTGCATTTTTACTAGCAAGCTCAGACAGTTCTTTTAAAAGTTCTGGTTCTGATTTTGCTTGTTTAATATTTAAATTTCCTTGGAAACGAACGCTTTCTGGAATATCAGAAAATAACTCATCAATCGTTTGAACGCCGATCGTTTGTAACATTTCTTTTTTGTCTTCTTCTGTCATTGGAAGATAACGATGCAACATGAAATTTTCCCCTCTCCCCGTTACTTTGAACGTTTGTAAAATGGTGTTGGAACAACAACTGCTTTGACGCGTTTATTACGAATTTCAATTTCCACTTCTGTATCAACTGCTGCATATTTCACATCAATTAACGCTAAACCGATACTTTTCTTTAACGTTGGAGATTGTGTACCACTTGTAACTTCCCCGATTTTTTCTTCGCCCACATATACTGGGTAATGCGTGCGCGGGATACCACGTTCAATTACTTCGATGCCGACTAATTTACGAGGTGCACCGTTTTCTTTTTGTTCCTTTAACGTTTCTTTTCCAAAGAAGTCCATTTCTTTATTTGGTTTTACTGCAAAACCAATTCCAGCTTCAATTGGTGTAATATCTTTTGATAACTCTTGACCATAAAGAGGAAGTGTTGCTTCAAAACGAAGTGTATCACGCGCTCCTAAGCCACATGGTTTTAAGCCGTCTTCTTCGCCTACTTCAAGAAGTTTTTCCCAAAGCTTTGCAGCCTCTTCGCTCTTACAGTAAATTTCAAATCCATCTTCACCTGTATAACCAGTACGGGATACAAGCGCTTCTACACCATCTACAAGAACATGGTCTGTAAATTTAAAGAACTTAATTTCTTTCAAATCTTCTGATACAACTTTTTGTAAAATGCCCTCTGCTTTTGGTCCTTGAATTGCAAGTTGTGCAATTTCACTAGAAACGTTGACTACTTGCACATCACCGCTTACGTGAGAAGCTAACCATTGGTAATCTTTTTCAATGTTTGATGCATTGATTACTAGCAAATAGTCTTCTTCTCCGCGTTTGTAGATTAATAAATCATCTACTGTACCACCATCTTCGTAACACATTGCCGTATATTGTGCTCCGCCTACCTTTAATATAGAAACATCGTTCGTAACTACACGTTGTAAAAATGCTAAACTATCTGCACCTTTTACTTCTACTTCCCCCATGTGAGAAACATCAAAAAGACCTGCTGCTGTGCGAACAGCTTCATGTTCTTCTTTAATGCTTGAAAATTGAACTGGCAATTCCCAACCACCAAAATCAATTGTTTTCCCACCATACTTAGCGTATACATCAAATAGCGGTGTACGTTGTAACGTAATCATGTTCTCTCCCCTTTACGCTTTCTATGACAAATCAATAAAAGTTAGTTTCCCATTTCTAAACATTTTCAATTCTGAAAAGATGGGATATACGGAATCTCATCCTATTTTTTTATGAAAGCGTACATAAAAAAGTGCTTTCTTGGATAAAATACGAAAGATTCCACACATTTCACAACATTATCCTAACATTTTTCGAGTCGTTTCATCAATATTCTAGCTAAAAAAATAATTTTGAATTTATAGAAGGTGAGATATTATCCATGAATGTCGAAATTTCAATAGAACGTTCTTGGCAAGAAAACTTCTTAAAACGAATTGAAGAAGATGGCCCGTGGACAAACTGGGAACTATTTTATCTTGCATATCAAACTGAACAGTCCCTTGTCATTCCAACATTTGACGGGCTACAGGCGCCTAAACATTTACCTAATTTCACGCCACTCCCACATCAGTTAGAAGTAGCGCAAACCGTCATTGAACAAATGAACGGAAAAGCAATCTTAGCAGATGAAGTTGGCCTTGGAAAGACGATTGAAGCTGGGCTTATTTTAAAAGAATATATGGTGCGCGGACTTGTGAAAAAAGTGCTCATTCTTGTACCTGCATCTCTCGTTTCACAATGGGCATATGAACTAAATACAAAATTTTTTATTCCAGCCGTTGCACAGCGAAAAAGTTACTCCTGGGAGCAAGCTGACGTTATTGTATCGTCTATCGATACAGCAAAGCGCTCTCCGCACCGTGATATTGTTTTGAATTTAGAATATGATCTCATTATTATTGATGAAGCACATAAACTAAAAAACAACAAAACGAAAAACTATGAATTTGCGCAACTATTAAAGAAAAAATTTTGCTTGTTACTAACAGCAACACCTGTTCAAAATCGCATTGATGAAATCTTTAATCTTGTCTCGTTATTAAAACCTGGACATCTCGGCAACCAATCCAACTTTGAAGAATATTATGCTTCCAAAAATCGCACGGCCGAAACAGATGAACATTTAAAAGAACTCATTAATAAAGTAATGGTACGGAATCGCCGGCATGACACCGGCATTGAATGGCCAAAACGGCACGTTCATACGCTCTTTGTCGACTTCAATGAACAAGAGAAAGCTTTATACGATGCAATTGAAGGATGGAAAAGACAAGATGCATTTACTTCTGCATTTTCCGCTTTAACGTTAAAGCGTGAAGCGTGCAGCAGCCGAGAAGCTGTTTATTTCTCACTCAAGAAGCATGTAGAAAAACGCCAAAAGGAAAATGCGCAATATACAGTAGATCCATACATAGATGTGTTAATGGAGAAAATTAATGGTATTTCCTCTAATTCAAAAGCAAATAAAGCATTAGAAATCATTAAAGAAATTAATGATAAAGTTGTAATTTTTACAGAATACCGCGCTTCTCAAATGTATTTACAGTGGTTTTTAAAGCAGCACGGCATCTCGTCTGTACCATTTCGAGGCGGATTTAAACGCGGTAAAAAAGATTGGATGAAAGAATTGTTTCAAAACCATGCCCAAGTATTAATTGCGACAGAAGCAGGCGGGGAAGGAATAAATCTACAATTTTGTAATTACATGATCAACTACGATCTTCCTTGGAATCCGATGCGCCTTGAACAAAGAATCGGGCGGATTCATCGCCTTGGACAAAAGCATGATGTTCATATTTATAATTTGGCAACGAAACATACAGTAGAAGAGCATATTTTAAAACTGCTGTATGAAAAAATCGACTTATTTGAGCGTGTCATTGGTGATTTAGATGAAATCTTAACAAGAATTAATATGAAAAATATCGATGCACACATTCACGATATTTTTGCCCATTCCAAAAGTGAAGGAGAAATCCGAATCAAAATGGAAAATTTAACGTCCATTATTGAATTTGCCAAACGAAATGAAGCTGAGGTGCACGGCTATGCAACAACATGAAATCCATGATTATTTACATTGTTTTTTTGAGGCAAACGGCTGTGAAATCTTGCAGCGTTTCCCTCATTTATTAGACGTTCAATTAACGATTGAAATGGACAAACTACTGATGAACCGCCCATTTTACTGGCATTATCTTGAAAAAACAGGCGGCATACCAAATCCGATGCGCCTTACATTCATTACCGATGCAAAACATGAGGAGCAAACAGGCGAGCTCATTCACTACGGTTCTCCGCGTTTACATCAAATTTTTCAAGCAACAAAGGAATTAGGTGCTTACATTCGTTTATTTGAAGATGTACATTCAAATGGACAAACAAACACTCCGCTTCATCCTTGGCTTGGTATCAATATAAAAGTCTCCTATCAATGTGATCGAAAAAAAGATATGCTGTACTCTATTGGTATTCACCTTATTTCTGGTGCGATGATTACAAATTTTCATGAAGCATTAACAGCTCTTCATCTTACACCAAAAATTCCTGATTTTTGTTTTACATTAACGCCGATTATTAAACCGCAAAGCGGACTATCTAGAATTGAAGAAGCAATGAAACGTATCATTGAATCCGATGATCACTCATGGGCTGAAGAAGCAAAAGTTCGTTGGAATCACGATTTACAACTACTAAACCGCTTTTATGAGGAAAGTAATGAATTACCGGAAAGCTACGAAATAGAAAAACGCGCCTTACAAGAACAATATGAACCGCGCATTACGATGCAATTTATCAACGGTGGACTCTTTTATGTGACAGCGAATCATTTTCTAACGTAAAAAAGCTCCTTCTGCAAGGAGCTTTTTTTATGTTAGAAAATATGAGGAAAGATTCTCCCGCTATTTTTGGACAGTAAAACCCCGATTGAATGGACTTTTTATAAGCGGAAGATCCCCCCACTTATGGAAGTTGCACTTTATCCCGCATTAACGGGCAGTAATACTCCCACCTTAAAATTCAGCGAAAGCAAAGAAGTTAGGCGGGAGATAAACTGCCCGTAAAAGCCCGATTGGTGGGGGCTGATAATCAGTGGGGGATAAAGAAAACCCCCACTGATTAAAGTTTCACTTTATATTTTCCCATTATATTTTCGGCCGTCATTATGTTCTTGTTGGTGAATCTTTGTCATTCTCTTTTGATATTCTCTCTGTTTTGCACTTACATGATTTGCATCCGTTTCTCTATTCTTCTTTGAACCGCCTACTCCGTTACTCATTTTGTTCACCCCACTTGTATATACTTCAGCATTAGTTTTCGCATTCAACATTTCCCTTATACAAAAATAAGGAGAGGCATTCGCCTCTCCTTACACATATTTTTGAAACATATCATGCAGCCCTTGATTCACAAGATAAGAAATCTGCTCATCTGACTTATTAGGATAGCGGTCACGCAGTCGAATAGATGCCTTTAAAATTAAATTCTCTAATACGGAACGTCCGCCTTTTCCATAAATTGTTTCTGCATATTCTATCAATTTTCCATCTTCAACTGTTGCAGGATTTTGATCGAAGAAAAACTTACTCATTTGTACCACCTCTCCTTTGATAACGTTTACATTTATAGAAACTCAACATGTTATTTATTTCACAATTAATGTATGCATGTATAGATGATTAGTTCCATTATAAAACAACATTGCCATAGTATCAAAGTGTATTTTAGACAATTTTGTGAACAAATTTAAAAAATGAAAGCGTTTTAATCGTTATTATTTATATTATACCAATTAAACTTGATAATTCAATATACTAAAAAGCTCAAATCTTACTATTAAGACAACAAAAAAAGGTTTTTATACTAAAATAAAGAACCTCGGACAAGAATATCCAGCTTTCATCATTAAGTAAATTGAGAGCACCAATAATTATTTCTAGCTTACCTTCAATTACATAATCAATTTCATCGTAGTTCAAAGTCCAATGGAATGTCGTTTCTTTCATTTCCATTATACCGTAGCCTAAACGTAGACTTAAAAGAACTTATAGTTGCCCTAATAGCAAAAAATAATGATTCTCATTATATTAAATTATTATCTCGCTATTAGTAATCATTTTTTATTCTTAATCCCATAATCAGGTGTAATATTCAGAATATTTATTGTAAAATACAAACAAGGGAGGAGTTCAATGAAACAAAACAATAAAGCTATCTACGATATTATATTTTATCTCATCTTTCCATTTGTTATTTGGAAATTCGGTAAACAATATATGGGTGCATATTATGCCATGCTCATTTCTTCTGTACCAGGCATTTTTTATACACTGTATTGTTTTAAGAAAGAACGGCAATTTCATGTAACCGGCTTTTTTATCCTCATTACGATGATTGTAAATACGAGCGTAGACTTGCTCTCTGGCTCAGCTGAAAAGATGTTATGGAACGACGTATACTATCACATTGCACTTGGTATTGTTGTCATAGGTACTATTTTTATCAAGCAACCACTCATGTTATATTTTGCTGCCGACTATGCTGCATTGCAAGGAGATAATCGAAAGGAAGCGCAATTGTTATATCGTGACCCTCGCCTCTTTCCATCGTTCCAATACTTTACTTTCTTTTTCGGCTTACAATTTATTGTACTTAGCAGTATTAAGATCTATATGATTTCTAAATTTGGAGTAGATGGATACGGAGAAATGAAAGCAATTATGACAGGAATTGGTTGGTGCATTTCAATAGGAATTGGAGCTGGATTCCTTTGGATTGGTAATAAAATTAAACAGGTGACTGAAGCTGAAGTTTAACGTATAGAAAAAGAAGTTCCACTGCCTGTAAGCAGTGGAACTTCTTTTTTTAGGTTATCTTGTCGGATATATGACGAGTACGACTAGTCGTAGAAATGGTACTATGACATGAAATCCTTTTCTAGTTGTAAATTATTCCAATAAAATACTTAACTTAATTTCTTTCTTTTTTTCTTCATTTGGCCATAAAAGATTGCGGCGCTTAACGGCAGCATACCAAACCAACGATTCAAAAATGGTTCTCTCTCTTCACGTCGTTGCTGCCGTTTTTGTTTTCGATCCTCTTTTGGAGCATCCATATATGATACAAATTGTTGTGTGACATATTTTATATAATCATTTGTAGACATACTTATCACCTCTACTAGATTAGTATGTCCATTTTTTTATTTATTAATCCGCTCCTGAACTTCTTGGACAATTGCTTCAATACTTTTATTTGTCGTGTCGATCTTCACTATTGCTTCTTCATAATAAGCTTGACGCTTTTCAAATTTCTCGATAAACGACCCTATGTTTTCTTTTTGAAATAACGGTCTTGTTGTATCCCCAGCAATTCGCTCTGCAATCACATATGGATCACAGTACAAATAAATTACAGTACCATGTTCTTTCATCCACTCTCGGTTCTCCGCTTTTTCGACGATTCCGCCTCCAGTTGTAATAATATAATCATTTGTCGGTAGTGATTGCAGCACTTCACTTTCATACTTTCGAAACACATCTTCTCCTTCTTCTGAAAAGATATCCCGAATGATTTTCTTTGTCTTTTCTTCAATACGCCCGTCTGTATCAATAACCGGCATATGAAGTGCACTGCTTAATGCTTTACCAATCGTCGTTTTCCCCGATCCCATAAAACCTGTTATATATAATGCTTTCATGTTATCCTCTCTCCTCTTGCCAATTCGTAATCGCTTCGTTATTTGTATTATAACGAAAGCTAACTTTACATGCGCGCTTTCGTTTTGTTATACATTGTAAAGTAATAAAAGCATTCCCATCTACTATTGTGTAATCTCCCTTTGCTTCTCCTTTTTCATACGTATGAAAAAATTCTCTTTTTTCCATTTTAGCTTTTAATTCTTGTTTCACATCCGCAACAGCTTGACTCGTTATTTCTTCTAAAATAAACAATTCTTCTGCTTCTGTATAAAACTTTTGATCTGATAGGAATATATTTGTCTCATATACTAAAAAAGACATGAGTAAAAATATGAGGATGATTGTTCCTGGCATTGTAAATCCACTTTCCGATCTCATCCTTTCACCTCAATAGCAGAATAACGGGTAACAACACCATCATATACTTTACCACTTATATCCTGCACACGTATTATTAATGTATGAGCTGCTAATTGATAAGAAATGTCCTTTACTTTTTGCAGAAGAACCTCATGTCCCGCCCCATTTACTTTTCGAATAATATTATTTCCAGACCTGACATATGTGATATGTTCCCCTGTCTTTGTTTTAAAAAGCAATTTTCCTTCCCCATTATTTCCTTCTTCTACATCGCGAAACTCAATTTGCACTTGCTCTAAAAAAACGTTCCATTCCCAGTTCGTAATCTGCTTAGGATAAGGAGGTTCTATAAAGAGGACATGAAGACGCGGAAGAAGAAGAAAAAATACAGATAAAAATAGAAAACATATCATAACTTCTAACAACGTGAACCCAGCTTGCTTATTTTTTAACATAACGACACCGTTCATTCTCACGCTGTTTACTATCTTTCCACACTACACACACCTTTTCGGTCTCCCATTGAATTGTATATACCGTATTTTCATATCGCTTTTCTATTACTGGCGAAACTACATGATCATACATATATACAGCTGCCGCTTCTTTCAAAAGTAGCTGCGCTCTGTACCGAAACTGAATATTTTTCCTTTCCTGCATAATGAGAAGCGTTTGTGGAAGTAATAGCGAAACCGCCATCATTAATAAACTAAGAGACACAAGAATTTCTAGCATAACCGAACCTTTGTCACACTTCATAATACGTAAATCTTCCTCTCCCAAGTTGGAATACAACATGGTACGTTTTGGATTTATAAGAAATAATAATTGTTCCACCTCTATTAATATTACCGTCCGCCCCATAACTCATTGGATTAGGGAATGTGTTTACATTCACCTGTATATCGGATGGATAGTAACGAACAAGAATAGGATTCGTTTCTCCTGAAGATGTAATGCTGTACGAAGCTTGATTAGGAAACCACCGTAATGTGTGACGATTATGGCGGCTCATCGCTACTTGTTGCATGAAAAGGATGTCTTGAGAAAATTGATGCATAAACTGATTCATCTTTTGTTTTTCATAAATCGACGATAAATTAAAATACGTTACAACACTTAAAATAGAAATAGCACTTAATACGAGGAGCATTTCTAATAATGTAAAACCATTTTTCTTCACGATTTCCCTACAACTTTAACCTCTCCATTTGCAGCATCGATTGTAATACTCTCCCCTTTTGGACAAGTTTTAGATGTAATATATTTACCCGTATACAAATCATCCACCGTCGGTATTTTATTATATTCTAATTGATATGCTTGTACTTGTGATTCAACAGACTTTACAAGGGCGTCGCATCCCTTTCCTTGTACAGAAGAGCGCTGTTTTACGACATTTGGAATAATAAGCAGTAGCAACACAGAAATTACAACCATAACAAGCAACATTTCTAACAACGTAAATCCTTTTTCATTTTTCACAGAACACGCCTCCTAAATAGAATTCATCATTTGGAACATCGGCATAATCATCGCTAAATACATAAGCACAACGACCAGTCCGATACATGCAAACAAAAGGGGTTGTATAATAAACAAAGTACGATTAATTTTCTCTTCGATTTTTTCTATTGTCATTTCACTATAATCAGCAAGCTCAGTTGCTAAATTGCCATTTGCTTGTCCATGTTTAATAATATAAGCAAGCTCCTGTTCATAATACGAACGATTCATCATAATAGAGTCAAGATGTTCACCTACCGTTAATAACTCCTGTATTTTGAGAGCTTCGCATTGAAAAAACAAATGATGCTTTTGCTCCCTCATTAACGTTAGTGCTTCTAATATAGATAGCCCGCCTTGTAAAAGGCCGCTTAATTGAATTGCAAAATAGTGCGAGTTTGTTAATTTTAAAAACAGTTTTATAAGGGGCACGCGCATACAAATATCCATTCTCGTAACCGGATGCAACCTTTTTACATACAGCATATATATAAGCACTAGTGTGCCAATTGCAAAAACGACGCCCCCCATAACATACGGAAGTGCTTGAATAACTGTTAAAATATTATCTGTAAATGAAGTGGATGATCCACGGAGTGAACGATATAAAGTAGAAAACTGTGGAAGAAGAACTAGGTTAAATACGAGGAGAATACCTAATAAAAACAAAGAAAGAACGAATGGATAGCGCAGCACTTTCATCATATTTTTTTGATGTTTATCTTTTCTGCCGAGTAGTGAGCTCCCTTGCTGCAATGCAAAAGCAATATCACCATGCTGCTCAGCATAAAATAAATAACTTAAAATATCGGGATGAAACGCAAGTTTATCAAACACATCATGTAAGCTGCTTCCCTTTTTAAATTCTTCGGCAGCATCTTGAAGCTGTATTTGTTTATGCGGTGTTAAGTGAAAATACAGAAACTCTAATGCATGTAATAAAGAATATCCTTTCTCTAAAAGTTCGCCAAGCCTTCGCAGCAACAATGCTTGTTCATGTAACCGCCACTTTTCTTGCTTAAACATAAACATCTTCTTCAATAAACCCTAATGCATAGCCTTTTCTTAATTCATCCTGAAGCGTTGTATATTGGTACGTTGCTTGTTTTCCATTTGCTTCATAAATGACTTCTTTCAATTCATCACCATACAATAATTCATAAATGCTCGCTCTGCGTACGTGACGCATTTTTTTGCATAGAGGTGAGCATTTCCCTTTGCAAAATGGACATTTTAATTCCACTAGTCGCTGCGCCGCTACCGCTAGTAGCGATTGTTCAATTTCTAGGAGTGTAATACCATAATCCATTAAACGGAGCATCGCACTCTTCGCATCATTCGTATGCAATGTGGTCATCACTAAATGACCTGTTAAACTTGCTCGAACCGCCACCTTTGCTGTTTCTTCATCTCGGATCTCTCCCACTAATATAATATCTGGGTCATGACGTAAAATCGCTTTTAATCCAGTTGCATACGTAACACCCGCTTTTTCATTAATTTGAATTTGTAATAGTCCATCCTTTTTCTTTTCAACTGGATCCTCTAGTGTCACAATGCGGCGAGTCTGCTCCTTCTTTGCTACTTCTAAAAGAGCATACATCGTTGTCGTTTTCCCGGAGCCGGTCGGACCTGTAAAAATTATTAATCCGTGCGAATGATGTAAAAAAGAGAGAAGTGTTTTTGCGGAATTTGGGAATAATGAGAGATGAGAGAGATTCGGAACCGCAGTTTGTAAGTGCAACCGAATAACAAGACTTTCATGATGTACAGTTGGCAAAGTAGAAAGGCGTAAATATACCTCCTCATCATCAACTTTCATCTGCAATGAACCATTTTGCGGCTTTCTCCTTTCACCAATATCCATAGCTGCTAAAAACTTAAAGTGTGATACAAGTCGTTCACAAAATTCTTTTGAAGTATGATGTTTTGTCATCAAATCTTTTCCAATACGCAATTGTACAACAGCATCTTCGTGCCGCGGCACAATATGAAGATCTGATGCGCGCAACCTGCATGCTTCTTTCATAATTGTGTCAGCAAACTGTTCGACAGCATTCACTGTTATCGCCTCCTCACTCTTTATATATCATGGCCATCATGAAAAGGAAAATAGTGAATTTTCTATTTTTATTGCATCATTTTTGAATTTCACAAATTAAAAAACCAAAACAGTTTGTGAAATTATGAACAATTAATGAATCATTGCCCAAAAACATGATTATACAACATTATCTATATTATAATATTGTTATCCCAGATAAACTAACGAAGGTGGCGATCCTCATGGAACAAGCTTTAAAAATTACAAACGTACTTTCTGATCCAACACGCTATTATATTTATAAATATATTTCTCAAAAACACACTGAGGTTACCGTACAAGAAATTGCTGACGAATTTGATATTCACCCGAATGTTGCGCGTTTACATCTTTCAAAGCTAGAAGATGTAAATATGTTAAAATCGGAAACAAAAAAAACAGGTAAAGGCGGCCGACCAAGTCGATTATATGCCTTATCAGATGATGTAATTCAACTGCAATTTCCATTTCGTGATTATCAATTGTTAGCACAAATTGCTTGCAATACATTACTTAGCTTAGGCGAAGTCGGTGAGAAAGCACTATATGAAACGGGTAAAAAGTTTGGTAAAGAATTAATGGAACAACAGCTAAATCGATTACGCATTAACGAAAATGAATTGACGGTTGAACAAAAAATACAAATTGCCAAAGAAGCTTTAACAACAGCGGGCTTATCTCCGGAATTTGAATTAAGCACCGATGGATCAAAAATTTTCTATGACGTATACAATTGTCCATTTAAAGAAGTTGCCGTACGTCATCCAAAAGAAGTTTGTAACATGCACGTAGATATGATGAAAGGTATCTTTGAAGTTCTATTTCCAAACATGGAATTAACACATAATGATACTATGTTCGAAACAGGTTGTAAGTCTTGTAATTATCATCTTCATATGTAAAATAGGAAGCCAGATTATACTGGCTTTTTATTATCTTGTAAATGTTTACAATAGTTAGAAAAGTGCATTATAATTAAGAGGAGTATTGAGTTCATACAAAGGGAGGGGAATGGGATGGAGCGCATGTTTCGCGTTCTCGGCTTTTGGACTGGTATTTTTTCCGTAATGTTTTATTTAGGGGATATGTATGGGACAGCACTATTATTTTTAGGACAAACAGGATTTTTTGTACTTTTAAGTTATTTAAAATTAACAGAGCGCATGTACATTTATGTATTTGGCGCATATTTAACAGTCTTCTTCATTGGATTTACATACTATACGACATTCCTTCTTACACCAGGAATTGGACATTAAGATGGCAAATATGCCATCTTTTTTTATCCTCTTTTGATTCCATAGTTGACTTATAGGTTTTATTGGAATATATTTGTATGAAACAGATTTGAAAGGGGAAAAACAATATGAGTACATTGTTAGTTAGCATAAACGTCATCATTATGCTCCTATTACTCGGTGTATTATATTATATGCAACAGAAACACGTTTCTTTTAATAAACGTGTATTTACTGCACTCGGAATCGGAATTACATTCGGACTTATTTTACAATTTTTTTATAAACCAACTTCTGAAGTCATTATCCAATCTAATAATTGGTTTAACTTAATTGGAAGTGGTTATGTTAAGTTGTTACAAATGATTGTTATGCCACTTATTTTAGTTTCAATTACTTCAGCGTTTACAAAATTAAAACTAACCAATAATCTTGGCAAAATTAGCGGTCTTATTATCGGCATTTTACTTCTTACAACTGGAATTGCAGCTGCAGTCGGAATTGCAGCAAGTGCTGGCTTTGATTTACAAGCAACTGGCTTACAGCAAGGCAGTGCAGAAACAGCTCGCTTAAAATTAGTGGAAGAAAAATTCACCTCCATTGAACAAACACCCATTCCGCAAAAATTATTAGAGTTACTCCCTGCAAATCCATTTCTAGATTTAACAGGTGCTCGTCCAACATCAACAATTTCTGTTGTCATTTTTGCCGCATTAATTGGGATTGCCTTCTTAGGAGTAAAAAAGAAATATCCAGAACAAGCGGAACAATTTAAGAATATGCTAGATGCCGTATATGCAGTCGTCATGCGGATGGTAACATTCATTTTACGTCTTACTCCATATGGCGTACTTGCTCTCATGGTAAAAACAGTCTCAGGTAGTGACGTGCAGGCCATTTTAAAACTCGGAAACTTTGTGTTAGCGTCTTATGTAGCACTCATTGTTATGTTTATTATTCACTTATTGCTTATCGCTCTTTCCGGTTTAAATCCAGTACAATATTTGAAAAAGGTATTCCCTGTTTTAACATTTGCGTTTACTTCACGCTCAAGTGCTGGTACACTGCCATTAAATATTGAAGCGCAAAAAGAAAAACTAGGCGTTTCAGAAGGAATTGCAAACTTCGCTGCTTCCTTTGGTGTATCAATTGGTCAAAACGGATGTGCTGGTATTTATCCTGCAATGCTTGCGATGATGGTTGCGCCAACTGTTGGCATCGATCCGTTGCAGCCGCAATTTATCTTAACGTTAATTGCCGTTGTTGCAATTAGTTCATTTGGCGTTGCCGGTGTCGGAGGTGGAGCAACATTTGCAGCACTCATTGTACTTTCTACACTGAACTTACCAATTGGAATTGTTGCACTATTAATCTCTGTTGAACCATTAATTGATATGGGACGTACGGCTTTAAACGTGAGCGGTTCTATGACAGCTGGGATTATTTCTAGCAAATGGCTTGGAGAATTAGATGTACATGCGTACAATGAAGCTGATAATAAAACTGAAGAAGTTGCATTATAAGAAAAAACACCCTGGATGTTCAGGGTGTTTTCCTTTTTTGAAAAATCTATTTACAAATACCCTTGCTCTTCACACCAATCATGAAATTGCCGAACATCTACATCAATTAAAACAATATCTTTTAACTCAATATCAATATACATGCCGTCAATTACAATCACATATTTCGCACTGTTCTCCGCACTATTTCGTTTTATGATTCCTATTTGATTTCGATGCGGTCCATCTTTTACATATGCTTTTTGTCCTGTAATATCAAAGTTCAACATCTTCACCTCTTTCATTTGCTTTACTTATCTATGTATATGATGAAACAACGAAAGAGTCCTCTACTTTTTTGCTTTATTACAATTATTTTTCATTTATTTTATTTTTATAAAATATACATAAAAATTCGTGTTAGAAACACCTTGATAGCGCTTTCTTAAATAGACTCATGTTATACTAATACAGTGAAACCGCCATCAAAAGGTGGCTTCACTAATGGTCATTTTCATACATTGCTTTTGGAGGGCATTTATTCTTCACAATCTTTTTGGCTTTCTCACAGTCTTAAGGTGAAGGGCTTACTGTCCGCAAATAGCGAGATAAAGTCGAACTTCTTAAAGAGGAAAAACAATGGATACAGTAACAATTACAAAAATCATCGAAACTTTACAATCGTATGGATTTCAAAATGTAGCATATTGTGAAAAAACAAAGCAATATTTGTTTCACAACGAGACAGATATTATGAGCGGTTATGCAGCAATAACATATAGCGCTCAATTTGAAAAATTCAGCGTACAAATCCATCCTATTGAAACACATTACCTTACAGAATTGCAAGAAGTCGAGAAGCATATACAATCTTGCATACAAAAGGTTGAGCATTTAAATACGATAATTGAAAAGCAATATAAAAACGCAGAACATACAATTATTCTATAAAAAAGAACGTGCCAAGCACGTTCTTTTTATACATTCATATTTTCTTTAATCTGAAGACCCGTCACATTCTCTAATAATTCACTTGCTTCTTCTAATGTCATCTCAAAAATTGTTCGGTTACCTTCTACATAAGGAAACTTTGGAAAACGTTTCTCCATTTTCTTTATTGTATCAGGTGAAAACATCGCACTATCTACACGAAATTCTGATTCCAATAACACAATGTAGTCTAATAATTGAAACCCTAAGCCATTTATAAAAGAGATGAACTTCTCTTTTGGCTGCGTTGATAAAAAGACATTACGCTCAAGTTCATAAAATAATTCTTCACCTAAAATCTCTTCTAATTCTTCATCATGTTCACGATTGATAATCTCTTCATATCCATAATCATCGACAAGTTCTTCTACTTCTTCCCCGTCTTCAAATAGTAATTGTGTTAAAGTTGCACCTTTCTTATATTCACTTTGCTGTACAACTGTTAAAGAGTTTGTTTTCCATCCTTGTTCTAAATGCATGTTTTATAACTCCTTTTATACATCCTTTATTATTAAATATATAATTTGTAGCAATTATAATCAAACTTGTGTAACACCTAACACTTCTTCTATACATTCTTCTATACTTCCATCAACTATACACACTTCTGGTAAATGGTAAAATGTTGTATCCAAAGGACTATTTCCGCTATATACAAATATTTTCTTTCCCCAAGCAAGTGCCATTCCGAATTCGGTATGACTCCCTTTTCCACCACTTAATAAAAGCAGAAAAACGTCTGCGTCTCGTACAGCTTGTTTTTCTGCTTGTCCAATACTTTGTAATTCTAATCTATTTGTCGCTTTTTCATTTTTTGTCCAATCATATGTATGAATCCACCCTGCTTGTTTCAGTTTATCCGCTACAAGGTGGACAATGTGTTTATTCGCAAAGGCTGAAGCGATGTAAAATTTCATGCTACCTCTCTCCTTCATATACAAAAATAGGTAGAAAAATCTTAGGGGAAAAGGACATTTACAATTCTCTATTTACTTTTTTATCAATTTTATCATTTAACATATCTAATTCAGCTTTAATTTCTGATTTTTCTAATTTTCGTTCTTGTGAAAAATTCCGTCCCATATAAACTATAATACTACCAATATACAATACTAAACAAACAACTAGAGCAATATTTTCACAGAGACTCAGCCCCAACGTAATCACTCCTAATCTCATCCGTATTATCACGCGTCAATAATTAGAATTCGTCTGTCAAATCAATGTTATTGTAACATAAAGTGAAACTTTAATCAGTGGGGGTTTTCTTCATCCCCCACTGATTATCAGCCCTCACCAATCGGGCTTTTACGGGCAGTTTATCTCCCGCCTAACTTCTTAAGAAAAGCGGAAGCGGCTCGCTCAGAATCGCAGGACGTTGGAGCACCCGACAGAGAGGCGCTTTTGGCCTCGTCCGAGGGGGCGAAACGACCGGAGATTCTAGCCGCTAAAGCTGGACAATGATTCCGCTGAATTTTGAGGCGAGAGTATTACTGCCCACGAATAGCGGGATAAAGTGTGCTTTTATCTCTATCTTAAAAAGCAATCCTAAATGGATTGCTTTTTTTACTACTCACCTTTTTCTTTCGAGAAAAACATTCTAGAAATAACAATCCCTAGCCCACCAATAAGTAAGAATAATACTGCACGAATCATCATTGATACTTCTGGTAAATCTAAGAGGAATAACTTAATCACTGTCACAACTAACACAACTAATCCGGCGTATAATATTTCATTCATTCCTCTATTACGCCCAAACCAAACTGAAACTAAAGCATATATCATCCATAAAAGAGAGACAGGTACACTGATAATACTTCCGTCTGTTGAAAGAACCTCTCCTATTCTAGTAATCGTAATAAATACAAGTACCATAAAGCCATATAACGTAATCGAATACACATATTTCCCAAAACGTTGCAACATTGGTTTCACTTTCATCATTCCATAATAAAATGTTCCAACTAGAATGAGATGGGCTACAAAAGCTGCTGACATGAATGTCTCAAATGGACTAACAAGCGTTTGCAACATACCGATTACATAAATAACTCCACTGATATAAAACTTGATTTCTTGTTTTAATTTCGCAGAAGTAACGATACCTAAAAAACCTTGTAACATCAATACAATTGCTCCATTCACTAAACTAAATTCATATAAAATCGCTAAACTAAACGACCCCATCGCAAAACCAAATAAAAGATCTGTAAATGACGATTTTTTATTTTTCATATAGTCAGCCACAAACATTACAGTGTGTACAATTGTACTAATTAACAATCCCCATGTTGTAAAATCCAGAATTTTTACAATTGCTAGAATAAAGAAGATTGCATTGGCACTAAACAAGGCCATTCTAGGTTGATAAATAAAACTTCGATCAATAAACATATGCCAGAAAAGCAGAATATGAATTAATCCATAAACAATTGTTAATTGTACCTGTAAATTTCCGAGTAACACCGTCATAATTACAAAAAAGACAAACGTTACAAGTACAGAAACAGAGTAAGACACCATATATAAATATTGATAGCGATTTTTATACGCATACCATAATAAACTCATCGTTAACACTGTTTCATATCCAAAGAAAATGTAAGAATTAGGTGTTGTACTATTTAATAAGAACGGTACAAAAAAGGCTCCTACAGATACAAATATAGCGAGATACTCTGATTGATATCGCTTAGCTAAATAGATACCGAGTATAATCCAAATAATGTTGAATATAAATGCCATCGTTGCCGGAAAGAAATGATACAAATAATGCGCCGCGAATGTCGTTAAAACAATGCCTGTAATACTTCCTCCAGCTAACACTAAACCTAACGCTTGACGTTCTTTTTTTATTTGTATATCACCTACATAATACAAAGCAACTGATAATGCTACGCCAAATACAATACGAATTGCTGGAGTAAGTAATCCTGCATCCACTCCCGCTTTAAATAGCCAAATTACCCCAAGTAGCATAATGGCAACGAAAATACGTGGTAGCCATGTTTGACAAAATTTTATAATGTCAAATGGTTCAGGCTTAAACGCAGATATATCTACCTGCTTTATATCCGGTTCCTTCACACTTTCTTGGCTAATGACTCTTTCTTCTTGTCGTACATTTTGCACAGGGATACTAACTTCTTGTTTCTTCTCAATAGGTTCCTTTACTTGTTGAACTCTTTCTTCGTCCATTTCTCTTTGCTGTGTTTTTAACTCATAGAGCGTCTCCTGCAATGTATCAATTGCTGTTTCTAGAGCTTCTATTTTTTTGTTCAAATCTTGTTTCATTTTCTCCCCCCTCTAATCATGCTGCTAAATAGAAATATGCCTATAATTAGTTTAATTTCCAATTAACTACATCATACTATTAGTTTATTCATTTTTTAAGAGAATTTTTTCTGATATTCTCCAATTTCTGCTATTATAGTAACAAATAGCATTTCCATTCGACTTTTCAGCTTAACTAGAAAATATTGTTTATAGGCGAATTGTAACTACTCAGTCACTCTATGACAAAAAGGCAGAAAAGCATTTTTTTAAATGATCGAGAGGGACTGGCTATGTATAGGAGCGGTCATGGCCAGACGCTTTCGCCCATCTAAAAAAAGTGGTTTTTATGTTGGCTTTTCAATTTGTATTTATATAGATTAAGTAAAAAAGGTGTTAACAGCTTTCCAAACAGCCCTAAAAGCATGATTTCTATGAAATCATGCTTTCGTAACGTAATCAATAATCGTTTGCAACGCTTCTTGTCCGTTATATTTCTGCATCGATCTTTTATACTGCAAACGATTTTTATATAGTTCTTCTACATATTCAATTAACAAAGTTTCTGTTATGTCTTCTTCAAATAACATACGTCCATATCCTTGTTTTTCAAAAGACTGTCCGTTTAAAATTTGATCCCCTCGGCTCGAAGATTTCGGAAGAGGAATTAATAACATTGGCTTTTGTAATGTTAAAAACTCAAAAATCGCATTGGATCCTGCACGAGAAATGACAATATCTGTTGCCGCTAATATGTCTGGAAGTTCACCATGAACATATTCAAACTGCTTGTATCCCGGTGTATTCTTAAGTTTCTCGTCCATATTGCCTTTCCCGCACAAATGAACAATTTGATAGTTTTGCAGGAGGTTAGGTAATGCGCCGCGTACTGCTTCATTAATGCGTCGTGCTCCTAAGCTGCCTCCCATAACGGTAATAACTGGTTTTGATGCAGTGAATCGTAAAAATTGCAATCCTTTGTTTCGACTTCCTTGCAATACCTCTTCTCGCACAGGCGAACCAGTATATACTGTTTTGTCTTTCGGTAAATGCTTTTTCGCTTCTTCAAACGTAACAAATATTTTCGAAGCAAAGCGGAGAGCAATTTTATTTGCAAGCCCAGGCGTCATATCAGACTCGTGTAAAAAAACAGGAACACGGTTTAGCCACGCACCAATTACAACTGGTACAGACACGAAGCCTCCTTTAGAAAAAATAACATCCGGTTTTAACTTTCGAATAAGGAAATACGCATCCATAACCCCTTTCATAACAAGAAAAGGGTCTTTTATATTTTTCAAATCAAAATATCGGCGAAGCTTCCCACTCGCTATTCCATAATAAGGAATCCCTTCTTTTTCAATAATTGTCTTTTCGATTCCATTATGTGAACCAATATAACACACCTTCCAACCGCTCTTTTGAAAATGTGGTATAAGCGCTAAGTTCGGCGTAACGTGACCAGCAGAACCACCGCCTGTAAATATAATCGTCTTCACAGTATGTCTCCTTTTAATAAAAGTTTTACTATTAATTATAACACACTGAAATAACGCGCTTCTGGATGAGCAAACACCATGGCTGTTACAGAAGCCTCTGGTTCCATCATAAACCCTTCCGTTAAGGAAATTCCAATTTCTTCAGGGCGAAGCAACCGGAATAGTTTTTCTTGATCAGCAAGTTCTGGACACGCAGGATAGCCAAAAGAAACGCGAATCCCTTGATATTTTGTGCGGAACCGCTCTTCCATCGTCATATTTGGTGAATCTGGAAATCCCCAGCGATCACGGATGAGCATATGCGTTTTTTCAGCTAATCCTTCTGCAAGTTCCAGCGCCAGTGATTGAATCGCATGGCTGCGCAAATAATCGCCTTGTTCTTTCCACTTTTCCGCTACGGCACGGACACCTTTCCCAACCGTTACAGCTAAAAAAGCAACATAATCCATTTCATCTCCAACTGGGCGCAAGTAATCACCAAGCGTGCGATGTGGTGCTTTTCCTTGTCTTGGGAATGTAAAACGCTCTAATACACGATCCCGATCTTCTGGATCATAAATTAGAATATCTTGATTTTCACTTTGCGCAGGAAAGAATTGATATACAGCGCTCGGACGTAACCATGATTCTTCCCCGCGAAGCAATTCATCGATTAAGTCATTCAGTTCATGTGCCCTTCTATCCCCTTCTTGTAGCAACTTTTTCACATTCCCCTTTAAACCTAAGTGATGTCCAATTAACATTTGCCGATTTAAAAACGGAGCAAGATGTGCTACTGAAATATCCCGAAGAACGACACGTTTTGTAAAATGCGGTACAATTACTGGTGCTGGCGGTAATTTTTCAATTTGAGCCGGTACCTCTCCTACCTGTTTCTCCTCTTGTACAACAACATGTAAGTGACGCTTCGCTTTTTCCTCGCGCATCTTTTCTCGTTCCTCTTCTTGTTGTAAACGATTGATAAGATCTAATCCTGTCATCGCATCGCTTGCATATAGGACAAGCCCTTGATAAGAAGGGGAAATCCGCGTTTCTGTAAATTTCCGAGTCAGCGCGGCACCTCCTACAACAATAGGAACATCAATATTTGCCGCTTTTAAATCTTCTGCTGTTGTTACCATTTGCTGCGCAGATTTAACAAGTAATCCTGATAAGCCAATAATATCTGGCTTTTGTTCTTTTACCTCTTGAATAATACGATCAGATCGCACATTAATACCGAGATTTACAATGTCATATCCATTATTCGATAAAATAATTTCCACTAAATTTTTACCGATGTCATGCACATCACCTTTTACTGTCGCAAGTAGTACTTTCCCTTTCTTCACACTATCACTTGTCTCCATATACGGCTCTAAATACGCAACGGCCGCTTTCATACTTTCCGCACTTTGCAGCACTTCTGCAACAATAAGCTCATTATGATTAAATAAACGTCCCACTTCATCCATGCCTGCCATAAGTGGTCCGTTAATAATGGCAAGCGGCTTTCTTCCTTCATCTAGCGCCTCTTGCAAGTCATCATGTAATCCTTGCTTCGTGCCTTCTATAATATAATGAGCTAACCGCTCATCAAGTGTTAACGTTTCAGCTACTACGACTTCTTTTTGCTTCACATTTCTATAAAAATTTGTAAATTTCTCTAATGTTTCTTTCGTCGTCTCAAACAAAAGTGCATTCGCCAATGCCTTTTCTTCTTCAGAAATAGAAGCATAACGCTCTAGCTTTTCAGTATTCACGATTGCATAATCTAAACCAGCCTTTGTCGCATGATATAAAAAGACCGAATTTAATACTTCGCGTCCTGCTGGTGGTAAACCAAATGAAATGTTACTTACACCTAATATCGTTAAACATTCAGGTAGCTCTTCTTTTATGAGCCGAATGCCTTCAATTGTCGCTGCAGCTGAACCGATGTATTCTTCATCACCTGTTCCAACGGGAAAGACAAGTGCGTCAAAAATAATATCTGACGGACGCACTCCATATTTTGTTGTTAATAGCTCATAACTTCTTTTCGCAATTTCAAGCTTCCGCTCAGCCGTTACCGCCATACCAATTTCATCAATTGTTCCCACAACAATAGCCGATCCGTACTGTTTAATAAGCGGAATCACTTTTTCAAAACGCTCTTCTCCATTTTCTAAGTTAATAGAGTTAATCACCCCTTTTCCTTGCAAATAAGTAAGAGCTCGATTCATCACTTGCTCGTCAGTCGAATCAATCATGATTGGCACCTTTAATACTTTCGTCACAGCTTGCAAGAAATTCTCCATATCTTCTATTTCATCACGGTCTGGGTCTGCCATACAAATATCAATAATATGGGCATTTTTCTTTACTTGTGCCCTTGCTACTTCCGCCGCCTCTTCAAAATTCCCTTCTGCAACAAGACGTTTAAATTTGCGTGAACCAATTACATTCGTACGCTCTCCAACGAATAACGGGCGCATAGAATCTTCATATTGCAGCGCTTCAAGTCCACTAATTCCATGTCCTTTTCTTTCTCGTTTCACCCGTGGCTGAAATGATAATAACGCCTCTTTCATCGCACGAATATGTACCGGCGTTGTCCCGCAGCAACCGCCAACAATATTCACCCAGCTTTCTTCTGCAAACTGCTTCACTTTATGAGCAAGGGACTGCGGCGATTCATGATAATGACCGTCTTCATCTGGAAGCCCAGCATTTGGATAACAAGAGATGTAACACTCAGATAACTCTGCCAGTGAACGAATATGTTCTCTCATAAACTCTGGTCCTGTTGCACAGTTTAACCCAACCGATAATGGATTCATATGCTCTACCGATAAGTAGAATGCTTCAATTGTTTGCCCAGCTAACGTCGTTCCCATCGGTTCAATTGTTCCGGAAATCATAAGCGGAACTTTTTTTTCTGCCTCAATAAATGCCTTTTCAATTCCTAAACAGGCTGCTTTTACATTTCGCATGTCCTGACTTGTTTCTACAAGCAACAAATCGACACCACCGCGCAGTAAACCACGTGTTTGTCTTGTATATGCCTCAATAAGCTCTTCAAAAGTAACGCCACCCGTAACACTAATCGCTTTTGTCGTCGGGCCCATTGCACCGGCTACATATACTTCTTTACCGCTTTCTTTGACAGCTTGTTTCGCTAACCTGGCAGCTCGTTCATTCAACTCCTCATCTAAGTGAGAAAGGTTATAATCACTGAGTACAATGTTCGTTGCACCAAATGTATTCGTTTCAATAATATCGGCTCCTGCTTCAATATACGCTTTATGAATATGTAAAATAACGTCCGGCCGAGTTTTTACTAAATATTCATTACAGCCCTCATATTCTTCTCCGCCAAAATCTGCAGCCGAAAGGTCTTCTTGTTGAATCATCGTTCCCATTGCACCATCTAATATTAAAATTTCTTGCTGCAATCTTTCCTCGATTGGTCTCATATATTCATTCCTTCTTTCTGCTCTTTCCTCGCTTGAATATACTGAATGAGCGTTTCTGTCACTTCATATTTTAAAAATGGTGTGATTAAATAAATACCATTGAATAACTCCATCGCAGCATCAATTAATTCTTTAGATATATGGATTCCTTCTGCCACTGCTTCTTCTGATGTCTTATGTCCGGTCATACGCCTTCTCACTTCTTCTGGAAGAGTAATGCCTGGCACCTCAAAATGTAAAAAGTCTGCATTTCGTTTACTTACAAGCGGCATAATCCCAATAAAAATTGGCTGTTCGATATGCTTCGTTGCTTCATACACGTTTCGAATGACTGCTGCATCATAAATGGGCTGTGTTAAAAAATACTCAGCACCAGCTGCAATTTTTTTCTCCATATGTTTTACAGCTGCCTCGATATGTCTTACATGCGGATTAAAAGCCCCGCCAACCGAAAAACGGGTAGCTGTTCCAATTGTTTTTCCTAAAATAGACCGGCCATTGTTCATTTCTTTAATCATTTTAATGAGTTCTATAGAAGAGAGGTCATATACAGATGTTGCACCAGGAAAATCACCAACCCTCGCAGGATCTCCGGTTAATGCTAATACTTCCTCCAGACCGAGCGCTGCTAATCCTAGTAAATGAGACTGCAGCCCAATCACATTATGATCACGGCACGTTAAATGAGTTAATATAGGGATATCGTGCTTTGTTAATAACGCTCCCATTGCCATATTTGATACGCGGGGCGATGCTAAGGAGTTATCAGCTAACGTAATGGCATCTGCCCCTGCACGCTTCAGCGCCTTAGCTCCTTCAAAAAATCTCTGTGTATCCAACGTTTTTGGCGGATCTAGCTCAACAATCACTGTCGTTTCCTTTTTCGCTTTTTCTGCTAATGTAATGCGATCTACTGCAATGACATGCTGTGTTGTTATTACTTCAGCTCGCTTTACAACTTCTTTAGCTGTTACAGGATGCTCATTTTCAAGTGCTCGCTTCATCGCCTCGATATGGGAAGGAGTTGTACCGCAACACCCCCCAAGCAGCCTAACGCCTTGCTTAATAAATTCCGGTGCCATCTCTTCAAAATAAGCAGGACTTCCTTCGTATACGTAACGGCCTTCTACATATTTAGGAAGACCAGCATTTGGATACGCAGATAAATAACCATACTTAGGAATTTCTATTATTTTAAAAGATTCAATCATATGAAGCGGTCCTAACTGACAATTTAATCCGACCACATTTGCACCATACTCTATAAGCTGCCTAAGCACATCATCTACACTATTTCCATTTTGAGTTGTACCCGCTTGGTGAAGGGCAAGCTGCGCAATAAGAGGGACATTTGTTTGCTTACGTAATACCTTCACTGCATGAAGTAATTCAAATTCATCGTAAAACGTTTCTAATAATAACCCATCAACACTTTCTTCTAGCAGGGCATCTGCTTGCTCTAAGAGCATAAATTCACGCTCCATATCAGTGGTTGTAACTGCTCCAATATGTTTCATTCCACCAATGGTCCCAACGATTGCATTCTTTTCTGTCACAGCTTCTTTTGCATGTCTTACAGCAGCCCGGTTAATTTCCCTTACGCGATCCTCAAGACCATACATGCGAAGTTTCCCTTCATTTGCTCCGTATGTATTGGTTTGAATGACATCTGCCCCTGCTGCAACATATTGTTTATGAATCGAAATAATCCGCTCCGGCTCAGATACATTCAATTCTTCAAAGCAGCTTTGTAAACCATGAGAATATAGCAATGTTCCCATCGCTCCGTCTCCAATCACAATTCCTCTTTGCAATAAATCTAGTAATTTCACATGTCTCCCTCTCTTTCTTCAATATAAAAACCCCCTCTTCTCAATGAAGAGGGGGACAGCATTTTATCCTCCTCTTATCATTCAGAACAATTTGTTCCGCAGGTCTTAGCACCGTTTCAAACATGTTGTTTGAAGGTTGCTGGGTTTCACAGGGCCTTTCCCTCCACCACTCTTAATAAGAGTTTTATTCGATTATAATTACAAAAAGTAAACATCATCCGTTCACTTATTAACAATCTTTGTTAATTTTTTCACTAATTTAGCATGTTAAAATACGAAAGTCAATGAAAATAAAGAAAAGTAAAATTATTCAAAAAATAGTTGCATTTCTTTCTAACTTTATTGTAAAGTAAAAAGCATAATCAAAAACTTCATATTTCGAATTCTTATCGAGAGAGGTCGAGGGACTGGCCCAATGACGCCTCAGCAACCATTAACAAGCTTTTTATTGTTAATAAGGTGCTAATTCCAGCAAATTGAGAAATGATTTGACAGATAAGAAGAAGACTATATTCGCCGTATATAAGCCTTCTTCTTAGAAGGCTTTTTTATTTTGCACTAAGGAGGAATTCTATTATGTCTACAATGGAAACAAAGCTTGCCCAAATTGGAAATCGCAGTGAAGCAACAACCGGAGCAGTCAATCCACCCGTTTACTTCTCCACTGCGTATCGCCACGAAGGAATCGGAAAGTCAACAGGATTTGATTATTCCCGAACTGGAAATCCAACGCGCCTTCTATTAGAACTCGCAATCGCTGACTTAGAACAGGGAGAACAAGGCTACGCCTGTAGCTCAGGAATGGCTGCTGTACTTCTTGTCCTTTCACTATTCCGCTCTGGTGATGAACTTATTGTATCTGAAGATTTATACGGCGGAACGTATCGTCTATTTACAGAACACGAACAAAAATGGGATGTTCGATGTAAATACGTAAATACCCAACAGATACGAGAAATCGAAAATGCAATTTCACCGAATACAAAAGCAATTTTCATAGAAACTCCCACTAATCCACTGATGCAAATAACGGACATTGCAGCAGTTGCTACTGTTGCAAAACGTCACAACTTGCTCCTTATTGTTGATAACACATTCTACACCCCCTATTTACAACAACCATTAACAACAGGTGCCGATATTGTCCTGCATAGCGCTACAAAATATTTAGGCGGTCATAATGATGTATTAAGCGGGCTCGTTGTTGCAAAAGGCGCAAAATTATGTGAAGAACTCGCTCACTATCACAACGCATCTGGAGCTGTGTTAAGCCCATTTGATTCTTGGCTTTTAATACGCGGCATGAAAACATTAGCACTGCGCATGAAGCAGCATGAAGAGAACGCAAAAGCAATTGTTGTCTTTTTACAAGAAGAAGAATCTATAACCGATGTATTTTACCCAGGAAAAGGCGGTATGCTCTCTTTTAAACTACGAGAAGAAGCGTGGATTAATCCGTTCTTACAATCTCTTTCTCTTATTACATTTGCAGAAAGTCTTGGCGGTGTAGAAAGCTTTATTACATACCCCGCAACACAAACACACGCCGATATACCAGAAGATATTCGCATCGCACGAGGCGTTTGTAATCGTCTGCTCCGCTTCTCCGTAGGAATTGAAAACAAAGATGATTTAATTCAAGACTTACAGCAAGCATTAAAACAAGTAAAAGAAGAGGTGAGAACATGAGTTATTCCCTAGATACACTTTTACTTCATAATCGTTTTAAGCATGACAAACAAACAGGTGCTGTAAATGTTCCTGTTTACAATACATCTACGTTTCATCAATTTGATGTAGATACATTTGGAAGATATGATTATAGTCGTTCTGGAAATCCAACGCGCGAAGCTCTCGAGGAACTCATCGCTTTATTAGAAGGCGGAAGCAAAGGATTTGCCTTCTCATCAGGCATGGCTGCTATTTCCACTGCTTTTCTTCTTTTATCTCAAGGAGACCATGTCCTTATTTCTGAAGACGTGTACGGAGGTACATACCGAATTATAACGGAAGTTCTCTCTCGTTATGGCGTCTCACACACATTCGTTGACATGACAAATTTAGAAGAAATAAAGCGAAACATTCGTCTAAATACAAAAGTCTTTTACATCGAAACACCATCCAATCCATTATTAAAAGTGACGGATATTAAAGCCGTTTGCGAGTTTGCAAAATCTGCTCATGCGCTCACTTTTGTTGATAATACATTTTTAACACCGCTATACCAAAAACCATTAGAACTTGGGGCTGATATCGTTCTCCATAGTGCAACAAAATTCCTTGCAGGTCATAGTGATGTTACCGCAGGATTAGCAGTCGTAAAAGATAAAGAACTCGCAAAAAAAGTGGGATTTTTACAAAATTCTTTTGGAGCTATATTAGGACCACAAGATTCCTCCCTTGTCCTTCGCGGTTTAAAAACATTGCACGTCCGCTTAGAGCATTCTTCACGAGGTGCTGAAAAAATCGCCTGTTATTTACAGCAGCATCCCAAAATTAAAGATATCTATTATCCCGGGTTACCGTCACACCCTGGATATGAAACGCAACACAATCAAGCAAAATCAGCAGGAGCGGTCCTCTCCTTTACACTAGAATCTGAACATGCACTGCGACAATTTCTAGCACACATTCAACTTCCCGTATTCGCAGTTAGTTTAGGGGCTGTTGAATCGATTCTTTCCTATCCAGCAAAAATGTCACACGCTGCCATGTCACAAGAAGAACGTGAAAAACGAGGAATTTCAAATTCATTGCTGCGCTTATCGGTTGGATTAGAAAACGCAGACGATTTAATTGCGGACTTTGAGCATGCACTTACGTATGTAGAAGAATTTATTATTTCGTGAATAACCCCTCCTTATCCACCTTACGGTCTGATTGAAGCAGGGGCTTCCTGTTTCACAGACCGTTGCATAGTGGGGGGCCACCGTGTCTTACACAGTCTCCACAGGCTTAGATTATACTGTTCGGACATAACCTTGCCCTACAGTTTATAGGTTTTAGTTTGTGGCAAGCAATTCTTCTAATCCTTTTTGTAAGATATTCTGGCTCGCGTTATAGTCTCTATCCAATACCGTTCCGCACTTTGTACAAATATGGGTACGAATGGAAAGAGACTTCTTCACACGATTCTTACAAACAGAACAGTCTTGTGAAGTATACTTTGGTTCTACTTTGATGAGTACACCACCATGATTTTCGCATTTGTAAGCAAGCATGTTTCGAAACATTCCCCACCCAGCATCAGAAATAGACTTCGATAGCTTTCTGTTTCTAACCATGTTACGAATGTTCAGATTTTCTACAACGATAACGGAATGCTCTTTCGCTAGATTGTAACTGAGTTTATGAAGAAAATCTCTGCGCTGATTCGCTACTTTTTCATGTAGCTTACGAATACGCTCGGCCTGTTTCATGAAGTTAGCAGAACCTTCTTTCTTCTTAGAAAGCTTCCGCCCTGCTTTCTTGAGTTGTTTTTCTTTTTCACGGAGAAATCTAGGATTTTCAAACTCTGAACCGTTAGAAAGAACGGCATACTTATGTAATCCCACGTCAATTCCTATCACACGATTGGTATCGATATCAGATGGCACCACTTGTCTTTCGACACAGAAAATAGCGTACCATCTTTTCCCTTGACGTTTGAGAATCAGTTGCTTGATTATTCCTTCGAGTGGTCTATGAAGTAGGATATCTATTTCTCCCAATTTTTTATTGTATAACCTTCCGTTATCAGAAAAAGACATGGCATAGCGATGCTTTCCGTTTGGTTTGAATCCAAATTGAGAAAACGTCATACTATTATAGTCTTTATACTTTTTCTGTTTTGGATACTTTGCATCTTTACGAAAGAAATGATCAAAAGCTTTTTTCAGACGTGCAAAAACTTCTTGCAAAGGCTGAGAAGGCACTTCTTTTAGAAAAGGATACGTATTCTTGTCCAATGTAAGTTGTCTTTGCATATCATAACGATCGTAATTTTCTTTGTTTTGCTTATATTTCCGTTCTTTGTCTAGTAAGGCAGAATTGTAGGTTTGGCGACAATATTGTAACCAACGGTCTAACACTTCTTTTTGTGCTTCTGTTGGAAAAATTTCGTATTTTTGATTTAACAACATTGTCATCACCTCTCGTTAGTTTTTTGTGTTTCGATGTATTGTTTTAGCATTTCTAATGGTGCACCGCCTACAGTCGATAAACAATAACTTTGAGATCAAAAGTATTCTTTACATACATTCTATCTGATTTGAAGAAATTCCTTTTTCATTCCTTTGGCTTACACCAGCCAAAATTCATCCCCTCCCTACTCATTAGGCTTCACCCTTCTCATTTTTTGAGGAAGGTAAATTCTTTTGGGAATATGTAAAAAAAGATTAGACTGGAAACTCATATAAATACAAATTTAAAAACCAACATAAAATCCCTTTCCTTTTAGGCGGGCGAGAGCACCTGGCCATGCGTAGAAGTGATCAGAGCCTTTTCCTGCCACATGCAAAGGTTAAAACAAAGGGAGAAAGCGAATGCAGGTCATTCTTTGTTCTGTATAGCAGCGACTTAAATTAAAATGATAAGTATTGATCTTTTGAAAAATAATTATAGACTTAAAAAACACATACCTCCCTTTAGTAGAAATAAAAAAGCTAGATGAAGAAAATTCATCTAGCTTTTCTATATTAAATTGATAATTTCATTAAGATTTGAGTTTCCTTAAATCCTAATCTTTTATATAATTCTTTCGCTGTATTCGCTGCAAATACATTTAAACTTATTTCTTCATAGCCTTTTAATTTGAACTCCTCAATTCCATACTGGATAAGCATCTTAGATAATCCTTTTCCACGATATTCAGGCAAGACAAATATATCGTAAATAAATCCATGAATTACATCTGTAAAGTAATCTTTATTTTGACCAAGAAGAATCCATCCTTGTATTTGATCCTCTTCTTTGGCTACTAGATAATATCCCCCTTTTTCCAGTATAGAGGTAAACATTGCATATACCTTTTCTTCTGGAAGGTTGACTGTATTACCAGTACTTTCATATACCCCAGCTGCAGAATGCTTTAAAATAACGCTCACATCTTGATTATTAGCTTTTAGAATTGAAAGTAACATAATGTATTCTTTCTCTCCCATCACTAGTAAAATAAGTTTCCATCAACACATTCTTCTAAATGAGAAAGAAACCCTTTTATTTATCATACATATCTGCAACAATACATGAATAATTACTTCCTACAAACAAAAATCATCTCTGACCCTTCTTCAATAGAGCAGCCATCATAATTCCCATATTGCTCAGCAATTGTAAATCCAGCAGCTTGAATCATATCCGTTATTTGTTCATAGTAATAATACTTGAGAGACAACTGTTCTTTTAATTCTTCTTTTGTTCCGTTCTCATGTGTAATCCGAAATATATATTCTGGATAAATAATTTGATTTTCCACATCAATCGCTCGGGCGATATGAAATTTTTGAATGGTACTTCCTGTTTGCAGATCTATTTTTTCCCATTGCAACATTTCAGGTTGAATCCAAGTTTCATCTAACTTTTTAAAAGGGCGAAATACATTGAAAATAAATTCTCCATCAGCTTTAAGATGTTTATATACCATTTTCAAACACTCTATTTGATCTTCTTTGTGTAGAAGTGCTTGATATGAAATACCCGGGATTAAAATGAAATCATAGCTCCTATTCATCGTAAAATTCGTCATATTTGCTTGCTGAAGATGAACCTTCTTCTGAATTTCACTAGACATAGCATGTAGCTTTTCTTTAAGTAAATGTAACATATATTCGGATAAATCAATTCCCCATACCGAAAAACCAGCCTGAGCTAACGGTAACGTAATTCTTCCTGTCCCACAAGCAATTTCTAAAATATCACCCGATAATTTAGAAGCTCTTTCGAGATAAAAAGATACTTCTCTATGATCTCGTCTCTCTTCGAAATCATAAAACCTAGCTGTGTTTTCATAGAGATTTCCTGTTGTTGGAGCCATGCATGCACCCCCTCTAAACTTCAATTTGCATTGTATCGTAAGCAAATGTTATATTCATACCTTCCGCTCGTAATTCAGCTTCCATTTCTTTCAGTTCGTCATATCCAAGGTTTTCTACTTCTTCAATGTGCGTAATAATTGTATGCTTTGCTCGTAATTGCTTCGCTACTTCTAGCGTATCTTCAAACGTCGCTTCCCGTATGCGTTCAATAAAAACACGGTCTCTTATTTGCTCTTTCGTCTTCCAATCAAACTCGGCAATTCCCATTGGTAAAATAGCTACATCTAAATTACCAATTAAATGAGCAGGTGGTTCCCATTTATATAATTCATCCATGGCAATAAGTACTCGCTTTTCTTTTTCTTCTAATAAGAATGCATACACATATTGTTCATATAAACGAAATGGAGTAACTTTTACTTTATTTTTCACGAAAGATTGCCCATCTTGTAATATAATTAAATCAATCCATCCTTGCTGCTGCATAAATTGCAGATGGTCCCACGATCCTAAAAATTTTTTCATATCTTCTGCTACTTGCTCTGGTACATATACGGCAGTACTCCAAGCTCTGTTCGTTTCAAACGCCATTGTTTCCCAAATTCTCCGGCCCATTGTATGATCTGGGTGCCAATGAGAGTATATCCCGGCTTCTACTTTCAAAATTTGAGATCGCTCTAATTGCAAGCGGACTTCCTCTGGCGTATCAATTAATAAGCCGAGATCGTGAATAAAAACACTTGGTCCCATTCTACTATATGGTAAACCTTTCTCTCTCGCTTCTTTACTTACTTTGCTATAACTCCCTGGCCTTGGAGTTGGTATAGCACCGCCTGTTCCTAAAAATTCCATTCTCATGATTATCCCTTCTTTCTATCTCAATTAATTTCCAGATTAATATATATAATTCCTTTTGAATTATCGAAAAATTTTTTCATTTCTATTGTTGAAAGAAAAATAAAATATGGTAAAATTGTAATATAAATGAAAATATTTTTTATCGAGAACAAAAATATTTATGATTAACATCTATAAGTACTGCTTTATCCTAATGGAAAAACGTCTAGATTTACCCAATTTATTTACATCACAGTCTCTTTTCTTACAATTTCTTTACTTTAGAGCATTTTTTTTGCAACAACTATTCTCTTTGGTTTAGAATTTTGTTATGTATAGTATGGGTATAATAGTACACATGGAGGTGGAGAAAATATGTTAGAAACCTTTCAACAGGAATTAGAACTATATGAAAACAATGCAGAATTATTAAAAGTACTTGCTCATCCAGTTCGTTTATGTATTGTAAAAGGATTGATTGAGCGAGGACCAAGTAATGTTTCTACAATGTATACAGGCTTAAACATGCCCCAATCTACAATTTCTCAGCATTTAGCGAAGTTAAAAAGCGCTAAAATTGTTTCAAGTGAAAGAAAAGGATTGGAAATTTACTACAAAGTAGAAAATGAAACAATTATTCAATTAGTTCGTGTATTACTAGGCTAGGTGTATTCAAATAAACAATAGGCGTATTATGTATGTATTTTTCATCTCATATCTTTAATATAAATATATATCATGAGGTGAAATATAAACATACTACATAATCCTAAACAAAATGTCGTATTTACCTATGAAACGAGGCGCAGTATTTTACACTGCGCCTCGTTTTATGAAAAGATATGCAGATAATGCTCTAGATTGAAATGAGGCAACCCCTTTTGCTGAATGACAACATCAAAAGCATCACTTATTCCACCTTGTAAAATCATAGAATGAATCGCACGGTTTTTCTTTTGATTATCAGAAAATGGATTACGATCTTCATGATTAACAAGTTGTTCTAAAATTCCTGCAGCAAACAAAAATTCTCTTTGTTTCGTATGCCATACTGTTTGTAAGCCTTGCTCTTCGCAGGCAACCTTCAATGCATCCCAATGAATATGAGTTGTTATATCCATCTCTCCTGGAAATTGAAGAGGGTTACGAATCATTTGATGCTCATAATAACTTCGTAAACTTCCTTCACGACGAGCTGGGTGCATCCATTCTTCATTTGTATATCCATAATCGATTGTTATAAGTAAGCCTTCTTGCAACCATCTTGTAAGCTGTTTTACATAGACATTCATTTGTAATGGCACTTCAAATCGTTGTCCTTCATGCAATTGAATTTGGTGTCTTTGTAAATAGCTTATAATCTGTTCATTATGTAACGGGCGCAACACTTCAATAAGTCTGTCTTCACTGTTATACTTTACGCGTACTTCATATAACATTCCTTCCTGCTTCTCAATTACTTCTACAGGAAACGCATCAAACAACTCATTTGAAAAAACAATTCCTGTAAAAGCGGGATCCAATTCATCATAGGATGCATATTGCGAAACATTTGTAAAAGAAATAAGTTGCTGTTTTTGCAACCTTCTATGAAATGGACTCACTTCTATAATAGAATATTGCATGTTTACAAACGTATCAGGGGATATCGTTTGCCACTCTTGCAACACATCATATGCAAACCTCCCCGTTCCACCACCAATTTCACATATATGAGGTGAAACAACTCCTGCTTTTACAAGCCGAATAAAAAAATGAGCAAATGTTTTTGCGTAAACAGAGGACACATTACTACTTGTAAAGAAGTCTCCTTGCCTGCCAATTTTTTCACGTTCTTTCATATAATAGCCTTTATTTACGTCATATAAAGCAAGGCTCATATATGTATTATAAGAAATAGACTGGTCTTCTTCTTTTTCCATCGCTTGTTTTAGAACGTGCTTCATCGCCGTTCCCCTTATTGTAAAAATGGATTATTTTCTTTTTCAAAGCCAATGGTTGTTTCTGGACCATGCCCACATAATACGGTTGTATCATCGGGTAATACAAATAACTTCTCTTCAATACTCATGATTAATTCTTGGAAGCTACCTCCTGGTAAATCAGTCCGGCCAATGCTCATTTGAAATAAAACATCCCCTGAGAATACAGCGTTTGCCTCTTTGCAATAGTACGAAATACTTCCCGGCGAATGCCCCGGCGTTTCAAACATATCAAACGTAAACGAACCAATTGTTAATGCTCCTTCTTCCTCAATGATATGATCCGCAGGTTTTGCCGTAATACTACGATTCATCATAAAAATTTGTGAACCATTAGTAGTAGCATCACCTAACCAATCCGCTTCTTCTTGATGAACATACACTGGAATTTGAAAAGCAGTACGTACTTCATCCACTGCACCAATATGATCGAAATGTGCATGTGTTAATAAAATAGCTAATGGTTTTAACTGCTCTTGTTTTACATAATTTATAAGTTTTTCTCCTTCATTACCTGGATCAAAAATAATACATTCTTTTTGATCATTACTTAAAATATATGCATTTGTTTGCAGTGGTCCTAATGGCATTTGAATCCAATTCATCCTTAATCTCCTCCAGTCATTACACTCACTTTCATCATACAATATTTTCTTCTTATAAGAAACGAAACGATACCTCGACAACTATATAGAAAACATGTACAATAAAAATGAAAAAATATTACAAAAACTCAGACAAAAAAAAAAAAAACGAGAGAGCAGAGGAGGATATGTATGGGCCTTGTTATTATTTTTGCGTTAGTCACTCTGTTAGCTGTATACTCTTCTCTTAAAACGTTACGAGACAAGAACTTTCTTGCTGGAGGCTTTTCCCTTGCAACTGTACTTGTTTTCGGGTGGTTTACAGTCATGACAGTGCTAAACAATGGTTATCCACCAACACATTAAGCAATTGTTTACAATCTCTACATACATCATGATTTCTAACATATGAAAAAGGAAGGGAAAACCCTTCCTTTTTCTTTTCTTGCTCATCTTTTACAAATATAAAGCTTCATTTTACTTTGCTTCATAAATATACTTTTTCACAAGCCATGCTCCGCCAATTACCCCAGCATCATTACCAAGTGTCGCAATTGATAGTTTTGTACTTTTAGCAGCACGTGAAAATGCATATTGTTCAAAATAGCGTTGAATTGGTTGTAACAATGCATCACCTGCTTTTGATACACCGCCGCCAATAACAATTTTCTCTGGATTTAATGTGCTAGATAAATTCGCTACTACTAGTCCTAAATACGAAGCAACCTTTTCGACTACTTTTTTTGCTAATGCATCACCTTGTGCAAGTGCTTCAAACACATCTTTGGATGTAATGCGTCCTTCTTGTTCTAACACCGAACGTAGTACACTAGCCTCATCTGTTTCCTGCATTTTTTGCATGGCAACCCGTACAATACCAGTTGCAGAAGAAACAGTTTCTAAGCATCCTGATTTCCCGCAGTTACAAGCAAAACCATTTTCCGTTACAACTGTAATATGCCCAATTTCACCAGCTGCTCCGCTTACACCATGGACGATTTCACCGTTTACGATAACACCGCCACCAACACCCGTTCCAAGCGTCATACAAACAATATCTTTTGAACCTTCTCCAGCACCCTTCCACATTTCTCCAAGCGCTGCAATATTCGCATCATTATCAACGACAACTGGTACACCAGTTTCTACTTCTAATAAATCTTTAAGAGGATAGTTTTTCCACCCTAAGTTTACTGCTTCATAAATCATTCCAGAAGCACCGTGAACTGGTCCCGGGGCACCCATCCCAATTCCAGCCAGTTTGCTTTTTAACTCACCTAATTCTTGTAACTTTTTATCAATTGCTTTTGCTATATCAAGTGTAATATGTTTTCCTTGTTCACTTGTATTCGTTGGGATTTCCCATTTATGTATAAACTCACCATAAATACTAATGAATGCTAATTTAATTGTTGTTCCACCAAGATCAACACCAACCAACCATTTCTCTTCCATGCCGTTCTCCTTCTTTCCTCTATTTCTCCAGCTATTTGCTAATAAAAGTTTTACTGTATACATTTATTTTGATTTTCCAACATATAAACACAAAAGTGATATACACCTTTGCTTTCGTATGACACGTGACAGGAAAGAAATTTGATCGCTTCTATGCATGATCAGACACTCTCGCCCACCTTAAGAAAGTTGTTTTTATCCCGCATTAACGGGCAGTAATACTCCCGCCTCAAAATTCAGCAAAAGCAAAGAAGTTAGGCGGGAGATAAACTGCCCGTAAAAGCCCGATTGGTTCAACTAATAATCAGTGGGGGATGAAGAAAACCCCCACTGATTAAAGTTTCACTTTATGTCGTTTTTTCAATTTGTGTTTACATGTATTTCTTTTTGAATTTCTTGCTTTAATAAAAACAAGGCAGTTTGATAATCTTTTGGCTCAATAAGCTGTGATTTATATAATTCACGAACTTCATCACCCATTAATTGTAAATCCGCAACACGATCTCCTGTATAAATAATCGTTCCAAATCGCTTTAATAATTGCTGAATATCATAAATAGATTTCATTTTTTCACCCTCTAAATGTCTATTTACTATAAAAACATAATAAGAAAACGTTCACATAATTTATTATAATAAACATAAAAAAGAATCGTCAATTTATAATTTGTCTATATAAGTTATAAAATACAAACTGTTTCTTTTTCTGTAATAATTTTCTGCACTGTCTTATCAAACGGTTCAACTGGAATATGAGAAACAATTTGAAAATCAAAAACTAATGATAGCGTTTTCCCTTTATAGTTCACAAGATAACGATCATAGTATCCTCCGCCATACCCTACACGCTCTCCTTTTTGGGTAAAGGCAACACCTGGTACGAGAAGTAAATCTATCTCCTCTGCTAATACCTCTTCTGTCATAGACGGATCTGGCTCTCGTAAATTCATATAAACGGTTTCTAATTGTTCAAAACTTGTAATTTGACGGAATGTCATTGTTCTCGTTTCACGATTACATTTTGGAACAACAATTGCTTTTCCTTCTTCCCATGCTTTTTTAATAATTGCATATGTATTTACTTCACGCTCCATAGAAAGTGTAATTCCAATTGTTTTAGCCTCAATCCATTCTCGTTGTTTATATAAAGAATCTGCAATTTTTTCTGATAAAGTTGTATACTGTTCTTCTGATAAATCATTCATACGCTGTAATATTTCTGTTCGTAATCTTTTCTTCTCTTCTTTCATTTTGAATTCCCCCTATATACAAAAGAAACAGTAGGAAAATATTCCTACTGCTTACTTTGTTTCGCGGTGTAACGTAGACTTCTTGTCACGCTTGCAATATTTTTTAAGCTCAAGACGCTCAGCGTTGTTACGTTTGTTTTTCTTAGAGATATAGTTACGATCTCCGCATTCTGTACATGCTAGAGTAATATTTACACGCATTCTTATTTCCCTCCAGTCACTAATAACTTAAATCAGACTATACCATAATACCACTTTTAAAACAAAAATTCTACACCTTTTGATATTGTCTAATTTTTTCAATAAGATTATCCATATTTTCCTTTGCTATGACTGGATTTCTTGCATGAGAATACACGAGAAACTTCGGTTGATTTACATCCGAAACAATATAAGACCACTCTTCTTCTGCATGTGTAAACTTAATTCCTTCTAATACTTCAAACTCTCGCTGTGCCATATCTCCCAGCAACATCCCTAACACTTTTCCTTTCTCATTCCATGAACAAACTACTTCATCACACAATAAATAAAGTGGTGGGTATTGCTCTAACATTTCTGGTAATGTTTTCCCTTGAAGAACAATTAACTCCAATAATTTACCAACTCGAAATAAAATATCTTGCTGCCATCTCATTTGCAATAACTTCTTATTCTCATTATGCATATAAAAAAGAAGATAACATTCTCCTAATTTCAATGATAATGGGTAGAAACATTCTTCTTTTTCAAACAATAAATTAGGAATATCAATCTCTTCACAATTTGTATTTCTGTAAATATCCCCATAAGGATCGTATAATTCAAATGCATTTCCTTGCTCACGAAAGATGATAGCCATATCCGCTCGGCTCGATTTCATTAATGACTTGATGTGTTCTTTTTGTTCCTCGGCATATATCCACGTTACTGTGCAGCCGATTTTCTGTAAAAAAGAGAATAGCAAAGGCTGAAACATTTTATCCCACTGATTTATAAGAAGATGAAACTGTTGTTTTTTTATAGCAGGTACATCTATTAATTTCAAAGCAGATTCAATATACATTTCTGAAGAAACATGTATGACTTCGTTATTCCCGATTTTTTTACAATCAACATATCGAAATGACTCTGCTATATACAAACTTTCTATCTCTTTTTGCTTTTTATACGTTAATCCCATTCCTTCTTCATTATAAAATTGAATAACAAGTTTCTCATCTTGCCCCTTATAAAAAAATACTCCGCCAACGACATTTGTTTGCTCGGTTGCATATCGGAAGCAAGATTCATTCATTTCTTGGCATTCCATTGTATGCACTCCCACTGTATGAACAGCATGTAAAAAAATATGTTTAAACATTTGCACTTCCGCATGTGTACTGCTGCCAATCAGCAAACTTTCTCCTTCTGCTAATAAAGAACCATATGCCATCGCCAATTTTACGACAACTTGCGGCGTAATATCTAAATTACTTCTACCGCAAATACGACTTTTCTGCAAAAAACACGAAATATTTTCATGTTCTGTAATTCCAGATGAAGCAATAATTGTACTGTTCTCAACTACCTTCTCTGGCCATACTTTCCCTTTCGTCTTAATTACTGTATTCTGACCAATTCGGCACTGATCAGCCACAACACTCTTTTCAAATAAAGTAACTCCATCTTCAATAATTGTACTGGCTCCAATTGTGGTTCCAATCAATTCGCATCGCTTTCCTACATACGTATGAGCGAGTAAAATACTTTTTTGAAGGCGGGTATGTGCAGAAATTAAGCTATGCTTACCAATAATAGAATACGGTTCAATAATAACTCCTGTTTGCACTGTTGTTCCCTCACCAATAAAGGCAGGTCCGTGTATCTTTGTTCCCTTTTCAATTGTTACATCTTCTCCAATCCATACCATTGGTAACACTTCTGTATATGGAATAGGTACATGAACTTTCTTTGTAAGCAAATCAAATTGAGCCTGGCGATATTGAGTAAACGTTCCAATATCAAGCCAATATCCATCCGCCACATATCCATACATTGCTTCTTTGTTTTCTAATAAAGGAAATACATGATGACTAAAATCAAAAAACGTATGAGGTGTAATATAAGAAAAAATGTCGGGGTTCATAATATAAATACCGGTGTTTACTGTATTGGAAATCACTTCATTCCAACTTGGTTTTTCAATGTATTTAATAATTTCATGATGCTGATTTGTAACAACTAATCCATAAGATGATGGATTCACTACTTCTTTAACAAACATCGTAACGATTCCACTATGACTATTATGAAAATCAATTCCTTTAGATAGGTGAAAATCTGTTAGGGCATCTCCGCTAATTACAACAAATGGCTCATCTAAAAACTTCTCTGCTTGTTTTACACTCCCCGCCGTACCAAGAGGAGGAGTATCTTCAAAATAATATAGTTTCACTCCCCATTTACTACCATCACCAAAATAATTTTGAATAACAGAACTCATATATTGAACAGTAATAGCAATTTCGCGAATACCATGCCGTTTCAATAGTTCAATACTATATTCCATCACCGGCTTTTGTAGTAGAGGTAACATGGGCTTTGGAAGGTTACATGTTAACGGGCGTAAACGCGTCCCTTTCCCTCCAGCTAAAATAACCCCCTTCATCGGCATTCAACCTCCACATTTATGATGTTGAACTGCTTTTTCATACGTGTGTGCGGTTGCTCTTGCAATTTCACTCCAATTATAGTGAACAAGAACATCTTCATATCCTTTATTTGCTACGCACTGAGCAATTTCTGGGTGCTCTATCATACATATTAATTTCTCACTCAAACTTTGCGCACAGCCTGCTTTCATTAGAAATCCATTCACACCCTCTATAATAATCTCTTGCAGACCACCCACACGCGAAACTAAAACTGGTTTCTTTGCGAGCATTCCTTCTAATGCAACAATTCCAAAAGGCTCATACAGGCTTGGAATCAACAATACATCACATCTTTGGAAAAACGCCCGTTGCTCTTCTTCTGTAATATGACCAAGAAAAAGAATAGAATGTTGTAGTCCTCTTCCCTGAACAACCGCACGGTACTGTTCTAACATAGTTCCTTGACCTGCAATAATAAATAAAACTTGCGGGTACCGCTGGGTAATATGTGGTGCTGCCTCAATAATGGTATAGAAGCCCTTCTCATTCACAATACGACCAATTGAAAATACAACCAATCGATCTGATAAATTATGGCGCTTTATGATTTCTAGCGAAGGCGTAACCGCATGAAAAAAATGACAATCAATTCCATTAGGATGTACGATAACTTCTTCACTATTTATTTCGAAATTCTGCATAACTTCGCCTTTCATAAACTGACTACAAACAATCACAACAGTAGATTCTTTCACTAGCTCTTTTTCATGCATATGTATTTTCCATTGCAATGATGTATAAATCCCGCTATTCCGTCCATGTTCCGTTGCATGCACTGTCGTAACAAGAGTCAACCGTTTCTTTTTTTGTAAATCCATAGCACAAATAGCAACAAGCCAATCATGAGCATGAATTACATCAAACGCATAACCTTCACATAGCTCTTGTGTATAAGCAAGCATAGATTTGTTTAACGCAGTAATCCACTCATAAAAATGATACTTTTCACGATAATCAACTGAAACACGATGCACATGTACACCATGTATCTTTTCATATGTTGTACATTGCTCTTCGTGTACAGTTACTACATGCACATCATGTCCGTAATGTGCAAGAGCTCGTGATAATTCATACACATGCCTTCCAAGACCACCTACCATCATCGGAGGATATTCCCATGCCAACATTAAAATACGCAAAGGTTCCATACATCCCTCTTTTCTCTTCATATAGAAGAATAAAGTGAAACTTCCTTTCATGAACGCCCTTCTCATGAAAGGTTAGTTGAACCAATCGGGCTCTTACGGATGGTTTGTTTTCTTCTTGCCTGTACTTCTTACCAGCCGTTTGAGCGGGGTAAAGTGAAACTTCCTTTCATGAACGCCCTTCTCATGAAAGGTTAGTTGAGCCAATCGGGCTCTTACGGATGGTTTGTTTTCTTCTTGCCTGTACTTCTTACCAGCCGTTTGAGCGGGGTAAAGTGAAACTTCCTTTCATGAACGCCCTTCTCATGAAAGGT
>NZ_JAKUFS010000004.1 GCF_022663535.1 Bacillus cereus group sp. BfR-BA-01380 | reverse complement strand
TAACTCTTTGTCAATCATCGTATCCACGATGTTGACCAACCGCTCATCATCCTCATCGCTAAAAATGTGTCTACCATTATGAAGCATGCCAGAAATAGCGACAAGAACCTCACGCAGCATTGCGACGCTACTCTCCTCGCACTGCACCAGCTCGACAAAAACATCCGCACCGTGAGACGCGCTGTGAGCCCAGCCTCCTACTGAAAGGTAACCTCGCAGATCCTTCTCCTCTTTATAATAACGGAGCATTGCATGCATTAATTGCTCAATTTCCGCTTGATTGAAAAATGGATTCTGTCTGTGGTGTTGCACAATCAAAGCGATAGGCAAGGCAGAGAACGTCCTTGTAAAAACTGACTGATCATCCTCGCTGCCAATATTATAGAACAAATGGTTCTCATCAGTCAGAACAGTTAAGAGGCTACGCAACTCCTCTCCACTGAATCTATTTTCTTCCTTAATCCACATATAAAACATCGGATAAATCAGGTTATCCCGTAATTCTGGCTGAGGATCGCCAATATATTGAAGTAACAAAGGTAAGAAATCTTGATGCCGCTCACCTTCGCGTAACTGATACTTATCCTTCTCAATTCTTTGCAAATCCATCATCAATTTAGTCCTTGTATCGCTCATTTTCCTATCTCCTTCAACATTAACATAATCTCCTCTATAACAATTTCTGGCTCATCATGTTGAATATAATGTCCACTTCGACTAGCAATCCGGTACTTGCTTGACGTTGACAGCCATTGAAATTCTGCTTGGAGTCTTTGCTCAATTTCCAATATTTCTTGAGATGGCCATCCCTCTTCACCATTATCAGGTAAACCTCTTGTAATAATTGCGAGAGGGAGGTTACTTTGCTTTGAATGATCAACGATTTGCTTATAGCTTTGTATTTTATCAATCTTCTCACTATTCAACATAGGATTCTCGTAATATTCCCTATTTCCTGCAAGCAGATTTTCGGGTAGAACCTTTTCATAGGCAAGTTCTTTATATTCCGGTGCAGCGTCAACCAAAACCATACCACAGATGTTCAGTGGATAAAGGCTGGCATATAATCTAGCGACCAAACCACCAAAAGAATGTCCCACCAATATATAGGGCTTCTCCACTTCAAGCGCTAGCAACAATTCGTTGAGCTCCTCGACTAGATCATAGCAAGTCGTCGGGACGGATGCGACTTGACTCCTGCCAATACCCGACCTGTTATAGGAAAAGGTTGATGTTTTTTGCGATATTTGGTCTTGGACTTTTTTCCATGTCTCATAGCTATCGCCTAACCCTGCTATGAAGATTACGCTTGGAATACTGTTACGTGAATATTTATTTAATAGTCTGCGGTTATCACAGATATCAATTATCTTTTTATTTTGTATAGTCACTTTTAATCACCCAGTTCAATTATAAGCTTCACACTATCAATATTTCCATAATAATTTGATTATTATATATTTTTTGAACTTTACCGTTTTTTATTTTGTAACTTCAGCTGAAACCACTCCAAAAGAAATCTGTAGAATACCAATTGATAATTTGCTTACCTCCAAGTTTTTTGTCGTTTTAAACATTTCACACTGAATCGCCGAAATCTACTTGATGTTCTGTACATAAAAATAAACCATCGAAATGATGGTCTTGTTTAATTAAGCACCCTTTTAGGCAATTTTTTTACAATATTGTTGTGGGCCAGGAAGAAATGCTAAAGGACATATTCGACAGAGTTAATCAATACTCCTTGTTCAACTATACTGCCATTTAGTTGAATAAGGAGTAGGTAGGCTACTACTTAAACATTTCAAAATAATTTGCCACCCATTTTGAATTATTTTCTGCAATATATTGTTCTGCCAAAATCAATCGCTGTACAAGCTCTTTCTTAGACATCTTCATATACTTTCGTTCCGTGTTTTTTATGCTTCGTTCTGAACGTATACGTCGATAATCAACAGGAGTAAATGCAACTGAACGCTTTTGTGCAGACTTGTTGGAATTTGATTTTTTCTTGTATGTTTCGCTGTGCTGCTTATAATACGCATTCAATTCTTGATTTGTACTAATCGTGTTACGATGAATCCCTTTCCCTTCGGGATTAATCTCTTTTGACTTCTCTGATACAGTCTTGAGTGTAACAGGGAGGTTTTGTTTGACCAGAAGGTCAATCGCCTCCTTCCCTAACAAGAGAGAACGCTGGCTTCGAGATTCATGAACCTTTTTGAGCCACGTTCGGTTATCTTTTGAAGGAAACGTCTGGTTCATATGTCTGTTCCTCCTGATATTTCTCAATCAATTCAATTTCCTTTAACTCGTTTCTCGCAAGTTTCCTCATCTGTTTCGTCTTATTTACTTCAACCGTCAAACCCATGGAAGCAAACCGCTTTTCCATATCCTTAGATAAGTCAACCACTTCAATGAGTTCATGTTTCTTTTCAGGTTGCGGAATTTTTGCTACACATCCCAAACATGCCATTTTTACAGGACATACTTTATCTGTGACGCAAGTACCGCCCAACACATTGTTATATACACCTACTTTGGCTTTGTATTCCTCCCATTCCCTCTGAAGTTCTTCAGGACTGCGAAGAATCGCTTCATCTAAGTCAACATAGTTTGAAATTACGCTGTGCAATTCTCCAACCTTTTCAGCTACTTGACTTGGAGTAGGTTCAGAGTAATATCTTGTTACATTCAAGTCACGTTGATGGAGGATTTTCGCTACAATATCAATGGGAATTTCCTGACGTTGAACAGCTTCTGTTGCGAACGCATGACGCAGTAAGTGTGTTTTAAGAGTCACAGGTTTTCCTTCCTGCGTCTCGAAATGCAATCCATGCAAGAGAAAACGGAGACACGAAGGAATGCAATCCTTTTTAAATGCTTTCTCGTATATTTTTAAACCTAACATTTATATAGCTGTTATGATTATGTACTGTTCGTGCGTCCAAATTTCTGTCTCCATCAATAAGCATCGCCAATAATAATTGATTCTGCCAAGGTGTATCTAAACACTGATTAAGGAAATATTTCACAGGTAATTCATCCAATTTATCTAACAGAAATACACCTCTGCTATCACGCAAATGAAGAATGTGTTCATCCACCTTACCCGTTAATTCCTCATAAAATGGGGATTTCGGAAAATTCATCGTTGTTGTCATCGTTCATCCTCCAAATCATCCAATAGTACTTGTATATCTACCTCTCTAACTCTGTTTCTTTTGCTGTGTCTGCAATAGTCAGAAGGGGCTTCTTAGTACGTTTCTGTTTCGGCTGTTCCACGTACTCTTTTTCTTTCTCGGCTATCTGTGCAAGCATATTGTCATGAAAATTCCGATGTCTTTCTTCATCAAAGTGATGTTCGTACACTTCAATCGTGTCTTTTTGTCTCCACTTCATGTATTTAATGAGTTCATCTTTTCTCTGTTTAACTTCTGCATCTGTCTTGGAAACATTATAAATCTCACGCATACTTGTCGTGACAAACCAATGTCTTGTTTTATGTGGATTTAACCTCATGTCCATCATCTTCATGACCTTATTCCAATGTGGATACCAAGTCTGATACGAAAATGGTGTTCCTCGTTCCGTCAGAAACATGGGTGCATCGCTAGGTAGAGAATCAAAATCCCACCCTAAAGGGTCAATTTTTTTACGCTCTTGATTGATATATTGAAACAGAAGTTTCGTTGTGTCTTTGCTGAATCGAAGAAACTTTACTCTACGCCCATGACTGCCTTTGTTAAACGTGCTGACTTCTTCAAAGGACTTGCGAGAACGATAATCGCCAATGGTGAGTTCAATTACCTCAGAAGCTCTTGCTCCAGTCTCAAACAACATACGGACAATGACCTTTTCTCTCAATGACCAATTTGCCTGATTACCTGCCTGTTTAACTTTATGATAGAGAAGAGGATTATCAATAATTTCAGGTTGCCATTCCTCATTAATGAGTTTGAAGTAGGAATCTGTCAAACGTCTATGCACAATAGGATTCTCTGTTCCTGCTTTAGCAGGCATTCGAGGCTTATTTTCTCTTACACCTTCGGCATTTGTTTTGTAATCATCCAATATCGCATGAGAGTCGATAAGAGGATTCGGATAGCCATAATGTTTCAGTGTAATTAAGGACTTATAAAGTGACTTGAGAGCGGAAAGGAAGCGATGAACGGTATTCGAGCTTTTATTGGAACGATTGACAAAGCGAAAAGAATCTTTTTCCCGTACTTTACAAGCCATTTCGTCCATCAAATAATCTTCCACAGCGACCCGTATGGCTTCTGGAGAATCACGCCATTGTACACTTCCCTGATAGTTGCTGTGTTTGTCTAACCAAGTGAAGAACGGCAGAAGACATTGAAGATACGACAACGCGGAGCTTTCTGAAATTTTCCTACTGGCATCATCATAAAAGTCTGTCAGTGGTAGAAATACCTTATTATTCGGGTTAAATACAAGCAATGCATATCGACTTTGAACACCTTTTGGACAACGTAAGTGGTAATAACTATCTCTCATTTTCAAAGCCTCCTGTTAGATATTCAGACCCAATTATTCCTCTAACCAATTAAATAAGAGAACCTTTGGTTGATACTCATGTTGCTCCTGATTTCTGATTGCTTGATAGTCTTGTTGCGTAAGGTCATAGATATGCTTATTTTGCTTTTTTGGCAATTTAACAGGGATAGTTGCTGGACTCCAATTCTCTCGAATCGCTTTCTTAATAAACCCGTCAGGGTTTTTCACTTTGGTTGCGGATTGTCGCATAATCAATAGAATCTCTAAGGTTCGTTTAATCCCCACAACAGATAGAAGAGGAAGAATGTCTTCCGTAGGAGATGTAAGTGTGACTGCCTCATATGCTAATTTGACTAACTCCAATTCCTCAATCTCTTCCCGTACTACTTGTTGACGTTGCTGAGAATCTTCTTTTACAATCCCTGTTCCTTGCTTGATATGTACAAGGTCATTTTCAGGAATTCTCCATCCTTCTTTATCACTATTGCGAAATGCGTTTGGGAACTTTCCAGACCGTAGCCATCGTTTAATTGTTTCTTCATGCTTCTGTAAAGCTAACGCCAATTCTTTTACTGTATACATGTTCATGTAAGCACCTCAAAAATAAACGGTTATTTAAAATAGAAACATACATTCCTGTTTAGTGTAACCACACTAATGTTGTTGTTGTATATGAGGTCGTAAAGAGATCTGTATAATAAAAAAAAGTACATCACTCTTATTGAGCAATGTACCAATACATATATAATGTGCAACATTATACCCATCCTCTTATCCTTACAAGGAACGATAGATATTGTCACTTATTTATTTTACAGAGTAATTGGTCTTCCCTTACTTCCCTATTCACAAACAAGAATTTGCCGAGAAAAGTTTCCTTTTCTTGTTACGCAGCGGTCTGTAATTTCAAATCCAATTTCTTCGATCATGTGATCCATTGTTTCGCTTGTTACAACTACTACTTTTTTTGCAATACGGCGCGCATGTTTTAAAATCGAGAATTGATCTTCTGGTGTTGCGCACGTAAATAGATTGTACGGCATATCGATAATTGCTACATCGTAGTTTGTCTGAATGTCTTCGATAGGTCCTACCGTTACGTCTCCTTCAAAACCAAAATGCGCGATGTTTTCTCTTGATCCGATTACGACAAGCGGGTTAATATCACGGCCAACGATGTCAATGCCCATAGAGAGTGCTTCTACCACTACCGTTCCAATACCACAGCATGGATCGATCGCTTTGACTCCATCAGGATTTGGCACAGCGATATTCGCAACAGCTCTCGCTACACGTGTGCTTAGTGACGTAGAATAGCTGCGTGGTTTTTTCACGTGATGGAACCAAACAGCCTCGCTTTCCATATATGTTCCGAAGTACCAACGTCCACCAATGATTACAATGCCAAATACACGCTCTGGATGATGCACATCGGCTTCACCTTCAATATGCATGCCGATATCTCGTTCAATAAGGCGGCGTTCTCCGTATTCTACTTTTTTCGATTTATCAAGATCATTAATTTTAACGAAGATGACTTTGAACGTGGATCCAGACAAATTAATCTGTTCGACCTGCTTCAAAATATCTGGCAGTTCATCTCCTTCATACATTACGTCAATCCGTTCTTTAATAAACGGGCTTCGGCTCGGATCAATTTTGATTGTGCTTTTCAATATATTAGAGTGCGATTCCGTTCCAAAAAGTGAGCGCATCTCCATATAACATAAAGAACGTTCCTCTTCGCGAAATGCATACGTATATATATACGCCGGTGTTTGGCTATGATTATCCAATCTATTCCCATCCTTTATCGTATCAAATTGTTCTTTCTCTCAAATGATATCCGTATCATTGTGCAACGTAACGTTGCAAGCGGTAAAAAAGGACTAATAAGCCAAGGCAAAGTTGTCTCATTTTATTAGTCCTTTTTATGAGCTTTTACTTATTTAAAGAACACTTTGTCTACATTATATTTCGACTTTTGTTTATTAGCGATATATGTTTCATAAATTTCTCTTTCCATCGCGTTTTCTACAAGACAAACATCAATTTTAATTACTTCATCTCTATGGTCTTTGATTACTCATACAGTATCTTCAAAATGTTTTTTTATTCTTGGTCTTAACTTTCTTGCCTTACCAACAAACATTAGTTCATTCTTGTTGTTATAAAACATAAAGATTCCACCTTTATCTCTAGGAATTAGGTGAAAATCAGTAAACCCATACATATTACTTAGTTCTGGATCTTTCTGTTTCGTAATTGTAATATCGGGTCTAGGCGCTTTAATTGTAATCACGATTGCTCACGTCCTCTTTCTATATAAAGTAAAATGATATCACAGGCTTCAAGTAAAATCTATTGTAGCTTCCTCTTTATTGTTTGTAGGACTCCTTATTAATCATTACGGTATGTGAAATTATTATATTGATAATAAAAAAGCTCCCTGTATGGCGGAGCCTTTAATTTTTCTATTTAACTTATAGTATTGTTGCAACTCTTTAACCAGGTACTCTGCACCTTCTGGACTTATTGTAATCTTTCCATTTGCTAATGACATATTACGTTCTGAAACCTCACCAGTTATCACACAATCCCCACCAGCTTGATGCTTCTGTAAAACAATTTTTTCTCCATCTACAAAGATCTCTAATGGTGATTTTTCTTTAATACTGAGCGTATCTCTCAGTTCTTTTGGGATAACTACACGCCCCAATTCATCTACTTTTCTAGTGATTCCCGTTGACTTCATTCAGCCTCTTTCCTCTTTTCATTATCTTATTTACCCTATGTTTTTCTTTTTATTGTAACAAGCTTTCTCCAAATATAAAAAGCATTATGATCCAAAACCAGACAATCATCCTGAGTGTATTTTTGAATCCTCCCCACAATGAAATAGTTTCTTCTTTCATTCTTAACATCCTTTCTCCTTATTCTTTTGGTTCTCCAAACCATTCATACATTGCTTGACGACTAATAATCCATTCCTTACGCTTTCCTTCAGGATGCAAAAAGTACTTAACTAAACCTTTTTGTAACATGCGTTCTAGATCCCTTACTTGCTTCTCATTCATTACAGACGGGCTATATTTATTCTTCAATGTCTCACGAGGAATCCTCCAATAAAAAGATGCTTCAGCTGGTGTCATGTATTTTTCGATTTCTTTCAGGGGTATTGACGGCAAAACGTAGATTTTATACGCTAAGACATTTTCTAACAATAAAATTTCATCTTTGTTACTGTAAAAAAAAACTAGCCCCCCGCAAGAGGTGCTAGTTGACGTAAAATTCGCTATTGGAAGTTGACTATTTATTATTTAAACAAACTGATGATATTTTGGGCATATGTATCGTTTACTTCATAAGCTGTACCATGCTGTTCATTGGTACTCTCTATAAATATAACTTGTCTATTGTTTCCTTCTAACCACACAAAAAATTCTTTTTTATCTCCATCTTTATATTTCATTGTCATTATAGCATTCATATTATCTCGAGCTTGTTTATCTACGAGCACATTTTCTCTCTTTCTTGCATTTTGGAGACCATCAACAAAGGTTTGCATAGTAGCCTCACTATCTACTTTTTTAATATTGTTCGTCTTTGCGTCTTTTAATTCAATAAATGCTATGTCCTTGTTCCCACACTTCACAACTTTTGTTGGAGTCGTTGTGGATGCTGTGTTAGTCTTTGTTGTATTATCAGATTGGCCCGAACACCCAACAAAAGTTAGCATGAACACAGAAATCGCACAAATAATAGTCATTTTTTTCAAAATATTCACCCCTTTTTTAAAAAAATTTTACCATATGGGGACTATTTAAAGTTAGGAAAATTAGTTGTATAACATATGCATGTAAGGTTAACATAACGCACTATTATGGGTAGCAAGGATAAGGTGGAATCCTTGCTCTCATAAGGAATCTACTTTTTTCTCTTTTTATCAATCTATACAATTTTTATACATTCCTATCATGGTGTGGTTTTTCGTGTTTTCGCTTGTTACTGGATTAGCCGAAAAACTGTATAAAATTCTGCATGCTCTTAGCGTGGGTTTTTTCCAAAATGCTAGCGGTACCCCTATATAGTACCATTATCTAAAAAAATGTTTTATTGCTTCAAGTCTTATTTTATGACTGCATTCGTCACAGCAATACTTACCTTCCTTATTTTTCTTGAATTGCTTATATTTTCCTGTTCCTTCATATACCCGAAATACATTTTTACAACAAAAACAAATAACCTCATAAAATATCATTTACTCCCTCTCCCATCAGAGTGATTTGTTACTTTTAAGTTGCCCGCTCAAAGATTGTGACAAGTTCTTTAGTATAATCTTTAACGTTAAGATCAGAATTTCTCATTAGCTCTAGGCTAAATCCGTCTATGGCATGCCGGATTGTTAACGCCATCACCCTTAAGGACGTTTCGGGAAAATCTCGAAACACTCATTCTTGTATCCCTAAACGTAGAATATTTTCAATGGGAAGAAAAATGGTTTCATCATAGTCTGCTGCGAACCGAAGTTTCCCTTCATATGTTCTTTCATTTGAAACAACTTCTATAACAGCGAATACATGCTTTCAATGTTCATCTATAAATTTCAGATTGGATTCAATATACGTCTGGAGCATTCCTTTTGGGGTCGTTTGAGCTTCAATTTGCGGACAAACAAAGGACTGGCAAGCTATATAAAGTTGACCTCTACGGGCTTTTTCAATAAATGACATTTCTTTTTGACTGTTTGATTTATTTTTTGTACTCATGATTATATTTTAGTAGAATTGTTCAAAAAAAATACAATAAAAACCACTTTTGGACTAAAAGGAATAATGATTGTAGAAGGCGAATTTTCAACTGTATAATTTAGTTGTTTTGCTTAAATAAAGACTACAAATTGAAATACTTAATTCAACCATTTGAAATGAGGAGGATTTATGTATTCTATTTTTAAAGATACTGTTGCTGATATGACATGGCTAGAAATTGAAGAGGCATTACAAAAAGGCGCAGTGGTGCTGTCACCAACTGGTGTGATTGAGCAACAAAGTCCCCACTTACCTACAGGGGTTGATATTTACGAAAGCCATTATATTTGTCGTTATATAAAAAAAAGGTTAGAAAAAGAGAACATTCCAGCTATAATAGCACCTCCTTATTACTTTGATGTAAATCATATTACGGGCGCTTACAAAACTAAATTATGAATTTAAACAATAAAAATCCATTTTAATCTTGTTCAAAATGGATTTTTATTGTTTGTTAAATATACGTTTTCAATTAATATTTTGGGTCAAGCTTTATTTCAAATCAGCAAATATGCTAATTTATCTTTATGGTCCCTTCGTTACTTAAAACCTCCAATTTATTAGATGCATCACCAATGGTTCCTTCTTTTGATTTTTCAGTATCCCTTTTTTTCTTAAGTCTATCTAGATTAACTGTTACATCAGATGAATGACTGTTAGCAGTAAGCATTAATGAAGTCGGAGCTTCTTTATAAGATACAGAGATATCTCCTGATTTTGTTTCTACAAATAATGTCTTTCCTTCTGTTGCATTTTTAATTGCTACTTCACCATTTGTTGAAGTAACTTTTATCTTAGGACTAGTCACACTTGTAATATAATTATCACCAGTAGTAGAAGCTACAGTTAATTCCTTTAACGAGCTATCTTTCAAGCTGAATTCTCCATCTTTTGATGCGAATTTCCCCTTATCTGCTGACAGTCCTTCAATTTTTTCAGCACCAGAATCGTTTGAAATTACAATGTTTTTAGCCGCTATATCATTCATTTTTATATCACCAAAACGATTATTCAATGTAATCGTATCTATTTCATTCTTTGGAATAGAAATATAGATAGTACCTTTCTTCCCAAAGCTGAATCCTTCAAGTAATCCCTTTTGGTCTTTCTGATTCATTTCAATTTTCTTCCCATCATTTTTAATTGTTACGGGATCTTTCTTCTTGTCCTTTTGTTTTCCTTCAACTTCGATTGTTATCTTTTTTGACTTCGTATTTTTGAACTTAATATCCCAAGATTCGTTGTTTATCTCTACTTCTTCAATCCTATTTGCTTCAAAGGATTTTTCTTTTTCAAAACTCTTTCCTTCTACTTCTTTGAAGCTAAAAACGAATCCGCCAGTTACAAGTAATGCAGTAGAAGCTAGTATCATTTTTTTCAATTTTTATTCCCCATCCCTTATTGAATTTGAATATTATTCCATCTCTTCTTTATTTAAGCAACATCGATTTTGTCAATTTTATGATAAGAAAGATAACCAATGATTAGACCAAGTAGACAGAATGCAATTGGCACTCCAATAAATTCAAATAAACTAGTCGAACTACCGCCATTAGAAATAGTTGAGTTAATCAAAAACCCTATTAATACAGCTGAGGTAATTGTTGTAGCTGTTGATTTTTTTCTCATACCAAAATATAAAGGAATCAGGCTTACTCCTGCCATCATAAATGCATGAATAAAAGTAGTTGGAACTGTAGCAATTATTTCATTCATACTACCAGGTGTTTCAAAGAACCCTATAATTGGGTTTAAGAAGAAAGTTAACATACTGATAATAAAAGTAGTGAAAATTATGCTAAAAAAACAAAATCCAAAAACAATTGATAACTTAGCTTGCAATATTTTTTTCCGTTGTAGTGGATAGGTAAACACGAATTGAATCGTTTTGCTTTTGTATTCATCAATGACTAAACGTGATAAAATTACACTTGAAAAAATGATAAATGTGATTCGAATAAGAATATTGGTTAAAGACATGAATGCCGCATAATCTGGAAACATTTGCTCACTCTCACCTTTAGAACCCACTGCCATAAGACCGGCAGCAGCGAAAATTCCTACAATACAAAGTATTAGTCCTTTAAAATAACTAGATAAGTGATGTTTTTTCCATTCTAGTTTCATAAGTTTAAACATGTTGACCGCCTCCATTAATAAGGTTTAAAAAGTACTCTTCTAAATTGTGTTGTTTTCTTTCAATTCTCTTTACTATGACGTCATTCAATATCAATTCTTTATTGATTTGATATTGAGAAATGGCTTGTTCAAAAATCCGAATCGTATTCTGGTCAACTATTTCATATCTTTTCATTCCTAATTTACCTTCCAGTACCTGTGTCGTTTTCTTCAAATTGTCTACTTCGATTTCAAGATATTCGATATTTTCTTTTCTGATTTCTTCCATTTTTACCTCTTTTAATAATTTCCCCTGATTAATAATGCCTATCGTATCTGCTATCGATTCAATTTCTGAGACAATATGACTTGAAATTAAAATGGTAATTCCATATTCTTCTTTTAAAAGTAATAAGAGCTCTCGAATGTCTTTAATACCAATTGGATCAAGTCCATTGATAGGTTCATCAAGAATTAGAATCTCTGGTTTCGTAACAATCGCCCGCGCAATCCCTAATCGTTGCTTCATCCCTAAAGAAAATTCATGAATTTTCTTATTTCCCACATCTTTCAGACCAACAATTTCTAAAGCTTCATCGACCGCTCTTTTGTCTTGATAGCCTATGTATTTACAGTGAAAGTCTAAATTTTCCTTTGCTGTTAGCCGATCATAAAACACTGGGTATTCAATGATGCTGCCTATATTCTTTAAATATTGATAGGATGTTCGTAAAACAGGCTGATTGAATACTATAATTTCACCAGAAGATGGCTTTACTAAATTTAAGATCATCTTCATAATCGTTGTTTTTCCGGCCCCATTCGGTCCTAAAAACCCATAAATTTCTCCTCTATTAATTCTCATATTGACATTAGAAACCGTTTCGGTTCCCTTAAACACCTTACTTAATTTGTTAATTTTAATAATAGTTTCCACCCATTGTCCCTCCTGCTTTATATTGATATGTTACAATAAGCTTAACGAATGAAAGTAAAATCAAAGTAAACTCTATGGAAAATGCTTGTAATATTTTTATTTAGAAAAACATCTACAGAAGATAAATTGATATGATGAGGTTGAAATGAGGGATAATCGGAATGGAATCTGCAAAAATATTAGTAATAGATGACGAAGTTGGTATATTGAAATTATTAGAAATAATACTAAGGAAAGAGAATTTCATTCATATAGAAACTGTCTCAGCAGGAAAAGATGCGCTGCAACGTATCAAAGAAAAAGTATATGATATTATTTTGCTTGATATCATGCTCCCAGATATAAGCGGGTTTGAACTATGTACGGAAATTCGAAAAAATACAAATACACCTATCATTTTTATTAGCGCACGCTCGACAGACTTCGATAAATTGACAGGTTTAGGGATAGGCGGAGATGATTATATTACAAAACCTTTTAATCCTTTAGAAGTAATAGCCCGAATAAAAGTTATCCTTCGTCGTCAAAAAATGTATGAGAGTTCACAGCAACAAAGTACTTTATACAATTATGACTACTTCACTTTTAACCCTGAATCTGCAACATTAACAGTTAAAAATCATCCGGTAGAATGCACGGCAAAAGAGCTGGAGTTACTACATTTCTTTTGCAAAAATCCAAATCGTATTTTCACGACTGCACAGCTCTATGAATTTGTATGGGGAAACGATGTTTTTGGAGAAGAAAAAACCGTCACGATCCATATATCCAAACTGCGGAAAAAACTTGGTGATGATACACGCAAACCAAAAATCATTGTCAATTTACGAGGAATTGGCTATAAATTCATCCCTCCAAATGAGGCGTTTATATGCGAATAAAAACTCGATTTACATTCCATTTAGCATTAGGACTTATTCTTTGGATGCTTGTAACTGGTTTTTGCATTGTCATTATTCTTGAAGGTATTCTTCCACTGTTCGGTATCATTGTTAATGAAAACACTGAAGGTTTGCTTGTGGCTGGGATTTTTGTTATTAGCACCATTATTTGTATTGGCTTGTTTGGATGGTATTTTGGTGGTCCGATTGGATTTATAATGACTTGGATTCATCAACTCTCACAAGAAAACTACAAGCAACCTAAAGGTTTGCAAAAGATTTATACCCAAAAGGGAAAACTTCGGATGCGTTATCTTCTGTATCAGGAGGTACTTCAACAGCTCGAAACATTGGCTGTAAAACTACAAGCTTCTGAGATAGAAAGGGGAAAAATAGAGCATGCCAAACAAGAGTGGATTGCTGGTATTTCTCATGATTTAAAAACGCCTTTAACATATATTAAAGGATACTCAACGCTTTTATTGAATGATCAGTATGAGTGGTCAAAGGAAGAAGTTCATTCTTTTATCCAAGAAATTGATGATAAAGGAAAACATATGGAGGAATTAATCCAAGACTTAAGCCTCGTATTACAGTTAAATCGTACGGAAGGTATGCTACCGTTACATAAAACGAATCAAGATTTAGTCGAATTTACAAAACGAGTTGTTGCCGACATTAGTCATGATCCACAAGCAAAGAGCTATAAACTTCACTTTAAAACGGATACACCTGTAATTCATGTTGAATTTGATCATAAATTTATGCAACGTATCTTACAAAACATTCTCATGAATTCGATTTTACATAATCCTGAACACACCGATATATATACAACACTTTCTGATAATAACAAACATGTAGTTATCCATATTAGGGACAATGGTGTTGGCATGTCCTCTCATATGATAGAAAATCTTTTTCAACAATATTACCGAGGAACAACAACCGATTCCTCTTCCGAAGGGACTGGCCTTGGAATGGCAATTGTCTATAAACTTGTACATGCTCATAATGGTACAATTTCTGTTGAAAGCGAGCCTTCGAAAGGAACATCATTTAATATTATCTTGCCGAAAAAAGGACGTCCATAAGACAACAAGTCTTAAGACGTCCTTTCATTTTTTAAAATATCGTAACTACTCAGCCATACATTTCATTTAGAAGCTTGGATCCCCCCCCTAATACCTATAGAAAGTTATTCTCATTTTTTCGTTAATACTTGCTCTAGATAGTTTACTATTTCATTAGTACTTCCGTATTTCAAGATAGATTGCAATTTATTTGATTAATAAAATTATACAATGGATATTCCTCCTGAAAAATGTTATTATTCTCTATGTTATGAAAATTTTTGAAGGGTGGAACTAAAGTGATTAGTGATTTAAAAAAGGCAGCCTTATCTTCATTACAGGGCAAGTGGGGATTAGGGGTAGGAACAACATTCCTTTATTTTGTCTTACCTGTAGTAAGTATGTATATCAGTGCATTAGTCCTAACTTGCATATTTGCTTTTTCTTTTAGCACGATACAAGCTGCGAATTTTGTAGACATTATAGACATTGTAGACGGTGAACCAAAGCTTAATTTGACTGGTAGTGTGTCTCTATTTCTTGGATGTGCGATTCTTATTCTTATTTTTATCGCTTTGCAAAGTATTTTTGATTATGGGTATTATAACTTCACATTACGTTTAGCGAAAAATGAATCTACTACAATTGGAAATTTATTTGAAGGATTCAAGTCAAAACATATATTTAGAACGATAAAACTTGGTATTTTACAAACCATACTCCTTCTTTTATGGAGCCTTTTATTCATTATTCCAGGTATTATCAAATCCTTATCCTATGCTATGGCTTTTTACATACTGATAGAGGATCCAAATTGCACACCATTAGAAGCGATTCGAAGAAGTAAGGAAATGATGAAGGGGCATAAGTTTGACTTATTCATCACAATGTTAAGTTTTATCGGATGGTATATTTTAGGTTGTATAGTGGGGCTATTTGCTCTTTTTCTCCCGTATTTATGGCTGAACCCCTACTACTATACAACAATGTCTCATTTTTACTTAAATTTAGTGAATAGAAACAATACTGGGGGAGAAAAGACAATTAACTAAAAAAAACAATATTACCACAGAACAACAACCGATTCCTCTTCCGAAGGGACTGGTCTTGGGATGGCAATTGTCTATAAACTTGTACATGCTCATAATGGGACAATCTCTGTCGAGAGCGAACTTTCGGAAGGGATATCATTCAATATTATCTTGCCGAAAAAAGGACGTCCATAAGACAATAAGTCTTAAGACGTCCTTTTATTTTTAAAAATCATGAATGAAATAAAAAAACCTTACATCTCTTTTTTCAACAGTTTCCCTTGCCTCCAATACAACTCAAGTGTGGATCGATTCGCCATAAAAACACCGATTAATATGAAGAAAGCTCCAATTCCCATCACCGGTTTGATTGGTTCACCTAAAAACATATATCCTGTTATAACCGCAATTAATGGCGAAATATAAAGCCAAGTAGATGGAAATACAGGATTGGTTTTGGATAATAGCCAATAGTATAAGCCATGCCCACCTATTGAACCTATAAATATTAAATACAGAATCGGCCATTGAACGTTCCATGTCGTTAAGGCAGATAGATTCGGATGTTCTAATAAGAGGGAACAAACTATTAGGAATAGGCCTCCATATAACATTTGGATACCATTAATCAAAAATGGCGAGACATCTAGTAAATCTGATAAAATTTCCTTTGAATGAATAGCGCCCATTCCGTAGAAGAATTCTCCTACTAATATAACAAGGCAAGCAATGCTCCAAGTATAAGAAAATTGCTGTTGTAATCCTGGTAAAGAAATGCATACAACTCCTATAAGAGCAAGTATAAGGGCAAAAAGTTGTTCCCTTCTCAATTTCGTTTTCGTTCGTTTCGTTTGAAGTAATAAAATCATCATGGGACCTATAGCGGAAAGAACGGCTGCTAATCCTGATGAGATATACTGCTCTGCCCAATATAAAGTTGCAAAGGTCATAAATGTAAGACAAAAACCAGCAAATATAATTCTTTTTGTTAAAAGGTATGGTATGACTTGTTTCTGTTTCACGATAAAAAACATGATAACAATTATACCTGCCAAAAAGAAACGAATCCCCGCTGAAAAAAGCGGCGGAGCCCCTGTTGCAATTCCTATTTTAATCGTTAAAAATGTCGTCCCAAAAATGACACAAATAAGAAGATAATTAAAAATAATCATACTGCTTCCCCCTTTTCATTCTTGAAATGAGTATAGAGAAAACAGTGTATAACAGTACATCAAGCTATATAACAGTTGTATGTATTTTATGTTGATTATAAAGTTTTTTTCAGTTTAAATGAAAATAAAAAGAAGATTAGGTGAGATCATGAAGATTGTACTCCGAAAAGAATCTAATATACCGCTCTACCAGCAAATCTACGAGCAAATCGTTCAGCGTATTCAAGGTGGCATGTTAGCAGATGGAGACGCTCTCCCTTCTCTACGTACCATAGCAGATGATCTGAAAATAAGTGTATTGACGGTTCGTAAAGCATATAAACGGCTTGAGACAAAAGGTTATGTATACATACAACCAGGAAAAGGAGTTTACATAAGAGGAAAAAGAAATACTCCTCTAAACATACATGCTCCTTACGACTGGCAACATATGAAAGCTGTTAATGTAATAAGATCTCAATATATCATCAATCGCCACAAAAAATACTATGACTTTTCCCAGGCCATTCTCTACCCGCGTCTTTTACCTAACCCATTTTTATCGTACGAAATGCAAAAAATATTAGACGAAGACAAAATGATTTTAGCCACATACGGATCCGTGCAAGGTGATGAAGAGCTCCGCATGGAAATTTGCAAATATTTAAAAGGCTATCAAGGATTGAGCGTTGATCCTGCTCATTTATTAATTACAAGTGGTGCCCAGCAAGGAATTGATTTAATCGCTCAAACCTTATTAAAACCAGGAGACACGGTAATCGTAGAAAGTCCGTGCTACGGTGCTGCCATTGATGTGTTTGTTAACAAAGGAATCAACGTTATTTCCATTGTGCTTGATGAACAAGGCATCCGTTCTGATTTATTAGATGAGGTGTGTCAAAAGAATAATCCAGTTTTGTTATACGTGAATCCTGCCTTTCATAACCCTACTGGGATATTAATGAGTGAACAAAGACGAAAAGAACTTATAGAATTAGCAGAACTTTATCACTTTTTTATTATAGAAGATGATTCTTTTGGTGAGATTTATTTTGATGATGTTACACTTCCGGCTCCCCTTAAATATTTCGATACAAATGGGCATGTGATTTATTTAAAAGGATTTAGCAAAACGTTAGCACCTGGGATTCGTATTGCAGCAATTCTAGCCGAAGGACCTGTATTTGATTGGTTATATGCCGCAAAAGCATTAATGGATATAGGAAGTCCGCAGTTAACGCAAAAAGCTATTTTACCTTTTTTACGGACAGAAAGAATGAAGAATCATTTAGAAAAATTACGAACTGCCTTACAAATGCGTCGTGATACTACAATGGAAATACTTGCTTCCTTAACGGATACAATTCATTTTCAAGTACCGAAAGGCGGCTTTAATTTATGGATTTCCCTTCCGAATTCAATGCATTCATTTACATTACTAAAAAAAGCAAATGAAGCTGACATTTCTTTTTTACCCGGAACAGCTTGCTTTGTTCATGAACCGAAACACGAATATATGCGTATCAGTTACTCCATGCTAAACGATCAAGATTTAATTGTTGGACTACAAAAGCTACGTGAAATAATTTTAGATTTTCAAAAATAGACACATTAATATTCCTTATTCTTTAGAAATATATTGCCGCAGTACCTTCTCTAACACTTCGCGAGTAACCGGCTGTGCTTGAGCTGTTAATTGATAACCAATACGGCCGCTTGGCTCTGCAGTTACTTGCTGTAATGTTTGGATGTCATGAATTCCCTGTTCTCGTAAATGCATAAATAATTGCTGTTCTGTCATTTTGGCACGATGTAAGTTATCCTTTACAATTTGTCCATCTCTAATAATAACGAGCGTGTTACCATCTAGAAATCGTTCCACCTTTCGTGAGTTCACTTCTAAATAATGAATGATCAGTAAAACAATCGAAAATGTACACGCGGTTAATATTGTTGTTCCTAACTTCTTACTTAACACCGGCTCTACTATAATGCGCCCAATAGATACAACGACAATAATTTCAGCTCTTGTCATCTGACTAAGAGACCTACTTCCTGCTATTTTTAAAACGATAATACCTGTAGCAATTAGTATCATGCTTTCAAGAACAATATCCATATAGTCCATTCCTTTTACAACAATTTATACACAGTATTACCATCTTCAAATTAATCTTAATCCTGTTTATCAAATGAAAAAGAGTATGTTTAAACAAGTTGTTCTAAACATACTCTTTTTCATATAGAAGAAAGTATGATGACGAGTTTTATAGTTATTCTTTCCTAAACCCATTACATTACTTTATAAAGTATGTTTTACATGTTCTTCAAAATATTTTCCCCAATCAGGCTGTCTTCCATCTATATCTTTAAATTTATATTCTCTTGCTAATTCCCACGAGCTAAGTGCTTTTCCTGTTTTCTTATGAACATTAGGATCGCTTGCTAAAGCAGCAATTGCTCTTCCGATAAAAAACGGTGTTTCTGATGCGATAAAATGCGGATCTTTTTTTGCTCCTTCTTGCCAATTTTCTTCTGTCACACCGAATATGTCTAACATAGCTTCAGAACGTAAAAACCCTGGACTGACTGCAACAGATGTTATGTTGTAAGGAGCTAAATCTCTTGCCATTGCCTGGGCTAAATGAATTGTGGAAATTTTAGCGAGGCTATAAAACATATTCCCCCGATATTCGTAATCGACACCATCTGTAATCTCAACAACGAGTCCTTTCTTATTCTTCACCATAAGCGGGACACCGTAATGACTCGTTATGATATGAGAATGTACAGCGGTTGTTTGCATTTGAATTCCATTATCCAAATTATGTTCCCAAAATGGTACATTCCACTCTGTCAGTGGATCGCCCCCCCATACATCATTTACTAAAATATCTAACTGCCCATTCTGCTCTTTATCAATTTTTACAAATAAAGCTGCCACATCTTCTTTCACAGTATGATCAACGCGAACCGCAATTCCTTTTCCGCCTTGTTTCGTTACAAGTTCAGCCGTTTCTTCGATAGTCTCCGTTCTACCCATTGATGATAAGTTTCCTTTTGTGCTTCTTCCTGTCACATATACAGTAGCACCAGCTTCACCAAGCATCATCGCAATGCCTCTTCCAGCACCGCGTGTTCCACCTGCTACTACTGCCACTTTCCCTTGTAATGGTTTCATATATTTCTCCTTTACATATTATAAATCAACCTATTTTTCAAATAGTCGCCTCAACTTGTATAGGATTTAAAAACTAACTAAGACTACCTTGAAAATTTTGATTGGACTTTCTAAACGAATCTGAATGTCCTGTTGGCAATAAGATTTTTATAGTAGCTCCACCTTTTGCATTATTATAAGCAAAAATTTCTCCGCCATGCTTTTCAACGATGAGCTTACAAATATATAGCCCCAACCCAGAACTATTTTTATACAAGGCATCTGCGTTTCCCTTGTAGTGTTTATTAAAAATCATAGCAGTTTCTTCAGCAAATCCTTTTCCATTATCTGATAATTTGAATACTAACCCTTTATGTTCCAAATATGCTTCAAATAAAACTTCCCCACCAATTTCAACATATTTTAGAGAATTAGATATAATATTTTCAAGTACTTCATTCATTCTAAAAGGATCAAAGTTAAAAGTTTCTTCGGATTCAAATGAGGAAGATACTAGAAAATTGATATTTTTTTCTATACAAATATATGTAAAATTCCTCTCCACCTCTGAAATATATTCTTTGAGATTAACATTTTGTATATTCATTGTGAAATTTGGCCGCTCCAAGTCCCAAATTTCGTTTAATTCATTAATCATTAATCTTATTTTATCAGCATTATTCAATAAAATATTGATATGTTTCAGTCTATTTTCCTCTGATATATTGTTATAAGAACCTTCAAGCAATTCTAAATGTCCACATATAATCGTTATCGGTGTTTTTATATTGTGAGTGAGAGATAAAATCATATCTTTTCGCTGCTCTTCCATAACCCATTGTGTTTTAAGCGAAGATTGAAGAGCGCCTCTCATGTCTTCGAAGGACTTCAAAACATGACCTAATTCATTATCATAAGATGCATCTATTCTAAAATCTAATCGACCATTTTTTATTTGATCACTTGCTTCAACTATTTCTTTCAAGGGACGATTTATTCCTTTAGAAAATAAGATAGAAAAGATTGTTACGATAAAAAGGGGGAGTATTAGAAACGCAGGGAAAAGAACAAAAAAGATAACAAACCAATCAGGCCCTGTTTTCCTCAAAAGACTATCAATTACACTCGTCTCTGCAAAAGCGTTACTCCTATATTTTAAAACTATCCCTCCTTGAAATAATTCGCCATCTAACAACGGTTTAAATGAAATCCCGTACGTTTTTTCATTATCTTTATTATATTCTTGTCCAGAATACTCCTTATTGCTAATTACAACGTTTTCTGGCAAATGCTTTAAGTTTGAGGAAGTATACAAGACACTTTTATCTTTAGATACAATCCAATATTCAAAACCTGCACGGGCGATTTTCTCATTTAATTCCCGCTGAAAGTCGGGGTTAGATATTTCATTTCTATTTTTTACTACATAATTCTCAATATTATATGCTGTTCTTTTATTGTCAAAGGAGAACATCAACAAACCAAAGAGAACAAATGAAAGTATAACGGATACTATAAAGCTTAAAATAAAAAATAATAAAAACTGAGTTTTTATTTTGTATTTCATATTGAAATTACTCAACAATCCCATTTATACCCCAGCCCCCATACCGTCTTAATACAATTTTTATTAAATTTATGGGAATCGAATTTTGCCCGTATTCTTCTAATATGTTCCGTAATTGTATTTATATCACTTTCACTCAAATTTCCCCATATTCTTTCAAAAATCTGTTCTTTAGAGAATACCTGTCCAGGATGGGTACATAACAATTCAATCAATTCATATTCCTTTTTAGTTAACTCTATGGTTTGTCCATTTATTTGGATACTTTTTGCTAATATATCAACTACAAGATTTCCAAAAGCCAATCTCTTTCGATCGTCTACTTGTACTCCTCTACCATCCTTCCTTATATGAACACCAATTCTCAATATAAGCTCCTTTAAAGAAAAGGGCTTTGTGATATAGTCATCTCCCCCTACTAAAAATCCTTTAATTCGTTCTTGTTCAAGCCCTCGTGCTGTTAAAAACAGAACTGGGCAACTTACACTTTCTCTAATCTGTCTACAAATATCAAATCCATTCATATCAGGGAGCATAACATCTAGTAAAATGATACTTAATTCTTGATTGATTTTTCCGAGAGCTTCGAATCCAGAGATAGCGTAATCAACTGTAAACCCTTCTGCCTCAAGAGCTGGTTTTATAAATGAAATAATATCCTTATTATCATCCACTACGAGTACTTTTCCATTCAACAATTATTCACCCCATATACTATTTTTAAAATTCTAGTATTTTCTTAATATCTTATAAAATTTCCTTACCTTTACAAATCTCAACATAATTAATTCGCATTTTCTATTTATACAATACTATAGGATTTAAATTCCCAAAACCCATAATATGTATATTATATATTATTAATTTAAAAATCAACTTTCCATAAAGTTTATAAAAAGTTGATTTTTATATGTTTATATAACTTATAAATAAACAGGAAAGGGTGTTAGGAATGCCTGAGAAAAAAATTGAGGTAACAGCCGTTAGCAAATCTTTAAAAAAAAGAAAAATAATCAACAATGCTACTTTTGAAATTTTGCAGGGAGATATTTGCGGATTTATAGGTCCAAATGGTGCTGGAAAAACTACTATTATGAAAATGATAACAGGATTAATAAAACCTGATGAAGGCAGTATATTCGTTAATGGAATTGATATACAAAAAGATAGAGAAAAAGCTTTATTTGGAATAGGAGCTATTATAGAAATTCCCGTATTCTTCGAGTATTTATCAGGAAGAAAAAATCTTAAGAATCTCGCAAGATTAAACTTTGGAATGAATAGAAAAGAACAATTGGAAAAAGTTGAAGAAGTATTAAAAATTGTAGGGTTAAGTGATAGAGGAAATGACAAGGTAAAAACTTATTCTTTAGGAATGAAACAAAGACTTGGTATTGCTCAAGCATTACTCAATAATCCATCAATAATTATATTAGATGAACCTGCAAATGGTCTTGATCCAGTAGGAATGAAAGAATTAAGAGAATTAATAATTGACCTTAAAACGCGTTTTGGAATTACATTCTTCATCTCAAGCCATCTTTTAGATGAACTTCAAAAAATATGCACGAAATACGTTTTTATCAAGGAAGGCAATATAAAGTGGACTGGTGATAATAAAACTCTTCTAAGCTCCGTAGAAGATAACAAGAGATTAGAAGATATTTTTATTGAATTAATGGGATAAATTTTCCGGTTGTATAAGTGTAAAAAATCAAAAAAACTCACAACTCATAGTTGTTTTATAGGAGGGTTTAATGTTTAAATCTCTTTTAGTATACGAACTAGAAAAATTTTGGTCCAATAAGATAAATATACTATGCTTCCTTTCTATACCAATTATTGTATTATTATCACTAAAATTTTCTTTAGAAACAAATAACTCAATAAAACCGACAAATGTAGCATTTAGTTCAAACTTAAATTTTCATATAACAAGTTTACAAGAAATGCTTTTTAGTGCTTTTAATGCTATTGTAATAGCATTTTGTGCATTAAGTTTTCATTCTGAGTATAGAAAAGGACATCTAAGAATGGTTTTTACAAGAGGGATTTCTATAAAAAAATTATACATAGCAAAATCCTCATCTTTAATAATTAATATATTTTTAATACTATTATTTCAATTTTTAGTTTCTTGCTTTCTGAGTTCCTTATTTTTACCAAGATTAAATAAAACTTCACTATTTTTCAAAGATGGACCTTACAGTTTAAATGATGTTGTCACCTTTTCTTTGAAATATTATTTATTAGCATATTTAAGTTTAATTGTTTATGCAAGTATTGTAGAATTCATTTCTATAAAACTCAAATCAATCACAGGAGTCATTGGTTTAAGTTTAGGTTTTTTATTCTCCAATATATTCCTTTTTATAGTTATCGGTTATTTTATTCAAGGATATCCAGAGAACCATCCAACTACATTCATGTACCAATCTTTATCCCTATTATTTATACAATTTAAAGGTGCTGCTTATTTTGCTGCTGGAATTTCAAATGTTTTTATATACAGCTTAATCGTTACTTTTGTAATTTGTAAATCCTTATCTTATTTAGCATTTACAAATACAGATTATCTTGATTAAAAAGGAGGATATGTCTTATGCGAAGATTAATTTTATCTGAAATTGAAAGAATTTATTCTAGAAAAAGTACCAAAGTACTGTTTGTAATCTCTGTTTTATTTCCGATATTTTCCTATTTACTATTTCAGTTAAGATGGAATTACACTACTTATACTGTGGATGGAATAAAATTCTCGATAAACAGCTTGAATTATCCAATAACACAAATGAGCGAATATAATGCTCTTTTGATATTTATCTTATTACCATTATTTTTTTCAGAATCACTAAGTTCTGAAATTGATTCTGGTGCTTATAAAATGATTTTACTTCGTCCATTAAAAAAGTGGAAACTAATTGTAAGTAAATGGATTTCTCTTGCAACTGTTTATACCGGAATTCTACTATGTACGTATCTGACAAATGTTTTAATTGGTTATTTACTTATGCCTAAAGTGGAATATACAGTCTATTATAATATAGATAAACATCTAAATTTGTTAGATTCTACTATATATAATCTCAAATGCTACTTAATTATGTTCGGAATACATATAGCGTTACTTGCAGCAATTTCATTACTAAGTGTAATTGTTCAAAAACCAATTTTAACATTTTTAGGAAGTATCGCATTGTTAATTAGTGGTATTTATTTATTCGAACCAGTAAAAATTATATTTTTCCAAACATCCGATATCGCTTTTTCTATTCTAGGCGGAGCATTTGAATTACATTATGTTCTTATATTCCTATTAGTAATTTTATTATTTTTCAGTTTATCCCTATGGATTTGGAATAAAAGAATTGGAGATATAGCTTAGATGACATATTTTATCTTAAAATATTCTTAAAAAAGCCCTAGACTTTTACAGGCAGTCCCCTAAACGTGGTTATACTGATCTCCATCTTTTTTCAACAAAGTAAACTAGTCATAAATTATGAACCTATAAATATTTTCTTCTTGACTTACCATATAATTCATGACTATAATTACTCATGTTAATTTCATAGCATTCGGATGAACCATACAGGAGAAGATCTATTGATCTACCGATGGGGCAAAAAGCTGGTCGGACAGCTTTGAAACTCTCAGGTCTTGTGTTCAAGTAGAACTGTATGGGGACGAATCTCTGGAGAGACTCCCTCCTGTTGCACAGCAACATGGAGGAAACAGAGCACCGAAGGAGCAAATCCGCCATTACAGCGGATAATCTCTCAGGTAAAAGGACAGAGACAAGCGACAGAAAATACCGATTCCCGAATCGGTTTATTTTTCTATTCCTTGTATCTCCAGAGACCATTTCGTTTACATGAAATGGTTTTTTATTTTTTCTAAAGGAGAGTAAAGATGGAAACAGTGAATCAAGTATTAGAAGTAATCAATCATTATGTATGGGGGCTGCCAACACTCGTGTTGCTTGTTGGAACAGGAATCCTCCTTACAGTACGCCTACGAGGCCTACAATTTATCAAACTATTATACGCACATAAGCTAGCATTCGGAAAATCAGAAGACAACTCTTCTAAAGGAGATATTAGCCACTTTCAAGCGTTAATGACCGCCATGTCAGCTACTATTGGGATGGGAAATATAGCTGGCGTTGCAACCGCAGTATCTATTGGAGGACCCGGCGCAGTGTTTTGGATGTGGATTACTGCCTTGTTTGGTATGGCAACAAAATATTCAGAAGCGATCCTTGCAGTAAAATATCGCATGCATGGTGCTAACGGGGAATACTCTGGTGGTCCGATGTATTATTTAGAACATGGGTTAGGAAAGAAATGGCTCGCTATACTATTTGCTATTTTCGGAACGACAGCTTCATTTGGAATCGGAAATATGGTGCAGTCTAATTCAGTTGCTGAGGCGATGAAAATTAATTTTTCCGTATCCCCTGTCGTAACAGGAATCGTAATGGCTCTTTTCATCGCAATTGTCATTTTAGGCGGCGTTAAAAAAATTGGAAAAGTAACTGGTTTTTTTGTTCCAATTAAAGCTTTCTTTTATATCATTGCTGGTCTTATTATTATTTTTTATCATATAGATCAAATTCCAACAGCATTCCAGTTCATTTTCTCAGGCGCTTTTCATGGTACTGCCGCTGCTGGAGGCTTTGCCGGAGCAACCGTTGCTTCAGCTATTCAAATTGGGATGGCGCGAGGTGTGTTCGCAAATGAAGCAGGACTAGGCAGTGCACCGATTGCTGCCGCTGCTGCGAAGACTGATTCCCCCGCTAAACAAGCACTCGTATCTATGACGGGAACGTTCCTTGATACATTTGTTGTATGTACAATCACTGGTTTAGTCCTCATTACAACAGGTGCTTGGAATTCTGGTAAAACAGGTGTTGAAGCGACGACGTTTGCATTTCAAACTGTATTTGGAAGTGCCGGAAGTATGATCCTTGGCATCGCAATTATTTTATTTGCGTATTCAACAATGTTAGGCTGGTCATATTATGGAGAGAAATGTGTTGAATATTTATTTGGCTATCATGCGGTTCGATACTACCGTCTCATTTTTGTTGGTATGATCACGTTTGGGGCAAATTTAAAACTTGGACTTGTTTGGACGTTTTCTGATATTGCAAATGGACTAATGGCAATCCCAAATTTAATTGGTTTGATTGGCTTAAGCGGAGTCGTTGTTTCAGAAACACAACGCTTTTTACAGGCTGAGAAATCAAATAATTCCAATAATCAGATTGCAAGTTAAATTAAGAAAAAGCTGTATAGTGACGGAACACTATACAGCCTTTTGTTTATGCTCTATTCTTAAAGATTGGCGCTAATGAAGATAGAGGTAAAAGGATAATTATAGTAAAATCAAATTACGAGAGGTGAACGATAATGAAATTACCCAAATGTACGAATTGTAACCATAAACTTTCTTGGGCACATACATTTAAACAAACAATGATTGTAAAGAGAGACCCTTTACAATGTCAACACTGTAAACATGACTTATTCTTTACTGCCAAGTCGAAAAAGAGGTTATTTCTATTAGTAGCACTTTTCCCCATTTTATTTGTAATTTTGACTGCCTTCCAAGTTCCAATGATAATAGCTGTTCCTTCACTAATTATCTACCCTACTTTAGTTGTGCTAATTACACCATTCCTTATTGAGGTGAGAAGAGATGAAGAGGCTCTGTTTTGAAAAGGACGAAATTGCCTCTTTCTAACCTGAAATAAAGACTGAATATTTTAAAAATTAAGAGTAGGATTTCTTTTGGTGATATAGAATTATACAGTATATAAATTCATTTTGATTTTTCAACATATAAGTCACTGTAATGCATCGCCAGAGGCTCTCACCCAACTAAAAAGAAAAAGGTTTTTATATCATGCAAAGAACGAAATCCCTCAACAATACAAATGTTTATTCTCTTAAATTACTAATCTACTGCAACAAACTAAAGGAACCCAATTCTTTAAGATAAAGTGAAACTTTAATCAGTGGGGGTTTTCTTCATCCCCCACTGATTATTAGTGGAACCAATCGGGCTTTTACGGGCAGTTTATCTCCCACCTAACTTCTTAAGAAAAGCGGAAGCGGCTCGCTCAGAATCGCAGGACGTTGGAGCACCCGACAGAGAGGCGCTTTTGGCCTCGTCCGAGGGGGAGAAACGACCGGAGATTCTAGCCGCTAGAGCTGGACAATGCTTTCGCCGAATTTTGAGGTGGGAGTATTACTGCCCACAAATAGCGGGATAAATTCTATTTATCACAGTGAATGACCTAGAAAAAGATAATAAAATTAGGAGGATTACGATGGTGCAGCTTGATTCATTACATCCAATTGTAGAAAAGATAATCAACAATATTGAAAAATTGATGGTCGGAAAACGAAAAGAAACGATCCTAACCTTGACAGCTCTCTTAGCTGAAGGACATGTATTATTAGAAGATGTTCCCGGTGTCGGAAAAACAATGCTAGTCCGGGCTCTTTCTAAATCAATTGATGCTGATTACAAGCGAATTCAATTCACACCTGATTTACTGCCGTCAGATGTAACAGGTGTTTCTATTTATAATCCAAAAGAATTGCAGTTTGAGTTTAAACCAGGGCCAATTATGGGGAATTTCGTGCTTGCTGATGAAATTAACCGTACCTCGCCGAAAACACAATCTGCCTTACTTGAAAGTATGGAGGAAGGCAATATTACAATAGATGGCATCACAAGATCGTTACCAAAACCGTTCTTTGTAATGGCTACACAAAATCCGGTCGAATATGAGGGAACATATCCTTTACCAGAAGCTCAGCTCGATCGTTTCTTGTTGAAGCTAAAAATGGGCTATCCTACCCCAGAAGAAGAATTTGAAATTTTAAACCGTATGGAAAAAACAAATCCACTCTCTCGTTTACAAGCTATTACTACAATAGAAGAATTACTGCATTTACAACAAAGCGTACGGGAGGTAAGCATAGACAAATCCATCAAGCATTACATTGTAAAACTTGTTAATCAGACTCGTTCTTATAGTTCTATACAACTTGGTGCAAGTCCACGCGGCTCAATTGCTTTAATGAAGGCTTCGCAGGCTTATGCATTCATCCATGGCAGAAATTATGTTATTCCAGACGATGTTAAATTTTTAGCTCCTTACGTTTTAGCTCACAGACTCATTCTGAAAATGGAAGCAAAATTTGAAGGAATAACGGGAGAAAAAGTTATCGCCAAAATCGTTGCACGAACTACCGTACCGACTCAAAGGACGATGAACCTTTGATGAAAAGACTACTACGTGCACTTTATCACGTTACCAAGTTATTGCTAGTCCCTTTATGCCTTGTCTTAACATTTGTGTATGCTATGCTGCAAGGAGGATTTGTAAGTTGGTTTTTGTTTTACAGCACGGTTCCTTTCGGCCTTTACTCATTACTACTTCCCTTCTACTCTTTACGGGACGCTGAAGTGAGACGAATAACGAATCAAAAAGAATATCTAGCGGGAGAACAATTTTTAAGTACGATTACAATAAAAAGAAAACTCCCTTTTCCCTTGTTTTATTTAGTTGTAGAAGATGAACTGCCGCCGCAATTTACAAATTGGAATCAAACAAAGGCGAATAAAGTAATACTCTTTCCAGGATTGAAGCGACATATTTCGTTTCAATATGTCATTGGCACAATCCCTAGAGGAGAGCACAATTTTTCGAGCGTACGTGTAAAAACTGGCGACCTATTCGGTATTATGGAAAAAGAGACCATTTTTTCAGTTCCTGATACATTTTTAGTCTATCCTCAATATGTAGATATAACGTATCGACAATTGGAAAATCATTTCGAACAAGGAACACTTTCAGCAAATATAAATTTAACAAAAGACTCTACAATCTCTGTCGGTGTCAGAGATTATAAGCCTGGTGATCGTTTTTCATGGATTGATTGGAAGGCAACTGCACGAACAAACAATATTATGACGAAAGAGTTTGAACAACAGCGCAGCCATAATATCATGATATTCATGGACAGAACCCCATCTTCTCTATTCGAATCAGTCGTTACATTTACTGCATCTATTGTAAGGGCTGTCTTGAAACAACATTCACCAGCATCATTCGTATCTGTCGGAAAAGAACGAACGATTTTCCCTTTAGATAATGGAGATACTCAGTTACAACAAATCTTTTGTCATTTAGCGAAAGTACAAGCAGATAGTATATCCCCGCTCTCTCAAATTGTAGAAATGGAATTAAGAAAAATCTATCAGCCAATAACCATTCTATTTGTGACAAGTGATCTTTCTCCCGATATTCAAAAAACGGCTGATTGTGCTGCGATAAAAAATAGAAAATTAATGGTGTTTGTTGTGAAAGAAAAAGCGAACCAACTCTCACATCGAGAACTAAACATATTAGAAACGCTACAAAAACGAAAAATATTTGTAAAAGTGGTTTATGAAAACCGTTATACAAACGTGTTTTTTGAGGTGAGCAGATGATAATATTACAAGCAAAAAATCAATGGGATATGAGCAGATTCTTCATGCATGTATGCGGATTTTTTCTTTTACTAGAGTGGCTAAGACCGCTTATAGGTATTACAAACGTAGGTAGACTAGATATTTTTGTAATATTTATAGGGGTTTGCTTCACTCTCTCTTTTTTTCAAACAAGGTGGCAGATTCCTATAAAAATTGTAACGATCTTATTCATCATTCATTCCCTATTTTACAAAAACGCTTTTATAAATCCATCTTGGCTAACAGCATTCTTTTCTGATATTTCTCGAAATTCCTCTCTGTTTTTTCAGGGGAATTTGCTAGATATTTCTCCCGTTTTTCCGACATCCCTATTTTTTCTATCATTCTGGTTTTTATGTTCTTTCATCTCTTATTGGATCATTCATAAAAAACGCGGATTGTTATTTCTTGTGTTAACTATTATTTATATCACGACTTTTCATAACTTACATCTATACAACGCATACTTTGCTATTATTCGTACTGTTATCATCGGCTTTTTTCTGCTTAGTCTTCTTCAAATTGAACGAATAAAAGCAAGCGAACACTTACATAATTATGCTAGACATATCTCGAAATTACTGAGACCTCTTACGATATTTATTGTATTGTCAGCAACCATCGCATACTTTGCTCCAAAATTTGGCCCTCAATGGCAAAACCCGCTGAATTTTTTGAAATTCGGCACATCTGAAGCGAGTAAGAAACTAGAAGTTGCTAAAATTGGGTACGGTTTAGATGACTCGCAATTAGGCGGGCCTTTTGAGGCAGATCATACAATTGTTTTTACAGCACAAACACAAAACAAACAATATTGGAGAGTAGAAACAAAAGATTTTTATACAGGAAAAGGCTGGAAAGTTTCTGAGGAACCAAAAAAAATTTCTTTTAAAAATAAAAACGACGTCATGAGCTGGTACGAACAAAATACAAAAACGGAGACAAATGCAGCAACGATTACTATGCAAAAAAGTTATCCTCACCTTATTTATCCAGCAGGATTAGTATCTGTTGAGGCTGCTTCTGATGTATCATACAGCGCGGACCCGTTTTCAGAAAAAATTTATACGATGAAGGGAAACTCTTCGACTACTTTAAATTCGTATAAAGTAACATATAAGATCCCGCAGTTTTCCATAGAAAGTTTGAAAGCTGTAAAAACGAATGAAGGTCATGAAACAAGTTCTTATTTCATGACTAAGTATACACAGCTTCCAAAATCATTACCACAGCGAGTAAAAGACTTGGCTGTCAATCTTACAAAGGATAAAGACAACCGATATGATAAAGTATTAGCTATTGAAAGTTACTTCACAAACAATTCTTTTGTATACGAAACAATGAATGTCATGGTGCCTGCCAAAAACCAAGATTATGTAGATCAATTCCTTTTCGATACAAAAAGCGGATACTGTAATAATTTTTCGACGTCTATGATCGTATTACTTCGTTCCGCCTCGATTCCCGCTCGCTGGGTGAAAGGTTATACAGAAGGCACTCTTGACAATACATTTATTAGTTCAGAAAGTGATAGCGTATATAAAATCGCGAATAATAACGCACACTCTTGGGTCGAAGTATACTTTCCTGGATATGGATGGGTTCCGTTCGAACCAACAAAGGGATTTACCAATCCATATAATTTTATAAATAACGCTCCAGCTTCCACTTCGCAAAATAGCGAAGTAATCACTTCTAACAACGAACAAATACAGCAGCGGAACAATGAAGCAAAACTCAAAAGTTTAATAGAAAATTCAGAAAAAGTCTCTACTAAAAAGATTTCAAATTCTAAAGTGGCATTTTCTTGGTGGTACGTATTCCTCTCTACGATACCACTGAGTATCATGGGATATATTCTCTTTACGACTAGAATGAAGTGGATTACATTCTTTCTGATTCTTTTCTATAAATACCGAAAAGGTGATGCCGTTTATCCAAAAGCCTACGATGCACTTTTAAAACAATTTGCGAGAATCGGTATCCCCCGGGGTGAAAGTCAAACATTACGAGAATACGCCCTCCGCATCGATATGCTTTACAACTCAACTGATATGCAACAACTTACTCTCAATTATGAGAATGCTATGTATCAAAATGGGCAGGCCGCAGACGAATGGAACAAATCCGTACAATTATGGGAAGTACTTATGAAAAGAGCGGCTTCTCTTCCTAAATCAAATGGCTTCGATGCAGTGATTTAATTTTTGAATAATGTGGTTTTAAAGGAAATGCCTCAAAGGCTGTCACACTTCCATTTTACCAAAGAACGGTTTCTTTTTGTTTTTCTTGATATAAAAAGGGGCAATCCCTCAGCCAATTTTCCATGGCTTTTGGGACAGCCCCTTTAATCCTTTAACTGATAGAAAACCTGTTCAATTTTGCCTCAGTACCAAGCATGACAGTGTTAAGCTCATTCCCTCGGCTATCTTGTCCCCTTCTGAAATAGAGACTGCGTAAAAAATTCTTGCTGTTCACGCGAGCAATCACCTGACTACGACTTCTCGGCAAATTGCAGCATTGTGTTAAGCCGCTAATCCAATCAGCGATTTCTTGATGTGGAAGTAACTCTTTGTCAATCATCGTATCCACGATGTTGACCAACCGCTCATCATCCTCATCGCTAAAAATGTGTCTACCATTATGAAGCATGCCAGAAATAGCGACAAGAACCTCGCGTAGCATTGCGACGCTACTCTCCTCGCACTGCACCAGCTCGACAAAAACATCCGCACCGTGAGACGCGCTGTGAGCCCAGCCTCCTACTGAAAGGTAACCTCGCAGATCCTTCTCCTCTTTATAATAACGGAGCATTGCATGCATTAATTGCTCAATTTCCGCTTGATTGAAAAATGGATTTTGTCTGTGGTGTTGCACAATCAAAGCGATAGGCAAGGCAGAGAACGTCCTTGTAAAAACTGACTGATCATCCTCGCTGCCAATATTATAGAACAAATGATTCTCATCAGTCAGAACAGTTAAGAGGCTACGCAATTCCTCTCCACTGAACCTATTCTCTTCCTTAATCCACATATAAAACATCGGATAAATCAGGTTATCCCGTAATTCTGGCTGAAGATCGCCAATATATTGAAGTAACAAAGGTAAGAAATCTTGATGCTGCTCACCTTCGCGTAACTTATACTCATCCTTCTCAATTCTTTTCAAATCCAGCATTAATTTTGTCCTTGTATCGCTCATTTTCCCATCCCTCTCATCATTCGTTCACTCGCCCATCATCTAATTTCTTTCCCACATATGTTGAGTCCCAACCCTCTAACCACCTTTTCATTGATTTTTTAGGGTTTGTCCATGACCTAGAACCTGGATAGTGTAGTGCCCCTGTAAAAGGGGACTGAATTGCATAGCTATCTTTGTTTGTAACCGTGGCAACTACTCTCTTTCAATCTCAACCTTTTCGAGTACACGTTCTTTCAGTAAGTCATCCTTCATTTTGATTGTACGAGCTACTTCAGTCACATTCTGTCCTTTATTAACTGTTAATAAAAAATCAGTTGTCATCACAATCGGACTACCAGTTTTAGGGTCAGTAGGATAATTTATACCTAACTCGTTTGCAATAACAATGTAAACCCTTTTTACGCTCGGTCTACCGCTGTGGGCTTTGTCCCCTAACTAATAAAAACACATTTCATTAATCACATTATATACATAATAGACATTTTTTCGAATATCCGATTATTCTATCTATTTTGTATAAAAAATAGAATAGTTAACAGAACGGCCATCTTATGCTTCTTGTTACAAAGACTAAGAGCTACTTTGTTCTTTGAGGCGTTTTTTTAATAAACATAATAAGAGATAGCTAACTTCTAATCTCCTCCGCCGTCTCCCCCACTATCTCCTGAACTGCCACATCCACTATCACTGCTACTATCACACCCATTATCAATATCCCAATGATGAATCTGAAGAACTATTTCTTGATTTTTTTCTTTTGTTCGTCTGTTTATTAGTTTGATCTTCTCCCTCGAACAGTACAAACAATGCTAAATAAAGAAAAAATAATACCATCATTACCAGAAAAAGCAGCATCGAATCCCCAAAACCAGTTGGTTTAATAGCTAAAAATAATCCCCCACATATACATGCTGCTGTTATTCCATATATTATTTTAGCTATCGATCTTTGTTTTCTATTAATTTCTAATTTCCTCTGTTTTCTTTTTTTATTCATATTTCCCCTCGTTTGTCATTTTCTTTAGCCGCATCTATCTTTTATTTTCTCTAAGGCATAACAATCCCTTAATTTGCTTAATATGATGGTTGTCATGTTCCACCATTCCTTTGAAATATTCATTTACTGTCATTTCATTTGACCCTATTTTAAAAATAATCTCTAAATTCTTATCTACTAACGAATCTAATAATCTTTGTCTTGTTTCACAGACCTCTTGAATTAGTTGTACCTTACTAATTCCTGAATGTGCATATTTCTCCGCCAACCTATTCATATCTTCTACATTTACTTTAGATTTAGGAAGTAATTCCCCATTATTCATACCCTCAAGACGTTCCTCTAAAATAAATCGATCCCAATACATGAGATGAGAGATAATTGCAGCCGTTGACCATTTCCCTTCACTAATAGGACTAAAAAATATCTTGTCATTTACTGCCTCCAAAGAGTTAAGAAAAGGGATTAACTGATTTAATTCTTCTATAACGCAATGAGTTGACTTTTTCAAAATTCTCTCCTCCTTTTGTAAAGTTACAATAAATGTATTTCATTCTAATGTCTTAAACATGTATAACCCCGTCCTAAAATCAGAACGGGGTTATACATGTTTAATTTTGGTGTAAAATACTTCACCGTATTTAAAAATATAACAATAACGCCGTTTACATATAAGTTGGGATCTTCCACAATCACGTCTGATTACCGAAGACCAATAATTTTTTCCGTGCCTTTCAAGTTAAGTGGATAAATGACAATTTACCGGTAATTGTCATGGATTGGTTGGAACAAATCTTCTTGGGTAGTCCGAACAACAGAAAAATTATCAACATTGTAATGACCATGAAGTATTTCATTGTGATGACTTATGATCTTTTCAGCAGATAGGATTGACGAATCTGTCGTCGAATGACCATCGCCAACTAAAGTAACATCAAAATGATTCACCGTTGCAGTTCTAACAGCCGTGTCAATACAGTGTTCTGTTTTACATCCCATGATAACAAGATGTTCGATCTCGTTTTCCTTTAAAAAACCCATTAATGGTGTACCATAAAACGCATTTGTGGCTGCTTTATCAAATATTTTTGCAGTGGTTGGCACCTTTAACTTCGGGTGTATTTGAAACCCTGGACCTTTTCCTTCAGCAACATCTTTATCCCTTATGAAGACGATTAAAGCTTGTGATTCTATTGCCTTATTAATAACTAAATTAATGTGATCTAATAATGCTTCTTTATTAAACACACTTTTCATTTCATTATTACCATCAACTAATTCTTGTTGGACATCAATAATAAGCAAGGCTTGTTTCAATAGAAAAACTCCTTTTCATTATAATTTTCACACATATTCTCCATACTTTTTCTTCATTTTAATATTCATAAATATCGCCTCCCTTATCTTTTAATTTATTTCGTTATAGAAATATAAAATCCTCTTTTACAATCTGATATTATGTAGAAATTTTTACCTTTTGTTATTTAACTAAATGGTCCTTTAATGGAATGATATGACTGACTTTTTAAAATGTAGTGTTTTTAAAACAAATGAATAATCATTAAACACAGAAAAAAATCCCTGATTTGATTAAAAAGCAGGGATTTTTGGTATTTTAATAGACTTAGTGAAATGAATAAATAAGCAAATACGGATTAACGAATTCTAGCCTTACGGAAGCCATCAAATACACTGCTTGCCGCAGATATCATATAAATGAAAATTCCACCGCCAACTACCCACGTTCTAAATTGATTAGTAGTAATACTAAATAAATCCGTTATATACGTAATGAAATCTTTACTTATTACATTTGGGTTTAATACGATTACAATAAACACAATCGTTCCAATTAGCTGGAGGACAGTATTGCATATTGCCATTCTTTGCGTCCATTGTCTCTTTATTAATTTATAAAGGGATAATGCTATTTCTAAACCGATCATAATAACAACGATTGGCCAATACTGAAGCAAAACATCTTGACTGAAAGTTGGTGTCACAAATTCAAGGCCGTTTCCACTTTTTTCATATACACCCACAAGATGATTCGCATAAAAATAAAGTGTTGCCCAGATTGCAGTCCACATTAAGCTTCCAAATACTTCGAACCTTGAAATTGCTTTTTTCTTAGGGATATTTTCCTTAGGGATATAATGGATATTTTTCAAATCATCAGGAGTCCATTTTTTAAGACTTGCTGTTAATGGTTGCTCATCTTTTCCTTTATCTGTTCTTTCTAAAATAGCAAACACAAGTGTTAGCCAAAAGAATACATGGATCCCAACTTCAATGATTCCCCCTATTCCTTTGCCCATAAGACTCAAAATAATATTTATAGCCGCTTGATCTCCACTATATCCAATAAAATTTTCGGCAATCATCGAAATTAACGAAATGACAGCGGCAATCGGTAAAATCATTTTTAGTAACGTCACATATACATCAAAATAGCGTGGACCAATTAAGTGCATTGGTCGATCCCGATAGCCACTAGCCATAGTGACTGGACTCCCTAATTTTTCAAGAACCGACTTTACATCTTCTTCACTGTAATCATCAGGCAGCATATCCTCTATGGTTGACCGTAACTCAAGTGTAATATCCTCACGATTTTTTTCAGGAAGCCTCCGAGCAACTTCCTGAATATAAATCTCAATTAAGTTCATCATCTTCCTCCCCCTTTATTAAGTTATAAAGCTCTTTCGAATTATTTATCCATTCCTTTTTTAACTGCAAAAAGATCTCTAACCCATATTCACTTAAAACATAGTACTTACGTGGTCTACTCTCAGATGTATCCCAACTACTCGACACCAACTCCTGTTTCTCTAATCGGCGAAGCAATGGATATAAGGTACTTTGATCTATAGCAATACCTGATCCCTCCAATAACTGAACAAGTGAATATCCATACTGGGGGGTTCGTAATTGACTTAAAACCGCTAATGTCAACGTTCCTCTCCTTAGCTCTGTCGTTAATGAATTCAATAAAGTACTCATTCACCCACCTCATTTTTATTACTATATGTCATACAGTATTTAATTTATACTATGCATCATACAGTATTGTTGTGACAAAAAATAATTGAAAATGAGAAATATTTTAAAATATAAACAGGATGTTTGAATGTTTAAACTATACAAGTAGACCAACTAAAATCTAAAGATTGTTTTTTATGGTAATATAAGGATTGAAGGAAACCTATTTTAGTCTAAAGGAGACGTTTAAATGTTAACAATAAGGATTGAGAAAGCATCTATTATAGACGCTGAAACATTAACAGCAATTTCGAAAAGAACCTTTGATGAAGAAGCAAAAAAATGGCTTCCAGATCAAGAAAGTATAATTGACTATAACATTCAGCCACCAGGGTATGCTTCAATTGAAATGACAAAGTATATGATTAAAGAGTTAAATTCCTTCAAAATTATATATAATGAAACGATTGTGGGTGGAATTATTGTCACGCTTTCAGGTCAGTCTTTTGGGAGGATAGACCGTATTTTTGTAGATCCTAACTATCAGGGGAAAGGCATAGGATCAAAAGTCATAACTTTGATAGAAAAAGAGTTTTTAAATGTACGAGCTTGGGATCTTGAAACATCTAGTAGACAAATCAACAACCACTTCTTTTATGAAAAGATGGGATATGAAGCAACCTTTAAAACAGAAGATGAATATTGTTACATAAAAAGAATAGGAACTTCATCAGGAATAGAAAACTTAGTTGAAAATGAGGATATTTCAGATACCCAATATGAAAACTGTAATATGGCTAAGACGGATTGTTATCAGGTAACTCTAAAAGGCAGTTCTTTTAGCAACAGTAACATGATAAGCAGTCATATTAACAACTGTAACCTTAGTCATTCAAAGTTCCATAATATAAATTTTATAAGCACATTGTTTGCCGATTTAAATTTTTCTAACAGTGAAATGGCTTTCGTGACTTTAGATGGGGTTCGTTTCGTTGATACAAATCTTGGAGAAGAAGATAATCCAATTACGTTTAAAAGATGCAATCTTAAAGGTAGTAAAATAACTCATAGTAACCTTAGGGATGTGGAAATACAGCAAAGTGATATAACAGGTATGAAGATAAACAATATTCCAGTTGCAGATCTTCTTGAGTTGTATGATCAAGTAAATAAAAAGTAACCAACTTATGTTTTTTTTAAGGAGCTTATATATTAGTCATGTCTAGTATGTTAGCTCCTTTATTTTCTAATAGTCTCCTAAAATTAGGTCTTGATAACATCTAAAGAAAAAAAGCCGATTTCCTGTACGCTAAGGAATCGACTCTTTTATGTTTTTTCTACACTAAAGCACTCGTTAGTTCGTAATTCGTTTCTAAATTCACATAGAAAACGTTCTACACCTGGATACTTTTCACCCAGACTTGTTATCTCGAAACCGTATTTTCGATTTAATGATTTTAAATATCTTCCATATTCTTGCTCAACTTTAAAAATGAACGCAAAGTGAGACAGTATATTAAAGTTTGATTAATATTTTTTCTTATCCAATGACTTGTGTGAGCCGTCACAGTTGGGCTGTTTTTGAGATAGCCCACAAGTACAATCATTTAATCCCTTTCCATCGAGAATTCTCTGGGTATATTTTTCAACCCTTGACTCTCGAGTTTTGGATTGTTTGGCTTGAGAAAAATAAAGAATGTATGCTCTTTGCCGTCCCGGTGTCAATGATTCAAAAGCAGTTTTAAAAGTAGGCATTTCATCGAATTTATTTTGAAGTTCTTCAGGAATTATGAATTCTTTATGCTCTTTCTTCTTCACTTCTAAACCGGCTTTTTCGACTTCAATGGCTTCATAAATATAGGCTTTCAAGATGGTTTCCATTTCAACTATTTCTTGAACATTGGTGAATCGAATCTGGCGCCCCGCCTGTACATTCTCCGTTTGTTGGATTAGAATCCCATGAGTATCCTGTAACAAGGCACCTTTGTGAAACGAAAGCGCACAATATTCTTTAAATCCATGTATTAAAACTATGTTTTTTTTCTCAAACGTGTAACAAGGATGCATCCATTTAAATTCTTCGGTTAGCTCACAGTCAAGAACAATATTTCTCAACTTCTCATATTCTTCTTTCCACTTTTTGGCTGCCTTTAAAAATTCATCAACCTTAGGATTCATTCTACTATTTGTCATCAAAGAACACCCCTCTGCAATTTTACAATCAGCTGACAGTCAAGAATGATCATTCTCAATTTCCCGATTCTTTCTGTCACTTTTTGGCTGCATTTAAAAACTCATCAATCTTGAATCATTTTCCATCATCCACTTGGCAAGTTTTCTTGATTTTCCAGCAAGATGGCATCTAAACAATTCATATTCTTGGCAATTAATTAATTTATTTTCATATGGATATCGTCGGAATTCATAAAATTTAGTCTTTCAAAGCAAACGGCTTAGTCCTATACTGAGCCGTTTGCTTTTGCCTATTCATTAGCTAAGCTACACTTCTTCAAAATTTCTTTTCTATCTTAACATATATATAATTTAGTGCGTGAAAAAAGGACCAAAAACGGATGTTTAAGGTACTTTTTTCATTTCTAATGACTCTATATATTTCTTAATCACATGAAATCTTGGACTACTAAGTACTGTTGTAATAGTTGATGAGATGCCTAAAACTATAAGTATTCATTTCAAAAAGTTATGATAAGCCTGCCTTTGATTTATATACGTTTCATTTCATCGATAATCTTATATATCCCCTCTTCAATCCTTTCTGTTTTTACATTCGACACATTCAACTTCAATATTTTTTCTTTTGGAAACGAAGATAAATAATTTTTCTTAATCGAATCTAGTAAGATTTTATTATGCTGTAACTTTCGAATAAGCGATTGAATGATAACCTTCTTATTTAGGATGATGTGTGTATGCACACACGGTAAATTTGCATCGTGATATTGAAATAACTGTTTGTTCATACTACTCCATTCTTTCAAAGAAGCAGCTAACCTCTTGGACCTTTCGTAATAGGAAGCGCGAGTTTTTTGTTTATGCCGATCAAACATCCCGCTCTTTATGTAAACTTCTAGAGCTGCTTGTGAAATCATCGAGCTATCGATATCTTGTAATTTTTTATATGTAAGGAAGATTTCAGTTAAACAATCAGGTATAACGGCAACACCAACACGGAGCCCTGGAAAAATAATTTTAGAGTAACTTTTCAAATAAATAACCTGGGAAGAATCATCGTAACTATACATCGGATCTGCTTTCGCATCTCTTTCTAAATCCGCTAAATAATCATCCTCCACAATAAACACATCATATTTCTTCGCTAAACGGACAATGGATTCCTTTTCTTTCTTAGAATACGATGTTCCTAATGGATTATGAAATCTGGGCATTGTATAAAAAAATTTAATATCTTCTGTTCGAAATATATGTTCTAATTCATTTAAGTCGATCCCTTCGGCTGTTCGTTCTATGCCAATCACAGGAATGCCATGCGTTTCTAAATATTCGATAAACAAATGATAACTCGGCTGTTCAATTAGAAGCGTTTTCTTTTTATTTGGAAACGGAATAGAAGTTAACAAAGATAATGCCTGCTGAACACCTGATGTAATAAAAATATTTTCTTCATTCGTAAATACTTGATAGTTTGCTAATTGCCTTTGGATCACTCGAATTAACGAAGGCAGTCCTTTCGGAGTCCCGTATATAAATAAGTCATTTTTATATGTATCAATTGCTTTATTCATGCAATGCTGAAAATCTAAATATGGAAAAATATCTGGATCAGGTGCAGATGTTGCAAAATCTATGACACTACTATGCCTAACAAGATTTTCGTTTGTTTTTTTCACAACATAGTATCCGCTTTTCAAAACGGAGTATATCATATGTCTTTTTTCTAACTCTTGAAGCGCACGAATAATGGTACTTTTCGTGCATTGATAACGCGCACTTAAAGATCGAATAGAAGGTAACTTATCTCCTTCTTTTAATTCACCAGTTTGAATTAACTTTTCTAAATCATTAAAAACAATTAAATATTTATACACGCTTACACCTCTATATATTTTTGTACCGGTACAGATTGTATGTATTTGTATTGTAGCATCCGCAAGAAAACTTTACCATTTACATATACTGGCCAGTAAGAAAATTGATGATACGAGGTGTGACTATGACACAAACAAAAAAAGCATACGCCGCAGCCATTCTTTATACATTCATTATTGGTTTTTCATTTATGTTTGTAAAACTAACCCTTACAATCACGGGACCACTGGATACATTAGCTCATCGATTTACTGTTTCTTTTCTAACCGCATCTATTCCAGTGATATTCGGTTTGATCAAATTAAATATTACCTTTAAAAATATGCTTTCTATTTTACCTGTAGCCATTCTATATCCAGCTTTATTCTTTACTTTTCAAGCATTTGGATTAGTGTATACCTCTTCTTCTGAAGCAGGAATTATTCAAGCCACCATTCCTATCTTTACAATGGTATGCGCCTCTTACTTTTTAAAAGAACGAACAACAATTTGGCAAAAACTATCCCTTCTTTTATCTGTATCTGGCGTTATGTTTATTTTTGTTATGAAAGGATTTGGCTCTCATACTACTAATTTTACCGGTGTGATCCTTATTCTCTTATCAGCATTATCATCAGCTGGTTATAACGTTCTAGCACGAAAGATGACAAAACAATTTCGATTAATCGATGTAACGTATATGATGACTGTAATTGGGTTTGTTTGCTTCAATACATTATCTATCGGAAACCATATTACAGCTGGAACTATGCATCTATATTTTCAGCCCTTTACAAACTCGTTATTTCTAATTTCCATCTTATATTTAGGAATCCTTTCCTCACTGTTAACAGCATTCCTATCAAATTACGCTTTATCCATTGTAGAAGCGTCAAAAATGAGTGTATTTAGCAATGTGTCTACTTTAATTACAATGTTTGCTGGTGTTATCTTTTTACATGAAGAACTAGCGTATTACCATATTATTGGAGCGATCATAATTATTCTCGGCGTATTAGGTACAAACTTTCTAGATGAAAGATATATGTCAACGAAGAAGAAAAACGTTAGTGTGTAGAAGAAAAATCCTGTTTTGATCTAATCAAAACAGGATTGCAACGATATTAGATACTCTATTCATTATTTTATAACTGCTCTTGTGCCTCTAATCTCAGCATCGCACCAAAATATTGCGAAGCAGTGGTAAAAGCAATAAATGCACACAGCTCACTTATTTCTTCTTCACTTAAACATTCCCTCAAAATATAAAAAGTTGAATTTGATATATCTCCCTTTTGCTTAAAAAACACTTCTGCAAATCCTACTGCAATAGATATTTTTTCATTAAACTTATCAAACTCAGGTTTTCCTTTCGCTTTACAATACTCACAGCCATTACTTTGCGCCAACGTTCTCCTTACTTGTTCCTTTAATTCAGCAGAGAGCAATCCATCTTTTTCTAATACATCTCCTAAGTGAGACCATCCTTTCATCACTTCTATGTTATGCCCTAAAAGTCTTTGAAATGGTGATTCTCCGAAATTCGATTCAATAATTCTTGCCATTAAAAGCACCTCCTTGTTATATTAATTATAAAAAAACAGAATTATTAAATCACATTAAATTAATAAAGAATCGCCAATAAATATTTTAAACATTTAACGAAAGAAAGAGGATTTATTTAAAAAATGAAAATAGATAATATTGATAAAAAAATAATAGATGAATTACATAATAATAGTCGTTTATCAATGAGCGAAATTGGAAGAAGAGTTCATTTATCTTCGCCATCCGTAACAGAACGTGTAAGACAAATGGAGTCATTTGGAATAATAAAAAAATATACTTTAGAAATTGATTATGAGAAATTAGGTTTACCTATCCAATGTATAATAGAAGCAACAGTCAAAAACGGAGACTATAAATCGTTTAAAAATTATATAGAGAAACTTCCAAACGTAGAATTTTGTTATCGTATAGCAGGAAATGCTTGTTACATGCTAAAAATGCAATTTGAAAATTTTTCTAAAGCAGAGGAATTCATTGAAGATGTAAATCCATTTGCACATACTGTTACACATTTTATTTTTTCACCGGTTCAAACAAATTTACGAATGAATACGGACTAAACATCCGCCTAAAAATTGCTAAAGTTTAATAAATTATTCCTAAATCTTTAGTAAAAGAATCCCAAAAAGATTTAGTTAATCTGATTAGGATTAGCTAGCCTTCATCACATTAACGTAAGAAAATGGTTTTTAAAGATATTCGCAGGAGGATTTATATTGAAAAAGAAAATTACTTATAGTGTAATTGTTTTAGTAACTTTATCATTAGGAACGTACATCACTCTAACATATAATGATAAAAAAATAGAAGAAAAGGTTCAGGAAAAACCGAAAGCTCAAACCATTCAAAAGCAACAAAAAGATAGTTATGTAGTTAGTAATGATGATTTATCCAAAGCAGCTCAGTCTATTGGAGAAATCAAAAACGAGCAAACTATAAATGACATGATGATAAACATGTCTTTCCAAAAACTTACGTTTGATAAAAATAATCTTCATGTTCGCGGTACCCGTGATGTAGGTCGAGTTCAAATGACCAAGGAAAACATCCAATACTTAAAAAACAACTTGAATGTTAGTAATGATGATAAAAGGCCAAAATATGAATCTATTCTGAACAAATGGTACAATGGAAATTTCGAATCTGCAGTTGAAGACTTTTTAGAAATTCGTTATTTACGTCTTGGAAAAAAGGTAAGTGCAGAGGAATTTAAACTAGCTAAAAAAACCGATAGCGATGAAAAAGAATATATTCTCCATTTCTTTGGTCAAGAAGGATTAGATATTCATAATAAAGAGTGGAAATAAGGAGCGTTGTAGCAATGAAACTGAATATTTCATTGCACAATATGAATTCTCTTTAATTATTAGTAAATATTATAAAAGTCATAAAACAAGGGAAAGAAAGACGAACGCTCTGAAGAAGTTGAAGAAATAGATTTGCATCCTCAATGAACAAAATTTCCGACACTGTTTTACAGTTTTGTTTATAAAGTGAAACTTCCATCAGTGGAGGTTTTCTTCATCCCCCACTGATTATCAGCCCTCACCAATCGGGCTTTTACGGGCAGTTTATCTCCCGCCTAACTTCTTAAGAAAAGCGGAAGCGGCTCGTTCAGAATCGTAGGACGCCCACGCCCCTGACAGAGAGGCGCTTTCTGCCTCGTCCGAGGGGGCGAAACGACCGGAGATTCTAGCCGCTAGAGCTGGACAATACTTTCGCTGAATTTTGAGGTGGGAGTATTACTGCCCACAAATAGCGGGATAAAATTAACCACCAATGTCTCCCTCTGCCATCATAACGCTAATGGATGCGGCGGCAGTTTTGAATCTAATCAAAACAGGCTTTCAACGATTTTATTGATATTTTTTTGCAACAAAGAACTCAATAAAAGGTAGTGTAATCATTGATAACCCTAATAAGAATAATAAAAAAATGTTGGTCGTTCCATTTACCATTTTGTCACCGATAATTGCTCCAAATATAAAAAGAATGATAAGAAAATAACTAATTTTAGAACTTTTCTCAGTAATTTTTTGGCCCAGTTCTTCTTCCTGCAAAATGCCATCCTTTTCTTCCTTTGTTCCCCAAGTAATACTAGTCAAAAACATTGAAAGTAACAACCCTATAGCAACAATTTCATTAAACCCAACGTCTTTACCTACTATCATTTTATAAATAGTAAAGACAATTACAATTGCAGTGGCAATCCCGTAGATTATGGCACCAATTTTCCTTCTACTCATTTTTTCCCCTGCCCCTCATACAAAAATAATTGATCAACTGTAACCCCTAAATTGCTTGCTATATCAAAAGCTAAATATAAACTAGGATCATATTTGTTATTTTCCACAGCGTTAATTGTTTGCCTGCTAACATTACATAAATCTGCTAGTTCCCCTTGTGAAATGTTCTTTTTCTCTCTGTATTCTTTCATTCGATTTCGCATAAAATTGCCACCTCTATAGCCGATATAGGTGTAAAAAACATTTTACACCTATATTATAGAAAAACACTCTTTAGGTGTCAAATATGTTTTACATATATGTATCGCCAACAAAACTCGAATAAAGAACAAAATAGAAAAACAGCCAGCCTTCACCACATTAAAAATTCTCGTTTTTTCTTGCTGAGTAACTGGAAAATGGCAGGTGTTGATTAATAAAAAAAGCTATCCTAAGTCGGATAGCCAAAATCCATGTATCTATATCTAATGTGCTTTCATTTACGTCCCCGCTAGTTGAACAAATAATAAAGCCTTTAAATTTCTGATAAGCAAGTTTCAATATTTTTTTGCAGTGATAACAAATTAGAGTCTGAGTTAATTTCTATATAAAAACTTTTTAAAAATGACTTACAGTTTGCTTTTAGGAACAAATAATGTTCATCATCAAGCTCTTCTTTTTGAGATTTCATTTCCATTGGTATACCTTTGATTAAAGCTTCTACTTCCTCTATCTCTAATCCTCGATTTAACATTTCTAGAATTGGTCTTATAATTCTTCCGTCTTCATTATGGATATAAACACCTTTTGTGTAAAATATTTTTTTCCAAAGCGTTTCTAATATATCTGAGTAATACTTCTGTTCTATTTTTTCGTTTTTCACAAGTTCCGCACAAGCGTCAGCCACATGTGCTACACTATGAGCCCATCCTTTTTCAGAGATATATCCCCTTAAATCCTGTTCTAAATTAATATAATGAATTAACTCATCTTTTGCTTTATAAACAATGAATTGAGGTAGAAAATGATCTTCGTTATCCTTGTATAAAATGACTGCTATTAAAAGTGAGGTAAATGACCTTGTAAATACAGTGTCTGTCCCATTCTCGCCAATCCCTTTAAATAACAAGTCACTTAAACAAAAATCCAATATTTCCGCTAATAATTCATGCGCAAGTTCATTATCTAATATCAATTGACAAAAAGAACTGTAAATCAATTCTCTAAGTTCGCTATCCGTTGAACCGATATGGTTAATCATCGCTTTAACAATATCAATCTTGTTCTCTTCATCCCATGTTTTTTGCCCGCTTTGAATTTCCTTTAAGACTTTTTCCAGTTCATTTTCCTTTATTTGTACTGGGTTGGACAGTAAATTCATCATTTAATTTTCTTCCTCCTAGTTTATAGCAAGAACAATACTGCTAGGATAAGAAGTCCATAAACCTAGGGAAGTATATTAATAATCCTTTATCAATAAGCAAATTAAAAAGATTATCTATTTACGATAATCTCACGCAAATTCATTTCTGATCATTATCGCTTACGGTTTAACATACCTGTTATAAGTAGGCTTAATGCCGGACATCGTAATTTTTATTGTTCTTGTATGAAATTTAAAAGTATACAAGATTACCCCTCCTTACACAAATATATTTCCTAACATATTCCATTATACAGTAATGCACAACTTTAGTAATTAACATTTATGAATTTTTAGAATATTTTATTTTATAATACGAAAGTAAAGCTTCTATCAGGGGAAGTATTTTCATCCCCCTACTGAACCAATCGAGCTTTTACGGGCAGTTATTTTTGCACGTACACGATTAAAAAACTAAAATATCTTACATACATAAAAATGAGACTTCTATATGGACTACTACCGCATGTCCAACAACTTAAGAATTTTATAACGCCCCAAAACAAAAAAATTGTACATTTCACCTGGAGATGTCAATTTTCTCATTTTGGGGTATTTGCTTTTCTTAGCTTGATAGTGATGGGGCTCTATCCCTTCTATAACTAAAAATCATTCTCGTTCTCATTCAACTTGTTTTCTCTTTCTAGAAATTCTCTATATTCTCACACAAAAAGTCATCTAACGTACGGGGCTCTCTACCAAGCAACTGTTTCACAGTATCCGTAGGTCTTTCTGGCAGCATCACAGACATGGCCTGAATTTCTAAAACGTGATCTGCAAGCCACGGGGGCATGCGTTCCTGCTCAATTAGATTACGTCGTAATACTTGAGGGTCCATGTTGATATAGCGAATTGGCCGACTTAGCAGAACGGATAGTTTACTTGCAATTTGTGGATAGCTATATACTTCAGAGCCGGTAAGTGTGTATACTTTGCCAGCTATCTTACTGTTAGTCAAAACTTCCGCAGCAACATCTGCAATATCTCGGCAATCAATGAAGTTACATGGAGTATCCCCCATAGAACCGTAGAAAACATCTTGCGTTACAATCGTCGGTGCAAAGCGTAGTAAGTTTTGCATAAACGCATATGGACGCAGCACAGTATGAGTGATATTAGATTTAGCTAGAGTTTTCTCAATTTCATGATGCCATCTTGCTACTGCTACTGGAGCGTTTCGATTAAAAGCTGGACTAGATACTTTTACAATGTGCTCAATTCCGACTTCTGCAGCAATACGAATAATCGAAGTCTCCAGCTCAACTTGCCTAGGACTGTTAGACATCGCAAGAAAAAGCTGGTTCGCCCCTGTAAACGCACAGCGCAACGATTCAGGTTCAGCTGCATCGGCCGATGTTATTTCAATAAGTGACTGGTCTAAATCTCCAATCTGCATATGCAATTTCTCAGGATTTCTACTCAGTGCCCGAACAGGAATACTCTGGTTAACTAAACGTTTCAAAAGTGCACCGCCAATCGTACCCGTTGCCCCAATCATAACAATCATCTTCTATTCTCCTTTGAATGAAATATTTTTTTAAGGTTCCTACGCCACCGCCATGTTATCGTTGCGCTCGCGATTACTGCAGATAGTGGAAAATCAATCCACACCCGATTGAGCCAGACAAAGTGGTTGAACGGCCCAAACACTTCCATTAAAAAAGTTGTCATCCACGCAGCAAATATACCAATCGCAGCCCCAATTAATGTGAAAACTACCATCACAACTAAGTGATTTACACCGATAAGCCATTGATTATGAATTCCTCGTCTCTCTAACCAAAGACCAAGTATCAAAGCTACTATGGCTGATATTCCTCCAATCGTTGTCAGTGCAGCAATTTGAAGGTTCTTACTACCAGTAATCAGTCCCCCAATCCCTGCCATCATGGCCGGGCCAACATAAGCCATCAATACTTCACGCCATAATACAAAAGTTTTTACCTTGGTACCCGTATCCGCAATAGCATATACCTCTTCCGTCTTATCCGGATATTTTACGTTTCTCATGTACTCACCTCCTTTCTTTTTATATAGTTAGGTTCCTTATATAATTAGGAACCTAACTATATAAAAAGAAAAATAGGCTAGCTCTACTAGCCCTTTCTGATTATTGCTCATATGTCCTATTCATCTAGTTCTTCCGTAAGTGCTGAGATGCCTTCTGTCACTCGGCTAAGCAAGTCGAGAAACACACTGCGTTCCTCGATACTAAGTAGGCCGACCATGGCTTCTAGCCTTGCGAAATGCTCTGGAGCCATTTCACGAAGTTTCTTTGCTCCTCGCTCCGTTAAAATGATCGATTTTTGCCGACCATCTTTTGAACTAGGTCGACGGGATACGAGACCATCTCTCTCAAGGGTATCAATTAGACCTGTCACAGTAGCACGTGTGACACCTAGATGTTCCGCCAGTTGCGAAGGTAACGCTTCCCCTTCGTTATCTTCAAGGTCTGCCAGTAAACGATAGCGCCCTGTTGATAAACCGAATCTAGAGAAATGAATCTCCGTAGCATGTCCAAGCTTAGCTCCCGCTGCCATTAGCCTAGTCGCAACGAGAACAGCTTGTGCGTCAACGTCTAAATTGTAACGATCAATTTGACGCTTAGATTGTATAAGTGAAGGAACAGCATCATTATAATTTGTTACTTTCATATCGGAACCAGCAGGCGGAACAGCATAAACATCTTCCGCTTTTTCCGAATCTTTCATATTGCTCATATATGTACCTTCTTTCTTCTTTTAAGTCATTCACCAATTACTTTTAGTATTATATAATTAGGGAGCTAACTATATAACAGTAAACATAGGCTAGTTTTACTAGCCTATGTTATTAGTCATATTTATAATATGGCACCTAATCACTTTTTCTGTCAACACATTTTAAATTTTGAAACGATAAGATTGGTCAATAAGCTTACTTGCATTACGTCCAAATAATGGAAATTTTTATTAATAGCTGATTTCGTTAAACTATTACATGTTCCAAATATGAAACTTAAAAAACTTCCTATAATCATTTTTCTTCTACTCTATCTAACCATTCATTTATTAATGAATGGAATAAAACATCCTGCTCAATCTGCAAGTTATGTCCTGCTCTATCTAAAACCGCAAAAGTAGCCCGAGGAAATTTATCAAGCAAATCCCAAGCATCTTTATAGCCTGTTACTGAATCCTGTTTCCCTAATACAAAGAGGCTTGGTTTTTCATATAAGGATAACTGACTATCCACATCATATGAAAAAGCATATTGCTTCTGTATTTTTGTTAAAAACGCCTCATCTGCTATTTGAATTCCTGATATAATCTCTTCAAGATAACGTTGCCAATTATATTCATTAAGCACTACAAAATTCGAACTGAAATTCTCACATTCTTCATTACTTAACTTTGATAAAAACTTCTCATCTCGGTAAATAACGGTATGTGGAGAAAGCTGTCTCTTGTTTATATTCGGAATAATCATCGGGCAAATAAATGCTGCACCATCTATTTTTTCTTTTCTTTTCGATATAACTCCCCTAGTAATGTATCCGCCATATGATTCGCCTGCAATTAAGAAAGATTCGTTTGGAATAATCGTATCTATGAATTTTAAAACGAGATCTAACATTCCATCTGAATTTTGAATAGATTCGTGTCCCTTCGTATGTCCCATACCTGGCAAATCAATATAAATTCGTTTCCAACCTTCTCTTTGTGAAAAAACAGGCTCCATACAACCTGACATTAGTCTATGATCAGGAGTAAAACCATGAAGCATGATAATTGGTTTTCCAGAACCATAAATTTCATAATGAACTTTTACATCCCCTATTAAGCATTCCATTATCATCCACTCCAAATTTTCAGTATTTTTAATACTATAATAAGGTAAAAGCTATTTCTTTCCAAACGATTAATCTTATGCCTCTTATTGTTAGTTAAAGAACATTTTTATTTCTTTTCATTTTAAATTAATCAATCTTTACAACAAAATAAGTATGGAATGTCATTATGTCAACCGTCTCTAGTTATTTCACTTCCTCAACTCACTATACTGTATATGAATTCTGTTTTCTGGATTTCTGTCCACCGTATACAACACAACAAGAAATAACCATTCCAAAGGCTTCATGATAAGATAGATGATGTCTGCGGACCACTTTGAATTGATGTGCCTGCTGATTGGATAGCCATACTTGTCATAAAAGTTACGAATAGCTTTATGTAAGTTTGGAACATATTGTTCAAGAATATTTTCAAATGCATTGGCAATTAGTAGCTGGCGGTTCACAGGGATTCTTGCTCCAGCTCTAATACCTGCCCTGACTGGCTTGACCAACTTTTTATGCCCTCTAGCAGAGACAGTACACAAATAATGTCCATCACCCTTCACTATTTCTGGTTTTGGCGCCGGGATATTCGAATAGTTGAAAGAGCTTGTTTCAAGAAACACACGAATAAGGCTATCTGGTCGTTGTCCAAACAGTACCAAAATGAGCTGGATGATAATCAGGACTGGAAATAAGCTTATAGCCCATAGTTTTGACATCTTTTGATAGTTATTACATATCCTTACGAGAAATAACATACATTTATTGTTGTACTCAATCTCTTTTTCATGCTGGCTATCAAGAAAATGCTTCAGAGATTCTTTCAAACTTGCGATATATAAAAAAAGCAATGATAGAAAGCTAATTTGCAGAAAGAAAATCGAAAATTCTTCACCATCATGTGAGCAGACTGTATGAGTGAGATAAGCAACTGCAAATATGATATTCAATATCATTAATGTACTGCATACCACATAAACAAGTGGGGGAAGATTCCCATAATTAAAGCTTACGATCCAAAAGCTAATCATACCCAATGTTAATAAGACAATTACTGAAACAACATATTCATTTGCAAGAGAAGCATATCCGTTATTCTTAGCACCAGTCATTTCAAAAATGAGCAAACGCTCACCAGCACCTGCTGCCATTCCATTTAGAACAAAGCCAAGCATGAATAAACAATAAATAATTATAGAGGTATAAACATCTATCGCTTTGATTTTGACTGATTTATCTTTTACATCTTGTGGTTTCTCCTTTATAAATATAAAATCCTGAAACATCCTAAAAAAGGCATACACAGGAATTGAAATAAATATAAGAAGCTTTATAAAAACAAGCAACCCTCTTCCTCCTCTAATTCAGCAAAAACTTTGCTAGTATTTTAACTCTTACAAAAGAAACTATCACTCTATTTTCCGCTATTAATAATCCTAGGCACGAGAAAAAATATGAGTGTAAATGTTTGATGATGAATAAAAAGGACACAATTCCGTGTACTAAAATCGCATCCGTTAATTAAAGAAGGACTACCACATCGGTTCATCCTTATTACTAAGCTTATTCCGACTATTTTTATACATCCCAATGTCTATATTTATTTATCTCACCCTTTTTTCTAAATGCATCTTCTAAGTCAATATCGAGTTTGTTAGCAAGATCAAAAAGATTCCATACCACATCGTATATTTCAAAACCTAACTGTTCCTTTCGTTCATTAATATGATCAGAATCAGGTTTGGAAGAGATTTTTAAGACTTCTTGAACGACCTCTCCTATTTCTGTAACCAAAAATAAGGTTCTTTCTTCAATCGTTGCGTTCTCAAAACCTTTGTTTTTACTAAACTCTCTAACCTCTCTTTGTAATGCAGATATTTTCATTTTGCCACCCCCTCCTATTTTGAAACTCTCCAAAAATCTGTTCCGTATTCTCTATTCTGAAATTTAACTGGTAACGATGTGTTTGAAAAACTATCACCTACGCCAATCTTATATATCTTATTTTGCACCGGTGACCCAAAGGAAAATTCAAGCTGACAATCAGTAAGATTAAATAATACAGAATAAACGGTTCCGAAATTTTCTTGGTAATTATGAACGGATAACCCATCTGGAAACTCAGTAGAAATAAGTTTCTTTAATTCGCCAACAGATCTTTTACCAATAGCACTAAACTTACGCTCTAAAACATTAAATCGTATTTGTGAATGAACCAAGCTTCCTATTTCAAGACTTTCAATTTCAGGAAATAGAGCATGATTCGTTGCGATTAAATAGTCGAGATTCGTTTTTCTTACAGCTTTAGCGCCATCATACGTTTCATATAAAGCTGCTTCACCATTTGCATCGGCTAAGAGTAAATTCATATTCGCTCCAATAGGCATGTTCTCTAAACACCAAATGCCTTCCTCAACATTTTTACAATTTTCAAGTAAGGCTCTTACTATTACCATAAATTGCAGTCCTTTTGTGACGGGCTTTTTCATTCCTAGATGCTTTCCAACTGGAATACCACATGAGGCAAAAGCTACACAGAACCCCTTCTCATTTAAGCCTTCACTTCGACCAAAGTAAGAAACAGAGAAGCCAGTGTGACTGTATTTACCTTGAACTTTTGTCGTGCATAGTCTCATATCAGATATTGCTGGTGACAAATCGTAGTTTCTAAGGACATAAGTTTTCTTGTCAATTGTTTTAGATGGTAAAATAGCACCTAAACTACATCCTCCTGGTTGTAACCAAGCTTCATCGTAAAAGTTCAGATAACTATAATTTACATCAAGTGCATCTGCAAATCCTTCTAATTCTTCGTTTAAACCAGGACAATATTGCTCAATTAATTTCTTCATTTTTTTAAATTTGCTTTCATCTATTGATTTAGATGATAAAAGTACATTCATTGCATGAGGATTCTTTTTTATTTCTTCCCCTTGCTTTCTACCAATTTCATAACTATTCCCTTCAAGAAAAGAAAAGTGGGCTTGAAATATATTCATATTTATCTCTCCAATTCAAATTAATAATCAGCATCTTATCTCTCTTTTAAAACCGCATCTATTAATCGTCTATCTGATATATACTTTGCTCTATTTGGTTGTCCTTCCGCTCTTCTTACCTCTAATGTATTTAAGTTTGCTACAACAGAGAAAAGCGTACCAAAATGATGTTCTTTTAAATTTAAACAAACATGTCCTTTCGTTTCCGACATAATTGATTGTGCAATAGAAAGGTTTATTTTATTTATGTTTTCTTTAAGGCTTAATTCTAAAGTTTCAAAACGTTCTTTTGATTTGCTCCAATTCCAGCTTTCACATACTGATGTATTTTCATGATGGTTTGTGCAATGGATATAATTATTAGTAGGAAGGCGTACATTATAGTTGTCAGGGGTAACCTCTACAACAGCCATATTTCCTGATGGATCCGCCAATAAGTAGTTATTGGCAATCGAACTTGGAAAACTTTTCAATACTTCTATACCTTCCTCTACAGTACAACAATTTTCTAAAATGTATTTAACGGCGAAGTAAAAATTCAATCCTGGCTGAATTCTTTCATGAGGAACTGATGTAATTCCGACAAATAAACCATATTGATTTATACCATCAACTTTTCCAATAAAACAATCCGAATGACCGAGATATTTATTTTTCCCTTCAAAACAAACTAATGAGGACTCAGTAGTTTTCTTCAAATTAAAGAGCATATCATAATTACGTCCAATAATCATTTCGCTTCCATTAAAAGCTGAAAAAATACTACATTGACCGGTCAATTCAAATACTCCTATACTTAACAAAAAAGAACTTACTTCTTCAAAAGAAGAATGGCAGCCTTCAGCAAATCCTTGTATTTCCTTCACAACATTAGGATCAAATTCAGTAAGAATAGGTTTGCATGCTTCTCCAAATTTTAATTTTCCTTCAGTTACTTTTGGAAATCGAAATCCATTTTTATAAAGGATTTCTGCATAATGTTTTCCAGCCTCATAAGAATTTCCTTTTAATCTAGGATGATACATAATAAATCCCTCCAGTGTGTACTTCTTTGTATATATATAAATCCAATTTGATTTTCCAACATATAAATCGCTGCTATGCGGAATACAACATGTCCTCCTATTAGCCTGCTCCTTTTGTTTTAAACATCTCATGTGGCAGAAAAAGGCCCTGACCGCTTCTATGCATGGCCAGTTGCTCTCGCCCACCTAAAAAAAGCGGGTTTATGTCGTGTTTTCAATTTGTATTTATATATAAAGAATAAACCCTCCACTTACTGGAGGGTTTACTCTGTTTTTACATAAAAAATTGTTAGTTAACTCTAATTCTCGCTAACTGGTATACATATTTTGGTGATAAATTCTGATGGATGCCTGTTTAAATCTGGTCTTATATCTCTTATATTAAAATTAGACGGAACAAGTCCTTTTTCATAAATCTCTATTCCTTTTCCTATCTGAGTTAGATTCTGTTCCCTTATCCAACTTTCCAACATTTTATACCCTACATCCAATTCTGAATAAGAACCTTTAACAGTAGTGCACGCATATATCCCACCAAATAAAATTTTACAGCCGTCTATCTTATTCGTATCTTTTACTGGAAGAATTAGCTCTACATCTGCCTCTTTTTGATTCAAATCTCTTTCGTGAAAGATGGACATTAACTTTCCGTTAACTACAAGATTAAAAGCATAAACTCGATCAAATAAATTTTTTATTAATTGATCTATAAACTTTATTTTTATTTTCTCACGAATCGTATAGACTGTTATTTCCTTTCGGTTTTCAATATAACAGCTAGATAAAACAGGTCCCGGGATTATAGAAGCTTCTTTTTCTATTTGTACTTTTAACATTTTCATTTCTTCTATTTGTTTAGAAATTTGCTCTTTTTGACTTTCAAGGTCACAAATTTTATGCTCTAATACGCTAGTCCATTGCAATCGACTAGCGCTTTCAATTAATTCCTTAATAGTAGATAAGGAGCATTGAAAACTTTTTAAAAGCATAATTTTTTTCATGACTTGAATTTTTTCATAGTCGTAATACCGATAGTTTGTTACAGGATCTATATAAGAAGGTGTTAATAAACCAATATCATCATAATAGCGTAATGTTTTAACAGGAACATTACATATTTTAGAAAACTTACCGATAGAGTACATTATATTCTTCCTTTATTGGCTAATAATAAAATATTTATTGTAAATTAAAATTCCAACACCTTATTACTCTTCCTCAAGTAACTCCAACTCTTTCTCCACAAACTCCATCAACTCCTGAATTGTTTGCGCCGAAAAGTCAAAACGAATACCTGCCGCTTCATACACTTCTTTTACTGATTTTATACTTCCTAAAGATAACGCTTGTTTATAATTCATTAAAGTTTGTTTTGGATTCTCTTTATATTGCTTGTACATCTGCAGGGCACCTATTTGGGCAATTGCGTACTCGATATAGTAAAAAGGCACTTCGAAAATATGTAAAATAGACAACCACCTTGTCTCTAACCAATTTTCATACCCTTCCCAATTCACAAAGTTAGAGTCATATATTCTTGCTAGTTCTTTGAATTTCTCTCTTCTTTCCACATGCGTATGGTTTGGATTGTCATACATCCAATGCTGGAATTGATCAACTACAGTAATAATAGGTAAGTATTGTATCATCAAGCGGAGTTGCTCACGCTTTGCTCTTTTGAAATCTTCCCCACTTGGATAAAACGTATTCCAATACTCCATCGTTATGAGTTCCATTGTTGTGCTCGCCAATTCTGCTGATTCCATTGGAACGTTTCGATATGGCCCTAGTTCAATGTCTTTCATAAGCTCATTATGAATGCAATGACCCATTTCATGTAAAAGCACCACTACATCATCTTGTGTGTTACAACCATTCATAAAAATAAATGATTGTTTAGACGCAGGTAAGTATTCACAAAAACCACCTGGAGCTTTTCCTTTTCGGCTCTCTAAATCTAAGAGATTATTTTCTTTCATTTCATGTAGTAATGCCGAAAAATGAGAATCAATATTCTCCAGAATATGAAAACTCCCCTTTACTAACTCGTCTACATTTTGAACCGGTTGTAAAGGCTGCTCGTTTATTGGAACGGCTCTAATATCCCAAGGTCTAAAAGTATGTAATCCCAAAGTTTTTTGCTGTTTTTCTTGAAGCTTCTTCTGTAACGGGACAACATATTGACGCATTGTTTCTGCTAACTCAAGACAATTCGCTGCTGTATAATCAAACCGTTCATATTTTTTAAACATATAATCACGATAATTTTGCAAACCCACATTTTGAGCTTTTTGGTGTCGCAATGCAATTAACTTATCCAGAATGATCTGAAGGTCTTCTTCAACTGCTAACATGCTTTCTTGAATAAGAGTCATCGCATTTTTTCTAACCGTACGTTCTGGATCTTGAAGATACATCTGCATGTCGCTTAACGACTTTTCTTCACCTTCCCACATTACAGTTAAGTTACCTGTAATCTCGAAATACCTCGTTACTAACTCATCTTCTTCAATTTCTAAATCTATATTTTTTTCATTGAACAAACGAATCGTATTTTCTATTTTTTTATTCAACAAACTAAAAAATTCAGGATTTAGCTCCAAACGGAATGGGGATTCGTAGTATTTATTGTCTAATAAGCTTTTATATCGTTTTACTAATGGCAGCACATGCTTTTGGTCAAAATCGAAAACTTCTTTCGCTTGCTGGTTATCAGTGTTACACTGAAATTGAATATAATGTTGTCTAAGCTGTTCTTCCACTTCATCTAAAAACCGGGACTGCCTTTTCAACCAACCTTCAAGTTCCTCGCTACATTGAATCTCTGTTTGTAATAAATCTTTAAATTGTTTTTGTAACGCTTCCAAATCACCAATAATGAAATATTCAGTATTGTCCACGCACAAGACACCCTTTCATACGATATTCTTTGCAACAAGTTTCAAATGCTCAGCAGGAATAATTTGTTTCACTGTTTCCTGTAAATCCTCTGCCATCACTTCTTCAACATGCTCCAAAGCGACTTCTAATATGCTACACTCCATCGTTTCCACATTGAGCAGAGAATAATGGTCATGTTTCTTAATCACCAAATATCTATGATGTTCTGTCACTAGTAAAGCACCTAGCTGAATTCCTGATACTCTGTTATCTTCAAATTTCATATATATTCCTCCCCTTTATAATTATTTTACAATAAAAGGATATTGGAAGATACAAAAATAAATAGATGTTTTACTATACTCTCCTTGTAGTAGGAAGAAAAGAGACATACATTCGTACCCATTTTTTTGATCCATTCTTTATTTTGCCAACTTCACACTATAGTAGTTCATTTTTTTAGGAAATCTTCCAGTTCGACTCTATCTAAACGAATGTTTTTATAAAGTGAAACTTTAATCAGTGGGGGTTTTCTTCATCCCCCACTGATTATTAGTTGAACCAATCGGGCTTTTACGGGCAGTTTATCTCCCACCTAACTTCTTTGCTTTCGCTGAATTTTGAGGTGGGAATATTACTGCCCGTTAATGCGGGATAAAAACAGCGAAGAAACATTTGCTAAAATGATAGGCTGGGCAGATCTATCGTTTACGTTAATAAAGTGAAACTTCCGTCAGTGGTGGTTTTCTTCATCCCCCACTGACGGTTAGTTGAACCAATCGGGCTTTTACGGGCAGTTATCCCCCAGCTATCTTCTTTGCTTCTCTCTGAATCTTGAGGTGGGGGTCTTACTGCCCACAAATAGCGGGATAAAAGAAAAAACGGGCTTGTTAGACAACCCGTTTTTTCTTTTAGCTCTTTTTTCTTTTCGGTAAGTCAGGAGCCTTCTTCATTGTGTCAAGAACATGCATGACCGCGAAATATGGATGTTTTAAAATCATTTTCGGTCCGCTCCTCTTCATAACATCTTTAACAAAATCTTTCATATCTGGTTTATAACAATGAATTTTGCAATTTTGACATGCGGGCTTCTTCTCTTGAAATGGACATTTTGATAAACGAAAATAAGCATACTCTTTTAACTTCTGACATTCTCCACATATAGTATCTTGTTCATGTTCGTTTTTACAATACATATCAATCATAATACTAATTGTTTTCTCTTCACGTTCCATTCGATTCATGGCTAGCGCCTCCTTCTCTGCTTTGATTGTAAGACTTTTTTAGAAGGTTTACATGAATTTTTATTGACAATTTTTCTAATGTTTATCTCCTTCCTACGAATTATTAATGGAGAATGTCCCTACCAATCAATTAGACCAAATAAAAAAACACCTCTCATTTCGAGAGGCGTTTACCATTAAGATATTAATTCTTCCCCAATAATTTTTACTTCTGTTTCTAATTCTACGCTAAATTTAGATTTTACCGTTTCCTGCACATAACGAATAAGTTTCACATAATCACTCGCTGTAGCTTCACCTAAATTTACGATAAATCCAGCGTGCTTCGTAGATACTTGGGCATCTCCTATTTGTTTTCCTTGCAACCCGCTATCTTGAATTAACTTACCAGCGAACATACCTGGAGGACGTTTAAAAACACTGCCACAAGAAGGATACTCTAATGGTTGTTTTGATTCACGCAAAAATGTCAATTCATCCATTTTTTCTTTGATTTTATTGTGTTCACCTTCTTGTAAATCAAACGTCGCTTCTAACACAAGATGCCCTTCTCTAGAAATGGAACTGTTTCTATATTCTAATTCTAAATCATTTTTATTTAAATTAAGAATTTCGCCATCTCTAGTTAGAACTAATACACTTTCAATAACATGTGATACTTCGCCGCCATATGCTCCCGCATTCATGTATACTGCTCCGCCAACTGTTCCTGGAATTCCACAAGCAAATTCTAATCCAGTTAGATGATTTTTCAATGCAAATCTAGAAGTATCAATAATAGTTGCTCCGCTTTGAACAATGATCTTATTATCTGTCAATGAGATATTAGTTAACTTAGTTAAATTCAGAACAATCCCTCTAATGCCGCCATCCTTAATAATGATGTTTGAACCATTACCTAAAATAGTGAAATCTAAATTATTTTGACTTGCATATTTTATAACGTCTTGTACATCTTGATACGTAGTAGGTAAAACAAAATAATCCGCATTTCCACCCGTTTTAGTAAAAGTGTATCGTTTTAACGGCTCATCTTTTTTTACTTTATCCTCATCTAATATATTCAATAAATCGCTGTATACTTTATCCATTTCCCTAACCTCTTTACTAAGAATCTTTCCTATCCATTATAATGTATTTAGTTTCAAAAAAAACCTCTAATATGTCACTTTTTTTTGAAATTCAAGCAATAAATTTAACTAGATCTCATTTTTTAATACTAAAATATGTAAAAAAAGGCATACTTATCCCTTATCGAGATATCTTTCGGAATAGACTGCAATTTTTCAATTTCTATTAAATGTAATTATGCAAGGATGCTCTGCAATAAATATTTCGCTTCATCTTCTTGATGTATGTCTCTTCCTCTATTCACTATTTTGTATTTACTAAAGGTTTATAGAATAACTATGATTTCTTTATCCCTTCAAGTGCATTTCTCATCATCTCAACTGGATACTTCGGTAACTTTAGCATAATTAGACGATTAAGATATTGATTCATCTCTGCTATATCTATAAATTCCTGTCCTTTTTCTACTAGTTCATAATAAAAGTAATGATCTACAGTAAAAATGGACTCATTCATTTGTGGTTAAATTCTTCTTAAATACAAGGTGTAAGTTTTGCAAATCCTTCTTTAATACCCCATAAATAACAAAGTGATACCTGGTAGCATTATTCATAATCATTACACATTTTTTGCGGCCAATCTTAAAAAGATGTGCATGCCAACAATTTAGCGGATTAAAATCATCAGCATCTACTTTTTGAACTTTTATTTTCATTTCATCAGCTAACTTTTTTGTACATTGGATAAGTTGCATAAATTCCTCATTCTTTCTTTTAATTAATAACTGAGTTTCCGTCCATATTTTTGAAAAAAACAATTACCCTTACATATTGCAATAGAAATAACTACTTTTGTTTATTCTTTAATTATACACTTTTTGTAACTGTAACCTTGAAATAAAATTTGAGCAAAAACACCTCACAACCAGCAATTTACGAAAGTTAAAAAAGATCCATTTTGAAAAAAGGTTGATTAAAAAACTCATTAGTTCGGGTTGTATTTATTTTCAAATTTCATTTTTGCAATCTTAGTATATTTGTTAACAAACTCTGTTTTTGCTTCCGTATATCCGTCTCTGTCATGTTCATATTTATCTATTAAGCTCATTTTCAAATTACCATATTCCTCGGCAACAGCTTTATGTAGTTGTAAAAAATCTCTAAAATACAATTCATTCCAATTCCCTAAGTACCTAACATGAAGATGAAATACTTTTTCAGCAAATCCATTTTCCGTATAACCTTTCATAAACATCATATGAGGTGCTGGCTTTTGTGGTTGCTTTTCAAAGATATATCCGTTTTTCTCTAACGTACTTATCAAAAATTCCAAATCGCAATCTTCTGTTATTTCAAGCAATATATCTATCGTTGGCTTTGCTAATAATCCGTTCACAGAAGTACTTCCTATATGGTTTATTCGTTCAATATATTGATTACCGATTATGTTGCTAAGCAATTTTTCTTCTTGTAAATACCAATCTTTCCATATTGGATTATGTTCTTTCAGTATAATTGGAAACAGTTCCCACAATTCTTCAAGTGACATTTCTGATAAACTCTTACCCACTATACAATCCTCCATTCTACTTAGTAAACCGTTTTACCAAACGTTATTTCAAAGCCACATCCGTATTCTCAAATATTGATCTCCATCTCTAAATCCTGAATTTTCTCAAACTTTGTAACCTGTATCTTCGCAGGATAAGATTCAAGTATTTCACTATACTCTATTCTAACTTTGTCACCTGTTTGTAATTCCTTTTCTATATTTGGATTATTAAAGTGCAAAATAGCGTCAGCGGGAAATCTCCATTTTAACCTTTGTTCTAAGTTTTTTCTATCGTAATCTGATTTTATAATTTTCTCGTAAATAAAAAATACAGTATCTTCCTTAAGCAAAATATAGCCACGTACCCTATTTGAAACCGTATTATTATCTGTTTTCGTTGTAGACCTTTTTAATTCATTACTAGTATCTGTTTTCCACATTAAAACCATAATGAAGATAATTACAAAAAATATAATCATACCAACTGTTTGTATACTTTTTTTCATTTGCATCTCCATCACCCAAAATGCTGTTTCTAAAACATTCATTACCAAATAGTTAAAATAGCATAAATGAAACTCCTACACTTTAATTTCTTTTAAAGAATGCAGTAAAAATGCCACCATATATTCGCATGCTTTTTCACAAGCTAACATCTTAAATACTTTTTGTTCTTCTACAGTTTTATCATTCGCTTGATCTGAAGCAGCTTTTAGGCAAAGAAACGGCTTGCCGTTCACATGACAAACGTAAGAAAATGCCGCAATTTCTTGATCGACTGCAAGTGCTCCGTATACTGTCTGAAGTAGTTCTCTCGTTTCTGCACTGCGAATACGTTGATCCCCTGAAATAAATGTACCATAATGAGAGTTGTAAGCTAATTGCAACTTTTTCATTTCTTTAATCAACTGTTTAGAAGGTTGAATACTCGCTGCTCGACCCGTATATAAATCAAACGGATCCGTTCCCGTTCCTGCTCCGGTTACATCATGTTGCATAACTTTAGTGGCGACAACAATATCACCGTTTTTCACCTTGTTTGATAAACTACCGCAAATCCCTGTCATAAATAGCTGTTCTGGTTGAAATTCACTAATAAGAAGCTGAACACAACTTGCACATTGTACTTTTCCGACTCCAGTTATAACAGAAATCAATTCGATGCCGTTTAGATTATGAAAATGAAATTCCCAAGCTGCTCGTTTTTCTTTTCGATAGCTTGGGTAATATTTATGTAAATACGTAAGCTCCGGTTCCCATGCCGCCACGATAGCAATTCGATTCATAGATAAAAGTCCTTTCCTACTATTTCTTTCCTTAAATGTAGTACAAACCCATCATTAGTTAACGATAATATAATTATGTAGTTCTTTTTGAAAATTATAATGCATTTTTTATTGATGTGTATATTCCATACCTTTCATAAAGATTTAGAATATACACAATCATTTACTTCGCTCTTAATAACTAATAACCTTTTTTCCTTTTCAACATAAAACACGTAATCTAAAAAACGCTATCCATGTTTTTTAGATTACGTGTTTGGGTCTATAAAGTAACGACATATATGTTGAAAAATCAAAATGTATTTATATAAGCGATAAAAATAACTCAAACATGTACTTACAAAATGGAAAGCTTCTAGTATTGCAAAGATTAAATACTGGAAGCTGCTAATTCTTCTTTATACCATTTGCGAAGTTGATTAATGTGAGCCTGATGATATCTATTATGATCTGCTATATGCCAAATGCCCCATCGGATAGTTGCTGTTGCTCCATTTTCATAATCAACTTTTTTATTCAATTGTTCGTCAGTTAACTGAAGGCAAGTAGACTTAAACATGTTGAATACCTCATCATAATCAGAGAGAACTCTTTCCAAGGAAACCCCAAAAATCAATGGAATTTCATTATTTTTATCCAACATAGGTCCGTACTTATCTTCAAGAAGCTTTGGTACTAGCTCACCTTTAATCCGAAAAGCCCAATTAAGATCTACATATGTCAAATGCCTTATTAATTGCGCTGTACTGTTATATTTCTGATTTGGCCCCTTATAATCTAATTCCTCCTGTGACATACCTGCAACAATGGATATTAATCGCTTATAATTACCATCTACAGCAGAATATAGCATACCTACAATAGGATCCATTTTGAATTCACCTTTTAAATCTAAAATCATGAATCTCCACCTCACTCAAAATTAAATGAACGCTTTTACCCTACAATAATACAATTCAACTTTAGCAATATTACTATTGCTAGTTCAATTTAGGCTACTGTATTAAAATCACATACTGCTAAGTTATTCGGATCGTTTACGTAATCATCATCTACAATAAGCAACACCATCACTATACCTTTAGCTATCGTAAATCCTATATACTCTCATCAATAATTTTGAATCCACTATACTCAATCAAAGTTCTAAACACATCGCTGCCTCCATATGGCCATGCATAGGGATAAAATTCAATTCTTCCAATATTGTTTGATGTCTTTTCACAAGATATCAGTTCATATTCTCCACAAGCAAACGCTTCAATCATAGACTCAAAATCCCACGGGGTGACAAGCTTAGGTTCCGTTAGGCGTTCTTCTACAGGAGTTTGTTCCCATAATATCCAATAGTTATGTAATTCTTCTTCAGTCGGCCACCAAAACTGTTGTAAAACGTCCTCCTCAAAATACTCTAACCACATAGAATCACTAGAATTTATCCTCTCTTTTTCTTTCTCTTCCTTAAGTTTGTAAAAGAACTCTCTTAGTTTATAAAAATGATCCCCTTTATGTATTACAAACTCAAAATAACAATTCGTCATGTACTCACCTCTCTATTTGAATTCTTATTTATATGGTAAGATCATGAAACTGCATTCTCCTAAATTATAACATTCTATAATTCAATTATGGTATACTGTCGTTTTATAAGAAAGTTATTTTCACTTAAAGATTTTTATCATGATTTCGTACAATAATAAAAAGACTCCTACAAGCGTAAGAGCCTTCTAAATCCTAGTGTAGTAACATGATATCTTCCATTTTCTATACTAGATTACACATCGACAACTTCATCCCAAATATTAATATCATTTTCATCTAAAATTGCTTTTATTTGATCTTTTTCAAAGACTACAAGGTATTCAGCAGGCAATGTTAAAACTTGAACAATAGAAGACCTCAATTTTAAAAGTTCATATGCATAAAACGCTTCTAACTCTTCTGTATTGTCCTCATCATTAACAGGGCCTATATACCAACCGGAGTCACCTGTTTCACAATCTTTTGTTCTCTCTAAGTAAATATCATCTAACTGCAATACATTTTTTGCAGCAACAATTTTGTCACAAAAACGCAGCAATTCCCCTTCAACTTTTAATTGTTTTACACAACGAACTTGTTTCAATAGAATCCATAAAGAAATTGTTAAATCATCCGTCATATCTTCAAATGGATTCTTTGTATAATCATGTACGATAATATGATATCCGTCTTCCCTTTGATCAAGAAAGTAAATCGACCACCCAACTTGCATAGAAAACCCATCTATTAATCGATCATTTTCTACCTCAGATAGAAAATGAAATAACCCCTCTACCTGCACCGCTAAATACTCTTCTGCCTGAGCAATGAAAGTTTTATCCCCGATATTTTTAATAAACTTTTCCATTTACGTTCTCCTCTTTATACAAACAGTTTCATATCTTCTTAAGTAGCTACTCTACTACAATATGGACTATTATACTTTTCATCATTTCGAGCCGTTATAGGTATCTCCATTCCCCCTCAATTCTCACTAAAATTTTATCAAGAAGTAAATGATCTCCACATTCCCAAACCTTTTCTATTATACTTTTCATTTTTTCAATTCCGTTACTAGAGCTATAATCACAAAAGACAATAATATCTCTTGCCGGTATGGCAACAGCATACCCATTTGATACGAATTCTTTTTATGACATATTTAACACTATTTTTCACATTTGTATTTGGCATAGAACCAACATGGAAAAATTTAAAAAGCCTAAAAAGAACCCATATCGAAAAATACATTGAGTATCTACATGAATACTCTAAAAATAATCTGAAACGACGTAATTCACACCCAGAAGTTTATGTAATAAGATCGTTATCAATTTTACATAAGTTTCTTGAAGATATACAACGGCATGAATTTGAGATTACTCCTGAAACCCATGTGCAATTATTGATTTTCCCCGAAGATAAGCCACAGCTAAGAAAAAAATCGATTGATCAAATTAACTATATTCCAGACTATGTGTTAGAGCAACTTTTTACTCATATTGATGATTTGCATAAAGAAGTTATCCCTGTTGTTTGGATAGCATTTAAAACAGGACTTAGAATATCAGATGTATTAGAATTAACTAATGATTGTTTAGTTCAACTCAACGGTCAATACTCAATTGTAACCGACACAGGTTCCTACACCGAAACAAGTAAAGCGAGAAATGAATGAAAGTAACAAGGATGCACTTATCGCATCACTTAAAAGGAAAAATAAGAAATTGGAAAATGAAAACAAGCAATTGAGAGAACAACTGAAAGTAGCTTACGCAGATGTATATAAGATGTTATAGTCAATAGGAGAACGTTGTTCTCCTTCTTCAACTATCGGGCCAGATTGTTGAAGAAAATATCTTGAAATTAAATCAAATAAATAAACCATGTAGGAGGTGACAATCATTAATGAAACAACAAGAACAAGTTATCTTTCGTGAGGTTCAGCGACCACAACAAATTTGGGTATGGATACTCATATTGGGGATCGCCACACTGATGTGGTATGGATTCATTCAACAAATTATCCTTGATACCCCGTTTGGAGATAAACCAGCTCCCAATGGTGTATTAATTGTTTTGTGGTTGTTTTTTGGGATTGCCTTTCCTGTATTAATGCTTGGGGTATTGAAACTGATCATTGAGGTCCGTGAACAAGGTCTTTATGTTCGTTTTGTTCCTTTTCACTTTCAATATAAGCAGTACCTTTTCAAAAATATACGTCACTATGAAAGTATTACTTACAGTCCACTAAAACGATTTGGAGGATGGGGAATTCGTTTTAACCTTAAGGGTGAAAAAGCCTATAACATGAATGGAAAGAAAGGTATAGAGTTAAAGTTGAAACATAACACAGTGGTAATCGGTACTCAAAAACCGGACGAATTAAAAAAAGCATTGGACTCGGCACAAAAAGCATAATGAAAATTAATCTTCAACAAACGGGCGCGATTGTTGAAGAAGAGAGGACATTACATATTAGTCATATAAAATATGTAATGTCCTTAAATTTATTTGTTTTTTTAAATTTAGGCCTTGATAAAATCTTGATCAAAATGGATTTTTCTCCAGCAGTTTTAAGTTTAGTTTTTATAAAAAAATTTGATCATTTCTACCTATGTTATATCGACAATAGTTACCCATGAGAACATGACAAATGATTAAAGTACGGAAAATTTCTCCATGCTTTTCCAAACATATATTTTATCTCGAAAGATTTAGTTACCACGAGACAACGAACCGATGGTGTACTTATCCTAACTGGCGTTTAAATGCTTTATTGGCGAAGAAGTAAGCGATGACCATGATGCCGACACACCAAGCAAGTGCGATCCAGATACCGTTGCCAACAGATCCTTCATACAAGAGGGCACGAATCGCATTCACGATTGAAGTTACGGGCTGGTTCTCAGCGAACGCACGGACAATTTTAGGCATGGTTTCGGTGGGGACAAAGGCTGAACTGATAAACGGCAGGAAAATCAGCGGGTACGAGTAGGCTGTCGCTCCTTCCATAGATCTCGCTGTCAATCCGGGAATAACAGCCAGCCATGTCAGCGCCAGCGTAAACAACCCGAGTATCCCAGCTACTGCGAGCCAATCCAGGATATTAGCGCTGGAGCGGAAACCCATCAAGAGCGCAACGAGGATAACCACTACGATAGTAAGTGCATTGGAAACAAGCGAGGTCAATACGTGAGCCCACAATACCGACGAGCGCTTGATGGGCATGGTAATGAAACGTGCCATCAGCCCGCTCTTTACATCCGTAAACAGCCGCACGGAAGTGTAAGCGACGCCGGATGCGATAGCCATCAGCAAGATTCCCGGCAATAAATAATTGACGTAGTTGTCCGTGCCTGTCTCTATGGCGCCGCCAAATACATAGACAAACAGCAGCATCATCATAATCGGCGTTATCGCCACCGTGATAATCGTATCTGGGCTCCGCATGATGTTGCGCATTAAACGCCCTAGTAATACCCCTGTTTTGCTTTTCATTTACATCTCCTCCTTTTTGCCAATGATTGCGAGGAAAATTTCCTCCAATGTCGGCTGCTTCTCGATGTACTCCACTTTCGCTGGCGGGAACATCTCTTTGAGTTCGGTAAGGGTACCGGTCGTGATGATTTTTCCGCCATGCAGGATGGCAATACGGTCCGCCAGTTGTTCGGCTTCCTCCAGGTATTGGGTCGTCAGCAAGATGGTTGTGCCGCCGCCGGCAAGTTCCTTGACGGTATCCCAGACTTCAATCCGCGCTTCGGGGTCAAGCCCTGTCGTCGGTTCGTCGAGAAAAATGACTGCTGGTGTCCCGATCAGGCTCATGGCGATGTCAAGCCGGCGCTTCATCCCGCCGGAATATTCGTCTGCCCGGCGGTTGGCCGCATCGGTCAAGCTGAATCTTGCAAGCAGATTGTCGGCGACTTGAGCGGGATTGGAAACTCCACGCAAATTGGCGATCATCATCAGGTTTTCCCGCCCGGTGAGCATGCCGTCTAAAGCTGCGAACTGCCCTGTCAGGCTGATGTTCTGGCGAACATGATCCGGTTGACGCTGGACGTCAAAGCCGCAAATACTTACTTCACCGCCATCGTGCTTCATCAGCGTCGAGAGGATGTTGACCGTCGTCGTCTTGCCCGCTCCATTTGAACCCAGCAGTGCGAAAATTTCGCCACGCCGCACCTCAAAATCCACCCCCTTTAAGACTTCCTTGTCTTTAAAGGATTTTTTTAACCCTTTTACAGAAATCGCTGCATTGCTCATACCTTTTTCCTCCTTATAAAGTGAAAATTCCATCAGTGGAGAGTTTTTCCATCTCCCACTGATGGTTAGTTGAACCAATCGGGCTTTTACGGGCAGTTATCCCCCACCTATCTTCCTCGCTTCTCTCTGAATCTTGAGGTGGGGGTTTTACTGCCCGTTAATGCGGGATAAAAAGTGCCTTGCGGAGCTAGATTGCCTATACTCCACTATTTAGTCTGACTGATAATCTGTACGACTTATTACCAGGTTAAAAATATAACTGAATAGCGAAGGCAACAATTCATATTTGTCACCAGCTAATCAGTCGGTATTATCTATTGAATTTATTTTTTTCTCAATCGCTTCATGATACTCTGATTCAAATCTTCACGATACTTGGCGACATAGGTTTTAGCGTTTGCCACTAGTTCGTCGGCAAAGGACGCCACGTCGTCCCCAGTGATTTCCAGCACTTGTCTACCTTCCGCCGCACCGGCTTCGAACAACTCAATTAATTCATACTGTATGTGCAGCATATCCATCCCGTTGCCTGTTGAGAAATTCCACATGTAGTTTTGAATTTTCTTAAATACAAACTGGTAGTCCTCTGGCAGGGCTTCAACCCGTGCCATCATCATTTTGTACTCTTTTTTGTCACCAATCATTTTTTTGAACATTTCCATCATTTTATCTTTCCTCCTTTTTTATAGAGCTGAACAAGACACTCCAAAAATATCGGATGGAATATCTTATGAAGCTAGATTGACTTCAAGACATTAATTTTTGATGATACAAAATCCCATTTTTCCCAAAACAATTCAAGTTCCTGGCGGCCAGCCTCATTAAGTGAGTAAAACTTGCGGGGCGGCCCCATATCTGATGGTTTCTTTTCTATATTCACAAGTTTTTTCTTTTCTAATCGCACGAGGATGGTATAGACCGTCCCTTCTACGACTTCGGTAAACCCAAGCTCGTTCAGGCGGCGGGTAATCTCGTAGCCATAAGTTTCATGGCGGCTGATGATTTCCAGAACGCAGCCTTCCAGCGAACCCTTCAGCATTTCAGTTAAATTTTCCATGTTCTGCTCCTCCTCTACCTCCTCTATTTAGTCTGACTTATATTCAGTATAACAGAGTACTAAGGGAAATTTTTACTGAATATCTTTTGAGAAAACACGCTATTCAGTATTGCTTATTACAGGTACATTGTAACACCGAGTAGTAGAGGGTGTCAACTGGATTTTCTGAATATTTTTAAAACCAGCTATCCTCATTGGATACAGCCGACTTTCTTTATGGGGCTTTTACTTCCTCCTATGCTTCTTTCACAATGATTACACCGCGGATCATTCCCATCCGGCAGCTGCACATGTGAATATAGCAATTCTATCCCTCCATTATTTTTCGATTATCTTACTCACTACTTGCTCATTAACTTTTTTAAGTAAAAAGCCGTCTTCTATTTCAATGAACTCACCGAATAGATCTAGAAATTTGTTGTTCATTCGTATATAACTCTTATGTCTTTACTGGATTTATTATAAATTAAAAGCTTTACTCGCTCTAAGGGGGACCGTTCCATACCCATCAAGCTAAGAAAAGCAAATACCCCAAAACGAGAAAATTGACATCTCCAGGTGAAAATGTACAATTTTTTTGTTTTGGGGTAATTCTGTTGATGACAATATACGGTGAACCCTATTAGTTATTCATACGACTTTTACGAAAATAAAATAATAAGTTCCCAATAAATATAGTAGTCCAACAAATTCTCTGAAGCCACTTCATCATAATAGATTCATCTGAAAAAAAAGTCAAAGTTACTATAATAGCGGCACCAACCATCAAAAGTATACTTAATACAGGATAAAATTCCTTTCGTGACATTTAATATCACCGCAATCTTGTTTATATTTATCTATACAAATGATAATATACTCAATTCACAAATCAAAGAAAATTGTAAAAACTTCACTTTCTGTATAAATGATCTTTGATATTAATGGTTTAAAAAACATTAAATTAAGATGAAAAGTTGCGTCACTATTTTCAACAACCTAAAACAACCTTGTATCCATAAAATTTTTCAAACGCCATCCTTTCCTATGATTCTATAGACAGAATAGCGTATTTTTTCATTTTAGGAGGAATTTTGTTTTGTTAGCTTGATAGCGACGGGGCGGGACCACGATATAAATTTTTTAATCACATTTCGTTATTACAGTAAACATTCCTGTCATATTAGGTGAGTAATCCTTAAAATCATATTTTTCATAAAATTTTTCTTTTCCCTCTGATGCAAATAATCCTACAAACGCTTTATTTGGTGCGTTTTCTTTTAGATACTCTACTAACACATTCATAATTTTTTTGCCGATACCCATTCCTTGATAATCTGGATGAACTACCACATCTTGAATATAAAAATAAATAGCTCCATCGCCAACAATTCTTCCCATTCCTATGGCCTTACTCTCATCCTTAACTGTAACGGCAAAAACAGAATTTTTTAATGATATTTCGGCAACATCAAAGTTCATATAATCTTCCCAACCTACAACTGAACATAAATATTTATATTCTTCTAATGTTGGTGCATAATTTGAGATTTCATATTGTCTTTCCATAAATCCTCCCCCTATCTCTCTATAATTTCAAGTTAGCATTTTTGCGTTTCTTTTTCTTCCGAATGTTCAGATTTAAGTATATACCATATTCATGTAAAAGTTAACATAATCACTTATTGAAGTAGAAGGAACATCTATGCTAGGAAACGTAAAAAAATTAAAAAAGGATGAGCTTATAGGGGGATCACCCCATATACACCTTGTTCGTCATTTACATATCATGGTATAATTTCAAGAGGTTAGCAGATAATCATCTATGTTCCATGCTAACGGGTTGGGAATGACAATTTATTCCCCTGCTGACGACTGACGGAGTCGAAAAGTATTTTGGAGTTGAGGTGATCTTATGAAAAAGATAATTGGATTAAGTTTTATTCTATTTGCTGGTATCACATTATCCGGATGTTCAGGTATAGTAGAGAACTCTTTAGATTCAAGTGATAAAGCTGCTTATGAAGTTGCTAATAAACAAGAAACTGGAAACGGAAGTATTGAATTATTAACACCAACAATTACAACAAAAGATAATCAATTAGAATTTAGGACTGAGGGAATTGATGAAAATAAAGTGACCTTTATTTTTGTTGCCAATAAAAAAGTATTTGAACAAAAAATAAAAAATGGTGAATCCTACAAACTTAACATTAAAGGTATCAAAGATGCTCATAGGACGGACTACAAGCCAAAAGTTCAACTTTTGCAAACTAAAGATGATACTGAAAATGGAGACATGGTAAACTTTAAACAAGTTAGATATACAGTTGAAAAAGATTAGTTTTATAGTTATTTAATTTCAATTTGATGAATAAAAATACCAATTTATTCATGAATTGGTATTTTTTTCTTTTCGGCGTACCGCCCCATCGCTATCAAGCTAAAAAGAACGGGTTACCTCAAAACAATAAAAACGATCATAATGCACAAAATTTTCGTTTTGGGGTATTTCAAAATCTTAGCTTGATGGGTATGGGGTACTGCCGTCATTTCACGGATTTTATAAGTTAAGACAAATATTGTAAATTAATAAAACCCAAAACGTCTAACTGTTGCTGTTTTGGTTATTTGTTTTTGGTTTGGCTTTTGGATATACATGTGGCTTTGAAACAAAGTCACATTGTTTATAAAAAAGTTGCGAAATTTAATTGAAAAAGGTTTGAGTATTCAAAATCGTGATTAAGTAGGAATTTACTAAAGACGACAGCAATCAGATAATGTTGAGCCACCTGATTGCTGTCGTCTTTAGTTTTAAAGTTTAATTAAAAAATTTTTTCTTGTTATTTTTGATGTAGCTAACGACAATTACAAAGTAAATAACAGCTATGAGATTAATTATGCTTAATGTTAGACCTGATAGATTGGACCAGGGAAGTACAAAAAGCCAAAATACTACTAAAATTGAACTCAATACATATAACCATTTAAATTGATCTGTCATTTTTAATTCCCCCATTTTTCCTTCTTTGATGATTTTATCTTTCAAGAAATCATCTCCTTTAATTAATTCATCAATGCTAATGTTGAATAAATCACTTAATGTAATAAGTGTTTCAATATTTGGATAGCCTTTTTCAAGCTCCCACTTAGAAACTGATTGTCTGCTTATGTTTAATTTAATGGCTAATTCTTCTTGTGATAAGTTATGTTTTAAGCGTTCTTCTTTTAGTTTTTTATAGAACTCCATGATTTCAACTCCTGTAATTTTATTTTTACTATAACTTATAAAAATTTGTAAGAATCGCAAGGTAGAATGATGTAACCTAAGAGTAGCGAATGGTTGGAACATTCCGCAATCGGGCGCTTTTGCGGAATAACTTACTATTTCAAAGTGAACAATCCAATCCCCTTCTTTATTCCAAAATATGGTCCAATTGCAGAACAAAAAAATCCTGCATCAATACAGGACTTTTGATCAATCTTTTTTATAAACGGTGCAACTTTATTACAAACGGTCAGACTTTATTATAAATTTACAGCTAACGAGCCCATGACTTTTTATATGCAATATCACAAATAATCCGGGAACACTTTACATCCCTTTTCTTGCTCCATATCATGTCCAAAGAAAATAATCGGATTTTCTTTCCTAACAACATCTTTTAAACGTTTTATTGAAGATAAAGCTAAATCTGGATCAAATCCAGCAAACGGTACTTCATCTTCAAAGTTTTCTTTCGTATATGATGCATCAATAGTTAGTAACACTGGACCTGATTTTTCCGTCTCAATTAATAATGACTGATGCCCTGGCGTATGTCCCGGTGTATATATTAATTGAACACCTGGCACTACTTCATAATCCCCTTCAATGATTTTATAGTTTAAATCCGGCAATATACATTCTTTCAAATATTCCTTTCTGTGGAGTGCTGCCTCATATTCAGCACGCTGTACAATAATTGGTGTATTTGTAAAAACGCCATTTCCTCCTGCATGATCAAAATGCAAGTGAGAACTAATGATATAAAGAAGATCTTCTGGCTCATATCCGGCACGCCTTAAAATATTTACGATCCTATCGTTCTCATTCATTTTAGGTAAAATTTGTCCTTCAACAAATGTACCTTTAAAAAGATTCTCATTATTAAGCGCACTTTCTGGCATACCTGTATCTACTAAAATAGGTCCCTCTTCTGTCTCCAAAAGATAACACCAAACAGGTAAGTTTAATAGTTTACCCGGTGTAAGTGTACTATTAACTGAAGAATGATCCAACATACAACGACCTGCTGGGACGAAATAAAGCTTCTTTACTGTCATTATGTATCCACCTTTACAAATAATTTAGGATAAAACAATACAATATTTCGCTTATTAGAAATAAACTCCTTCTCACCCTTCATTATTTCAACTATTATTTTTTCAATTGTTCACAACTTTTCATTACAAATTCAGTGATACTGGAAAGCCTATGCAGGAATTCAGTCCGCCTTTAGGCATAGGATAAAAGTAAACGTCAAGTAACTCCAAAATATACAACAAAGGTTGATTTAGAGTTACTTTTCCACATTGGTATATTTTGTCTTATTCCCCTTTTTCGGGGGATGGGCAAAAACACCCTTTTTACAGTTATTTATGAGAATTCAGCTCATTTTTTTCGTTTTGGAGAACACTCAATTTCTTAAGTTGATGGTGATCGGGTACCGCCAACATTTCAGAAATTTTGTATGCTAAGACATTTTTCAGAATTAAAACCCCTGATTTTTCTACGCTAAGCAGAAAAATCAGGGGTTTTATTAAGATCTATTGTTTCTAGGTTTTAGTTTCCAAATAATGTAACCTTAAACTAAAGCTCTCGTTAGTCCAACAACGATTTAGTCATTAAATATCTTTTCAATATTATTAAGTTCTATCTTTTTTTCTTCTTTTCGATAATCATTATTATTGTTTTTACTCATTATAAAAATATTGTGAAGTAAAACAACTTCTGATTATGTTTATTATGTAAAATAACTTAATAATCTATCAAAAGAATTGATCTCGGCATATGGTTTTATTTCGGTATCATTCTTGATCATATGAGGATTAAACCATATGCCCTTTATATTTGCATTTTGACAACCACTAATATCCTTTTCTATGTCATCTCCAACGAATAATGCGGCTTCCGGTTGCACATTAAGCTTATTTAATGCTAATTCAAATATGCGTTTGTCAGGTTTACTAAATCCCACTTCTTCAGAAATAATTATTATATCAAAACAACTATTTAAATTAGTGTTAATTATTTTAGCTTTTTGTCTCTGAGTTAAGCCGTTTGTTATAATCGCAACTTTAACTTGCCTCTTTATAGTATTTACGATATTTATAGTCTTTTGGTTTATAGAAAAACAATGAGGAAAATTATTATTCCAAAAATCTTGAATGTAATTGCGTGGCAATCTATATTTTGGTGGAAATTCATCAAAAAATGATTCCAAAACTTTTGTTTTATCACCATAGCCATAGCCTCTTTTGTCATATTCTTTGAATTTCCGCAACATTTCGTTTTTTACCGAATGTTTAACATTCTCATAACATTTTTCTAAAATAATTAAAAACATTTTATCTACTGCCTTATCCCTATTAAGTAAGGTATCATCTAAATCAAATAGCATTGCTTTATAACCTCTCAAATAACTTCACAGCCTTTCTCACATTATATAAAGTGAAACTTTAATCAGTGGGGGTTTTCTTCATCCCCCACTAATTATCAGCCCTCACCAATCGGGCTTTTACGGGCAGTTTATCTCCCACCTAACCTCTTAAGAAAGGCGGAAGCGGCTCGCTCAGAATCGCAGGACGTTGGAGCACCCGACAGAGAGGCGCTTTCTGCCTCGTCCGAGGGGGCGAAACGACCGGAGATTCTAGCCGTTAGAGCTGGACAACAAAGAAATGTGGAAGTGGCTCGCCCAGAATGTGAGGGGGATGGAGCTTCTGACGTAGAGGTGTTTTTTACCTCGTAGGAAGAAGCGAAGCCACCGAACATTCTAGCCACTGGAACTGGACAATGCTTTCGCTGAATTTTGAGGTGGGAGTATTACTGCCCACAAATAGCGGGATAAATAATCCCTAGTTCGTACCTTCAAACTTTTGGTTTATCAAAAAAACGTCATCTTCAACTATCGCGCCCGATAATTGAAGATAAGAAAAACTGAGTTGTCAATTGGCAACCAGTTCTTAAAATCAAATTCATTTCTTTGTTAATCATTACGCAAAAATTTATCACAACGGGGTTGGAGCATTAATTAGTTGGTCAAAATTTGTTAATTTTCTCCAGGTACATATGTCCCAGTAGCTGTTATTCTCGCCCCTATCATACGTTTAACCCCATATTTTTTACACTTAACACCAATATCTGGTACTAATTATAACAATTTATTTTATTTAAAATCAATTTGTTTTCTGAATCTTCCCTCAACAATCTGGTCCTCTAACGGAATAACTCTATTGTCACTCAGCAGTTCCTTAACCCACCTTTCAATTCAGATGTTCTATTCCATTTCACTAAAAAACCCCTTAGATAACCATATCCAAGGGGGATAACATCGTATCTTTTTTGCAGAGCTACACCAGAGAATTTCCCGACCATATTTTTACTTATTCAGGGAAATACGGTGTTTTATTTTGCTAATTGTTCTCACATAATGTAGGTTTCGAATAAAGTTTAATTATTTTTATTCAACCACAGTTCCCCGATAGTTAATTTTGAATATAGTTCACTATCTAAAGTGAAAATAGAATGATCTAAAAGTATGTATTAAGTGACATTGGATACTTCACCTGCTTACAACAAACTTCTACTATCCCATCGTTGTCATCAGAATCATAATTCCATTAGTTAGACCATGAATAATAACTGACGGCCAAATTGAGTTAGTTCGTTCATACGCCCATGCAAAGACTATACCACTCAAGAAGTTTACAGGCATCGCATTATAAGTTGGAATGTGGATAATTGTAAAGATTAATGAGCTTAGAAAAATAGCCCCCATCATACCAAAACGTGTACGTAGCCATCGATATAAAAAACCACGATAAAATATTTCCTCATATATTGGTGAAATGACCGCCGCAGAAATAAAAGCAATAAGAACAGTAAAGAAATTTACGTTTTGCTGTATCGCTTCAGTTTTGCTGTTCTCATAAGAATTCCCAATAAAGCTAGTAAGCACCATCACTATTACATCACCAACTATTAATATAATAGTTAGTAAGACAATAAGTTTCCAATCCTTTATAGAGAATGACCTGATTCCTACTTCACTCCAAGAAAGTTTCTTTGGCCGAATGATCATAAAATACACACCTGAAACTAAAACAATCGCTATTGTTAATCCTATTAAAGTTCCTGAATATAGCTCATTATCAAACCACTTAGAATAAATAGGCTTTACTAAGAATTTTATGCATCCTATAACAAATACAAATTCAAGTAGCATCATTAATAGAAATTCTTTTAATCCCCAAGGGTCTTGGTCCTTCCAATTTATGTCCTTTTTCTTCATTCATCATTCCTCTTTCCTTGCATGATATAACCTAACTATAATAGGTGACGTAACGTCACTTGCAACATTCAGTTTCAGGAGGATATGCATCCAAACGACATAATTTCACTCCCATAATAAAAAATACCCCTTTAGACATGATTCTAAAGGGGTAAAAGCATCGCGACTTTATTTCAAAGTTACAACAAATAATAACTGCATAGAAATAATAATGTATTGAACTATACAAATTTATTCACATTAAAAGATAATAAAGCTGTTTAAATTTATTAAACAAAAGCACCTTTTAGTTTAATAAGAAAATTAGTATATTTTTTGATTACATTTCTATGAAATCATACATTAAGCATAATTCCAATCTTTTCCGATATCACAATTCCCATATGGATTTATTCCATTAAATGCTCCGACATACATAACTTCCCCACTACGAATGATCCATTCCATACCATGTTCTTCTTCCCATGTGCAATTTAATTCTAAATCAATGACAGGTTCAGATTTATTTTTAGGATTCGGAATACATATAGTATTTGGTGTAATATAAGGTAGAACATCTGTCGGTTTAGAAAATTCTATAATATCTTCACCTATATCATCAAGAAATTCATTACAGTATCTAATAGATGCTTTACAAAGTTTATTTATCAGTTCCTCACTTAAAGAATTTAAATATGTTATACATAGTTCTGCGTATTCGATATCTGCATCTTGGTCTATGTATACCAGAATATTTTGATCAAATAATTCGAAATAGGCTTCTCCTTCTAATTCGGAATATTCATTGGTTTTAAGGTTTTTAATAGCCATTTCATTTAATACCTCCTTTAAATTGAATTTTCATATTATTTTACCACATAAGTAGTCCCTTATTTTTTAAGGTTATTAACTAACTATATTTGAACGAATCGGAACTTTAAAGCATCGTATTGAATGTAGCTTTAAAATAAAATTTAATTAAAAACTTCACATGAACATTGATTTAATCATCAATAAAAAGAATCCATTTTGAAAAAAGTTCGATCCATTTTTTGTCTTTATTTAACAAACGTCCCTTTAGTTGAATGGCAATAATAAAATGAGCACCGTACTTATGCATCATTATCAATTATAGATTAATAAATTTTAAGATATATTCCTTTTTTAGCAATGCGATGAGCTTGATTAGTCATCCCTCTCACATTTACAGACAAATCTGAAGAGAAACTAGATATCCCATCTTTCAGAATTAAAGGATTTATTATACGTACTTTATTTTTTTGGAAGATATCATAGTCTTTTTGATTAATACGTAATTGTACCTTTGGATGAATCTTTTCTAAGATATTTATAAGCTCAGCATCTTTGGTTTCGTGTATTTTATTTAACAATTCATTATCTGTTCTAAGAAAATCTGTTTCTGTGATTTTTCCTTTGTCAAAAGCCTTTTTTAAACATTCAGCTAACATATAATTAGCATAAATACACAATGGATTCATAAAGAAGTCAATGACTTCTTTATAGTAAGTTTCAACAAACCACTCTGCTATCTCTATATCTCTAAGGTGAATTGTACCTTTAAATACTATCAGGTTATCAAGAAAACTTTGAATGTTGTCTAAAGATATATAACCATACTCATACATATCACGAAGTGTGTAGTCTATTCGATCAGCACATAAAGCTGAGGCAGGCTGTTCTAATATTGACCAGTTAGAATCGTCTATAATTTCACTGTAATTATAATTAAAATCAGAAAGAATATTGGGTATTTCGGAATCATCCACTACATCCTTATATATTTTTTCGTGGTAATCTTCAAATTCGTTCTCAAAGACATAATCCACTACATGAGAAAATGTAGTATGAGAAACATCGTGTAGCAACCCTGCAATCTGTTCTTCTAAAGAACCTCCAAGTTTACGAATTAATAACATTACACCAATTGAATGTTCATAGCGTGTAATATTCCATTTTTCGTTAACTAAATAATTCGCTCCCCCTTGATGAATCCCTTTTAATCGCTGAATTGGCTCACTCATAATCAATTTCTCTAAAACTTTATCGTTAATAATAAATTGACCATAAATATTATCTTTAATAAGCATATTTACATCTCCTTAATTTCTTCAAAATCTAAAAGCCATTAATACAACTCCAATTGCTCTAGCTCTATACGCTTCATCGCTTATTTGGGAAGCTATTGTAACACACAATGAAATAAGTAACGCTGCACACATGGCTGACAATATTCTTGCTACCATAAGAAAAATATATCCATCACTCAAAACTATTATTAAATTAGATAAAAAGAAGATGAATAAGACAATTAGAAATAACCTTTTTCGTTCTATCTTAGACGTCAAAGATAATAAAATGGAGCCTGATACTGCAAAACTTAAGGAAAACATTGAGATTAACAGTCCAACTTGACCATACGAAACACCTAAATCTTCAGCAATAAGAGGAAGTATTCCCCCAATAATTAATTCAACTAGACCTACAACAAAGGTAATAATCGTAAGTAGGTAAATTCTTTTATCCATCTAATCCCTCCCACATTAAAATAAAAAAATGCAGAGCCCCCCTAAGAATTAGGAGGCTCTGCATTAAAACATTTTCTATGTTAATTCGCCAACATGACGTCCATAGCCATGTTGCCTTTATTCAATTTAAAATTACATTAATAAAATTAACACTTACCTTTAATATTGTCAATCCAGTTATTTTTCTGTTTGCCTTCTTAAATGAAGAGTACTTTTGTAATTAAACTAAACTGCATCTTTATTTCAAATTTACAATATGAGTAGAAACGCAGATTATCAACCCAATAGACCGCTTCTCAAACTATTTATAAAAAGCACTTCCGATTACACTGATTATGTGAATGGAAAGTCCCTTCAGCTTGCACAACTTCCTCAACTGTAATTGGCCCATGCTTCGGGATATTTTTCGTATTCCTTATCAATCGCTTTGACAAGTTCTATATTCATTATTCTCCTATACTCATTTATCTCGAATTCACGTCAAATTTTTATACTACTCTTTTTTTACTAACGCCCAAATTCCATACTGATTATAAAACAGTTCATCTTCTGAAAAATGTCTACACTCCGTATGTTGCAATATAAAATGAGGATTATTTTCATCTAGGCTGAATGTAGAATAATCCGTTAAGCTAGGCTTTTCAATGAGATTATACAAACAAAAAACGTTCATTAATTCTTGAGCATATTGCGGCGTTATTTGATCTTTAAAAGTAATTACATCCGGGAGCCCAAAGCAATGCATACCACATGTATAGTAAAAATCATCTTCTTCAATCACTGTCACAAAAGCTTGAAATAATTCTACCGCATCATCTGTATGATACATACGATTCCAGTTTTCAATTGTATTTGCAGTACCTGAAGATTCAACCTTCACGCCAAGTCCTCCAGCTTTTACAAGTGCATTTGCAGCATCAACTAACTTTCTTATCTTTTCAATCGAACCTCCGTCCCCAATTAAATACAGAGTTAAAGAATGTTTTCTAATAAGATCAAGGTCTTCCTCAGTAAATGAATTGTATCCAGCAATTTCAAAAGCTTCTGCTACTCGTTCATCATGCTCATATATATCAACTTCAAAAAACATACTCGGATCCCCTAGTTTACTAATATAATTCCCAGCGAACATATATCCCTCACTTTTTCTTACAATCGCTTCAATTAATTCACTTCTATTCTTCCATAAACCAGGTATACATAATACAACTTTTGAACTTTCCATCTCATTCTCCCCCTACCCACAGCCTCATATAAAAACAAGTACAATTTCTTATCTAATTGTTTCAGTTATTCTTTTTCTCTCTTATAACTTAATGCACTTTCTACTACTTCTTCAGGTGTTAATTCTATATCATTCCAAAATATTAAATCACTAGGTGCCGGATGCGGAACACCGCTATTATTGAATTCATTCACATATTCGCTATGTTCTGCTTCTGGTAAATCAAGATTATAGATCTTTTTTACAAGTTCAATAAGTTCCTCTTTATTCATTTTACTTTCCACATTGTTCAACACCTCAAAGCTATTAATAATAAGATACAGCACCAACAAATATAAATTCTAGATCCTCATATGTATCTTTTACTCTCTCTGCATCGTAACGAAAATCATACAGTAATATAACAGAATTCGTACTGTTCCCTATTGCCCTCTTAGCTAAGTTAAATATATATGAGGGCAAGTAGCTGCCTATATAAAACCTGTAACAATGATTACCAAGTAATCATTGTTACAGACTAATTTTTATTTCTATTTAACTAACGCGCCCCCTAACACAATAGAATGATTAGTCATTATCTTCTGCCCACAGTATACCTATTTTATTTTTATCTATTGCTAAAATTCCTGTGTCAAATGTTGAGTTTGTGATTGATGTCCATTCACTTAACCTAAAGAATCCATCAACCTCATCAAATTTCCCATTAGTATAGTATTTTGCATCTGATAGAAATTCCTTTAAAAAATAATTACTTAATTTTTCTGCTAAAGGCTTTGTTTCTAAATCAATATCATAGGCCATATCCATTGATAAAATGTATTCAAGAATTTTCTTAGCCATTCTTTTGTCAATTACTTCCCATCTTCCTTTTATTTCATTGGATTGATGACCTATCTCTTCTAAAAATTCTTCCTTTGTTATTTCATTTCCTAAATTATTTATACTTTTAAAACTGCAAATAATACTACCTGAATTTCTTTTGGTTAACAATATATCATTAAAATCTTCAAAGCTATTAAACATACATCAATTTCTCCTTGTTGTATTTGCATATTTACGGCTAATTTTGTTTACATTTTTCTTTATTATGAATTAATCTTGATAATTCAACTACATGTTTTCCTTTTTCGCTCACTCTTATATACTACTAATAGTAAATAATTAATTGTATGGTTTCATTAGTTGCTGTTTTGTTAGTGCTGATTTAACGACATATGAATTTTCTTCCTTTTTACAGGGAAATCTAAAATTTTCAGTAATGAAATATATATGTGATTCTGTTTCTAAGGCTACATAAGCTTTAAGTAAATGTTCCTCAATGTCTTTATTATTTCTTAATCCTAACCTTTCACGGCTACGTGATAAAAATTGTATATATGCATGATCTGAGACTATAAAATTTAGTTCGCTAAAGATAGTCACTCATTTTATTCTCAATTTCTTCAATTAAGAGCATACCTAAATCAACCTGATAATTTTCTAAAACTCTCCCCATTGCCATTGAAAATGTTATCAAACCATTTTCTTCTATATTTTTAAGTATCCGATTTTCTGCTTCTTTTGATATTATTCCTACTTTATTCATTAATACTTTCTTTATTTCCATTACTTCTTTAGAAAGCTCTTGCACTGCCGAATCATTTGTGTTCTTATCTGTATAATTCTTCATTTTCTCAAACGTCAAATGCATACTAGAAAATTCTAGTTTATTTTCCTGATTAACCCCTACAACTTTAACATTATCAATTCTGTCCCCTATTGAAATATATTCTTCTATATTTTTAATGAATTTATCCTGAAACTTATTGATGTGTAAAAGTCCTTCGATTTTGTATTCATCATCAGTTACTACAAATATACCAAATCCAACAATATTTTTTACTATGACTGAAACAAAAGAATTTATTTTATAAATAACCTTTAAATCCCTATGCTCTATCGCTGTTGTATGAAGGTGTAGTTCAATATTAGTATCAACAGTTGCTAATCTTTTCTGTACCATTTTTATCACTCCTCTCCATATCACCTTTTCCGTAAATTTCCATGCGCACTTTGAATTCCCTCTAATTAATATAATAACTTGTATAATATTAAAATTTAATTTAACCTACTGTTCGACTTGAAAAATGTTTTAGACTGAATGCTGTTGACCAAATTAGATTTTTCTCTTCTTATTTCTTTAGTTTAATAAGATTAGGATTTAGACTGCTGACTTAGTTTCATTTCGTGTGAAGAACTTTTATTAAAATAAAGTATGAAACTAAATAGTAGATATGAAATTTTCATACAGGAAATAAGGAAAATTTCGAGAAAATATACTTGAAAAAGACTTAAGCCTGTTTGTTTACTACGTATAATGACACATTATGTAAATCTACATTGTTAATACTATGCTATTTAAAAATTAAGTGTAAAAACTGGAGGTTACTACTTATGTCTCAAGTAAACATGAAGGGAATAACTTCTGAAAACTGGCAAGAAGCTCTTGGACTTTCCGTGAATACTGAGCAGCAAAAGTTTGTTGCCGTAGTCACGCCTCCTGTCGCTATTGCTCTTGCCAAGGCATACATCAAGACCAGACGATAGGATGGTTGAACCTTATGGGATATATCATCAGCACAAAATGGTGGGTTTCTTTAATCTGCACTATACACCTGATAGTAAAGAAGACTTTTGGCTTTTTCATTTTTTCATTGATAAAAGGTTTCAAAAAAAGGATTGGGGTCTGCTGCGATGGAAGTGTTGATTAATCATATCAAGGGCACGCATCCTTCTTGCCATCACATTCGCTTGACTGTACATTCTGAAAATGATGCGGGTAAAAAAATTTACACAGGACTTGGATTTACCGATGATTATATTCTTACATACGATGAACTGACTTATTCCTTGTACATTTAGCAGATTTTTAATCTAGCCTAACAACTGTTGATAACACGGATTATATGAATGGAAAGTTCTTTCAGATTCAAATCTTCTGAAGGGACTTTTCATTTTTTACAATACATCGATTTGATGTTAACATAAAGTGCTTTCATGTATAGAAAACACCATTTCAGTCTAAAACTTTTTTCGATAGTCTAAAACATTTTTTATGAAATAACTACACAATCAAGAATTTTTTAGGAGTGATATATCATATTTTTAAAAAATAAATGAATTGAAAAAGCATTGAATGGTGTAAAGCAATTATTAGATAATAATTAGAAGATAAAGATATATATTGGTGTAGGAAAGACTCCAAAAGCAACTTGTAAATTTTCACAATACTTTCGAGTGGAACACCAATTTCATGTATACTTCAGTTCAGCTAGAATATGTAAAAAAACGGGCATAGATATGCCCATTTGGAAAGACAAGCGATTGTTTATACAACTTGATTGATAGTATTATTAAAAACCCTGTTGTACACAATAAATATCGTTAATTTTCGCTACAATCTCATCCACAGCGTACAAGACTTCTTCTTCACTTAAATATGGACTAATTGATATACGAATAGAACTATTTGCTTCTTCTTTTGTTAATCCAATCTCTTGTAATACATATGACGGTTCTAAACTACTTGAGTTACAAGCAGATCCTGAAGAGATAGAAACAGTTCTCATACCTGCTATAAGTGTTTCTGAACTAATGTTTGGAATCATTATATTTATAATATGAGGTATACTATTTTCCATGCATACATTTACGCAAGAATGAGGTATTTCTTGTTGAATTCGCTTTACAACAATTGTTCTTAATCTCTTTACCTTTTCATAATTTTCTTCTAGTTCTAATATAGCAATATCACTTGCTGCTCCCAGACCAGCTATTAGCGAAGTCGGTAATGTCCCACTGCGTAAATATGTTTGTTCACCACCAAATAGTAAAGGCCGGAAATCTTTCTGTTTGTGTTCATTTACATATAAAACGCCTATGCCTTTTGGTCCATAAATTTTATGTCCCGATAATGATAGAGCATCGATATCTAATTTTTTCACATCGATTGGTATTTTTCCAAAAGCTTGAACAGCATCTACATGTATCAATGTTTTATACTTTCTGCATAGAGCAGAGATTTCATTGATAGGCTGAATTGTCCCAATTTCAGAATTAACATATGCAAAACTAACAACCCTTGTATTGTCATCTAACAAGTATCGCAATGAATCTAAACAAATCGTTCCATCACGATTAATATCCACATATTTTACGATAATCCCTCTTCTTTGTAACTCTTTTCCGACTCCTAGAATCGATTTATGATCTATAGGAGAGAGAATTACATTTACCGGTTCTTGTTCATAATAATCAATGGCTCCTAATAATGCCAAGTTATTACTTTCTGTTGCACCTGAAGTAAATATTATTTCTTCTTTATCAGCACCAATAGAAGTGGCAATTTTACTTTTTGCTTGATCAACTGCATACTGTGCTTTTTTTCCCATCACATGCTGAGACGATGGATTTGCAAATTCTGTTTTCATGTACTTTTCCATCACTTCAACCACTTTATTATGACATGGAGTGGTAGCAGCATAATCTAAGTACACTTGTCTCATAAACATTGTCCTCCTTTATCCCGCTATTCGTGGGCAGTAATACTCCCGCCTCAAAATTCAGCAAAAGCATTGTCCAGCTTTAGCGGCTAGAATCTCCGGTCGTTTCTCCCCCTCGGACGAGGCCAAAAGCGCCTCTCTGTCAGGGGCGAGGGCGTCCTGCGATTCTGAGCGAGCCGCTTCTGCTTTTCTTAAGAAGTTAGGCGGGAGATAAACTGCCCGTAAAAGCCCGATTGGTGAGGGCTGATAATCAGTGGGGGATGAAGAAAACCCCCACTGATTAAAGTTTCACTTTATTAAGAAGAAAACACAGAGAAATTAATAGGCTTTTCATAGATTTCTTCCTTGGACATTTCACCACTTCCTCCCGGATCTGCAACGATAACTTTCATACCTGTTAAATTATATAGATTAAGAGCAATTTCAATCCCTGTACGTACTGGCTGGTAACACTCCCCAGGCGCAAATAACAACAATGCTCTATAACCCGCCTTATATACCTCAGCAATCATTTCTGTAATTTCTCCTGCACATCCAGTTACACCGCAACTAATTAATGTTTTATAATTTCCATCTTCATCTAAAAACGATACTTCAGATTGATTGTCTTGATCATTTAACATTCTTTTTTCTAATTTTCCTTCTTTTACTAGCTTACTAGCGCTTTTTTGAAATCTATATTTAAGCCAAGTTTCCGGAAAAAAGATTGGATTTTTTCGGCTAGACAAAATACTTTGTTGATTAAAATACTTACTCTTTTCTAAACTTGTAACGTAAGCTTCTGGAATTTCTGTATATCTTTCATAAAATTCTTTACGAAGATCGCTAACACTTGCATTTGTAGAAGGGACATATTGCCAATCATTAATTAATAACAGGAATTTAATGTCTTTAAACTGTTCATAAAATTGCTCCCCTAACTGAATTCCAATATCCCAAGTATACATAGGGAATATACCTACTCTGCGTGAAATCCTCTCTTTCATTATGTCTGTTTTCTGCTCTTCGGTAATTCCAGGAGTTAAGTTATTCGTTTCTTCATTAAAGAAAAGCATAAAATGCCCTGACATAATTACTAATTTTTCTTGAGTGGTATTTTTTAATTCTTCACTGATTAATTTAATCATTTCTTCTTCTGATGCAACTAATTGATGAATTCCTTTCTTTTTTACATGAATTGAATTTGACATATGTTATCCCCCTTAAAATGGATAGAGGCAGTGCTTGGATTTGAACCAAGGAATTAGGTTTTGCAGACCTATGCCTTACCACTTGGCTACACTGCCATTTCATAAAGTTTAGCTGCCAATTTGAAGCTTGCCTATCACGTTGTTAATGGTATTATTAGTAAAACGAATCGTCAATAATATTTGGAATATAATTATTTTTCTCAACATTAAAGTGAATACCCAGAAAATCTATTGAAAATACAAGCATTCAAATAAAACAAAGGGATATACATACGATTCTAAAATAGGAGTTTTTTTCAAAATATAACCGTATAACATTTTTTCTGTTTTATGAATAATTACTCTGGATAAATTTCTCAAATCATACTCAATTTTTTATTTTGCAAATCTAAGCTATATTATGCTACGGTTAGTTATGATTTTTAGAAATTTTTGGTTTATATACACAAAAGAATTTTCCAACTTATAGAAATCCAAAAAAATTTAATCGTATGTAAACAGTTACATATCAAAACAACAGCAAGCAACATTACAAATAAAACTACTTAATAGTGAAAATTTATTAAGAAAGGAATTCTTTATGTCTAAACAAACATTTGCTTATATTCAAATTTCATTTGCAATGATTGCAATTGGAAGCTTTGTGGTTGTTAATAAATTCATTATTAAAGAACTTCCCATATTTATTGCTTCTGAGCTTAGATTATTAATTGCTAGCCTCATACTACTTCCTTTATTTTTATATAAAGGGGAAAAAATGCCGAAACTCGTAAAAAAGGATTACATCATATTTTTTCTTCAAAGTTTTATAGGTGTGTTCTTATTTAGCATATGCACGTTATATGGACTAAGAAAAACAACAGCTTTAGACAGCGGCATTATTATGAGTTGTACACCTGCGATAATGGCTGTAATCTCTTATTTTTTTCTAAAAGAAAAACTAGGAATTCATAAAATAGGAGGAATTCTTTTAACCATTTTAGGTACATTATCTATTAATGTTTTTGGACAATTTTTAAATTTTAATGAAAACTCACATTCATTAATAGGAAATATACTAATCTTTTGCGCTGTTATTGGAGAAGCAGTTTTCTTTTCATTTGGAAAATTAATTTCCACATCTTTAAGACCTTTAACAATAACGACAATTATGAGTTTGACAGGCGCCGTATTATTTTTGCCTTTGGCCATGTATCAGTCCTTACATTTTAACTTTTTTACTGTATCTCCATTGATATGGTCGCTAGTACTATATACAGGGGTTGTAATTACTGTGTTAGCAGTTCTATTGATGAACCAAGGATTAGAAGTAGTATCAGCGGGAACCGCAGCAGTATTTACTGCTTTAATGCCGATAAGCACCGTCGTTTTATCAGCCCTTATCTTACATGAACCTCTTTTCTGGTATCATATTTTCGGTATGCTATTGGTTATGGGGGGGATTTTTGTGATTACGAACTCTTCAAGTAAAAGTACAGTTACAAGTAATGAAATATTTCCAAAAAGCAAGAACGAAAATATGAGTTCTGATGCATGAGTTTGAATGCAAATTAAATGACAAATTTATACCCACTTAATACGCGATATCTTCAATAAGAATTTAAAAACAATAACAAGAGTCTTTTTTACATAACTTTTGAAAAACACATTCTTGCATAAAAAGAAGCATAAACCGGCATAAAATGCGAAGTTATGCTTCTTAATTTTATTAAATAAATGTAACTACTCAGCTATACCTTTTAGAAATTTAGAAAAGGGTATGATTCTAGTGAAGATGTGTCTCACTATTACTTATAAATTCACTCTTTAGCATATAGACTGCTGTCACGCAAACGGGGCAGGCACCTGCACGTATTGTCTACTTTTGTTTTCAAACCTTGCACGGGGCAGGAAAAGGCCCTGACCGCTCCTATGCATTGCCAGTCCCTCTCGCCCATTAAAAAAAATGCTTTTCTGTCGGTTTTTCATAAAGTAACTGAGTAGTTACAAATAAATACTTTTGTATGAGGATTCGTATGTATTGTAGAAGTATCATACCCTAGCCACCGAATTTTATAGTTATAAATCACGGAACAATTTCAAAAACAGTACCTTGATTAAAATCAGTCACTTTCATAGAGCCATAAACCCCTAAATATAGTCTGGTTTGATCCAAATTCGTTCCCAAATTAACATAATAAGCTGGTTGAGACCCAAAATTATAATCGGTTTCAATAACACTAAAATCATTTTGTTTACAATCTGTCCTTACCCTTGTATAAGCTAACCCCCCTCTAACCGGAGGTCGAGATTCTTCTTTCTGGGCAAAATCGATAAATACAACGCTTCCCGTTAAATTGGGGATTCCATTCCCCATATATGGCTGGACTCCCGTAAGTGCAGTTCCCCCAAACTTGCCGGGCCGGGGATCTTTATGGAAATAACTAGTTAAAGGCTGAAGACGCCCTACTAAAGTTTTTACTGCTTCATTGTAATAAGCAATTGTTTTCTCATCCAAAGTCGGATTTGCAGAACAACTCCTTATAAACGAAGTAGGAAAAGCACCTTCCCACCCCCGCCAGCCAAAGTTAATAAATCCTTCTTGGTCAGGTTTAGATCTCATTAAAGAAGCTTGAATAAGCTGAGTAACCGGTATTGGATTATAATGAACAAATGAAAAAATCGACTCTACCAAATCCTGTCCGACATTTCCCACATATTTGATATACTGATTAGAAAACCTTTGAAATGAAATGCCTGTTATATTGCGAACCCCTTTGGCAATTACCGTAAGCGTTTCCTGAATAGGTGCGGGAAGTTCATTAAAACGTGTTACTACGGGGGGATTATTGATAAATGTATTCTTGGCTACATCAATTTCAATTATTTTACCAGCTATCTCCATATCGTCCTGACTTAAATTAAACGGATCATAGCCTGCTCCACCATCTCCAGTTGTTAAAACAAGTTTTCCGGTTTCAGGTGAAAAGTTTAAGCTATTGACACCATTATGATTAAAAAATGGTCTTCTTATGTTAAGTAATGTCCGGCGTTTTTGAGGTTGACTGTTCGATTGTAAAATCCATTCTTCAACTGTATCAATATGATCATATTGAGTTTCTCTATTTATCCACCTTAAGTTTAAAGTACTGGAATCACACGGGTTAGGCTTAAAATGTTCAGAGAGAGCCCCTGGACCTTGTGTTCCAGCTACTGAATAATGAAGATAAAATAAACCGTTATAATAAAATTCTGGATGAAACGCTAGCCCTAGCAATCCCCGTTCATCATATCCACTACCAGAAACACCTTGTTCAGAATTACCTAATTTTATAATTTGCGAGCGAATATCTAAAAAGGTCTTTATAACTCCGTTTCCTATGTAAAAGATCTCTCCAACCTGGGTTGCAATAAATAATCTTTCCATTGAGTCACCTGGAAGTATAGTTGTTTTCAAAACGGTAGGTAAATTTATCCTACTTACAATAGGTCGTAAACTAACCTTAACTTTTATCAACTAATTTTACACTCCTTCTTATTATTTTCTTCTATAAGAATATGATTAGAACTGTTCTATTAGTATCAAATTAAGGACGGGGATTTAGGGGAATTTCCTTTTAATATTGGTCCGTTTTTGCATTTATATTAAATGTAGACTGATTTAAAAAACGATAAACAACATCCTTGATTACAACGCTTATTCGTTCAAAAAGATTTTACTCAACTTTTAGGCAATGCCCGGCACAATCTATCCATGATTATTCTACAAAGCTCTGCGAAGATCCAACAGTAAAGAAAACTCAATATAAATAGTATTGCAATAACCTTTAAATCCATTGTTGTATCAACAGTAGGGCCTAGCACAGGAAAACGGAATACATACAGAATCATCATAATACCCGTAAGTAGACATAGTGATGAAAAGGAAACAACCAAAATTCTCCTCTTCAATTGTAAAAAGCCCACACCCATCGCTATACCTAATAAACCTGTTGTAAAAGGAAAGATAATTAATTCACTCGGCTGAATAATAAATAAAAGGAAAATCGTAAGGATATAAGAGAGGATTCCCTGGCGGATAGTAAAGCAAGTAGCTAAAAAAATTGGTAATGTCGCTAGAAAACTAATCAGATAGCCTATACCAGGCATAAAGCCACCCGCTGATTGAAACATAGTGGCAAATGTACTCAGTAAGGCTGTAATAACTAACTTGGTTGCAAGGGCCATCTTTCTTACATAAATATAATTCCCATCTATCTCTATCATCGATTGATACCAATAACGAACAAACCGATTGATGAAAATCACCCCCTAAAATATCCAATCTGTCACTTTCTATATAAATCCAACTTAAAAACCTGACATAAACCCCTTTTCTTTTTAAATGGTCGAGAGCATCTGGCATACGTAGAAGCGGCCAGGGCCTTTTTCTGCCACATGCGAAGTTCAAACAAAGGGAGAAAGAAAGTAGCAGGCTATTTTTTGCTTGGCATGGCGGCGACTTGTGTGTTGGAAAGTCAAGTTGGATTTATATATAACTATTCATTCCTTTATGCTTTATGCAGTATTACCTGTTAGTAATCAATTGGAATGAGGATTGCTCCTCTAATAAATATTTAAAAATTAGACGCTTTTTCTAGGGGATGTTCAATTTTAATTTTGATCCTTCTTTCGGTCCTATTGGAGAGGTTTTTATTGCTGAGTTTAGGAGTGAGGTACCTGATGTGACAGGCGGTAAACTTGCACCAAACGTAGGTCATTGTATATCTAGGGCCAACCTTGAAACGGGTGCAATCTATAAGACAGGGCTTGCTGCCTTTACAACAGAAGGTGGTAGCTTAACTTTTGAAAAGGAAAATGAAATGTACAATACCGACTTTGGAATCTATAAGCCACTTGAAAGTAATGTGCGTATTTTCCCGAACACATATAAATCCATTTTAATTTTTCGACATATAGGTTGAGGTTGCTATTTTGCAGACTGCAACACGACCTGTGTTCGCTTTCTCCCTTTGTTTTAAAACATTGCATGTGGCAGGAAAGGGCCCTGACCGCTACTATATATAGCCAGTCCTTCCCTAGCCACTTAAAAACATGCTTTTCTATCGGTTTTTCATAGCGTGACTGAGTAGTTACAAATTAAGTTCATTTTTTTGCTTTAGGATAAAACAAATTTTTTAACTTGATGGCGATGTTTAGTGATTAAGTTAAAAAATGCTAATTTTCTACATAACCATTTTTTAAGGGTCCCCTTTAAAGATTAGATTCATCTTTCAGGAACATTCTTGTTATTCGGGGCTATTTCCGGCTGCGCTGCATTTCCTGCTTCTCCATATAACTGCGCATCCGTTGCATATATTTAGGTGCGTCCATCGGATTCCCTGCGATCATTTCAATGATACAGAGTCTTTCCGTACTTTCCGTTTCAGCTTGGATTATAGCCTGATCAAGTTCTCCACAGGTCCGGACCGTAACGGTAAACGCGTTACCTCCAAAAGCTTCAGCCAGCTTGGTGTAAGACCATTGAGGGATTTGGTTGTACTTTTGATCCTCTGTTTTGACATTCAAATATTTCTCGATTGTATAACCATCGTTGTTCAAGACAAAGATTATAGGCTTGCAGCCGTAATAGAGCATAGAACTGATTTCCTGGGCTGTTAGCTGCAGGGCGCCGTCACCTGTAAACAGCAACACTCGGCGTTCCGGCGCGGCCATCATAGCACCAAACGCCGAGGGAGTTGCGTAACCGATGGACTGCCATCCTCCTTGCCCAATATATGTTACATTGCCCGGCAGTCTCACCTCTGCCATTCCATTATAGAATGTCCCGGTCTCGGCGATCACAATATCGCCCTCTTTCAACATGCGCTGAAAACGGGGATAATAGCCGGCGGCCATTAGAGGCTCGTCGACACTCATTGTGAATTGATCGTAAGGGAATGACAATTTTCCTGACAAACCTTGGCCCGTGTAACCCACTTTCTGCACGGCAAGCAGCATGTCGGCTGCAAGAACATTCGGATATTCTGCCTCGGCAATCTTAACCATGTCCGGTTGAATATTGACAGTCATCAGCGGGTTCAGCTTTGCGGTAAAATTCGCGGTGTTGTTGTCCGCCCATACCATGCCGATTGCAATGATACAATCTGCATTTTCCACCGTACTTTGGACTTCAGAACCTCCGAAAGAGCCTAGGTACATTCCGATATAATTTGGATGGGTTTCGTCGAATGCCCCCTTACCGAACATCATCGTTACAACAGGCACGTTCATGGCGTCGGCCAGCTGCCGAGCTGCTGTCTGAAGGCCAAAACGCATTGTTTTCACATCCACCAGGATAACTGGTCGTTTGGCACGCTCCAGCAGCCGACGAACATGATCCTCCGCAGCCTGAAGGGCTTTCATGTTGGACGTTGGACGTGGCGGTACCGGCTCTTCCCGAAACTTGATTGGCTTGTTCACTAAATCATCGGCCACAACCAGGTATACCGGCTTTTTCTTTTCCTTAGCAATGCGAATCGCAGCTGGAATTTCAATCTTAGCGTTTTCCGGCGTAATCACCGCGGTATAAGCCGTAATCTGCTCATACACCTTGCGAAAGACATCAAAATTCCCATCCATTAAAGTGTGGTGCATCAGCTTGTGCTCTTTTTGATCTTTCTCAGGAGGCGCACCCACAATGTGAATTATTGGCACGTGCTCGCTGTTGGCTCCCGCTATCGCATTGCAGGCGCTGAGCTCTCCGACCCCGAATGTCGTAATAAGAGCGGATATTCCTTTAATTCTTGCATAACCATCTGCGGCATAACCCGAGTTTAGTTCGTTCCGTCCTTCTATAAACCGGATGCCGTTATAACGCTCCAAAGTATCAAGAAGTGTAAAATTATAGTCCCCTGCGACGCCGAAAATTTCGCTAATGCCCTCCAGTTTCAGGCAATCGAACAAATACTGACCAACCGTTTTTTGAGCAGTTCTGCTTTGCGAACCAAAGTTGCCCGCAATCATCATGTTGTCCATCGCTCACTCACTCCTTATCCATTTCTTAGGCTTGTTCTGTTTTATAGTACCCTTTTTGATAATTTCCTTTCGCTAAGCAGGTTATCCGTCGTGCTGTGCTAAAGTGAGGCGTTGACGAAATGATACTATAATAAGACATTAAGTCTTAAATTATCTCGAATTTTAGGAACAAAAAAAGGACAAACCTCTGGTGTAAAAGTATTACACTAGAAAGGTTTGTCCTTTTCTAATACATTTTAGTTATTTAAACAGTTAGTAGCACTACAAGTGATTTAAATAAGAAACTAATGGCTGATAAGATAGATAGTATGAGGAACAAGTATTTCAAAAACTTCATAAGATATGCACCTGGTTTAAAATCCTTCAGTACGTCTACCATATTTTTGAAAACGAAGTAACTGAAAACAAGCACGTTAAAATTAAACCCATAACCTAAGTAAATTAAAGTTTTAGTAGGTAAACCTATAAATCCACTTGCTCCCATCATAATAAATGAGAAAAGAAATGCTAGTCCATATGAAATATAAGTTACCTTTGAATCTCTTAATCTCTTTTTCTGTATTAATAGTCTTATAAACATAACAATGAACCATAATTGCAAACCGAATTCTACTAATCTAATTACATATTCTCTCCAAAACGGTAACACGTTACTACCCCTTTCACTTCACTACTCTTTGTTTAAATTAATTTTCTTATTTTTCGTTTTCCTGCTATTTTTCACGTTTTTAATAAACCGTCTTACCCAAAGTACAAGAAGTATGATATAACCAATTATAGCTGATGGATTTAATATGTACGTGTTTATGAATTCTGCTGTTCCGTCAAATCCTTCATTGGTAAATTCACCCCAGGTTACAAATTTCATCATTATCCACATAGTTGTATTAAACATAAAACCACAAAGTAATATAATATTATAATCGTCTCTTTCGTTATTCATACCAATGCACTCCCCTTTTATGAATGGTTATATAAATTCATCATAAGCATCTCCAAATGATACAAAATCACTCTGCAGCCAATACCAATACTTCCCCTTTTTATGTATATAAATCCATCTTGACTTTCCAACACACAAGTCGCCGCCATGCCAAGCAAAAAATAACCTGCTACTTTCTTTCTCTCTTTGTTTGAACTTCGCACGCAGAAGAAAAAGGAACTGACCGCTTCTACGCATGGCCAGACGCTCTCGACCATCTAAAAAGAAAAGGGGTTTATGTTAAGTTTTCAATTTGGATTTATATATAAATCTTTCAAGTAGATCTGCAAACGATGTTGCAATGATTTGTGATTCTCCTACAATTCCCTTCCTAAATCATGTAGAATCTAGAAAAATGATCGTAGCACTGTCATTCAATTTCTTTTATAAAGTTTCAATTTACTTCATTGATGGCGGAATGATTTAATATAAAATCAACCTTTACCGCATATAACTCTGGCACTTCACTCTTTATATTACATAAAATAGCTCTCACTATTTGTTTTGTATGTTTATCAATCTGTTGTAATGCTTTAATATAGGGAAAAATTAGTTCTTCTGAATGTAAAAGCGTTCGATGAATTCTATCAGCCCAAAATTCTGCCTGAGGTAACATATTTGCTATTCCACTCGCTAACTGTACAAGTCCATCTTCTAATCCATTCCGGCTTGCAATATAAAAAATAGTTTCAATTACATAATCGTCTGCAGAAGGTTCTGCTATTTCATCTTCAAATATTTTACAAAGCTCTGGAATCACCTCATTTCCTGCATGAAATGATAAGTCATTTAATATTTCTTCAAACTTTTCAATATCATCACCTTCATTTTCCATAAAGCGCATCTTATATAAAATAGCAAGTTGTTCTTTATAATTCATAATGTACCTCCTAATTCTATCCGCAGCGTTATTTCCAACTATTCAATCTTGTTCTACTGAATCCTCAATTCATTTTCTACATTTCATTGACACTCACTAAGGGATACGGAACATGATTTAAACAATTATTATGTAAAAAAACAGCAGAGTTTTTAAAATCTCTGCTGTTTTCTGTTATTTAACTTCTAACTTGAACCAATTTTTTATTGAATACACCAACGTTACCAAACTTACGATAAAAGCAAACAAAATAACACTACGATCAATCATGGAACTATATACTACTCCTATTAACATTACTATATACAATAACATGGCTATACCATTAATCTTAATTTTGACTATATCGCCGCTTTTCACTTGCTTTTCTTTACTTCCGAAAAACAATTGATTTGCTTTTATCTTCGCTTCTTTTACATCAGAAGGGAGCGTGTACTCCTCATTATTTGCTAATTTCATCACAACTTCATTATCCACTTTTAAAGCTACTCTTGTAGCCATCCCCATCATACCTGTTGCCCTTATTACTTTTATAGCCATTTTTAAACTCCCCTTAAACTTTTGTTCGTCCAATAAAAGACTTCTCACTTTTCGTTCTAGTATATTTTCTACAATTCTTCATCTTTTTTCCACAATATCCATATTATCATATTTAGAGTTAATTTATTGATAATAATATGAATATTTCTATCTTTTACTTTATAGGGTATCACTAGCATTTTGGAAAAAACCCACGCTAAGCAAAAAATACAATGAGCTGCCCATATGAAAGCTCATTTACATAATGATCGTTATTGGAAGTTGATTAATATCAGCATTGAAAGTAAAAATTACTTGATAAAATAACTCCAATAACTTATTACTACAAGTATTAAAGATAATATTGTATAGACAATTGATCCTATTAAAATAGGATCTACACGTAATTCAAATTCTTCTTCCTCTACTTTAATACCAAATCTAGCTTGAGCTTGAAGGCGAACACTGTTGCTAGAAAATCCGCCTTTAGAGCTAAAGTAATATGTAATAATAACAAAACATATTCCAGCGAAGAAAGTTAGATCGATAAAACTCCATCCTAAGATTTTAGATAATACATACACAATCCCAGCTTCAATTATTATAGTTGCAAGTAACCCTAATCCTTTTTTTATTTTTTCCATGTAGTCACTCCTATACATTTTCTAATGTTTGTATACGTTTCCATTTACAACCATTTTATCATAGGACATGAAAAAAATTAGCAGATTTTCATCTGTATATTCTATTCATGTGAGGTTAACATAACGCATCATTATCGGTAGCAAGGACAAGGTGGAATCCTTGCCCTCATAAGGAATCCACTTTTTTCTCTTTTTATCAATCTATACAATTTTTTATACATTCCTATCATGGTGTGGTTTTTCGTGTTTTCGCTTGTTACTGGATTAGCCGAAAAACTGTATAAAATTCTGCATACTCTTAGCGTGGGGGTTTTCCGAAATGCTGACGGTACCCCATCGCCAGCAAGTCAAGAAATTTACCGTTCTCCAAAATAAAAAAAATGAGATGAACTTTCATCTATAAAGAAGTAAAATTTTCGTTTAGGGGGTACTTCTAAACCTTAGCTTGATGGGCATGTGGCGGTCCCCCTTTATAGTCTATAACAAGGAACCTGTTGCACTCCCGATATGGTTAGTGGATCTTTTAAGTAAGATTTCCTTTTATATAATCTATTCTTATTTGATCGGTTTTTCTGTTTTTAAAACAAATGAACTTAATACAGGAACCTTAATCTTATTATCATGGAAAACATAAAGCACTTTATTTCCTGCATGTTCACCATCTACTAGTACTTTCCAAGGACCTTTTGATGGAAGAGTAATTTCCACGGCTTCTCTATTCGCATTGTGAGCTACAACAAAATATTCGTTTTTATTACCATTTGCTTTGCCATCTATTGTATAAGCTACAACATTTTTTGGCGCATCAATGAACGCTAGATGTTTTTTTATTTGTTCAGCAGATGTCATGCGAAAAGCTGAATGGTTGTTACGCAACTCTATTAAGCCTTTCATATAATCTACTTCTTTACCAAATGCCGCGCGGCGCACCCAATCCATCTGGTTAATAGAATCAGGAGATTTGTAGCTATTATGATCACCATATTTTGTACGCATGAACTCTTGACCTGCATGCAAGAATGGAATCCCTTGCGATGTTAATATGATGGAAGAAGACAACTTGTGCATTTGTTTACGTACTTCTTCACTGTCGCCAGGATTCGTCAACGCAAGCTTATCCCATAATGTATTGTTGTCGTGTGCTTCAACATATGTCAGAACCTGCTCAGGATCCTGATAAGTAGACACTTTTTTATCATAGTCCATACCAGCCGTAATTCCTTTTTTAATGCGTTCTTCCATGTTTTGTTTTCCGTTCACAAAACCATTATCCTTATCCTCAAATACACTGCCTTTCAATCCATCACGAATATCGTCATTAAAATGAGCGATTCCTTTCATTTTTCCCGCATTTTTTTGAGTTGCCTTCAACTCAGACGCAAGAGGGGTATTTAAATCCCACCCTTCTCCATGAATAATAATAGAAGGATCAATTTTATTAACGGCTTTACGTATCGCATTCATTGTTTCGACGTCATGAATACCCATCAAATCAAAGCGGAATCCATCTAAATTATACTCTTTTGCCCAATACGTGACGGAATCTACCATGAATTTTCTCATCATCTTTCGTTCAGAAGCCGTATCATTTCCTACGCCAGTTCCATTTGCAAGTGAACCATCCTCGTTGTAACGATAATAATAACCTGGAACCAACTTGTGGAAATTGGATTCAGCTGCGTTGTACATATGATTATATACAACGTCCATCACAACACGAAGATTATTATCATGTAGTGTTTGAATCATCTGCTTTAATTCAGTAATTCGAACAGTGGGCTCATAAGGATTAGTAGAATATGAGCCTTCTGGTACATTGTAATTTTTCGGATCATATCCCCAGTTATATTGTGGTTCATTTAATTTTTCTTCATTTACTGAAGCATAATCAAATATCGGTAAAAACTGGACATGAGTAACACCAAGATCCTTAATATGATCAAGACCTGTTTTTACGCCTTCGGGTCCTCTCGTTCCTTTTTCTGTTACACCAAGATATTTTCCTTTTTGTTTAATACCACTTTCAGGTTGAATGGAAAGATCACGTACTTGTAACTCATAAATAATAGCATCTTCCGGCTTTTTAAATTCCGGCTTTTTATTTCCCTTCCAATTTTTCGGATTTACTTCTTTTAAATCAACGACTGCTCCTTTATCACCGTTAACAGAAGCAGCACGCACATATGGATCAACAGCCTCAGTCCATTTGTCCCCAATCTTCACCTTATATGTATAAAAAAGGCCCTTTTGATCACCTTTAAGCTTTGCCGTCCAAGTTCCTTTTTCACCTTGTCCCATGTTTATTTCAGTACCTTTTTCATCACTCCATTTTTTGTAAGCGACCAACTTTGCCTCACTCGCAGTAGGAGCCCACAAACGGAACTTTGTTTCCCATGGCGTATATATATTGCCTAAATCATTACCATCATAATAAAATAAATGATCAAATTCCTCGCTACGAATTACTTTACCAATTTCAGTATTAGCTTCAATGGAATTTCCCATTTTGATTTTGTATGTTTTTTTTAAATCAAGATTCTTTTCTGTAATGATTTTGACCTTATTGGTCATATCTCCATTATTTGTATCATAAGGACTAACTTTCTCTATGTTAACGCCCTCAATTTCAATTTTTTGCTCCTTACTATTGAATGGAGCATTGGTAGTTATAGTGATTTCATTGAAACTATCAATAGTGGCCTTCTGAATAGAAAGTTCAGAAGAAGGTTTAGAATTGTATACTTTATCATCGCCAGAAAGAACCCATACTTCAGCACGGCCATCCTTAATATTTTCAATCCAACGATCACCACCATCTTTTTCCCATTCATTCGTACGAACTATAAATCCTACACGATTATAGTTACCATCAATCTTTACCTTAGCATACTTACCAAACTCATCTTCCCCAGTAAATTCATAGGATCTGCCACTCGCATTTTCGCCCCACATCCAAAGATTCCAATCTTTTGTATTTCCAGACTTCTCCTTATAATGAATGATAATTTCAGTTGTTTTCGTATTTGAATCTGCTTTCGCAATCTGAAAAGAAAAACCAGATAATAGCATGACAATTACAGTAAGCAATAACATCGTCTTGTTTATTAATTTTTTTGTAATTTGCACTCCATTCACCCTTTCTTAAAATATTACGAACAATTGATTATGTTCATTTCAAAACTATGTGTTACTAACTAAGTAACACTGCTTAAGTTAATCTAAAAATCTCTTTTATAACACCCCCATATTGAATGTATTCGTATTTATTTCAATGATCTTTTAATAAGAAAATCAAACATAAAAAGAAATAACAAAAATTCACGAAAACGTTTGCATTAAACCTCAAAAAAAAAGATTTACTTATTCCTTGTTATATCTCTAAATATCAAAAGATCATAGAAAACCTTTTTAGGAAAACGTTTGTTATCGCTTTCAATTTTATAGTACTTTCTATAAAGGGGTCAATATATTATTAATTAACTGTTTTTATTCTGTGTACATATTTCAAATTTTGTTAACATTTAAAGTTGTAATCCATTGAAGGAAGAAAGCATGGATATCTCTTAACTTTGAGACTTCATTTCAGCTTCAACAACCAATAAAATTACTATTCTTATTGCTAAGTTAGACTTTTTTCGGAGTGATTGCTCACTCCGATTTTTCTTTTCGTTATGATCCAGTTTCGATACGATTTCAAGTATGATTTTTGAAAATTTACTACATCATAGTTCAATCCAATAACGCTGAACAATTTCGCCGGTATCAGGGGAAATTACTTCATTCTCTAAGATACCCCCAGCTCTTTGAATGGTTTTGGCAGAGCCGATATTTGCCTTGTCACAAGTTATCAGCACTTTCTCTAATCCTAATTTTTTCGCTTCAAATAAGGAAAGCCGAAGTTGTTCAGCAGCGTAACCCTTTCGACGTTCGTCGGGGTGCACACTATAACCGATATGTCCGCTCTCCACCAGTAATTCTGGTGTTAATCGATGGCGGATGTTAATGAAACCGACTAAATTCCCCTTTTCAATGCTCAAAAACTGAGTGGATGGAACTCGATTTGGTGGTAAATCTTGTCCTTTTTCTTGAATTTTGACTTTTTCAAGCCATTCGTCAATGGAATCAAAATGTTGTAAGGAACAACTACCATACGGTTGTTCTCTTGATTTTAGGAATGCCTCCCGATAAGCCATGATTTGTTTACTATGCTGGTGTGTTGGTTTCACTAATTTCATTGTCATCACCTTTCTCCTATATCATTTTTTTACATTACAGTGTCCTACTCATTTCTCCCCACTAAGCAGCTTTCTTTCATTAGTGAATGTTAAAAGATTTTTTTATTTGTACTATCTATCAATCATGCAATTTATTTAAAAACGCAGTGAAGTCACGATCCATACTAATTCCACACTGTTTAAATTTAGGAGTTCGTGATACAAGATAGCACAGTGTCACGTACTATTGGTAGGGAGAAAATAATATACTTCCTTATCTAAAAAAAGACCGTCCAATAACGGACAGTATAGTTCAATAAACGTTCTTATTAAGTTATTTCTTTAATCTCAAACTGGAAATTAGTTCATCTAAGCTATTTGCAATTCCTTCAAACGAACCCCTTTCAAAATCCTCTAATTCAATCTTTCCATCTGTGTTGTCTAGAACAACTATCAAGCCATTCCCCTCTACTCCTATAGGAATTTTATCAATCCTATTATCATGATTATCTTTATAACCTTCTAGGGTACTTTCAAAAGAATCTAATTCAATATTTGGCAATACAGCTTCTAATTTAATATAATGATTATCAATAAAACCATCTAAATCAGCAAACCAGTAAGAATTAAAATAGTCATTAATCGAGGTATGTAGTTTAATACTTAATCTTTCTTCAATACCCAGCAAATGATGCTTAGTATTTTTTTCAACAGGTTTCCACAAAATCTCCTCTTCATCATCCATTTCACCTTTATAAATGAATGATCCAACATCTTCATTGTATGAGGTTTTAAATAGAAAATCTAACCCTTTGTCAAAGCATTCTTTTCTTAAATCAAAATATTCGTTCATAGCATCTTTCATTATCAATGAAATCACCTTCACTTTTCTATTTCTACTGGTTTAATAATAGGGTGCGCATATTGTATGAAATCTGAAAGTCAATGTCTTTAATTTTAAAGCTACACAACTTAGTTACGTCCTTACAATAGATTTCAAGAAGAAAGCATCCATATGACAAATAAAAAATGTAATGAAGAGTTTTTAAAAATGGTGGCTGAATTATATCGTCCAGGACAATCTGTAACACAATTAAGCAGTGAGTATGGCGTATCAAAATTAACCGTTTGTAAATGGATTAAAACATATTCTTCTATTACATCTAATCGTCTAATTCCCCAACCACCTGCAACTTTTTCAGCATTATGAATACCACTATGCATTTATATTTTTTTGATCTCTATCAACATAGGACGTCTCAATAATCAACTGCGGATCAATTGTATACTTAGCTAGTAGCATAGTTTTAACTTTTTTCTATCCAAAATATTGACTCAAATTCATGTTATAGTTTTATTTCACCTTAAAAATTATACCAATTTTAAACATCTGGCTTAAGACTTAAAATATACTTTATTCTACTCCTTGCAGAATCATTATTATTTATAACACTATAATTTTTTTCTTTGAAAAGTTGTTTACAAATAATAATATCTGCCTTTAATTGAGCAATATTCTCAGAACTAATCTCTTTATCAAATTCACTTATTTCAAGATATTCATTTAACTTTTCTACTATGAAATCAGCAATTTCTTTAGTTTTAAAACTTTCTATGGCAATTAAGTTATAGTAACAAGCTTTATTAAAATAACTGTAATTTAAAACCCTCCACTCTTCTTCTAATATTCTTCCAGCTGCTTGTGATGAATTATATCCCTCTTCTTCTATATATTCTTCAAACCCAAATACTACTGAATCTTTAATATCTTCATAGCTTATATTCTTCATTTTATACTTCCTTTCATAAATTATTTATTTCATACTTTTAACATAAATATTTAGTTGTATGTTAGGATGATTTCTTCTAAATTCAAGTATTAACATTACCTTTATTATCTATTTTATCTAATTCTTCATGCTTAAGTTCTTTAATACTACCCTTTTCCGGAAAACCGTAACAATTACGTAGCCAAGCATATTTTCCGCAAAGCAGTTCATTTTGGTGATAGTTTATTCTACCACCTCTTTCATATAGCATGATTATTGGTTCATACAGATCCTCAAATTGCATAGCAATTTTATTATTTAAACTAATCAGATATGACCATTCTAAAAAACTCTTACATAGATATCTAGCGGTCCAACCATATTTTAGTAAATTTAGGTCATTAACAATACCTTCAATATCCACTTGAATCTCAGCGTTTATAGTCTCAGCTGCACTAAAAATTGCTAAACGATACTTATTTTCTGGACTATATATATCCATGAAAATATTACCCCTTCTAATAAATTCTGAAATCAATAATTCAAATGATGGTTGACTTTTCTTTACATCATCCCAATTTATGTCTTTTATTCTTTGAATTGCATTTTTGAATTGTGTCACAAAATCACCATCCTTTTCACCGCTTACCGATAAAGAAATTTCAACTTCTCTTCCACAAAACTCAACATTAGTGTCCTTAAACCATACATAGTTATATTCGGGTGCACCATAAATCGCATCATTTTACAATATTCTTTAATACATTTCTATTTTTTAGCCCATCTACATTCACCTTAATATTTTAGCCCGTTCTTTTAACTTACTCACAAAAAGACTTATATCAGTTGTTTGATTTCTGAATTGGCTTAATGTTAACCACAAATATATAATATCTTCTTTTGATAATTCATGAATATGTTGGAGGTCTTCTTCCAATCTATATCTCATTTTAGACCACAATTTTTCTAATTCTTGATATGTTACAACTATAGGGTCATAGATATAATCAAGATAAAAGCATTTCTCCTTATTAGGAATAAAAATGAGTTTCTCATCTACTTTCCTTACAATAACAGAGCTCGTACTTTTTTTACCATGATTAAATCTCAACTCCAATTCTCCATTTTGAGATGTAACAAAATCATCAACCAGTCCCTCGTAAATAACTTTTTTGTTATGCTTTAATATTAGCTTCTCATAATATGACTACCCAACAATTTTTATGTCCATGATTATTCTCCTAATCTATCATATCTATACTTGGTAAATTCCATCTTATCGAAAATCAACTCCAATCGCTCTTAGAAATAAATACTTTGTGTTTAATCATATCACCTTGAATTGTAATATAATTAACACCTTCCTTATCATTAACATGCCCTTTACTTAACTCAATTCTTTCATTAGGGCGTATATCATATGGTTCTTTTACCAATATGTCTAAATTTAGGGTTTCTAGCATATCGAACTGTACCCAGAATTATGGACTTTTCTTTAGTGTCCATGATTCTGGGTACAGTTCACACCTTATAGTTTCTTTGTTTATTATTTAATCGGCCCCATCAATTGAGTAATTAAATAAATATATTCTATTAACTTAACCTTTTTCAAATTCCCCACTTTCTCTGAACCACCTAAGCCAAGAATAGGTGTGTAACCAAAACACTCACCATAAGTTGGAGAACCATATTTTTGAACTGCTTCTAAGTAAGATTCCCATTCCATATCTTCCTCTAAATATTCTTCTTCCCCAAGAAATTTCAAAAATAAATTAAATTTTGAGGCAATAACTTTCGATTTGCCTTTTCGATAATTTAATTGAATCATATATGATTTATCACCATAATTCTCAAACAGGATGATATCTCCCATACCTGTTGTAAACAAGGGAATTGTATTTTGATTTCTAATATAGGTTTCTTGTACGATTTCAAAGTAATCATCAGGATTAATTAGTCTAAGGTAACCATTTAAAATCCTACCAAATCCATACTCTTGCCACATATTAATTAAAGACTTAGGTAATCTATCGGAATACTTTTCAACTATATCTTTAGATACTTTTTTTTCCAGAATAAAGTCTCCCATTATCTTTAAGTTATCCAAAAATCCCCCTCCTTTAATGAACTGATTTAATATTCAAATATTTATTTTTAAATTATGATTCATTCATAAACAAAGTTAGTTTTCGAATTTACTCATCCAGAGTATCTATTTCATATCTCTCATTAGAGTAACTCCTTGTTCAACCAATTTCTCTTAAAGCTCTTTCTCCTGCTGCCTGCTGATATGAATTACTTTCTAACGCTCGCCTTCCTTTAATATATCTTTTTCTATTATGTAAGTATTCAGCAACCATCAATTTATTTAACTCTTATGTTTTGTTGTATTTGGATTACACTATTAATAAAGAAATCCATGAAAAATCAACCCCCAAAAATAAATACTCATAAGATCCAAATTAAATTTGTTATCAAAGTGGATTTTCAATCAAATGTCTATGCAATTCTAGTTTCTATTAGTATTTATTTTCGCATATCAACTTTACACTACTAAATGACCGTAAAAATACTTTTCTCCAACTTTCCATTCTCTTTTTGTTAATGCATCAACATATGACATCAATTCTCTATATTTTTGATCATCTATTCCCATACCATACTGAACAGGGCATTTAATCCCACTCCAAATGGATAAAATGGACAGGATTGTAATCACATCAAACGCGGTTTTTTCTCTTAAAGAAATCATTACCCTCGGAATTAATTCCTTTACCAAATTCCCTGGAAATGACAAATCGTTATGGTAGTAATATTTAGTGGTATCATTATTTTTAATGGACTCCGAATATATTTCTCCAAATTCTTCTATTGATAATTCATAATAGTCATCGCTAGCCCCAAGCATTAACGTCAGTGTATTTCTGATTGCCTTCTCAACAAAAGTATCTTCCCATTCTTCTAATAAAGCGAAAAGGTATGGAATCACATTATATGAAAGAGTATCTCCTGCACTTGCCACAAAAGTATGAACACCATCTTCAGAAGCATTTGAAAGAAATTTCAATTTATTAGTGTCTAATAGGTCATCGTGAGTAGCTATCGAGCAAAAAAGTCTTGTACATAAATTGAGAATAACCTCATCTTGGGTGCTATTCATGAGTTGTACTAGCAATTCCTTTACAGAAAAATCTCCTAATTTTAACAATTCATTAAGAAGGCGAAAGTATTCTTCTTCTGTTGTAGCATTCTTAAGCTGAGATTTAAGAGCTTGAATTGTATCATTAGGAATTTCTCCATACCAAATATCTTTTACCATATTTTCTAAATTCATAATCTCTCTCCTTATTGGGCATGTTTTTATCAGTACCCGAGGAACTCACAAAATGGTAATCTACATTAGCGTTCCTTAACCACTTTCTACTTAACATGCCCACTGTTTGCATTCGCTTTTTAGCTTGTTCTTTTTAAATTTTCTTTCTTCCCCCTTAGAATCTAGCAAAATAACATTTCAAAAACCATTCATTTTTTAATTGATATAAATTCTATTGGAATAGAATCTGAAAGCCATACCTTTTCATTTCCTAGATAAAATTTAATTCCCTTTTTTTGAGATTCTTCTGTATCAATTATTAAGATAACAGGAACAGAGGTTTTTCGTTTACCAACTAATTCAGCTGTTTCTACATCTTCTGAAAGATGAACGTATTGCCTAGACATTGGTAATAAACCAAATTCGTTAATGGCCTCCATAAATTTTGGTGAAGTCCCATGATATAGTTTTCTTGGGGGTATAGCTTTCTTTTTAATAATCTTCATTGGAACAGAATGACCATATAAAGCTCTAATTTTTCCATTTGATAATTCGTGTCGCTTTTTTTCTGATATTAAAATCATTTGTTCTATGTCTTCTTGCGTAATATTTTTCCATTCTTTTGATTGATGCAATGCAGTTAATAACTGATCAACTGGCACCCATCCTTCGTCATCTAATTCTAATTCATACTTCCATGGAGCATGACGAAGCGCATAAGAAATTTCTTTGCTCATTTCCTGGTAATTCATACATTTTTCCTCCTACCAAAACCTCTACTTATTCAGCTGTAAATGCATCATTTTGCTATTTTCAAAGAAGATTGCAAAATGATGCAAATCCCCAAAATCTAGTTCTTCTAGATTCAAATGTTTAATCTTATCTACCCATTCAGAAATTTCAATCCTTCAACTTAAAAACCTTTAAAAACAATAACCTCCCTAAGATAAGGTACTTATCAATTATTCATATAAATTTTCAATCTCAGTAAACCAAAAACATCCCATTTCCATACACTTAGGGTCAATTCTTTCTAATTCTTCTCTTAACCAATTAATCACAGGTTGTGGTATATCATTATCAATAAAGGCATCCTCACCATTCGCTTGTATTGCCTTGTCAATCATTCTTGAATATACTAATAAACATTCTGCAAATTGACTTAAAGAAGAATTAATACATTCTTCTTTATAACCATCACTATTATTAAGAAACACTACACTTTCATTTTTCTCAATTATACATATTGGATCTCCAGAACCTGTCGATCCCAAAAACCAATATTTTTGAAACTCTTCTGGTATATTGAGTATACTTGTAATAGATTTTAATAACGCTTGTGAAGAAGTAAATTCTAAATATGGTGAAGGAGTTTCAGGTAATCCTCCTATAGACAAAAATCTCTTTACTTCATCAGAAAAATCTGTATCCAATAAATGCTCATAATTAAATTTTATTAGCGGACCATTTTTGCTAACATCCCATTTCTCATTAAACTCCTCTGGTAAAATCATCTTTTCACCTTTCTGTTTTGTAAGTATTGTTGTTCTTTATGTAAAAAGTCATTAAAAAAACTGATTAATCTCACTATATGTTCTTCTTCAGAGTATAGCAATGGGTTATAGCCGTCTCTAGGAGTTATATAATTAATAAACCTTTCCATATCTTCTGGATAGTCAAAATCAGCATATACTTCAACAATTTTATTTAATAATTCTTTAACCCGAGAGCTAATAACTAGTGCTACTTTTCTTCTAATTTTTGCTTTAGATATTCAGCAATTTCTGTTTGCCCAAATTCTCTAGCATATTCATAGGCACCCATATTGTTAATCCTTTCACCAGTATATCTAATTGAAATATCTATACCCTTTTCAACTAGAAATTCGACTACTTCTTTATGTCCGCCATAAATAGCTCCAAATAATGGGTTTCTTTTTGCTAAGCTCACATCTAATTCTGTGCCAACTTCTATTAGATACTTTACTATTCCCAAATGCCCTGCTCCTGCTGCCAAATTTAATGCAGAGGCATCAAATGTACCACCTCTAGCATCAATATCTATACCTTTTTCAATTAGATACTTAACTATTTCAAGGTGTCCATTCTTTGCTGCTACATGCAACCACGTACCAAACGAAGTCATAGTATTCAATATTTCTGTATCATTTCCTATTAATTGTTTTACCTCATTAATATCACCAAGTTTGATTGCATTCCTTATTGCTTTGTTTATACTTTTTTTATCCAAAACAAATCCACCTTAATTTTAATTTATCTTCTACTAGCTAATTCCCCTAATTCTTCAAGAACTTCAACAGCCTTTACTTGAGTTACAACGTTTTCTAAAGAAGCAAAGTCACGTTGCCCTGTTACAGCATTTGGTGCCCAAACAAGATTTTATTTAGCAATTATTAGCTCACGATCACTAATTAATTTTCTAAAATGCAAAAAGCACTCGTTGTTTTTAATACAATCAAGTGCTTTAAGTTCATACATGTTCTAGTCTCTATGTACATTTTCGATTCTATCATTACACATTTTTCCTTCTCGAATTCAGTGTGCGATACATAAAACGTCATCATAATTTTCATAAGTCAAATTCATATTTACTTTTCCTCGTATAAGACCTTTTATATGTTAGCGGAATAAGAATGAGAGTATATTTATTATTTATCATCTATTACTCCAGTTAAAATATGATAATTAATATTATTTCCATTAACCCATTCTGCAAAATTCATATCTAAAATTTGATTGCTTTGTGCTATAGTAGTTAAAATTCTCGATTCTTTAAAAGAATAGGAAAAAGTATGAAGAGTACCGAATAAATTATCGTAATCAGTAAAAAAAACTGGTGAATCTTTATTTGCAAAGTTATGAAACATTTCTCTATGTGTTAATTGACTATCTTTAAATTTCTGCAAATATTCATCCCGTTTAATAGAACCTTCAATAAAGTGCCTATTTTTCTTTTCTAAATCATGGTCTTGAAAATGATTTACACACGACAATAATAATGGTTCTCTTCTTACCCTCACTTTTTCGGGACTTGCTTCAACTACTGCTATATTACCATTCCTATCTCCTAGTGAAAAATTATAACAAGCTGAATGAGGAATTTCTTTTAGCATTTGTATGGCGTCTTCAAGCGTTGAACAAGTATCCAGTATCATTCGAATTGATGTCCAAGCTGATAAACCTTTTGAATAATCGCTATTACTTACAAAATGTAATCCTATAACTAGTCCTTGGCTATTCACACCTTCATGCCTACCTATTGCTTGCAGATTATAGCCTGCTGAGGCATGAGCATTTTCGGGTTGAAGTAGGCTAAAACAACTATCATACAATGCAGGAGAAAAATCATAATTTCTTACGTAATATTCATTTGTAATAATTGCTGAACATCCCATCGCTGCGTTTTTTGGTACGTCATATCCACTAAATAATGCTGCTACTTTGTTTAGTGGCATTTCCATTCCTTCAGCTAAACCCTGTAGTTCATCGAGTAAATGGGGAGCGAAAGTTGAATAAATAGATTTCATATTTTTATAATCTATTTCTGGTTGCACTATCGCAGATTGGAAAAGGGAACGTTTTACTGGCCAACTAAACATCCAAGTGTGCCACTTACCATATCAAGACGAAAATTGAGATGGCTTCTTGATGGATTTACTTTTCAACAAAAACAAGGTCACCAAGTTGTACATGCGAGAACCATTCTATAAAAATCATATATGAAAAAGGAATTTGGATGATTTTGTCGAATGGAGTTATCTATGAAAACAACACTCTCACATTCAAACCAACCCACAATTGAATCACTTCAAGCTCAAGTAGAGGAACTCACGGCAAAAGTGAGATGGTATGAAGAAGAATTTCGTCTTAGTCAACAAAAACAGTTTGGTACGTCTAGCGAAAAAACACCTAATAATCAAATCGCTTTAGAACTGTTTATGGTTAGTGGCTTTGTATGAAAGGATGCATGAACATTTACTTACTCGAACCATTCTTCATGCGGACGAAACAACCTTCCAAGTCTTACGCGAACCTGGTCGAGCCGCAACAACCAAGTCCTATATGTGGTTATATCGTACAGGAGATATCCCTATTGTCCTCTATGACTATCAACCTACAAGAGCAGACGAACATCCGAAACGTTTTTTAACTGCTTTTGAAGGATATAGTGTGGTTGAAACCGTAAAAGAGAACAATCTAAGTCCCTATCATTATCTTCGTTATTTGTTTGAAACGCTTCCCAACATCAATTTAAACAATAAAGAAGAAATTGATAAAGTCTTGCCGTGGTCAACGTATTTACCATCTAGCTGTAGAGTGCCGAAAAAAAGTGAAGTAAACAAAAAATAACTCCAAAATCAACCTTTGTTGTATATTTTGGAGTTACTTGACGTTTACATCTAATTTGTGTTCTAGCTTTTCTTGACCAGGTCAAAATATGAAAACGATAGAGAGAGGAAATAAAATGAATATAGTGAACTTACGTCCTAAACAGCGGTCTAAGTATCGTATTATGCTAGGAACATGGTATTACTCTACAAAGAGGTACATCCAGTGGTTAGCAGACGGAAAAACATACGCAAAAACTTTACAACAAGAAAAGTTACCCTGTACAGCAATTCAGCACCGAACGATACTACTTCGTAAGCTCAAAGATGTAGATATGTGGTATCAACAGAATAAAGTTGTTAATTTAAAGATTGCCATTAAACAGCTAGATGGTATCGTCATTAGACCGGGAGAAACATTCTCTTACTGGCGTTTAATAGGTAAGCCTACTAGGAGAAAAGGGTATGTAGAAGGTATGATACTACACTATGGATCTTTTCAAGCAGGCATTGGAGGAGGGCTTTGTCAGCTTTCAAATTTAATATATTGGATGACCTTACATACACCACTGACAGTAACAGAGCGATATCGTCATAGCTTTGATGTCTTTCCTGATTCCAAGCGGACCCAGCCATTTGGAAGCGGAGCGACTTGTTCCTATAACTATTTGGACTTACAAATTAAAAATGAAACGGACCAATCGTATCAACTTCACCTTTATATCACAGATAAACATTTAGTTGGTGAATGGAGAACAGCCTATCCGCAGCTTTATCAATATGAAGTTTATGAAAAAGAACACTCAATCCAATCTGCATACTGGGGTGGTTATATACGACACAATGTTATTCAACGTAGAGTATATAGCCAACAGAAACAGTTTGTAGAAGATCAATATGTAACGGAGAATCACGCTATAATGATGTACGAACCATTATTAACTTGTAATAACGAGGAAAGTGGAGATTAATATAGCACACCAGTAGTTTATCCGGTTTTGGTGCAAAAAATAAGGTCATTGTGTACACAGAAATTATGCATAAAAAGTACGTCACTCTTTCTCATTAATATAAAAGAATAGTAACGTGTGTGTAGAGAGAACAAAATTGTTTAATTTTGTTCTTAGAAAGCAAGCGTCAAATTGTCTTCTAGTTACAACAAGTGGGGACAGTTTGACGCTTATTTTCAAACAAGGGTATTTTTTCATTTTTTAATTGATAAGCCATATACAAGTGTTTCACTAGGGCTCGTAATACTAAATCCAGTCGTTTTATAATCGAGCTTTAACGTATCGCCCGTATAGTCTTGTGTAAATTTGTCCATCTGTATAATAAGTAGCTCGTCTTCGTAAACAACTTCATTTGGATTGTACGTATCGAAAATTAAGTCAATATCAACAAATATACTGCATGAGTTTGTCATTGTTCCTCGAATACGTATGATGTTTTTGTTGTCAGATTCTAACCGATTCAATACAGCTCTGGCTTCATCAGTTACACGAATGTTCATGAAATCCCATCCTTTGTCTATATTTCTTATTTTTATTATTACAAAAAGATATGAAATAGGAAAGGAGGCTGAATATGTATAACGGATTTATTGTTTAAAAAGTAAAGCTGGCACTGTAAAGGTTTGTGTTGAGCACAAATCATCTTCATCCATTTTCTCAATTTCTTGATATTCAATCTCGTTTTTTTGATAGAATTTTTTCCAGAAAGCCACTGCTCTCGAATTGCTTTTTAATTGGACCACGTAATATGTTCCCATGTGTTGTTTGAAAATCTCTAAAACGGCTTGATCTGCTATTTGTTTTCCTCTATACGGCTTTAATAAGAAAAAATCGTTAATACAAAAATCTGTTTCAGGGGCCGTAAATGGTACTTTAGCTAATAAGATAAAGCCAACATATTTTTCCTCATATTTAATGAAATACGGGATAAGCTCCTCACGAGTACAAATAAGTTCAAAAGCATCAAATTCAAAAAATCCATTTTCATTTGGATGAAGAGTAGGGGAGAATTGGGATAAATCGTGTAAGTATAGGGCATAGAAATTCTTTAATATTTCTAGCTGTTCTGTGGATACAGCTTCTAATGTGACGTTCATTTTAATCCCATCCTTTTTAAAAATATTTTTTGTAATGTAAAAATAAAGCATTCCTTCATATTCTTTAAGTGTTTCCTCTAAGTTTTGTACTTTCTCTTTAAATTGAAATCCAAGCTTTTCTAATACTTTTCGGTACTCTGCATCTAGACGGTAAATCCGTTGACCAAGGCAAAACTTTATCAATTATTTGACGCTTACCTTTTTACAGCATTTGGTACCCAAACAAGATTTTATTTACCAATTATTAGCTCATGATCACTAATTAATTTTCTAAGATACTTACCAAAATCAATTTTAATTAACGCCTCATTATATTCTGAAGTAATACCTAAACAGACACCTTTTACTAATCTCAAAAAGCTCGATTTCTCATTTTAAATGATTACTAACATACAGATTTTTTTGAAGGATTTCTTCGTTCACATAGTCTTTGCTAACAGGAAAAAATATAATTTGTTTAAGAAAACATCATTCATTTTACTACTCAGTAAGCTTTTTCATAAATAAGGCTGTCCACAGTCCAGAGACACCAAATACTTTATTCGATTGTTTTATCTCTTTCATTCTACGTATTTCTACTTCAGAAAAGTCTCTAAAGATGGCTCTAAGTTTTTCATCCGTAAAACCTAATCCACCTTTAAGACTTTGTAGTTTGTATACTTCCCAATCTGTTATGTCCGCCCCACCTAATTCTCCGCCTTGAACAAAACAAGTGATCGCAAAATAACCGCCTGGTTTTAAAGCCTTTTTTACCAAGTTTATGTAACTCATTCTTCTATGTGGAGCAATATGATGAAAACATCCTGAATCATACACAATATCGTATGTATCTTCTTCAATTTGTAAATCAAAGATATTGTTATAAATAAAATTCACATTTACATTTTTTTCTTTTGCTCGTTCTGTTGCCCATTGAATGGATTCCTGCGATAAATCTACTGCATCAACTAAGCATCCGTTTTCAGCAAAATAAATTGCATTCCTGCCTGGACCGCACCCAAGTTCAAGAACTTTTCCTGGATTAAGTAATTTTTTTTCAAAATAACTAACTAGGTTCTCATCCGGTTTATTAGTGAAAAAGGGAATCTCTTTTTCACGATTAGAATAAAAATCATCCCAAAATTGAGTTGGTTCGCGCAATAATGAGTCTAACATATTCAATAAATCTTCATAACTACTAATTGTTTCTTTCACATTAACCCCTTCTTTCCACTTAAATCTTACATTCTAATTGTACTAATAATTAGAATGATTCGTGTTTCACCGGGGTTAAAAACACTTTAAATTCAAATAAGTAAAAACTCTCTACGCATTCTTATTTATGCTAATTTAACACGCATAAAGGTACCTAATTTTCGTTTTATATTGCTTTAAAAGTATTTACCTTACTCTTTGTCAAAATCCAATCAAACAATTGGAAACACCCTTAGAATTAGAATTTAATTTCGATTTTTCAGAATTATCATTACAATCGTTACGGTAATGTTACAAATGGAGTAGCTATACATTCTCATTAAATAAAAATATACTTTAAGTTGAGGGATATGCGGCGCTATCCCTTGTAATAATCAGACTTTGTCAAACCATAAACAACAGTATCTTCATAAACTCCCCAGTACAAACAGCTCTGCTTAAATGTCCCTTCATGTTTCAATCCTAATTTTTGCATGACTTTAAAAGAGGCAGGATTTTTAGTGAAGGCATCAGCATAAATACGATTTAGACTCAATTCTTCAAATGCGTACTTAATGATGACTTTCCCCGCTTCTGTACAGTACCCTTTACCCCAGTATGATTTACCTACCCAATAGCCCAATTCTCCTTTGTTGTGTTTTTTATTAATAAAAAGATATATACAGCCTATAAGCATATTTTGCTCATTAACCATTGCAAAATGAAAACTGTCCCCTTTATCCATAGCTTTATAAGTAGATGTAATCCACTCTTCTGCCCAGCCATCAGGATATGGGTGAGGAATAATTGTGGTAGTTTTTGCAACCTCTTTATCTCCTGCTAATTCTTGAATTTTCGGAGCATCCTCTAATTGAAATGGGCGTATTGTTAATCTCTTAGATAAGAACATTGGATATTGCATTTCTTTTTCCCCTTTCTAATTACTTTCTCTGCTTCTTCTATCGTAATTCCTTTAGCATCTCATCACTAGTTATCTTACTAATAATCTTATTCTCTTTATCTAGTTCAATTAATTTTTTCAATTCAAATTCATTCATTATTTCCATCATGTTATTCCTTTCCGTTCTGGATCGTGTTTATTATCACTAATAACAAAAGGAAACCAACTGATTAAACGAAATTGAAACTACATAATCCTTTTCCTACTTTATTATTTTTCTACTCTTTCATTTAGTCCTTTACCACCTATCATCAACAATTACAGTATATTGAGCAACACCGATGCATTCCAATTCGTTATTTTTATATGTAATCTTTGTTTTTCTAGCGTTATATTCAAAATTATAAACTAGAATCGCAGTATTAAATTCTTTTTTAAGATTAATGTTATCAAATTGTTCAGTAAATTGATCAGAAAATGAAAAACCCTGCAATAAATCTTGAATATTATTCACCGATGTTTGGCCATTCCATTTCTTTTCAACTAAATCACGGTCGTAATAACCTAAGTCGAAATTTCGTTCGAATATTGAGGGTATGCTATCTCCATCTTCCGTATATTTAATATTTGTATAGTTTTCAAGCTCATCATCGCTCTCAAAATTTCCAATCCATACTGTTACTTTTTCATTCATCTTATCCCCCTCCCTTTAATTTATAACTTTTATCATTGGCTTTGTATTTCCACTAATAAAAACCTCTAACTCATCCGCACCTAATCTTTTCAATAAAGCTAGCAATTTCTCTCAACATATCATGTGCATTTTCCGGTCAACATACATGATAACTTTTTTAGATAAAGTGAAACTTTAATCAGTGGGGGTTTTCTTCATCCCCCACTGATTATTAGCCCTCACCAATCGGGCTTTTACGGGCAGTTTATCTCCCACCTAACTTCTTAAGAAAGGCGGAAGCGGCTCGCTCAGAATTGCAGGACGCCCACGCACAAGGCGGAGAGGCGCTTTTTGCCTCGTCCGAGGGGGCGAAACGACCGGAGATTCTAGCCACTAGAGCTGGACAATGCTTCCGCTGAATTTTGAGGCGGGAGTATTACTGCCCGTTAATGCGGGATAAACTTCCTTGTTTTTCAACCACTCTTAAACTCTTTACTTTTATCAGAAACTCTCTCATTACCATTAATGAGTCACTCGATAGTGTTTATGGTAAATCTTTATTTTGCTTTTTAAACAAAACAACTTCGCCCTTTAAGGTATTCTACTATCCAAGGAATAGGAGGGCATATTAGATAAAAAATCTTGACTAAGCGATGAGTACTCGATTAATATTTGAAGAATTATTCTGAAAACTTATCCACTAAAAATGTATAAAAGTTTTTATATTCTCTTATTCCCTCTTCTTCATCTTGCTCCCAGTCAATAACCGGACACTCATTTTCGACTAATCGTGAAGTATCAAGACAATACACACCAGCCCCATAGTTCTGTATTACAACGAATCCCATTGGTAAACCGTATTTTCTCCATTCTTCAGTTTCTCTTACACAAGCTGGAACCTCATGGAGTCCACCTCCGAAAATCTCCATCCCGGCAACTCCTCCAGTTCCATATTCCCTCAAAAACCATTTGTAACTTTTGGGTAATTCTACATTAAGCTCCTTCTCAATATTTTCGATTTGACTATCTTTTAAAGCCCCAACAAAAAACTTTTTTGGAGCATTCTTTATTAATTCAATAACTTCCTCTTTACTCACTGGTACCACCCCCCATATATATCAGGATTCTTAAGGAAAAGCCCATTCATAAGAATCAGCTTTTATTTATTCTCAGGTAAATAGACAATCATGCTTCCTTGTGGATACTTACCCTTCCAGCCACAAGGCCAACCACCAAGTTTATAAATTTCAAAGTTTGTGCTATTTCATTTAAAGTTTCCTCAAATACTTCTATATTATCATCTTCATGCTCCAAAAAACGCATCTTTTTTAAAGTTACTATCATATTCTCTAGAGACATTCTTTCCCCTCTACCCTATTTTTCTTACTAGATAAAACCATTATACAAAGTATTTCATACTCTCCATTTATTTGTTGCACTATATAAATTTTCCTATATTTTATTTAATTTTAGTATACTTTTACATCAAACCCCAGTTTTATGAATCAAATACTTTTTTAGTTCACATTCTCTCCATTCATAAATTGATGTTTTTAGTAATCCTTCCATCTTTTACTCCATTTTGAAAAAAGATTGATTAAAATGGAGTCTTTGTTACGTTAAGTACGTTTCTTCACAATCTTGGTGGTCGTAATAATTCTAATCATATATTCCCCATTCAAACAAAAAGTAATGGCTATCAGATTGTCCGAATATGTAATCATAAATATCCCCTTTTTGTATTTGTATTGTTTCAATATGATTTAACCTAATTAAAAGTTCTTTAACAACTGATTCTGGTGCGTTCACATCAGCTAAATCCCTTTTAAATCTACTTATAAAATCGTCTTTGTTTACTAGCTCTATGCAAGCACATACTCTTGCATAATATGCATTAATCCAGATATCCTTTAGTGCTGTTATCCATTGTTCATCTGAAGGGTCTGGCTCCTCACTAATATCCCATTCCTCTCCATCGAACAATTCCTTTTTAAATAGTGCAGAAAATGCCTCTTGAATAGTATTGAATTGACTTTTTCTAGCGAACATTAAGTCTACTTGCATTGCATATCGATTTCTAAATTCATATACATCAAATAATAAATTCGATAATCTTACGTTTGCAATTTGTCTGGCAAATAAATTGAGATCGCCAAACAATTCTTGAATTTCTTCATTCATCATAATCCTCCCTTCTTCCTAAAGTTCTGATATTTTGATTATTGATGTTTAACCAATCTACATTGTTGGTTCGATAAGAAAAACGAAGTATAAGTAATTCCGATTAAACTTTTTTCAATACGATTTTTCTCATATTGATGAGATTTCCGCCCATTCTTCTGTAGGAGGTGGAACAGGTGGATTCTTTAGTTTTTGTTGTATAACTTGATACAACAAATGCAAATGATCTTGCGTCGAGAAATTCATAAAAAACGTCATCCTTTCTAATCGAGTTTGTTTAGAAAGAATAACGTTTTTTTGTATGTAAGGGTATTAAAATCTCTTAAGTTGATAGGCATGTAAGGTGACCACTAATTAAAAAAATCTTTAAAAATAAAGACTCTGTTAAAGAATTATGTTGATAATCAAAAAATAAGAAAAGCGAGATTGAATCCTTTTACAGTAGTTATTAGTAACTGAACACTCGTTTCGCTAATGGAATATCCGTATTAAAAAACTCCGAGTAGTCTTGTAAATGATAATCAGCTACATCACATTGACTTTGAAACATGCACGTTGCAATTCCTAATTCTTTTGCAGGTAATAAATCTAATTCTCTGTCTCCAATAACTAGATCGATTCCGTGTTTTGTGTGCAAATGAATGTATGCTAATGAATTAGGTTTACGAGGGAAACCATCGTCAATCGTAACCATATCCACAAAGTATTTATCCCAGCCATAATATTTTAAGATGGCTAAAACTCCGTCCCTATGCTTGTGTGTCATAATTACATTTTTATTTGCAAATTTTAAGATTTCTTCTACACCATCAAATGGTTTCATATCTTTTGGAGATAATGTTTTCTTTAATCTTTTTATCTCTTCTTCTTGATTGCTGGAAATGTTATAGTAATTAATTGCATGCGAATACGAAACTTTTAGCTTTTCATAGATTTCCAGTTTATCTACTGCTTCTCCCAACACCAAAGAAAGTATGTTTGTATATGCAGGATACGTATCAAACAATGTTCCATCAAAATCCCATAAAATATTCAAGTAGACCACCCTTTTATAATTATATCAATTAAAGTACCTGATTGTTGTAGTTTTATTCCAATATGATAGTCTGTTTTCATAAAGAATTATCAAGCCATTAAGATTTCTCCCCAATTTTAGTCAGAATCACATTAGCTGCTTCTACTGCACCACCAGTATTCTGAAAAGTTTCTGACAGCTTCTGCGCATTTTCCTGATATGTTCGATTCGCTAACACCTCAGCTACCGCTGATGCCAAATGTTTTGGCTTCTTCCCTTTCAGTTTTAATCCTGCACCCAGTTCTACAACCCGATCAGCCACTAATCTTTGTTCGCTATGTTGCGGAAATAAAACCATTGGAACTCCAAAATACAGGCTTTCATTCGCACTATTCATGCCGCAATGGATAATAAATACATCTGCTGTCTGTAGTACCGATATCTGATCCACGACGTTTTTCACTGTGAAATTTCCTGGTATGTTGCCAAGAGAAGCAATTTCAGTTTTTTCACCAATTGACATCACAACATTATAGTCCGTATTTGCAAATGCTTGGATAAGTTTTTGGTAAAAATCCTGGTTTTGATTAAGTATAGTTCCAAGGGAAACGTAGATTACTTTTCTATCTTTTTTATTATTCTGTACTGGCAAAGACTGCCTGATGGATGGTCCGACAAAAGCATATCGGTCAGAAAAGGTATCTGCCATCGGCTGGAATTCTTTCGAAGTATAAACAATGGTGTCTGTTTCATTATCATTTTGAACAATCGATACAAAATTCTCTATTTCATATCCATGTGCCCTTAACAACTGAATTTTTTTGCTCATTCGTGGCAAGCCTACAATCATTTTCCATAGTTCCGTGAAACTCCGCTTCAACAATTTTGCTGTATACTGATTAAAAGCAAAGGAAGTAGTCGAACAAATATATGGGATTCCTAGTTTCTTGGTAAATAATTTTCCCCAAAAGCATAAAGAATCGAATACAATGCAATCCGGCTGAATTTCCTTTAATTCCTTACATACCTTTCCATCCAAAGCAATGGTCGTATCGGCAACCATTTCAATCAATGCCGCAAAATCTTTGCCATTCTTACGATCCAATTCTTTTTGTGATAGCTGGGGCAAGAATTCATCACAAGCAATAAATGTAGCACCAGCGCCTTCTATTTTCTCCTGAAATTCTAGAAAAGAATAATACCAAACTTGATGGCCTCTATTTACTAACTCAGTTACCACCGGAATGGTCGGATTGGTATGACCATGTGCGGGCATCGAAAAAAATATGATTTTTCTCATTCTGTCTCATCTTCCCTCGGTTCAGCTTTTCGGATCATCTCTACAAATTCTATGAAATTCTCACTTTTTAAGAAAGCAATTCCTTTTGTCGCATCTTCTCCCAAAACAACCAGCTTATCACCAGCTTGAATCTGATACATTTTGCGTGCTTCTTTTGGAATCACAATCTGCCCCCGATCCCCTACCTTCACAACGCCAAAGAACTGCTTCCCCTTGGGACCGAGCTGACTTGCCTCTTCTTCACTCATATTACAAGATAATTGATCTAAGGTTACTTAAAAAATATCAGCGAGTATCTTGCATTTAAAAATATCGGGCAAGGCTTCCCCGTTTTCCCACTTTGCTACGGTCTGTCGCGATACATTTACCTTCTCAGCTAATTGTTCCTGACTCATTTTATTCTTTTTACGCAAAATACGAATATTCATACCAATCATGTTTTTCATCTCCTTATACGTTTAAATATATAAAAGGTATAAGGTAAAATCCACCAATAGTTTGCAACATTTTTTGTTAAAAATTGTGGCAATGTACACATATATTTGGTACAGCTTGCCAAACGAAAAGCTCAGAAAATGGACAGGTCACTTCTTCAAAAAAAAGGTCGTATGCACTTTATCTGTTTATCCTGGCGCCGAGGGATGTAGTCATAAAGCTGGTGTGAAAATTCAACTAGAGTATGACTTGTTGAATGGAGAACTTTCTGATGTGGAAATTGAATCAGGACAACAAAGTGATCAGGCATATAGTGCGACTCGAACAGGCATGACACAAAAGAACGAACTATATATTCGTGACTTAGGATATTTTCGTTTACAAGACTTTAAGTCTATTCAAGATAAACAAGGGTATTATTTAGCACGTCTTAAGTTACCAACTAAAATATATAGAAAAGAATTCGATACAGTAGTATTTAAAACAAAACCAGTTCCATTGGATCTATGGTTTCCGATTCAACTTCAAATAATTCAAGTATATCTCTTTCTAAGGCCAGGGCATCAAAGTCCAGCTTTGCCTTTTTCGATTTTGTACCTATTGACCTTATTGTCTCAATAAGGTTTTTTATTAAAAGTAATTTACGATTTTCCTTATCTCCATTTAAAAATTTTTGGAAGTTAATTTGTAATCTGTAATCACAATCTTTTTCTTTCCTCTGAAAAAGTCTTCTTTCTTCAAAGAAACCTAATTGTAGTAAATCAGGAGGAACGATGATAGGAATGATACTTATACCGTTTACTGCACTACCATAATTTTTCTCTTGAAGATTTTGAAGTTTCTTTTCCATTTCTCTACGAATCTTATTAAAATACTCGCTGACAGATTTATCAACTTCTCCACTAATGAAAAATTCCATATGACACCTCATGGTTTTTATAAAATAATAAAATTCTTATATCCTTAAAAGCAATGGGACATTTAAAAATATTAAGTTGATGGATGTGGGGCGGTACCCCTATATACAAAAACAGAGGGCGGATATGCATCCGCCTCTTGTGTCCAACCAATATTATTCTTGCTCTTCCATAATTTTCTCAAACGCAGCAGATACTTTTTCAAATTCCTCGTCACTCTCAATGTATGAGAATTCACTATCTTCTTCCACTTTTAAAAAGAAGATATCAATGTCTTCCTCTGTTTCCGTTTGAATGTCTTCTACAAAGCCAACAGCAATGTATTCTGCTCCTTCGACGTTCATCGTTCCGAGCACTTCAACTTCCTGCTCCTCATTACTCTCATCGCTAAGGGTAAAGATTTCGCCTACTTCAATTTCCGACATATTCATTCTCCTCCTGTTATACTCTAAAGAATAGAACGTTCAAATCGTATACTTACTAGTATATCTTTCCATAAAAAATCAAATTAATGCTCAAAGAACAACAATTTCTTGCTGCTTCAGCGTAAGAATCCAACTAAAAGGATATCATCTGTGAATATGAATGAATACATTTTGAGCTCTCGTCACATGCCCATCAACTTTAGAAATAGGTTGCCCTAAAACGAAAAAATGAATTGAACTCTCATAATTAACTGTAAAATAATAAAATTTTCGCTTTGGAGACATTTCAAAGCCTTAGCTTGATGGGCCCGCCAACAAAACGCGCAAAACATACGCTAAGGAATAATAATATATCTAGCCTTATTAGGATAAAATTTCCTCCTACAATGAAAAAGTCCGTCACTTGACGGACTAATAAAATTAAACAGACTTATTTTCGTTTTTCTTTATGTCGATACCTAATTGATCTTGCAAGGCTTTTTTACCGTTGTTTGTAAGATGAACTGCTCGACTTTTTTCTTCTTTTGTAATCCATCCCTGTTCAAAAAAAAGATTGGCTATTTCAGATCCTAACCAACCCGAAATATGGTAACGTCTTTCGCTCCAATCAAGACAAGGCTTTGCAAATATCCTCCTTTTTGTATTAGCCTTTTCGATATTGATCCCAAACTTTAAAAACCACTTTTCCCCTTGCTCAGTCACAGCGTATTCTCCATCTTCTAGAGTTAGAAATTGTCTATCAATTAGTCCCTCTGTTATTTTTACTCCTAGCTCCCCTGCAAGATGATCATAACATGTGCGAGCATTGCGAACTTTTTTTAGTTGATCGGACTGCCTCAAAGAGCGAACTGGAGCAGTTGGTGCAATCGTACCTAATTTTTCGAGAGCTTCTGCTACCTCTTGATTAGCAAGTCTATAGTACCGATGTCTACCATGTTGTTCAACATTAAGGAGATTACCCTCGACCAATTTAGAAAGATGGGAACTGATTGTTGGATGTGACACTTTTGCCATATATGCTAATTCACTAGCTGGTAAAGCCTGACCATTCATTAAACAATCTAAAATGATTGCTCTTGTAGGTTCAGCAATTAGTTTTGCTATATATGAGATATTCGGATATACATTCATATTTCGATGATACCCTAATTGTTTAATTGATACAATTATTTTGAAGATACAAACAAGGAGGAATTTATAATGAATGCAATTGAGCTTTGTATATTGAATTTAAAGGAAACAAGAAGGCGCTCTATAAAATTGTGGAGATCTCTTCCTGATAACTTGCTTTCTTGGAAACCTGACAACGAAGCAATGTCTTTTGGGAAGATGATTCGTCATGTGTGGAGTGGAAGTTTCCATTATCACGTGGTCTTGAGGAACAACGGATCGATAAAGACAGAAATATATACCCCATACGATGAAGAACCAATTACTTCTGTTGAAAAAGAAATCGAGTTATCGCAATTGTATTTTGACGATTTTATAGAATATGTTGAATCCATATCAACGGAGGAATTAGAATCAAGACTTATTGATAGAAGTGATGTAGGCTACCAACGATATTTGGGTGACATGCTTTTAAGAATTGCCTATCATGATGCTGTCCATACGGGTCAGTTTTTACAATATTTACGAATGGTAGAGTTGGAGAGACCTCTTATATGGGATTAACCTTAAATAAACAGGTGGTGGTAACTTAATGAATAACACAAATATTATTGTGAATCGTTCCCTTTCTCTTTTTAGTGAAAAAATGGTGATCTTGACGGCTGGTATTGGGATGTTTTTATCAACTTTAGATACTGGCATTATCAATGTTGCTTTACCATTTTTAGAAAAGGAATTTCATTCAACAGTAACTATAACAGCATGGAGTGTAACCATATATGTGATGGCACTTAGTGCTACTATCCTTTTATTTGGAAAAATTAGTGATTGCGTAGGCCGAATTCGAATATGTTTGTGGGGGATTTTTATATTCCTTATCAGTTCTATATTATGTGGTTTATCTCAAGAAATGTGGCAATTGCTTGTATTTCGCGCCATTCAGGGAATTGGTGCCGCTGCTTTACAAGCTACATCTGCCGCTCTCATTACAACTTTTGTCAGCCCTGAGAATCGTAGTCATGCATTAGGTACCTTAGGAGTAATGATAGGCTTAGGACCTATTTTAGGTCCCGCTGCAGGAGGATTGTTCATTTCACTTGGGAGTTGGCGGTGGATTTTTTGGATTAACATTCCATTATGCCTAATTGGATTATGGGCTTGTTACAAAGCCTCTCGAGTTATAAAAGAAGAAAAACATCCATCGCCTCTCGATGTATTAGGAAATATATACTTTACTTTAAGTGCCTTGCTGTTTCTTTTTGGTTTATCGCATGGATCAAGTGTAGGAATGAAAAGTATATCTACGTGGGGATACATCATGATTTCCATTATTTTATTAGGTATTTTCATAATTCATGAATCCAAAGTAAAACACCCTATTATAGATATACATTTATTTCATCATTCAAACTTTATAGTTCCAATATTTGCAACAGTAGGTTTTGGGATGGCCTCAGCAATTGTTTTTATTATTCCACCCTATTTCTTACAAGCATTTACACAATTGGCTCCATGGCAAACAGGATTTGTTTTATTATCAGCTCCTCTTGGTTTAGTAATATTCTCGCGAATAGCAGGAAAATTTATGGAACGTTATGGGTCAAATTTACTTATGAAAATAGGTTTATGTGTAATGCTTATAGCATTTGTTGGATTAAGTTTTATTCAAGCCCATTGGTCATCGTATATAATCGCTAGCCTATTATTTCTATATGGAATTGGAGGAGGAATATTTCAACCAGCTAATATTGCATCAGTTATGGCGTCTGTATCCAAAGAAAAACAAGGTACGATTGGAGCTGTACAACGTATGTTACAAAACGTCGCAATTGCATTTGGTGCTGCAGTTGCTACAACATTTATGAGTTCACAAGGCGATATGGAAACATACAAACTTATTCAAGCCTTCCGCTATTCGTGGTACATCGCAGGGGGATTACTATTATTTAATCTTCTATGTTTTTTAGGCTATCGGAAATGTTAAAATGTAAAAATGCGATTTCTAAGTAAACGTCAAGTAACTCCAAAATGTGCGACAAAAATTAATTTTGGAGTTATTTTTTGTTTGCTTCACTTTTTTTCACTACTCTGCAACGAGATGGTAAATCCATTGACCACGGCAAGACTTTATCAATTTCTTCTTTATTGTTTAAATCGATATTGGGGAGTGTTTCAAACAAATAAAGCTCACCATAATTAATCATTCTTTTAATTCCCCTTTATACGTTCCTTTTACTCCTTTAAATGCATGACTTTTCTTTTATTCTTGTGCACTAGGATTCTCTTTGACTTTTTAACTTTTATCCTCATATAAATTATCCAGAAATTCATTTATGTTATTTGCTAAAAAGTACATATTGTTCATACCATCGTGCTCTTCATCATGTGCCCAATGAAAGATTTTTTCACAATATTCTCCATTGATACCCACACATATTTGATTACCACCCGGATCATTTGCAATTGGTATAAACCCCATATATAAGATTCCATCAAAAAAATCAATGATTTTATCCAAATTATCATACATACTACCAATTCCTTGGAGTAAAGTTTAATTAACAGAATGTCATTAAACCTTATTTGTCTGTATAGAAAAAACTTCATTTTGAAATAAAGATGGATCAAAATAAAGCCTTTCCGTGTGAATAGTGATGAAATTTTTATTAAAAGGTTCGATTATATCTATGATTTATATGTCACTAAAACCCCTGTTCGTTGAATAAAAAATGTGTAATAAACATATAGAATATAGAAACTACTTCAAAACAATTAATTCTTGTACCTGATCAAAGTTCTTCCTTAATGCATACCAAGCATCATTATAAACATGAGGAGATTCTCCGTAGGCATTACAAATTTATTAATAGGAGGAGACGTATGTTTAAAAAAGTTTTATTTTCTGTTTTCTCACTCGCAATATCTGGCTCTATCTTATTTTCTAATCAAACAGTAACGTATGCAGATTTTTATCAAGTAAAAAAGGATTTGGATATATATGTTATGCCAACACTAAACAGTACAAAGGAAATAATTCCAGCTGGAAATACCATTTCCTTATACTGCTACGTAAATAGTGAGTCTTACATGGGAAGTAAGATTTGGACCTTTGCTGATGATAATGGTTATGGTGGTAGTCAAGATTATGGTTATATTCCTGATTATTTTCTTAGAATAGGTTCATCAAGTCCACTCATCGGATATTGCAATTTTTAATATATATAAGAGTAATTGGTTCTGATGTAAATATATGAGGGGTACGGAAACACATATTACCGGTTATGGAAGAATCAAATAAGGGGTCTCGCCATATCGCCATCAACCTAATAGGGTCACCATATCAAAAAAAGAAAATTGTACGTTTTCAAGACCTAAATTATAAAAAGTTTTAAAAAATAAAGGATAGCACATGCCTATTATGTGCTATCCTCTCTCATTTTATTAAATTAAAGTACCCATTAATAGAATAAAAAAGTTTAGTTTCTGTTTGAATCATCAATTTCTGAATTTAATGAACTCTCCCACCAAACGTCTCTTCTTCCGGTTAAGTAATTTTTAATTAGTTTCCTAAATGGATAAGGTTGTAAATTCATACCATGTATATTCACACAACTAAATGTCCATAAAAATACTTTTCACCAATCTTCCATTCTTTTTTTGTTAAAGAATCAATATATAACATCAATTCTCTGTATTTTTCATCAGTTATTATTGTTCCATATTGAATAGGACATTTGATTCCACTCCAAATTGATAAAGTAGAAGGTATTGTATCTATATCAAAAGTGGTTTTCTCTCTTAGAGAAATCATTACTCTCGGCATTAACTCCTTTACCAAATCCCCAGAAAAGGACAGCCTATTATGGTAGTAATATTCTTTCATATCATTATTTTTAACGAACTCAGAACATATTTCTCCCAATTCTTCTATTGATAGTTCATAATACTCATCCTTAATTCCAAGCATCCATGCAAGTTCATTTCTGATAGTTTTTTCAACAAAGGTATCTTCCCACTCTTCTAACAAAGTTAGAAGGTATGGTACTACATGATATGAAAGAGTTTCGCCAGCACTTGCCGCAAAGGTATGAACACCATCCTCTGAAGCACTTGAAAGGAAATTCAAGTTATTTGTTTCTAATAAGTCATCATGAGTAGCGATTGAACAAAAAAGTCTTGTACATAGATTCAAAATAACCTCATCTTGAGTACTATTCATAAGTTGTATGAGTAATCCCTTTACAGAGAAATCACCTAATTTTAGTAATTCATTAATGAAAAGAAAGCATTCTTTCTCAGTTGTAACATCTTTTAACTTAGATTTAAGATTTTCGATTTTATCATTAGAAATTTCTCCATACCAAATATCTTTTTTTAGATTTTCTAAATCCATAATTCTCTCCCCTTTTATTTATTCCCTTCAAACGTTTTCTTTCTATTACTTTGTCATCCAGTATAACTTTATCTCATCTATTTATCGTTCTTGTTACAATATCCTAATATTAGAACGAAACTCCATTATGGTAAAATTCCCTTTAGATTTTAATTTTTTACACAATCAATCTCGACACTTTTTAATTCGTTTAGCTAAGTCCTAAAACTAGCGTGCTAATTTAGGCGATTTACGAAGCTGATTAGCCAACTCTTGATCTACTTAAACAAAACGAGCTCGTCTAGCTATTGTTTTATCATTTCATCCATTGTCACTTCTTTATCGGCGACTAAATCATAAAACCCTATGTGAACTCCTTCTTCATATAGCCAGCATAAATCCGTTCCATAAGGAGCTTCAAAAATCCCCAAAATTACAGGGGTGATTTTTAAAATAGATTCTGCACTTAAAATGATGAAATTCTCCGCATTATTCACATATTCATCAGTATCATCTATAGAATAAAAATTCCAGCCATTTAATTGGGGGATAGAACTTTTTTCTCTAAATGAATATCTAATTGGTTTTCCAGCAAGAATATTCTTTGAAACTACAAAACCGCCATATTCACAATTATTTATTTTCATCTTTAAGCTCCCTAATATTATAATTTACAGCATGTGTTAATGAAGTTTTATAAATTGCTTTCCCCTTTCACATTATACCATTCTCTGCCAAAATGATTAATTTGTCTATTTCGAACAATCAAATTATCAATATCCCCAGATCCACGAAATTGCATTTTTATCAGGCTCCCACCATCTCCTAGTCCATTTGGTTCTCCCGCTGCTATTTGCATTCCTTTATTTTTCTTTCTGTGACCGTCAAGTAAAATTGGTACGCACTTTCGGTGAATATCTATATGTCCCTACATAAAGAAATTCGGATATTTTTTTCAGAAAAACATCTTCTCTACAAAGTTAATCCCCCCTTGTGTTAATAGTTTGCTACTCACACGTCCATACATCATTCGTTTGATTGTTTTAAGTCGATCAAATTTTTCTTAACGTACGAAATTCGCGTTTTGTTGGCGAGATTTCTTTTAGTAATTAGATTTTAGTTATATTTTTGGTTATGTATTTTTCATAGTTTTCGGGCGCAAAGGAGTGATTTGCTTGTTCTAACCAAAAGCGATCGTGTTTGGTTATTATCTTTTGTACAGATTGTATTTGAAAAGGAAATTTTACAAAAATGAAGAAATAGAATTTAAAACAAATAATACTGGAGGTCACTATGTATACTGAAAACATTAGTTTTATTAAGGTAAATGATTATCAGTTGTATGTTAACCTTATAGGTGAAGGTGAACCAATCATATTTCTTCATGGGGGACCTGGGAGTGAACATCGTTTTTTTCTGCCCCATATGGTTCCATTATCAAAAAAATTTAAGCTAGTCTTTTATGATCAAAGAGGCTGTGGGAAATCAGACCTATCGGAAAATAATCAATACTCCATGAAAAATGAAGTAGAAAACCTAGAAGCACTACGAATACAATTAGGTTTTGAGAAAATGAACTTATTTGGTGAATCATGGGGTTCGATGCTTGCTTTACTTTATGCAACTACATATCCAGAAAGAGTCAATAAAATACTTTTAACAGCTGCGATAGGAGTCACTTCTAAGGGGTTAGAAAGATTTAGTAAGGAACTAGAGAAGAGACTAACTGAGAATGAGAAAGTTAAGCTTTCCGAATGCGAAGAGAATCTTAAGACCGGAGAATCTTCAATAAAAGATCTTCTTCAGATATTGGATCCTTATTACGTCTTCTCTCAAGAAACTTTAAAATGTAAAGAAAAAACCACGTTTAGTGGCGAGGTAAATCAAGCAATAGGGACGGATATGGAGAATAATTATGATGTGACTGAAAATCTACATAAGATTTCAAACATCCCTATCCTAGTTGCTCAAGGAAGTTATGACATTCTAACACCTTCTATCATTAAGGAATTATTTTCAGAACATATACCTCATCTACAATTGGTAGAAATTGAGGAATGTGGTCATTGGACTGTTGTTGAGCAGCCAGAAAAGATGTGTAATGTAGCATTAAGCTTTTTTAAATAGAAACAAGAAATACCTAAGATAAAAACCCCGATTTCCCTATGCTAAGCAGGAAATCAGAGTTTTTATCTTCCAGGAAATATATTACTGTATAATATCCGTGTTTTATCGGCAGAATCCCATGTCCCCATCGCCATCAGGCTAAAAAGAACGAATTACCCCAAGCAAAATGCACAAAATTTTTGTTCTGGGGGTATTAAAATCTTAACTTGCTAGCAATGCAAGGTGCCCCCCTCTGATAACGTTCAAACCAATTGTTACTCCGTCATTAGTTTTCACGAGAGCCACCAATATGCATAATCTACATATACTCGAATTCCATCATCAGCAGTTGCTGAAAATAGATAATCTCCCTATTCAAATTGTAAAGTGAGCAGAAAAATCATCATTGGATATATTTTGAATTAACGCTTTATATATCCAATCAAATTCTAAATTAGATAACTTGCTAGAAGATTTATCCCCACCTATACTAATTGCGTCTCCCTTTAAATCATCACTTATATCCAATATATTCCCTAAAATTCCATATCGAATTTGAAACATATTCTACCTTCTTTTTTACGTAACATCAATTTATAAACTACTTCTAAACTTCTTTATTTATGTACTTAAAGTCATTAACGCTAATGATGTCATCGCTCCGTAATAATTTCTCTACTCTTTCAATCTCATTAGCTGCCTCTAAAACACATTTCTTAAAGCAATTAAGAAAATGAATAACTAAATTATCATCAACTAACTCTATTGGCTCTGGAAAGTATTTAACATTCTCATTTTCAAAAGCTTTGCGGCAAGTATAAGCAACTGCATCAATAATACAATTCCATGCTTCCATATCTCTATCATTTCCAGACATTTCTTGGATAATTGTTATGCCTTTTTCTTCATCATCTAAAATATCATATAATTCTTCTCCAATACTGTGTTTATTCACTAACCACTCCCAACAAATATTAATACTATTTCTACTGATAACTTTGTCTTCATTTTGAGAAAAAATTGGAATAACTTTTTCTGATAGACCTAGAAGAAATATCACTTTCTTATTTTCATTTAAAGCATTAAATTGTTTTAAGTCCATAATTCCCCCCACTTACTGAATATATTTATCATCTTTAATGGCAAACTTGACCTAACTAGCAAAAGTAGTGCCAAGTTTCTTTATTATAGTTATACTATGTTCATTTATTTTAAAGTTTTTATTCTAATAAATTGAACAAAATGGGATTTGATAATATAAATATCAATAATATAAAAAAACTGGAAGAAGAAACAAACAGTTATGGAAGCAATTGAAAATAACATACGCAGAGGTATATAAAAAGTTATAGCGTTAGTCTAATTGTTTCATTATTGGATATTAACATTAGTATAGATAGTTTGTGTAAACTAAAAGACAGATTAGTACAATAACGATGTTGTACATTTACCCTTCACTTTTGACAGGTATTAGGCTGTATGAATCACTAAATTATTAAATTAAGAGAGTGAACTAAACTCCCTTTCTAGGCATAAGTTAACAAAAAAGACCTTGAGAGGAGAAGAAAAATGAAACAACAATACGTAATAAGAACAGAAAAGATACCTGTTCAATTCCCTCCTCAACATCAGCCATTTCATCCAGGGTTTGAATACTTAATGGTACCAAGACCTATTTCAGAAATCAGTACCTATAGAGCAGCAGGCAAATTGCAGGGAAAAGTAGCAATTATTTCAGGTGGAGATAGTGGGATTGGAAGAGCAGTTGCATATGCATTTGCTAAAGAAGGAGCAAATATTGTTATTGCATATTTAAATGAGCATATTGATGCATTCGAAACGAAACAGCGTGTTGAGCAACTAGGACAACGTTGCCTTGTCATCGCTGGAGATTTAGGACAAGAAAAAACAAGCCATCAAGTGGTCCAGCAAACCTTATATGCGTTTGGTAAGGTAGATATTATTGTAAATAACTGTGCGGAATCTTTTCCGAAAGAACGAATAACGGAAATTACCAGTGAGCAACTTCTACGAGTTTTTCAGTCCAATGTTTTTTCTTTTTTTTATTTAACGAAGGCCGCTTTACCTTATTTAAAACAAGGGAGTTCGATTATAAATACGGGATCAGCATCCGCATATGAGGGACAGCAGGGAAATCTTGATTACGCTACATCTAAGGGAGCCGTTATTACATTTACCCGATCACTAGCCCTCGACTTAATTCATGATGGAATTCGTGTAAATGGTGTTTCGCCGGGGCCAATTTGGACACCAATCATACCTTCAAGTTTTCCTGCTGAACAAATGATGAGTTTTGGGTATGGGACACCAATGAAGCGAGCTGGTCAGCCGTACGAACTTGCCCCAGCGTATGTGTACTTAGCCAGTGATGATTCGAGTTATGTCACTGGTCAAATAATCCATGTCAATGGGGGGATGAGAACAAGCAGTTAAAGACGCCATAAAAGGATAATGAAAGTCGTTTCCTAATTGAACGAGCCGCCACCCTCTTAAACAGCCATAAGTATACCGTAGAGGAAATTCCCACCCTACGGGGCACACTTCTGGCGTTTTACCAAAGAGGGTCTCCCTTTTCAATGAGACTACGTTTTCGAACTGTAATCATTCCACTCTTCTGCTTGACATTAAGATTTCTCATCATTCTTTATAACTTCCATATTTCCTTAATAAGGTAGTATCTTCTCTACTCCTACATTCTTAGTCAATAAATCATGAATTGATGGTGCTACAAATACAGTCTCGTCAACATCTAAATCATTAAAGTCAACTATATATAATCCAAACTCATTTTTCCCATTAAAATATATTAACGTTCTACCACCTTCATCATCACCAATTGCAAGAGAGTTTGGAATATACTTTTGAATAAAATAAGCTTCATTCAATTCTACACAACCCGATGCTCCCCAAATACGAATATACATTTCATTATCTATATTAATTTCTATATCTGAACCTACACGAATTATATCTATATATTCCATAGGTATATCTATTGTTGAAAATTCCTGAAGTGCTTTCATTTCTTCTTCTGTAGATGGAGCTCTACTAACATCAATCCTATACATGCTACTCATATTAGCTAATACATTCATTAGAAATTAATCATCCCCTTTTATTTCAGTTATCTTACTAGCCCCGTGATCTCCCTTACTTGAACCATCATTCTCTTTCCTCACCGCAAGTGAAGCCTTAAGCTCCTTGATCTCATCATTTATTTTTCATCGTAATAATAATTTAAAAATCCTTATTATTCTCTCTTTTGACATGTCCACTTATTTTTCCAAATGCTTTTTTGATTGGAACATATATACAAAATTCATGTTCATTTAAAAGTGGAATGAAAGGCAATACTAACCCAGCATAAATTGAAAAAATGTATATGCAAAGCAATTATTAATAGCATTAACAAGAAATTTGGTGGTGCATTGTGTTATGTATAAAAGTTTTATTATTTGTTTTAGGTATATCATAGCATTATAAGGTTCATGTAATATCGAAGTAAGATTCATATATTTTAAATAATACATAAAATAACAATTTGGAGGAAATTTATATGATTAAAGGAGGGGCTGTATACTTACGTGTTGCTGTAAAACAAAGTTAAGCTGCTTTAAAAAGTCGTACCGTTAATCGAAGAAAGTTTGACTGTTTATAAAAAAAGATGTAGTAGAACTTTTATTCCATTAAGATTAAGAATATTTATACGTGTTATTACTAGGATTAAGGAGAAAGTTAAAATGAGATTAGAGAGTGAGAGAATTTATTTAAGATCTCTTTGTGAGTTAGATGCACCCATTATATTAGAAATCACAATGGATGAAGAAATACGTTATATGACTGGAACCAAGCCTGATTTTTCATTGGAGCAAATTAAGATACATATAGATAATATAAATAATGATTCAAGTCGCTATGATTTCGCTATTTGTTTAAAAGGTACTGACGAAATGATCGGAGAGTTATCGGTTTTGGATGTTGATGAGGAGAATCAAAGAGCAGGATTCAGAATATCGATGGCTTCCATTTCATTAACAGGAAAAGGATACGGAACTGAAGCGATCAAAAGAGTTCTAAGTTTTGTTTTTGAACAACTCAAATTAAATCGTTTACAGTTAGAAGTATTTAGTCATAATGTACGTGGAATTAGAGCGTATGAAAAGGTTGGGTTTGTAAAAGAAGGAACCTTACGCCAATCCTTATATTATAATGATAAGTACTCGGATGAAATTATTATGGCAATACTTGAAAGTGATTATAAAAATATGCAATTGTAATAGTCTTTTTTGTGAATGAATGTACTTAAACTATCTATCAGGTGCTTTAGTCGAATCAGAATTAAACAACTTTAATACAATTATTTCGATTAACTAAATTATATTCTTCCATATCCAATATCCAAACCTTCCTTCGATTTAATCAATATTAATATTGATTATTAACAATATCTGTATCTAAAACTCTAACATAAATCGAGATAAATATGTTTCACAACCTTCTTGAAAAATTTTTGACCAATCAAGATTTAATTCCGTAAATTCTTTTCAACCTAAAAATAATCCCTTCATAGTAGATAGAGTTTTATTTTTTAATCTATCTACTATAAAGGGAACCTTTAGGATTAAATTTGATTCCGCCTACTTTTCTTTTTGTTAGTGTTCATTTTATTTTTAAGAATATAATCTATCTAATAAATCTGTAAATGACTGACATACTGGGGTAATTAATGTACTTCCAGTTTCTTCGCAATTATAAAAAACAACTTTAGGCGAGTCAGCATTGTCATTATAGTCAAAACATAGTAAATTTCCAAAAGGGTCCCTAGCAAAAGGAATTAATTTTTGTGATAAAAACTCAGAAAACATTTTTATATTTAAATCTTCATCGGTAAAACTAATCAAATCATTGAAAACAGCTTCAATTCTTCCATCATCACAATCAAATGTATTGGGTTCCGGAAACCCTCCATTATTTTTCGTTATACATTGTTTATAATCATCAGGAAGTTTAAATCCAAATAACCTCTCCACTTCAATAATTTCTTGTTCATCTAAAGATTCACCTGAAAAAAGCCACTTTTTTAATCACATAAAATCCCCTTTCTCCTAAACATATTTTGGAAATACAACCTTTTAATTTAACGACACAACACGCTTCATCGGTAACAACAAACCATATGAATCCATTTTGATTTTTCGACATATAATTAGTTAATCAACATTAGAGATTTTTAATATCTCTCCTAGTTCACCTAACTGTTTTAAGTTTTTTATAGCCAACTCAACAGGAATGTCCTTCATCAACACAAATGGTAACTGTTTTGACCCCTTTAACAAATCAAATAACCCTCTTTTAATGTGAAATGCCTCCTGTATCTTCTTTAAATCCACAACTCCTCCAATTGGTGAACGAATTAGTATAAGATTGCAAAGCTTTTCTTTGTGCATTTCTTGCTTTTCATTCACAAATTCAACATCTATCGCTCCATCATTTATCCACTTTACAAAATTCTCACTTACTGTGGTAGCAAAAGCTGGATTCATAACCGCAGAATTAACCTGTAATAATTCAGTTGCATCCTCGTTTGCTTCCATTAATAAAAACTTTCCTCCGCCTTTACTTCCTACAGCAATATACCCTTCCGCATAGTCACGTACCTCATATGTTGTATTTCTTTCATTAATTATATCAATACCAAATATAATCACACCCTCGTCAGTTACAAACCCATTCGTGTACTGTAGCAACTGTTTATAAGAGTTCGGTATGATTAAACCCATTCGTTCTTCAGTCTTTTCAATCTCAGCTTCATCAACCGCAGGAAATAATTCGAAAGTCGATAATTTTTGAAAATCTATCATTTAAATCCTCCTAATCCATTAAAATATTTATACGCTTCTCTACTTTCTATTTTATAGGTCAAGAGTTTAAAAGAACTAAAATCTACATATTCCAACAGAACGGTTCATTTTTTAAATTTTAACCAAGAAAATTATTACTACTTATAAACACTTCCCATTAAATTCCAACTCTTTCTTAATAGCTCTTCCATGTTTATCCTGTTATTTCACCTTTAATTCACAAAATTATTTAATACAAAATAAAACAATACTTATTAGATATACTTATAGGTTTTAATAATTAATAACAAATTTATTTCTGGCAAAAAGCAGGCTATGCTGTATTTATAAATTCGTTTGAATGGAGTAAACCTATGAAAGTATTTGACACACATTTACATATTATTGATCCAGAATTTCCATTGTACGCAAATCAAGGGTATATGCCAGATCCATTTACGTCCGAAGATTATTTACAAACTGTCGGCAATTTAAATGTAATTGGTGGGGCAATTGTCTCTGGTTCCTTTCAAAAGTTTGATCAAACTTACTTAATAAATGCATTACAAACATTAGGGACGAGCTTTGTTGGTGTCACACAGTTACCCTATGATACATCAGATGATGAAATTATTAAATTAAATGAGAAAGGTGTTAAGGCACTTCGTTTTAATGTAAATCGAGGTGGTTCGGAGGATATATCACGTTTAGACAATTTTGCTAGAAGAGTATATGAATTAGTAAATTGGCACACAGAACTTTATATCAATTCAAATGCCTTACCAGAGATAACAAATATATTAGAAAAACTGCCAAAAGTATCAATTGATCATCTAGGGTTATCAAAAGAAGGTCTTCCTAATTTATTACCTTTAGTAGAGAAAGGTATTCGAGTAAAAGCTACTGGATTTGGAAGAATTGACTTTGATGCTGCTGAAGCAATGAAAGCAATTTATTCGATTAATCCTGATGCGTTAATGTTTGGTACTGATCTACCTTCAACAAGGGCAAAGATACCATTCCGATATTTAGATATAGAGTTGATTAAAAATAACTTTGAAGAAGAAGCCGTAAAAAAAATTCTTTATAAAAACGCCTTTGGTTGGTATCTAAAATAAGGGAGCGATTATTTATTTTTTGCCACTCCAATAAAATAACTGATTTAGATTTAAAATAAAGTTTGATAAAAATCCTGTTTGAACTGTACCCCGAATCATGGACCTTTTTTAGTATCCGCGATTCGGGTACAGTTCAGATTCTGCTTTTTTATACTTTTTATATAAATTTTATGCATGTTGTTAGCGTTAAAATCAGTTCATCCTTTTCAACGATAACTATTCGATCCTTTGAATTAGTTGTCCAGTGACGAATAATTTTATATGGATATAATAAGTATGTAGATATGATTAACATTCTATTTATATTAAAAAATTGAAAAGAGGTAGTGCTTTGAACAAATAGGCTATATTATCTTTATCATGTGTACCTTTTATCCTTTTAACTGTATTGAATGAAGCTACATTAGAAATAGGCGGCTCAGAAAACATCTTTTGGAAAATTGGGATAATTATACCAATTGCAGGAGCTATATTTGCAACTGGGGCCAGTAAGACTTATCAACGCCTTATGCTTACAATGTTTAATTTAGGTTACTATATTGGGGTTATATCATATGCAATATATAAATAAAACCCCAAATTCATAACAGTAATGCTTGCGGCTCCCCATATGTAATTAACCGGATATCAAACAGAGAAACTTTTTATTTTAAAAAGGAAATCATGATTTTCTCTAATTCAGCCTTATTTAAAACATCATCAATGATTACAACTTGATAAGCACTGTCCTTTCCTTTTGCAGGAACAATCATCTTCATGCCCTTTACATTACTTCCAGTCGTCTTGGCAAAAGTGAATTTTGCACCTTCTAGCTCATAATTTTCTATCTTGTCATTATCATTAATCCACATATAAAATGGGTCTTTTCCTTTTTCTAAAATGGCGGATTGATAAATTCCATAGCCAAACTCCTCGGCTCTATATTCTGAGTGAATGATAGGATTCAGCTTTTTTGTTGTAATTTCTGTTTCCACTTCTTCCTTCTTTAGTTCATAACCTTTCGCTACATAAGTTGGTTTCTTGATTGGAAAATCAACTAATTTCTGTGCTTCCTTTACAGTAAATGTGAAATGCGAATAAATTTTTTCCCATAATGGTCCAATAGCTTTACTATTTTCCTCTAATTTTTTTTGATCTTCTGGTTCTAAATGTTCAGGTCTCCCTACAGCTCTTGTCTTTTTATCAATGATATACGCCTCTGTTTGTAATTTAATCAGTTGATCAAATTCTTCTTTTGTTAACAGATTCCGTGCCACTTCCATTTCTTCAAGTATAGATTCATATCGACTCTCTGAAACATGAAATTCTGCAAATGCCTGTTCTTTTGTACCAATCATCTTTTCTACAATTTGCTGAATAGGAACTTTAGTTTGTACTTTTGCTTCTTTAATATTATTTTTCACTTCCGTTTGTTCCTTCTGCTGGTTAGTTGGTATATCTGCCCGTGCATTTAATAAAGATACAGATGATACAGCAATAACAGCAACAACTCCAAATGCAGACCAACGATATGATTTCTTTTGAAATTTTTTAATCATAAGGATTCTCCTTTTTAATGTTCTTTTATTTCTACTTAAATTCGCTAAACTAGGCACTTGATAATAACTTGCATAATGTTCTAAAAGCGTAATAATAGTGTGGCCATATGCTATTTGTTCCTCTGAATCTATAAATGTCAAAGCCAATGCATCACATGCCAGTTCTTGATCTTCCCGCATGCTCGAGTAGGCATACCATAGAATTGGGTTAAACCAATTTAAAATGAGTAAGCCATGCATCAACCAATTCACACCAACATCTCTTCGTTTGATGTGAGCCAATTCATGATGAAAAATGTATCGTAACTGTTGCTCATCTAGTACGTTCATATGTACACTTGACAATAAAACCTTTGGCCGAATAAATCCGAACACAGTTGGACTTGAAATCTTTCCAGCTAAAAGTAGTGGGATATCCTGCTGAACAGACATAGATTTCTTACAGTTTTCAAAAATTCTGACAATTCTTTCATCTGTAATAACAGGTTGTTTTTTTATGTAAAGTAATAAACGCCTATTCATAATGATAGTAGTAAAACTCAGAATGATAACCCCAGCAAGCCAAATATATAAAATGATTGTATAAAGTGAAAACGTCTGATCATTTCTATTTTCATTATTGTACGTTTGTTTCTTACCTTCCTCAGCTATTTGTGTTGAACCAGATACATAAGTATTTCCTTTTGTGGCTATCTTTGAATCGCCTATATCTGTCGATTCTTGCATATGTTCTTTTGAAGAAGAAACAGTTACAGGGGTTTGATGAAAGATAACTGCAGTTCCATTACTGTACGAAAGAATAGAATAGATACTGTAGGAACTATCCGGTGACCATGGCAATAAAAGTCTTACAATTAATATCATCCATAATAAATATTGCCATCGTGGGGTTAACTTATTTCTAAGCAAAATTTTCACACATAAGATTAGGCCAACTAATATACTTGCCATAATAGAGGTTTCTATCACCCAATCAAAAAAGCGAGGTAGATAGACATTCACGAACATATGTATCATTATTATTTATCCTTCCTCTGATTTTCCTCAGTCTTCTCATCTAGAATACGTTTGAGTTCGTTAATGTCTTCTGAAGACAGCTTTTCTTCTTTTAAAAAATTCACAAGTAAAGGTTTAAATGCTACACCATAGAACCGTTTGAGTAGGGATTTCGTCTCTACTTGTAGATAACTCTCCTGCGAAACCAAAGGATAATAGGCATACATACGTCCTTTTTCTTGATGATAAGAAACAGCTCCTTTTTGGACTAATCTATTAATAAGCGTTCGAATCGTTTTTGGTTTCCATTCCATTGTAACCTCTAGCGCTTCAATCACTTCATTCGCCGTTTGAGGAGATCTTGACCAAAGGACTTTCATAATTTCTAATTCAGCTTCCGATATTTTAGGTAATTCTTTCATTATTAAAATTACACCCCTTATATTACATTTGTAATCTGTAATTTAATATTACAAATGTAATCCCGATCTGTCAACCATATTTTGGATTTATCAATACAATCTCATGAAAGTAAAGAAAATAAGCTATTCTTTTCATAGAAATATACAGGAAGGATGGTATTGGTATATGAATCGTTCCATTCAAGAAGAGTTTCATTTATTCGCTGAAGAATTAGGCCGATATCTATCTCCACATGTTCTTAAACGACTTGCACAGGAAACTGGTTTTGTAAAACGTAAAAGTAAGTATGGGGCACGAGATTTGGCTGCTTTATGTATTTGGATTAGTCAACATATAGCAAGTGGTCCCTTACTAAATGTAGGCGTCAAATAATCCTCATCCTTGTACATAGGTATGGATTATTTGACGCCTACGAAAGAAGATAGAGGTATTAGACCCGCTGTCTTTGAAAGGACCCTAATTATCATTTGGAGATACAGTACGTGTTTATTTTGCAAATGAATTTTTCAATCAATAAGAATCAAGATTTTTTGTTTACTCTTACATAGAATCATATTCTACTTTGAATTAAGGTTTATAAATTACATGAAGATTCTTTTTTCGTTTTTTGATGTAATTCAGTTTAGTATATACTATATGAGTGTTATTACTAGTTATCTCGATTGAACTTTGGCAGTTTGCTGTATTTCTTTTATAATCAGTTGAAGATTATTCGTATATTCCTTTTCATCTACACTATCTATTCCAGAATGTTTAGGAACTACAATATAGATACCTCTCGGAATTGTAATGCAATATGCTGAATCCCATTCTTTTATACCATGTACTTTATTACGTGTGTATTCGAATCGTTCATCGCTGGAAATTACATATATACTTTCATCGTCGAGTTCTAAAGTAGTTTTTCCTATGTTCCCTTGATTTTTTTTGATTATTTTACTTATAAAAAACTTAGGCCTCAATTTTCGGTATAAAAAGTGAATATATAGTGCAAAAACTATTATAATAATTGTTATTCCTATACGCGGAATCCAAATAAATCCATAATACTTATGCTTAATAGTTAAATAATAATAAATCCATACAAAAAAAGAAAGAGTATGAACGCAGAACTCGTGGTAGAGTAACATTCTTCTTGTAGCGGTTGTTATTACATTTTTATAGATATTTTCTGAAATATAATAAGTAATATTCAAGTAAGACTCCCTCATTTCTATAATGTGGAATAATAATAAATATTATGTATTATTTATTAATTGCTTTACCGATTATCGCTAGTGCTGCAAGAAGTGCAGCAGCCGTTGCAACACTTACTTATATTTGTTCTAACTATATCAAAGTTTTTGAGCTTTTATTTCTAGCTTTACAAACCTAACTTCCCATATTTTCATTAAACTACTCCCACCTAAAATTATATAAATTCAGGTTAATGCTGATGTAGCACTACCTCAAAATACACCCTACTCATTTATTAAATAGTATTGACACATCATCAATACATCTCTTCCAAATCATATGATCATACCTATCACCCCAATAATCCTTCAGCAAATAATCAGGTTCTCCGAATTTCTTCTTCCATACCTTCTGTGCATTTGTATATCCACTATCTAAACAAAATTCTTTAATTCCCTTGCTTAACAAGGTAAGAAACATTGTATTTAAAAGTAAATTTCCTATACCACGCCTTTGGTAATCTGGATGAACAAACACAGTTCCTATCTCAGGTAAATCTTTTAATACTTGATTTGTGCAGTTGTTAATGAGTTCACTAGCTGGACCGTATTCGATTGTACCGATAACCTTGTTACAATTTGTATCTGCAGCTATTAAAAAGTATCGATTTTTTCCGTTGCTATCAAAGTCACATTTCAAATATTCTTTCTTATTGTCAATTTCATTTTCGATATCATCGAGTAGTTCCGATAAGCCTTCTCTAGCAAATGTATTTTTAATCGTTGTACTAAAGAATTGATTGATCTCTTCAATGTCCTCAATACGCGGTCTTCTTATCTCAACATTGCACATCGAAAGTCACTCCTCAGTTTTCTAAAGTTTCATTTGTAATCCTATTTCAAACTAACTCTTAATTCATCAAACCAGCGAGCACAAGCAAGTGTTTCTTCAGGCACTCGTTCATGACTTTCTATGTACCACCAAGATGAAAGGATACAGTGACTTAGTCCCCACCCTATGATTCTTTCTTTGTCTAGTTGAAGTTCCTCTGCTAATTGTTGTATACGATTTGCTAATATCCTCTTTGGATTTTCTTTATTGAATAAATGATTTCTTAAATACGCAATTGTTTCATATTCTGCTTCGCCGATAACTCCCTTTGGATCAATTGCAAGCCATTGATCCACTCCCATGCATAGCACGTTGTCATGATGTAAATCACCATGAAGCAAAAGCGGTTTTGAAATTGTTTTGATTAATTGCGGAAATAAATCTTCTGCTTTTTCCACAAGGTCTTTTGGTAAAGGCCCTGTCCCACCTTCAAAATGCACTCGTAAATTCTGCAACCCATTTGCCCATTTTTCAATAGAAGGGAATGTATACTGAGCAGGAACTGGTTTCCAAAGTTTTTTCATCGTTTGACCTATAATAGTCGTTGCTTTTTCTTCATTTTCTATGTGCGCAAGTGATATACCTGGTTTTATATATTCTAATAATAAAAATCCGTAGTCAGGATCTGAATCAAGTAGTGTCACTACCCCTTCTCCTTGAAAATAACGAAGCGCTTCTATTTCGTTGTTCAATTCCTCACATGGTACACCGAGTTTTAATACCACCTCTTGTCCGTTTGCCTTTCGAGCTATACTAACATAGTTATAAGAAAGGTTTTTGAACGTTTGAATGACTTGTAGCGATAGTTTTTCTTCCAGTTTTTGAACCGTACTTGGAAGTTTTTCTATCCATTGCTGTCCCCGTTCTTCGTGAACATCTTGTATGGTCGTTTTGAAAGATGAAGGTATGTATAACATTATTTATTCAACTCCTAATTTCTCTTTTAGATCAAAATATGCATCCTGTAACCATGGATGAACAACTTTTAAGTTCTGTCTTCGCTCCCATAAATATGAAATGTAAGCAAAACAAGCGTGTTCTAATGATTGTTCTAGCGCTTCTTTAATTTCTATAATATATGGAGGCGTTCCACTTTGATCCCATTCGATTTTATCTGCAATAAATAACACCATATCTATCGGTGTCGCATTCTTTCGTAACGTTGTATGACAGCTAATTGCGTCTAATATCATTTCGTTTTCCACTTTAAAAATATCGTTTGCAATTCTTTTTGATAGTTTTTGATGAATAATCATCGGAAATATTCTTTCTTCTTGTAACACTTCAATTTGCATTTTTTCTGCTACTTGAATACGTTCATCATTTGGGATAATGGCACTAATATCATGGAGATAGCCAGCAATCGCTGCTTCTTCTTCATCGAATCCAAATCTCTTGGCAATTCTTTTCGCTTCATTCGCGACCCTAACAGAATGCTCATATGTGTGAGGTTTATTATATTGTTCTAGCATATGTTGAATATCTAGCTCCCAATCTCCTGTTAAAGAAATAAAATTTATCATTTGGTTCATTCTATAATCCCCCTTAAAAATGCTTATCGTTACTTAATTTTTATTCTAGATATATAAAAAGAATCCTTTTCATTACGGTACATGAAATTTTAAAATGAAGATTATTTAAAGCCTTATACATACTAACAAATGTATTTTTCCTTTTATTTGCTGGAAAAAATAAGATTTCTATGTCATATATTTTTCCAATCCGTCCTTTAAAAAATAATCAGTAATTGATATTATGTGAAAATAGAGAAATGTTTTACATGTTAGGATGTGTTTTTATGCTTTTAAAGTCTATCGATTATGAAATCTTTCAGTGGATCAACTCGTATGTTTATAAATACTCTTTCCTAGATAAAATGATGATTTTTTTCGCCGAGTATGCCCAGTACATTTTGATTGTTGCATTATTCGTTTTATGGATTACAAATAAAAAAAATAGAGTGACAGTATTTCAAGCTTTATTTGCCTGTTCCTTAGCATTTACTATAAATAGAGTGAGTGAACTGTTTTTCTATCGCGATCGGCCATTCGTCTCGCATCATATTAAACAATTGGTTGATCACGCTGCAAATTCTTCTTTTCCGAGTGATCATGCTACAGCTGCTTTAGTAATTACAGTAACGATTTGGCTATGTAGTAGAAGAAATACATTTATGTGGATCATTCTTGGAGTGTGTATTGCTTTTTCAAGAATTTGGGTTGGTGTACATTATCCTCTCGATGTATTAGCAGGTATAATCCTTGGAGTATGTACTGCACTATTTGTCCACTATCGAATTATGAAAATGAATCTTATAAACAAAATAACGAAATATCCCTTATTCCAAAAATAGAAGCAGTTAAAAAATCTTAAGTGGTTCCGATAATGTGAAGAAAAAGCTAAATAATAGTTTAAATGATATATGGTTTAGCGATAAAAATAATGAATTTGCTATAGAAAGGGGATGTCCCATGAGTCAGTGTAACTGACCTATGGGACATCCCCTTTCTTATTATGTAAAATGGTAAGACCGCTCTTAAAATAAGAAACAGTCGGGCATACCAAATTTTATGGTGATAATAAACTAGTTACCTATTGGTTCGTTGCACAAAACCAACATCTCGCGCAATATTCCGTAATGATAGATTATGTAAATCTTATCAGAATAAGATATATATTCATGATAATTAAAATGAAAGGTTTTATCTAAAAATAATGTAATATATAAAATATACTATTATAACAAAGGATGGATACATATGAGTCTACAAGTTTTTGATGCAGCTAATGCCCATCAAGCTAAGATTTTGAAGTACTCCCTAAACGAAAATTTTTATCTATCTACAATTATTTATAACAATTCAGCTCATTTTTTTAGTCTTGGGTAACAACGAATTTCTTAAGTTGATGGGTATGTGCTTGCTATCCACTATTAGAATTTTTGACCAACCAAGGTTTTATTAATGACAGAACCGTTACAGGTTGCATGGCTTTGGTATGATTCATGCCGTCTCCTTCCAGTATTTCTACATCCCACCCTAAGTGTTCTAGCACTTGTTTATTTTTTTGTATTGTACCGACAATATCAACTGTTACACTTCCAAAGTTTTCTCCATAAATAATGGTGTCTTTTTCACCAGCAAACGCTAGCCTTGGAATAGCTAGTTTGTGTTGAATTTCTCGATCATCAAATCCCTTTAAATTCTCATATAACGTTACAAACTGTTTGGTTTGATTCGTGTTAATTTTCACCTTTATGTTATCCCAATCAATCTTTTCTGGACTTTTAGTCTTATCTTGCTCATTAAAGACCGGAGAAGTTTGGTTATTCAATGCCTGTTCGTATGTCCTGTTCGTTACAATTAACATTTCCTTGTATGGCCCATCCATTGGCGGAAAACCACCCATTATTAAGCTTTCTAATCTATTTGTCCTAATTGCTAATTGTAGTCCAACTAAAGCTAACCAAGAATATCCATAATAAGTAAATTCCTTAACGTTCATCTCGTCAGCAATTAATAATAGATCTTTTACTATATTTTCAGATGTTAAATTCTTTGGATTTGGATGTTTCAAACGATGTCCTTCATAATCAAAATATAAAACCTGAAACTTATCTTGCAATCCCTCGACAAAGTGTTTTCCAAATTCAGGGTCTACTCCCCACACCTTTAAGTTTTCAGCTTCTTCGCCAAAAACGGATTCTTTAGCTACTGGCAGCATGATTGTTTTAAAATTTGCATTACCAACTAAGCCAACTTTTAATTCTGATTGATCCATAAGTTTTATGAATTTCTCCATTTGTATCACTCCTAAATTGTTTATACTTATATCATATAACATTCATGCAATCTTTCGGATTTGCGCTATTTTTTCTTGATATATTAGAAATTCATTAAAAATATGTTATTGTAGCACTTGAAGGTTTTACTTTAAGTGAGGAGTTGAAAATGGAGAGATATACCCCTAAACAAATTGCAAATTCCTTAAATGTTAGTACCACAACCTTGAGAAGATACGAAGAACAAAATCTCATTCCTGATGTACCAAGAACGAAAAGTAATCATCGATTCTATACCTCTATACACTTCCAAGCATTTACTACCATTCGGACTTTATTAAAAGGGTGTGAGATACCCATTGTCTATGAAGTCATGAGAATGATTAAAAACGAAAGCTTTGAACAAGCTCTTTGGTTAGTAAATGAACAACAATTTCATATACAGCTGGAGAAACAAAGAGTGGAAGAAATACTGACAATGATTCAAAATGCTAATTTTACGAAATATAAAAATAGAAAATTAAGAGAATGCATGAGTATTGGAGAGGCTGCAGAAATAGCAGGCGTAAATGCCTCGGCTATTCGCCATTGGGAATATGAAGGGTTAGTCTATTCGGAAAGAAATAAAGAAAACGGCTATAGAATGTTTACAATAACAGAACTACGTAAGATACTGGTCATCAGCAGTTTGAGAAAAACCGTTTATTATATTGAAAATATGAAGAAGCTTTTAAATGAATTAAACACACAAAACTACAATAAAATCGAATGTTCCTTTCAGCTAGCTTTGGAAAATCTAAATGATCAACTATTGCTTCAATTTAAAGGAATTGCGGAGCTGATGAAATATATAAACTTATACCAACAAATGAACACTTAAAAAAGAGGTAAGCATCGGCTTACCCATTTCCCCTTTTCCATTACTAATCAAAACTTATAGAATGATAACAGAGAACCTTCCTCAACAATCTGGCCTTTTAATGGAATAGTGTAACTGTTGTATTAAGTTCATTATAACGTCAGAATTTTACCCTAAGTTCCTTCTTTCATAAAGGAGGTCTCTTTTTGCGTCATTTTGTTACACAAGGTCTAACACGTTACAAAGCTCAATCGGTTTGTAATAACGTATCTCTTCTTCCTTCCATAATCACAAGTAGAATTTCACTATACCAAACGCCTTGATTACACGCAAACCTTAGAGAAAAACATTAAAATACATCGCTAAGCTTTTTATATTGGGATTAGGAAAAATCAAGGGTATGCCAGCTTTATCTTAGCACTTGCATCAATGTTGTACAATGAAACTAGAAACGAAAAGGAGGAGATCTTATTGAAAAATGATAATCTTGCTATCACGCCGCACCGGAGCGCAAAGCCCAGCGAAATCATTACTTTCGGCACTTATCCGCAAACAGCAAACGGCACAGACAGAACACCTATAAAATGGAGAGTTCTTTACAACTCAGGTAAAGAGTTGTTTATTTTGAGTGAATTCATTTTGGATTCCAAGCGATATCATAGCAAATATGTAGATGTTGCATGGCATGATTCCGATTTGCGCAAATGGTTGAATGAAGAATTTTATGATGCTGCATTTAATGAACATGAGAAACAATTCATTAATACCACACATTGTACTGATCACGGTAGTTTAGATACAAAGGACAAAATTTTTATACTCAGTGTTGCTGAGATAAAAGAATTTACAGACAAACTAAGTGAAGACTCTTCAAAAGCTAAACGAAGTGCAATAGGAACAGAATTTTCCAAAACGAAAAAAAGTGATGGGTGTCATTTGTATGTGTATGATAAAAAGTTGAAATATGATTATATAACTAAAAATGGTAAAGAATTTGGTTGCTCTTGGTGGTGGCTTAGAACACAGCCAGATAATAATCAATCACGGACTTACTTCATAGGTACTCGTAGCAGTATTCGCAGTTATGGGAATGTTAACTTAGCTTGTTACGGCGTGCGCCCCGCTCTAAAAATTAATCTCCAATGATAAAAAGCGAGGCGTTCCACGGGCTTTTTCCCCGACAATACTTCGCGGAAAGCCATTCCCACCGACTTCGCCGTAACAAACTACACCTACAAGTACAACACAGGCAATTGTAGTTTTTGCCTTGGACTAATTAAACAATACGAACAGTGTTAAAATAGTTGTTTACTATTCACTTACTTGCAATTATTCATCACAGAAATAATACCAATAATATCGTTTAAAAACTATCTCTCTTATAAAAAACTAAATAAATTTATAATAAATAACCGTTGCATCTAATTCACCATTTGGAGAAATTGCATACCCCGGTATTTTGCCAGATTCTTGATAGTCTAATGACTTGTACAATCTATTGGAAGGATCTCCTTCTCTAGTATCTAATACTAAAAGAGACCTGCTTTCTTGTTTTGCTCTTTCTTCTGCTTTTTGCATAAGCAAGCGTCCAATACCGTTACGTCTAAAATTTGGATGAGTCATTAACTTGTAAATTTCAGCTCTGTGGCTTCCATTTGGCTTTGTAATTAAATGCAATTGAACACTGCCCGCCACTTTATTGTTTATTTTGGCAATAAATAATATCACCTCTGGTGCTAAGACAGTTTGCCAATACTTTGTCGCTTCTTCTAGTTCTAGTGGAGGTAAAAAACCCATCGACGCTCCATCATCTACTACGGTTTTCAAAAGTTCAGAAAGCTCTTCAATATCTTCATCAAGTAGTTTAATCTCTTTTATTTCTAGATTTTGCATTACTTTTCCCCCTTTTGTTTACTCAATATATAATTGTATATTATCACTAATTGAAGGAGCATAAAATTAAACAAAAAGACATATAAAATACGCTCTCTTCTCCTATATTCTTGTAAATTTAAGAACCATAACTTCGTCACAAATAAAAAGCAGCAACAACTATACAGTTGCTGCTTGATTAATTTCTTTTTTTATTTCAACACTTTTAATTTGATGGGCATCTTTAGAAAGAACCCTAAATTCATATTCTTCACTTTTTATTGTCTGTCCTTCTTGAATATCATAATTCTGCATCATAATCCAACCACCAATCGTGTCAACATCCTCATCATTCATATGTAATCCTACCAAATCGTTTAATTCACTAATGAGTACCTTACCTTCTACTACGAAATGCTGTTCATTCATTTGCTGAATGGGCGGACGTTCATCTTCATCATATTCATCACGGATTTCTCCTACAATTTCTTCTAGAATATCCTCAATGGTTACAATACCAGCTGTACCGCCATATTCATCATACAATACAGCCAATGGAATACGCTTCTTTTGCATTTGCAGTAAAAGATCATGTATCGGAATGCTTTCAATCGCTTCTATTACTGGACGTGTATACGAGTGGATCGAATCGGATTCTTTAGTTTCTTTATTCATGTAACGAATAAAGAAGTCTTTCACATTCACCATCCCAATGATTTCATCTTTGTCTTCTCCAAATACAGGATAACGTGTGTACTTTTCATGGCCAATTATTTTTATATGATCTGCTAAAGAATTATCTACATGTAGCCCTATAATTTCCGTTCGAGGGACCATAATTTCTTTAGCAATACGATTATCAAATTCAAAAATATTATTTACATATTTATACTCAGCTTGATTAATTTCTCCGCGCTCATAACTTTCAGAGAGAATGAGTCGTAATTCTTCTTCTGTATGAGCCACATCATGCTCTGATGCTGGTTTTAGGCCAAATAGTCCTGTTATCATCCTTGCTGAGCCATTTAACAATCGTATAAATGGGTACATGATTTTGTAGAACCAAATAAGCGGAGGCGAAAGTAATAAAGTAATCTTTTCAGCCTTTTGAATCGCGAATGTTTTTGGTGCTAATTCTCCTACTACAACATGTAAGTACGTCATGATAATAAAGGCAATTCCTAAAGATAGTAAACTTGTAATGGAAGGATTGATATTCCATTTATCAAATAAAGGGTGTAAAAGACTTTCAATGGTTGGTTCACCTAGCGCACCTAGTCCCATCGCCGTCACTGTAATCCCCAATTGGCAAGCTGACAAATATTCATCCAGGTTTGTGGTCACTTTTTTAGCCGCCAGCGCACCCTTCTTTCCTTCTAATACAAATTGGTCAATCTTTGATCCTCTTACTTTTACTATGGCAAATTCTATTGCGACGAAAAATGCTGTAAAAGCGATTAAAACCACTACCATGATTAAATTTAATATGTTCAACTAATCCCCTTAGCTTCCTTGAAACTAAAGGATCCACCTCCTGATAAATTTTTCTCATTCCCTTAATACTGCTGTATACAACCTAAAATATTATTGTATATAACTTAAATTCTCATAATTATTAGGGGTACTCTGAGAAAATTGAGGTAGTTCAGCCACCTATCCGAATCACCATCTGATTCCAATAATGTTCCACCGCCTTGATTAAATTATCTATATGCTATCATGTAACATAAAGCGCCATCAAACATTAAACTGTTTTTCTTGAAAATTACATTAAATCCCAAGAAGCCGCAATTAATCTTTGTAACTTTCACTTCTCCTTTCTTACTAAATAGCCCAACAAAAAATACATCATGCTAATACATAAAATAATAAATTCATATGTGCTTCCTAATGCTCCTATAGAAATAAAAAAGGTAACAAGAAAACAAACTCCAAGTACTAAACAGAATCCAAAGTAAACGATTCTCCATACATTCCGGTTTAATCCAAAAGAACCTGCTCCAGTTATTACACCGACTATGAGAAGGCCAATAAGAATGACTAAAGTAAGCCTATCAATTGCTGATGAATCAATTTCGGAATGGAGCGCTTTTCCTAAGGATGTACCCAATAAATACAAAAATCCATATCCTACCGTAGCAATGATCGTTAATCCCCCTAAGACAACCCCAATCGTTTTTGATAGTACATATTTCCCCATTCATTCACCTCATATAGCATAAATTTCTGTGCTTTTATAACATGTCTATAAAGTGAAACTTCCATCAGTGGGGGTTTTTTTCATCCCCCACTGATGGTTAGTTGAACCAATCGGGCTTTTACGGGCAGTTATCCCCCACCTATCTTCTTCGTTTCTCTCTCAATCTTGAGGTGGGGGTCTTACTGCCCGTTAATGCGGGATAAAAAGTTTTAAATTCATTTCACACAAGGTAAGTGGGCTAAGCTACTTTTCAATATACGTAGATTCGTTTCCTCTCCCACCTATTATGGCGTAACATCACAATCACCAAAAAACGACAGAACGGATTGCTTAACGTACAAAATTAGCATTTTGCGGGCGCTATCCTATAATGTTTTTCCACCCTATTTAAAACAACATCCCGCTCTTTGTCCCATACGGAATGCCACTCAAATGTTCCCGGTTCAAAAAATAGTGGAAACCTTTTTCTAAACTAATCTTGCATCGGTAAATTTAGAGCCTCTTTTTTGTCCACCCATACTAATTCTCCTTCAGGCGGCTCTTCCAGTAGCGTTCCTTCAAAAGATGTTACCAAATAATTAAACACCATATATCGTAACTTTGTGTTTGGCTCACAAAACTCGGTGATTCCTTTAAAAATAATGTCTTTTACAATTGAACCTGTTTCTTCACGTACTTCTCGGATCGCTCCGTCTACAATACTTTCTGGAAAGTCGACTTTTCCGCCAGGAGCAATGTACCCTGGAAAACCTAAACGATCTGGACGATTCATAAGTAAAACTTTGTCTCCATCTTGCACCATACACATCGTTAGCATTTTACATTCAAAATTACTCATCAAAAACTTCCTCCCTTGTGTAGATTCGTTGTTGAAAAATGTATTTTAAGAAATCCCTTATCATTTTTTTCGCGCTAAATACAACGCAACAAACTGTGGTTTTTCAATTTTTCCACCATGTTTTTCAATTACGTTATAAATACTATGAAACAATTTTTCTTTAATCTCTTTTGGAAGCAAGCGATGAGCAGATTGAGTATGTATTAATGCGATATAATCATCACTTGTATATGTATCAGTCCATTTATAGGTTTTAACAACTAAATTTTGAAACAACTCCTGCCGTATTGTAAGGGTTTTTCGTTCTTCCATTAGTTCTTCCGGCGTTGGTAATTTGTTAGGATGTAAATGCGGTGCATACTTTTCATAACAATCTCCAATCTCTCGAAAAACATCTGTAGCAGGTTGTATGTGATATGTCCAAAAGAAGGCCATTTTCCCATGTTTATGCAACAAATCCGCCACTTTCGGATAGCCGATTTCAGGATTAATAAAATGAAACGCTGTTGCTGAAACCGCAAGCGAATATGAATCATCCTGCCGATCCCAGGTTTCAAAATTTCCTTGATATACGTGTATACCATTCTCATTTTGAAATTTAGAAGCTGTAAATTGCGCTAATCGTTCTCCTAGCTCAATACAATCAATCTGCTTATATCCTAACTGGGCGAGTCCTTCCGTTGCTTTACCTGTACCACAACCAATTTCAAGAATTCGATCTTCCTTCTCAATATTTGCATACGTGAACAAGTCTTGAAAAAGTTCCTTTGGATATGTCGGTCTTATTTTCTCGTATTCTTCAGCAATATCATCAAAAGTATATTTTCTTTCTTCAAAATTTACATCCACTCTTTTCTCCCACCTCTTCTTTAAAAATTTCTACTTCACTTATAATTTCATCTACAATCATTGAAATATCTTTCTTTTCTTGTTTCGCTTGTACTAGCTTATTTGACTCATACCATTTTCGACCTATAGCCATACCAATCGGACAATCTTGCTCCCATGTTTGTAGTAATCGGTCGACAGCATGTCCTCTCCGCAATACAAAATCTGTCTTCAGAACAAATTGTACGATTTCAAGTTCTTTATGCGGACCTGAAGCCTTCATATTTTTCCCTTGTAAATAAGCATTTCCATTTTTCAAATTGGTTGCTCCGACTACCTTATCTCTCGCGGCATAGTGAATATTTGTGATTCCAGACATGACAATAGCACCAAAACATAAAGGGCACGGTTCCATCGTAGAGTACAATTCATATTCCTTTCGTACAACGTTCGTTTCTAAATTGTTTATTTTTAATATTGCATTAATTTCCGCATGAGCAATTTTGTTATTACATATTTCATTTGGCAGCGCTTCCGTCTCGTAAACTGTATTTCTACCTTTTGAAATGATATTCCCACTTTCATCTACAATTACAGCACCAATAGGAAATGAACCGTTACCATACGATAACCAAGCTTGATTGAAACATTCTTTCCATGACTCAGATAATGTATGCCACATATCAGATTATGCTCTCCCTTCATAAATTTTTAATTGAGGATGTTTTATTTTAAAGAAGAGAAATGACTTGCTTATATAAATCGTCTTTCTCCTCTTCAGGTATGCCTTCTATTAATCTTGCTGCCATAATAGGTAAAAACCATGATTCTATGTCTTTCCACGTACCTTTTGATAAAGTTAAATACTCGTTTACGTACTCCTCACAAAATGCATGGCGCAGCGCCATAATACCTTGTTTCACTGATTCTGGTATACTTGCTGGTAGATGGGCATATTTTAATATAATAACCGTACGTGCTACATCGGCAAATGGATTACCGAAGCCTGCTGTCATCCAATCGATCACAATCGGTCCCTGCTCTGAGATTAAAATATTATCAGGATGAAAATCCATATGACACACTGCTTGATTAGTTGGTAATGCTTCCATATAAGTTGCGATGTTTTCTTTTTGCTCTGACGTAAAACGATTACAATGATTTACATGCGAAATTAAAGTTTCACGAATATCCGAAAATGCATTAGATTTCCGGCTATGAATTTGAAAATGCAATTCAGCAAACCTTTTTGCTTCTTTCTTTACATTCATCGGATTTTTAGCTAATTGCTCGGTTAAAGTCACGCCATCAATTTTCTCATAAATAATCCCCGTTCTATCTTGATAAGAGATCTTATCCCCTACTTTTGGTGCGGATAATCCAAGGTTTTGGACTTCTTTACTTGCAAAAAATTCCCTTTCAATAAGCGATTCCTGAATGTGGTTATGAAATAGTTTTACAATTTCTTTATCATTCCATAAATAAATCTCTGCTGTAATTCCTGCCCCCATTTTTTCTTTCATTGATTCGTCCTACTTTCATTAAATTGTTATATACCTTCTATTTATTTCCTTTTCACAGACTTCTTTTCCTTCTTTATTCGACAAAATTCACATGAAAAAGGCGAATATCTTATTAGAAATCCGCCTTTTTCTGATTCTATTACTTTTTATATAAATTCATTTTAATCTTTCAACATATAAATCACTGCTATGCAGAACAAAATATGGCAACAACTATTGTTTGAAAATTTGCGTGTGGTAGGAAAAGGTCCTAACCGCTTGCTTCTATGCACGGCCAGATGCTCTTGCCCAGCTAAAAAGAAAAGGGTTTTTATATCATTTATATATTATACTTTCGCACTTTCCTTTCCCTTCTCAACATAACCCATATCTCCAACAGATTCGATGGTATACTCTCCATCCTTATAGAGAATTTTCGTTACACTTGCATTTTCTAGTCCAAGTTTTATTTTACTACTATCAATCATGTCTACTAATGATGTGATCGTAATTCCATGAGAGACAACTAAAACGTTACCTCCTCCATTTTTGGCAGTCTCTTCACTAATTTTATCAAGTTCTCTTTTTATACGGGTTGAAAAGGTTTTCCAACCTTCAGATTGCTTTGTATCGTCTGCTACTGCAATGAAATTCACAATTTCCTCAATAGATAACTTCATGAATTCCTCTGCTGATTTCACGCCAGCAACAGTTCCAATCATTTTTTGCATATTTTCATTCTTATCGCCTTCAAAAATTCCGAAATTTAATTCACGTATGTCTTTCCTTTGTACAAGTTTTAACTTTGATTGCTCACTATATTTTAATACTAAGTTAGCAGTTTCAATAGCGCGACCACTATCACTACTGTAAGCAGCAACAAAATGAATATCTTTTAAGCCATTTCCTAAATTTTTAGCTACTTCAACACCCTTTTCTACTAATGGAGAATCCGCCCAACCTTGCACACGCTCACTAGCATTTAACATTGTTTTACCGTGTCTAGTAATATATAACGTAACCATATTATCTTTGTTTTCATCTAATGTATTACTGCCTTTTTCCATCACGTTCATGAATTTCTCTCCTTCAAAATATAATCGGATTTAGTGAACACAAATAAGTAAAACTAAGCTTCTTCTTTAACCAAGTTCATTATTGCTTAAGAAGTTTCATAATCAATGCCGCCATACACTCTTCTACGATTATACCATCCTTCGATGTATTGAAATAGTGATAGATTTGCTATTACGTATACATTACTTCTCCTTGCAAAGACGATGAGACGATTCGATTGTTAACTTAAAACTAAGTGAAACTCCATATCCCCCTTCCCGCCAAATCGGACTATTTCTAGTTTACCGCCTTATAATCTAATTCCTCTTATGACACACTCGCAACAAGAGATATTAATCGCTTACAATTCCATATATCATATTGACCTTCAAATGATTGTCCTTTTTCACTATAAAAAAACTCCAGATAAACAGTAAAGAGTCCATCATACTAGATGAACTCTTTTTATACTGTTTTTCTCAATGATTTTAAATAACGTGCTGTAATTAAAATCCATTATCTGATTGAATTTGTATTTGTAGGAATAAGCATTTGAGATCTATTTCTCAAATGCTTATTCAATTATTTACTATCGCTTTTTCTTTTAGGAATAAAACTAGAAAGGAAAATAGCAACAATTAATGCAAGACTCAAGTTTTCAGTAGTATCAATCTCTAAACCGTTTTTCCATTGATATATAAAGGATATCAATATTATAAGTATAGCAATTCCAGCGGTATATCTTACTATTTTTTGCTTAGTTCTCGTTTCGTTTGTTTTCATATGTATCCCTCTTTCTTATTTATCAGATTAAGTGTGCAGTATTGTTATTCCTTTCATGTCCGTTACTACACAAACACCGATATCTATTCTTTTTTATCCAATAAACAAAAACTGAATATTCTGTATTTAATTGAGAAATAATTACAACCCTTTCACTTTATCTGAATTGTGTTAATATTTAACCAACAAAAATGTGAATAAAGAGGACATTATGGCATTACAAGCTAAAGAAAAAACATTTGAGAAAGGAGCATTAAAATAATGTTTAAGAAAATTAAAAAGATTAGTTCTGTTGTTTTAGGTTTATCCGTTATTGGTATTGTTTCTGCAGGTTTAAATAGTTCGTTCACATATCAGGCGGGTCATGCTGATCTACCTACACCACAAAGACCTGATTTAACTTATACGTACGGAGTTCCAGGTGGTGGCGGCCATATAGTAAGTAATAAATCTGTAAGAGATCCTGGTGGTGGTGGCTCACCTGCTTATGACCAGGGGCAACCTTGGGGCTTAGCTGATGGAAACACTGGTGGTTCACCTGCTAATAATGGAGGCGATACTCCTTCTCCTGCTCATTCACATGCTGACTTACCTACCTCTGCTGATGGAGATCACCATGTATCGCCTTCTTACAGTCATGCCGATACATGGTCACCTACTAATGAAGAGCATGGTGACACACCTTCACAACGAGCATAACATTTTAATAGAGTTAAATAACAAGTCACTTGTCTAAATACGAGCAGCTTGTTGTTTATTTTCTTAACCAGTAGTATCCTGACAAATTAGCACCTGCAAAAAAAGAAACCTACATTAATAAATTAGGTTTCTTTTTTGTCTCTTATTATACTTCTTCAATAACCTCTACTGGTACCGCAGGTGGTGCTGGCGGAGCAGCATGTCGCATTGCTTCTTCTTGCTCTTGCTGATCTTGAATTACTCGTTGCTTGATAAGTGTTTTGCACGCCTTGCTACCTTTCTTTGTTTTAAAATTTTGCACGTGGCAGGAAAAAGACCCTGACCGCTCCTATACATAGCCAGTCCCTCCCAGACCATTTAAAAAATACTTTCCCGCCTTTTTCCCACAGGATGACTGAGTAGTTACCTTTTTATAATCTCTTTTCTAAATAGTAATGATTATGTCCTTTAGGATGATCTTCACTTACACCTATCACCTTATATCCATGCTTCTTATAGAAATCTGGAGCTTGAAAACTAAAAGTATCCAAGTTTATCAGTCGACATTCTTTTTCAATTGCAAATTCTTCAATATGTTTCATTAACTTGCTCCCATAGCCTTCGTGTCTATATTCTTCAGAAACCCACAGAAAGTCAACGTGCAAGTGGTACCAGAATATTATTGCCGTTACACCTCCTACTATTTCTTCTTTTTCATTTTTAACTATAAAGCTAATATTTTCCGAAGGAGTTTTTTCTTCATCTGAAAGACTCTTTTGGTTATGCTCAATCACTTTTTTTCTTATGTAATCACTATCCTCTTGTATCCATTGTTTTATTATTTTCATTTTAAGTATCGCTCTCCTTTTTTAATTTCTATTTTATCTATTCAATTTAATAATCAAATAATCTGTTCTTATTCAACTAATCTGCCCTGTAGTTCCATAAGAAAAAAATGAAACTCAAAACTAATTTTCAGTTCATCTTTTTTATAATCAGATCAACTTTGTTTCAGACCGACAACTAATAAAAGCAAACTCCCTAAATGAAGAGTTTGCTTTTAAAAATTACGATTGTTTCTGAGACTGTATTCCTTGAATATATGCCACAACCTCAGGATTCACAAGTGAAGATAAATCTCCAAGTTCTTTTCCTAAATACGCTGCTTTTATAACGCGGCGCATCACTTTTGAATTACGTGTTTTCGGCAAATCTTCGACAACATGAATATCTTTCGGACACAATGCTTTCCCAATATGAGAGTTTACTAGACTTAGCAACTCTTTTTTCAGTTCTGGTGTAAACACAGTGCCTTCACGTAACACAACAAAGCAATGACATACTTCACCTTTCACTTCATCTGGAACGCCAATTGCCCCAGCTTCGACAACATCATGGTGTTTTACAAGAATGGATTCATACTCCGCAGGTCCAATACGTTTTCCGGCAATATTTAACGTATCATCAGAACGCCCTGTGATAATATATTGTTCTCCATCGTATAATACCCAGTCACCATGCACCCATTTGTTTTCAAAACGGGACCAGTATGTACTTACATAACGATCGTCTTCTTCCCAGAAACTTTTCGTCATACCGACCCACGGCTTTTCTAGACATAATTCTCCGACCTCATTTTGAACTGGTGCCCCGTTTTCATCTAATACAACAGCGGCCATTCCTGGCAATGATGCGTTAAAACTAATTGGTGCAATGGGTTTAATGAGGACGTTCCCAAAAATACCACCAGAAATTTCAGTACCACCAGAGTAGTTACAAATTGGTACTCTTTTTTTGCAAACTGTTTCAAAGAGCCACATCCATGGATCTGGATTCCACGGCTCACCTGTTGAACCGATTACTTCTAAGCTTTGCAACGAATGTTGCTCCACCCATGAGTCGCCTTTTGCCATTAATGAACGAATTAACGTTGGTGAAATACCTAGATGCGTTACTTCATAACGATCGACCATTTCCCATAAACGATCTGGTTCTGGATAATCAGGAACACCTTCATATATGACCATCGTTGCACCGTTAAGAAGAGAACCAAATAATAAAAACGGCCCCATCATCCAGCCCATATCAGTAATCCACAACACACGGTCACCTTGTTTCACATTCATACCAAAACCAGCATCAAATGCTGCTTTTAACGGAAATCCTGTGTGCGTATGCACCGTTCCTTTCGGCTTACCCGTTGTACCAGATGTATAAATAAGCATAAGCGGGTCGTCGCTTTTCATTTCTTCTGCGTGCGTAAATGGTTTATCTTTTTCAAGAACACTCCATGAAATATCATAATCTTGCGGTGTAAATTCATTCCCCGCATGACGAACGATTACGACTTTTTCAACACTTGGGCAATGCTCACACGCTTTATCTACTTCCTCTTTTAAAGAAACTGTTTTCCCACGGCGAGCAAATCCATCTGCGGTAATAATCATTTTAGACCCTGCTGCTTGTACGCGCGTCATCACTGCATCGGAAGCAAACCCTGAGAAAATAGGAGAAATGATTGCACCAATTTTCATGACAGCTAGCATGGCAACTACTGTTTCTGGAATCATTGGCATGTAAATGGTTACACGATCTCCTTTTTCAATTCCTAAATGTTTTAAACCATTTGCAACGCGGCTTACCCAATTGTCTAGCTCCTCATATGTAAATGATTTCGATGTCCCGTTTTCACCTTCCCATATAAGCGCCTGCTTTGTTTTCGTATCATCTTCTGCAATCCAACGAGATAGTGCAGATTCTACAACATTGCAAGTCCCATCCACATACCACTTAGCAAATGGAATACCGTTTGCTAAGTCTAACACTTCTGTATATGGGCGCATCCATTGATAACCTACAGCACGCTCTGCTTCTTCCCAAAACCACGCTGGATCTTCAATAGACTTTTCATAAAATGTTTCATAATCATCATAACCGAGCGATTGCATCCATTGATATAAGCGTGTGTTTGCTTTATATTCCTCGTCCGGAAACCAAACTGCTTGCTTCACGATTTGTCCCTCCTTCTGTTTTGAAAAAGAAAGCCCTTTAACAGGGCGCTCTCACTAATATGTAAATCTATTTTGATGTTGCAACATATAAGTCACTGCTATGCAGAACAAAAGTGACCTGCACTTGTTTTCTCTCTTTGTTTTCGCACCGCACGTGGCAGAAAAAGGATCTGACCACTTCTATGCACGGCCAGACGCTCTCGCCCATCTAAAAAGAAAAGATTTTTAGATTTTCCTTGTAACTACTCAGCCATACATTTCATTTAGAAGTTTGGTAAGGATATGATTCCGGCGAAAATACACTCCCTATTACCTTTATTCATTTTTCAGCAAATAGATTGCTGCCATGAAGATAAAGTGAAACTTCCTTTCATGGACGCTTTTCCCATGAAAGGTTAGTTGAACCAATCGGGCTTTTACGGGCAGTTATCTTCGCTGCTCTTCCCTGCCTTTACTGCCCGTTAATGCGGGATACAAATGGTAATGCACCTTGCTCCCTCTCTTTGGTTTAAAACTTTGCGCGTGGCAGGAAAAGGCCCTGACCGCTCCTATACATAGCCAGTCCCCCCAGACCATTTTAAAAAATGCTTTTCCGCCTTTTTTATTGAGTGACTGAGTAGTTACTTCATTTTTATACTGGATAAACTGGATGTTTACGATCTGTAAATACTTGATATTTACTCATATACATTTCAAAACGTTGCCTTAATTCCGTACGTAATTGGTTCGGATGAACGATACCATCAATAACCATCTCTGATGCAAGACGATAAATATCAATGTCTTGCTTATACTCTTCACGTTTTTGCGCGATAAAGGCTGGGCGCTCTTCTTCTGGCAGTGCTGCAATTTTATTTGCATACACTGCGTTTACCGCTGCTTCTGGTCCCATTACCGCAATTGAAGCTGTCGGAAGAGCAAGGCAGCAATCAGGTTCAAATGCAGGGCCTGCCATCGCATATAAACCAGCACCGTATGCTTTTCTTACAACGATAGAAATTTTCGGCACAGTTGCTTCACTCATAGCGGAAATCATTTTCGCACCGTGACGAATAATACCAGCTCGCTCTACCTTCGTACCAATCATAAAGCCTGGTACATCAGCTAAGAATAAAAGTGGAATGTGATAAGCATCGCATAGTGTAATAAATTTCGCTGCTTTATCAGCAGAGTCATGGAATAGTACGCCGCCTTTCATACGAGGCTGATTCGCAATAATTCCAATTGGCATACCATTCATACGTGCAAATCCAGTAATAAGCTCTTGTGCAAATAACTTTTTCACTTCAAAGAAAGAGTCTTCATCAATTACACGTTTAATTAAATCGTGCATATTAAAAGGTGCATTTTGATTTTCCGGGATAATTTGTTCTAATGTTTTTTCGAATTCTTTCGGTTCTTGAGGTTCTGTCATTGGAGCTTTTTCTAAGTAGTTGCTTGGAAAGTAAGAAATATATTGACGTGCTTTTGAGATTGCATCTTCCTCTGTTTTACAAAGTACATCTCCGCATCCAGATACAGAGCAATGCATACGTGCTCCGCCCATTTCTTCTAATGTCACTTTTTCACCGATGACCATTTCAGCCATACGAGGCGAACCGAGATACATAGATGCATTTCCTTCAACCATCATTACAACGTCGCAGAAAGCAGGAATGTATGCACCGCCTGCAGCAGATGGACCAAATAGTAAACAAATTTGCGGTACTTTTCCTGATAATTTCACTTGGTTATAAAAAATGCGCCCTGCCCCGCGTCTGCCTGGGAACATTTCAACTTGATCTGTAATACGCGCGCCAGCAGAGTCAACAAGATAAAAAAGTGGTACACGTAATTTTTCAGCTGTTTCTTGAATACGTAAAATTTTTTCTACTGTACGAGACCCCCATGATCCTGCTTTTACAGTAGAATCATTTGCCATTACACAAACAGTGCGTCCATTTACTTTGCCAGTCGCGGTAACTACTCCATCCGCAGGCAATCCGTCTCGTTCACAGTTTGCAAATAATGCATCTTCTACGTACTCACCGTTATCAAACAAAAGCGCAAGACGCTCACGAACAAATAGTTTCCCTTTTGCTGTATTTTGCTCATGATATTTCGGTGCACCGCCTTGCTTTATCGTTTCTACACGCTCTTCTAATGTACGAGATTGTTGTTTTTGATCTAGCATATTTATTCCCCCTTATAAATCGGCTTCCGTTTTTCGCGAAATGCTTGTAATCCTTCTAAACGGTCTTTCGTATGAATAACACCTTCGTACGCTTGCCTTTCCATTTGTAAACCTGTCTGCAAGTCTACTTGCATCCCATTTGTAATTGCTTCTTTCGCACGGCGAACTGCAATTGGACCGTTCGCTGCAATTTGCTTGGCGATTTCAATTGCTTTTTCTTCTAATTCTTCAGCAGAAGTAACATATTCAACAAGTCCGTATTCCTTTGCTTCTTCAGCCGAAATACGTCTAGCCGTATAAATTAATTCTTTAGCGCGTCCCATTCCAATTAAACGCGGGAGTCGCTGCGTCCCACCAGCTCCTGGAATAATCGCAAGCGAAGTTTCTGTTAAACCAAGACTTGCTGTTTCCGAAGCGATGCGAATATCACAAGCAAGACTTAATTCTGTACCGCCGCCAAGCGCAATTCCATTGATAACTGCAAGAACAGGTTGTGATAATTGTTCTACCATATCCATAGTAGAGCGAATCATCCCTACTGCCTCTCGCACTTGTTCTTCGTTCATATTGGCACGTTCTTTTAAATCTGCACCTGCACAAAATGCTTTTGTACCTGCCCCTGTAATCATTACGACACGGACATCGTTTTCTTCGTTAATACGACCTAGTGTCTCTTGTAATTCTTCTAAAAGAGCAAGTGATAAAGCATTTGCTTGGCCTTCACGATTGAATGTCACTTTCACGATATGAGGCGTTACATAATCAACTGAAATATTTTGCAGCTGTAACATGGGATCACCTACTCACTGTTTTATGTTGCAAAGCACGGTATACATGACTCGGAATCTGCATATCGAGCTTGCTTTGAATAAATTTTGTTGCTTGTAATAGCTTTTCTTCATTTACATTTGTTTGTACATCCATTTTATGAAGCATGTGAACTAAATCATTTGTTGCAACATTTCCAGACGCACCTGGTGCATACGGACATCCGCCAAGACCACCGCATGAACTATCAAAAGTTGTAACACCGCATTCTAATGACTTTACTACATTAGCAAGTGCCATGCCGTACGTGTTATGGAAATGCATTGCAAACTTAGAAGAATCATATTTTGGGAGTAGGTGCTCTAGTACACGCTCTACTTGTACTGGATTTGCCACCCCGATTGTATCCCCAAGCGATACTTCATATATGCCGTATGAAAACAATTTGTTACAAAGTTCATCAACTGTATGAACGTTCACTTCACCCTCATATGGGCAACCAAATACAGTCGACACGTAACCACGTACCTTTTTCCCAGCAAATAATGATTGTTTCGTTACCTCTTCAATAACAGAAAGTGCTTCATCAATGGATTTATTAATATTTTTCTTATTATGCGTTTCACTAGCAGATAAAAAAACGTTCACCTCATCTACATCTTGCAACAGCGCCCGTTCCAAACCATTTTGATTTGGAACGAGAGCTGCATAAGTAACATGCGGTTTCCGCTCAAGCGCAGCAAACACATCTTGTGCATCGGCTAAAGCAGGAATCCATTTAGGGTGAACGAAAGATGAAACTTCAATATAAGAAAGACCTGCGTCTGCCAGCATTTGAATCCATTGCACTTTATCTTTTGTACCAACAATCTTCTTTTCATTTTGCAAACCATCACGCGGCCCAACTTCTTTAATAGAAGCAAAAGAAGGTAATTTCAATCGATTGCACCCCGTTTCTCACTATTCGATTTCTACTAATACATCTCCCTCATTAACAAAATCGCCTTCTTGCACAAGAATCTTCATGACTGTGCCAGCTTCTTCTGCAGCGATTGGAATTTCCATTTTCATAGATTCTAAAATGACGACATCTTGATCTTCCTCTACTGTATCTCCTACACCCACTACAATTTTCCAAACGTTTCCTGCCATCGATGCATATACTTTTGTCATCATTTATTTCCCCCTTTAAATTTGTAACCTTTATTTTTTCACAAGCTGCTTCGTTACAAAGCTTGTTGTGTAAATACCACTCTGGAATACTTCATCTTCTAAAACTTGCAGAAGCATCGGCGTATTTGTTTTAATACCCTCTACTTTTAGTTCTTCTAGTGCTGCTTGTAGCTTTTGAATTGCTTCTCCTCGCGTTTCCCCATGTGCTATTACTTTCGCAATCATCGGATCATAAAACGGGGTAATTGCTACACCATCTTCTAAGAAATGATCAATGCGCACTGATGTTGGAAGAGATAGAGATGTAATTTTCCCTGGTGATGGGAAAAACGTTTTTGGATCTTCAGCATAAATACGCGCTTCAATGGCATGACCACTACGTTTTACTTCATCCTGTGTAAACGAAAGGGTTTCGCCTGATGCAATTCGCAATTGCTGCTCAACTAAATCAAGACCAGTAATTTCTTCTGTTACCGGATGTTCTACTTGTAATCTCGTATTCATTTCTAAGAAATAGAAATTTTTCTCATCATCAACAAGAAATTCAATCGTTCCTGCATTCGTATAACCGAGCGCCTTCGCAGCTTTTACTGCAATCTCTCCCATTTCTTTGCGTATTTCTTCATCTAAAAATGGAGACGGGGCTTCTTCAATTACTTTTTGATTACGGCGTTGTACTGAACATTCGCGTTCCCACAAATACACCGTATTTCCTTGTTTATCAGCAAGCACTTGAATCTCAATATGATGCGCATTTGTAATCAATCGTTCCATATACATTTCTCCGTTTCCGAAGAAATTCTTTGCACGCGTTTGATTACTTTCAAACGCTTGAGTGAGCGCTTGTTCAGTTTCTATCACTTGCATACCGATGCCTCCGCCGCCAGCGGATGCCTTTAACATAAGTGGATAACCAATTTGGCCTGCAATCTCTTTTGCTTCTTCAACAGTTGGAATGCTAGATGAAATACCAGGTACAATCGGAACTTCAGCCGTTAACATTGCTTTGCGAGACTCAATTTTGCTTCCCATCTTTGCAATCACATCTTTTGAAGGACCGATAAAGACAATTCCTTCTTCTTCACAACGAGCTGCAAATGTTGTGTTCTCTGACAACAATCCGTAACCTGGATGAATTGCCTCTGCTTTTGTTTCTTTTGCAATTTCAATAATCTTTTCAAGATTTAGATAACTTTCTTGAACGCGCGGTCCACCGACAAGATGCGCTTCGCTTGCCATCTTTACATGAAGGGCAGACTCATCAGCTTCTGAATAAATTGCAACTGTTTGAATCCCAAGTTTTTCACACGTCTTTATAATCCGAACAGCAATTTCACCGCGATTGGCAATTAATATTTTTCGAAACATAGTGAACCCTCCTCTTAGCGACATCCTAAATGTCTTGAAATAACGAGACGTTGAATTTCAGAAGTACCTTCACCAATTTCTAATAGCTTTGCATCACGAATATGACGCTCTACTTCATACTCACGCATATATCCGTAACCACCATGAATTTGCACCGCTTGATTGGATACGCGGCTTGCTGTTTCAGATGCAAAAAGTTTTGCCATCGCAGCTTCTTTTCCAAATGGTTTATCATTGTCTTTTAACCAAGCAGCTTTATGTACCATATTGCGTGCCAATTCAATTTCTGTTGCCATATCTGCTAATTTAAATTGAATTGCTTGGAAGTTTGATAAAGAACGACCAAATTGTTTGCGCTCTTTTGCATATTGCAGTGCACGTTCAAATGCAGATTGAGCAATCCCTACTGCTAATGCAGCAATTGAAATACGACCACCATCTAACGTATATAAAAATTGTTTAAATCCTTTATTTACATCCCCAAGAATATTTTCCTTCGGTACACGAACGCCATCTAAAACAATTTCACATGTATTGGAAGCACGAACACCCATTTTGTCGTATGGACTAGAAATTGTTAATCCCTCGCTATTTGTTGGAACGATAAAAGCAGAAATACGTTTTTTGCCGTTTTCTTCAACACCGTTGATAGCGGTTACAATAATCGTATTTGCATACTCAGCATTTGTAATCCAGCACTTCTCGCCATTAATTACATATTCATCGCCATCCAATACTGCTTTCGTTTGTGTGCCGCCAGCATCAGACCCAGCATTTGGCTCCGTTAATCCAAATGCACCAAGTGTCTTACCCGATGCCATTGGAACTAAATATTTTTGTTTTTGTTCTTCCGTACCAAAATAATAAATTGGAGAAGCACCCAGTGAGATTGTTGCCGCATAACTTAATCCTGTGCCACCACAAGCACGGCCAATTTCTTCAACTGCTAGTGCATACGATAACGTATCGCCGCCAGAACCACCGTATTCTTCAGGGAATGGGATTCCTAACAAACCAAGTTCGCCCATCTTTTGAAACGTTTCATATGGGAATTCTGCCGTTTTGTCGTAATACACAGCCTTCGGAGCGATTTCCTTTTCAGCAAAGTCGCGCACCATTTCTTTGATCATTTGTTTTTCTCTAGTAAGAGTAAATTCCATTTGTCACACCCCTTATCGAATTCGTTATTTCGACAGCGTGCGCGTATATAGTACAAACTTTACTCTAAAGAAAGAACGAATAGTAGTAAGATAATTGCTACAATTCTGTCACAATTTAATTGTAAAACAGAATCTGTACTATTGCACAAAAAAATTCCTACATTGTTCTACAACAACATAGGAATGAAGAAGTCGAATTATGCAGTTTTTTGTTTAATAATCTCGCCCTTTCCCAGAATCTGTGATTTCCACTAACATTTCTGGATACGGTTCAAAATATGTTTGTCTCAGTAAATATGTTTCTTCAAATCGGATTGCCCACGATTTTAAAATGGTAAGTAAGCTGCTTAATGGTATTTTCTTTTCCGCATACTTACTGAGTAAAGAAAGAAAATGATCTTTTTCTTCTTTCTTTACTTTATTTTTAAAATATCCGAAAATATGCTGACATACGTTGATATTTGATGTATACCTCGGTGTACGATTTAACAATTCATACAATATTTCATCATACTTTGCAAACACTTCATCAATCGAATGTTTTTCCTTATTCGCAATGACGCGCCCTAATTCTTTTTGCTTCGTTTGATTATACGCCATGAATAAGTACTTATAATCAGATTGAAACTCAACTAATGCTTTCATATTCTTATTTTTCTTCAATGTTTTAAAATGTGCAATTGTAAATAGTTGCGTCAAAAAATGTTCGCGGATGATAAAATTCGACAATCTTCCTTCTTCCTCAATCGCTAAATGTGAAAATCCCGCTAAAACAGCACTACCAAATAACCCGGCGCCCTTGCCTTTTGTAGGTGCCTTTCCTAATCCAGCATATATTTTCACATCACGCGTTCCGCAGCTTGGTGACCTATTTTTCAAAATAAAACCATCCACATCTGGTAGAGAAGATAAAAAGACATTTGAAAATTGCTGCATTTTCTCCGTTAAATCGGCACCTGTTGATGGCTGCACTAATTTTTGCGTCCCATCTTGGTCGACAATACGAATCGTTTCTCTTGGAATGCCAAGTCCAATCTCCACTTCTGGGCAAACTGGAATGAATTCTACATACGGCTGTAAATTACGTACTGTTTCATCAGAAAGCTTATCACCGTTATAACGACATGCTTCAAATTCTAAACATTTACTTACGACAACTGTTGGTTTTACAAATTGCCTCATATAATTACCTCCGAGGTGTTAGCCCGTATAAAATGAATTGAACGGTAGACTCGATTTCAGCCTCATCATCCCACTTTTCTTCTGGTAGTAATAAAAAACGAGTTAAAATTAAGCCAATAACAGCTGATATGGTAAATCGTAATACTGCTGGTGTTGGAATTTCAATAATTTGTCCTTGCTTTTGAAAATGATCCGCAATTTTTTCAAAACGAGAGTAAATTTCCTTTGCGAATAGTTGCTGGATTTCATCTTTCAATTCAGGTTGAAACGGTACTTCTTGAATTAAAATTTTCAGCATCGGAAAATGCTTTCTCGCAAATTCAAAGCGATTCCGGATCACCGTACGTAAAAAGTTTTCATATGAATCATACGTATTGTCAAATATTTCTTTCACAAAAGTTTGCACAAAAAATGGTGCAGCAAATTTCGTTAACGTTGGCATCACAACAGCAAACAACAAATCTTTTTTCGTTTTATAGTAGCGGAAAATCGTTCCTTCTGCTACACCGGCACGCTTCGCAATTTCACTCGTTGAAGTTGCCGAATATCCTTTTTCACTAAACATGTCTACTGCCGCTTCTAAAATGCGCATTTGCCGTTCATTACGCTTATCTGTCCCTGTGGCGGCAATTAGTTCTTCTAGCCAATCCTCTTTCATAACATACTCCTTTTTTCTTCCATTATATTCTTCTATGCTTCTTCAAAGCAAACACGTTACCGAATGTAAACACAATCGCAAATAATAATAAAACACCAAGATCACCAGCAATTTCGCTAAATCCTTGATTTCGAATCATAACTTGTCGCATCGCATCTGCACCGTATGTTAATGGAAATAACTTTCCTAATAGCTGTAACCACTTATTCATAGACTCAATCGGAAATAAACCAGAAAAGAAAATTTGCGGTACGATAACCAATGGAATAAACTGAATCATTTGAAATTCATTGTTTGCATACGCTGATAAAAATGTTCCAAGCGTTAATGCTGTTAATGAAAGCATACATGTAATAAGTAACGTCAGCCACGGTGAACCTGCAACATATAAATCAAGAACATACACAGAAAAACTAACAATTAGGACGGATTGTAAAAACGCAAAGATACCGAACCCAATAATATAACCCGCAACAATCTCCCAGCGCCGAATTGGGGTCGATAATAATCGTTCTAAAGTACCGCTTAAACGCTCCCTGACAAATGAGACGCCCGATAAAATAAAGACAAAGAAGAATGTAAAGAAACCAATTAATACCGGACCTAATCCATCAAACATCGTAAAATCAGATGAGCCGTGTAAATAAGAAACATCTGGCTTCATCACTGCCGATTCTGGTTTTTCCATACTCTTTTGCAAAACTTGCATAACCGCACGATTTTTCGATGAATCACTGCCTTCTAACGTTACTTTCATCTTTCCATGATCTACAGTAACTATCGCATCAATTGCTTGATCTTCTAATTTCCTATGTGCCTTGTCTTTATCGTACTCATAAATAGAAGCATCTTGTTTTTTCATTGCGTCTACAATTGGTGCTGGTACATCAACTAAAGCAATATGAGGCTTGTAGTCTTTTTGTGTAAATACAAGTGAAAGAAGCCAAAGAAGTAGCATCGGTGCTCCGAACATAAGCGCAAGCGATCGTTTATCTCGGAAAAATTGACGAATAATACGGATAACAACTCCAAATACTCTCATCGTTCCACTGCTCCTTCCAGTAAAAAGACATCTTCAATACGTCCAGATGTTGTTCGCTTTTTTAATTCTATTGGAGAACCAGTTGCGATTAACTTCCCCTCACGAATTAAGCCAAGACGTTCACAAAACTCTGCTTCATCCATAATGTGCGTTGTAACAATAATTGTTGTTCCTTGTTTTTTCAGCTCATAAAACTTATCCCAAATTGATTTTCGTAAAACAGGATCGATACCGACAGTCGGTTCATCCAAAATAAGAAGCTTTGGTTCATGCAAAAGTGACATAGCAAGTGATAAACGCTTCTTCATTCCACCTGAAAAATGTTGCACTTGCTTTTTGGCATCCTCAGATAACTGCACAAGCCCAAAAACTTCAGATATACGTTCTCTCTTTTGTTTTCCCTTTAACCCATACATTGTCGCAATAAAATCAGCATTTTCATAAGCGGATAGTTCATCATACAATGCATCAGCTTGAGCCATATATCCAATTTGTTTCATTCCATTCAAATTTGGCATAACCGTTTGCAGTGCAGTTACTTCCCCTGATGTTGCCTCGCTAATACCAGCAATCATTTTAATAAGTGTTGTCTTCCCTGAACCAGACGGACCGACTAAACCAAAAATTTCAGCTTCGCGGACAGAAAATGAAATATCTTGAATCACTTGTTTCTTTCCAAAATACTTTGAAACACCTTTAAGCGATACTGCCTCATTTTTTAGAGACATAAATTTTCCTCCTCTTCACGTTTATGAGTGAGTACTCACTTTTATTTTAAACTGATATTACTATATGTCAAATGATTCTTTTTGTTGTTAATAATTAACACTATCTCCTATTGTCTTTTATATTAAGCTCTGTTATTTTTTTATTATTCCTTTGAATGAGTTGTAATAAAACAAAGAAGCGATCTACTTCTGTCGATTCAAATTGACTATAATCAATTTTGTTATTCATTTTTAAAGTTAGTAGCAAATTATTGTTTAGGTATTCTTCAATATGATCAGTTATATATTGAATAGTATTTTCATCTTCAGGTTCCGAGAATCCTAACTTTTCGATTTCTTTCAGAATTGGTTTGAATTTTTCATATGCTTCATATGCATTTTTACCATCTTTGTATTCATCACCTATTATTGTAGAATAAAATAAACCATCTACTTCCACTCGGAATTGAATGTGTTTATTATCTTTTACTTGAACGGTATGATATACATGTCCCATATTCCCTGAATGTATTTCTTCCCAATCTGTTACAATAACATCAATCCCATATTTTTCTTTAAAGTATATTCTCACCTCTTTTTCATTTTCATAGTTACAACCACTCAAAAATAAGAAACATACAGCTAACAATATTACGTTTTTAATTGCTTTCAATATAAACGCCTCTTTATTATGAAGTTTTTCTTTATTAGATGTTAAGCTATAGCTACTATAGAGATGATTTCATTGATAAATAGAACCTCCTTCACTATTAAAATGCATATTCAAATTATACCATGGTAAAATTATTCTATATTTTTGTGTTATTTTTCTAACCCTCTTAGAATTCTTTAATCAAAAAGAAGCAAAACGGTACAATTTTTTTATAAACATCACGACTTTATTTCAAAACCACAATAAAATATATGTAAATGGACAATTGGAGATGGTAAATGTGAAACATTTTGTGTTTGAAGACGATGAATTAATGGGCGGATGGGAAGAGACATTACATATTTTTGAACATACCAAAAGAAAAGATGAATACGCCAGTATCAAAACCCTGGAGGAGTTTGCAGTACAATGTCAATTCATTGAAGGGAGAAATAGACATTGGTTTTGGTATAAAGGGAAGAATGTTAAAGAAATGACCATAGAGGAGTATGAAGAAAAAATTAGAGAAGAACAAGAAGAATTAAAGGCGATATCCAAAGAAGAATTCCTAAAAGTGAGAAACGAATATGCTCCTTTTATCAAACCTATTGAATTTCCTAGTGATGGAATCAGACTTGCTTATGCTTATGAACCAGAATGAAATAATGTATTTTTTGTTGTGGAAACAGAAGAATGTTATTTTGCTGTATATTGGTCCACAAGCGCTAAAAAAAGATTTTATTTAAAATTAAGGCATTTTCAATAAATTATAAATGAATTTGCTCTATAAATAGAGTCCTATATTAATAGGACTCTATTCCTCATTCTTTACCATACCAATTTTTCAATATTTTTATATCTGCAGCTGATGATTTTTTTAATTTCTTGAAGTAATTTGCAAGCTTACAGAACAAATCGAAATATCATACTTTCACACCAAATAATAAACGTAAAAAGGGCTTTAGATTTATTTCTCAGGATACCGTTCTTTTACAAGTTCTTCGATGCTATTACTTTTTTTGATTTCTTCTGATGATAACCAGGATTTATATCTTGTTCCATCCTTGTTGGTTAAACATATGGTAAATTCTTTATTATATAGTTCCTCTTTAAGGATAGTGGTTACCTTTGTTAGATCCTCAATTAAAGGGGGATCGTTTTTAAATTCCGTACTATTAATAACTAAATTCACTTTATACCCCGGACACTCCCCATCTTTCGGATGTGAACAAGTAATACCTTCAATTGCAAAACGGTCGTTTTGAACTTCTTTTAATCTGTCTCCTACTTTTGTTTGGGTTTGAATCAAATATGTCCAATAACCGTCTAAAGTGTTTTTCATTGTTAGTAGCAGTTCTTCTTTCGTTATAACTTTTTGCACATTTTCAAAAGGGAGACCTATAGATTCACCATTATGATCCTTAATTGCAAGTTCTGTTATATTTTTATTACTCTTTTGAATGAGTTGGAATAGAGCATATAAACGATCTAATTCTGCTGATTCAAATTGACTATAATCAATCTTGTTACTCGTTTTTAAAGTTAATAACAACTCATCAGTTGGTTTTTCTTCCCTATAATCAACTATATACTGAAGTACATTTTCTTTTTCAAATTCCTCGTAGCCTAACTTTTGAATTTCTTTTAAAATTGGTTTAAATTTCTTATATTCCTCATATGTATTTTTTCCGTATTGGTATTCATCACCTTTTATTCTTGAATAGAAGATGCCATCTACCTCTACTCGAAATTGCATATTTTTGTTGTTTTTTTTTGAACGGTATGATATGTATGTCCCATATTCCCTTCATGTATAGCGCCCCAATCTGTTACAACAACATCGATTCCATGTTTTTCTTTTATATATTTTTTTACCTGATCTTCATTTTTATAATTACAACCACTCAAAAATAAGAAACATACCACTAACAACATTGCATTTTTCATTCTTTTCATAAAACCTCTTATACCCCTTCCCTACGTAAGAAATGATTCCTGGTTGTGCAGTAAATCCAAATCCACCTTTTCCCTAATCAGTATTTATATTCATTAATACTCTATCACACTGAAAACTATAAAACATATAGTTCATCATCATTAGTGATAAAATTCTGTTCAGTAAGAAAATAAATGTACGACTAGGTTTTATACCTAATCCCTTCCTTATTGTTATTAACTTTGTTTCACATAGCTAGTTGTGTTGAATGTCTCATTATTGAATAATTGCAGGTTCTTTTTATCATAGTTTTGGACTTTATACTCTACGTCTTTGTGTATAACTTCTGCTTCTGTTTCATTTCTAATCGGATACATAAATGTTAAAATGATCGAAAAATAATATGTCATGGTAATAAAATGAAACTTAATTAATATATCCCCAAAAACAAAAATAACTTTGTTTTTGGGGATATATTAACTTTAGCTTGATGGACATGTAGTGGTAATAATTGAAACCATGTAGAGCCATAAAGTGAAACTTTAATCAGTGGGGGTTTTCTTCATCCCCCACTGATTATCAGCCCTCACCAATCGGGCTTTTACGGGCAGTAATACTCCCATCTAACTTCTTAAGAAAAGCGGAAGCGGCTCGCTCAGAATCGCAGAACATTGGAGCACCCGACAGAGAGGCGCTTTTGGCCTCGTCCGAGGGGGAGAAACGACCGGAGATTCTAGCCGCTAGAGCTGGACAACAAAGAAATGTGGAAGTGGCTCGCCCAGAATGTGAGGGGGATGGAGCTTCTGACGTAGAGGTGTTTTTTACCTCGTAGGAAGAAGCGAAGCCACCGAACATTCTAGCCACTGGAACTGGACAATGCTTTCGCTGAATTTTGAAGTGGGAGTATTACTGCCCACGAATAGCGGGATAAATAAGCGTTGCAAAAATCAACATATGCGATTTTTCTAGAATCTAAGCTGAGAAATCATTAATAATTTCTACCACTTCAATTTTTCCGTTAATCAAAAGCTTAGGAAGCTCATTTTTCACATTACCCTTCCAATATTCTCTAGCTTGTTCAATTTTTTGAGAGAAAGGAGCCCCATCTTCCTTTGGTAAAAGCTTTCCATCTCCCTCAAAAGAATTCCCAATAACTCGAAGTTTAACAATCTGCAAAACGTTCCGATTGTAAGAATCAAATAATTCTTTCCATCTCAAAGCGTCTTACCTTTTCGATTGTTCCTATTCACTTCCAGGTGTTTTTTTATTGTTTTCCATTTTAGAATGTACAGGGAATTCCATGACAGCTTTTAGACCTCTTTGGTCCTTGTCGCTTGCAAGAATAAGGCGGCCATGATGGGCCTGCACAATCCTTGCCACCATCGGAATCCCCAAACCGTGACCTTGCTGGACAGTTCGCTTTCTCCTTGATGAATAAGGCAATTCGGTAATCTCCGTCAATTTCTCCTTCGGAATTCCCCGTCCATTATCCCTTACGATAAAGCGATATTGGGAGCGGTCCTTGGATAAAGCGGTTTCTAGTATGATTTCACAACCCTGTGGGTTATGAAGTACACTGTTTTGGACAAGATTACTAATTGCCCGAAGCAGCAATTTCTCGTCCCCAATGATCTGAACTGCTTCAACAGTCAGTTTTAAATCAATGTCATACTGGTCATCCAATCCATTATTCAAAAAATCCGTGGCAACTTGTCTCGCCAAAACCGATAGCCGGATGTGCTTCAAATGCAAAGGCTGCATTTCATACTCGAGCATGGAGACTAGATTCAGATCGCTTACAAGTGAGCGTAGCTTCTCACCCTGATGCCGGATGATACTAGCCCGATGTCTCTGCTCCTCCGGCAAGTCCAAATTATCCTCCATTTCGCTTGCATAGCCGAGAACAATCGAGAGCGGAGTCCGGATATCATGAGAAATCCCGGAAATCCAGTTAGAACGTGCTTCATCTCGTGCCTTCAACGCGGCCGTCTTATTCTGAAGCTTAGCCGACGCGGAATTCATGCTCTGGGCCAAATCACCGAATATACCTTTGGAATCTAACTGAACTGCTTCCTCCCTAGCAAGATTGTGAACCCCAGACACAAGAGGACGTATCCCCCTTATGAGACGCATGCCAATCACGACAGAAATTAGCAGAGTTATCCCCAAATTAAAGAGCAGCAGCAGCACGAGCCGCAGGGGCATCGATCTTAACCAATCAGAAAGAAAATCAAATTGATACTTCCAGTGGCTTTCCTTTGGATACCCCACTACGATTAGGCCGTCCTCATGTTCCAAAATATAGACAGGATATTGCAAAAGATAATAACGTGAGAACTTGGCTACATCGACTAGATTGTAGAACCTTGGAACATCGTTAGGCAGATGGTAATCCCATTGCACATGGCCATCTCCACCAATCAGCATGGCCCATGCATGATTGTGCTGCAGAAGCTTGGCAGCGCGCTCGTCCAGACGATAGCCGGTGTCCTGCTTGCCCAATCCTTGAGCCACTTGCTTAAGTACACCTTCCGGGGACGGGCGTTGATTAATTTCCTTGAATACCAGCGTGCCTAGCAGTACGAAATTAAAAATAAGCAGAAATATCGAAATAAAGATGGTCGTCGTGGCAAACCGGCTTAATATACGAATAATTCCTTCCACTCAATGTTTCTCCTTCACCAGCAGTTTATATCCCAGTCCCCTGACGGTGAGAAGATGGATTGGTTTGGAAGGATCCAGCTCGATTTTTTCACGGATCCGCCTAATATGAACCATCAAAGTATTTTCATAACCGTAGCTGTCATCTCCCCAAACGGCCTGACATAGGGCATCGCTCGTAACGATTCGCCCCTGATTTTCATACAACTTCACAAGAATGGCATGCTCCTTTGCCGTTAATGGCATCTCCTTCTGATTCCTGTGCACGACAACGCTTTCTAAATTAATGATCTGTTCCCCTAATCGGAAGACAGATAGACGCTCTGCCACGGAAGAGGAGTAGACCCGCTTCAGAATTGCCATGAGCCGTAATACCAGCTCGCGCGGCAGGAACGGCTTGACAATGTAATCATCTGCCCCCAAACCTAGTCCGAGCAGCCGGTCTTCATCCTCGCCCCGGGCGGAGAGAAAAAGGACTGGCATGTCCGAGAACTGCCTGATGGAAGACAGAAGTGAAAATCCGTCACCATCGGGCAGCATGACATCAAGAATCACGATATCTGGCTTGCCAGTGTGGCAGAATGACAGAGCTGAAGTGTAGTCGGAGGCAGTGTAAATGCGGAAAAAGCCCTCTTTTCTTAAAAATCTTTCAATCATTATTCTGATTTCTGATTCATCATCTACAATTAATATTTTTTTGTCTTTTAAATTTTCCATCCTGCATCACCTAATTTTATTATACATGAAAAAGGAAATTATTGGCGTTTCATTTCGTACTCACCTTAACTTTAATGCAGGCTGACGCACAACCTTAACACCCTATTTTAAAGCCTGTAAAATTATATTATGTTCTTAACTTGATGGATATTGGACGTCTCCTTCTTCTTTCAGATCCTTATTATTTTCGATACTGCTGTTGCACCGCCTTAGGCAGCTCTTTGAAGTTAACCTCTTCCCAGTGCGTGACGCCCCGAAGCAGTGTATCATATAGCTGGACGTAAGCCCCCTCTCTCAATTGCTTTCCGACCGAAAAACTGAGTTTTTTCTTCATTCCTTTCTCATCATAGGCAGTCAACTCATAGTCGTAACGCCCATTCTCCTTCTGAACGCCAGCGCCAGTTATCTCTGTGTAATAGACGGTTTTCCCCGCAGGATTGTCAGGTGTAAGCTTCTCCGGAGTGAAGAAGAACATCCACAAGCATGCCCCAATCACAATGATGAACCCAAGTACTAACACTATTTTTTTCATCATAAATTCCTCCTAGGCTCAATCAGGATAAGACAATGTCTTTATTCTTCAACCGTCGGGTTGACATCAACGCAAAAATAATAACGAAAGCCATATTGATCACCCAAAACAGAAAGTTCTGCATGTCCGTCAACTTATCCTGACTCATCACACTCATGCCAATGTTGAGCAATGAGAACGGGAATAGCATTCCAAACTGGCCAATATACATCCCCAGACCGATAAAGACCCCGCACAGACTAATACCGATCGGTGTGGCAAAGCTACGGATCCGTAGCGACAGTCCCAATTGCAAAGCACTAATAGACAGCGAAGCATACCATCCACGTATCGCCCATCCTATAGTCTCTACAGGGAATGATCCGGGCAAGGAGAACAAGGTACCTATAAGCCAGTAGAGTCCTATGAATAGCCCTTGTGCGAATAAAATTAAAATACTAACCATAATCAATTTGGCAAGAAACACATTGGCAACCGATACAGGAGATGTCATAACCATATTCCAATTTCGGTTTAAATGTTCCAGTCTACATATGTAGGAACAACAGATGGCAATCAGAATAGGTAGAAAAAAAACACCGTAAAACAGGCTGACCTGGGTCCACAAGCTGTACCAACCATTTTGCAGGACGCCCTGGTTCATATAATAATTCGCACAGCCAATCAGCAAACTTATAATAGGAAGTACAGCAAGTACAAGACCAATCCGGGAATGGCGCAGTTTGAGCCATTCAACAGAAATACTTCGTTTCATCAACTTCCCTCCTCAGATTTCCTGCCGGGTTACATAGATGCTTCCGGCGAAGTAAAACAGAACGGTCATAATCAGCGCCGCCACTACAATTCCAAAGCTTACTGGTTGTACCATATAGGTGCTTGCAGACTCAGCGTATAGATAAGTAACCGGGCTGAGATCCAAATAATAAGACCAAATAAAAATGTGTCTAGTAACAGCTGGAAATAATCCGGCAGTCATTCCTATGAAGCCACCCAGCATGCCAAAGCACAGCGCAAAGGCCTGATTTTTGATGGAAAAAGAAACCCATTGCTGAAGTGCTGTAACAGCGAGAGTCGTCAGTAAGGTACCCCCAATGAACCGGATTAGTAATTCGATAGGAGGAACGCCGGGGAAACCCTTTATTAGTCCGAACACAATCATGAATACGGCCTGTGCAAAGATACCGTACAGGAGCAGACTATTGGCGCATATATACTTCACTGCGTATAGATGCCTGCGTCTCACATTGGTAGCAACAAGCATTTTCCAAGTCGCTCCCTTATGCTCCATATCACAAATACGTGAGACAACAATGGCTGAAATAATCGGCATAAAAAGCCCATTCATGGAGGATATACTAAAAAAAACCGATTCCCAAACGGCGTTATCCGGATTGCTAGCAATTGCCCGGCTAATAGACATAAAGGCCCACAGCATCTCCACGACAAGAAATAATATAATCATGATCCATATTTTTTTGCGACGGATTTTGAAGAATTCTAGTCCTAATATTTTGATCACAAGCTCCGCTCCTTTCCTGTCAACTCCAGGAAAATATCCTCCAGACTTTTCGTCTGCCCCTCGATCCGAGTGACAGAGATTTTTTGTTCAACAAGCAATCTGTTCATTTCCGCCACTTCCGCATCCCGAAGATTGTCGAATTCAAGCCGGCTGCTGCTTTGGATCGGGCTGTAACCTTGAGTGAAAAGTAGCTGCTCCGCTTTGGCATTGTCTCCGGTTTTTATACAAATGGTTTTTCTATTCTTTTGCCGCAGGCTTTCCATACTACCCTGGAACAGCAGATTTCCTTCACTGATAATACCTACTGAAGTAGCAATCTGTTCTATCTCCGAGAGTAGGTGGCTGGAAAGCAATATGGTTATTCCATAGCGTGCGGGTAATGATTTGATAAGCTCTCGGATTTCACCAATGCCCGCGGGATCAAGACCGTTCGTCGGCTCATCAAGAATCAGTAGCTTTGGAAACGCGAGCAGAGCCATTGCGATTCCCAGCCGTTGCTTCATTCCTAGTGAATATTGTTCAGCTTTTTTGTTTTTCTGATTTTCTAGTCGTACGATACGAAGCGCTTCATCTACGTTTTTATCTGGTACGTTCCGCAGGCGCTGCATAATCTTCATATTCTCAAGCCCTGTCAGATGCCCGTAGTAGGAGGGAGATTCAATCAACGATCCTGTACGTTGCAGAATGGATGAACGATGTTTGCTTAGACTTTCCCCGAAAATTTTGATTGTCCCTTCAGAAGGCTTGATGAGTCCTAACAACATTTTTAGCGTGGTTGTTTTCCCCGCTCCATTTGGACCCAGAAACCCGTAGATTTCTCCTTCCTGAACATGAAGATCAACTTTATTTACACGATTAATAGCCCCATACATTTTGGATAGGTTTTGCGTTTGTACAATAGCCGAAGCACTCATATGAAAAGTCAGCTCCATTCAAAATTTTTAGATGTTTCTCTTCTCTTTCAACTGTAATGCGTCCACCTTTCCATAGTCTAAAGAGAACCTTACATCAACCTTAAATCACTTATTTTGTATTAACCTCTTAACTAACAAATGAAGTTTGATAATTTATAATAAAAATGTTTACAAACATTATTCATATTATTCTATTAAAGATTTAGATCGTGAAATAAGTTTTAAAACATGTTAACGTGGACCGATAATCGCATTAAGGACAGACATTTGTGATCATAGAAGATAGAGATGTGCTATTATTTGAAATAAGAAAAAATTCTTTATTTTAGGAGAGTGTAGGTCATGATTATTAAATTTATTCGTTTTCGCTAATTTAAGGTACAGTTCATTTATGCTCATTCATTCTTTAAAAACTTGTGAGTTTATTTGGGTGTACCTTTTTTTATTAACCAAATTCGAATGAAATGAGGAACTAATCATGAATGAAAAGATTTTTAAAATGAATGGAATTGATATATGTACAGAAAGTTTCGGCAATCCAGCCAATCCGGCAATCTTATTGATTATGGGAGCTATGTGTTCGATGATTTATTGGGATGAAGAATTCTGCCAAAAAATAGCTGATAAAGGGAGATTTGTTATCCGATACGATAATAGGGACGTCGGACGTTCCATTGTATATGAACCTGGGACTTCTAACTATACTGTGGCAGACATGGCTGATGATGCTGTTGGGGTACTTGATGCATATCATATTGACAAAGCACACATTTTCGGAATGTCATTGGGAGGTATGATTGCTCAAGTCGCAGCATTAAGACACCCACAAAGAATTTTAACTCTCACTTTAATGGCTTCGAGTATTTTTGGATCTGATGAAAACAGCCGGAATTTGCCTCCAATGGATGAAAAAATACTAGCTTACCACGCGAATGGAGCCACGCTGAATTGGTCGGATCAAGATTCAGTAGCACATTATTTAGTTGCAGGGGCAAAATTGCTCTGTGGTTCAAAGCATACATTTGATGAAAAGAGGGCTTATAAGCAAGTAATTACAGAAATTAAACGAGCTAATAATCTCCTCAGCATGTTTAATCATGCACTTCTTAAAGGGGATGATTCCTACGAGGGGATGTTAACAAAAATCAATGTACCTGTTTTGGTTATTCATGGTACAGAAGATACGGTACTCCCATATGAACATGGTCTAGCTCTTGCTAATGAAATTCCCAATTCATCATTATTGACTCTTGAAGGCACGGGTCATGAAAATCACTTTGATGATTGGGATAGGATCATTAATGCTATTTCAGATCATACTTCTGTCTTGTAAGCACTACCGGATTCAAATAACTTAAATCCAAGAAAGGTTATAAACAAGTTTATAACCTTTCTTCAGAGTCCTATATTAATAGGACTCTATTCCTCATTCTTTACCATAACAATTTATATAATATATTAACATATATAATATCTTAGATTCATTTTATATTTAATTAAATCCACCTAAAAAAGAGATTTCCTATTCACACAATCCTTGTTATCAGTAGCTATTTTAATTTTTTACTTAAAACAACACTTCTGTAGTTTGTAATTTCCCAATTGATATATTCAATGAAACGATATCCCTTATCACCATAATATTTAATAAGATGACTGGCTCCCTCAGCTGTATCTAACGCGAGCTCCCCTATCCCTTCTTTTATTGCTAATTCTTCAACTAATTCAATCAACTTTCTTCCGATTCCCATTGATTGATAAGAAGGATGGATGCCAAACTGACCTATTGTTGCTACATTAGCTTTATTATACCAATTACATCCTTTGTTGTTCTCTGGTGAGTAATAAGAAATTGAACCAATAATTTTATTATCTCGAATGGCAACAAGGCATAATGCCTTGTTAATTCGTTCAAGAGTAATACTAGAATCCTGATAACTTGCCAGATATTTAAAACCTAAATCAGCCAGTTTTTTATATGACTTATTTAACACTCTGGTTAATTGTTCAATATCATCTTTTTTACTATCAAAAACACGAATATGTATCCCGTTATAACTAGCTAAAATATTTTTTTGAACTGTACTCATATATATCCCCTTTTATCTATCGCATCACTTCCAATAATCTTTCATTAAAATAGTAGACCAATTTGCTTGTTTAATTTCATTCTTGGGAAGAAATTCCTTCATTACAGGTTTAATATCAATAATAGGCGTTCCATCTATTGCATCTAATCCTTTTACCACTAATTTATTACCAGTATGCTCTATCAATTCAACTGTAGTTACACCTAATTTATTCGGTCTATTTTTTCCTCTTTGCGAAAAGATCCCAACTTTAGGGAAATCAGGGTTATTTCTCGGATGCCTTGCTTCATACTGAACTTTATCATCAGATACCTTATCAAAATAAAAAATCATTTCTAAGTGTGAAAAATCTTCTATTCCTTGTAATGCAGATTCATTTAATTCATCAGTTAGTTCAATTACTGAAACAACACAACCCCAATTATCATCTTTCATTTCTTCACGAGAATTATGAACATATGCAACTGGTTTAATTGTAATTTCCATATAAATCCCTCCAGACACTCCTTTTTATTAATTCTATAAGACACCTAACAATAATTAAATTTTGTTTTTCTTATTAACTTAATAAGTTTTACGAATAACCTACTAAAAAAATATTTCACTCTCTAAAATTATTTCTATTTTACTTGCTAAATTCAGCAAGTAAAATATTTTTAAAGTTAGCTTTACCCATACTGTTCAAATTGACGGCCAACGTATGCTTGCCTCCAAGTGTACCTCCAACAAGAGTAATAAACCCTGGAATGCTACCTGTGTGTCCCCATATCGAGACACCGTTTGGAAGCTTAGTTTCATAGATTCCAAGACCATATCCGCTGATTTCAGCACTTCCTGTAGGAACTGTAGTAAGCATTTGTTTTAATTGCTGTTCCTTCAGTAATTTGCCACTGAGTAAGTAAGAGAAGAATTTGTTTAAGTCGTCAGCAGTAGAAATCATATCTCCAGCCGAGCTAGCTATACTTGGGTTATAATAAGTAACGTCTTTCAGCTCACTTGCTCCGTCTGGTTGGACATATCCACGGGCATGCTTGGTGCCTGGAATAACGCTTGAATTTCCAGGTAGGAATGTATTTGACAACTCAAGCGGTTCAATAATCCGATTTTCAATCTCTTCCGCATAGCTGTTTCCGGTTACTTTTTCAATAAGGATACCCAGTAATACGTATCCTGTGTCTGAATAAGACCAGCCCTTTCCTGGGGCAAAGTCTGGAGGCAGAGAAAGTCCAATCTTCACTATTTCTTCAGCGGTATATGTTTTTTTTGTATTCATCATATCAGCGTCTTTTGACCTTAAGTATTCAGCGATACCACTTGTATGGTTCAATATCTGCCGGATCGTAATCTGGTTACCATCATATCCGTTTCCTTGAATGACACCAGGCAACCATTTTTCGATGGAGTCGTCTAGATTCAGGCGGTTCTCTCCAGCTAATTGAAGTACAACCGTTGCAGTGAACGTCTTCGTCACGCTGCCGATGCGAAAGCGAAAATCTGTTTTCATTGGTTGCTTGGTGCTCAAATTCGCTACCCCAGCGGCATAACCCCACGCTTTTCCATCCTCGGAAGTTTTAGCGAGTATCCCCGGGATTCCAAGTTGCAATATATCACGCATTGCTTGCTTGACGGAATTACGATCTCGTTGAGTGCTTGTTTGTAACGAACTAGATACATTTTGAGTGGGCTCTGCTTTTACAATTGAGGTTGGCGTTGTGTATAACAGGGAACTTCCAGCTATTAAAAGGGTCAGGCTTGCAAATGTAATTTGACTACGTGTTTTCATAAGGCATTCCTCTCCTCTATTCATATTGTATAGGTGGTTGCTTACTGTTTCATACTAACCACACAGCTATCGTCTCCACTAATGACAAAAGGTCAACATTAAATTCGTAATCATCTTCATAATGATTATTTTTACAAACGCCATTCTGTCCTAACAAACGGTAAATCCCTCTTTTTCCACATGTATGTTAACCCTAGAAATTACTTCTTTTCCTTGAAACACTTTTGTTAACTGGTTTGTTTTTCATATATACGTCATATCTGTTCCGCCTTTCACGCCTCGTTATATTTTTATCATACGCAATGAAACTTTCTTTTTCCTTACCCATTCCTTACAAATTACTTACGTTCAAAATAGCTTCTATAATAGGGTATAAGGAAGATCTGTGCCGAAAAAAAATATTTTCCAATAAATATATTAATCAAAAAGAAACACAGAAGTTTTTCGCTTCTATGTTTCTTTTTTTCGTCCTTTAAATATTAAAGAATCGGTTTACTCTTAACAGGGTGAATTCCGGTTCTTTTCTAATGTGATTTTTCTTCTTGCGATACAACATGACATTGTGCTGCATGAAACACTCCTAACGTTGTTAAAATCACTTGTTTCTAAGTGGAAATTTATTTAACCTAGGAGGTGTATTCCATATCCATCAGCTTAAGAAAAATAAACGCCCTCAAAACGAAAAAATGAGCGGACTTCTCAAAGTAACTACCTGTAGAATTTGTGGAAAACTTTGAAATAACTTTTAAAGAACTATGGAATGCAGTTCCAGAAAAAATGTTTATCCACTCTAAGTACGGTGCATTAATATATAAATCCACTTTGATTTTCCAACATATAAATCGCTGCTATGCGGAATACAACATGCCCTCCTACTGGCCTGCTCCTTTTGTTTTAAACATCGCACGTGGCAGACCGCTTCTATGCATGGCCAGTTGCTCTCGCCCACCTAAAAAAGCGGGTTTATGTCGTGTTTTCAATTTGTATTTATATATTTCATGTTTATCTTTGGAATGTGCAATATTATTAATTCCCATTCAAATGATAGATTAGTTGCACAACGCCAGAGGAGAACGTTCTTGTATGAACCATTTTTAAATTCACCCTCTGTTTTATATCAATAAACAACGGTTTTCCTTCTCCCAAAATAACTGGGTGAACAGATAATCTAAATTCATCAACAAGCCCTAAATTGATAAAAGTTGTAATAAGACTCGCTCCGCCATAAAGCCAGATGTCTTTACCAGGCTTATTCTTTAATTTATTTACTTCTTCAAAAATATTATCATTTATGAATATTGCTTTATTATCAGTTCCTTTTTGTGTTCTGGAAAACACATATTTTTCTTTACTATGAACTAATTCCCAAATTTCTTTTTCAGTATCCTCAATTTCTGGAGTAAATTGTCCCCATAAATCGTAGCTTTTTCTTCCATATAAAATAGTATCAATTTGATTTAAGAAATGAATAAACCCCATCTCAGAGTCCATGATGCACCAATCAACTTCCCCATTTTTCCCTTCAATAAAACCATCTAAAGTAACTGCTAAATCTAAAATGATTCTTCTTGCTCTTACGTTATGGGACATAATTCTTCCTTCCTTTCATTATTTAGATATTGTTTCTCCCGCCAAGTTTTTTATATTTTCATTATTTACAGCATTTATTTCTGATTGAACTATCCCCACCTAAAATCCTAACAGATTTTTGAGGAAGGGGATTCCCAAAAGGAACAACTAAGACAAAATGCTTAGAAGATCATACCCATTCAACAAGGTATGGGTTTTCTACTTTCAAACTTAGACAAACCTTTTACTTCCAAGTCTGTAAGAGCTCCTGGAGGAAAAAGTTCGTTCACAGAACGAATCTTGTTATGGTTCGAAAGCTCCATCTGATAGAATGTGTGAACACGCAAATCAGACAGGATGCCAGACAACCACTTCCATTGCGCCGGGTGATGCAGACCTACCATCTTCTCCGGTAATAGGGAATACAAAATTGGTGGAAGTTTTTCTTTAAACCCCATTGCTCTTCTAGCAATGACATAAGAAGCTGTTTGGTGAATGCTGATACCAAGACGTTTCATATATTTAATTTTACCAATTTGAGAAGTGTACGCTGGATTCACATCAAATACCGCTACACCCATCTTCTCAGCACGACTTTTCATAGCTGAAATCATCTTTTTATAAGCAAACATGCTCATCATCATATTTGCTTTTTTGTTGCCATAAGGGTTCTTAACCTTTGCTTTTGTTGTGTTTAGTTTTTCTACAACGATCGGTTTATTTGCTTTTACAGCAATATCAACGAATGCAATGGCTTCTGCTTCCATCATTTTCGTAATTTGTTCTGATGTTTTCCCTAACATATCAAAGGATAATACACCCGTTTGTATGAGTTGTCCTTGTTTATTGATATTTGACCAAGCAAAGTGATCAAAATTGCAGTCTACTCCAATGACACCATCGGACTTGCTGAAGTTTTTATTTTGGTTCTCTTTAATATCTATGAAACATTTAAAAATGTAATACTCCCCGTGATCTTCAATTGCCCAACTGATTGGTTTTCCTGCCTTCTTTTTATCTTTGCAATTCCATTGGTTTTGAACAGCTGCATTCACTTGTTCTTGTCCATACGGAAATGTAAGGTTAGGAATTTCAACTGCAACACTGTTTGGGGTTGTAAAGTGTAAAGATTGTGATTCCGTATTATATGTAAAAACAAAGTTTCCTGATTTCGCGTCTTTTCGACCTGAAATCAACATTTGATTGTAACGAGCTTTTTCAAAATCCTGCACCCAAAGTGTATGATTTTGAACATAAGTATCTACAGTATGTTGTGCTTTGAATAATTTTTTACTCCCAAATACAACAGAAGCAACATTATTTTTTTAAACTATGAAGTAGTTTTTGTAGTCTATCTAGCCGAAATGCAAGGCTACCTAAACGAGAACGAAGTGTTTGAATACGCACATCTAAATATTCATGCTCAAATTGATAGGCATGATAGTAAATATCCGTTCGCTTTTTAAATTGTACAACAAAATATCGTCCCCTTTGTTGTTCTTTGGACGTTTTATTGAACGTTGGTTTCCCTTTAATAAACGATGTTTTTATTTTATTCAGCACTGTTAAATCTGACTTGGTTTTCTTCATCTTCTTTTTTACAGCTTTCATCTGTTCATTTTTATTTTCGATATACAATTTCTTCAATTCTGTCTGAGAAGAAATTAGTGCATTGGCTTCCTGTACAGCACTATTTGCAAAATAATCATTCCGACTAAAACGTGATTTCACAGTAATCTGCATACTATCAGAACGTCTGGAAGTACCAGAACGTTTTTCTAACACTTGCGTTTGAAAAGCGAAATGCTTTGCACGGTTAAATACGAACAGAGCATGCCCTATAGCTTCAACATATTTCGGATTCAGTGCATTCTTATAGATACGAATTGAAAAATATGCTTTTTTCACTGAACACACTCCTTTCTTGTTATGTATACACAAAGTATACCAAATAAGAACGTATGTTTCTATTCATATACTAAAAAAAAACAAAAAAAGCGATTCATCCCCCACCTACCGTTGCGCGCTTGAGGTAGGGATCTTCTCGCCAGATATGATAAAGTTACTGATGTTATTAAACTAAACTAACCTGCCCTTTAACGAAACAACAAATATTAGCTCAACAGCCCGACATGAAAATTATAGCTGTTAACCTTATCGATTCTGAATAAACAAAAATAGCTAGAATTGAGGTAGATAACTACTACAAGTTCTAGCTATTTTTTTGCTTTATTTACATCACTAATGTTAGCGGAATTTAATCACATTATTTTTCAACTTGCTTTATAAACGCAGATACGTTTCCTAAACAACAAGAACCTTGAGGGTTATTTACCTCGCATCCACAACGATTTGCTTGAATATGCATTGATATATCTTGTACCGCTTGGTTTTTTCCGGTTTGCTTTATTTCTTCACGAATACGTGCTCGTGTCCAATTAAAACAGTAACAAGCAGGCACATCTTCTTCTATATCTTTTTGAAAAACAGGAACCTTAAGATCGTTTTTGGTAAATACTTGCTGTTCTTCATTAAAGTACACTACATTACATTCTTGCTCTGAACAAAAATAGTATGTTTTATCTGACTCCAATCGAGTGAGCGCACTAGCATTCAGCATGCTTTTTAATGTAATCAACTTGATTTGTTTTCCTTTCGTTTTAGATAAAGGACAAACAACATCGCTAGTTACACTTTTCGAAGTACCGCAGCAGTCTCCCATTTTATATAGAACCTCCTTTCTTCAGCACTCAAAAATATTTCAGTTTTATTTAATTAAAAAACTTCAGCTATTAAACTTTAAACAAATTACACCATATCATTATTCATACGTAATTTTAAGGTTTTCTACTTTATACCCCTCTGCTAAAGCATGAAAATTAGAGTTTGATTTTTGAAGAGAAGCTTTTGCTAAAAATAATGTACCTGCCTTACCATTGACTTCTATTTTATCTACCAAGTTTCTACTTGTAAATAATGATCTTGAGACACGAAAGGAGTATATGTATACATTTTTCCGATTTCTTGATGAGCCGATATCGCTTCTTTTTGCACCAATCTGTTAATTAGCGTTCGAATTGTTTTTGGACTCCAATCCATTTCCCCTTCAAGATCCTTAATAATTTCATTTGCTGTTTGAGGCGCCTTTGACCAAAGAACTTTCATTATTTCCAACTCAACTTCAGATATTTTAGGCATGAAAACAAGTGCAATTTTCATCTTAAAATTGCACTTGTTTAACATAAATAAAGTTTTCTTAACGGCTAAAAAATAACAAATTATAATTAACTACGTTTTTGCTTCTTATTTGATGAAGGAACTTTAACGGAACCTGTTTCATGCGTAGTCGTTCCTTGTCCTTCGACTTGTGATGAACCAAGACCTGCTCTAGAAGGATCCTGTTTAATTTTTCGACCCACTTTGCTCACCTCCAACGTTACTTTTTGCTTAGATGCGTGAAACTATGCAGAACAAGGTAATAGACCCTCTTTCCTTTTCATAAACTGCTTTTTCATAGTTTCTAACAGGAAAGTAATAAACGTTGGTTGTATATATTAAAGTAAACTATTTCTTTATAATTTGAATTCAACTGAAACTGGAGGGATTTTCAATGAAACATCCTGGCTTACAAGCATATGATTATCACGTTTGGGCAAACAAAAGGCTACTTGAACACTTAATAACATCACCAGCAGACGTTTGGTCTACAGAAATACAAAGTGTATTCCCTTCTATTTCGCAAACGTTTATACATATATATATTGCTGATACAATCTGGCTAGGTACTTTATTAGGAAAACCTTTTACTGAAGTAAAAACATCAGCAATTCATCTTTCAGAAAAAATAAAAGATACAACTATTCAGGAAATGGAACAGCTATTTTTAACTTTATCTGAAGAATATCAAACATTTTTCATTCGTGAAGAAAATTTAGAGAGAGCCATTTCACCTGAACACCCTCACTTTGGACGATTAGACACGAATGTCTTTGAATTGATTCAACATGTTGTGAATCATGGAACATATCATCGCGGGAATATAACGGCAATGTTAAGACAGTTAGGTTATACAGGAACTTCGACTGATTATATTTTTTACTTGTATGCAATGAATGGGGCAAATAAATAATTTTTATAATGTATAAGAGGCTGTTGTAACAAAAATATTTAAACATTTATGAGGAAAAATATGAATTCTAAATACGGACAGCATGAAGAAGACAATTATTCATCAATAATGGATAATTGTCTTCTTGTTATATTAAAACTTTTTCAGTGCTCTCGTTACATATTAATATCCTAAAGAAGTTGTGTATTACCAGCAGTACAAACGAGTGATAAAAAAACAAATGCATGTAATCCCCGTTAAACTTTTCTAACAAGAACGCTCCATATCAAATTAAAAATATATTCACAGCTATTAGTCGTAAACTTAGCAAACCCTAGGGCAAGTAAGGGATTTCCCATTATCATTTGATGTAATGCTAAGCATATACGGTACAGCGACATGTGACCAAGCCTCAGCTGTTGGGGAACTCGATATATACTCTGGTGCACATGATTGTAGCATCGAAGTATGAATGCCTCCGCCTGGATCTAGTGCAACTACTGCCAGTTCTTTCGGTAATTCTAGTGCCATTGATTGGGTCAAACCCTCTATAGCAAACTTGGACGCACAATACGGTGCAAGTTCTGCCTCACCGGAACGTCCCCAACTTGAACTAATATTGATTATGATGCCTCGTTTATTATGAATCATAGCTGGTACAAATGACCGGATCACATTGACTACACCATTCACATTGAGATTCATAACATTTGCAAATTCTTCCGAAGAAATAGTCCAAAGCGGCGCATTTTCATTAACAATAGAGGCATTATTAATAAGTAAATCTGGTGCACCGTATCGCTGAAGAATATATTCTCCCCAAGCTCTAACAGCCTTATCGTCCGAAACATCAATGGATTGAAAAACATGTTTGTTGCCAAATTGTCTCTTGATTTGTTCTATCTTACTTTTGGAACGACCACATCCAACAATCAACCAATCTAGTTCAGAAAAACGGTCAATTAATGACCGACCTAATCCTTGTGTTACCCCAGTAATTACTACAAGTTTTTTGTTTTTCCCTCTAATCAATTGATCCCCTCCCACTTCCTGAAAATTTAGTCTTTTAAATCTATTTTACACTTTTTTAATAACAGATACTCGCTACATATTGACTAGATTTTTTTACAACTTTAGTAGTAGGTTACATACTTTCATAAACAGAATAATTCTTTTAAAACTCGACACCTTTAAGATAATCAAAAGAAGCTATCTAAAAATTCTTGTTTGGGAACATAATGGTTTCTGGTTGCACTATCGCAGATTGGACAAGGGAACGTTTTACTGGCCAACTAAACATCCAAGTGTACCACTTACCATATCAAAGCGACAATTGAGATGGCTTCTTGATGGATTTGCTTTTCACCAAAAACAAGGGCATCAAGCTGCACATGCGAGAACCATTTTATAAAAATCATATACGAAAAGGAATTTGGATGATTTTGTCGAATGTATTTATCTATGAAAACAACACTTTCTCACTCAAATCAACCTACAATTGAATCACTTCAAGCTCAAGTAGAAGAACTCACGGCAAAAGTGAGATGGTATGAAGAACAATTTAAGTCCCTATTATTATCTTCTATATTTGTTTGAAACGCTCCCCAATATCGATTTAAACAATAAAGAGGAAATTGATAAAGTCTTACCGTGGTCAATGGATTTACTATCTAGTTGCAAAGTACCGAAAAAAAGTGAAAAAAACAAAAAGTAACTCTAAAATCAACCTTTGTTGTATATTTTAGAGTTACTTGACGTTTACCTTGATAGCGATGTGGTAGTACCCCTAATAAATCTATGAAAAGAAAAGTAAAAAAATTATAATTATTACAGACAGTTTATAAACACATTTTCGTATATAAGGAGAAACTAAATGAGCTTAGATTTTGAAAGGCCTATAGTTGAGTTAAGAAAAAAGATCTCTGAATTACAGAAGTTTATGAAAGAAAATGACATGGATTTATCATCAGAAATTCATAAGTTACAAGAACGACTAAATAATATAGGGAATGAGATATATGATAGCATCACTCCGTGGCAACGTGTTCAAATAGCAAGGCTCCGCAATCGTCCTACAACATTAGATTACATTCCTTTGTTGTTTACGGACTTTTTCGAGCTTCATGGTGACCGATTATATGGAGACGATAAAGCAATGATAGGTGGAATTGGTAAGTTTAAAGGCTTGCCTGTTACAATTATTGGTCAACAAAGAGGAAGAAATACAAAAGAAAACATAGAAAGAAACTTTGGAATGTCACATCCAGAAGGCTATAGAAAAGCTTTAAGACTTATGAAGCAAGCTGAGAAATTCAAACGCCCCGTCCTTACGTTTATTGATACATCAGGAGCCTATCCAGGGAAAGAGTCTGAAGAACGTGGAATATCAGAAGCAATAGCACGGAATCTACTTGAAATGAGCGATCTTAAGGTTCCCATTGTCTCCGTTGTAATTGGTGAAGGAGCTAGTGGTGGCGCTCTCGGAATTAGTATTAGTAACCATATCCATATGTTAGAGAATACTTGGTACTCTGTTATTTCGCCAGAAGGAGCTGCATCTATACTATGGAAGGATGCTGGAAAAGCACCAAAGGCAGCTGAATCCTTAAAGATTACAGCAACAAATCTGAAAGAATTAGGGGTTATTGATAGTCTAATTCCTGAAGTTAGAGGTGGCGCACATAACGATATAGAAACACAAGCTAAATTGATTGAAACCACAATCGAATCTTCACTAAGAGAACTTTTATCATTATCACCCAACGAGCTTGTAAATCAGCGTTATAAGAAATTTAGAAGTATAGGGCAGTTTAATCATAAAAAAGGGATTCAGTACAGCTAATTTTGTAACTTCAGAGAACGCTAGTTATATTAACTTCATATGCATAGGATATACAATTACCTCCCTTATCACATAATAAGGTGAGGTGATTTCATGAAAAGAGCATTCTCTTTATTGATTAGGATAAATACTATTGCTTATTCTTCTTTTTCCATACAGGCACAAGCAAAGGAAATTAAATATCACAAAGATGCTAAGTTTGAATACTTCGATGTCGATTTAACTGGATATGAGCTTTATTCATTCGGGGACTTTAATCAATTGGGTTATAAAATAACACCACTTGTTCAATTATTTTTAGCTATAATCCAGACAGAACGTGAGTGGATTGATGAACCTCGCTTATATATTAGAGGGAAAAAAGGCTTTTTCCATCTTTGGAAAGAAGATGGTACGAATGTACTTTATACAGTCAAAGAAGATGCTGAGTATTGGAAAATAGTAGATGTTAAAAGAAAAAAGTTAACAGAATACCAGTGTCAAAAGAATTCTTGAAAGAAGTGTTGATTGAACGCCTATTAGAATCAATAAGTAAAGAAGTTGACAATTATTATAATGAGCCTAAACTTTGGTACCGTAGCTTCGAGAAAATATTACGAATAGAAAAAGATAAAACAAACTATGTTTTTATGTAACCGTTCAAGTTCAAACATTTGAGGTCGCACATAATCCACCTTCTGGAGAAGATACAATTCCTTTTCGTATCATAAGAAAATGACATAAAAGCAATTCATTACAAACATAGAGACATTCCTGAAAAAGAATTTAAGAAGTTGAAATTAAGATAACAGACATTGAAGTAATTTTCCCCTCACTTATTAATTGGGTCTCGCCAACATTATGCGGATTTTGTACGCTAAGATATTTTCGGGAAATTAAAACCCCGATTTTTCTACACTAAGCAGAAGAATCAGGGTTTCTATATAGCCTTATTGTTTAACAATTTTTTTATCTCCAAATAATGTTATATTAAACTAACACCCCCGATAGCTTATGCCGTTTTTTTGAAAACCCGATCAATTTCCAAAAGCATTTCCAGAAGAACCATCTGAAGATTGCGAAGTTCTTTGTCAGAGAGCATATAGGCTTTGTTTGTTTTCATGTGGCCTCCTGTTTTAAACGGTTAACCAAACCCATTTTTTCCCATTTCAACAACATGCTCAACGCCGCGGAAAAATAAGTTTATTTTCTGTTCCTGAAAGCAACCTTTGTATATTTTCCATATGCCTGAAAATAACCATAAACGCCATTAGACACGCAAATATATAAAAATATAAGGTATTCTCAAAAACAGGAATGAATGAAATAGCCGCAACAAGCATTGTAGCACATATTGTACCTAAAGAAACATAACGGGTTAAAGCTACTATTATCACAAAAAAGCCAAGGCATAAAAGGGCCATAACCCAGTCAATCATAAACAGCACAGCCACTGCTGTAAGTGCTCCCTTGCCCCCTTTAAACCCAAAATATATCGGCCAGTTATGCCCTATAACCGCTCCTGCGCCTGCCGCTAAAAGGCTTACGCAATCTTTAGCCTCTCCCGAATAAAAGTAAACGCTAAGGAACAATCCTATAAAACAGGCAATTATCCCTTTTAATATATCTCCCGCAAGAACAAACACCGCAGCAGAATTCCCAAGTACCCTCAGAGTATTGGTAAGCCCGGCGCTTTTGCTTCCATGGCTTCTTATGTCCTTGCCGTATATTTCCCCTACAATCACCGCTGTGTTAAGGCTGCCTAAAAGGTAGCCCAAAGCTAAGGCCGCAAAAATCTTTAAAATATCAATCATCACTCTTCTCCCTTGAAATTATTTTAATTTTCTTTTATTTCTCTATCAATACAGAATTTTAGAATTGTCTCCCTTTAGAAAATTTCCCAATAAACTTCTACCTTTTTTATTCATGTTTTAGAAGAAGTTGGTCTCCAGAATGAACTTGTTTTCTAATATGGCAGTTATCAATGCCCGTCAAGAAGGCTAACCTCCCATGATTTTTTTCATTTTTCAGTAAAGCAATTGCTCCAAACTGTGCAACTGCTTCTATAATAAGGACTCCTGGCATAACGGGATAGCTCGGAAAGTGTCCATTAAAAAACTCCTCGTTTGCTGTCACATTTTTGATTCCAACTGCACGTTTTCCTGCTTCTATTTCTAAGACACGATCTACAAGTAAAAATGGATATCGATGTAAAATGATATTTTTAATTTGTTGAATATCTAACATAGGGTATTTTCCTTTCTAAACGGTATGATTTTTACAAGTCCCATTTTAAAATAAGTCCTAAATGTGTAAGTCCACCTCCAAATCCATATAATAGAATCGTATCCTGGTTGTGTAGTTTTCCTTCTTCTATAGCCAAATTTAAAGCTAACGGAATAGAAACAGAAGAGGTATTTCCCATGAGTTCTACACTAGTGAGTGTTTTATCTAATGGGAATCCTGATTTATCGCATATTGATTCAATCATTCTCAGATTAGCACTGTGTGGTACAAACCAATTTATATCATCGATATGTAGATTAGCTGCGTGTAATAAGTTTTTAATGCCTAGCGGTACAGTACGAACAGCCCATTTATAAACTTCTCTACCGTTTTGTACGATTTTTCCATTTCCTTGCAAAGATTTTTCATGCATGGTAGTAGAAAGATTTGTTCTATATAAATGGATACCACCCTCTCCGTCTGTTCCCATGTGAGAAGCTATAAAGCTTGGTCTTTTTTCATCTTTTTCTAATAAAACCGCTCCAGCTCCATCACCAAATAGGATACAAGTTGTTCGGTCAGTGTAGTCTGTTACTTTTGATAACGCTTCTGTGGCTACGACTAAGATTTTACGATGAGATTCAGAAGTGATTAAACTGTTAGCTACATGTAAGCCATAAGTAAAACCAGCACAGGTAGCACTTAAATCAAAAGCAAGGGTATGAGGAATTTGAAAATGACTTTGTATTTGACATGCTACACTTGGAAACACATAGTCTGGAGTAGTTGTGGCTACGATAATACAATCAACATCCTCCAAATTTTTCTTATATGTATCAGCTAAATTTTCAATAGCCTTGAAAGCTAAATTTGATGCATATTCTTGTTCGTTTGCAATTCTTCTTTCCTTCATTCCTGTTCTCTGTACAATCCATTCATCACTAGTGTCAATCATTTTTTCTAAATCGTCATTTGATAATTTTTGATTTGGTACATAAGTACCAATTGCTGTAATACGAGCTGTGGGTTTCATTTGAACATCCCCTGTCTATCTAGCTTTATTTTTATAACCTAACATTAGTACTAGGTTACAATTTTGTCAATAGTCTGTTATTTTTCGCGGTGTCTTTAAGTTATTTGCGAAATGTAATTATGTAGATTAATTAGAATAATTGCATTTGGTATAGGGTTTGTTTTCTTATTTGCAAACACTACACATCTCAAATGCAATGCAAAAGCTAGGAGTTAAGGGACGCTCTCGTTCTTCAGCAAATAAATGAAACTCACCTTGAATCGATAGAATCATACAAAACGCCATCCTTTCTGTATATTTCTACAAAAAGAATAGCGTTTTTTTGATTATATGGATACAAATTTATCTTAGCTTGATAGCGATGGGGTTCTGCCAACAAAATGCGAATTTCGTATGCTAAGCAAAATTCGACAATAAAAGGCGTACCCATTGAGCGCGCCTTTTATTTTTCCAAGCTGTTAAAATGGAAAATAAGTTAAGAACTTAAATATAACAAATACGATAATACCGTTTCTTAATTGCTCAATACCTAAGTTGTACATTTCAAAAGAACGAGATTTTGTCCTAACTTGTAATAAAAAAGCTCAGTTTTTCGTTTTGTTTTTAATACAATATTTAATCTTTACTACAAAAAAAGAGATAAAGATGTAAATTACTTTCACTTTTAATTAAGAACACCCACAAAGAAAATACATTTCCCTGTGGGTGTTCTTATGTTGTACTTTTTTCTTGAGATCAGCTTTTTTTCATGTGTTTCAAGAAAGTTTTCAGGCTCAGTTTTTCGTTGAATGTGCATACAAATAATTTATTTCAATCCATATCCTACCTTAGCGATTATTCATGTTGGAAAAGATAAATTAGATTGCTATAAATTCTTTAAATTTGTTGTAAAACATCGTGTATTTGTTGAACGCTGATGAATAAAGTAACCTAAATGCGAACGTAACTTTCTACTTTGTAATTGTCACATTCCGTTTTTTTGCTTTAAGCTATTAATAATTAGGCTGAATATATCCTAATTTTATTCCTTTCGTTACAGCTTCTAATGAAGATGAAACATCCAACTTATCAAATATATGTTGAATATGGTTTGAAATGGTACGTTCACTTGCATATAAGATAGAAGCAATTTCTTTACGCTTACATCCATCACATAGTAATTGTAAAATTTGTTTTTCACTATCAGTTAATTCCTCAACATGGTCCGTAGACAGTGGAAAATAACAAGTACCTTTATTAATATCAATTAAAACCTGTAATAACTTATCTGGCATAATATTTTTATTAATAAAACCACTTACACCGATTTTTTGAGCTTCATACCGATAAACAGGTAGATCGTAGCCTGTTAATATAACTATTTTTGTGTCACATTTGCTTTCTAAAATATGTTTTGCTACACCTAAACCATCTTCATTACTGATGTTACTTAAATTAATATCGATTAATGTGATATTTGGCTTACACTCATTAATGAATGCAATAACCTGTTCAATATTTTGTAATGAGTAAAAATGATCTATTTCAGGGTAATCTTCCAAGGCTATCTCCAAACTTTTTGCAAATAAAGCGTGGTCATCTACTAATAAAATATTCATAGGAATCATCTCCTTTCATAGGGATAAGAATAACAACGCATAAGCCAGAAGGATTACATTCCGAAATTGTCATTTTACCGTTTACTAAAAACAGTTGTTCCTTAATAGAATTCAATCCTCTATGATCATTAGGAACAGACTTCTCATTAATCACTAAGCCTATACCATTATCTTTTACTATAAGTTCTATTTCGTCATTTTCTTGTTTCAAACTCACAAATAACTTTGAACATTTAGAATGTTTGAATGCATTTGTTACCAATTCTTTTAAAATTCTATATGTAACAAGCTGATAGGGTTCAACTAAAAATAAATTTTCACTACAATGAAAAGATATATCAATATTTTCCATTCCATATTTTTGATGTATCATTTTAAGCAAATTACTATAATTTTCTTTTAATGTAAGTGTTTTTAATAGTGTTGGATAGTACTCTTCCATTTGTACTCGTATAGACAAATTTAAGTGATCCAACGTTTTTACTATGATTTCATGAATCTCCTCTTTGTTAGATTTATTCATCATATTTTTTACAGCTAATATATCTTGCAAAATTTCATCATGCAAATAATTAGAAAAATCACGTTTCAACTTTTCCTCTTTCGCTATCTGTACAAGATTATGAGCATAAAAGCTTTCTGACATGATTTTTGGTTCTTCTGTTTCTGAATTTAAGATACTTTTTTTTATGTCTTTATATAATAGCGTGAAATGGAACAGAACAAACGAAAAAATCGTATGTATAATGATGAAATAGGCAATCATATTCAACCTAAACAATAGTCCAAATGAAATTATACAAACAAGAAGAAAGAAAAGGATCAGTCCCCTTTTACCTCCCTTTAAAAGAAAATATCGCTTCATAAATATATGGTTTTTAAAAGCAATCGCATGAATACTAAATAAAGGGAAAAGGATCATGATATACCACCCTAGATTACTTAAATATTCAGGGTTGTCTGCAAAAAATATGGCGTATCCAATAAAGAAAAAAATGAGAACAGCAAAAGATTTCAGTAAATGATTTTTTTCGCTTTTTAAGATAAATATGATTCGTCCTCGATGTTTCAAAAGTAAGAAAAAAATACAAATAAAACTTAAAACAAATTGAGATGAAAATAGAATGGCGAACATTTTATCGTTTATCAATTTCGCAACCAATGTCAATAAACATGTAATCTGTAAAATCCAGTCTTTTTCTTTTTTATACATATAAGTAGAATCTTGAAAAAAGAAATAGAGAAAAAATTGTGCTGTCTGATATAGAATCACTACGCTAAATAGTGTACTTAACGTATAAAAAATTTGTGTTTCACTAAGTGTGAATAAAAACTGCCATGAAGTAAGGATTAGCAAATTAGAAAACTTCCATAGGGTACTATTTTCTTTCATGTTTACAAATCCAATATAAGCCCCGTAAATAACCAAAATCGTTATAAGTGTCAATGGAAGCAACTTTGCTGTTCCTACAATATTATTTTGCAAAAATTCATAGCATAAAAAAATAATCATACACAGTTGGTTAATTAAGATGAGAAGTTGCTTTTGCTCATAATACTTTTTCATAAACTCACTTACCTTTACTAGCTTAGATGCATATAAAGCTAATGCTAGTTTACTATCATTAGCCTTATATAGGAATTTTTACTTTTTATTGTCAAATATAATTTTATAACATGCTCGCTTTGTTAACAAATAATAAATTATATATACCAAAGTGAAAATAATTACTGCAAAAAGAATAGGCAGTATAAAGGCACTGTTTTTTCCTAATAAGTCGTCCATTAAAGCTGCTTTGTAAGCGATCAGTGCAAAAATACTATGCGCTAATCCTAATACGTATGGGATGCTAAACAATGTAAGAACTTCTTTACTTATTATTCGCTTTATCTTTTTCTTGTTATATCCCATTCTTTTTAAAATGATAAATTCATTTTTGTTTGACATCATGCTCGAAAGATTATGGAAATAGAGAATACTCCCCGTTGCAATAAAGAAGATGATTGTAACAAAACTAATGAGCAAGAATGTTGAACTATTTTGCTGAATAATGTAATCATTTCTTTGATAACTACTTGTAAAATAAATATTATTTTTAAATAATGGGGCTACATTTTCATAAACTTTCTTATTATCCCTCATATCTTCTCCATTAAGGCTCATCATTGTTGTTTCTTTATGCCCTAATATTTTTATCTCTTTATATAGTTGATCTGAAATGACAAGGGTTCCTACACTATTTGCAAATCCGATTGAATTAAGTAAAGTAGTGTCTTTTACTTTCATATCCACGTTATTTGCATTTGTTAAGTTCAAAGTATATATTTTTCCTTTATCTAGCTTTTCTTTGTCAGGTCGATATTTTACTAAGATACTTTCATTTTTAGCTAAATTCTCAAAGTCTACATTTTTCCCCTGAATATGTATTAATTCTTTGTAATCCGACTCAGAAATAAGATCAAATCCATGTTCTTTCTTTTCACTATATTCTTTAGGTAAATTGTCAGAAGAGGATGTAACATGAATCATAGTTGTTTCTTTAAATTTCATATTTTCTTTACCAACAGTATCTTGTACAATTTTAATTGCTTTAGCGGCCAATTGTTTATCTTCCACTGGAAACTCGATAGCTGACGGTATGATTCGTTCTGTAGCAGCAACAGGATAGTAGAGAGTTAGTAAAGTAGAGCCGAATATAGCCAAAGTTCCTGCAACTAATAAAGTTAACAAAATTAAAGTTTTTGCCTTCGAACGGATTTTAAATATAAAATTTGGAATAACAATAATATTCGCTTCCTTATAAAACCAGCTTTTCTTTTTCTTCAATTTTTGAATAGCATATGGTAAAAAAGAGTGAATAAAGAAAATGGTCCCTAGTATTACACTTAACATTGTTAAAAGTGCAATTGGTGAAAATCCTATTGTTTTCCAGAATGATTTCGTCCCTCTTGTAATATCAATAGCAAAGAAGTAACCAATTAGTATCAAGAATAATCCCAGGAATGAGAAAGCTGTGTTGATTCTCATCTGCTTTTCTTCCTTTTTTTCCATACGTACCAAAGCCAGTAAGGAACTTTTCCGAAGAATGATCCAGTTCGATAAAAATAAAGCAGTCAAAACGACAAATATAAAAACAAACGTGAATAGTACTGCCCCAGAATGAATAAGTGGCACTTCAGAAGTATCTATTTGTAATTTTAGTGCTCTGACTATCACTTCGACAATCCCTTTATGAGCAATCGCACCAAAAGCGATTCCTACAATTAGAGCAGCAAAACAAATTATAATATTTTCAAAAGTTAATAATTTTAGCATTGTTGATTTTCGATATCCCAAGAGCGAATAAATACCAAGTTCTTTCATTCTTTTTTTCATAAAAAAAGTATTGGAGTATGACATATAGAATAGTACAAATGTCATAACAAAGATTCCCACCGTTCTTGACATGATTTCAACCCTACCATCAGACGAAATCTTTTCCATGATTATATCGTTCATGGAAAAAGAAATAAAGGTGAAAAACACCATCAGCACAAAAGCTACTGAAACGAAATAGAACGAATAGAAGGAAAAATTATTCTTCAGATTCTTTTTTGCTATTGTTAATAATCCCACAGTCATGCCTTCCTTTCATACTCTTAGTTATATCGATTTTCATCAATTCTAGTGATTTCCTTTACTATCTCTTCAAAAAAATCTTTTCTCTCCTTTCCATTTCTTCTCAATTCCTTTATGATATTTCCATCTTTAAATATTAGTATTCTACTTGAAAAGCTTGCTGCATAAGCATCATGGGTTACCATTAAAATCGTTGTATGAAGTTCCTCATTTACCTCTCTTAATTTCTGAAGTAGCTCCGTTGCAGAGTTTGAATCTAATGCGCCTGTCGGTTCATCTGCAAATAAAATACTTGGCTGTTTTGCAATCGCTCTTGCTGCTGCAACCCTCTGTTTTTGTCCCCCTGAAAGTTGACTGGGGTACTTAGATAATTGTTCAAATATTCCAAACCGCTTTGCTAAACTATTTATAGATGATTCAATCTCTTCTGGGGATTTATGTAATAAAGTAAGTGGTACAGCAATATTTTCCTTTACTGTTAAACTATCGAGTAAGAAATACTCTTGAAAAATAAAGCCTAAATGATCTTTCCGAAAATCTGCAGATTGATTATCATTAAGTTTTTTAATATCGATGCCCTTTATCAAAACATCTCCATCTGTAGGCGTATCGATAGTTGATAGGATATTTAATAAAGTTGTCTTTCCAGATCCAGAGGCTCCCATAATACCAACAAATTCACCTGACTCAATATCAAAAGATACCTTATTAAGTCCAGGTAATTGATTCTTGTTATAAATCTTTGTCACATTTTTTGCAGATAATAGTGCATTCATTATATTTGCTCCTTTCAATTTTTATTTACATGTTAAGTTTATTCTTCAATATCCCAAAAAACATGAGTAAAAAGCGCAATCTTCTATTCATACACCTGTATTTTGCATAGCAAACTTGTCTAGTTTTTCAAAAACAGTTCCATAAAAGATTGTAAAAAGGAATACAGTATTCAACAAATTACAGAAGCAAAGCAGTTGAATTGTTACTCATAAAGTGAAACTTTAATCAGTGGGGGATTTCTTCATCCCCCACTGATTATTAGCCCTCACCAATCGGGCTTTTACGGGCAGTTTATCTCCCGCCTAACTTCTTAAGAAAAGCAGAAGCGGCTCGTTTAGAATCGCAGGACGTTGGAGCCCCTGACAGAGAGACGCTTTTTGCCTCGTCCGGGGGGGGCGAAACGGCCGGAGATTCTAGCCGCTAGAGCTGGACAATGCTTCCGCTGAATTTTGAGGTGCCCCCAAATAGCGGGATAAAAAAGGGGTCGTCCACAAGCCAGTTACACTGACTTGTGAGACAACCCCTTCTCACCTCAAACATATTTAAATCAAAGACTTCGTTTCCTGCAATACTTCAATAAAATATTCCCAGTTATTCACAACGGAAGGAATACTTACATGCTCATCTGGTGTATGAACATGAAACATATCTGGTCCAAGTGAAATCGCATCTAGCCCTGGAATTTTCTCCATAAATACACCGCACTCAATTCCGGCATGAACGGCAAAAACCTCTGCATCTGTGCCATACTTTTCTTTATGCACTTTTTCAAATAAACTGCGAATTGAAGAATTTGGATTGTATGGCCATTCTGGATACTCAGATTCTTTTTCGAACTGTGCTCCCACTACTTCTGCGATATGCTTAATTTCATTTACAATATGTTGTTTTAAGCTTTTCACAGAACTTCTTACTTCATTTCTTAATTTAATTTCATTATGTAACATTTCAACAACACCTAAGTTTGTAGAACTTTCTACTAGCCCTTTTATTTCCATGCTCATGCTTTGAATACCGTTAGGGATTAAGAATAATGAAGAAATAAGTTGTTTTTGCGTTTCCTTTGCAAATACATTTTCAATTGTTTCTTCTAATTTCGTAAGAGAAACATACACATCTGGGTCCACAGCGCGTAGTTCTTCTTGTAAAATGCTTGTCCACTCTTTCACTTTCTCTTCTACTTTTTGCTCATCACTTTCAGAAAATAAAATCGTTGCTGCACTTTCACGCGGGATTGCATTTGTTTTTAATCCACCATGAACACCGCTCATAGAAAACGGAATTTCATTGGATAAATCATAAAGGACTCTGCCTAAAATTTTATTGGCATTTCCTCTTTCTTTATCAATTTCCATGCCAGAATGTCCACCTTTTAATCCACCTACAAAGAGACGATACGGGAATACGTTAGCTGGCGTTTCTTCCCAAACAATAGATATTATTTCAACTGCTTTTGCACCGCCCGCACTACTTACTAACAATTTATGGTCTTCTTCTGAATCAATGTTAATAAAGATTTTACCGCTAAAATGGCTAGGGTCAACTGCAAAAGCGCCGCCCATCGTTGTTTCTTCTTCTGTCGTAATCACGACTTCAAGAGCAGGATGTGGAATATCGGTTGCGTCTAATAAGGATAATGCATATGCAACTGCAATCCCATTATCCGCACCTAACGTTGTATGATTCGCATACAGCATATCCTCAACAATTCGCAATTGAATTGGATCTTTTTCAAAATCATGAACAGTTGATTGATTTTTCTCACATACCATATCCATATGCCCTTGAATAATAATCGTTGGCACATTCTCATATCCAGCCGTTGCTGGCTTCTTTATAATGACATTTAATGCATGGTCTTGTACAACTTCTAAATTTCTCTCTTGTGCAAATTTTACTAAGTAATCACTAATTTCTTTCTCATTTCCCGATCCTCTTGGAATCTTTGAAATTTCTGCAAAATGATAAAATACAGGATGCTTAATTAATTCCTCTAAATTGTTATACATCTGCTTCTCCTCTTTTCAGTTATGATAAAATAACAACTTTATATAAGTATTGTACCATTTCCAATCGATATATAAGCTATTTTCTCATCGTTTTATAGCGAAAAGTGAAAAGAAGACCTAAACTGAAAGGTGGATTAAGAAGGAGGTTTAGCGGCAGGTTAAGATAAAGTTTATGATGTCATAACAGTAGTGCATTTTTTTGTGTCCTTAAAAATTTTTAAGTAATATAAATAAACACTTCACTGTTAAATCTAGAAACAGTGAAGTGTTTATTTAAGTGCTCAGCTAGCACCACCTTGATAAATTCCTTTTAATCGTTGTACTGGCTTGCTACGAATAAGTTCTAACAAGACACCATCTATCTCAAAATCGCCGTAGAGGACATCGCTAAGCTTCAAAGTCATTGTCTTTCTCCTTTCACCATACCTATCATGTCTTTAAGCCAAAACCGGTTGGCCTACTTCTTATCATACGTTAGTTTTACAAAGTCTCTAAATGTAAACGTCATTTCTTGCTTGTATAATAATTGAGGCATTAAATACACCCAATGTTAATCAGTACAAGAACAAAAAAGCTCTTGTGCTCATTAACATCCACTGGAGAACAACATACTCTGTACCCCAATGCCTGCAGTATTTGTCATGGACAGCGCCTCATAATAAGATTATACCGCTTTTGATTTTGAATCCGCTTTTTGTTTTTTGTTTCGCATGGAAGCAAGGCCAACAAATAAAGCCACTAACGACAGTATGCCACCTGCTACACGTCTGTTCATAAAATACCTCTCTTTGATAAATTGAAAAAATGTGTTCCAGTGTAGAAGGATAACATTATATTACATGAGGAGCAAGTGGGACTTATTCAGTAAGATAGTCAATGTGAAAGGAGAGTATGCAAAAGAGAAGATTTAACGCTTTAAGTGGTCCCGCCTATACGTGTTTGTATGTGATTATGTTTATTGGTGTGTATTTTTCATTGTTTATTTTGGAATTGTAGTATAGTATTCGCCTTGTTTCTAAAATTTAATTTACATAACAGATAAAGTACGTAAAATTTTATCTTATGTGGTTATCATATTTAGAGAACCAATAAATATTTGGATTAAATTGTATATATAGTTACATAATGGTATATTAAAAGAAAAAGGAGATAGACAAATGCAACGATTACTCTATTATTTCTTTGCAATTATACTAATTTTCAATTTAATTGGTTGTTCTTCGAATACCTCAAAAACATCTGAAACAAATGACACAACAGAATTGATGATATTGAAAGATAACGAAATAGAGAATATAAAATTATTAAAATCACAAACTGCTAAAGAAGATTTCATAATCACCAAACATCAAACTTCAGATGATTCCTTAATCAAAGATATTGTCCGAACAATAAAAGATGGTTCACCAGTTAAATCGCAGTTAAGTGAAAAGGAAAAAAAATCCTTAAACACAGAAATGGAAGTTAACTTTAAAAACGGTTCAACAGAAACTCTTTTCATCTTAATTAATGATAAAAAAGAGATTTCTGTAATAAAAGAATCCGGTTACGGTTATAAACTTAAAGAGGATGCTCCTAAGTTAGTAGTTGATTTCTTCTCTAAAAAAGAAGCAAATCTATAATAATTAAAAATACATATAAAGTGAAACTTTAATCAGTGGGGGTTTTCTTCATCCCCCACTGATTATCAGCCCTCACCAATCGGGCTTTTACGGGCAGTTTATCTCCCGCCTAACTTCTTAAGAAAAGCGGAAGCGGCTCGCTCAGAATCGCAGGACACCCACGCACAGGGCGGAGAGGCGCTTTTGGCCTCGTCCGAGGGGGCGAAACGACCGGAGATTCTAGCCGCTAAAGCTGGACAATGCTTCCGCTGAATTTTGAGGCGGGAGTATTACTGCCCGTTAATGCGGGATAAAAAAGGTACCGATTTTGTGAGAGCACTGAAAAAGTCCTTTTTTTAAAAAAGAAGATAACTCTCTACTACGTATAGGAAATTATCTTCTTTTTAATTTCCGTATATTCATAAAAATTCTGTCATTTACTTAAAGTAGATACTTTTTCAGCATTAGAGTTGTACATGCTTTGGAATTTCTCCTTCTGGTACTTCTCCATCCATACTCAAATAATAGTGCCGAATTGGTTTTAAGTTATCATCTAATTCATAAACAAGCGGAATGCTCGTAGGAATATTTAATGTAACAACGCCATCATCAGATAAGTGATCTAAATATTTTACAAGCGAACGAATTGTATTACCGTGCGATGAAATAATAACTTTCTCACCCTTTTGTAATACTGGCACAATTTCTTCATGCCAATACGTCAGAACACGTTTTTCTGTATCTTCTAGACATTCGGTAAGCGGAAGTTCCCCTTCTTTTAAATATTTATATCTAGGGTCTGAAACTTCATAGCGCGGATCGTCTTTCGTAAGTGCTGGCGGTCTGACATTTGTACTTCTGCGCCATATATGTACTTGTTCTTCTCCGTACTTCTTCGTCGTTTCATCTTTATTTAATCCTTGTAGTGCACCGTAATGCCGTTCATTTAAATGCCACGATTTATAGACAGGCACCCAAGCAAGATTCATTTCATGAAGAATAATCCATAGCGTTCGAATTGCTCTTTTTAATACAGAAGTGTATGCAACGTCAAACGTATAACCATTCGCCTTTAATATCTGTCCTGCTTCTCTCGCTTCCTGTAATCCATTTTTCGACATATCAACATCGGTCCATCCAGTAAACCTATTTTCCACATTCCATACACTTTGACCATGACGAAGAAGCACAAGCTTAATCATAACAATATCTCCTCCAAGCAAAAAAATGTTTTACATTTATAATGTACTACTCTTATATTGTTCTTAGTTTCAATTTAGATAATTCAGTGTCAGAAAGGTCGCGATGTTTGTAATCCATTAGTTGAACTTTACCTCCACCTTTTACTCGAAACCGCATCGTCTCTTCTCCATACGGTGGATTATGGGCCCCTTTAAACGTAATAACTTGAACAATAACATAAAATTCAAATTCCGCTTTATCTTTTTCAATACTTAAGATTTTTTCATCTCCTCTGTACCATAACCTACCTTCATCATAATAATCTTTTACAGCACCACCGATATACTCTACAAGTCGTTCAATAAGAACTTCCTTTAACAGTTCTTTTGGTACAGGTATTCTATTTATAACCTTTTTCTCTTCCCGTAAAACCGTCCAATTCTCATGTATCTTTTTTATATGATAAAGAACATTCTCACCATTTTGTTTTACTATATGAACATATCCCAAATTCCCTTTTACATACACTCTCGGCTCTAAAACCCATTGTTGTTCTCTCCGTAAAATTTCAAAAAATATTTTTGTTAGGGAAGTAATTTTCCCCTCATTTATAAGTTCAGTAAAATCGTCTAGAACGTACAAACGGGTTCCACTTATATTCACATCAAAATAATCTTGTATGTTTTTCTTTTCTTCACTTTGTACGAAGCTAGTTAAAGAAAACATAAATAAAGTGAAAACGACGATTGTAACAAGTTTCTTCATCAAATCACCTCGCCCGTTAGTATGTCCTAAAGTTTTTACGTATAAAAAAACATGAGTCCTCTTTTCAAAAGGTACTCATGTTCAATCATTACTATATTTCTATCGTCCGCGCTGTTTCTGTCCTGGCTTTGCACTGCGCTTCTTTTTGCTCGGTTGACCAAAACGAGATTTCTCTGTTTTCGGTCCTTCTTTTCTATCACGGCGTCCAAATTGACCAGATTGCTTCTTCTCTTTAAATGGTTTCTTTTCCCTTGGCTTTTGTGATTTTTGTTCCTTTTGCGCAGACTCTTGTTTGTTAGGTAGTTCTACTACTTGTCGTTGCAATGATGCGTTAATTCCTTTTTCAATTTGCTGTAAATACATTTTATCTTTTGGCGCAACTAATGTAATTGCCAGCCCGCTTCCACCAGCACGACCTGTCCGCCCGATGCGGTGAATGTAACTTTCGACATCTTCTGGGATGTCGTAGTTAAATACATGCGTAACACCTTCTACATCAAGTCCTCTTGCTGCTACATCTGTTGCGATTAAATATTGAATTTCAGCATCACGAAAACGCTTCATAACACGCTCGCGTTTTGCTTGTGATAAATCACCGTGAAGTTCATCACAGTTATAACCGCAGCCTTTCAGTGCTTCATACAATTTTGTAGCTCTACGTTTCGTACGGCAGAAAATAACTGCTAAAAACGGTTGGTCTCGTTCCATAAGCTCACGCAGCGTATCTTGTTTTGCGCGGTCTGTTGTTTCAACGACGCGTTGTGTAATATTATTTACTGTAACCTCTGCACTTTGAATTTTTATAATTTCAGGTTTTCTCATATAGCGCTTTGCAAGAGATTGAATTTGCTTAGCCATCGTAGCAGAAAACAACATCGTTTGTCTCTCTGCAGGTGTTTGTTCAATAATTTCTTCTACCTCTGGTAAAAAACCAAAATGCAGCATTTGATCCGCTTCATCTAAAACGAGCATAGATACATGTGATAATTCAATTGTCCCGCGGCGTAAATGGTCTAATAATCGGCCAGGCGTCGCGACCACAATATGTGTATTTCCTTGTAACTTCTTCATTTGCTGCGAAACATCTTGTCCGCCATAAACAGCAAGCACATGAATATCCTTTACATGTACAGTCATTTTTTCAATTTCGCTTGTGATTTGCAGCGCTAATTCTCGCGTTGGCGCTACAATTAACGCCTGTACATGACTAGACTGCGAATTTATTTTTTCTAATATCGGCAAAATAAATGCTAATGTTTTTCCTGTTCCTGTTTTCGCTTGTCCAATAATATCTTTTCCTGCTAGAACTACTGGGATTGCTTTTTCTTGAATCGACGTCGATTCCGCAATTCCATTTTCTCTTAATGTATCATTTAACGTCGTGCTAATTCCTAATTCTAAAAAATCTTTCAAATCGATCACTTCTTTTCACTATTTTTCATATCAAATATTGATTGTACCATTTATTTAGCTAAATATGAAAAATAAGATTACATTTACTCAATTTTTAATATGTAAAACAACCCCTCACTTCAAAACGTGCTAACGTTTAAGTGAGGGATTACCGGCAATTGAATAATATTTTTGTTTATCCCGCTTTAACGAGCAGTAAGACCCCCACCTCAAAATTCGGCAAAAACAAAGAAGTTAGGTGGGAGATCAACTGCTCATAAAAGCCCGATTAGTTCAACTAATAATCAGTGGGAGATGAAGCCCCCCGATTAAGGTTTCACTTTATTTTTTTCTCATTTCTTTTTGGATATTTCTTAATGCTTTTTTAGAGCCACGATCTATATCATGTTGTAACTTTCTCTCTTTATAACTTACAAACAAAGTGTTTAAATCGTAGCCTTCTGGATATAACTCTGCTGCTTTCAATTCCAGAATAACGCGCTTACAATTCACTTCAATAAACTCTTCTTTGTATAGTACTACAATAGTATTGAAACTATCTTTTTTCTCGTATACAATACCAGAATCATTATGATCTAATAATTTTACTTTGTCTCCAACCTCATACTCATAAGTTTCTTTCGTTTTCACCGCATTCACTTCAGGCTTCTTTATTTTATTTTCTTTTACTAGCTCTAAGCTATAATCTTTATTTTTCATATAACACTGCGCTCGCTCCAAAACACGTTCCTGTACATTCATCTTTCTAGAGATCCAAAGTGCGTTACTATCTCCAGATTCCCCAATCATTAACTGATACATCGGCTCTAATGTTTCATTATGAAATTGCATAGCCGCATTCATGAAGTCACTGTGAATTTCTGAGAATCGTTTAATTTCACCATAATGAGTCGTCGCAACTGTTATACACCCCATATGATAAAACTCTTCTAAAATGGCAATTGCAAGTGCAGCACCTTCATTCGGTTCTGTACCACTACCAATTTCATCAAATAACAACAACGTATTATTGTTAGATATTCTCATAATTTCTGAAATATTTTTCATATGTGAAGAAAAAGTACTTAAAGCATTTTCAATACTTTGATTATCACCTATATCTACAAAAATAGAATCAAAAAGGGCAATTTCAGTCTCTTCATCACCATGAATATGAAACCCTGACATTGTTGCTAAAGTTAATAATCCGATTGTTTTCAAAACAATTGTTTTTCCGCCAGCATTTGGTCCCGTAATGACTAAGCTGCGATATTCTTTTCCAATCTCAAAATTTAATGGAACAATCTCACCTTGTAAAAGAGGATGTTTACATGCAACTAGTTTTATATATCCATGACTATTTAATTTCGGTGCGATACCATCAATACTTTTACTAAATTTAGCTTTCGCGAAAATCATATCATATTGACTTATAAGCTCAATATTTATTTTTATATCACTAACATTCTCAAAAATCATTCCTGATAAAGTCGCTAATATTTGATACTCCTCTATCGCCTCTTCCGCTTTTAAACTCGCTAACTCCCCGCTTAATTTTGAAATAACAGCAGGTTCCATAAATACTGTTGAACCTTTAGAAGAAATCTCTACAATTGTTCCTGCAACTTGATTTTTATAAGAAGCCTTAATTGGAACAGTATATCGATCATCTTTTTTACTAATAAAGAATTCTTGAATATACTCCTTATTTACACTACTTCTCAAAAATTTATTTAAGCGATCTCCAATCTTTTCTTCTGCTGCTTCGATATGATTTCGAATTCGCTTTAACTCCTTACTCGCAGCAGAATCAACTCGATTCCCTTTAATCGAAAAATAAATCTCTTCCTCCATATTTTTGAACTCTGACATAGAGTATGCATAAGAACTTAAAACAGGCGCAAAAAATGCTTTACTTAACATAAATCCCTTAATTTTTCTACATCCTCTTAAAAAATCTGATACGCTCACTAATTCACCTGGTTCCAAAATCATCCCTTTTTCAAGCTTTCCAATAATGTTTTCTATATTAGATATCCCAACTAATGGGACGTGACTTTCTGTATTTAATATCGCTTTTGCTTCAGTTGTTTCTTGTAAGCGATTCTTAACTACTTTCATATTTGAGCTTGGCTGTAATTTATCTAGTAGTTGCTTTCCTAATCCACTTACACAATATGATTTTACGATTTCCTTTAATTCGTTATACTGCAACTTTTCAAATGTCATTGTATTCATTTTTGTTCTCCTCACTATGATTTAATAATTGAATCATGTATGAAGATACCTAATAATAAGATTTCAATAAGTTTATAAAAAGTAAAACTTCTCTCAGTAGGGATTGTTCTCCATCCATACCGAAGAACTCTTCCACCCCAAAAGTAGTGAGATAAAGTGAAACTTTAATCAGTGGGGGTTTTCTCCATCCCCCACTGATTATCAGCCCTCACCAATCGGGCTTTTACGGGCAGTAATACTCCCACCGAACATTCTAATTTTGAGGTGGGAGTATTACTGCCCACGAATAGCGGGATAAAAATAAAAAAGCTGCGGGGATACCACAGCTTTACATACATTTACAAGACAAGTGTAGAAACAAATATCTATTATTAAACAAACCTTCTTGTAATAAAGGTCTAGGTCTTTAATAATAAATACCGCTACATGCTTTATAAAGTATTGTAGGTATCTTCATAGGTAACTTAAATAAATCCATGGCCAAATACAGGGTATATATTGAGATAAAAATACCCTTCGTCATCAGATTTATTTCATTAAATTTTTTCCTATTTAGATACTACTCCACTCACAAAAAGCACCTCGTCTAATTTATTTTTTATTCTTATTGAAATCTAAATTATGGAATAATTATACTATATGTACAAAATCAAGTAAAGGGTCATGCTTTTTTCTTATCGCTTCAATTTCTTCTAAATCATTATTACTCAAGAAAAGTAAAATTGTTCTCTCCATCGTAATTACACTTTCTTTCTAAAAAGAGCTGTCCAAAGAAATGGTTCCCCAAATACTTCATTCGGTTGCTTCATTTCTTGCATTTTACGCAGCTCAACAACCTCAAAATCTTGAAAAACATCGCGTAGTTTTTCTTCTGAATACGCAATTCCTCCCTGTAAACTCCAGCCTCGATATACATCCCAGTCTGATATTTCCGAACCATTTTTTTCATCTAATTCTCCTGCAGCAAAGCACGTTAAACCGAAATATCCATTTGGCTTTAATGATTTCTTGACTAACTCAACATAATGTACTCTTCGGTGAGGCGGGATATGATGTAAACAGCCAGAATCATATACGAAATCATATTGGTTATGGGTATGTAAATCGAAAATAGACTTACATATAAAATGAACTGGTACATTTTGCTCAGCCGCTCTTTCTTCCGCCCATTTTATCCCTTCTTCTGACAAATCAACTGCATCCACTTCACAGCCTGTTTTTGCTAAATACAAAGCATTTCGACCAGGACCACATCCTAGCTCCAACACTTTTCCTTTCCAAATCATATTTCTATCAAAATAAGAAACTAAATTTTCATCCGGTACATTAGCAAAGAAAGGTACTTCTTTATCACGATTAGAATAGAACTGATTCCAAAATGGTTCAGGAGATCTTAATAGAGAGTCTAACATTGTAATCACATCATCCATACTATATAAAGTTTCATTTTTCATGAGTGAATTTCCCCTCCTATAAATTATAGTTACATTACAATTATACCAAATATTAACTATATTTTATTATTCCCATTCGAAATCATTTGAATATTAAAAACCAATTGATGCGAGTTAAGCCATTCCTGCATACTGTAATGAAATATTTTCTTGTATCTATTAATATAATTACAGTTTTTATTGAGCAGCTATTAAGTAGTACTGTTTATTTGTAACAACTAAATAAATCCTTATATATGATGAACATTCACGATCGTCATGTTCTATTTCTAATGATTGTTGTTTGCATTCGGGACAAATTCTCACTTTTTTAATTTCCTCTTGAATCTTTAAAAAATAATCGCATCGTATCTTAGCTTGTTCTAATGTAATTCCACATTTTTGCGCATACAATCCTACTTCTGAATAAATCTCAACATTTCGTCAATACTGTAGATACCATAATATTTCTCCAATCTCCCTGGAGCCGAGCAGTTAGCTTTTGCTAGCTGCTCTTTTATTTCGTTTTCTTTCTAACGCTTCTTCATAAGAAGATGGGCAAACTGTAAATCCTTCCAAGCTTATCGCGCATTCCTCACATATCCAGTTCCCATAAAGTGAAACTTTAATCAGTGGGGGTTTTCTTCATCCCCCACTGATTATAAGCCCTCACCAATCGGGCTTTTACGGGCAGTTTATCTCCCACCTAACTTCTTAAGAAAAGCGGAAGTGGCTCGTTCAGAATGTGAGGGGGATGGAGCTTCTGACGTAGAGGTGTTTTTTACCTCGCAGGAAGAAGCGAAGCCACCGAACATTCTAGCCACTGGAGCTGGACAATGCTTTCGCCGAATTTTGAGGTGGGAGTATTACTGCCCGTTAATGCGGGACAATTTATATCTGGTTCTTTTATATATCCTTTCTTTCCATCTGCGTATGGATTAAATGGAATATATGCAGTTATTACATTACAAAGTTTTTCAGCCTCATTTCTATACAAAATGAAATTTTCATTTTAATCCCTTCGCAATTCCATGAATAAATTGCAGTCGAACCCTTTCAAAGAATGAATCATATAGTGATTTAAACAATCCCTGATAAAGTAGGTGAAAATATGCCGTCTGTTGTTGGGAACTTAGTCGTTCAAAATAGTAACGGTTCTTTTAACTTAGGAGACTTCTATAATGTATCTCCGAAAGAAAATACGAAAGCTTATAACGGATCCGGTTCATCTAACGTTGCTTTTGTTCTTAATACCTTTAACGGTGTAAGCGGTACGAATACATTTGATTCAGATGTAGCTGATCAAAATCAAATTGGAACAGTCTAAAATTTTTTATCCTTTTCTCTCCACTGCATAATATTTCAAATCCCGTTTATACTACAGCAAATTTTAGCGAAGCGACCCCATATTTCTTTTGTAGAGTAGTTAGCTTTTGCTAGCTTCTCTTTTTATTGAACTTGTACCACTTTCGTTTTCCTTCACTACGATAATCCTCGAACAGATCAAATTTTACTGAGATGAATAAGTTTCCATTAAACAGCTATTATTTTTTATTATTATTTACTATAAATTGTATTCAGTTCCATACGGAATCGTTGAAAAATATATTCCATTTTGTGTAATATGCATTGGGTAATAATATTGCATTGGATAGTAAGGTTGCATACTTTGTTGCATTTGTTGTGCCTGTTGCTGTGCTTGTAATGCTTGTTGCACAGCTTGAATTGTACTTTGCGCTCCACTATACGTTACACTAGCACCATACCCAGCAGGAATTCTCATTTTGTTGTTAAAATAAGGGTAAAACATTATTATTCAACTCACTTTCGTATAAGTTACTACAAAATATGTTATGAAGATTAATTTTGGAAAGTGTTAAGTAAAACGCATTATCTAATTCGTTACCTTCCTACCGAATCTTGGTCATGCTGATATGTGTATATTACTTTGTTCAGAGTTAAAGGTCCTGACTGGTGTTGTAAGGCTATTTCTATATTTTATAATTATCATTACGGTATATGAAATTTTTGATATTTCGCTCCTAAACTAAACAAACGAGCATTGATCTATCAATGCTCGTTTGTTTAGTTCTTAAATTTTTCTTTAGCCGCACGCATCTTCACTTGTAAATCGTAATCGACAGCGTTACGAATGTTACGTTCTACTGCTTCCATTTCTTTTTGAAATCCTTTTAGATAGATCGTAAGTTCTTCTTCTTTCTCTGAACGCTGCGCTGGTGGAATTTGTGCAATGAGTGACAACATATCTACTAAATCTTTCATTAAAAAAGTCTCGAGTTTATGTTGCTGTTCAAACATACGATTTTCTTGATAGTATGGAATAGCTTGCAGTACAGAGATTGTCACATCATCAATACATCTTTGCAATGATGGATTTACGGAACGCTTGTACATTTGAATATGTTTTAATGCGTCTGGATAACGGTCATAAAAGTATAACTTGTAAAACGAGAAATCATTTGGCTTAGATGGTTGCTGTAATTCTCGCTTCAAGAACTCTTTTACTTTCATCGTTGTCATTTCCATATCTTCACTTGTAACTTGCTTTGTTGTTTTTACAGTGTAATGGAGTTTTTTCTGTTTTTCCCTCGGCAACATTGAAAAAATTTGTTCTTTCGTTCGCTCATTGGCTGTGCAAAAAAGAACGGTAAACGCTTTTTGACTACTGCTTCCTTCCGTACGAATCCAGCGGTAAAACAACGGATGCTGTGTAAATTCTTGTAAGAATGGTACTGTGCTGTGTGATAAACGCTCCATTGAGTCTGTCGTTCGTTTATACGGTTTTTTCCATGATACATAAAATTTCCGCCCAAAATAAGCAAGTAAAATTACTGCTGTAAGTCCTAACAAAAGGACTATGCCTATAAGCAGCAAAATAAATTCAAAGAAACCCATGTTTTCACCCCCTCTATTGCAGTCTATTTAGCTGGACGCTGAATGAGCTTCTTTTTCATTTCATCGTTGAACGAGTCTAGTTCTTTTACAAACACTTTACTTGATTCAATGATACGCTCTGTTGATTTCTCAGACGCTTCAATCGCTGCAAATACGTTTTGGAATGATTCGCGAAGCTTCTCCATACCGATTGCTGGATTTTCTAACAACTTAGTCGTTTCTTCTGTATTTTGCTTTAACGCTTGTGAATTACTTAATATCATAGATTCAATTGCTTCGTTTGTCGCATTCACAGCATCAATCGTTTTCCTTTGATTCGTTAACGCCAATTGGATTGCTGCTGATACTGTGACAACGTTTTGCGTCATTGTAATTGCATTTCGAATCGCTTCTGTTAACTTTTCATTATTTTTCTTAATGATATCAACAGAGGCAATAGATTGTAACAACACGCTCTTTGCTTGCTGCATGTTACGCGTACGTACAAGAATCTTTTCTAGCGCATCGTTAATTAATGGAACATCTTTTTGCCGCTCTGGATTTTGTTTTTCTACTTCCAACATGTCCGCAAGCTTCTTACCTAAATATACTTGTTTATCAAGCGCATGAATCTTTTGCTGAGATTGTTCTTTTAACATTTCTAGGCCGATACTGTCTTCTCGTAAATTATCACGACCGACTAAGAGTTCCTTAATAATCTCTTCAATTTGTTTATCAATGGATTGATATTTATGAACATATGTTTCCATCGGATTTTTCTTAAATACTTTGTGCATAATTCGTTTCATACCAGTTGCATGTAATGAATTCGGATCTAATTCCGAAACAACTTTTCGTAAATCAAGCAATGTTTTAGGAATATCTTCATTTTTCCCATTCATCATCGCCGTTACTGGACGTTTTAATGCTGTTAATGTCTGTCCTGCATCACGTTGTTCTTTATCTCCTAAATCAGCAAGTTGTGCCAGTACTTTTGAAAGGTCTGCATTATGCTCACTATTTAACTTTTGCACATACAAATCTGCTTCTTTATTTAGTTCGATTAATTCATCATCTTTAATAACTGTATCTACGACTACTTCTAAATTGTCCTCTACTGATAAGGTTTCCTTCTTTTGCAATTCCGTCAACAAAATCGCTCCTTTATATGCATACACTTATAATTATGGTTAGGTGACCATATCTTTAAACGACCTATTTTACAATCATTCTCCGTTTTATATTATAAGTATACCTATTGTATTTTTAATTGTCCTCAGACTTAAGGCTGAGAAACATCCATTCTTAAGTCGGATTCTGTAGTTTAGAGATTTACAATTCTTTTTAAGTGAGTTTCCGCAAGACATAGGCACCCATCTTAAAAGGCAATAATACCGTTTCAAAGCCCTTCTCTTCTTGTACTAAATCAAAAAAGTTCTGTAATTCATCCGCATGCGAAGTTGCATTATCAACGACGATAATTCCTTTAGGTATTAAAATGCGTTTTAGGTCTTCCCACCACCATATATATTGCGTTCGTTCTGCATCTAAAAAAATAAAATCATACGACTTGTCTAGCTGTTCTGATAAAAATGCTCCTGCTTCTTGATTATGGATATGAATATAGTTTGTGAGATTTGCTTTTTGGAAGTTTTCATTTGCCTCTGCCACTCGTTTCGATGAAAGTTCAACTGTTGTAACAGTCCCCTTTGTTTCTTCTGCAGCATTAGCAAGCCATAATGTAGAGAATCCATTCGATGTTCCAATTTCTAATATGTGTTTCGCTTCACGCATTTTCACCAAAATAGATAAAAACTGCCCCATTTCTTTAGACACGTTGCGCAATCTTTCTTCTCTCGTTTCTTTTGTGTGATCATGTTCTAGTCCGAATACTTCAAGATCTTGGAGTAACTTTTCTACTTCTATTCTCATACAAAATCCCCCTTACATATATCTTTCATTGCTAAACACAAAAAATAGTATATGGATGATGTTAAAAATAAGAGGTAGGTCTACCTACAATTATATGCTATTAGAAAGGCTTTTTCCTGTATAAAGGCGAACTATTATTCCTTAATTGCAAAAATAAATAAATGAAGGTGAATTCGTGAAAGAACAACTGATTCATAAAGCTACTTATTTAAAGCACAGTTGGCAATTCAAAGAGTATTACACAAAGAGTAAACTGCGCAATAATATGTAAAAGGTGGTACAACTTTTGAATTGTACCACCTTTTACGCAAAACTTATATTAAAATAAATCATTTCCACTAATCTCTCAAACGTTTCCTAATATCCGCTGCTACCTTAGTAGGATTATCAATTTCAAAAACAACATACTTATATTTTTCGTGACCTTCTAATTCAATCATGACAAGAGGTACTCTATTTTCATAGGAAAGAAAATACCATTCATCAGCATATTTAAAACTTCCCTCAAAAATATTAAGGGCAGAAATAGATGTTCCTGGCATCCGAAGCATCCAGCTCGGAGCATCAAAATAATCTACAAATACACTTTTAATCGTATGAAATGGCATTTTTAAAGATAATTTAACCGCAAAAAAACCAGTTACTCCATTCAATTTCAAAACTACACCTTCATCATCAAATTGTACTTCTCTCCCCATGTTCTCCCCCCTAGCTTTTTATATACCCGTCTATCATCTATTCTTCCCTACTAATGATAAAGTGAAACTTTAATCAGTGGGTGTTTTCTTCGTCCCCCACTGATTATTAGCCCTCACCAATCGGGCTTTTACGGGCAGTTTATCTCCCGCCTAACTTCTTAAGAAAAGCGGAAGCGGCTCGCTCAGAATCGCAGGACGTTGGAGCACCCGACAGAGAGGCGCTTTTTGCCTCGTCCGAGGGGGCGAAACGACCGGAGATTCTAGCCGCTAAAGCTGGACAATGCTTTTGCTGAATTTTGAGGCGGGAGTATTACTGCCCGTTAATGCGGGATAAAGCGCAATAAGTCTTCTTCCCCATCAAATTTGCCTGCTTCAACAAAACCAAAACCTTTATACAACTGACGAGCAGCATCATTTTCTTTATGAACTGTTAAACGAATTTCTTTGCACTGCGAATATTGATTTATAATCCAATTCACCATCTTACGTAGGGCCGCTCTACCATATCCTTTACCTTGATGCTTTTCATCAATGATAAATCCATTAATCCAATACATATCATCCGTATTTTCCACATAAGCATGCATCACAAAACCAATCATTCCCTGCTCTTCTTCATAAATGGCAAAGGGCAGATAATTCACATGATCACCATCTGGTTTCACATACACTTTAGCGAGCGATACCGCTACGGTAGGAACGAAATGATTTTGAACATCTTTTACTTTTAATCTTATAGCCTCTTGCCAATTCTCCCTTGTTACCGTTTTTAATTGCACTTCCATCTCATTCTCTCCTGTTTGTTCAAGATTGTATAACTTCTTCTTTACTAAATTCTAAAAGTTCAATTACATTACCAAACGGATCCTTACATGCACGAAAACAACCTGGAGGACATTTTTGCGGCGTATCGTAAATCATTTCGATACCTTTTTTTATAAGAAGCTATCGTTTCAATTAAATTGTCTGTTTCAATACCTAAAACAACTTGAGCTTGTTCTGGATCATTCACATTCGTTATTTTTTCTACTTTATTTAGAATAACAGGAACTTCATTATGCTTTAGACCGACAATGCAATCACTGTATTCTTTCGAAACTTCAAATACTAATTTTTCACAGTAAAATTCTTTCGCTTACTGTCTATTTGTTACGTTTATAGAAGTCACACAAATGTTTGGCATCTGTAAGACCTCCTCACCATTAATTTAGTTCTATAATTCTCTATTTGCTAAGATTTTCCTTCTGTTTTATAAATGTGCTTCTCATCACTCAGTAAGCTACAGTAAATTATTTATCCTTGATATTACATGTATTACCAAATAAACCACATACTAAGTTTGAACTTATTTACAATAAAGTGAGGCTTATTACATGATAAAACCCCCTAAAGCAATTATTGTTATTTTTGGTGCGACAGGTGATTTAGCAAAACGTAAATTGTTTCCTTCCATTTATAGACTGTATCGAAGCGGGAAAATCTCTGAAGATTTCGCCGTTGTTGGCGTTGCTAGAAGACCTTGGTCTAATGAAACATTTCGCGAAAATGTCAAACAATCTGTTCATCACTTTCCAGATGATGATGGAAGTCAAGATACATTCGCTTCCCATTTTTATTACCATCCTTTTGATGTAACAAACATATCTTCTTATCAAGAGCTTAAAAGTTTGTTAAGCACTCTTGATGACAGATATAACGCGACTGGAAACCGCATTTTTTATTTAGCAATGGCGCCTGATTTTTTTGGGACAATTGGCACAAATTTAAAATCAGAAGGATTAACTTCTACAGAAGGATGGATTCGATTAATTATTGAAAAACCGTTTGGGCATGACTATGACTCAGCTCAAGAACTAAACGATCAGCTGCGTCAAGCGTTTACAGAAGAACAAATTTACCGGATTGACCATTACTTAGGAAAAGAAATGGTACAAAACATTAAAGTCATCCGCTTTGCCAACGCTATTTTTGAGCCTCTTTGGAACAATCAATATATTGCCAACGTGCAAATTACTTCAAGTGAAATATTAGGAGTTGAAGATCGAGGACGTTATTATGAGTCTTCCGGCGCTCTCCGTGATATGGTACAAAATCATATACTACAAATGGTTGCTCTTCTTGCGATGGATCCGCCTATTAAGTTAACAGCAGATGAGATTCGTAGCGAAAAAATAAAAATTTTTCGTGCTTTAAAATCGCTCTCAAAAAACGAAGTCGAACAATACTTCGTTCGCGGGCAGTATGGTCCTAGAATCATAAACGAAAAAAAGGCACTTGGCTACAAAGAAGAAAACGAGGTAGATCCAGCATCGAACACAGAAACATTTGTTGCAGGTAAGCTAATGATTGAAAACTTTAGATGGACAGGAGTTCCTTTTTATATTCGAACAGGCAAACGTATGCAAGAAAAGTCAACTGAAATTGTTATACAGTTTAAAGATTTGCCAATGAATTTATATTTGGGTCAGGAAAGAAAGATTCACCCTAACTTACTTATTATCCATATTCAGCCGGATGAGGGAATTACACTGCACTTAAATGCACAAAAAACAAATAGCAGTGTAACATCAACCCCTATTAGATTAAGCTATTGTAATAACTGTGCAGATAAAATGAATACACCCGAGGCCTATGAAATACTCCTATATGATTGCATGCGCGGCGATTCAACCAATTTTACGCATTGGGAGGAAGTGGCCCTTTCATGGAAATTTGTTGATGTTATCTCAAATGTTTGGGCAAATAATACAGCTGAAAACTTTCCTAACTATGAATCTGGATCAATGGGTCCTAAAGAATCTGATGCCTTATTAGAAAAAGACGATTTTCATTGGTGGCCAACTATAACAACTCGTTTCAAAGGAGAAAACGACAATGAAAATATATGATATAACAGCATCTATTTTTGAAGGAATGACTGTTTACAAAAATAAACCTGAAAAACAGCCGAAATTTTCCAAAGAAACAAATGCTCACGTCACCGAATCACGCATTGAATTAGATGTTCATACGGGTACACATATTGATGCACCTCTTCATATGATCAATGAAGGAAAAACGTTCGAAACCATTTCATTAGAAAAATTAGTGGGAACTGCTAAAGTTTTCGATTTAACAACAGTTAGAGATGGAATCACAAAAGCTGATTTAGAAAATCTTGATATTCAAGAAAATGATTTTATTCTTTTTAAAACACAAAATTCATTTGAAAATGAATTTAACTTTGAATTTATTTTTTTAAAAGAGGACGGTGCGAATTACTTAGCAGCACGAAAAATTAGAGGAATTGGGATAGATGCTCTTGGTGTTGAACGTAGTCAACCAGGACATCCTACCCATAAAATATTATTTGGCGCAGATATTATCGTAATTGAAGGATTACGTTTAAAAGAAGTCTCACCTGACAGCTACTTTATGGTGGCAGCGCCATTAAAATTAGTTGGAACAGATGCCTCTCCAGCACGTGTTCTTCTTTTAAAAGATATTCAAGTTTGAATGATTTCCACAATCCATAAATAGCCCTATTCTCTTCGGAACAGGGCTATTTAAACGACTTGAATATCGAATGAACTCTCCATTGATGTATAATTATTTCAATCACACTAACTATTCGTTCTTCTCATTTTTCTCCACAGCATGACCACCAAATTCATTGCGAAGTGCTGCTACCACTTTCCCAGTAAATGAATCGTTTTCTAACGAACGATACCGCATTAGTAATGACATAGCGATAACTGGCGTTGCCGCTTGCAAATCAAGAGCCGTTTCAACCGTCCATTTCCCTTCACCTGACGAATGCATAATCCCTTTAATTTCATTTAATTTTGCATCTTTAGAAAATGCACGTTCTGTCAATTCCATAAGCCATGAGCGAATAACTGAACCATGATTCCACACTTTTGCTACTTTTTCATAATCATAATCAAATTCACTTTTCTCTAATACTTCAAACCCTTCACCAATCGCAGCCATCATTCCATATTCAATGCCATTATGCACCATCTTTAAAAAGTGACCACTCCCCGCTTTCCCTGCATATATATAGCCATTTTCTATCGCTGTATCTCGAAAAATAGGTTCTACAATAGCCCAAGCTTCCGGGTCTCCGCCAATCATATAGCAGGCTCCGTGACGAGCGCCTTCTGTTCCGCCAGATGTTCCTGCATCCATAAAATGCACGCCAGCTTCTTTGAACTCATTATAACGTCGAATCGATTCCTTATAGTAGGAATTTCCCGCTTCAATTACTATATCCCCTTGACTTAAAAACGGCTTAATTTCACTCATCACCGAATCAACAACAGCATGTGGAACCATAATCCAAATGACTCTCGGTTTTTCTAATGAGCGAATGAGTTCCTCTAATGTAGCTGTACCAATAGCACCGTACCCCTCTATTTCCTTCACTGCATTTGTATTTAAATCAAAAGCAACTACTTCATGCTTTTTATCAATTAAATTTTGTCCTAAGTTAAGTCCCATTTTCCCTAAACCAATTAAACCAATTTTCATGTTCATTTCCTCCTAAAATTCCTATGTACTTATCTTTCTCCATATTGACAACCTATAGTTACTCGAAAAATCTCATTTCCGGAAAAGTCTTGGATTTATATTTCTCTGTATATATGAACTCAGGCTATCATTTCCCCCTCACAAATCACAAAAAACAATACTTTCCAAATATATTTTGCACAAATTCGTTTTAGCAGATACACTATAACTAATTCTTGGAATTTAAATTTTCAAACAATTAAAGAGGTGTTAACATGTATAAGAAACAACTCATAAATTCTAATAACATCAATTATTTATTATTTGAGCCTACACATGATAATAAGCATGTTACAATTATTATTTATCATGGTTGGGGTTCAAGTATATACAATCAAACTTTTTTAGCAAGTATTTTAGCAAATTTCGGCTACACTGTTATCATTCCCGAAATTATATACCATGACTCTAGAGAAGCCTTGTCAAGTTACTTTTCCAAAGCTATTATGGAACATTATTTTTGGAAAACAATTATACAATCTGTTGAAGATGTACGAATGTTTATTCAAAGCCTTCCCCTTTCTGACCATAAACTTATTATCCTCGGTAGTTCTATGGGAGGTTTCATTGCTTCTGGTGCTTTTGTTCAAGAACAACAAATAGATGCATTAATTAATATAAACGGTTCAGCGGCCTGGTTAACTTCTGAAGAGATATTTCAAAAACAAGGTTCCAATGCTTATCATGAAATTGATGCTATCGAGCAATTAGACCCTATTAACTTTTTACATAATTTTAAAAATAGACATATCCTCTTACTTCACGGGCAGGAAGATACAGTTATTTCTCCAATTGGGCAGCAAACTTTTTATGAACAATCCCTAGCATCTGGAGAAATTGAACATTCTCATCTCTCACTTACTCTCTATCCTCATATAAAACACTCTATTAGCTTATCGATGTTAGAAAACATCGTAAATTGGATAGAAGAAAGATTTGTTATAACAAAAAACACTCATTAATCATAAGAAGATGAGTGTTTTTTACTTCATTATGCAAAGTGTGAAAAGAAACATAAGATAGCCGTTTTGGTCAACTTATGCTTCTAATATGCATACAACAAAAAATACAATGAGCCGCCCATATGGACAGCTCATTTACATAAATTTCGTTCTCGGAAGTTAAACAGAAAATAAGATATATATTCTCGTAAAAGTCTTTTGTGTCATTATATCTCAAGTGTTTGCGATTTAATTTTTGTGCATTTCCAGTATGTCTTCGATCCGTTATTTCTTAAAATGCCATTTGGAGGTACTTGTTTTAGTATTAGTAGGAGTGTAAGCATATCTACTGATGATGCCATTGAGTTCAACAGTATTAAACATTTTAAAGTTGTTGTCAATGCACCGAAAACACTTAATAGAAGTGGTATTAGGATTGAAATGATAAAAAAAGGGGCGATTGTAATAAGCACAAATCTTAGTTTTGAAATCTCTTCTTCTGTTGCAACAAATCCTCCAAAGAAAGTGAGTCCAATCCATGTTTTTTCTGATTTAATGAAATTAGGTATAAAGATTAAATGAATTAACTCGTGAAGGATTACAAGAAAAATAATGAAAAGTAGGGATACTAAGTCGATGGTTATGAATACCCCCTCTGTTGTTAATCCAAACTCATGTAAAGATATATCGGAAAAAATATTGATTATCCCTATCGAAATGAGTGCATTTATAATCATAAAAGGAACAGACAGCAAAAGAGCGTTGACAAAATTTTTAGGTTCTTTCATCGGAGTCCAACCATCTTGTGTGAGCGTTATATCTAAAGTCTTATCCCCCTTTGGTACACTATTTCTTATTTTCACCATGTTTTCCACTCCTTTTATAAAATAAACAGCAAACCCCTCCTGTTTAGAGAGGGTGTCTGTTCTAGCTTTTTGATTTGTAAATCTTGTTTGCTCTATTTACGCTAAGGAACGTCAGAATAGTTGCAAACATAAAAAGGACTACCCAATATCCGCTTTCCTTTACAGCTAAAACAATTGATAGTATCGCAAACAATATTGCAATTGCAAAACCCCACATGGTTTTGGAATCCCTCAACACTACCCAATTCATTTCCTCTCCCCCCTTTCCTAATTATACCATTCAAGAGAGATGATGTATTGTATATTTTTGGATGTATACCATATACATGTTTATTTTGTTCATACTCTTTTTCTATACAAACAAAAACACCCGAACAATTCGATTTTTTCGAAATCTTCATTCGATTTGTGGTAATATTAATTTAAAATAATCCATACAGTATTTTATTTAGAAAGGGAATATACATATGTATCACTATGTAACAGACATATAGTAACTGTAGTACATGTCGTGGACCTCCTCTTATATTCCAGCTATAAAAATATAACTTAGGAGGAATAACCATGAAGGATACTTTTTATCATTTTGTTAAACAAGCTAATACACCTTTTCAAGGATGGAATTTCTCGTTTCTAACAGATACCGGGAGACTAAGTACAGAACCACTTCCGTGGAGCTATTCATCAATCGTATTACAATATATGCATAGCGTAGATCACATGCTAGATATGGGAACTGGTGGCGGTGAGTTTTTATCTTTACTAACCCCGCTTCCTGCTAGAACTGCAGCAACAGAAGGATATGCTCCCAATATCACTTTAGCAAAAGCAAAGCTAGAACCTTTAGGTGTTTCTGTTCATGCAATCGAGGATGATACAACATTGCCATTTGCAAACGAACAATTTGATTTAATTATTAACAAACATGAATCATATTGCGAGGCAGAAGTAAAAAGAATTCTAAAGCCAAACGGAGTTTTTATTACCCAACAAGTTGGCGGATTGGACAATTTAGAATTAAATCACCTTCTTCATGCATATACTAAAAGTGAGTATAGTTATTGGGACATGGAATATGCCTCCTCGCAACTGAAACAATCTGGATTTCAAATACTTAAACAACAGGAATACTTTCCTTATCAACGCTTTTACGACATCGGAAGCATTATTTATTACTTAAAAGCTATTCCATGGCAAATCCCTGATTTTTCGGTATCAAAATATGAAGAACAATTGCTTCGTATCCATAACCTTATTCAACAAAACGGATATATTGAAGTAAAAGCACATCGCTTTTACTTTATAGCTTCTTTTTAATTCATCGCCTCTCCAAGCTAATTCATTCCGCATGGAGAGGCAGTATGCTAGTAAAACCAAAAATGTTACCATCACTTGCAATATTTCTCATTTCATTGTAAAATGAAAACATAGAATGCAATATGCAAGCAAATCCACTTCACATATTATCAAGCATCAATAGGGATGATATGCGTTCCTTATGGATTTTTGATAATATGTGAATTTTTATTTTCCTTAGAAATAAGACGGATCATATTACATTTATTTTCTTTATTTTTAGGAGGCATTTACCATGACATTAACAGGTAAAGTAAAATGGTTTAACAGCGAAAAAGGTTTCGGATTCATCGAAGTTGCAGACGGAAATGACGTATTCGTTCACTTCTCAGCTATTACTGGCGATGGTTTCAAATCTCTTGACGAAGGTCAAGAAGTGAGCTTCGAAGTTGAAGAAGGCAACCGCGGACCTCAAGCTAAAAACGTTGTAAAGCTATAATTTAGACAATAAAAAGGTTGTTAACACGAACGGTTAACAACCTTTTTAATTATATAAACACATATTTCACATAAAAGGAGTGGTCTCGTGTATCGTAATAAAAAGAATGACGTTGCAGAAGTAGCACCGGAAGAAATCCCAGTTTGGGAATGTGAGTCAGAGGAGTGCTTAGGGTGGATGCGAAAAAACTTTGCATTTGAAAAACACCCAAAATGTCCTTTATGTGGAAGTGAAATGAAAAGCGGAGAACGTTTATTGCCTCGATTGGGATAAAATATTTGTAAGCACCTTGCAGAATATTCTCTGCAAGGTTTTTTTTATACTCTCCTATAATCATTCAGCCCCCCTTTCCAATTAATTGGGACTAACCTCTTCTTGATCATAATAAGTTGTTATAAGGTAAAAATTTTAATCACTGCGCTTTTCGTCTCATCGCTAATTATTGATTGAACCAATCAAGCACTATGCCAGCAGTAAGCTCCCACCTATTTTTTTATAATCTTTAGATAAGAATTATACTGTTTAAAAATTGCAAGATAAAATGGAGTGTGATTTTATGGAACAACTTTTGCTTCCCATGATCGTTACGTTTTATTCATTTATCGGGTTGTTATTGGGCGGAATTGTTGGTCTTACAACTAGACGTATAATGGAAGAACAAACATTTCGCTTATACGCACTTTGCGGGGGAATTTTACTTGCATTGTTACTAATAGAAATCATTCCAGAAACATTTTCAAGTTATGAAATAATCGGCCCCCTTCTTGGTTGTACCATTGGAATTTTAATGATGCGTTTAATAGATCACTACTGTCATCATGTTGTGATACATAAAAACAATCAGCAAACATGGCAAACTTTTTTATTTCTTTCCTTTGCGATTTTCATTCATAATCTGCCGAGCGGTTTTGCGTTAGGAACTGCTTTTACGACACATCATGAATCTACTCTTTCTTTCTTACTAGCCATTGTTATTCATCATATTCCCGAAGGCCTTGCCTTAACTATCTCTTTCCTATTTACGCAGCATAAATATATATCTTTTATCTTAGTAATCCTCTTACTATCAATCATTCTTGGCTTAAGCACTGCGTTTGGTATGATCATTAACAGTAAAACTATTCATTTACCTGGCTTAATAATGGGAAGTGCTATCGGTTCTTTAGGATATGTAACAGTCCATGAAATGCTTTGGAAAGCCAAAAAGAACTTATCACTACTCTCTTTTCTTTCTTGGACTTTTATTGGATGTTTACTTATTATCGTGTTTATCCCCTTTATAAGTCATCATTGAAAAAGAACTTCCCCTACGGTTTGTATATTTTACCTGTTTCTCCAAAACATAATCGTATCTCAGTATGTAAGGAGGAAATTCCATGTTTCAAAAAACTGCTGGTGAGGCACTGGTTGACTTATTAATCGAATGGGGCGTCGATCACATATATGGCATGCCCGGTGATTCCATTAATTCTATTATCGAGCCGCTTCGTAAAGCGCAAGATAAAATTAAATTTATTCAAGTTCGTCACGAAGAAGCTGGCGCTTTAGCAGCTGCTTCTTATGCAAAATTAACCGGAAAACTCGGCGTATGTATGGCAATCGCTGGGCCAGGTGCCATACATTTACTCAACGGATTGTATGATGCCAAATTAGATCAAGCACCTGTCCTTGCTATTACTGGTCAAATTGAGTCAGATTTAATTGGAACAGGTTTTTTTCAAGAAATAAATTTAGAAAGAATGTTTGATGATGTCGCCGTTTATAACCAGCGAATCATGTCAGCGGAACAACTTCCCGCTGTTGTCAATCAAGCAATTCGCATGGCTTATACTAAAAAAGGGGTATCCGTTCTTACCATTCCAGATGACATTCAAAAATTTGAAGTAGATGTCAAAGCACGGATTACAACACCTGCTTTTACGATGCCAGAGTTATTCCCTAGGCAGCATGATTTAGAAAAAGCAATATCTGCATTAAATGAAGCAAAAAACCCCGTTATTCTAGCAGGAAAAGGCGCAAGAGATGCGAAGGAACCTTTACTTGCTTTTGCCGAGCACATAGGAGCGCCTATTGTATTAACACTTCCAGCTAAAGGAGTGATTCCAGATGAGCATCCTCTTTGCATTGGAGGATTAGGTTTAATTGGGACAAAACCGGCATATGAAGCAATGCATAATGCTGATACATTAATTATGGTCGGTACCTCTTACCCATTCACAGGTTTCTTACCAGAAAAGGCCAAGACGCTTCATATCGACACAGATCCAGCACAAATCGGCAAACGTTACCAAACAGATATCGGACTTGCTGGTGATGCAGCTAACACTTTAAAATGGCTCACACAAAATATCGAAAAACATACGGATCACTCATTTTTACAACACCATCAAGAACTCATGAGGAAATGGGAAGAAAAACTGCACAATCAAGAAAACGACACTTCTGTTCCAATTAAACCTCAAAGAGTCATGCACGCACTGCAGCAAGTTGCCCATGATGATGCTATTTTATCTGTAGATGTAGGGAATGTAACGGTTTGGACGGCACGTCATTTTCGTATGACAAATCAACGTTTTATTTTATCAAGCTGGTTAGCAACACTTGGTTGCGGTCTTCCTGGAGCAATCGCTGGACAGATTGCTTATCCAAATAAACAAGTTTTCGCAATTTGCGGCGATGGTGGATTTGGAATGACGATGAACGACTTTGTAACAGCTGTAAAATATAAACTCCCAATTATTGTAGTCGTATTAAATAACCATAAAATCGCTATGATTAAATTTGAACAAGAAGTAATGGGGAATATTGAGTTTGGGACAGAACTTACCAATCCAAATTTTGCAAAATACGCTGAAATTTGCGGTGGAGTCGGTTACCGCGTTGAAAAACCTGAGGAATTGATGCCTGCTTTTGAACAAGCTGTAAAACAAAACAGGCCATGTATTATCGACGTTCTCGTTGATGTCAACGAAGCTCCTATGCCTGCAAAAATTACGTTTGCCCAAGCAGCTGGTTACACAAAACACATGCTGAAAGAACTATTTGAAGAAGGAAAAATTGATTTACCGCCTTTATAAAGTGAAACTTTAATCAGTGGGGGTTTTCTTCATCCCCCACTGATTATCAGCCCTCACCAATCGGGCTTTTACGGGCAGTTTATCTCCCGCCTAACTTCTTAAGAAAGGCGGAAGTGGATCGTTCAGAATGTGAGGGGGATGGAGCTTCTGACATAGAGGTGTTTTTTACCTCGTAGGAAGAAGCGAAGCCACCGAACATTCTAGCCACTGAAGCTGGACAATGCTTTTGCTGAATTTTGAGGTGGGAGTATTACTGCCCACGAATAGCGGGATAAAAACACAAGGCTAAGACAGTAGGTGTACTTTAATAGCTACTGTCTTAGCCAAAAATAAAATTTCTCGATTATCTTAAAAAGTCACCATAAACGGTTGATTCTCTTCATCTAAACAATGTAATATGCGCTCTTTGAAATTTTTCCATGTTATCATCTGGAGCGCTTCTTCTATTGAAAAATATCCAACTTCTAAACTTTCACTACTTGTTGTAAATTGTCCTCCGATTGGCTTTCCTAAAAATAAATGACTACAAATACACTGTGAAACATTTTGATACGCTCCGCAGTATTTCACAATTTCAATATCAATGCCAGTCTCCTCTTTCGCTTCTCGAATAGCACCTGCTAGAATCGCTTCTCCTTCTTCCACTTGACCACCGGGAATTTCCCAGCCCCGCTTTGGACTTTTTAAAAGTAAAATTTCATTTTTATCATTTAACACGACAGTTGCAGCACTTATAATATGCTTCGGATAAGACATACCTACCCCCTCCTTTAAACAAACTACTAACATTCTACTTACAATGAACAGGTAATACAGCCCAAGAATTAACAAGTGTTGTCTGTTTGCCTTCTATATGTAACACTTGCTGAGATGGATTTGCTGTATGTAGTAATTGCGGAAATATTTCTTTCACATAATGTCGATGTGCTGCTTCGTCTTTCCATAAAGATAAAACAATGTAACGATTCGAAGAAAGAGCTCTTCCAACAATGCCGCCCATCATCCCTTCTGCTCTTGCCATTCCTCGATTCCAAACCGTCTCTTGCATATGTAAAAATTGCTTTTCACTCTCTTGTTTCACATCACAAATTGCTACTCGTAAAAAGGAACTGTGTGCTAATGCTTCTACAAAAGAAGCCTCCGTTATGTCAAATAAAGATTGATATAATTCTGTTTCACATGATGTATACGTACTTTCTTGATTGTTATCATAAAAAATCTTATCGTGTGATTTATTCATAAAGCTTTGATACATTTTCATATTTTCCCATAAACTAACTATACAAGCCTCTGATTCATCCCATCCGCCGATTTGTCCGTAAAAACCATCCAAAACCTTCAACTCGCCCCATTGTTCTTGAGCCGCTGAAAATAATTCCTTTTTTTCGTCGCTAACTTTACAAATAATCGATTTAATTAGCATACATAGTTCCCCCTTATTTTCCATTAAAACTTCATTAAAGCCATATACTTTTATTTTAAAGGGCATTAATGGAAATATCAAAATTTCAAGAAAAATAATACTATAAAAGGAAATATATTTCTTTTTTATTTGTTATTTTGAAATAAAGTTTGATTACTTTACTATTTTAGATACAGTATAAATATTTTTATGTAATAAGCCTTCCCACACAGTGAATCCACTATCGATCCATTTTTCAAGTACTTCTGCAGTTATATTTTTTATGATAAACTCTATAACCTAATGAACTTTCTTCTATTTCTACATCATTTCCCATGATTTTAAAAACTTCTTCTAATACAGCCTTTCTTCAAAACAATACGACTTTGTTTCCAAGCTACACATTGAAAAATGTACTGCAGAACAACTTCACAATATGCAATAGAATATAATGGAATATGTTAAATCTATTGGTGGTTTACCAAAAAAACATTTAGAAATTATCGAAAAAAGAAACTGGTTACCCCCATTCCATTATGTTTATGAAGTATATTAACATTCTCTTGTAACGCCTACACTTAGCGTTGGAATTTTCCATAAAGAAAAGGCACTTTTTTATAAGTGCCTTTCTCCTAGACTACGGTTTTTTTGTTAATCTATATTTGAAGCAAATTAACTAGATAACATAACATAAAATAACAAAGCAGCTGCCTCTTGTCGTTTCATTATTTGTTTCGATAAATAATCTGCTGATCCATCTGCATTATATATGACCTCAGGTCCAACTAAACGATGACCTACAATGTTTTTGACAGACTCTATTGCCCAATCATCCGTTTCTCCCTTTAGAGTAGCGTCTGCAGGTGGCGCTTCTATCATTTTTAAATAATGCCACGCAATCCATGCTGCTTCTTGTCTAGTAATAGCGCGATCTGGATAAAATTGTCCCCCTTCTTTTTCGTATAAAATACCAAGTTCATATAACTTTTGAATATGAGATGCATACTGATGGTCCTTTACATCAGAAAATACAGGGTCTTTTTTTGACGGTGGTGTAAAGTAAGCAATTTGAGATAACCAATATGAAAATTCTCCACGTGTAAGAGGGGCTTCGGGAACAAAATTCCCCTCCTTATTTGCTTTTAATATCTCATATTGGTGTAAAGGATCTATAAATTTAGCATATGGATGATTTGCCTCTACATCTTGAAATCTCTTAGGCTCACTTAATTTCACCGCTGAACTACCAGAGTTCCAGTGTATCATTTCTTCTACAGTGCCATCTGAATGAAGTTTAAACGCCATATAATTACCTTTTTCATCTTCAAATAGTAAAGGATCTATTTGTTTTAGTTCCTGTTTACCATATCTTTTATCACTTACAAATAACTTTCCTTCACTTATTTTCACATGTGTAATAAGATTTTTCACCCGCAAATCACGGTAAACACCTTCAAATTTCTTTAACTCTTCTTCACTAGGTTTTAAATACTCTGGCTTCGTTCTGTCTGGAAAATAGTGATTCATAAATTCATCAAATAATTCATAAGGAAGTGATGAGCCATCTTTATTCGTAACAACAAAAACACCTATTTTATGTTCAGGAATTAACCACATTAACGAAGAAAACCCTGGTATATTTCCACCTTTTCCAAAAACATATTGACCATTATGACTTTGCGGTGAAAAGAATTCAAATCCATATGCCATATTTGGATATTTTGGGTGTAACGCAAATTTTGTTTTTTGCATATCTTGAACAGTTTCTTTTTTTAGTATTTGTTTATTTTTAAATTTACCACCATTCAATTGAGCAATCATAAAATTGGCCACGTCGCTTCCTGTAGAAAACATGCTCCCTTGTGGCATGTCCGTCGGTCTTGTTTCATAAAATGGGATGGCATCACCTTTTTCATTGTATCCTGTTGCAAGCTTATCTTTGATAAAATTAGTCATAACAAAACTACTATTTTGCATCTCTAAAGGGTAAAAAATATTTGAAGCCATATATTTATAAAAAGGTGTGTTTGTCAAACTTTGAACAATATATCCTTGAAGCATAGAAGCAAAATTATCATATGTATACGTATCTCCTGGTTTTCTCACTACTGTGGGCATATTTTCTTCTACATAATCTTTAAGTTTTGTATAGTCATTAACTTGATAATGAATATCCCCCGGTCTAGGATCCACGTAATCAAAACCTGTTGTATGGGTGAGTAAATGTTTCATTGTAACTGGTTCACCCATGTTATTTTGGTACTTTAATCCTCCCATATAATTTACTATATCACTATTTAAATCGATTTTTCCTTGTTCAACTAACTGCATTACAGCACTAGCAGTAAAAACCTTTGATACTGACGCTAATCGAAAAACTGTTTTTTTGGGATCAATGGGAATATTCTGTTCTTTATTGGAAAAACCGTACCCTTTTTGAAATAGAATTTGATCATCTTTGACAACTACAATAGCTACACCAGGTGCATTTTCAGCTTTCATTTTCTCTGGAATTATTTTATTTGTGAAAGCTTCTACATCTTTAGCATTTAATGCTATAGAAGAAACTGTTTCAGCCTTTACATTATTACTCCCCAAAAAGACTAAAAAGAAACATAGACTTAAAACTAATAAACTTCGAAAATGATTTATAACTCTATTACTTCTTCTTTCCAAATTAATTCCCCCTTTAAAACTAGATTTATTGATTATTTTCTCAGTATGCTAAACATCGATCCGGACAACACAACCACATTCTACCATCCATTACATTATTTTTCCAATTTTATTTATATTTTGTAATTTTATACTCCTGTAGCTTTATAAAAAAGTTTGATCAAAAATATCTCGAAAAGCGACTATCTTTCATTTTCTTTTCTATAGAGTTTACTCTTTTTCTCTTAGACAAAAAAATCACCTCTTAAGATAACGATATCTCACTAGGTGATTTTTATCAGGATTTTTTTAATTATCAATCTTTTTTTATAAAGCTACATTATTATCCATTAAACTATTTTTTGATATAACTCATACTGAATAATACAGCATTACTTAAAATACTTACTACACCTATCCAAAATAGCCAATTTGTTGCGGTCTGCCAAGAAGCCACCATGATAAGTAGTGCAGTAGCAATAGATACACAATAGCCTATCCGGTTCAATTTCTTGTTACGGTGAAACTTGTCCTTTGCCTGAGAAATAGATTGTTGGACTGTATTCTTTACATAATAGACTTTTTCTTTCATCTTATTCTCAGTCTCTTTTGCTTTCTGATAAATGACATTACTCATATAAACTTTACTCATCATTCCGTCCCCCATTTCGGCGTCTTGAAAACTCAGCCAAGATTTTTTCCTGATCGTTCAACTGCATCTGCTCATCAATTTCGAGATTGGCCTTTTCTTCAAAACCATCTTGTTGTTCGCCGTCGAAGCGATAGAGCTTTTGTAATAATCTCCAAAACGTTTCCATTTCATCAGTTGTGAAATCATGAAACATATCCGCTAAAAAATAAGTGGATTTTTCAGAACAAGTAAGTAACGCTTTTTTTCCTTCAGGAGTAATCACGATATTAATCGAACGTTTATCTATTTTACTCGGCACGGTTTTAACAAACCCTTTTTTTACAAGGCCTGTAATTAACTTATTTGCAGTCTGCTTTGTTGTACCTAGCTTTTTAGCAATATTAATAAGTGTAGTGCTTTCGATTGGCAAATGTGCAATCGCAATAAGAGCCATGTGTTGCCGGGAAGTTAATATCTCTAAATACTCGTCCCCACGCGTTTGAACCTTATTGACAACTGAAAATAAAGTTGCGTAACTTTGCTGCATAACATGCAGTTCTTTCATTAATTGATTTATATCCATATGTAGCTCCCCTTTGTTTTTCATCACCATGCTGACAAATACAGAATACCACGTTTCTGAAAAATATGTCAACATGGTGACGAATAAAAACTAATTTACTTATTACATAAAAAAAGTAGCAAAGGTGTCTTACCCCTTGCTACTTAATCAAATGTAAGTTCTATTTGAATAATCTCTGATCGGCTGCCAAGTCTTAACGGTGGTCCCCAAAAACCAAATCCAGAAGAAACAATTGCATGAAATAAATCTTTCTGTACATATCCCCAATCTAATTCATACATTCTTCTTGTAATGATATGATTTGGTGCCATTTGTCCTCTATGCGTATGTCCGGACAATAATACATCAACACCTGATGCTTCAGCTTGCTTTAACTCAAATGGCTGATGATCCATTGCAATGACAGGAAGACTCTTATCCACAGTGCTCATTAATTCCTCAAAACTTTTACGCTCTCGGTCCGTCTTATCTTTTCTCCCTACAATAAAAAAACAATCTTCAATTTTCACAACTTCATCTAATAATATATTTACATCAATTTTATTCATTTCTTGCAAAAATTCAGGAATCGCCCCGCCGTAATATTCATGATTTCCTAACACTCCATATACGCCAAGCGGAGCATGCATTTGTTTCATCACTTGTCCCATATTCTTTTTTATAAAGTACTCTGGATGATCGTCAATAATATCTCCAGGTAAAAGTATAATATCTGGTTTCATGTCATTTACATGATGAACCAATCTTTTCAGATGAGACAAGCCAGACAGCTTACCAAAATGCATATCTGAAGCCATCGCAATTCGAAGTGTCTTACGACTACTAACTTTTTTAGGTACATGGATCTCGTATTTTCGAACGATTGGACTATACGCATTAAATGTTCCATAAACAAAAATCAAAACAAAAGTAATAATAACAATCGTTCCAGTCCAAAAAATAGATTGTTCTTTCGGAAACGATAACCAATTTAAAATAAACACTGTTACATCCGCTATTGGTAATAGTATGACTGCATATTGTATAACCGCAAACCAATACGAACCAATTGTTCTAAGTGGTGAAGCAAATTTAATCACTCGATCTAGAATATACGCATATGATAATAGTCCAACTAGAAGCGCATAATATCCCCAAGATTGAATATGAAAAGTCGCATGAATCCAAATCCAACCATTCCAGCCAATGTAAACCATTAATAACGTATAGAGAGTAAATAAAATAAAAATATTTACTAGATTTCTCTTTTTCAAAGTATGCCCCCCTCTTTTACAAGTTTTCATTACAAAATTTATATAATACACTTAATATAACAAATTACACTATATATAACAAATATCCCTTAAAACCTTTAAGGATTTTATTTTGACGCAAAAATTTTTATACTTCCACTAATACACCGTTAAACAAAAAGAGACTGCTTCATCATTTTTATGAATCAATCTCTTTTTTATTTCATATTTCAACTAGATGGATTAGCAGTAGGACTCAAATAACGTTCCTTTATAATTTTACAATGATGAAGCTCATGGCCAGCAATAATGTATGCCAATGCCCGAACTGTTACTTCAGAGTTATTCGCAAACCCTCTTTGTAACCAAGCTTCCGCATCTAAACTTTTAAGTAAATGCATAGTAGCTTGACGAACAATTGTTAAATTCGCAAGAAGACTTTGCATAGATTGCTTATCAAATGCTGCCCTAAGAACATACATATCATCGTTGTATCCAGGAAGCGGTGCCGCTTCGCCTCTCGCTATAGAAAGAAGTCGATATGCCATAATACGTTCAGTATCCGCAATATGCCCGATTACCTCCTTTATACTCCATTTATTAGGAGCGTATCGGAAATGTCCTTCACTATCAGAAATATCCTTTAATAAGAGGTTCGTCTCTTTCATTTGCTCTTCTAAAATATGTACGATATCTCCCTCTGGTAATAAGTTAATGTATGTTGCATAATACGGGTTATATTCATTCGCTTCCGGTCTCTTTTGCATTTTCCCCATCCTTTTTATTTTAACTTTATTATAAAATATTATCATACTAATCCAAAAAATTAAAATTCTAAAACAACGACATTAAAACCCTTTTCTTTTTAGGGGGGCGGGAGCATCTGGCCATACATAGAAACGGTTAGGACCTTTTCCTGCCGCATGCAAAGTTTAAAACAAAAGGAGCAAATAGCGATCCTGTTTTATTCTGCATAGCAGCGACTTATATGTGGAAAAATTAAAATAGATTTATAGAGAACATTTTACTTTCTTCTCTTCTAATCTTGAAAATCAGCCATCCTACGAAAAAACTTTCTCAACCCTTAACCTATAGACTGCTCGATTATTAGCTGCTACCATAATAAGTGAGCTCCTAACGAGTTTCATTATCTAGCGAAAGGACCTGTTTCGGACACAGGTCCTTTTGTTTTTTATTTGATTTAATGGATGATGTTTTCAATAAAGTAAAGCGATTAGAATTTAGTAACATTTATGAAAGGCATATCCCCCCTTTTCTTACTCTTTCGACAGAAAAGCAAATAATTTCTCAAACAAAAAACGTAACTACTCAGCTATACATTTCATGTAGAAGTTTCGTAAAGAGTATAATTCCAGCAAAAATACGCTTATCTATCATTGCTGCCATGAAGATACAAATGGACCTACATCTTGCTGCCTTTCTTTGTTTTCAAACTTTGCGCGTGGCAGAAAAAGGCCCTGACCGCTACTATACATAGCCAGTCCCTCCCTGACCATTTAAAATAATGCTTTTCTGCTTTTTTTCATAAAGTGACTGAGTAGTTACAAAAAACTACACTAATGTTATAATTTTACTCAATAATATAACTAGAAAGAGATGAAGATAATGAAAGTATCCTATTGGAGCGGTAAAAAGGTACGGCTAAGGGCACCTCAAAAAGAAGATATTCATTTATTCGAAGACTTAGATGACGAAATACTCAAAAACCTTGATTCTATTTCTTTCCCACGCACGAAAGAACAAATTGAAGAGTGGATGGCCGACATATCAAAGGGTTCGTCTACTGACTGTGATGATTTTTATTGGATTGCTGAAGATCACAATAAAAACATCATCGGGACAATTGACGTTGCGAATTGCGATTCTAAAAATGGAACATTTGATTACGGTATATCTGTATTCCCTTCTCATAGAGGGAAAGGATACGCGCAAGATATGATTATAACTATACTAAAACATTACTTCTTCGAGCTTAGATATCAAAAAGCAACCATTCAAATATATTCATTTAATACCGCTTCTATCAACCTTCATCGAAAACTTAAGTTTGTAGAGGAAGGCCGCTTAAGAAATATGATGTATACAAACGGAACATTCTATGATGAAATCTATTTTGGGATTACGAAAGACGAGTTTCAAGCGTTATATTTCCCTAAATAAATTTTACTTAATCCTATTACTTTTTATGGAGAGATTCAATTTGAATAAGTTAAAAAAATACTCTAAAGTGTATATAATGTTTTTTATTCTTCACGTTATATTTCTTATATTTTCTCCTAATAGAATAGTAGGTAGAACTGCCATTCAAAAAGATGATATAAAATTACACGTATACGCACAAGCCACTACGGGAGCGCCTCAAAAAATAAGCAAGAGTGATTTAGCTATATTAAAGAAAAAAATTAAAGACACATACCCTAATGTAAAATCTACGGATATTGAACTTGAAGGTGACACACCATTCCATCATGTTGATGATCCAGCTTATATCGGAGAATTTACTGTATACGGAAAAGTTATAGGTACAACGCTAAATGAAACATCGAGAGAAAATACCGTGGCAGTTTTAAAAGTTTCTTATTGGGACATGCCTATGCTTTGGTACCTATTTCATTATGACTCATACATAACTAAAGTAACACTATATGTATTACTACCAATTTTTCTGCTTGCATTAGTATTTAGTATTATTTCTCTCCTGCCTAAAAATAACTTTGATTAATGTTAAATATAAGCTACTCTACTACTTCTATTCACAAATGTAAAAACCAAAAAAGAACACATATTAAACATTGATGATATGTGTTCTTTTTCCTTAAGCCCGACTTGTGTGCTTTCCTTACTATCTACTCGTCAGTTTTATGTGACAATCTATTCAATAATTCTATTTTTAATATAAGGGAGTATAATAGAAATGAAATATAAATATACTTTTGAAGTGCTTAATGATGAAATATTAAGCATGAGGGTACCAAAGGAAATTAAACTTGTTGGAACCTTTTTATATGTTGAAGTTTCTGCATTTGGAGATTGGATTTTAGAAGAGATACATAGTGTTTTAAACGGGGAAAAGGATTATGGAGAAGTAAATGGCAACATTTGCGGTTTAGAAATTCGAAGAGATACAACTATTGTGCTAGACAATTTAGCTGAAGATGGTAAAGGTGAATTTTGTGAGATAGAAACGGTTGAATTAGTACATTTAATTCATATTTGGCTGGACAAACAAAAAAAGTTTAAAAAAGAGAAAACACAGGAGTAAAATAACTTAAAAGGCTGACTTCTGCATGAAGTCAACCTTATTTATTACTTTACATATCACCTACTATCTATAGCACGGATTTTTCGGAAACCTGGCGAACCAAAATCCCGAAAACCTCCCCCGCCCCTAATAAAAATAACCGGTATTTTTCACCAGCTATAATTTAAACGCTCAATTTGTAAAAGGAACTAGAAATACATATATCATTAAAGCGGCAAACGGAATGCAAATCCAAATGTTTCTTGATTAATCAACTGGTAGGATTATATCAGCATTTCCAATTTATTAATAGGAGAATATATAACTATGAAATATAGCTATGAATTTAGTAAAGGACCTTTTGATATATTGCTTATTAACTTACCTGAAGAAATCGCTTTAGTTGGTGAGTTTTTAGAATCTGATGTTCATGGTAAAGAGTGGATAGAAGAACTTGATGAAGTTTTGAATAAAGAAATTGATTGTGCAAATTTTGGTGGAAACTCTTGCGATTTGGAAGTTAAACCAGATTTCACTACGATTATACATCGTTATGTAGAAGATGAAGAGTACACTTGCAGAATTGAAACAATTGAATTAAAGAACTTGATGTTAGTATGGCTAGAAGAGTATGAGAATTACTTACAAAACCGTGATTCCAACTAATATAAGGTATTTGTTAAATCCGATTCAATGTGACATGAGTCGGATTTACATTTTAATTTATATACTTTGATAAAGAGTTATCTGCAAAAAAGACAGCAAGGGCACTATTCCTGCTGTCTTAAAAAGTATTTATAAATTTTCTGCAACGGCTAGTAAATAATATGATAATCCGATTTGCTGTTTTTCTAACATCTCTCTATGAAAATCATCTTGAAGGAAAAACTTTGTTTGATTCACGTAATCTTCTTTGCTAATTGTATGACCGTTTTTATTTAAAAACTTGATATGCTGTTTAACGACATCATGTACACTTGAATCGTCATACTTAACTCCATTTCTTAAAAATTCAGCCATTCTATCTGTGAAATTTTTTGCTTCAATAGCCATCTTATTTATATCATTCACATTGATGGAATCAGTATTAAGGTCAAAATTATATTTTTCTTTTAAATGTGTTTTTTGCTTTTCAAGAGCATTTTTCCATTCTTCCTCTGTTTCAAACCCTTTAAACATTAGTTTATTGTCCATATTCTCACCTTTCTTTGTATATTCTAAAGATACTTTTATTATTTCAATTAGCTGATGATACTGCTCAATTTTCTTTTCAAAAAGCATCATCTGTCTTTCTAAAGTACCGCTCCTATTTGATTCTTCGTCTAACAAATTTTTAATTTCTAACAACGGGATATCCAACTCTTTATAAAAAAGAATTTCCTGTAATCTATTTAATTCTTCTACACCATAATACCGATAGCCTGTTTCACCAATCTCATTAGGAATAAGCAAACCAATTTTATGATAGTGGTAAAGGGTCTTGATGGAAACGCCTGCTATAGCTGATAAATCTTTAACTGTAAATTTCATTATTTCCTCCTTTCAAAATTAACTATGAAGTATTACCTAAGGTTAGAGTCAAGATTTTTTTAGAAATTTATTTACACGATTTATTTAATTGCATTGGATATAACCACGTCTTGGACATTTGAGAATGCAAGAGAATACAACTATGCATATCCAGCACTATACCAGATCACTACTCTAAAAGAACGATTAGTTTAACATTTCGTTTTATCCGGACATCATTAAAAAGAGCGAACACACTTAAACTTATAAGAAAAAAACAAATATTGAAACCGCCCGATCATTTTGAAATAGACGATATTAGAGAATTATTCGAGATCGTAAAAGAGAAGGACGCCGAGTAAGCGTTCTTTTTATTGGATAAATTTACCGTAATATTTGTTATACTTAACATAGGTAAACTACGGGGATTTTTTCCGAATTGTAGGTGGAAGCAAATCATACGTAAAGGTACAGAAAAAGTACTTGTGGTATCTGTAAAAAGTTAGCTTTAATTGAATCACGATAGTAAATTGTAGCTATATTATTATCTATAAAGTAGGTGCATTATTATAATGATTTTGGATGACACGAATACAATAGGAGCCCTTGCTTTTCTATTTTTTATGATTTATCTTGCAACCGACCCGAGAGACTTAAGTTTACTAGCAATACCGGCTTACTTCGGTGGAATGTTAGTCGCTCACTGGCTTACTGAAAATGGATTTCAAGATACATATATTTATACGACTTGGATTGTTATCTACTCCCTTGTAATGATTTATCTTATCATCGCTTCAATTCGTCTAGGTATAAAAAACGTAGTCTATATTAAAGAAAAAATAAAAAAACATAGAGCTTTAAGGAAATAACGTAAAAAGAAGCCGCTCTCACAGGCGGTTTTATTTTACTTTTACAGTAACACGGCGACCATATCGTCTAAGACTTCCTCTTTTAGATGTAAGAACACTGTTACCTCTTCTCTCGTCATACCACGAAATTCATGTATACCGTCCAATAGCAACCAAGGCGCATTACCTACGATATTCCGATATCACTTTTTCGATATTTCTTCTTTACCCATCATAAAAGTATGATGGGTAAAGAAGAGATTTTAAATATCACAAGGCCTCCAAAAATACATGGTTTCTACGAAGCTGAGATTGCAGTAGATGGAATGCCAAAATCTTTACCATCAAGATTCTTCCCAGATCATTGGAGTAGAACAGAGGTACTTCAAGCAATTGAAACAGCTTATAATAAGAAGATATATGAAGGAAGAGGAAATAGATATGTTGGTACATTGCCTAATGGTATAAAGATTAGGTTATTTCTTGACTCAAACGGAAGAATAATTTCAGTATATCCAATTTATTAATTGATAGAAGAGGTGAAGTTAGTTTATGAAATATAAATATAAAATTTACATATGCCCTTTAAATATCTTAAGAATTGAACTTCCAGAAGAAATTTCTTTAGTTTCGGATTTTTTAGAAGACGATATCCATAGTGAGCATGGTCTACAATATCTTAATAGAGTATTAAATGGCGAAGTTGACCATATTGAAATAGGTGGAAATAGCTGCGATTTGAAAATACAAGCAGATTATACTAAAATTGTTCATCGTTATTATGAAGAAGAAGAGAATACTTGCGAAATTGAAACAATTGAATTAAAGAACTTAATGTTAGTATGGTTAGAAGAGTTTGAGAATTACTTACAAAACCGTGATTCCAACTAATGTAAGGTATTTATTATTATTTTACACTTACATACTTCTCACTCTCAGTAATATTAAAAACATCTCCAGCTAACCTATTCATCATAAGCAACTCAACAACAAACAAAAAACCTTCCTATAATATGATATGAAAGAGTGTCTTTTTTTTGCTTAGACCAAGTTAAAGAATGATATTGATTTCTACTATAATTCTGTATAACCCTTTTCTCCACCTAGAAACTTAAATCTATTCACACCGAATTTTTTAATTATATGTGCTTTCATCGCTTCAAAATCTTCCCCAAAAGCAAGAATTGGATTTCTTAAAAAAGACATTTTTTCTTCTCCATCATAAATTCTAGCTTTTATTATTTCTTTGTCAGAGTGAAACAATATATTGATTCCTTTGTAATAATATTCACAGTACCCTTCCTCGTCCTTCTCACTCTTGTCTTCGAACGGAACACATTCAATATAATAAATATTCCCATTAATATTTACCGATTCCATTTAACATTTCTCCCTTTAAAAAATATGGTAACTACTCAGCCATACAGTTCATTTAGAAGTTTTGTAAGCCAGCAAAAACACGCTTACCCATAATTGCTGCCATGAAGATAAAAATGGGCCAACACCTCGCTACCTTTCTTTGTTTTAAAACTTTGCACGTGGCAGAAATAGGAACTGACCGCTACTATACATAGCCAGTCCCTCCCTGGCCATTAAAAAAAATGCTTTTCTATCGTTTTTTCATAAAGTGACTGAGTAGTTACAAAATATGTATCATAAACCAGATCAATATACAGCAAATCCTTTACATAAAAAAAGACTCTGTAATTTTACAGAGTCCAAAATTGAAAAATATAAAGATATTTAATAGTATCAGAAATCACGGGTGGAATAAGCGTTCTTCCGAAGATACAATACGTACCGCCCCTGAAAAACCAGACACTTTTATCTATTTCACCACAAACCTCGTCTTACTACACCCATCTTTCTGCTTCATTACTTCTAGCACTGCTGGCATTGCATTCTTCAATTCTTGTACGTGCGAGATTACACCAATGAAACGGCCTGATTTTTGAAGATCAATTAAAGCATCTACTGCTTTCGTTAATGATTCTTCATCTAATGAACCGAAGCCTTCGTCAATGAACATCGTTTCAATGGAAATACCGCCTTCGTATGATTGGATGATATCGGCCATACCGAGTGCTAGGCAAAGAGAGGCGTTAAATTTTTCACCGCCGGATAATGTTTTTACATCACGTGTTTGCCCTGTATAGGCATCATATACATCTAATCCTAAACCGCTTTGACGATTTCGTTTTTCGACGCGTTCACTTCGTTTTAAGTAAAACTGTCCGTTCGATAGTTTACGAAGTCGTTCATTGGCTACTTGAACAATTTGCTCTAAATATTCTATTAAAATGTAACGCTCAAATGAAATGCGACTTTCATTGTCACCTTTCATTACTTCATATAAATCCACGAGCTCTTGGAATGCAGTTTCTTCTTCATGAATTTGTTCATCAATGCGGCGGATATTTTCATGTAGATCGGAAATATATTCATTGGCATTTTTCGTACGCTGACGTTGTTCTTTTATAATATCAAGCTGAATTGCCAATTCTTTCAACTGTTCTTCTAGCTCTGTTAATTCTGTCCATTCTTTTCCGCGAAGCGCCTCTGTTAATTCTTCAATTTGTTTTGTTAATACTTCGAGCGCCCCGTAATACGATTGAATGTGTTGTTGTAAGCCCGTTCGCTCTGCGTCAGATAATTTAGCTTCTGTGTATGCTTGCTGACTTGCAAAACCACTTGCTTCAAGTTCTGTCAAAAAGCGTGTATATTGTTCTTCTTTTTTCTCAGTTCTTTGTATACATTGTTGCTGCGCTGCTTTATATGCTTCTTCCACACGAATTTTTTCACTCACACTGCGCTGAAATTCATCTTGTGCTCTTTGCCATGCTTCGTGCAGGCGGTGAAGTAAAGTAGCTTTGGCTTCATATGCTGCTTGCCACGCTTCTAATGTTTGCATCTCTGCTGGTATTTTTTCTTTGTCATTTTCATACGCTGTTCGCAGTTGAATCGATTCCATTTCAGAGCGATGTAACTTTTCTTCTACATCACGTTTAGCCCCCTGCAATCTATCTAATTGTTCGTCTAGCTTTTGCAGCTGCGGTGATAGTTGTTTCCGTTCTTCTTCAGTCGCTTTTAACTCGTTTACTTCTGCAGCTAGTTGTTTTCCTTGCTGGATTAACGTTTGATACACATCTCCTAGCTCTGATATAGCGTATCCACGACTCTGCACTTCTTTACATAACTCTTCATATTGCCCTTTATAAAAATTACATTTTTCTTCTATTTGAACGAATTGCTTTTCAGCTTGTGCTTTTTGTTCTCGAAGACGATTTAACTGTTCTTCATCAATAGACAATTCTTGTTCAGTCGCTTTATTCGGGTGTGCAGTACTGCCACAAACCGGGCAAGGTTTACCATCATGTAAATGAATTGCCAACTGACCAGCTTGTTCGCTTAACCAGGATTTCTCCAAAGTTTCATATGCTTGCTGAGCAGCATTCATATGTTCGAAGGCACCTTTTCTTTCCCTCTCATATTTTTGCACTTCTTGCCACACTTGGTAAGTATCTTTTAATACTTTTGCATCTTCACGCATACGACTTAACTGTTCTGCTTTTGTTATATATTGTTCCAGTGCTTGTTCCATCTGTTTTAGCTTACTAGAAAGCTGTTGTTTTTGTGCACTACCGAATTCTTGTTGCTCCTCTAACTTGCTTATCTCAAGCTTAAATTGCTCCACTTGTTTTTCTGACGCCGCTAATTTTTGTTTTTTATCAGCAAATGTTGCAATAACCTCTTTTAATTCTTCTAACATTTGAATGTTTCGCTTCGTTTCTTCACGGACCGTTTCATTGCTTTTTTCTTGTTCGTACTGCCGCTCTGCACGTTCATAAGCGAGTACAAGTTGTTCTTGTTTGGCAGCTATTTGCTTCATGTATTGCTCAGCTTGCTCCGCGCTTTGAACCGCTTCACCATACCACTGTTCGAACGGTAATAACCGGTTTGCTTGCTCTGCTTGTTTCAATTGTTGTTCTTTCACTTCAATAGAAGAACGTTCCTGCCCTAATAAATCATAACGATTTTGTTTTGTTTGCAAATCTTGCAATCTATCATTCAATGCTTTTGCCTCATGATAACCTGTTTCTGCTTCTTTTAATTGCTTCAGCTGCACTGCTTCTTGCTGTTCGAATTGATTTGCTTGTTTTTCATAAAAATCCATTTCTTGTTGAAGTGCTTCTACTACTTGATGTGTATTCACATGTTCTTGATTTGCCAATATTTCAAGTCGTGTACCATCCCGCATAGGAAGCTTGAAAACATTACGAAAGTACAATTCTCGTTCTTTTTGCTTTTCTTGCAGAACATCTTTCCATTCTTTACGCTTTTGATCTAATAACTCTCTCATTAATTTATATCGATCTGTTTTAAAAATGCGGCGTAAAATTTCCTCTTTATTTTCTGTTTCAGATGTTAAAAGTTTACGAAATTCACCTTGTGGAAGCATCACAATTTGGCTAAATTGATGTTTACTAAGACCAATTAAATCTTCCACTTTTTTGTTTACATCTGTCACATGGAAGCGATCTACACATGGAATCTTCTCGTCATCAACAACTTCATAAAATTCAATCGCATGGCCCGTAATCGTTTTATTACCTTCCTTTTTATGACCAAGTTGCCGCTTTATACAATAGGTTTTTTCTTTTAATTGAAATAATAATTCAACGCTTGTATAAACGTTATCATCAGCAAATTGACTACGAAGCATACTCGTATCATTGCGTTCTTCTCCACTCGCTTCTCCGTACAGCGCATAACAAATCGCATCAAAAATCGTTGTTTTTCCTGCACCTGTATTTCCAGAAATAGTAAAGATCCGATGTTCACCTAATTCTTCAAAATCGATCGTTTCTTGCTGTTTATATGGGCCAAACGCTGTCATAATAAGTTTGATAGGTCTCATGCTCTCTCCCCCTCTCGTTCATGAACTGTCTTTAATACTTCTAAGAAGAGACGCTCTTTTTCTTCTGATAACTCTATCCCTTTCATTTCTTTATAAAAAGCTTTCACAAGGGAAAGATCATCCATTTTATGACGTGAAGTGACTGCAATATTTTCATTTGCTAATTTTTTTCTTTGTATAACACGCTCTACATGCATTGCATTCGGATAAACAGAACGAATCTTTTCCATCGGCTGCAATACAGGATTTTCATCTAGTAATTTTACATATACATAGTCTTCGCATACAGGATGTTGCAACAATTCATCAATTTTTGCCTCAACCGTTCTCATTTTACGCTTTGGTGTTAATGATCGTTTTTCAAGTGTTACTTGCCCTGATTCATTTAATTCAACAATGTAATACCCCTTTTTATGATGTTCTTCCGAAATAGAATAAGCGAGCGGCGAACCTGCATAGCGAATTGTTTCATTTCGTACGTAATGCGCCTGATGCAGATGGCCGAGCGCCGTGTAATGAAAAGCATCAAAATAATGACTATTTACATATTCTGCTCCGCCAATAGATAATGGTCTTTCAGCATCGCTTGTATTTTCTTCTGCTTCCCCTGATGATGTTACAAAAGCATGTCCGATAAAAACATGACGCGCCTCTTTGTCCATACTTTCCGATAACTCATTCATAAAAATACGCATTGCATCATCATGACTACGAATGTCATCATTTTTCATAACATGACGGACGATGCCCGGATCAACATATGGGACTAAATGAAAATGTACTTCTCCATATTCATCATGCATAACAACTGGCTCATATGGATATTGAAATTGTCCAACAATGTGTAAGCCTTGCTTCTTCATTAAACTACTTCCAAAATGAATACGATCTGGACTATCATGATTTCCTGCTATCGCTAATACTGGTGTTTGTAATTCAATTACAATTTTTTGTAATGTTTCATGTAATAAATCTACCGCCTCTGTAGGCGGGATGGCACGGTCGTATAAGTCTCCCGCAATAATGACAGCATCTGGTTTTTCTTCTTCTACTGCTTGTATAAATTGTTCTAAAACATAGTGCTGATCTTCTGTCATATAAACACCATGAACAAGCTTTCCTAAATGCCAATCGGCTGTATGAAAAAATTTCATCTTTCCCTTCCTTTCTTTTCTATTAATTCACAGATTGAAGTGAAATAAGTTGATATAAAAGCGTCGTTCTTCCCTCTGTCCATTCCACTTTCTTTACAACGGCACTTCCAACAAGCTCTTGTCTTGTTTTATATACTGGCAATATTTCATCCACTACAAATAAATGATATCCTTCTAACATTAACTGAAATATATTATCTTCTGTATGTAATCGTTTCTCGGTTTCGTTCGCAATAATCTTTGTATGCATTTCAAAATTCATGCAAAAACACCCCTTTTTTATGTCTCTATTTTATAGTATAGCGGGCATTACTGATTGACAAGAGAATGAGTGAGAAAGGTATAACTTCCCTAATGAAAACTCATTCGGCTTCTGCCATTATTCACTTGTAGTATGAGAAAAGTAGCAACAGAATATAAAGTGAAACTTTAATCAGTGGGGGTTTTCTTCATCCCCACTGATTATTAGCCCTCACCAATCGGGCTTTTACGGGCAGTTTATCTCCCACCTAACTTCTTCAGAAAAGCGGAAGCGGCTCGCTCAGAATCGCAGGACGCCCACGCACAGGGCGGAGAGGCGCTTTTTGCCTCGTCCGAGGGGGCGAAACGACCGGAGATTCTAGCCGCTAGAGCTGGACAACGCTTTCGCCGAATTTTGAGGTGGGAGTATTACTGCCCACAAATAGCGGGATAAAATACATACCCAACTGTTTTAAATCCTTAAGTGATTTATTACTATCGATTTTTTATTTTTTTCATTACGGTATGTGAAATTAATAATCACTTAAAAATAAAAGTGCCTGAAACGGCACTTTTATTTTTGTAAGTAATCCTTCATCACAGCATACAAAATAATGAATAATAGCACTGTCATAAAAAGCCATGAAAAAATTGCAACGTAATTATTTTCAGCTAATGCAAAGCTAATGGCAATTGTTAAAATGAAAATTGGAAATACCAATCGTACTTTATCTTGTATCGTATCCTGTTCTGAATCTTCTTGATGAAAATAAAAAGTTAAACCAATCATAAGACAAGACAAAATAATGACCGATAATAACAAAGGCCCTGGCATTCCAATCTCCCCTTCCTTTACTTTCTTAGGGCGTATGAAGTAAAACATTCTATATGTATTAAAAATAAACTCATGAACAAACCTAAAAACGAAAATAAAGCTACAATATAGAAAACTCGTTATATCTACTTATTAAAACCTTTATTATAAAAAATTACAAATCATATGTTTTATAATACGTTAGAAGTTTTATATTCCTTTTTCTTTTATAAAATCCTTCCAAAATATCTCGCCAAAATATGCGGCAATTTTACTCTTTGTTCATTCATATAAAGAATATTTCTCTCTTTCTCCAAAAAACACAAAAAAACGCATTACTATTAAAGATCATGCCTATTTTCTACAGTATATTCACTTGCTCTTCATTTTAAAACAAAGAAAGACATGTGATATTGCAGGATTAAAGAAAAAAAACAAGAAATTTATATATAAAAGCACACTTACTCTGTCTTTTTACAAAATGTTTATTTGTTTCGACACTGACACAACTTGTGAAAACAAACAGAGCAATACAAAGGAGGATATACTATGACTGATCAAGTCCTATTTTCAATTCACGCAAACGGTGTAGCCACCATAACGTTAAATCGCCCAAAAGCATTAAACTCTATTTCTTATGAAATGTTAGGACCGATTACACAAAAATTGAAAGAATGGGAAGTTGATAATCAAATTCATCTTGTCATTATAAAAGGCGCAGGTACGAAGGGCCTTTGTGCCGGGGGCGACATTAAGACTCTTTACGAAGCACGTGTAGATGACTCTGCCATGCAAAAAGCAGAGAAATTTTTTGAAGATGAATTTCAATTGGATATGCTCATTTATAAGTTTTCTAAACCGATTGTTGCATGTTTAGATGGCTTTGTTATGGGCGGAGGCGTTGGCCTCACTTACGGAGCTAGTCATAGAATTGTAACTGAGCGAACAAAATGGGCTATGCCAGAAATGAACATTGGTTTTTTCCCTGATGTCGGAGCTTCTTTTTTCTTAAATAAAGCTCCGGAATATACAGGTCGTTACTTAGCATTAACAGCTTCTGTCATTAAAGCCCCTGATGTACTATATATAAATGCTGCAGACTTTTACATGACAAGCGAAAAATTGAATGCTCTTCTTACTCATATTGAACAAGTAGATTGGCATGCAAAAGATATCCATACATCATTAACAGAGCTAATCAATGACTATTCTGAGTTTCCTACTACCGAAAGTGAACTATCATCGTTCCAATCAAATATTGATAGACATTTTTCTTATTACACGGTTGAAGAAATTATCCATTCTTTAGAAAAAGATACAAGCCATTTTGCAACGCAAACAAAAGAAACACTGTTGTCAAAATCACCTTTCTCTTTAAAGATAACTTTAAAACAATTTATTGATGGAAAAGAAAAAACATTAGAAGAATGCTTTGCTACTGATCTTGTACTCGCTAAAAACTTTCTGAAACATGAAGATTTTTTCGAGGGAGTACGTTCAGTTGTCATTGATAAGGACCAAAACCCTCAATATAAATATAAACATTTAGAAGATGTTTCAGACGAAGATGTAAATAATTTTTTCCATCTCTAAAAAGCTAATAATAGCAAGTGAATTTCCAGCGGTAAATGTTTTTTTCAATGGCTCAGTTAACGTTTAATGTTGATTTTCATGTTAAAATTGAAGTATGTAACAACATGTCGCTACAAAAAGAACGGAGCAAATACGGTGAAAATGCATCTTCAAGAAAGTTTATATGTTGAGTTAAAAAATGCAATTCGTTGTCATTATAACGAACTTATAACTAGGTGCGGTGTTGACACAATATATGGGTACTCCATATTAACAGACGATTGTGTCAATAGCATTGGACCAGTGGCTAATAAAGAAAGACTGATCAAAGTTAATAAATTGGACCCTTTATACAATTATTATAGATATGGAGCTGTTGAGTGGAGCGAATGGGACGATTTCGGAATGTTTGATGAAGTGAACAAAATTATTAAGAAATATCATGAAACCGTCGAAGATGACTTTAACATGCGAGTAAATACACTGTTGAATGAATCGTTAAATGTGTTAATGGAACTTGAATCAGAAGGATTGTTTGGAGACAGAAATGATAATCGATTTATTGTCATTTCTGTAACTGATTCATCGAACGAAATCATGATTGAATCAGCTCGATTGCTTAATACATTAAAGATATACGAAGAATATGCTTCAGAATTTGCATAAGAATGAATATAAGTAAAACTGCTCTCTATAAGAGGCGGTTTTCTTTTGTTCGAAAGTCAACAATTAATATTAACAGAGCCTTTTCAATAAAAAAGTGTCCATGATATTGGACACTTTTTTACATTTCTTTTAAAACCAGCGTTCTGTCACTACTTTTTTACGTGTATAAAATTGTACACCATCTTTTCCGTTTGTACCTAGGTCACCGTAGAAAGAAGCTTTATTTCCTGCAAATGCGAAAAATGCCATTGGAGCTGGAACGTTAACATTCACACCAATCATGCCAGCATCGATATTATCACGGAATGTTTGTGCGTGTTTACCACTTGACGTATAAATGACTGCACCATTTGCAAATTTTGATTGGTTTGTAAGCTTAATTCCTTCTTCTAAATCCTTTACTCTCACAATGCTTAATACTGGAGCAAAAATTTCATCTTGCCAAATTTTCATATCTTGATTCACACCATCAAAGATTGTTGCTCCAACGAAATACCCTTCGTGGGCTTCTTCATTAATTTTACGGCCATCTACTAATAAAGTAGCTCCATCTGCTACACCGCTATTAATATAGCCTAGTACACGCTCTTTATGAGATTCACGAATTAATGGACCTACATAATTCTCTTCATGGAAACCATCACCGACTTTTAATTTACGCGTTTCTGATACAAGAACATCAATGAATTCATCAGCAATTTCATCAACTACCGCTACAACAGAGCATGCCATACAGCGTTCTCCACTACTCGCAAATGCAGAACCAATGACACCTTGTACTGTCTTTTCAATATTGCAGTCTGGCATAACAATTGCATGGTTTTTCGCTCCCGCAAGTGCTTGCACTCGTTTTCCATATTTTGTTCCTGTTTCGTATACATAGCGTGCAACTGGCTCAGATCCAACAAATGAAACAGCTTGAATATCTTTATTTTCTAAAATGCTATTTACAACATCTTTTCCACCTTGTACTAAGTTTAAAACCCCTTTCGGGAAGCCCGCTTCATAGAATAATTCTACTAGTTTTTCTGCTAAAAGCGGCGTTCTTTCAGATGTTTTTAATACAAATGCATTACCACAAGCGATTGCTAATGGGAACATCCATAGTGGAATCATCATTGGGAAGTTGAACGGAGTAATACCAGCAACAACTCCAATTGGGTATCTCCAAATTGAACCATCGATTCCACCTGCAATATTTGGAAGTGCTTCCCCCATCATTAAATTTGGTGTTGATGTTGCCAGTTCTACAGCTTCAATTCCTCGCTGCACTTCGCCAGTTGCATCTTTTAATGTTTTACCATTTTCTAATGTAATAATTTTTGCAAGCTCATCTTTGTTTTCTTGTAAAAGTTGTAAATATTTATATAACTGTCTTGAGCGATTTGGAACTGGTACTTTAGACCATGTTTCATATGCTGCTTTCGCAGCTTCAACAGCACGATCCACATCTTCTTTTGGAGAAAGTGGAACATAAGCAATTATTTTCCCAGTCGCAGGATTCGGAACAGCTTCCACTTCTGTGCCAGTAGATTCTACCCATTCACCATTAATATGATTTTTCACGCGTTTAATTTCTGTTGTAATCATTGTATTCGCTCCTTTTTATTTTTTATATTTGCTAGTATTCATTGTTGTTTATGACTAGAGGTTAATTGTTCACCGACCTTTTGATATAAAGCAGCCATGTCTTTTTCACCATATCCTGCTTTACCAGCTTCATCATACAAATTCAAAAGCATTTCACTTACTGGTAAGTGAAGCTCACTTTCTTTTGCTAAATCAACTGCAAATCCTAAGTCTTTCTTTAGTAGATTTACAGTAAACCCTGGTTCATAGTTTTCTGGCGCAATAAAGCTTTTATAATTGCGCTCATAAATTCTACTTTGTCCATAACTCACATTTAAAATATCAAACATTTTATCTAAATCCATATTGTTTTTCTTTGCTAATGTCAGAGCTTCACTAACACCCGCTGTATAAAAACCAATTAATAAGTTATTAATCAATTTTACAGTCGTACCACTATCAATTTTCTCACTCACATGAAATATATTTTCTCCCAATACTTCCATCACTGGTAAACCTTTTTCATATACTTCTTTTGATCCACCAACCATAAAAGTTAATGTGCGGTTTTCCGCTCCAATCACTCCACCGCTAACCGGTGCAGCCAAGAAATCGACTTTTTTATCCTTCGCAGCATCTGCAAGCTTTTTATTTAGTTGCGGAGCTACTGTACTTGTATCAATTAAAACAACATTCGAATGACTATTCTCAATTAAACCTTCTTCGCCAAAATAAACAGCTTCAACAGCTCGCGGTGACGGTAAACTTGTAAAAATCAAATCACATGTTTCTGCTAATTTTCCAATTGATAAACCGATGATTCCTCCTTCTTTCTCGAAGGAAGCTTCAGCCTCTTTATTTAAATCGACTCCATATACCGTATAATTTGATTTAACTAAATTTTTAGACATCGGAAGACCCATATTACCTAAGCCGATAAAACCAATCTTTTTCATACTGCTCTCCTCCTATTTAAACAATATATTTCCCGCGATTTATAATCGTTTTTGCAATTTCTCTCTTTTTCGTAAACAAGTTCGTGTATAAAGGTACTGACAGTTGACGAATTTCATTTAGAATGGCGTTTCTAGTTTGCTCTTCTTGCACCGCTGCAGAAAGAAGAACAATTGCTGCTGATTCTACTTTTCGATATCCTTCTTCACAAAGCACATCCGTTATAAACTGTTTTGCACATTCTTTTTCTTCACCATTTTTACTTATCGCTTTCTTTGTACGTAAAAATGCCGATTCCATTACATATACATCTTTCAACATGTCTGCTAACACGCGTGAATATTCTTGTTCTTGTTCGATTTTTAATTCAGGAGTTTGAGATAGCGTTTTCAAAGATTGCTTCAATAATTGTTTCGATAATAAAATATAACGATGATTTCGTTCTACATTTTCAAATTTGTCTTCATCTACTTGGTCCCCTAGTTGTTTCGTTTGTTTCATTAACATTTTCGCAACTGTTAAGCGGTTAATTTCATTCGTCCCTTCAAATATACGGCTAATTCTAGCATCACGGTATAATCGTTCTACTTCATATTCTTGCATATAACCATAACCACCATGAATTTGTACCGCCTCATCCACAATGTTTCCAAGTGTTTCTGAAGCATTCACTTTGTTGATCGCACACTCCATTGCAAATTGAGACATTTTCTGCATAATACCTTCATCACCCTCATGAATTGCTTCATCAATTACGCCTGCTGTTCGATAAGCTGCGCTCTCTGCACCGTATGTAGCGATAATCATATTTGCAATTTTCTCTTGAATCATCGTGAAATCAACTAATTCTGTTTGAAACTGTTTTCGTTCTTTTCCGTATTGAACAGATAAGCCAATTGCTTGCTTTGCTGTTCCAATATTTCCGAAAGCAAGTTTCAATCTAGCAAAATTGAGAATATTAAGAGCTACGTGATGTCCCTTTCCTACTTCCCCTAGTACATTTTCAGCAGGTATGACAACATCCTCTAAAATCAGTGTCGCAGTTGAAGAACCTTTAATACCCATTTTCTTTTCTTCTAGGCCAATCGAAACGCCTTCACATGTTCTTTCGACAATAAATGCTGTCATTCCTTTATTTGTCTTTGCAAAAACAACATATACGTCAGCCATATGTGCATTTGTAATCCATTGTTTTTCACCATTTAATGTCCAAGCTGTTCCTTCTTCATTTAAGACAGCACTTGTTTTTGCACTTAATGCATCAGATCCAGCATTAGGCTCTGTTAAAGCATAAGCTCCGATCCATTCGCCTGATGCAATTTTAGGTAAGTATTTTTCCTTCTGCTCTTTTGTTCCGTAGTATATATATGGCAGCGTTCCTACTCCAGCATGAATATTAAAGGAAACACTAAAGGCTCCTGCATATCCTATCTTTTCCGCTACAAGTCCAGAAACTGCTTTCCCTAATTCAAATCCACCATATTCTTCTGGAACCTCTATACTCAACAATCCAAGTTCTCCAGCCTTTTCAAACAACCTGCGGGAAACTTGATAATTGTGCTGCTCGATATTTTCAATTTGAGGAACAATTTCCTGTTTCACAAATTGTTCTGTTGTTTTTGCGATTAAATCTTCATCACCTGAAAAATCCTCAGGTGTAAAAAAGATTGTATTAAGCTCCTGATTCAGCGAAAAAAATTCTTCCCATTGCAACTTTGTTTTCTCCATCTGTATCCCCCTATCATTTCGGTCTTCATTTTATTCATATGCAAAATCTATGCCAATCTAAAAATTGATAGAACAAGGGCAAAATGAAAAGAAAACGTAAAACTGTCTAGACAGTTTTACACTTGATATAACAATTGTTTAGATCTTGAATCTTGACAATTTATTATAAAGGGTCGCCCTAGAAATCCCTAACAATGCCGCTGCTTTTGACTTATTTCCTTTTGCTTCTTTTAAAACACGTTCAATTAATCCTCTTTCTTCCTCTTCACGCACCACTTTCATTGCTTCTTGTTTTGCTGGTAAAGACTGCATCATAGGTACTAATTTCTTCTGCTCCATATCCCGGTAATAAAATTCTTCTGGTAAATCCTTAGCCCGTATATGTGCATCATCTGATAGTGCAAATAGCCTTTCTAACACATTGATTAGTTCCCTGACATTACCCGGCCAATTATAATGGAACATAAGGCGTAATACCTCTTTATCAAGTGTCTTTTCTTCGGCACCATACATCTGACATAACTTTTGTAAATGTTCTTCAACAATGAGTGGTATATCTTGTTTTCGAAAGCGAAGCGGTGGAATATGAATCGGAATAACATGAAGACGATGATATAAATCCTCCCTAAAGGTTCCTTCTCTAACCATTTGTTTTAAATCTTTATTTGTCGCTGTGATCAGCCTGAAATCAACAGGAATTGGATGTGTACCACCTATTCTTTCTATTTCCCTTTCTTGTAAAACACGTAAAATTTTTACTTGCGTTAATAGTGACATATCGCCAATCTCGTCTAAAAATAATGTTCCATGATTTGCAAGTTCAAACTTCCCTGCCTTCCCATTCTTTTTCGCACCTGTAAAAGCACCTTCTGCATAGCCAAACAATTCAGATTCTAGTAAATTATCAGGAATAGCAGCACAGTTCACACTAATAAACGGACCGTTTTTTGTTATACCGGTATCATGTATCGCACGTGCAAATTGCTCTTTACCAACACCGCTTTCTCCAGTAATTAATACGGATGCTTTTGAACTAGCTGCTTTTCGAGCCATTTTTTTCGTTTCAGAAATTGTTTGACTTTCTCCAAGAATATCTTCAAATCGAATCTGCTTCTTTTTTGGTTTAGAAAACGTTGGTTTGATCGCCCTATCCTTTTGATCAAATCGTTCTAGTATTTTATAAATATCTGAAATCCCTTCATGAATAAGCATCCCTACAGCACCTATCACTCTTCCCTGCTTCCAAATTGGCATCCGGTGCACAACTAGATTCTGTCCTTGCAGACGGTGCACTTGATTTCTTTCTGGTACTCCTGTTTTTAATACAACTGGAAGCCGCGTATTCTCAATTACATTTTCAGCGTGTTGCCCAATTGCTTCTTCCTTCGTAACACCAACAAAACGACTGTACGTTTCATTGAACATTTGGATAACTCCATTTTCATCCACAATTGCAATACCTTCGTATGCAGTATCAAAACAAAGTTTAAACCACTCTATCATTTGATGTGCACATTCGATTTCTTGAACCAAATCTTTATGAAAGGCTAATAATTCCTTATTACTGAACACTCCTTTAAGCTCTCTGTTTTCCTCGCAAGTAACGTAAAGTGGAATATTTTCTAACTCGCTTAATGAAAATTCTTCCCTTACGTTATAGAAAAAATGTCTCAGTATAGTGGCAATCGGTTCATCCCACTCTGAATGATCCTCTAACCACTTTACACAATCAATTAGTTTCACAACCCCAATCACATGATTATTTTCTAAAACAGGGAGTTCTGTGCTCTCTGATTCAGCTAGTATTCGTAATGCTTCTCGAATTGTATCATCTTTCCTCAAAATGTACGGGTCCTGCTTCATCCAATTTCGAACAGAGTCATATTTTGCAGCCATCATAACTGAATTTCCCTTCCTTTAGAATGTCTATACTCCTCTTTTCCTATCTGCATAACATGCTAATGCTGTTCTACCGTGGAAAAAATATTATGATAAAATGCAACTACACAAACGAGGATTTCGTTTCTTTTTCATCAAAAAACTTTTATCCCGCTATTTGTGGGCAGTAAGACTCCCACCTCAAAATTCAGCGGAAGCATTGTCCAGCTCTAGTGGCTAGAATGTTCGGTGGCTTCGCTTCTTCCTACGAGGTAAAAAACACCTCTACGTCAGAAGCTCCATCCCCCTCACATTCTGGGCGAGCCACTTCCACATTTCTTTG
>NZ_JAKUFS010000003.1 GCF_022663535.1 Bacillus cereus group sp. BfR-BA-01380 | reverse complement strand
GAGTCCTCTCGGGCGCGCTTTATTAACGGGAAGTGGCTCAGCTTGGTAGAGCACCTGGTTTGGGACCAGGGGGTCGCAGGTTCGAATCCTGTCTTCCCGATAGTTTTAAAATAATGGGGCCTTAGCTCAGCTGGGAGAGCGCCTGCCTTGCACGCAGGAGGTCAGCGGTTCGATCCCGCTAGGCTCCACTTATAATTCTTTATGGCGGTGTAGCTCAGCTGGCTAGAGCGTACGGTTCATACCCGTGAGGTCGGGGGTTCGATCCCCTCCGCCGCTACCATAAAGGACCTTTAGCTCAGCTGGTTAGAGCAGACGGCTCATAACCGTCCGGTCGTAGGTTCGAGTCCTACAAGGTCCACCACTCAAGTTTTTATATACGGAGGTATACCCAAGTTCGGCTGAAGGGATCGGTCTTGAAAACCGACAGGCGGCGAGAGTCGCGCGGGGGTTCGAATCCCTCTACCTCCTCCATTTTTTATTTAAAATAATATTATATCATCGCGGGGTGGAGCAGTCTGGTAGCTCGTCGGGCTCATAACCCGAAGGTCGCAGGTTCAAATCCTGTCCCCGCAACCAATGGTCCCGTGGTGTAGTGGTTAACATGCCTGCCTGTCACGCAGGAGATCGCCGGTTCGACCCCGGTCGGGACCGCCATTTATATTAAGGCTCGGTAGCTCAGTCGGTAGAGCAGAGGACTGAAAATCCTCGTGTCGGCGGTTCGATTCCGTCCCGAGCCATCGTTTTGAAATATGCAAGCCGGCTTAGCTCAATTGGTAGAGCAACTGACTTGTAATCAGTAGGTTGGGGGTTCAAGTCCTCTAGCCGGCACCATTTCAAAATGAGCCATTAGCTCAGTTGGTAGAGCATCTGACTTTTAATCAGAGGGTCGAAGGTTCGAGTCCTTCATGGCTCACCATTTTTTTTGCGGGTGTAGTTTAGTGGTAAAACAAGAGCCTTCCAAGCTCTGGTCGAGAGTTCGATTCTCTTCACCCGCTTTTTTCTAGGGGCCTATAGCTCAGCTGGTTAGAGCGCACGCCTGATAAGCGTGAGGTCGATGGTTCGAGTCCATTTAGGCCCACCATATTCCGCAGTAGCTCAGTGGTAGAGCTATCGGCTGTTAACCGATCGGTCGTAGGTTCGAGTCCTACCTGCGGAGCCATATAATATAGAGAAGTACCCAAGTGGCTCAAGGGGCTCCCCTGCTAAGGGAGTAGATCGCTTACGCGGTGCGAGGGTTCGAATCCCTTCTTCTCTGCCAGAAATTGGCCCGTTGGTCAAGTGGTTAAGACACCGCCCTTTCACGGCGGTAACACGGGTTCGAATCCCGTACGGGTCATACTAAAGAGATAGCATAACATGCTATCTCTTTTTTATTTTCCTTGTAGTGATTAATAATGTATCCTCGATCTTACTTTCACTTTCTCATAAATAATAATGTTAAAGTACAATTGCATCGATGCGTTCGCAATTAACGAGGACAATGCGCCCACTATTATTTAGAAATGTAGCAAGACCTGTGCTAAAGTGAAATCCTGTAAAATTTGAAACGGTTAATGGCACGCCATTAATTATAATTTCGTTTACTTTTTTTCCTAACTGAAAGGTGTTTAAAAGGTAACAAATATCTTCAAAATATTTTTCTTTATTTTTTATATATAAAGATTGTATATCTGTATCCTTTACTAAATTTGGGTTGAATATTTTAGGGATAGCAGTATGGTTTATGAAAATTGACATGGTTCTTTCCCTCTTTCTCTTTTGTATATTTCGGATGGAACTATATGTTGAAATGATAAAAGAGAGCTTCAAAAAAGCTCTCTTTTATCAACTAGCTTGCCTCAATTCGAAGTGCTTGAATATCACGGCAATCTATAAGAAGTACGCCGCCTGCTTCATCTCCTTCTGTATCTACAAAAGTTGCACAAAAATTTTGAGGATTAAAATTAACAAAAGTAACATCATCTATAAAGTTTCCATTTAGAAAAATATCTACTTCTGTACCAGGCTGTAAAGTTTCGAGTTGCTCACAGACGCATTTTGTATGCTTGTTTATATCAATCGACTCCTTTCAAAATAAATTTTTAATTCAATACATAATATATTTTTAAGTTGAAAAAAGGTGTGGACAAATTATATACGCTTCTGAAGGAAATAGTATGTGAATCATGGTGTATATAGATGAGATTGGGATAGATTCCATATATGGTATAATAACTTTCCCCTATCTGTGAGATAATTCACAAATAGGTCAAAAAATGTGAATACATTCACAAAGAAAAGTGCTACAATATAAATGTAAGGAAGTTAAACAACATAAAAACAGTATTTTAATTATTTACTTAAATGACAATGCTAATAATGATATTAAAAAATAGAGAGGGGATTTTACCATGAAAAAAGGTATTAACCGCGTAGTATTAGTAGGAACTGGAGCTGTAGGTTGCAGCTATGCATATTCTATGATTAACCAGGGTGTAGCTGAAGAGTTTGTTCTTGTTGATGTAAATGAAGCAAAAGCAGAAGGCGAAGCAATGGATTTAAGCCATGCGGTTCCATTTGCCCCATCTCCAACAAAAGTTTGGAAAGGTAGCTATGCAGATTGTAAAGATGCAGATATTGTTGTTATCACTGCTGGATTACCACAAAAACCAGGTGAAACTCGCTTAGATTTAGTTGAGAAGAATGCAAAAATCTATAAACAAATCGTTCGTGGTATTATGGATAGCGGATTTGATGGTATCTTCTTAATCGCAACTAACCCAGTGGACATTTTAACTTATGTAACTTGGAAAGAATCTGGATTACCAAAAGAGCGCGTAATCGGTTCTGGTACAACTTTAGACTCTGCTCGCTTCCGTTATATGTTAGGTGAGTACTTAGAGGTAGATCCACGTAACGTGCATGCGTATATTATTGGTGAACATGGTGATACAGAGCTTGCCGTATGGAGTCATGCTACTATCGGTGTACAAAAGCTAGAAACAATCTTAGCAAACAATGAAAAGTATAAACAAGGCGATTTAGATGAAATCTTTACAAATGTACGCGATGCTGCTTATCATATTATTCAACGTAAAGGTTCAACTTACTACGGTATCGGTATGGCACTATTTCGTATAACTAAAGCGATTTTAAACAACGAGAACAGCGTATTGACAGTATCTGCATATCTTGAAGGACAATATGGACAACAAGATGTTTACGTGGGTGTTCCAGCAATTATCAACCGTCAAGGTATTCGAGAAGTTATAGAGCTTGAATTAAATGCAGAAGAAGAATTGAAATTCGACCATTCTGTAAAAGTGCTAAAAGAAACTATGGCACCAGTATTATAATTCAAATTGTATAAAGTGAAACTTTAATCAGTGGGGGTTTTCTTCATCCCTCACTGATTATTAGCCCTCTCAATCGGGCGCATGCCAGCAGTTTATCTCCCACCGAACATTCTAGCCATTGGAGCTGGACATTGCTTTCACCGAAATGTAAGGCGAGAGTATTACTGTCCGCGAATAGCGGGATAAAGCCTTTTTCGACCTCCCCTGTATATCTCTTTATTTTACCCCTTTGTCGGAAGGGGTTTTTTATGTTTTACTTTCATGAAAAGTAATAACAGAATAGCGGTAAATTCCTCTTCTTTTCCACTGAAAAAATTATTCTAAAATAAAACGCTTACAATGAATATTCGTCAAAATTCGATATTTTTCGGTTAAATTTCATAAAATTACCACGAATTTCTATAAAAAAACGTATGTTTTTTTAGAAATTCGCAAGGATATTTCAATTTACTGAAGAATAGTAATAACATATTTAAAATTCTGTCATCTTGTGAGGTGAACATAGTGATTGATACAAAGTGTAATGTGAAAGACATGTTATTGTTCCATGAAGAAAAGTTTTATGATAGCTATGAGATACTTGGTGCTCATTTGACGATGGAAAATGGAATGGAAGGCACACGTTTTTCCGTATGGGCACCTCATGCACAAGCTGTGAGTATTGTAGGAGATTTTAATGAGTGGAATAGCGAGATGCATGAAATGATACGAGTGACAGAGAGAGGGATTTGGTCTTTATTTATACCAAATATTCCTCAGCAGGAATTATACAAGTATGCAATGCAAACACAAGAAGGGCATACGATTTTAAAAGCAGATCCGTATGCAATGTATGCTGAAGCTCGGCCAAATACGGCATCCGTTGTTTATGATATAAAAGGATATAAATGGAAAGATCAGAAATGGTTTCAAAAAAAGAAACGAAAGCCGATCTATAATGAACCGTTAGCCATTTATGAGCTTCACTTTGGCTCTTGGAAAAAGAGAGAAGATGGATCTTTTTATTCTTATAGAGAAATGGCAGATGAACTTATTCCATATGTAGCGGAGCATCAATTTACTCATATTGAAATTATGCCGCTCGTTGAACACCCATATGATCGTTCTTGGGGATATCAAGGAACGGGCTATTATGCACCAACAAGTAGATATGGAACACCACAAGATTTTATGTATTTTGTCGATGAATGTCACAAATATGGGATCGGTGTCATTTTAGATTGGGTGCCAGGACATTTTTGTAAAGACGCTCATGGTCTTTATTTGTTTGACGGGGAACCGACATATGAATATAAAGATCTTGATGTGCAAGAAAACCGTGTATGGGGGACGGTGAATTTTGATTTAGGAAAACAAGAAGTGCGAAACTTTCTTATTTCGAATGCGCTGTTTTGGATGAAGTTTTATCATATTGACGGTTTTCGGGTGGATGCTGTTGCGAATATGTTGTATTGGGAGCGAAATGGAGAGCAGGAAAGCAATGAGCATGCAGTATCATTCCTGCAACAATTGAATGAAGCTGTGTTTGCAGAAGATCCCACTTTCTTAATGACTGCGGAAGATTCAACGGCATGGCCGCTCGTAACAGCACCGACTTACGAAGGTGGACTTGGCTTTAATTATAAGTGGAATATGGGCTGGATGAATGACATTTTAAAATATATGGAATGTGCGCCGGAGTATCGGAAATATATTCATGACAAAGTAACATTTTCGCTGCTGTATGCGTATTCTGAGAATTTTATTTTACCTTTATCACATGATGAGGTTGTACATGGAAAGAAATCGCTGTTAAATAAAATGCCGGGTGATTATTGGTCCAAGTTTGCTCAGCTTCGTTTATTGTATGGCTATTTATTTACACATCCAGGGAAGAAACTGCTCTTTATGGGTGGTGAGTTTGGACAATTTGATGAATGGAAAGACCTTGAAGACTTAGATTGGAGTTTACATGATTTTGAGATGCATCATTATATGCATGATTATTTCAAGGAGCTCATAGCATTGTATAAGCGTTCTAAGCCGCTTTGGCAGCTTGATCATACACCGAAAGGCTTTCTGTGGATCGATGCGGATAACCGCGAACAAAGTGTTTTCTCGTTTATTCGCCAAGGAGAAAGAGAAGAGGATGTTCTCGTTATCGTTTGCAACTTTACAAGCGCGGTGTATGAAAACTATAAAGTTGGCGTACCGGCATTTCGCTATTATAACGAAATTTTAAATAGCGATAGTTCTGCATATGGCGGTTCTGGACAAATGAATAAGAAGCGATTAAAGGTGATTATGGAACCTTATCATAATCAGCTTGCACATGTCGAAATGACAATACCACCATTTGGAATTTCAATTTTACGACCAGTGAAAACACGAAAGGGGAGTAGTAAACAAGATGGTTCAAAAGCAGAAGTGCGTAGCAATGTTATTAGCAGGGGGAAAAGGTAGTCGTCTAAGTGCGTTAACAAAAAATTTAGCTAAGCCAGCTGTTCCATTTGGGGGGAAGTATCGCATTATTGATTTTGCATTAAGTAACTGTGCGAACTCTGGTATTGAAACAGTCGGGATTTTAACACAATACCAGCCGTTAGAGTTGCATAGTTATATCGGTATTGGAGATGCATGGGATTTAGACCGTGTAAATGGAGGGGTTACTGTACTTCCTCCTTATGCTGAGTCTTCTGGTTTGAAATGGTATACAGGAACGGCAAGTGCTATTTATCAAAATTTAAACTATTTAAAGCAGTATGATCCAGAATATGTTCTCATTTTATCTGGAGATCATATTTATAAGATGAACTATGCAAAAATGCTTGATTACCACATGGAACGAGAAGCAGATGTCTCTATTTCTGTTATTGAAGTACCGTGGGATGAAGCGAGCCGATTTGGCATTATGAATACGAATGAAACGATGGAGATTGTTGAGTTTGAAGAAAAGCCACAGTTTCCAAAAAGTAACTTAGCTTCAATGGGAATTTATATTTTTAATTGGGCCATTTTAAAAGAGTATTTAGAAATGGATGCAAGAAATCCAGAATCTAGTAATGACTTTGGGAAAGATGTGATTCCGCTTTTACTAGATGAAGGTAAAAAGCTCGTTGCGTATCCATTTAGCGGGTACTGGAAAGATGTTGGAACAGTGAAGAGCTTATGGGAGGCAAATATGGATCTACTTCAGGAAGATTCATCGCTTAATTTATATGATTTTGATTGGAGAATTTGTTCTGTAAATCCGAATCAGCCGCCGCAGTATATTGCATCATCAGCAGAAGTGGAAGAGTCGTTAATTAATGAAGGCTGTGTTGTTGAAGGGAATGTGCAGCATTCTGTATTGTTTCAAGGGGTAATTGTAGAGGAAGGAAGCAGAATTGTCGATTCAGTTATTATGCCAGATGCTAAGGTTGGAAAGAATGTTGTGATTGAGCGTGCTATTGTTGCGTCAGGAATGGTTATTGAAGATGGAACAATTATTCGTCCGGAAAAAAATATAGAAGACGTTTTGTTAATTGCAGAGGAAATGTAAAGTGAGACGAATGATTTGCAAGGGAAGGTATATATTGAAAAAACAAAATGAATTTATATAAATGGTTATTGGAAACAATTAAATTTTTTATGGACGGTTATTTTGCTTTTATTTTCTGGTAGAGCGTGACGAAAAGGGGATGAGATGAGTGAGAGAATCAATGTTAGGAATTATTAATGCGACAGAGAATTTTCCATCACTGCAGCAAGTAACAAATCATCGATCATTGGCGGTATTGCCGTTTGGCGGACGTTACCGTTTAATAGATTTTATGCTTTCCAATATGGTAAATTCTCATATTCATAGCGTAGCTATTTTCACAAGTCATAAAAATCGTTCGCTCATGGATCATCTCGGTTCTGGGAAACAGTGGGATTTAGATCGGAAACGCGACGGCTTATTTTTATTTCCTCCAAATTGCCAATGTACTCAAGATGAGTTTGGATCGTTTGCTCATTTTAGCAGACATACTGACTACTTTTTACGTAGTAAGCAAGAATATGTTGTCATTACAAACAGTCATGTTGTAACAGCGCTTGATTTCCAAGCTGTATTAGAGCGTCATTTATATACAAACGCACATATTACGGAAGTATGTCACCGTGGTATGTCGCTTCAGACGTATGTACTGAAGAAGGAGTTATTATTACAGCTGTTTGAGACGTATCAAGATATGGGCTATTATAGCTTACTTGATGTTGTCAAAGAAAAACGAAACACTTCATTGCGTATGGAAAGATATGAGCATACTGGTTATGTGGCAGTCATAGATTCAATTGAAAGTTACTACAAACATAGTTTAGAGATACTGCAGCCGCACATTTGGAAGCAACTCTTTAAAAAAGAAGCGCCAATTTTTACGAAAGTAAAGGATGAACCGCCAACAAGGTACGGAAAAGAGGCAAGTGTACATAATGCGATGATCGCTAACGGCAGCATTATTGAAGGGGAAGTAGAAAATAGCGTTGTTTTTCGTTCTGTAAAGATTGGAAAAGGCTCTATCGTTCGTAATAGTATTATTATGCAAAAGAGTCAAATTGGAGAGAATTGTATACTAGATGGTGTAATCCTTGATAAGGATGTAAAAATTGAAGATGGAACAACATTAACTGGTTCAAGTTATCCATTTGTTGTAGAGAAAGGAAAGATTCAAAGTAGTAATGTAACAATGCAGTAAGATCAGAATCGAGAGGAGGAATCTGCATGTGAGGCATAGGAAACTGTTTTACCTATGCTTAGCTATTGCGGAGAAACGATTACAGTGAATATTTTATTTGCAGTATCAGAGTGCGTACCATTTATTAAATCGGGTGGATTAGCAGATGTAGCCGGGGCGCTTCCGAAGGCGTTACAAAAACTTGGAATGAACGTGCGTGTTATGCTTCCCTATTATAGTTTAATTCCGGAGCATATAAGAAAAAAATGTGTGCTTCATAAAGTGATTACGGTTCAGCTTGGCTGGCGTAATCAATATTGCGGTATTTTGAAAATGGAACATGAAGGAATTACGTATTACTTTATCGACAATGAGTATTACTTTAAACGTGATTCGATATATGGTCATTATGATGATGGCGAACGTTTTTCATTTTTCTCAAAGGCTGTATTAGAGTGTATTCCGCATTTAGATTTTGAAGTGGATGTTCTGCATTGTCACGATTGGCATACAGCGATGGCAAACTTTTTATTGCGAGAAAAATATCGTGAGCAGCCATTGTACGAAAAGATAAAGACTGTTTTTACGATTCATAATTTGCAGTTTCAAGGTGTGTTCCCGCGTATCGTTATGCATGACTTATTAGAGCTTGGTGATGAGTATTTTCATAGTGAACAACTTGAGTTTTACGGAAACATTAACTTTATGAAAGGCGGAATTATTGCCTCTGATATCATTACAGCGGTAAGTCCGACATATAAAGAAGAAATTCAATATTCGTTTTTCGGAGAGAAGTTAGATGGTTTATTGCGTAAATATAACGATAAACTTGTTGGGATTGTGAATGGAATTGATGATGTTTTGTACAACCCAAAGAATGATAAAACGATAGCGGCAATGTATGATGCAAATTCACTCTATAACAAAAGAGAGAATAAACGTGCTCTGCAGCGTTATTTTGGATTACCAGAAAAAGAAGATGCACCAATTATTGCAATGGTTACTCGTTTAACGAAGCAAAAAGGATTAGATTTAGTACGTCATGCTTTTCATGAAATCATGCAAGAAGATGTGCAATGTATTGTGCTTGGGTCAGGCGATAAAGAATATGAACAATTTTTTGAACAAATGGCATATGAATACTCAGATAAAGTGAAAGTATATATCGGGTTTCATGAAGAACTGGCACATCAAGTATATGCCGGAGCCGATTTATTTTTAATGCCATCTTTATTTGAACCATGTGGTCTTGGGCAGCTCATTGCTCTTATGTACGGAGCGATTCCAATTGTACGGGAAACAGGCGGTTTAAACGATACTGTTCAATCGTACAATGAATATACAAATGAAGGAAATGGTTTTAGTTTTACGAGCTTTAATGCGCACGATATGCTGCATACCGTGCAGCGTGCACTGCACTATTATCACGATAAAAAGATATGGCAGTCTCTTATGAAACGTGCGATGACGGAGGATTATAGCTGGAAGCAGTCTGCCGAGAAATATAAAGAGCTATATGAAAGCTTGTCGGGTTCAAATCAAGAACCGCAAACGAATGAGGAAGAAAAGAAGAGTAATCATAAGCAACCGGTTTTTTCTGTTAACAAGTGATAGAACGAACCAGCAGTGGAAAAACCATTGCTGGAAGTTTCACTTTGAAAGAGGTGAGAAAGTTGTTCTCAAATACAGAGAATTTTAAAGCTGCTTTTTTAGAAAAACTAGAAACAATGTATGGAAAAAGTTTTAAAGATTCGGCTGTGCAAGATCAATATAATACGCTTGGTCATATGGTACGTGAATATATTAGTCAGCGCTGGATTGGGACGAATGAACGGTACCGGACAGATAATCAGAAGCAAATGTATTACTTATCAATTGAGTTTTTATTAGGGCGTTTGTTAGGAAGTAATATATTAAATTTAGGAATACGTGATGTATGTGAACGAGGATTAGAAGAGCTTGGGATTTATTTGCAAGATCTTGAGGAAATGGAAGCGGATGCTGGCCTCGGAAATGGTGGACTTGGTCGTTTAGCAGCCTGTTTTCTTGATTCGCTTGCTTCGTTAAATTTACCAGGACACGGGTGTGGGATTCGCTATAAGCACGGTTTGTTCGATCAAAAAATTGTGGATGGTTATCAAATTGAACTGCCAGAGCAATGGCTGCGGCACGGGAATGTTTGGGAAGTGCGAAGGCATGACCAAGCGGTGGAAGTTAGTTTTTGGGGACAAGTTGATACATTTCAGTCTGGTGAGCGTCTTGAGTTTCGGCATATCAATGCGGAAACAATTGTGGCTGTTCCGTATGATGTACCTGTTGTTGGGTATGAGACAAGTACTGTTAATACATTGCGCCTTTGGAGTGCAGAGCCGGTTCCATTTCCGCCAAACTGCAAGGATGTATTAAAGTATAAACGAGAAACAGAAGCCGTCTCGGAGTTCTTATATCCAGATGATACGCATGATGAAGGGAAAATACTTCGTTTGAAACAGCAGTATTTTCTTGTGTCGGCCAGCCTACAAAATATTGTGCGGTTGCACCGGGAACGAAATGGCACGCTTCGTAATCTGCATGAGAAAATTGCCATTCATATTAATGATACGCATCCGGTTTTAGCAATTCCAGAATTAATGCGCATTTTGCTTGATGAGGAAAAGATGAGCTGGGAAGATGCGTGGTATGTTACAACACACACGATTTCTTATACAAATCATACAACCTTATCGGAAGCGTTAGAAAAATGGCCGATTCATATTTTTGAACCGTTATTACCGCGCATTTATATGATTGTACAAGAAATTAATGAGCGTTTTTGTCATGAGTTATGGGACCGCTATTCGTATGATTGGAATCGTATCGAGAACATGGCGATTATCGCTCATGGGCTTGTGAAAATGGCGCATTTGGCGATTGTGGGGAGTCATAGTGTAAACGGCGTTGCGAAAATTCATACGGAAATATTAAAACAGCGAGAAATGCGATTGTTTTATGAGTTTTACCCAGAGAAGTTTAATAATAAGACAAATGGAATTACGCACCGGCGCTGGTTATTAAAAGCAAATCCGCAACTATCGAAATTAATTTGTGACACGATTGGAACGGAGTGGATGAAAGAACCGGATCAGCTGCAAGTTTTAGGAAATTATAAATACGATGCAGCGTTCCAGGATGCGCTCCATAATGTAAAACAAGTGCGAAAAGAATTGTTGATGAAACGGATTGAAAAACAAACTGGTATTGTTGTGGATCCGTATTCCATTTTTGATGTACAAGTAAAACGTCTGCACGCTTATAAGCGGCAATTGTTAAATGTATTGCATATTTTATATTTGTACAATCGTTTAAAAGAAGATTCTAGTTTTTCCTTTTATCCGCGTACATTTATTTTTGGTGCAAAGGCATCGCCTGGTTATTATTATGCAAAAAAGATTATTAAACTCATAAATGAATTGGCACGAAAAGTAAATGATGACCCGCATATCAATCAATATATGAAAGTTATTTTTCTAGAAAACTATCGTGTTTCACTTGCTGAAGATATTTTCCCAGCAGCAGATGTGAGCGAACAAATTTCAACTGCAAGTAAAGAAGCATCGGGAACCGGAAATATGAAATTTATGATGAACGGTGCAATAACACTAGGTACGCTAGATGGTGCGAATGTTGAAATTAAAGAAGCTGTTGGGAATGAAGCCATTTTTATTTTCGGTTTAATGGCTGAAGAAGTACTGCATTATTACCAAAATGGCGGATACCGTGCAAGCGATTATTATCATCATGATATGCGCATTCAAAAAGTTGTCAATCAGCTGACAAATGGCTTTTTTGAAGATGCGGGCGATGAGTTTGAAGCCATTTTTGATTCTTTTCTTATTCAGAATGATGAATATTTTGTTCTCCGGGATTTCGCACCATATGCAGATATGCAAGAAAAAGTTGGAGAAACATATGAAAATCGAAAAAAATGGTTGGAAATAAGTACGATGAACATTGCGAAATCAGGTCATTTTGCAAGTGATCGAACAATTTTGCAGTACAGTTATGATATTTGGAGAATCACAGAAGGTATGAGGGCAAGATAAAATGAAACTTCCAACAGTGAAGCTTTTCTCACTGATGGTTAGCCCGCCCAATCGGGCTTTTACGGGCAGTTTTCTTCCCCGTGCTTCCCCAGCCTTTACTGCTCACGAATAGCGGGATAAAATGAAACTTCCAACAGTGAAGCTTTTCTCACTGATGGTTAGCCCGCCCAATCGGGCTTTTACGGGCAGTTTTCTTCCCCGTGCTTCCCTAGCCTTTACTGCCCACGAATAGCGGGATAAAGACCCTTCGACGTTGTTCGATATGAAAAACGACTTGGAAAATTCCAAGTCGTTTTACTTTACTACAGAAATAGAATGGAACGCTGTATATAATATATAAATCCACTTTGATTTTCCAACATATAAATCGCTGCTATGCGGAATACAACATGCCCTCCTACTGGCCTGCTTCTTTTGTTTTAAACATCGCACGTGGCAGAAAAAGGCCCTGACCGCTTCTATGTATGGCCAGTTGCTCTCGCCCACCTAAAAAAAGAGGGTTTATGTCGTGTTTTCAATTTGTATCTATATATACCGTGTCCATCGTAAATAAGTATAAAAGATTACTACAATTCTTCCAATGTATCCCTTTGGAAATGAGTAGAAATTGCCGTTTTATATGTTGTAATGTGATGGTTTTTTATAAAGGAATGCATATTTTTTGTAAATGTCATACTACGATGGGTATGGGAATATTCCCATTCATTTCCTTCAAATTGTACTTTACGGGGAGGGAGAAGCGGAACAACATCAAATAAATTTACGAAACGAAAGCTATTAGCAACTTGTATTTTATAATAATTGCGAAAGGCGATATCACCGACTTTTGGAGAGCCGAAACTGTAGAGCGTGTAATGAGAGAATGAAGTGTTTACACGAGCATCTAGTATATGCAAGGTAGCGAGGGCTCCTCCTAAACTATGTCCAGTAACGAAAAGAGCTTTAGAGGAAGGCAAGGAAACAAGGGTGTCCATAATTGTATCTCGGCATGATTCATAAATAGAAAGAAAACCACTATGAACATTCCCGCTGTTTGCAGTAAATGGGTACGGTTTTTGTTGGACGATAGAATCAGCAATCCAATCACGGTCTGATTGTGTTCCGCGAAAGGCTACAATAATTTGATCGTCTGACTCTAAAATGAATCCAAACCATGCTGTCATTTGAATAGCGGTTGCTTGAAATCCTTGTACATACCGGAAACCTTTCGGAATAGTAAAAATGCCATTTTGGCTATATTGCTCATATGTTAATTCGCAGCATGTAGCTAACAATACAGCGGTATCCTTATGAAAGGATACAGAAGTTGGCATAGAAAAGTCCTCCTCATGATGAAGTATAATTCAATATATGAGGAGGATATATGTTTCATTCTTTTACAAGATTATTCGTTTCCATCAAGAATGCGGCCGATTCCACCAAGAATGCTGCCTTCACCAGAAGTTTTTGCTCCTGGTCCCATGATGCGCTGCGCTAAGCGGCTTAATGTTAAGGATTGAACCCAAACTGTTCCAGGTCCTTGTAATGTTGCGAAGAATAGGCCTTCTCCGCCGAAGATTGCGCTTTTTACATTGCCAACAAATTGAATGTCATAGTCAACATCTTTTGTCATAGCAACAAGGCAACCTGTGTCAATTCGTAATGTTTCTCCTGGTTTTAAATCACGTTGATATACTGTTCCACCAGCATGCATGAACGCAAGGCCGTCACCTTCAAGCTTTTGCATAATAAATCCTTCGCCCCCGAAGAAACCGCTGCCCATTTTTTTCGTAAATTCAATACCGACCGAAACACCTTTTGCAGCACATAGGAAAGAATCTTTTTGACAGATTACTTTTCCTTGATATCTCGTTAAATCCACAGGAATAATTTTCCCAGGATACGGAGCAGCAAATGAGACGTGACGTTTTTCATACCCTGTATTGGTAAATACAGTCATAAACAAGCTTTCGCCTGTCACAAGGCGTTTTCCAGCACCAACAAGCTTACCGAAAAATCCACCTGTTTGGGCGGAACCGTCACCAAATACTGTTTCCATTTCAATATTGTCTTCCATCATCATCATAGCACCGGCTTCAGCGACTACGCTCTCTTCTGGATCTAATTCAATTTCAACAAATTGCATATCATCGCCATATAATTTATATTCGATTTCATGTGCTTTCATCATTTCACCCCAATTATAAATATGTATCGTTATACTTATATTATAATGAAACATTTCCAAATAGAAAATACAAGTTTTGTAAATTTTCAAGCAAGGTATTTCTGTTTTGTTTGACGTTTTATTTCGGGCATGATATAGTAAAAGAACTATTGAGCTGCATAATGTGGTACGGAAATAAAGCGTGTTCGTTTCAAAGCATTTGCTTATGAGAAAATCGTGATGTTTATCTCGACCTTTGTATGTAGTTTCCAATAGATAGATTTTTTTATTTTAGGAGGTACATGCAATGCAAACAGGAAAAGTAAAATGGTTTAACGGCGAAAAAGGTTTCGGTTTCATCGAAGTTGAAGGTGGCGAAGATGTATTCGTACATTTCTCTGCAATTCAAGGCGAAGGCTTCAAAACTTTAGAAGAAGGTCAAGAAGTTTCTTTCGAAATCGTTGAAGGTAACCGTGGACCTCAAGCTGCTAACGTTACTAAAAAGTAATGACGGCAAAAAGAAACATTCCTGAATAAGGAATGTTTCTTTTTTTTATGGCCTTGAACTGGACTCGTCTGAGGAAAGTTCGCCTTTAAAGGTTCTTGCTTCGTAATCGTCTAACATTTGTTCATATTCTTCATGTTGTTCTGTAGCATATACTTGCACGTTTTTTCCATACATATCTGTTCCGATAAAGTTTTCAAAATCCTCAACATACCCGCGTGGTTCCTCGGCATCTACATACATTTCATTAAAGTTTTTAGAATCGCGTCGCTCTAAATCAGCAGGAGTTTCGGACGTTCCGTATAAAGCAACGTCTTGCCAGGCATCTTCAGCGTCATATCCAACGGCACTATCCATATCATATTTTCCAAAAGGAGGTTCGATAAGTTCTTCCTCAATTGGACGTGCGCCAAGGATTAGCTTATTATGTGTGTGTTCGATACAAGTGGTTGCAGTTGGCATTGCTTCTAAACGTTCAAGCGGAATCGATTCGCCTGATACTTCACAAGTCCCATATGTTCCAGCCTCTATTTTTTCCAAGGCATGTTTTACATCTGTAAGTTGTTTATGCCAAAATTCTACCAATCCTAAGTCTTTTTCGCGTTCATACAATTCTGTTCCCATATCCCCGGGATGATTATCATACGCTGAGAGTTCACCAACTGCATCGCGTTCAGAAGCTTGTCCCGGGCTCTCATGATTTTGCAGCGTTTGTTCCAGCTCTTGTTTTTGCTTTTGTAGTACAGATTGAAAATGATCCATTTGTTGTGGAGTTAGCATAAAATCCACCTTCCTACATTCGGTTTCTTTAAGTAGTATGAGCCCAATTGCGGGAATTATTACGTTAATATAACGGTGTTTTTGTGCAATATAAAGACCTTTCTACACAATGTGACATGAATACACAATAAAAAAACGCAAGTGCCTTCACACTTGCGCTTTTCTTATAGGAAATATCCAAGTAATAACCCAATTCCCATTAAAAATCCAAAAATGGTGTTCGTTTTTGCTGTGGCAATCATCGCAGGTGCCATTTCCATTGGGATGCTCTTTCCGATAAAACCTTTCGTTGCTTTAAATGCCTTTGGAGCACTTAAAAAGACTACAAGCATCCACAGAGAGGCAATACCGACAAGAATAAGGGCAATCGTCCATATATAAGAAATGATAAACATAGATGCTAATACGCCTATTGCATTGTTTCGTCCAACTAAAATAGCTAATGTTCTTCTGCCGTTTTCTTTGTCACCATCTAAATCGCGAATATTATTCGCAAGTAGAATGGCACCGATTAAAATTGCATTTGGAATGGAAAGTAATACAATTTCTGATGTTACCATTCCAGTTTGAATAAAGAATGAAATTCCAATAATAATAACACCCATAAATAAGCCGGCTGTTAATTCGCCAAAAGGTGTATAGGCAATTGGAAGTGGACCGCCTGTATATAAATAGGCAACAGCCATACATACAAGACCGAGCGCTGCGAGCCACCAACTGGAGTTCATACAAATGTAAACTCCTAATAAAATCGCAATGCCAAAGAATCCGAACGCTAAGTTCAATACTGTTTTTGGCTGAATCCCATCGCGAACGATTGCACCGCCAATTCCGACAGATCCTTCATGATCGAGTCCTCTTTTGTAATCAAAGTATTCATTAAACATGTTTGTTGCTGCTTGTATGAGAAGGCAAGCAAGAAGCATGATAAGGAAAAGAGGTATATTTATTTTGTTAATACCTTCAACTTGCATCGCATAAGTTGTTCCAATAAAAACAGGCACAAAGGCTGCAGTTAATGTATGAGGACGTAATAAGCTCCACCAAATACGCCAGCCTGTTTGTTTACTTGGCTTTGGCTGCATGGAAGAGGAATTCATCTCAACTTTTGCTTCCATATGGAATCCTCCTATCTGTCTATCGTATAAAATAAAATGAGTCCTAACACGGGCAAAGCACACAATTAAGTGTAGGAAAAGCGTCATATAGTGTCAACGTTTATTTTCTAGGAATGTGCTCGGATTTTCTCAGAAATGCTAAACATTGACACACCTTTCATTTGAGGTGTATCTTAAAATCAAGCGTATTTATGACTATTTTTCGCCCATAGGGGGGAGATTCTGTGATTCAAACGAAACAGCATGATGTAAAAGATGTGATTCTGACTGCAATTCAGCGCGCAACTGAGGAGCAAGTACTCGTTAGTGTTGTAAAGCAAGTGGAATGGGTCGATCCACTCCTTTTTTATGCAGCAGGAACACAATTTGGATATAGAGATAGATGTTACTTTGCAGACCCAGCGCAGCACGTTATTTTCGCTGGAGTAGGTTCTGCTTTTACTATAGCAAATTCTTCTGAAAAGCGCTTTCGAAATGCTCGCAGGGAGTGGGCAAAGGTGAGAGAAGAAGCAGTAATTCACCGCGGTGCTTATGAATTTGGGACAGGACCGCTTTTGTTTGGTGGTTTTTCTTTCGATCCGCGAAAAGAAAGAACAGATTTGTGGAAGACGTTTGACGATACAACGCTGCAATTACCAGCCTTTTTGTTAACGGTAAAGAGTGAAAAAGCTTGGTTAACAGTAAACCGTTTCGTATCTGGAAATGATTGTGCGGAAAAAATTTACGAGGAATTGCAAAGTGCTGAGAAGCAACTACTGCAGCAAAGCAAGCATTCCTTTGCAGAAGAAAATGTAACCATTCTTTCAAAAGTAGAGGTAGAACCAGAGAAATGGTTGCAAGCAATTGAACAAGTGCAGGAAGAAATGAAGCGGGGAGTTGTTCAAAAAGTTGTGTTAGCTCGTGAAATGCAACTTGTTATGGATAAAGATATGGATTCGACTTCTGTTTTGGCAGCACTTCGCATTGGACAACCGGATTGTTATGTATTTGCGTTTGATTATAAAGGAGCGTGCTTCTTAGGGGCAACGCCAGAGAGGCTTCTTCGCAAAGAAGGAGAAACATATACATCTATGTGTCTTGCCGGTTCGATTGGACGAGGTGCTTCAGAAGAGGAAACGAAAGAGAATGGATACGAAATTTTGCACGATAAGAAAAATTTAGCAGAGCATGCTTATGTGGTAAACATGATTCGCAGTGTGTTAACGAAGCATTGTGAAACAGTTGATATTCCATATGAACCGAGCTTATTGAAGACGAAAAATTTACTTCATTTATACACATCAGTAGAGGCAAACGGAAATGGTGATTTGTTATCGATTATTGAAGAGCTTCACCCAACACCAGCTCTTGGAGGAACGCCGCGAGAAGAGGCACTAAAACTGATTCGTGAAGTAGAACTACTAGACCGTGGTTTATACGGAGGCCCAATTGGCTGGATTGATGAGCAAGGAAACGGCGAGTTTGCGGTAGCACTTCGCTGCGGGTTATTGTCTGGCAAACATGTTTCATTATTTTCCGGCTGCGGTATTGTCATGGATTCGAAGCCACATTTAGAGTATGAAGAAACAAGATTGAAATTTAAGCCGATGCTTTCTGCTTTGGAGGGACTATCTAGATGAGCGATCATATAGAAGCGTTATCATATTACTTAGGCGCGTTTGTTGATGAATTGGCGCGCCTGCGTGTAGAAGATGTTGTCATTAGCCCGGGGTCGCGGTCAACGCCGCTTGCCTTATTAATGGCGCAGCATGAACAAATTCGCACATATTTACATGTAGATGAAAGATCAGCGGCCTTTTTTGCGCTTGGTATTGCGAAGGCAAAAAAACGCCCTGTCGCCTTGTTATGTACGTCAGGAACAGCAGCAGCAAACTATTATCCCGCTGTATGCGAAGCATTTCATTCGCGTGTCCCGCTTCTCGTGTTAACAGCGGATCGTCCGCATGAATTGCGAGATATTGGTGCACCGCAAGCGATGAATCAATTCCATTTGTTCGGTTCGTTTGTGAAACAATTTATAGAAATGGCACTTCCAGAAGCAGCAGAACCAATGTATCGGTATGCACGGATGACAACTAGGCGAGCAGTAGCAGGGGCGTTGCAAACACCAAAAGGTCCTGTTCATCTAAACTTTCCGCTTCGTGAGCCGTTAATTCCCGATTTTTCTTTAGAGGGATTATGGGAAAAAGGCCGCGAAGAATACGGGGCAACCGTTCATCAAGGGAAAATAGCAGTGACGGATGAATATGCAGCATCTTTACGAGAGCGCCTTTCGCATATGGAAAAGGGGCTTATTATATGTGGAGATGATAGTCATCCGAATATTGCAGAAGCTGTCGTGGCTTTTTCTAAAGCATACGGTTATCCGATTGTTGCAGATCCGCTTTCTGGGCTGCGTAGCGGTCTTCATGATAAAGAGACAATTATCGATTGCTATGACACTTTTTTACGTAACGAACAACTTCGTGCTAGCTGGAAACCAGATGTGATTATTCGTTTTGGCGGTATGCCGGTTTCCAAAGCACTTACACAATATTTGAAAAAGCAAACAGAAGCATTGCATATTGTCGTTGACGAATCTGGAAATTGGCGAGATCCGGTGCTTATGTCCACAGAAGTTGTGTATGCAAATGACGCTACATTTTGTGAGCAACTTGTAAATGGTGCGAAGCAGCAAAGCAAGCGAGAGTGGCTTCGTATGTGGCAACATATGAATGCCGCAGTAAAAGAGAAGCTTACGGAAATGAAATCGTATGAGCATGCATTTGAAGGAAAAGTCATTACAGAACTTGTAGATGTTTTGCCAAGCGATGCAACTTTATTTGTAAGTAATAGTATGCCGATTCGCGATACAGATACGTTTTTCTTCACAAATGAGAAGAATATTGAAGTACTAGCTAATCGCGGTGTAAACGGTATTGACGGCATTGTTTCGACAGCGCTTGGAGTAAGTGTAGCTCGCACGCCGCTCGTCTTAGTTGTGGGAGATTTATCGTTCTACCATGATTTAAACGGATTGTTAGCGGCAAAACTGCATGATTTACATGCGACTATTGTTGTTGTAAACAATGATGGCGGCGGTATTTTCTCATTTTTACCACAGTATGGACAAAAAGAACATTTTGAAGCGCTATTTGGCACGCCGCTCGGACTGGATTATGAGCATGTCGTTAAGATGTATAACGGTTCATTCCAGCGTGTACATACATGGGAAGCGTTTCGTCATGAAGTGGAACAAGGAACGAGAGAAGATGGACTACATGTCATTGAAATAAAAACAGACCGCGAAGAAAACTTGCAGCTTCACCGCGACATGATGGCAAGAGCAACATCAGTTGTTTCAGAAGCACTGCAAGGTGAAGAGAAATGAAAGTGAACGTACACGGAGTTTCTTACGAATATGAAGTGATTGGAAGCGGGGAGCCGCTTCTTGTCCTTCATGGCTTCACCGGCAGTATGGAAACGTGGCGTTCATTTGTTCCGGCCTGGAGCGAGCAGTTTCAAGTCATTTTAGTTGATCTTATCGGACATGGTAAAACAGAAAGTCCAAAAGAAGTTCAGCACTATCACATAGAAACAGTAGCTGCGCACCTTATTGCTGTGCTTGATCATTTGCAAATTGAGAAAGCGCATCTGTTAGGGTATTCTATGGGAGGGCGCCTGGCGCTTACGCTTGCTTGTTTATATCCAAAGCGCATCTCATCTCTTTTATTAGAAAACTGTACAGCAGGACTTGTAACGGAAGAAGAACGGAAAGAGCGCAGACAGAAGGATGAACAGCTTGCAAACAAGATTGAACAAGAAGGCGTAGCGGCGTTTGTTGAAAAGTGGGAAAATATTCCGCTCTTTGCTACGCAAAAAAAATTACCTCTTCATGTACAAGCAAGTGTACGTGAAGAAAGATTAGCGAATCATCCAAGAGGCCTTGCGAATAGCCTGCGAGGTATGGGAACAGGAGCGCAGCCATCTTGGTGGAATGAACTAGAACACTTGCAAATGCCCGTCTTACTCATGAGCGGAGAACATGATGAAAAATTCTTTTACATCTTAACAAAGATGAAAAAACAGATCCCTCATGCTGAATTTGTGCAAATTATTGGATCGGGCCATGCAATTCATGTGGAACAACCGCAAAAGTTTGATACAATAGTAAGGGGCTTTTTGCAAAACATAAAAGGAGGTAGAAATACATGACGATTGAATGGGTAAAAGAAGGCAATTACGAAGATATTATTTACTCCACATACAATGGAATCGCAAAGATTTCGATTAACCGTCCTGAAGTACATAATGCATTCCGTCCAAAAACGGTAATGGAGTTAATCGATGCGTTTGCACATGCACGCGATGACCAAAATGTTGGCGTTATTATTTTAACAGGTGAAGGTGGACGTGCATTCTGTTCTGGCGGCGACCAAAAAGTTCGCGGCCATGGTGGATACGTTGGGGAAGATCAAATTCCACGCCTAAACGTATTAGACTTACAACGCTTAATTCGCGCAATTCCAAAACCAGTTATCGCAATGGTAGCAGGTTATGCAATCGGAGGCGGACATGTACTTCACATCGTATGTGATTTAACAATCGCAGCAGAGAACGCAGTATTTGGCCAAACAGGTCCAAAAGTAGGAAGCTTTGACGGAGGATACGGCGCTGGTTATTTAGCTCGTATGGTTGGTCATAAGAAAGCACGCGAAATTTGGTATCTATGCCGTCAATACAACGCACAAGAAGCGCTTGATATGGGCTTAATTAACACAGTTGTACCATTAGAACAACTAGAAGAAGAAACTGTGAAGTGGGCAGAAGAAATTTTAGCAAACAGCCCAATGGCACTTCGCTTCTTAAAAGCTGCATTTAATGCAGACACAGACGGCCTTGCGGGTATTCAGCAACTAGCTGGCGATGCAACGCTACTATACTACACAACAGACGAAGCAAAAGAAGGCCGCGATGCGTTCAAAGAAAAACGCAGTCCGGACTTTGGACAATTCCCTCGTTTTCCTTGATGAAAGCGGAGCCGACTGTTTAGACGGAAGGGTCTAGGAGGCGAAGTTGGATAGTATAAAAGCGAAAGCGGCTCGTTTAGAACAAGAGGGTGTTGGAGCTCCTGACGCAGAGGCGTTCTTTGTCTCGCAGGAAGGTGCGAAACGACTAACTATTCTAGCCGCTGCAGCTGGATAGTGATAAGAACAAAAAGAGACTTGATGAAAATTCATTAAGTCTCTTTTTTGTTGGGCGCCCAGCATGCGTCTATTCTCTAGGGCTCAAGTCCTGAATCATGAAGGCAGTAGTAGTGATTATCTCAAGACTCCATGGTGACGTGGAATCTGAAGGAAATCGGCGGCAAATCTCTGGTCTGAGGAACACGAGCTTCATATAAGGCTAGGTATCTTTTAAACAGGCGAGTGAAGGTGCGTTTAGTCTAGATGAAAGACCCGCTTCGTTTTTTAGCAATACAAAATGGAATGCGATGATGGGGAGTATAATATATGCACTAGTTCTTCCTGTTTTGATTTATTTTCACAATGATTATGAATTTGATACTTTAGCTATGTATGTAGTAGGAGCTGAGTTAAATATGGAATTTATAGAACGCTCTGTATTTCACAAATGGATAAAAAAGAATGCAGTAGATAGAATAGTAGAAGAAAAAACGGTATTAGATTTATAAGATTTTATTGATCTGTTAATCAAAATTATCGAATTAAAGTGTAAAAATGTATAACGATGATGTTAGAAATAGAGTTATAGAAATAAGTAAAAGGCGATGTTAATGAATATTGTTGATAATATAAAAAGACTTTTCTTGATTTGAAAGTCTTTTTATATTGCTATTGTAAAGCACAATCTAATATTTCTTGATAAAGGCTGTTCCATTCATGATGGTATAAGGATATATCATTAGGATTTACAAATTTACGTTGTACAGATTCATATTTAGCTTCGAATGGTTGCAGGTTTGTTATATACATTTTGTAAAATACTTGGAAGCCAATTTTAGGATAAGGACTAGTTTCATTCCAGAGTGGATTTTCACTATGGTCAACGATTATGTGTCCTAACAATTCGCATGCTCCCTCTACATAACCTTCTTCTATCGCCTCACGTTTACAGCATTCTTCTGGAGTTTCATCTAATTCAATGTGTCCTCCTGGAAAATCCCATCCTCTATGGTTTAAATCAACCAATAATAATTTATTCTCTTGAAAACAACAGCCGTGTACACTCGTAATTAAATCATTTTGTGGGAGTTTATTGTTCTTTTCCCAAGTTAATTTAACTCTTGATTCTCCCCAGCTTACATAGATAGTAGTCAACTTTCCCCCTCCAGTATCACAAACAATTAACAATTCCCTATTTTAAACGTCTTAATTGGTTTGATTTGGAAAATGTGATAATTTAAGTTTATCATAAGTAGTATCAGTCGGGAATAATGAATTTTCCACAATCCTTTTGCTAACTGCTGTATGATCACTACGAAATTTAACTATGAAACCAACTTAGATAATGGTTAAGGTATTTGGTAGTTACACCATTAGATTGGTAAATCCAGCCCTTTTCATCGGCTGTGATAGTTCTTGTGACATTACTGAAATTGATCAGCCATTTTATGAAAGGAACGGTGTTTAAGAAGTGAGAAAAGAAGAATTATATCAAGATGCAGAGCATTGTATGAGGTTTACAAATGAAGAGATAGTAAGATATTTTGTTAAGCCTTTGAGTATAAACCCGGATGTTGATATTAGAATTTTATCAGATGATAAATGGGTATTTTTGATGAAACTCCAGTGGATGCTAATGATGTATCTATTGGAGTCTTTCTTTCTTAATTCTAAATAGAGGTAACAATTACTGATATTGATGTCAGGAAACTTTCGATATTATTCCTGTGTGCCCTATGATTCTAGCAGCAAAGTAGGACAACTCATCGACACTGAACATGAAGTACATGGATGCTTTCATACAAGCCATGCGAGATTTAACGATTTGATAAGTATGAAACTCGCAATACCATCGGTGCCAAAGAAACAATTGCCGTGCCTACGTGTAAACGACAGAGCGTGTTAAAGAAAATCACCATAATGATACCTTTATTTCCAATAATGTGTTTAAGGCCGCCATGATAATTTTATGGTTAGAACGAAAAATTTACGAGGTGGATTTGCTAAACCTCGTGAGAATTGTAGTAGAACATTTTGGGATTTCTATAACATTGATTACTAGGAGGAATGAAAATGGAAATATCAAATAAGACAATAGAAGAATTAAAAAAAGCGGGATGGTATGAAGGGAGAAAAATAGATATATCAGAAAATATAAAGTTTCTTGAAGAAAGAGGATTTGAGGTTTTTGAAAGTGCAAAAAAATTTATGGAGGAGTTTGGAGAATTACAATTCAATGTTGAAAGTATTTGGCCAGATGGGGTTACTAAGGACATATCTGAACATACCACTTGCATTAAGGAAGTGATAGGTGTGTTAAATAGTTCGTTTTTTGGTTTAGAGGATTATATTGATGAAAAAGTTATTCCTATAGGTTCACTATCTGATTTCGGATTAAATTTATACATATCAGAATCAGGAAGAATATTTGAAGCAATGGGTTGGGCTGGAGATACTGCTTTAGAGGCATTTGATAATATTATTCTTGAAAAAGGAACAGTGATTTGGGATAAATTTAAAGGGTAATAATATTTTTTAAGTGATTTTAATTGATGGAACTAAATAATAATTTTACTTACTCTGCTACTTAGTCATCTTTTGTTCTAAATGAAAGATGTAATGAAAAGAAAAAATAAATTTCTATTTTAAATAAGAGTAGAACCAACGTTTCTAATGGAGGAAGCAATGGTTCTATTTTTATACAAAGAAGCTGGGTGTAGCTTTAAAATAAAGTTTGATTGAAAATATCATGTTAACCCGTATTCTATGATAAATAAATCTATTTTGAAAAAGATTGATCAAAATAGATTCTTCTCTAGTAAATTTAGGTTTCGGTTTTATAAAAAAGTTTGATTGTTTTCTACCTTTGATCTTAAACAATCGCACCCTATAATGGAATAACGAAAATAGAAACACGAATGCAAATTAGCTTATTTTTCTTCAACTAACGCCATCCGTCCGTGGAACAAGAGGGCAACAGTAAAGTTAACTCTTTTTCCCATAAGGAATACTGACTACGTTCAGTAATCAGTATCATTTCGCTAGTGTAATGAAATTACTTTATCCCGCATTAACGGGCAGTAATACTCCCACTTCAAAATTCAGCGAAAGCAAAGAAGTTAGGTGGGAGACAAACTGCCCGTAAAAACCCGATTGGTGAGGGCTGATAATCAGTGGGGGATGAAGAAAACCTCTACTGATTAAAGTTTCACTTTATTAATTTTTAACCGAAACCCTTTTCATTAATCGCTTTAATTTATTTTCTGTATCCGTTTCCTCTACTGGTGTATAGATACTGCACCGTAAGTCCATATCCCCTTGAACTTGAAGAGAAGTTAAATTAAACAACATTTTGCCTGCTTTAGCATGTCTGAATTCAATTATCATTTCTGGAGCTTTACTTACTTGACTCCCTTGCCATAAATCCTGAAATTCTGAATGTGAATAACTCATTTCTTTAATAAATTGGTTGTACCATTCATCGCCTAAATAGTGTCCGTAATAGGTACGGAAAATAGCAAGAAAACCTTTCGCAAAATGTTCCCAATTGACGGCCAATGTTTTAAATTCTTTTCTTGTGAACACTAAACGAATCAAATTTCTTTGATCATTCGGTATTTGTTCAAAATCTAAAAAAACATGAGCAGCTGCAGGATTCCAACCCACTATATGGCAATGTCGATCTGTAATGATAGTCGGACAATATGTTAATTCAGTTAGTATTCGCTTTAAAGAAGGACTAAGCTCGGATTGATTCTTTTTTTGATTTGTAATTTCTAATTTTGTCTCTAATGCCAGGTCATATAAGTAGTCTCTTTCATCATTATTTAATTGTAGAGCTGTAGAAATACAATCAAGTACGATTGAAGAAACTTTAATATCTCTTCCTTGCTCTAGCCATGTATACCAAGTGGTACTTACACCTGCTAATTGTGCAACCTCTTCTCTTCGTAATCCAGGTGTCCTTCTCCGGGTTCCGGCAGGTAAACCAATAGACTCAGGCTTAATTTGGGCACGCTTAGCTTTTAAGAATGTCGACAAAGCTTCAATCCTAGTTTTATCATTCACTTTTAAAACTCCTCATCATATCAATTTAACCTAGTAGTAATTATACCAGGATAAACTATCCCTTGTAATAGGATAAAAAAGATGTAAAATACTAGTAAATTATTGATTTGGAGGGATGAAAAGTGGAACGAGTTGTAATTACTGGTATGGGGGTAGTTTCCCCTATAGGAAACAATATCCAAACATTTTGGAACAATTTGATTAACGGGAAATCTGGTATATCCACTATTGATACATTTGATGTTACTAATCATAAGACAAAGATTGCAGGTATTGCCAAAGATTTTGATGCAGATGAAGTTTTAGGAAAGAACGAAGCTAGACGTTTAGATCGTTTTTCTCAATTTGCTTTGGCTGCAGCTGAACAAGCTTGGATAGATTCTAAGTTAGACCTCGATCGTATAGATGTAGAAAGGTTAGGCGTATATGTAGGTTCAGGTATAGGGGGAATTGGAACCTTGATTGAAAATATTGATGTGCTTAGACAGAAGGGACCTAGAAGAGTTAGCCCGACCCTAGTACCTGCCATGATTTCTAATGCTGCTGCAGCCCAAATTAGTATTAAGTGGAACGCAATGGGACCTTCTTTGTCGCCCGTTTCTGCTTGTGCAATTGGAAATACAGCTATTGGTGAAGCCTTTAGACTAATTCGTTCTGGAGAAGTTGACGTTATGTTCGCAGGTGGAACAGAGGCAGCTATAACAGACTTATCAATAGCAAGCTTTGGTAATGCTACAGCATTATCAAGAAGAAACGATGATCCCACTAAAGCTAGTCGTCCGTTTGATGAAAATCGAGATGGATTTGTCATGTCAGAAGGAGCTGGAATTCTAATCTTAGAATCTTTATCTCATGCTTTACGTAGAGAGGCAAAGGTTTATGCAGAAGTTATTGGATATGGTGCAAGTTCAGACGCACACCATATCGTAGCTACACATCCGGAAGGAAAAGGTGCCTATCTTGCAATGAAATCAGCTTTAAAAAATGCAAATATATCGCCTGAAGAAATTGATGTTATTAGTGCCCATGCAACAAGTACAAAAGTGGGAGACATCTCCGAAACAATGGCTATTAAACAGCTGTTTGGAAAACAAGCCTATCAGATTCCAGTAACAGCTAATAAATCTATGCTTGGTCATATGTTAGGGGCAGCTGGTGGAGTTGAAGCAATTGCTTTAGCAATGAGCATAAAGGAAGAGATAGTTCCTCCAACAATTAATTTAGAAAATCCTGATCCATTATGTGATCTAGATTATGTACCTTCTGTTGCTCGCCAAGTGAAAATAAATACGGGTCTATCTAACTCATTTGGTTTCGGAGGTCATAATGCAGCTATTGTTTTAAAGAAATACGAGTGAATAAACTTTCTCTCGTAAATCTAACCGTTTCCTCTAGAAACGGTTAGATTTATTCAATATTACAATTACCTCCCAAACTTATACTTCTGTATAACTAAGTCTTTATCGTCATACCTAGGGTCTAACTTCACTTCACCTTTATATTCAATGATTCGTATCTTGTCAGTCGGATATACTTTATCGTAAAGTTCCTGTTTCACCCATATCTTTTTCATTTTGTGATTGTCAAACAACTCTAAGGTAGGGTGATACCCTCCTTCAATGTGTTTCCCAAGAACCATAACTTCTTTTGCTTTGCCGTTTTTGACTAATTCCTTGTTTTGATATCCCTCTATAACTGACAAGACCAAACAGAATAAGACGAAAATACCTACATACATCCAAGCCTTCTTCCTTCTCTTTTTCTTGTATGCTTCAAGTTTCATGATATACTCTTCAAGTTCATACTCTGTATACGCTTTTAAAGATGAATCTAAGTAGTAGGTTTTTCCAAACTTTGTACTCTTAAATACAACATAGTCGTCTACATACTCTGGGTCTTTCTCTAAGTTTATGAATTTCTTTTCACTCATAACATACTGTATCGAGATAATAAAGCTCTTTAATTTTATCTTCAGAAAGGAAATAACCTCCCATCAACAATATGATAGGAGGTTATTAAAGTTATTTTAAATTTGTTTTTTTGTTTTAATGGTTTCGATTTTTGCAAATAATAATGTTGTTTAATTTGAGAAGCGAATATTAAAAACATACCCCTTCTTGATTGCTACTTTACAATTAAATCCTCGTAGTCATATCGAGGGTCTAATACAATGTCACCATCTTTCTTTTTGACGACACGGACTTTATTACCAAATTTTGCTTCATTATAAGTCTCTGTTCTTACCCATACATCTTCGTATTTACCGTCTACGAATATTTCTAGTGTTGGGTGTGTAAAGATGATTTTCTCTTTCTCTACATGCCTACCTACGATTTGTGCTTCTATCGGTTTACCTTCATCTAACAGTACCGCATTTTGAAACCCCTCAATTATAGGTAAAACAATAAACACGATAAAGATAAGTCCAAATACGATTACTTTCTTTTTCGTACTCCATTTCTTTTTTTCTTTCTGTTTCGCTTTCTCTTCTGCTCGTTCTTGCTCTATTTCTAGCATTATTTCTTCTAATTCTTCTAGTTCTTCACCTAGTGACTCTAAGTTTTCATCACTTTCTACTATCTCGTATACATTTTCTTTAACCATACGAACTTGATGTTTGTTTTCTTTTATTTCTTCTAACTCTACCTTTGATACATCAAACTCATGATAAACTTCCCCGTCTTTGTCAACAACTCGAATATGAATGTTTCTCCTATTAAACATCTGAACTACCCCTTTAAGAATAACTTCTTTCTTAACTATAAAAATACCGGAATATCCCCATTTTCATCATACAGGATAAAAAGTATAAATTCTAATTAATACCATTTTTCAAAACATCTATTTTATTTTTGAAATGACTTTATTATTTTTTAACAACTTTATTATTCGTGAACACATACCCCTTTATTTGTCTCCTATTATAACTACACCTGCTATGATTAAGAAGATAATACTTATAATAACAAGAGTTGCCCTCTTACTTAACTGTTTATTAGAACCCTCTAATACTGCCCATATAATAAGAGGAATGAGAAGAATAACAATGAGAATTTCAACGAACTTGTTACTCTTATCCTCTTTTGGGTTTTCTTCTTCTATCACAGGTTTTACCTTATTTGGTGCTTTTCTTAAGCTTATTGGTTTCTTCTTTTTCTTACGTCTGTGATTCATTTCTTATACCCCTTAATCTGAGTCGTAGCTGTCATGCAGTTTTACTTCACGTTTGTACTTCAATGCTTCTATTTTCGTATCAACGTCTAGTTTGTCATATATCTTTTTATTTACTTTGTCTGAGTATGTTTTACCTTCATAGGTGTACTCCACTTCATAAGAAGTATGAAAGACTAAGAATATATGCTCCTTCTTTGCTGTTACTTCAACTATTACTGGTTTACCTTTACGTTGTACTTTAAATTTTTCTGATGTCTGTATTGCAGAAACCATAAAAGATAAAAAGATACCCCAATATTTTACCTCTTTGTTTTGGCTTTTACGTCTTTCGTTACGTGTACTCATTTCAATACCCCTTACTTTGAATCGTAACTTTCAAATAGCATAGTCTTTCCTTTGTACTCAACAACCTCAATGCGAGAACCAATGTCTAAACGTTTGTATACTTTCTTACTTACGCTACCTGTGTGCGTTTCACCATCTACTTTGTACTTGATTTCATAAGTCTTAAACCCTTTAGATGTGTACTCTTTCATATCTACTACTTCAGTTATACTTGTCTTACCATGTTTTCTAGCTTGTATCTCGTTGTACGTTCCTACCCCTATGAGTAGGAACGTGCACACTAGAAACACTACAATACAACCAATTCTAAACCGTTTCTTTTTCAATATAATACCCCTTACCTTACATCGTAACTATCATACATGATTGTCTTTCCTTTGTATTCTAGTACTTCTATTTTAGAGCCTTTATCTAACTTCTTGTATAACTCTTTATTAACTCAAATCCATGTTTTAATAATGATATATAATAGAAGTTATTAAGTAAAACTTGCTGCAAGAACATAAATAAACTAATGCTCTAGGGTATATATAAATTGAGAAATGTTAGGATCATTACAGATTAATTTTATTAAGGATAGAGGATATATGAAACAAGATTCTTTAGTGCAATACGAATATGAATTTCCTAACGAATATATTGATGAACTAGTAGAGCGGATAGGTGAAATAATGGGAATTCCCGTTGATTTAACAAGAAAAAATAAGATGGCGCACATACAAGACCATGAATCTGAAACAGAGATTATCCGTTTAATAAAGAGTCTTAAAGAACCAAAAAGTTTTATTTTGATTAAATTTAATAAAAAAGATTGGTACTATGCAATTGTGATAAGATGCCGAGAAAGCATACATCAAGAAGTTAAACAAGTTTTGCTTGACGTGAATGAACACATTATAGAAGAGTACGGTGATACACCTTATAAAAAAATCGAAAATGTTATATCTAATAAGGATACATTACTAGATAAGTTTCTGGAAAAATACAATTTTCCCATTGATTAAAGAATGCGTCAGTCGAACCTTTCAAGAATTTTGTTTAAACGGATCTAATGGATATTTTCCAAAGATAAAAAATGTTTACATCTTAAAATGTGGATTTTTAAATGAAATTAACAACCAAAACGTTAGAAAACTGATAAGCATACTTGAGGAATTTTCAAAGGCTCATTCCAACTTGAAGGTGAAGAGGAATGAGTCTTTTGTATGTCAAAACTCAAAAGAAGAAAGGAAGATGGTGAAATAAGTATAGGAAAATAAGTTAAATAGAAAAGGTGGACGTAGGGTATGAGAAGTTGAAGAGAAATATAATTAATATCTTCATTTCCAACAATTTGTTTACGACTACCATGATAAATTTATGATTAGAATGGAAAACTTACGAGGTAGTTTTGCTGAACCTTGTGATAATTATATTAGAACGTTTTTTGGATTCTATAACATTGATTACTAGGAGGAATGAAAATGGAAATATCAAATAAGGCAATAGAAGAATTAAAAAAAGCGGGATGGTATGAAGGTAGAAAAATAGACATATCAGAAAATGTAAAGTTTCTTGAAGAAAGAGGCTTTGAGGTTTTTGAAAGTGCAAAAAAATTTATGGAGGAGTTTGGAGAATTACGAATCAATGTTGAAAAGATTTGGTCAGATGGATCTAAGGCAATATCTGAACATACCACTTGTATTAAGGAAGTGATAGGTGTGTTAGATAGTTCGTGTTTTGGTTTAGAGGATTATATTGATGATAAAGTTATTCCTGTAGGTTCATTATATGATTTCGGAGTAAATTTATACATATCAGAATCAGGAAGAATATTTAAATCAACAGGTTGGGCAGGAGATAATGCTTTAGAGGCACTGGATCATATTATTCTTGAAAAAGGAACAGTGATTTGGGATAAATTTGAAGGGTAATAATATTTTTTATGCAAAATTATGTCCTAACCTACTACATAATTATAATGAAGTGGTGATTAGGGGGGGGAAGTGCAAAAATTTTACTGAATATTGAGAAGAAAATACTTGTAGAAAATGCACATGTGTTTGAGAAAAAGCCGGTGCAGTTTTTTGAAGAGTTAATTCAATACAAATTAATATTGAATTAGTAGCAATCAAAATTAGGAAGTAGGTAGTAAATGAATGTTGAAAATAAAAGAAGAAGATTTAGATTTCTTTAGAATTACATGTAGAGATCGTTTAAGCCCTGAGGGTGCTGTGGGATTTATGCTAGGTTCAATCGTATTTAACTCATTAGTAATGTTGGGCGTAATTTATGGGTTGATAAAATTTGGTTGGTCAGTATACCCTACTTTACTCGAGGAAACAATTATTAAAATAGAGTTATTTTTGTATAGCATACAAATTATTTTTCTTATTGTATATTTATTTCCTAAAGCTCGTTTTAAATTTCAAAAGTTACAAGCTATAGTTATATTGTTATATGCATTTCAACTTGCGACTATAGGATTTGTAACAGTAGTTGTTTCAAGTATTTTCGGTTATTCAAATGATCGCATTACATTGACTTATGTAGCCTTATTATTGTTAGGAGCTTTTATTATTCATATTTTTACAACAATTGATACCTTTAAGCAACCTAGCGAAGGTGCATTTAGTATGGGAGAAAATTCAGTTTCATTTTTTAGTAAGACAAAAGATTATTTAATGATTGGTGCGGTACTCTACGTACTAACTCTCTTGATTTTAATTTATATTCATAACAATTATACATTGGAACAAATAGGTTTTTATTCCGTATTGACTCTTATACTATATTCGGTAGCCATTGGCGCAGCTGAATTTCAATTATTAGCCTATTGCAGATTTAAATTTCCGTCGTTTTATATTTCATGGGAAGAACATGAAAGAGAACGTCAGAAAAGACTAAAGCTTTATGAAGAGATGGAAAAAAAGAAAGAAAAAGAAATAAAATGAATCAGGAATAGCTCAAATTCTAATAGGATACATGCTATAGACCTATTTTGAAGATAGAATGAAAACATTGTTCATAAGTTAACCTGTAGAGAGAGGAATGCAATACCTTGAATAAAGATTCCAAAACTGCAAAAACAGAAAAAGTTTTTTTGAAAGTGTAATAGCACCTATCATTGGTGGGATTATTTTTATTTTTTTTGTACTATATAAAGCGATTGAATTTATACTGAAATATATAGTCATTCTATTAATAATAATTTCAATCCTTATGATAATTGCTTCTATCTTTTTTAAAACGTATGAGAGTATCAGGGCTGGTATATGTCTTTTAATACCATCAGTGCCAGCATATCTAATATTTTTTAGAAAAAGTAAAAAGGATTAATTCAATGTTGAATACTAAAAAATGCTTCTTTTGCGCTGCTTCCAGTTTATCTACAAAAACATAGTCATTACATGAATAAAATGAAAATAGCAAAACAGTCTCATAAATCCGAGGGCATTAAAAAATTCCATTGAAAGAGAAAGAAGATAATCACCAATTGTATATGGTTGATTATCTTCTTTTGTTTTTTATATTATCATAGTTTCTATTACACTTTTTGTCTCATTTTTAACAGATAGCTTCCTGCAATAATAAATCCGATTCCCAAAAGAAGTAAGGACGGAAGTTTCATTCCAGTAGATGGGAGGTACCTTCTATTCTTACTTATAGGTCTATCTATAAGCTGCTGCGTATTTGTTGAAATTTCATTATTTAGAGTTTGTGGTTGATTTGGTGTCCCTGGTGTTCCTGATGTTTGCTTTTTCTGATTCTTCACTGTATGTTTAATAATTTGCCCATCCTCTTTAATCTCAAAAGAGAAAGTTTCATCGTTAATAACATAGCCATCAGGAGCTAAAGTTTCTTTATAAGTGTATTTGCCGTAAGGAAGTTTGAATGTGGCAACACCGTTTTTATCGGTTTTCCCTTTTGTAACTTCTTTTCCTTGCATATCATAGATCGTGAACTCAGCATTTGGAAGTTTCGTGTCGTTATTTGCACTGTCAACTTTTGAGATAAGTAATTCTCCAAAAATCTTTTTATCGTTCACGGTATGTTTAATAATTTGCCCATCTTCTTTAATTTCAAAAGAGAAAGTTTCATTGTTAATAACATAGCCATCAGGGGCTAAAGTTTCTTTATAGGTGTATTTGCCGTAAGGAAGTTTGAATGTGGCAACACCGTTTTTATCGGTTTTCCCTTTTGTAACTTCTTTTCCTTGCATGTCATAGATCGTAAATTCAGCATTCGGAAGTTTCTTATTGTTATCTGTACTGTCAACTTTTGCAATTTCTAGTTGCCCTTGTATATTTTCATTTTTAACTTCTAATAAAGCAGTTTCACCTGCTTTTACTTCAATTTTTTTAGCCGTATCATCTAATATATAGCCATCGGGCGCTTGAATTTCTTTTACGATGTAAGTTCCGATAGGAAGCTGATGCAATTCAGCAATGCCTTGATCATTTGTAGTGATATTTTTTTTGATATCACCTTTTTCACTTGAAACTTCAAATACAGCACCTTTTAAAGGTTGTTTCTTTTCTCCTAATTTCATAATTTGTAAGGATCCTAGTGTTTCCCAATTTACGACTAATTCTGTACTAATGTTTTCGCTATTTTTTTGTAATAATACACCTATATTTTGAACGATTTTTCCTCCATCAAAAGCAATTGCTTGTAAATTCGTTAATGTTGATTTTAATCTGAATTTGAAAGCTCCACTAGGTGTATTTTTAGGAATTAAAATTTTAAATTTTTCATTGATAGAAAATGTAGTTTTCTGTTTCCCATTTTCATGTAAGATTTGGGTTCCTTGAGGTGCATTTTCAGTTTGAACTGTATATGTTCCAGAAATTGCGTTTGTTTGAATGGTATATAGACCTGTTTCTAAATAGTCTCCATTTTGTTTTGCGGTTTGGGAATCAGCGGGGGTTACATTGAAAACAATCTTTTGTGATTCTGACTCATCTTTAGATTTTTCGACTAATTGTTTCATAAGAGTATGTACTTTTTGATTTTTGGGCACTAGATCATCTACTTGTAATTGTCCCATAGCAATCCATATCGCTAATTGGGTGGCATAATGTGCTTCTGCTATGGTAGATACACCTAATTCGGCAGGACTTTTTTGTGGATATCCGTGTAAGAGTATACGATATACTGGATCACTTGCGTTCCCCATTTCTGGTAAATCCTCACCGTTAGGGGTACGTAAGCCTAGTATTAAACAATAGGCGACATTTCCTGATCCAGTTTTGAATAATGCTGCTTTAATTTCTTTGTCTTTTGATTTACTATAACTCCAATTCATTTGATAGTTTTCACGATGAATAACTTCGGCTTTGACTTGTGGAACAGAAACTCCTAGCAACATAATAAGCACACTGAACATGCAAACCCATTTTGCTAACATTTTTTGTTTCATTTCATTCTCCACCACCATTTATCAAATTTTATGGATAGAAAATCTTATACTTTTATTGTACTTGTTGTTCGGAAAAGAGAATAGGTGGTTTTTTTGTGAAATTTTGTAATATTTTGAAAATTAAAAACCGTGAAGGCCAGGTAAAGTTTTACTAAAAAGAAACCTCTTTTTTTTTAGAAGGCTATAAGTTTAGTTCAGTTTAATAGTAGATATTGTAATTGGTGTATACAAATTACAGTTGAATATTATAATATATTATGTGGATGTTAAATTTCAGAAAAGGGGGAAGGTTTTTGTGAAATTAAAAAAAATTATGATGATTGGTTTTACATCACTTCTTGCAATTGGTTTTGTAAGTGGATGTAATTCAGTAAAAAGTTCATCAAATGCGGCAGAATCAAAGAGTGCTAAAGTTGGGGAGAAAGAAAAAACAAAAAGTGTTGAATTTGGAGTGGAAAGTGCTGAGTATGTTTTACCAGAAAAATTTCATAAAAGCATAAACGGTAAAATACTTAAAGTTCGAGTAAATTTAAAAAATATAGGGGATGCACCGCTATCTTTAATGGAAAGGGATTTTGCACTCTATCAAGGTGATGAAGAAATGAAAGGGTATTCTTCAGGTGATAGTGACTTAATAAAATCTGGTGAAATTGATAAAGGGAAAAAAGTATCAGGATCAATATATTTTGATGTGAAAGATGCATCTTCATATGAATTAGTATATAAGAAATATCGACTAAATCCTGATAAGGAAAAAGAGGAGAAAATTAGTATTAAAATTGATGGAAAAGAATTAGCAAAGAAAGCAAAAGATTTAGACAAACCAGCTGAAGCATTAAGTGCGTACATAAACGCTGCTTTCTATGATAAAGATATTGAAAAAATTAATAAGTTAACAGGTGAGGATGGCAAGCAATATGTTAAGGAGGTAGAAAAATCTTTTAAAACTACTTCGGCCACACGTAATGATTATGGAATTGATGAACAACAATTTATGAACTATTTTAAAGTTTTCAAGGAAACGCTTCAGAAGAAAGTTAAATTTGAAACGAAAGTAGTTGCTGTATCTTCTAATAGGGAGATAACAGAAGTAGAATTAAAGGGTAAACCACTTATGATAAGTGAATTACAAACGAAAGTTGAGAATGAAGGTAAAAAACTTTTAAGTGAAAATCCAAGCATTTCACGTTTAGACTTAATTAAGAAGCAATTTGAGTACATGACGTCAATAGTACCCGAAGCACCAATAGCTTCATCTGAAGAAACAGTAACAGTCAATATGAAGAAATATGGAAAAGATCAATGGCGCATTGAGGACCAATATGGAAATAATGCAATGATAAAAGTATTTGCTAAATAGTATATTATGCAGGTTTTCATTACATAAATAAAAATGAAGAAGCGGACTTAAGGCATATAGTTCAAGGGATTAAGGTGAATTGTGTGAAGAAATATTATATTTATGAATCGAAAGTCAAAGTAATTGGATTCTTTTTTTTCATTGTTGCAGTTGAAGTCCTGTTGTCTCTTTTTGTTATGTACGCTTTTTTGTCTGAGAATCCTTACTATATGAGTGGATCTATAGTTGGAGTCGGTGCATTATTCACGTTAGTTGCTTTTTGGAAAATACTTAAAAAGGTTGTTAATAGAAAGCCAGCTGTCATTTTAGAGTCAGAATATATTACGATTAATAATGATTCTAAATATCCTGTAAAAATTGCTTTAAAAGATGTAAATGGTATTTTCCCCTATAAAGTTCACAGGTATTGGTACCTCGGGATTTTGATGGATGATAATGTTGAAGAACAATATATCGCTTCTATACCCTCAAAGGGACAACGGATGTATCGAATTAATAAACGTACTGGATTTATACCATTCAATATTCAAATGTTATTATTGAGGATTGATAGGGAAACGTTACTTGCTAAGTTAGAAGAGTATCATATGAACATTTTAGTTCCAGAAGATAAAGCACAGTAATGTAACGGAAGCAACATCTTGATCTTTTTTACTCGTTATAAGATAAGGACATCTTGATGAAAAGGATATGTTCTTTTTAGTGGAGTGCCCAGCTAAGCTGGGCACTATTTGTTGGTGAAAGTCCGGACTAGGTAAGAGTTAAGTTGCCTAGAAGTGCAGATGGTTTAAAAATTAAAAGCCTAAAAAGAAAGCTTTTTTTATGTCGATGTTTTAATTTGTATTTATATAGAGGAGATCGTGTATGTAACGATTCTAGTAAATTATCTGTACCATTTATCCCGCTATTCGTGGGCAGTAATACTCCCACCTCAAAATTCGGCGAAAGCATTGTCCAGCTCCAGTGGCTAGAATGTTCGGTGGCTTCGCTTCTTCTTAAGAGGTAAAAAACACCTCTACGTCAGAAGCTCCATCCCCCTCACATTCTGAACGAGCCACTTCTGCTTTTCTTAAGAAGTTAGGTGGGAGATAAACTGCCCGTAAAAGCCCGATTGGTGAGGGCTGATAATCAGTGGGGGATAAAGAAAACCCCCACTGATTAAAGTTTCACTTTATAATAAAGCCTCCTCCTCCGCTTTTTTTACAGCTTCACTTCTTCCAGAAACTTTGAGCTTCACATATATAGAAGAAACATAATTTCTTACGGTCCCTTCAGATAAAAACAATTTTTTTGCAATTTCTTTATATCGAAGGCCTTCTTTAAGGGCACCTAAGACCTCAATTTCACGCCGCGTCAATTCATAAGGATACTTTTTCGGTATGGAGCTATATGCGTTAAACAAACGATTCGCAACACCGTGGGACAACATAGTCCCTCCCGAATGTACTAATCTAATTGCCGCTACTAATTCTTTGGGCGGGGCGGATTTAAGTACATATCCTTCAGCCCCTGCTTTAAGCGCTTCAGAAACACTAGAAGATTCTTCGAAAGTCGTCACCATAATAACTTTCGTATTTGGCCATTTCTTCTTAATTTCTTCTGTCGTTATAATCCCATTCATTTCAGGCATTTGTACGTCCATAAGAACAATATCTGGTTGATTTACTTCGCATTTTTCTAAAGCCTGTTTTCCGCTATTCGCAATTGTAACATTAAAATCATTATATTCAGTTAATAAAAGTTCTAAACTATCTAAAACCATAGATTGATCATCTACTATTAGTATATTTATTTTATCTTGAGTAGGAGTTTTCTCTAGATTTAAGCTTGGAATTACACAAGTTACAATGGTTCCAGCGTTCTTTTGAGAGTCTATGTACAAGCTTCCTTGATATTCATTTAAACGATTTCTCATTCCAGATAAGCCAAATCCCTCTTGGATATCTTCTATTCCTTTACCATTATCTTGTATTTGAAGCATGACATGACTTTTATGATATTGTAAAAGAACTTGTATCGATTCTGCTTCTCCATGTCTAGTTGCATTTGTCATTGCCTCTTGTAAACAACGACAAAAAGTCATTTTAATTTTTGTCGCTATCGTATACTGCTCTCCAATTGTTCGAAAAACAACATCAATGTGTGTATTGCTTTTAAATTCTTCTATAATATTAAGTAAAGATACATCTAAATTTAATTCCTCTTCTAATGGATCCATTTCATGAATTTGTCTTCGAATACTCTCTAAGCCAGATCGTGACATATCTAATATATCTTGTAATTTTTTTTCCCCTTCTTGCGTAGTTAAGTGGGGTTTTAATGTTTCCATACTTAATATAATTGCCGTAAATTTATAACCAACAGTATCATGCAATTCCCTCGCCATTCTATATCTTTCCTCAAGTAGGGTCATTTTTTCAACTTGTGAAGAATATTGTTCCAAAATTGCATTCTTCTCTTTAATTAATTCGAGCTTTTGTTTAATTGAATCCATAGAAAAAACAATTCTCTGTAACACATGTCCAACACTATAAATGAAAAGAACGTCAAATAGATTTAGAAGCAAGTGATTTAATTGATAATCAAAATTTAAGAAAACCCCGAATATATAAACGATAATTGTTAAAGGCAATGTATAGAAATTAGCTTTTCCACGACAAAAAAATGCCAATGTTAAAATTGCAGGAGAAAAAAACTGTGCTAAATGATAAGTATGTGCAAGATAAAGCGAAAGCCCTCCCACTAATATGATCTCAGCCAATACATATAGTTCATATCGAATTTTATATAATATTACAGGTATGACATACAGTATTAAAGTCATGCCAAAAACAATTTCAAAAGGGAATGTAGGATTATCTTGATACGTTAAAATCGTAACTGCCGCAATCCAAAAGATACGAATGAATACGACTGACCAATGCTGCCAAAGTAATTTATTTTGTACGGAAATCAACTGTATAAGCACCTCCCACTAAAAAACCCCTATTTTATGTATATATTTTCCATCATTATATTTTTATCATAGCAAGGTTATGACATTTTGTCACTGTGCTTTATTACATTAATTTTGATACGTTGATAACTGAATACGGCTCATCATATTGAATTGAAAATGAATAAGGAGATGAAAAAAATGAGTATCTTGCAAGTAAGCAATTTAACTAAAAAAGTCGGAAAAAAAACACTTGTTAATCAACTATCATTTGATGTGAACGAAGGAGAAATACTTGGACTGCTCGGTCCAAACGGAGCTGGAAAAACTACTACAATTAGAATGATAGTTGGATTAATTTCAAAATCTAGCGGAACGGTTGAAATTAATGGAAAAAATGTAGATAAAGATTTTAAAGGGGCGATGAGACATGTAGGGGTAATTGTTGAAAACCCTGATTTGTACAAATTTTTATCTGGCTATGATAATCTCCTTCATTTCTCTCGAATGACGCCCAATGTCCCAAGCGAACGATTAAATGAAGTTGTATCTTTAGTTGGTTTGGAGAAAAGTATTCATAATAAAGTTTCGACTTACTCTTTAGGGATGAAACAACGACTCGCCCTTGCGATCGTTTTAGTACACAAGCCTTCACTTCTCCTATTAGATGAACCTACAAATGGGCTTGATCCTAAAGGTATTCGTGATTTAAGGCTTCATTTAAAGAAGCTAGCGAAAGTTGAAAATGTAGCAATTGTTGTATCAAGTCATCAAATGGCTGAAATGGAAATGATGTGTGACCGTATAGCTATTATTGATAAGGGGAATATGGTGGGTTTACATGACATGAAAGATATTACAAAAGAAAAGGTAAGTTGTGTTCAATTTGAAGTAGACCGAACAGATTTAGCTATCCCGGTACTTCAAAAGTTATTAGTAGGAGCAGAAATTGTAACAAACCAAAATATGATCACCATTAAAATTAGTAAAGAACGTATACCAGAAATTAGTGACACATTAGCAAGAAGTGGAGTAAATGTTTATGGTGTTCAAACGATTAAAGCCACTCTAGAGGATAGATTTATCGAGATGACGGGAGATGAACTACGTAATGCTTAATCTAATAAAAAATGAAAATATGAAAACTTTTAAACGTAAAAGAACTTGGGTCATGATCGGAGTTATGGTTCTATTTATTTTAGTCCAATTTCTAAATGTGAAATTCTCTCATCAGGTTAACTATGGAGATGATTGGAAAACTTCCCTTATAGAAGAAAATGCGTTACTTAAAGTTGAAAAAGAATCTAAAACATTACCTTTAGAAATACTCGAAAATGAAAAAAAGTTTTTGCTAAATAAATATTACATTGATAATAATATAAAACCAGAAAACAATGCATGGTTTTTTACAATTGGACAAAGTACAAATTTTTTAGTCGCGATTTCTATTCTTGCCTTAATAATAGCTGGTGAAAGTGTGGCAAGTGAATTTCAAACAGGAACAATTAAATTTCTATTAACTCGAACTGCTACTCGTACAGAAATATATTTTTCTAAATATATCTCGACCTTATTATTTGGACTTTTTCTAGTCGGAATCACATTTATTCTTTCAATTATATGTAGTGGTATTCTTTTAGGGTTTGATGGCATAAACGGTGACTACTTATTTGTCAAAGATCAAGTCGTTCAAAAAACAAGTGTCCTGCAAGCACTAATTGGTAGCTTGCTCTTTAAAATTCCTTTCTTAATTATTGTTGCGACTTTAGCATTTATGATTTCAGCTGCATTTAAAAGTTCAACATTCTCGATCGTATTCTCTCTTTTAATAACAATTGCAGGCTTTGTTATGAGCGTTTCATTAAAAGGTTTTAATTGGACAAAATATTTTATCTTCTCTAATACAGATCTATCGAATTTTATATATGAGAGCCCACCTGTAGAGGGAATGACCTTAAGTTTTGCTCTAATATTAATCTTAATTCATATACTCATCATGCACTTAGTTTCTTATCCAATTTTTGTGAAAAGAGACGTTGTTTAAACTTTTTATTAAAGACTGGAGGAAAACAAAATGAAACAAAAATTAATTATTTTTGGTACATTGATCACTTTCATTCTTACTGGCTGTTCAAGTTCTGAAAGTGAGACAAAAGAAGAAAAACTGGAACTACCAGCCTCTAATGTTAAAAAACTAACAGTAGATAATCGTAATGGTAATATTGATATTTCAACAAACTCTACATCGGATAAAATAGAAGCTTCTATCAATGCAAAAGCAAAAGGAATTAGCATAGACAAATTAAAGCTAGATCTTTCAGAAAAAAATGGAGTTGCCAACTTAAATACTTCTTTTGACGGGCAGTTCTTTAGTAATAGTGAAACTTGGGTTGATGTTAAACTCTTAGTACCTAAAAATGTAAAAGTAGAATTTAAAGAAAACCATAGAAACGGAGATATTAAAGTTTCTAAACTGGATTCAGATCTAAACATACTTAATGTTAATGGAAATATAGACATTTCCAATGTTAAAGGGACTATAAGCGTAACAAATAGAGATGGAAAAGTTAATATTTCCAATGTGTCATCTGATATCAATGTTGACAATAATAATGGAGCTGTTGTTATTAAAGATATTGATGGATCAGTACGGGCTAAGATTGGTGATGGTTCAGCCAATATCAATAGTATTAAAAAAAATGTTACGATTTTAGGTGCTAAAAATGAGAAGATAAAAGTAGATGGTGTTAAAGGGAAAGTAACATTCAATAAATAATTTTTGACCGATTGATATGAAAATTAATGAAACCAACCGCATTTTTCGTATAATGCGGTTGGTTTATTCCATTCTTACCTTTTCATGTTGTAAGCCTATATCTTGTTCTAATGTTTTCTTATTAAAATAGCCTTTTACTTCTTCATTTCTATTTGCAAAAAAATAACTATATACAAGTTAAAAAAACGACATAAAAATTTTAGGGGGGACGAGAGCATTTGGCCGTGCATAGAAACGGTCAGGGCCTTTTCCTGCCACATGCGAGGTTTAAAACAAAGAGAGCATGCAAATCAATAGATCGCAACAAAAAGTGAACTGTTTATCCTGCTATTCGCGGGTAGTGAGCCCCCACTAGTGGAAGGTTCACTTTATTTTCACATACTAGCAGTTATGTATTTACAGCGCTGTGTTCTATAATGAATATATATAAACTTTAAGTAGAAGGGGTCGTATCTTATGACACAATCTAATTCAGTTAAACTTACTTCACTATCATCCAAGGGAGGCTGTGGTTGTAAAATTGGTCCAGCAGATTTAGCACAGGTGATTCGTACACTTCCTCAAGCAACTCCAAATCCCAATTTACTTGTGGGACTTGATACAAGTGACGATGCGGGGGTATACCGCCTTAACGATGATTTGGCGATTGTACAAACCGTTGATTTCTTTACGCCAATTGTGGATGATCCGTATTCATTCGGACAGGTGGCGGCAGCTAATGCCATTAGTGATATATATGCGATGGGCGGTAAGCCGCTGACTGCGCTTAATATTGTTGCTTTTCCTATTACGACATTGGATAAGCAGATTTTGGCGGATATTTTACGCGGTGCTGGTGATAAGCTGAAAGAAGCGGGAGCGACGCTTGTCGGCGGCCATTCGATCGATGATAAGGAGCCGAAGTTTGGGCTTGCTGTAACTGGAATCGTTCATCCGAACAAAGTACGGACTAATGCGGGGGCGAAGCACGGGGACAAGCTTATCTTGACAAAACCAATCGGTGTCGGTATTTTGACGTCTTCCATTAAGCGTAATTTGCTGAGTGATGAAGAAGTTGCCCGCGTCACGCAGGTAATGGCAACACTGAATAAAACGGCGGCGGAAATGATGGAGTCTTACAATGTACATGCTTGCACTGATGTTACTGGGTTCGGTTTGCTCGGACATGCATCAGAAATGGCTAAGGGTAGTGGTATGGGACTGCGCATTGTTAAAGATCAGGTACCTGTCCTGCCGCGAGTGAGGGAGCTTGCGGAAGAGGGCGTGATTCCCGGAGGAACGAAAAATAATTTTGTTCATTTGCAAGGAGTGGTGAATTTTCCAGAGACGATGGATCAAATAGACCAATGGATTTTGTGTGATGCGGTTACATCTGGCGGACTTTTGATGTCCATGACTGGAGAAGAGGCGGAATTGCTTCTGGCGGATTTGCGGAAGGCTGGCGTGGAAGCTTGCATAATCGGTGAAGTGACAAAAGATCATCCAGGTCAAATTGTTGTTATATAAGCAATCTATATTGTAGAAAGGTGGAAGGATTCGTGTTCCAAGATATCACTATTGATGAGTTATTGGCTTTGCATGATAAAACGGAACTTGTGCTGGTCGATGTTCGGTCGCCTTCCGAATATAGGGATTCCACAATACCGGGCAGCTTAAATATTCCATTGTTTAATGATGAGGAAAGAGCTGAAATTGGAACGATTTATAAACAGGTTAGTTTTCAAGCGGCTAAAGAACGTGGCCTTGAAATTGTTTCGGCGAAGTTGCCGGCTTTCGTTAAGGAGTTTGGCCAAATTGATGCACAAAAGGCAGTATTTTGCTGGCGTGGGGGTATGCGTAGCGGGACGACGGCCACCGTTTTAGATTTAATGGGAATTCAAGTTTATCGTTTGCAAGGGGGCATCCGCGCTTATCGCAATTGGGTTGTTGAAACTCTTGATCATCTGGATATCAAGCAGGAAACTTATGTTTTGAACGGTTATACGGGGGCAGGGAAGACTAGCATTCTACGACATCTGAGAGAAGAGGGATACCCTATTCTTGATTTGGAGGGAATGGCTAACCATAGAGGTTCCATCTTTGGACAGATTGGACTTGAACCACACAATCAGAAAACATTCGAATCTCTTCTTGTTCAAGAGGCCCTGCATTTACAGCAAGCTCCATATATGTTGCTTGAGGCGGAGAGCAAGCGAGTTGGGAAAGTAATGCTTCCTAATTTTATTCTCGAGAGGAAAGAACAGGGAATACAAGTATTTATTGATATGCCTGTAGAAGAACGAGTAAGACACATTTTGGAGGATTATTGCCCGTGGGAGCATCAAGAGGAATGCATGGAAGCTTTCCAAAAAATTAAAAGACGTATTCACACACCGGTCGCAGCAAAGATTAACAATGATTTGCAATCAGGTAATTTTGACTCGGCGGTGCAACTGTTGCTCGAACATTACTATGATCCACTTTATGAATATACGGCGAAACAATATCCAGAGGAACGTAGGCTAACTATAAAAGTGCAGAATGTGGATGAAGCGATGGAGGCTATTCGGGATATTCTCAAAGTTCCGTTAAAGTAAATATAAAGTAGAGAAGATGGCTCTGGTATTACTATACTGTAGTCATCTTTTTTCTTTACACAATAAAGTGAAACTTCCGTCAGTGGGGGTTTTCTTCATCCCCCACTGACGGAAAGCTCTCACCAATCGGGCTTTTACGGACAGTTATCCCCCACCTATCTTCTTTGCTTCTCTCTGAATCTTGAGGTGGGGGTCTTACTGCCCACAAATAGCGGGATAAAAGAAAAAACTTAAGTAATGTAGCGTGGCTTTATAAAATTTGGCGTTTTATTTGATGTGATAATTTCAAAAGATTCAGAAAAATCACCTTAAATAAGGTGATTTTTCTACTTTGTTAAAAAAATATATGCATTATCTCATTTTCAATGTGTAACTTCCGACAATGATAAATCCAATTCCTAAAAGAGGTAAGAATGGAAATTCTGCTCCAGTAGATGGTAGAGATTTTGTATTCTTACTCACAGTTTTCTCTACATGCGGTGGATCTGGTGTAACTTCTTTATCCATAGTTTTTGATTGTATTGTACTCACAGTTTTCTCTACATGCGGTGGATCTGGTGTAACTTCTTTATCCATAGTTTTTGATTGTATTGTACTCACAGTTTTCTCTACATGCGGTGGGTCTGCTGTAACTTCTTTATCTAGAGTTTTTGATTGTATTGTACTCACAGCTTTCTCTACATGCGGTGGATCTGGTGTAATTTCGTTAGTCATAGTTTTTGATTGTATTGTACTCATAGTTTTCTCTACATGCGGTGGGTCTGGTGTAACTTCTTTATCCGGAGTTTTTGGTTGATTTGGTACTTCGGATATTGGTTTTTTCTGATTCTTCACTGTATGTTTAACAATTTGACCATCTTCTTTTATTTCAAAAGAGAAAGTATTTTCGCTAAGTATGTATCCTTCTGGAGCTAATGTTTCTTTATATGTATATGTTCCATAAGGTAGTTTGAATGTGATAACACCGTTTGCATCTGTTTTACCTTTGGCAACTTCTTGACCTTGTTGATTGTATATAGTAAATTCAGCGTTTGAAAGTTTCGTATTGTCATCTGCAAAGTCAACTTTTGAGATTTCTAGTTCACCTTGTATATGTTTATTTTCCACTTTCAATAAAGCGCTTTCATTTGTTTGTACTGTAACCTTTTTAATTGTAGGATCTAGTACATATCCTTCTGGAGCTTGAACTTCTTTTACGCTGTAAGTGCCGATAGGAAGTTGATGTAATTCAGCAACGCCTGTATGATCGGAGGTAATAGTTTTTTTGATATCACCTTTTTCGTTGGACACTTCAAATACAGCACCTTGTAAAGGTTGTTTATTTTCATCGAATTTCATAATTTTTAAAGATCCTAGCGCTTCTCTTGGTGTCTCATGTACTGGTTTCTCATATACTGGTGTCACTGGTGTCTCATGTATTGGTGTCTCATGTACTGGCTTCTCTTTATTTTCCACTACATGTTTAATCATTTGACCATCTTCTTTTATTTCAAAAGAGAAAGTATCTTTGCTTAGAATGTATCCTTCTGGAGCTAATGTTTCTTTATATGTATATGTTCCATAAGGTAGTTTAAATTTGATAACACCGTTTACATCTGTTTTACCTTTGGCAATTTCTTGACCTTGTTTATTGTATATAGTAAATTCAGCGTTTGAAAGCTTCTTATTGTGATCTGCAAAGTCAACTTTTGAGATTTCTAGTTCACCTTGCATATGTTTATTTTCTACTTCTAATAAAGCGTTTTCATTTGTTTGTACTTCAATTTTTTTAACTGTAGGATCTAGCACATATCCTTCTGGAGCTTGAACTTCTTTTACAAAGTAAGTGCCGATAGGAAGTTGATGTAATTCAGCAACGCCTGTATGATCGGAAGTAATATTTTTTTGGATATCACCTTTTTCATTGGACACTTCAAACACAGCACCTTGTAAAGGTTGTTTATTTTCATCGAATTTCATAACTTTTAAAGATCCTAATGTTTCCCATTTTACTACTAATTCTGTACTTATTTCTTCTTTACTTCTTTGCAATAATGTAGCTGTATTTTGAATGTTTCGTTTTCCGTCAAAAGTAATTGCCTGTAAATTTGTTAGTGTTGATTTTATTCTGAACTTAAAATCTCTGCTAGCTGTATTTTTAGGAATCAAAATCTTAAATTTTTCATTAATAGAAAATGTAGTTTTCTTTTCCCCATTTTCATTTAAGAGTTGAATTCCTGCAGGTGCATTTTCACCTTCAATTGTATATGTTCCAGAAACTGCATTTGTTTGAATTGTATATAAACCTGTTTCTAAATAGTCTCCATTTTGTTTTACGTTTTGTGAATCAGGAGAAGTTACATTGAAAAATACATTTTGGGATTCTTTACCATTCTTAGATTTTTCGACTAGCTGTTTCATAAGAGTATGTATCTGTTGATTTTGTGGTACTAATTCATCTACTTGTAATTGTCCAAGAGTGATCCATACCGCTAATTGGGTTGCGTAATATGCTTCTTCTGGTGTAGATACACCTAATTCGGCTGGACTTTTTTGTGGATATCCGTTTAGTAGTACACGATATACCGCGTCTGTTGCTCTCCCCATTTCAGGTAAATCCTGTCCAGTAGGGGAAGGTAAGTTTAGTGATAAACAATATTCGATACTTCCTGATGCTCCTTTAAGTGTTCCTGTTTTAATTTCTCGATGTTTTAATTTACTATAACTCCACTGTATTTGAAATTTTTCTTTATGTACGATTTCAGCTTTTGCTTGTGGAACAGAAACTCCTAACAATATAATAAGCACACTTAACATAGAGAACCATTTTGCTAACATTTTTTGTTTCATTTCTTCATCCACCACCATTTGTCAAATTTTATGTATCGAAAAGCGTATGTTTTTATTGCACTTGTTGTTGATAAAAGAGAACGATTGATATATCTATCAAAGTTTTGTAAAAAAAGATTTAATAATTTGAAAATTTACACTATTTTTATTCTGTTGTAAATGCCATCTAAAAAAAAGATAGATATTTGTGTGTAATTTTGTCATTTTTCCGACAATTTAGGATGCAGGTATTTAATAAAAATTAAAATAGTATCATAAGTTGCACCTTTTTGAATAATATACATTTGGTTATACAGAGAACTGTTGGCATATAAAAATAAATCTTTATAAGTAAATAGAAAAATATGTATATGCAAAATTACATATTTTTATTATAAATGCTATTGTAGAAAAAGAATAGACATTTTTAACTAAAAGATTGTCATTTTTCCGACAATTTAAGATGCAGATGTTTAATAAAAATTAAAATAGCATGATAAGTTGCATCTTTTTGAACAACGTTAAACTTTATGTATTTTGTTATATAGAAAACTGTTGGTACACAAAAGTAAAACTTTACAATTAAATGGGATAAAATGTATATGCAAAATTACATATTTTTATTATATATGCTATTGTAGAAAAAGAATAGATATTTTTTACTAAAAGATTGTCATTTTTGCGAAAATTTTAAGTGAGGTATTTAGAAAAAAATAAAATAGTATTGCAAAATGAATAAAATGAAATTTTATTCATTTTGTTTTAATGAGAACCATTGGTATATTTTTACAGAAGGTATAGTTGAATGATAAATATGCTTCAGAAGAATGGAACACAATTAGGTAAAGAGCTAATATTTGCTATAGGGGTAAGAGATAGATAATATGAAAGTAACGCTATATAAAGTGAAACTTTAATCAGTGGGGGGGTTCTTCATCCCCCACTGATTATTAGTTGAACCAATCGGGCTTTTACGGGCAGTTTATCTCCCACCTAACTTCTTAAGAAAAGCGGAAACGGCCGGAGATTCTAGCCGCTGGAGCTGGACAATGCTTTTGCTGAATTTTGAGGTGGGAGTATTACTGCCCGTTAATGCGGGATAAATCCATTTTAATTTTTCGACATATAAGTCACTGCTATGCAGAACACAACATGACCGTTACTTGCTTTCTTCCTTTGTTTTAAACTTTGCATGTGGCAGGAAAAGGCCCTGACCGCTTCTATGCACGGCCAGATGCTCTCGTCCCCCCTCTGAAAAGAAAGGGGTTTTTATGTCGTTTTTTTAACTTGTATATATAGTTATACGTAAAGGAAAAGAGTTAGAGCTATATGTTAGCTTTCTATTCTTTGAAAGGAGAACATGATATGGAGAGAATGCCTAATTGGCTTATGCAACGTGCTTTTTTAACACCGGAGCGCACCGCGATTGAAACGAAGGAAAATACATATACATTTTCACAGCTACATGAGGAAGTGCTTTCTCTTTGTGAGCACCTTGCTTCTTTTCAAGTGAAAAAGGGGACAAAAGTGGCTGTTCTGATGAAAAATAGTATGGAGATGGTGATTGCGATTCATGCTCTTTCTTATATAGGGGCAGTCGCTGTTTTGCTGAATACACGTCTTTCAAGAGAAGAGCTACTTTGGCAAATGGAGGACGCAGAGGTGTCGTGCTTGCTTACAGATGAAGAGTTTGAGGGAGAGCGAGTACCTGTATATTTGTTTACAGAGCTGGCAGCATTGCCGAAAGAAAAGGTAACTGTGCAAAATGAGTTTGTTTTAGAAGAGACGATGACGATCATTTATACGTCAGGTACGACAGGAAAACCAAAAGGCGTGATGCTTACATACGGGAACCATTGGTGGAGTGCAGTTGGTTCTTCGCTGAATGTAGGGCTTCGTGATGATGATTGTTGGTTAGCGTGTTTACCGTTTTTCCATGTGGGCGGGTTATCGCTTTTGATGAAAAATATTATGTATGGTATGAGGGTGTTACTTGTTCCGAAGTATGATCCAGACTTTATTCATGAAGCGCTGCAAACAAGAGGTGTAACGATGATTTCCGTTGTATCTAAAATGTTGACGGATTTATTAGAACGGCTGCAAGAAGACACATATCCAACGTCTCTTCGCTGCGTATTGCTTGGCGGAGGACCGGCACCAAGACCGCTTTTGGAAACGTGCGTTGCCAAAGGAATTCCAGTGTATCAAACGTATGGTATGACGGAAACGTCTTCGCAAATTTGTACGTTGGCAGCTGATTATATGTTAACGAAAGTTGGTTCAGCTGGAAAGCCGTTATTTCCATGTCAGCTTCGCATTGAGCAAGATGGAAGGGAAGCTAGTGTAGGAACTGCCGGGGAAATTGTTGTGAAGGGACCAAATGTAACGGATGGTTACTTTAAGCGTGAAGAGGCGACGAGAGAGAGTATTCACGATGGCTGGTTACATACCGGAGATATTGGTTACTTAGATGAAGAGGGCTTTCTCTATGTACTAGATCGCCGCAGTGATTTAATTATTTCCGGCGGAGAGAATATATACCCAGCGCAAATTGAGGAAGTATTACTTGCACATCCGGCTGTTTCAGAAGTGGGAGTTGTTGGAGCAAGTGATGAGAGATGGGGACAAGTTCCTGTCGCATTCGTTGTGAAATCAGAAGAGGTAACAGCGGAAGAATTAATCGCTTTTTGTGAAGATAAACTTGCACGGTATAAAGTGCCAAAAGGCATTCATTTTCTTTCTGATTTGCCGCGCAATGCTTCTAAAAAATTACTACGCCGTGAATTGCGACAGCTTGCGGAGGAGATGTAAATGCATATTACAAAGGCAATGCTGTATGTAACGGAAATGCCGCTCGTTATTCCGTTTGCCGCAAGTTACGGGACGTATGAAAAACGTGAAAGTATTGTAATAGAACTAATAGATGAAGAGGGGCGAAGCGGCTGGGGTGAAGTGGTCGCTTTTTCGGAGCCTTGGTACACTGAGGAAACAGTCGTAACAGCGTTTCATATGCTGCAAGATTTTTTGTTGCCGGTGTTATTTGAGCAGAAACTTTCCCATCCTTCTGATGTTACGTCTCTTTTTCAACATATAAAACGCAACAATATGGCGAAAGCAGGAATCGAGGGCGCATTATGGGATTTGTATGCAAAACGTGAGAATCAATCGCTTGCCGCGCTGCTTGGCGGTGTAAAACAGGAGATTGAAGTCGGTGTCGTTATTGGCCTTGATACAATTCCTAATATGTTAAAACGGATTGAAACGTACGCTGAAGAAGGGTACAAACGTTTTAAAGTGAAAATCAAACCAGACAATGACTATGCTCTGCTTCACGAAATTCGCAGAACGTTTCCGACGATTCCATTAATGGTAGATGCGAATTCTGCGTATACGTTAGATGATATGAAGCAGTTACGGCGATTGGATGAGTTTGATCTCATGATGATCGAACAGCCGCTAGCAGATAACGACTTTCTTGATCATGCCCGTTTGCAAAAGCAAATGGAAACACCCATTTGCTTAGATGAAAGTATTCATTGTTTAGAAGATGCAAGGGTGGCGATATTACTGGGGAGCTGCCGTATAATCAACATAAAACCTGGACGAGTTGGCGGATTAACAGAATCCATTCGTATTCATGATTATTGTCAGCAACATGGTATTCCAGTTTGGTGCGGTGGGATGGTAGAAATGGGGATTTCCCGTGCGCAAAACATTGCCCTCGCATCGCTGCCAAACTTTACAATTCCCGGTGATATTTCCGCTTCGAGCAGACATTGGAAGCAAGATATTATCTCACCAGAAGTAACGCTGAAAAATGGAAAAATTACAATTCTAGGGCAAGCTGGGTTTGGGTATAACATAAACCGGGTAAGACTAGAAGAGATTACGAAACAATGCATTGTATGTGAGAGGTGAACATATGCAAAAGCATGAACAGGTGCTGCGTCATATACAAAATCGTTTATTGGAAACACCATTTGTAAAAGTGGCGTACATTTTCGGATCTCATGCAAGAAAAGAAGCAACACCTTCTTCGGATTATGATATAGCGATTGAGACAACGTATATTTCAGTAGGTGAGTTTCAATGGCTTTTGTTTCAATTAATGGAAGAGCTAAGCGGAGTGGGAAAAGTAGATGCGGTTCATTTGAATACATTGTCCGATAGCGAGTTGAAGCGTCATATTTTACAAGAAGGCCGGTTGTTTGCACAGCGTATATAAAGTGAAACTTCCGTCAGTGGGGGGCTTACTGCCCACGAATAGCGGGAGAGTGGCGTCATTCATAGCGCCGCTCTTTTTATGTGAAATAGCATGATTAGATGAAAATATTTTCTCTTCCTTTTCAATCTACTGCACTTTTTTGAGCGTTGCCATGTATGGTTCCATTTTCATCTTTTTTCGAAATTCTTCATGGGGATTTTTACTACGAGATCTATTTGGAATCTTATAAGATCTTATGTTAGAACAAGCCTGTTTTTAAAAAGACCAAGCTTCTTATTTTTGTCCGAAACATAGGATAAATGGAATCCACTGAAAGGATCCGATAAAGAAGAAGGATTTTTTGATAAAGGAGGAAAAGAGTAATGGGTGAAAGTTGTGAACACGATCATGGACACGGGTTTCGTCATCACGGCAATGGCTTTGCGCTTGTAATCGTATTGTTTATTTTATTAATCATCATTGGTGCTGCCTGCTTCTGCGGCGGTGGTGGCTATGGCGGCGGCGGCTTTGGCTATGGCGGTTATGGCGGGTTTGGTGGTTGTTGCTAATAGGTTAAAAACTATTGAAAATAGCCTTGTGCTCTGCACAAGGCTATTTTATTCACAGTTTAATATGTTGTGACAATTTTTGAATGTAAAATGAGCGTATAAGGAAAAAGAAGATCATTTCAATTATGCCGAAGAGGCTTAATATTAACAGTTCTTCTTTTATTAACGAGAAAGAGAGCACACTTTGTAAAAATTTAATTGCAAATATTGTATGAATCGAAGCGATCACATAAGGAACGAAAAATAGGATTGCTAATTGAATCGTTGCCGAACGTATCATTTCGGATTTTGTTAAGCCAATTTTTGTAATGGTCTTATATTTTTCGGTTTCTCTAGTGAGATCAGTATACATACGGAAATAAAGAACACTTCCGGCTCCCATGAAGAAAATAATGCCAAGAAATGTACCGATAAAGAAGTTTGAAACGTTCCAGCGCTTATCAACATATAATTCATCACTTGATGTAAAAATTTTGAAAGGTACTTTCTTATCCTGTTCTCCCTGCCGATCTGGATGCGGTAATATACTTTTTGCATCTTCTGTGGTCATACGCAAAATCCGCTTTGTAAGCGGCAATGTATTTTCCCAATCATCCACTTGAAAATTATAAAACGTCATTGGTTCGAGATGTGGAATTTCGTTGTCGACAGCATGATCTTGCAGTACGATTAAGTAAGCAAAAGCGTCCTCCGGTATAATCGGTTTGTTAGCTATTTCTTTTATATGAAATTCTTTTTTATTAGATTGTAACGTAATCGTTGTTTGTTTAAGAAAAGGATTGGTTAATAACTCTAATGGTATCGGTGAATACCTTGGAATAATATATGTTTCATGTTCTGCTAATTGAATTTGAGGACGGTTTAGAAATTTAGCAAGAATGTTATAGTCACTTTGCTTTATAATCCAAATGTCTTCATTAGCAACTTTATCTTTATAAATAATTGCTTTATGCTTTTGGTAAGTAAATTTGTCTGTACGTAATTCGTTTTCTAGTGCTGCAATATGCTTTGTTTCTAATGTATTTCCTTCATAAGATACGTAAGTAAATGGAAAAGGAAATGTCTCTAGTATAGAAGCCTTTGTGTATTTATTAAGAGCATATAATGGTGTAATAATTGTAAAAGTAATTGTAGATAGCATTGTTACTACAAAAAGCATATTAATATTGATGCGGACCCGCGATGCTAAATCAGAGATCCAGAGCATATTCGTTTTTTTCATATAAAAGCGCCGTCGTTTTTTTAATATCCAAATGAAAAGAAAACTAGTTTGGGAGAATAGAAAATACGTCCCAATTGTAACGAGAGGAATAACGGACAGAATAATGAGTAGACCAATCCCGTTTGTTAAACTTGTTTCTGTTATATAACTTTGTGGATATGCCGCAAAAATATAGCCAGAAAATAGACATAGTAAACTAAAAATTGAAATGATAACGGAAGGTGATTTCTCATTCTTTCCGCGAGTTCCTTGTCTTAGAAGGTAAACAATTTTTTGTGTTCGAATTAAAGCAGGTGTAAAGAGTGATACAATTATAAAAAGTATAAGAAATGTCGCGACAGTTGTCCAAATTGCTTTTGAAGGCCAATATAAATAAAGGCCATTAACACCGGAAATTTTTGCTGTAATTAATAAGAAAAAGTTAGAAAATACAAGACCGGCTTGAATGCCGATAAAAATAGCAAGAAGCCCAATAATCATATTTTCTAAAAAAATAAGCCATTTCATTTGCCTGTTTGAAATACCTAAAATAGTTAAAATGCCAAACTGTTTTTTACGTACTCTTACAAATGTTCCAATTGAGTACAATAAAAAGAAAAGAGAAAACAGTACAATTACAACTTGAGTAAACCCAATTAAAGTGAAAAGGGGTCCTGTTTCTTTAAAACTTTTTATGTTTTGCAAACGTGGATGATATCGATACACAGCAAATGAAAAGAACACCGTAATAGAAAATGAGCTGCTTAAAAAATAAGCAAAGTAAGCTCTTGCATTACGAACGACATTCTTTAAAGCAAATTGCCAAAACTTCATCCACGTCTTCCTCCTAGCAATGCTAATACATCTAATATTTCTTGATAAAACTTTTCGCGGTGCAGACCGCGGTGCAGTTCATTATAAAGCTCACCGTCCTTAATAAAAATGATGCGGTTGCAATAACTAGCAGCAAATGGGTCATGTGTCACCATTAAAATTGTCGCTTGTTCTTCTTTATTTAACTTCGTAAATAGTTCCATTACATCAATTGCAGCTTTTGAATCTAAGTTTCCTGTTGGTTCATCAGCAAGCAGTAATGAAGGTTTATGGATGATTGCACGGGCCACTGCGGTACGCTGTGCTTGTCCTCCGGAAACTTCAAAAATTCGTTTATTTAAAATATGATCGATACCAAGTTTGTTTGAAATGGTATCTAGCTTTTCATCCATTTCAGCAAGCGGGACATTATCTAACGTTAAGGGCAAAACGATGTTTTCCCCAATTGTTAATGTGTCTAATAAGTTAAAGCTTTGAAATACAAATCCTAATTCTTGCCGGCGAAAGATAGCTAATTTTTCGCTGCGAAACGTATGAGGCTGCTTTCCGTTAATAAAGACTTCTCCAGCTGTAGGAGAATCAATAGTTGAAATAACATTTAATAAAGTTGATTTCCCGCTTCCAGACGGGCCCATAATCGCAACAAATTCCCCTTTATCTACATGTAAATTAATATTTTTTAAAGCAGTATGAGGGACTTTTCCCTCATACACTTTCGATACATTTCGAATATGCAATACTTCTTTCATATATCAATCACCTTTCTAACGCTATAAATCCATTTTAACTTGTATATATCTTTCTTTATAGTTTAATATGCTGGGACAACTTTTGCATATATAGTGAACGAATTAAAAGGAAAAAGAGAATTTCAACCGTTCCAAAAATGATAAGGACAACACTAACCTCAGTAAACAAAGATAGTTTTATTACGCCTTTCCACATTTTTGCGGCAAACATCGTATGGATGGAAGCCATTATATAGGGCACAAAAAATAAGATAGCAAGCTGAATGGTAGCCGACCGCTTCATTTCTAATTCTGTTAAGCCAATTTTTGTAATCGCAATATACTTGTCTTGTTCATTCGTTAAATCTGTATACATACGGAAGTAAAGCACACTTCCAGCCCCGATAAAGAAGATAACTCCAAGGAACGTACCGATAAAGAAAAAGGAAGCATTTTGTAGTTTCGTTTCATATAGTTGATTGCTTCTTTCGAAAGCTTCATATAAACGTTCTTCAGAATGAATTTGTTTGCGATCTGCATAAAGCTTTTCGATGAATGCGGCTGCTATTGTGTGTGTATTTTCCCAATTTTGTACTTGAAAATTGTATAACGTCATATGTTTCATAGCATGTGATAGCGATTGAACCGTATTGTCGGATAAGACGAGTACATTTGGAATAATCCCAGACGGTATCACGTTTTTATCACTAATACCTTGCACGTGTAATTTCAAGGAATTTGGCGAAAGGATAATCGGCTGTTTTTGGTTTGAGGGGTCCAATTTACCAAACATAAGTTCATAAGAGTACCCGGGTAGTATATATGTTTCATCATCTTTCAAGAAAATCTTTTTATAATGCAATGCAGTAGCTAACTGATTATAATCACTTTGTTTTAATGCATACACTTCACCTTGATAGAGAAAATCTGGACTTTTTTGTAATGATACACCATATAAGTCTACTTTTATTTTTTTGTATTCATATTTCTCATCTTTTAGATGCTGTTCTAACCAATCGATATGATGCGAAGCGAGTGGATTCGCATCATAGGAAAGATAAGTAAATGGAAATGGATTATCATTCACAATTTGTGTCTTTGTAAATTTACCAAAACCATATATGAAGGTAATCATGGTGAAGGCGAGAGTGGACAACATCGTTACTACAAAGAGCATATTAATATTTGTACGAATACGGCTTGCTAAGTCAGAAATCCACAGCATATTAATTCGTTTCATATAAAATTTTCGTCTTCTTTTCAACATATGAATGAGCAGAAAGCTAGTTTGTGAAAAGAAAAAGTATGTCCCAACGGTCACAAGTGTTGGAATGACAAAAATGCTAGAGATAATGTATAGTACACCAATCGTATCACCTAGTGCTATAAAGTACTTTGGGCATCCTGCTAGTGTGTACCCAGAAAGTAAGCATAAAATGCCAAACAAGGAAATGATTATGGATGGTTTCTTTTCTTTTTGATTTATTTTTCCTTCTTTTAAAAGACGTACAGCTTTTCTCGTTCGAATTAAAACAGGGGTGAAAGCTGATACGAAGATAAAGAGTCCAAGAAAGATTGACGTTGTTAACAGAATTGCACCTTTTGGAAAATATAAATATAATCCGGGCATGTGCGTAATTTTTGCTGTAACTAATAAGAAAAGTTGTGAAAAGACAATCCCAACTTGAATTCCGATAAAAATAGAAAGAAGTCCAATTAACAGATTCTCAATGAAAATGAGTCGTTTTAATTGCTTTTTTGATATCCCTAAAACAGTTAAAACGCCAAATTGTTTCTTTCGAACCTTTAAAAACGTACCGGTAGAATATAGTAAAAAGAAAAATGAAAAGAATACAATAACACCCTCAGATACCCTCATTAAGGTGTCGATACCGGAAGTTGTGTCAGTATTTTGCAAACGAGGATGAAATAAATACACGGCAAATGAAAAGAAAATTGCAATGGAAAAGGAACTGCTTAAAAAGTAGGCAAAATAAGCACGTGAGTTACGCGTTACGTTCTTAAATGCAAATTGCCAAAATGTCATATTTTTATCCTCTCAGTCTAAAATCATTCTTATATGTTGCAAAAGTGTATGAGGAAAGGATTCCTCATACACTTTGTCATAGAATTTCTATAAGTTATATACATTCATTTTGATTTTTCAACATATAAGTCACTGCTATACAGATCAAAAGATGACCGCTACTTGCTTTCTCCCTTTGTATTAAACCTTGCACGTGGCAGGAAAAGGCCCTGACCGCTTCTACGCATGGCCAGATGCTCTCGCCCGTCTAAAAAGAAAGGGAGTTTTAGGTCAGTTTGTTAACTTGTCTTTCTATAAGCTAACCTTCATCTGTTTTGTTTATAGCATTATGGAAAATAATTTTGATACTTGTACCTTTGCTAACTTCAGAGTCTAGTTTGACAGAATGACCTAAATAGGAACAAATTTTGCTCACAATATATAAGCCCATACCGGTAGACTCTCCAAACATTCGTCCATTTTTTCCTGTATAAAATGGTTCAAATACACGGCGAATATCTTCTTGCGGAATACCGACACCTTCATCACGCACTTCTAAAATAATATCTTTCCCGTTTTGAACAGCAGATAAGAATACTTTTTTTCCTCTTTCTCCTGAATATCGAACCGCATTTGTCATTAACTGATAAATAATGAATTTCAGCCACTTTGCATCAGAAGCAACCATTAAATCAGAATGCACTTCTAAAACAGGAAAGACACCGTTCCGAATAAACAGCTCTTTTAAGCTATTTATATTTTTTGTGACTGCGTCTTTTAAAGAAATGGTTTCGACATGAAAGTCTTCATGGAAATTATTTAACCGTGCCATATATAATGCCATATCTAGCCCTTGATTTAATTTTTCTAGCTCTTGTTTAAATTTTGGAATAAGATGCTCATCTTCCATTTCAAACAACATTAACTGCATAACAGAAACTGGCGTTTTCATTTGATGTACCCATTGGTTAATAAACATTTGATGCTCTTGCTGTTTTACTTCATATGCTTGCAATTCTTTTTGAAATAGACGATATTGCGTGCGAACAAGCTCATTTACGCCATGCGGCATAGGGGCAGTTGCTCGCTCAATGAACGCATCTTCTATTTTGTCAGGCAGTTCACTTAGTCGTTTGTATAATCTGCGATTTCGCACGTAGCGATAAGCGAGAAAACAAATGAATAGATACATACTTAGTACAATAAAATAAAATTTATTGTTTTTAAATCCATCAACGGAATCATACAAAACGAAGATGACACCAAAGTTTAAAATATAAAGAAGTAAAAAGCCAGTGTGGTCACGTAAAAATAACTTCATTCTTTATTCACTCCAAGTTGCGTTTAACCGATAGCCTAAGCCGCGTACAGTCTCGATCGCATTTTCAATTCCAAGCTCAGTGAACTTTTTACGAAGACGTGTAATATTTACGTTTAATGTATTTTCTTCGACAAAGCTTTCATCATCCCAAAGTGCAGATAACAAATCTTCTCGGCCTGCTGTACGAGGGTGTTTAGAAAGAAGCATCTCTGCTAGAATTGCCTCTTTTTTTGTGAGTAATACGTGCTCATTCTTAAAATGAAGTTCTGGTCGTTCAGGATATAGTTTTAATCCTTCTACTTCAACAATACGTTCTGTCATACTTGGTGCATAGTCACCGTAAATGCGGCGTAATTGACCTTTAATCTTTGCCATCACTACATCATAGTGGAATGGCTTTGTAATATAATCATCAGCACCGCTTTCGATTGCCATAATTTGTTCCATTTCACCAGCGCGAGCAGAAATGAAAATAATTGGGCAAGTAGATTCATGACGAATTTGACGGCACCAGTAGAAACCATCAAACTTCGGTAAATTTACATCTAATAAAACAAGATGTGGTTTTGTATGATTAAATGAAGCCATAATATCATCAAAGTTATCTGCAACAACTGCTTCATAACCGTATTTTTGAATGTGAGATTGTAGTAAAGATGAAATACTTGGATCGTCTTCTATAATTAAAATCTTGTACATACGTAAATGCCTCCTCTAACTTTGTGTATATATAGTGTAACATTTGTTTTCTTCGTTTTCATTATGTTGGCGATACCCCATGTATAAATTTTCTCAACGTAAAGATTACATATATTTCTAATGAATATATTCAAAAACATAAACCATTAATTTACAATTAGTTATGAATTGTACAACAAGATGAAATGTCTTAACAATATTTTATAGTAGAGGAGTCTATAAATGAAAAAAATATTTTCCTTCTTGATGGTTGTATCGGTGTGTATATTTGTATCTGCGTGTTCCAGTCAAACAAAATCAGAGACAGAAATGAAATCTGACAGTGGAAAAAATTCCACAACGTCTCAACCGAATGTAAAAGTTAAGCCTTATAAAGAACCATTAACTCAAGTAGGAGATAAGGCACAGCATCCACTTGGAATGTTTGTCTTGAACCAATTGAGTGAACCAAATACGACTATTGAACTGGGGCCACTCACTATCAAAGTGGAGCGAATTAAAATCGTACGGAGCACAGAAGTAAGTGATATCGGAAAGTATAATTTAGAAGAACGAGGATTGAATAAAGAGGAAATGAATGCAATTCAACTAACAACCACTTTAGAAAATACTTCGGATCAACCGCTCGATTTGGGGAAAGGTCCTATAAAAACACTAGTTTTAAGTAACGGAGAACAAGTAGATGTGTATAAAATGGATGCAGATTCGAAAGATCGGAGCTTAAAGGCAAGAGAAAAAATGAAATTTACGTTAATCTGTTTTCTATCTCAAGCTCCGAAAGATCTAAAAGATGTAAAAGTGACTACAGATGTAGTGCGAGATAAAACGACCAATAATGAGGTAAGCGCTCTGAAAACTGTAGAAATTAAAATGTGAGTAAAAAAGGATGAACCAAGCCTACATAGCTTGGTCCATCCCTTTTTTATTATTTTATAATTAAAATGAACAGTAACTAACAACTGGACCAGATGAACCAGTTTTAATAAAATAATCAGGAGCATAACCTATATTTAGATCACCGCGCCAATAATCATCATTTACCAAATCCCAAATTTTACTTCCATAGTAGGATTCACCATTAACATAGCAGTATAAAAAGAGGCTGTGCCCATCTGGAATATCTGTTTCAGCCCGGTCACCTTTTATTGTTGGGGTCGTACGAAGATCCAAACCTGCACCACCAGTTTTTTGAACTGGATAGAATCCCTGAGCATGGGAGACATCCTGATTTGCAAATAAAACAGAACCAGCTACTGCTATTGAAGCTATTGAAAATGCAATCTTTTTAAACATGTCTTACCTCCTAATATATTTTTGGTTAGTTTAGTAGGGGATTCCCCCCTCATGCCTATCAAACTAAGATAGGTAAATATGTAATCTTTCTTGGTAAGCATGAGGGAGTGCCCCCTAAAAATATATGACTCTACTATAAAATACATATAAAAAATGGTAAAAACAACAATAAAAGTAATATTTTGTTATTTCTCAACTTTAATTTTTATTTACATAACATGAATAAAGACTTGAAGGATTTATTTATTATTCTCAAACCAGTTCTTAAATGTTTCTCGAGATTGTTCCCCTAAAACTCGATTTACTTCTTTTCCATCTTTATAAGAAATAATTGTAGGTGTCCCTTTTATTTGAAACATATTCCAACCGTTTGGATAATCTTCTAAATTCATAACTTGCATATCAATATTCATGCTTTTAGCCAAAGGAACTACAATTGGGGAAATTTTTGAGCAATGAGGACATGCTGGCTTGTAAAAATAAACAAATTTTGCTTTGTGATTCGAAATATCTTGTTGTAATTGTTCTGGTGTAATTTGATTTTCATAATAATTAATTGTTTCTACACTTGTTGTTTTCTCGCTGTTTGTTTCCTTATTTGTGAGAAAGGTAATCACTACAAGTATCGAGAGGATCGTGATCGCAAAAATAAGCATTTTTTTCATATACTTTGTCTCTCCCCTATTTCATTTAATAAATTGAAGTTTCTGGTATAACGAGAATTTATCCCGCATTAACGGGCAGTAATACTCCCACCTCAAAATTCGGCGAAAGCATTGTCCAGCTCCAGCGGCTAGAATCTCCGGCCGTTTCGCCCCCTCGGACGAGGCAAAAAGCGCCTCTCTGTCAGTGGCTCCAACGTCCTGCGATTCTGAACGAGCCGCTTCCGCTTTTCTTAAAAAGTTAGGTGGGAGATAAACTGCCCGTAAAAGCCCGATTGGTTAGGGCTGATAATCAGTGGGGGATGAAGAAAACCCCCACTGATTAAAGTTTCACTTTATAATTACAATGACGAGTTTAAAAGTTATTATAAATTATTGATTGATTATTTCGAATAGTTTTTATGGAAGATTTCCGGGATTGATATTGAGAAAATTTTCCTTTGTGGTACTTTAACATATTAGTTTGCTAGGCATTCAAGCAATTGACAAATGTAAGAAATGAATTTAATATTTAGATAAATATCTAAATGTCTAATTAACGGAAGGAAGAAAGACATTGAATCAAGCATTTAAAGCGTTAGCAGATCCAACAAGGCGCAAAATTTTAGACTTATTAAAAGAAGGCGACTTAACAGCAGGAGAAATTGCCGATCACTTCAACATGACAAAGCCGAGTATCTCTCATCACTTAAATGCGCTTAAAAACGCAGAGCTTATTCAAGATGAGAAAAAAGGACAGTTTGTTGTGTATTCATTAAACACGACTGTGTTTCAAGATTTATTAACGTGGGTGTTTACGTTTACGGATAGGGAAGAATAGAGGGGGGATGCAAAGTGAGGAAGCATATCGTTCCATGGCTGTTCATTTTCACAATCGTAATTGGCTGGTATATTGCCTGGCCGCATTTACCAGAGCAAATTCCAAGGCATTATAATACAGAAGGAGAAGTGGACGGATATTTTTCTAAAGTAAGCATAATATCTTTTTCGATGGGGAGTATGATTTTTTTCTATATTGTTTGGATTTTCATAAGAAGAATTGATTTAACAAAAGGAGAGTATAAATACTTTGCGAAGGCTCTTTTCAAGATTAATTATATGATTTTTATTACTATATTCGGATCTAATATATTAGGTATACTTTATTCAGTGGGCTATGATGTGAAAGGTTCGGTAATGTTCAATTTTGCACTTGGTACGCTATCGATTATAGTAGGGAACTACATGCAGCAAGCGAAAACGAATTACTTAATCGGGATTCGCACGTCTTGGGCATTAGAGAATACAGAAGTATGGCGCAAAACACATCGATTTGCTTCGAAATCAATGGTAATCGCAGGCTTCTTAGTGTATGCTGCGGCGCTTTTCAAAGACCCTGTTAATATATTTATTGGAGCGGGAATTGTATTGTTAGGCATCATAATCCCGGCGATAAAATCACATTCTATTTATAAAAAAGAAGTAGGATTAGAAGGAAAATCATAAAAGTATGGTAGAGGAGAAGAAACAAAATGAAGAAACACATTTTTGCCATTATACTTATTAGCATAACAATATTTGCTTGGATTATTTCTTGGCCACATCTTCCGGATACAATCGCTACGCATTGGAGCGGTAACACTCCAGATGGTTATTCCTCTAAATTAACTGGGATGTTGTTGATGGTTGGAATTATGATTGGAACTTATATATTGCTCAATGTTGTTCCAAAGATTGATCCAAAGAGAGAGAATTATAAAAAATTCTCGAAAAGTTTTGCAATGATCACTTACAGTGTCCTCGTTGTATTGTTCATCGTGAACATAGATATTATTGCAAGCGGACTCGGCTATGATTTACGGATAAATCGTTTTTCAGGATTGCTAGTTGGCGTTTTATTTTTAGTGATAGGCAACTATTTACCGCAATGTAAACCAAACTATTTCATCGGCATTCGTACTCCGTGGACATTAAGCAATGAAGAAGTATGGCGTAAAACCCACCGTTTTAGCGGGAAAGTATTTATGATTTTAGGGATTATCATGTGCGGAAGTATTTTTGCTCCTGTTACTTGGGGATCATATATCATACTGACTGTTGTTTTAGGCGGTGTGGTCATCACAATGCTGTATTCTTATCTTGCTTATAAGAAAGAGATGGGCGTATAGAATAAAGAAGTATTTTGATAATAACGTAAAACAAGGAAAGAGAGTAGCTTTCCTTGTTTTTATATTTAAAGGATTTTCACCTGAACAGATATATGTTGTTTCCTACGTTTTTGCCAACCCCTCGATTACTCACCATCACATAACACACGCGTCTACATGGGTAAGTCCCCAATCACAAATCATTTCGAGTAAAGGAATAAGAGACGCTGTTACTGCCCCATTACGAACAGAACTAATCAATCACAATACATCATCTCAATTTTCTTTTATTTTTTTACATGAATTATCCCGCAAATCATAAATTCCAGATGTGGTTGTTTTGTGGGCTTGTTAAAAGTATAAATTTTAATATGAAATATTTTATATTAAAATTTACTGATAAATACATGTGCGCTTACTATAATAAAAGCATAAAGACGTAACACATCTTAATATTTAAAAGAGGAGGAAGTCATATGGCAATCGCAATGGCAGTTTTAAAATTTATCGGTGGATTACTTCCATTCGTACAAGAGCTTTTAAAAGCATTTATGTAAGTTCATTATTTAGCAATTATGTATAACAATTATTATACAAATGACCTGTATATCAAAGATGAATTGGTGTGCAGGTCATTTGTGTGAGCAAAGTTCATTATCGTAATGTAAAACAGGAGCGATTAGAGTGCCAATTATATGGAACGCTAATCGCTATTTTTCTGTGCTCCTCTACCATGTTTAAAATGCGTCAACTTCTTTTGAAAAAGAGAATGAAACGAATATAAAGCGATTGGAATGATTCAAGATTATGTACATCTGTTGTATCAAGCTATACAGCAAGCATAAGGCATGAAAAAAGTTCTGTTTTAAAAGAGTGTTTCTCCTAATGTATATAGATAAAATATTATATTGTAATAATAATATGAAGGGCACGATTATCATATAGATCTTATATCAATAATTTATTTATTATACTGTATTTAAATAACAATAAAATTTACGAAAAAAGATAAAGCCACTTTTCCATTTAGAAGAGTGGCTTTTTTAAACCTTACATAAATGTAAGGTTTATGTAAGAGAAATAGATAGCCGGTTATTATTGGGAATGTTATAGTAACAAGATGATTTGGAAAAGAATTCTAATATAATTTTTTATATAACAATTCTAATTGTGTAAGGAAGTGTGATCGTGGCAACAGTAATGATGAGATAAGATAAAGCGGGGGATATAGTCATGAAGACAGTGTTAGAAGCTAAGGATATTAGAAAAGTATATAGTACCGGTGGAAATAAATACGAAGCGTTAAAAGGCATTAACTTGCAAGTGAAAGAAGGCGAGTTCGTTGGAATTATGGGGCCGTCTGGATCAGGGAAAACAACGTTATTAAATGTTCTTTCTACAATTGATAACGCAACAAGCGGTGAAATTTTAATTGATGGAAATGATATTGTGAAAATGAATGATGACAAATTAGCGTTGTTCCGTCGTGATCACTTAGGGTTCATTTTCCAAGACTATAATTTATTAGATACATTAACGGTGAAAGAAAATATTGCGCTCCCACTTGCGCTATCAAAAGTAAAAACAAGTGAAATTGACCGTCTTGTTCTTGAAATCGCGAAGAAATTTGGTATTGATCATATTTTAGATCAATATCCATACCAAGTATCTGGTGGGCAAAAACAGCGCTGTGCAGCTTCTCGTGCCATTGTTACAAATCCAAGTATGATTTTTGGGGACGAGCCAACAGGGGCGCTAGATTCTAAGTCTGCAACTGATTTATTGGAGAGTTTAAAAGCATTAAATGAATATGACCGATCGACAATTTTAATGGTTACGCACGATGCATTTGCCGCAAGTTATTGTAAGCGCGTTATTTTCATTAAAGATGGTGAGTTATTTAAAGAACTGCACAAAGGAGAATTAACACGCAAGCAATTTTTCGGGCGAGTATTAGACGTAATGTCTACAATCTCTGGAGGTGCAGTAGATGACGTTATCTAGCATTGCCCTTCGCAATATAAAGCGTAACTTTAAAGATTATGCTTTATATTTTATGTCGATGATTTTTAGTATCGTCATTTATTTTACATTTGCATCGCTTCAATATAATACGCAAATGGAAAAAGTAGCGGAAGGGTCAAAGAAAATTAGCGGTGCATTCCAAGTTTCTAGCGTGATGCTCATTATTTTCGTAGCGGTATTTATTATTTATTCCAATGGTTTCTTTACACGTAAACGAAAAAAAGAAGTTGGTTTATATTCTTTACTAGGAATTCGTAAACGCCAAATTGGGAAAATGCTGTTTTATGAAAATATGTTAATGGGGTTAATGTCGCTAGTAATTGGTATTGTAATTGGCAGCGTACTGTCTAAGTTATTTCTTGAATTATTAGTAGGCTTGATGGGACTTGATTTACAAGTTCATTTTGAGGTGCCGATAGCAGCGATTATTGATACAGCAGTTGTTTTCTTTGTCATTATTTTATATACGTCGCTGCAAGGATATCGTTTAATTTATCGCTTTAAACTTATTGAACTATTTCGTGCTGAACGTGAAGGGGAAGGAATGCCGAAAGGATCTATTATTATCGCATGTATCGCTGTATTCTTAATTGGTTCTGGATATTTCTTATCACTTATGTTCACGAAATTTATTAAATATGCAGATTTCATGATGATTGCATTTTATATTTTATTTGCGACTGTACTTGGTACGTATTTATTATTTATGTTCTTTACAGTTATTGTTTTAAAAAGAACAAGGAATCATAAATCATCCTTTTATAATGGAATGAATATAGTAATAACATCTCAGCTTTTATACCGCATGAAAGGAAATGCAAAATCTTTGGCGACAATTGCTATTTTGAGCGCGGTAACATTAACGGCTGTTGGTACATCTGTTACGACGTATTATAATACATTTACTCAGGCGAAAGATTTTGCGCCGTATAGTTTTTCTTATGAGAAAAAAGATGCAGCTTTCGAACAAAAGGTGAATGTAATCTTCGCAGAAGAGAAAAAGCATAATCCAATTACAGAGCAATTCGAATTGGAAATGGTGCCAGTGAAAGGGACATTCGCGGGCGAAAAAGCAGATATAAGTATGAATGCTCATTATATGATGACAGAACGATATCAACTTGTGTCGCAATCCGCCTTCAATAAAATTGCGAAAAAAATGGATGTGGATGCGGTAAGTTTAACTGCTGAAGAAGCATTTGTATTTGATGGTATGTACAGCGAAGGATATGAGTTTAGTACAGCATATAAAGGAAACAAGGCAGTGTTTCCTATTGGGAATGAAACGAAGGCATTAACAATTAAAGGTGCTGAAGGTCGTAATGTTACGAATTTAGGAGAATTAGTTGTTGTTGTGCCAGATGATGTATACGAGCAAGCGAAAAAGACAGCTGAAACGAGAGTTGTTAAAAATATTAATGTGAAAAATGAGAAAGACAGTAAAGTATTAACGGAGAAGTTAGTAAAGATTATGCCGAGAGAGTCTGAAGCTGCACCGTCATATAGAGATTTCTATACAGGTTTTAAAGACGGAATGGAAGCAACGGGTATGATGATGTTCATCGGTGTTTTCTTAGGACTTGTATTCTTACTTGCAACAGGGTCTATCATTTACTTCAAACAGTTAACAGAAGCAAATGCAGACCGTGACCGCTACGTCGTTCTTCGTAAAATCGGAGTAACGAAGAACGAAATGAAGAAAGCAATTGCAAAACAGATCTTCTTTATTTTTGCGATTCCATTGCTAGTTGGAATTTTACATAGCTTATTTGCGCTAAAAGGATTATCAAACTTATTGCCGTTTGAAATCTTAATTCCGCTATTAATGAGTATCGGCGTGTACAGTGTAATCTATATTGGCTATTACTTCTTAACGGTTCGTTCTTACTTTAAAATTGTAAGCAGGGAGTAGTAGAAAAAGGAGCTGACATCAAAAGACACTTACGTACCTTTTGAGCTAGCTCCTTTTTTGCTAAGTATATATGTCGTATTATTTCTCTGTTGCAACTGACGCAATAAATGGTAAGTTACGATATTTCTCAGCACAGTCAATGCCGTAGCCAACGATGAATTCATCTGGGATCACGAAGCCAACATATTCAGCTTTTAAATCAACTTTACGACGTTCTGGTTTATCAAGAAGCGTACAGAATTTTAACGTTTTTGGTTTATGCATCAAGAAGTGGTCTTTTAAGAAGTGAAGCGTTAAACCAGAATCGATAATATCTTCTACTACGATTACGTTTTTACCAGTAATATTTACATCAATGTCTTTTAGTAACTTCACTTTTCCAGTTGTTGTTGTTTGGTTTCCATAGCTAGATGCGGAAATGAAGTCAATTATTACGTCATTTTTAATATGGCGAATTAAATCTGCTGCAAATACGAAAGAACCTTTTAATACAGCAATCACAAAAATTTCTTCTCCTTCAAAATCACGTTCAATTTGCATTGCTAATTCTTTTACTTTTTCTTGCAACTGTTCTTGTGAGAGTAAAGTGTCTTTTATTTGAATATCCATTGAGATCCCCCTACATTGTAAACTTATGAACAGTTTGACTGTAAAGGATTGATAGGAAAAAGTCAAAAAATAGAGTACTTACTTTAAATAGAAAACACGGAATATTTAGAATATAATGGAGTAAAAAAAGTAGGTGAACTATGCGGAAACTTATAGCGATTCTTATTCATATTTGTTTGCTTATGGTGACATTTACGCTGTTAGTCTGTCTGCCAACATTATTTGTAGATGGAAAAGATGTTGGATTTCATGTGAAACCGTTTCTCTCCCAAATGGCAAATGTTTTCTCTTCGATATTGCATCCTTCGCAGCTAAAGATGACGATTGCAACGCAAGTCAGGACCATTCCAGATCATGTAGAAGTATTTGTGATGCAAAAAAGAGAATATCCCCTCTTCCCTGTTGTGATGAAGCCTTATGTATATTCGATGGGACTTATTTTTGGCGCATTCGTTGTATCCGTTTTGTTAGCGGCTATCAGTAGTATAGGAATTGCTATTCTACCAAGAAATATTCGCATAATAATAGAAGGGTTTGTATCCGTTCTTAAAACAGTTCCAGATGTTTTTCTTATTTTCTTTATTCAGCTTCTCGTTGTAAGTGTATATCGAAATATAGACTTTCTAGTATTGAATCCAATTTCTACAGAACAAAATCCATCCATCGTGCTACCGATCCTCATTCTATCTATTTTACCGACTATCTCATTATTCCAACTGCAATTATTACTTATCCGTGAGGAACAAAAGAAAGATTATGTTACTTTCGCAAGGGCGCGAGGTTTTAGTGAAATGTATATTTTATGTAAGCATATTTTTCGTAATGTTATTGTTTCTGTTATGAATCACATGCAATATATATTGCTAGTTCTCGTGACAAATTTGCTCATTTTTGAATATCTGTTTCATGCAAAAGGGATGTTGTCCATTATAACGAGCGGTCAAGATCCAGCGGTCATTGTGTATTTGCTTTTACTTTTTATCGTACCTATTTATGGAGTCGTTCTATTTCTACAATGGAGAAAGGAGAAGATGTATGCGTAGGTACTTCCATATTATATTTGTTACCGTTGTTTTTCTTTTGCTTCTTATCAGTTTTTTCCTGCCATATGTACAGCATGAACCTGCGATGAAGCAATATCGTTATGATGAAAATGACACACTTGTAGAAGCGGCACCGTTCTCTCCATCTCGTGAGTATTGGTTTGGGACAGATCGAAGAGGAGAAGACTTATTTTATAAGATAATGGACGGGGCAAAATATACGATTTTAATTGCGTTATTTGTTGCGGTTGTAAGAGTTATTGTATCGCTATGCATAGGTTTTTTAATAAGTAATGTAAAAAGAAAATCAACTTTCTTCCATCACTTTGTAATGAATTTACAGCTATTTCCGCAAACAATATTTTGCTTCCTCTTACTCACTCCTTTCGTTATATATGAAATACGGACGGAGCAGGTCGTCACAAATGTTCAATTATTATATATACAAATTGCTGTGATCATTCTCGTTGCCATTCCGAGTTTAACACGGTTATTTCAGCAAGAAATTCAGCAACTTTGGCAGAAGGAGTATGTGCAAAGCTCATTCTTATTGGGTGGAAGTAAAGGGCATGTATTTCGAACGCATCTTATTAAGGCATTAGGCCCCCAAATTGTATTTCAAGTTGGGGAGCAAATGGTACAAGTGCTCCTTCTTATGCTGCATTTGTCTATTTTTAAATTGTTTCTTGGAGGAACGAAGATTGTTTCCGGGCAAGCGCATGATGAATTTAATTTGTATTTTCCATATTTAAACGAATGGTCCAATTTAATTAGCTATTATTATGTAGAGCTCATGATTGAACCAAGAATTATTATGATCCCAGTTCTGTTTTATATGATTCTATTATTTTGTATGACGAAAATTGTGAATAGGTATAAGGAATTGCAGTTTGAGAAGGGAAGATTGTAAGAACTAAAAAGCAAATATCTCTTTATATATAAGTTAAAAAAACAACATCAAAACCCCTTTCTTTTTAGGGGAGGACGAGAGCATCTGGCCATGCATAGCAGCGGTCAGGGCCTTTTCCTACCGCATGCCATGATTTAAAACAAAGGGAGCAAGCAAGTAGCGGTCATGCTGTATTCTGTATAGCGGTGATTTACATAGGATTGCAAGTGAAATTTCTATATTTGTATATTGTTATTGATAATTATAACCTTACAAAAATGTAAGGTTTTTTGTAAGGTAAATCGATAGTTTAGCGGTCTTATTTTGAATAAAATTATCTATGAAAAGCACACACATTTTAGGGAAATAAGACGTTAGGCACTACAACTGAAAGGAGAAAGAGAATGGGGAAGCGCTCAGCGGCTCTTGCTTTATTATTAGAGAATGATGCGATCATGTTAGCTAATAATAAGGATTGTACAACTGTAATTGATCGGCGAGAAATACAAGTAGATTCACGCGATAAAGTAGTATGGTACAAATGGAATGAGAATGACAAAGAGAACATAAATGAGCAATATCACATAGGGTATGATGTGCATAGAGTTGTTTTATGGAATGAGATGAAATCTTGGATTCATAAGCAAAACGGTAAGGATAATTTTGAGAGCAGCTGCGCACTCCATTCTCAAGCTCCTGAAATGGTAAGAAACAGAGAGTCATATTAGGAAAGTAACTTGGAAAACTGAGACACAAAAAAAGATTGCTTAATCAGCAATCTTTTTTTACAACCTGACAATTCTTAAAAGAATTGTCAGGTTGTTTAAGTTGGCTAGATAAATAGATTTCTGTAGCCGAAAAGTCTGTACCAATCGTTTGGCTGAGCAAAACAATTGGTACAGACTCGTTTTAAACGCCAGTAGTAAAACTTACTTTTTTAACGAAGTAGAGTTGTTTTAGGAGTGGAGTCCCTGTTTTTTGTTGTATTCTAGCTCTTTTGCTCCTCGATGGGCTAATATACAGCATATGATGCAGCAGACAGTTGCTGCTAGTAATACATAGAAACCACCATTCCATCCTACCTTGTCAACCATTACACCAAAGAGGGTAGTACCTAAAGATGCACCTAGAATGTAACTCATAAAACCTCGCAAACCAACCGCAGAGCCAACAGCGAAAGGTGGAACTACTTCCATCGTTTGTACTGAAGCTAGAAACTGTGGAATGTAAATTAAGCATCCAATAATGGCAGCGAAGATAGTCACCCAATGTAGAGATGTGCTTTGCCAGTAACCAATGATACAGATGAGTATCATTGACATAGCAATGATTGCTGGCGGCATACGGTGCCCTTTAAATAATTTGTCGGATAGATAACCAGCCAGAAGAGTAGAAGGAATAGCTGCCCACTCAAAGAATAAAAAGGCAACACTCATCTCTTCTTTAGTGAAATGTTTTACATGTAACAAATAAATAGGTAACCAACTTATAATACCGAAACGAACCATGTAAACGAAAACATCTACGAAGGAAACAAACCATGCATTTTTGTTAAATAAAACATAATTCCTAAAAATCTCCCAGGTACTCATGTCTGCTGGCGGTTTTGAATCAGCATTTTGTTGTGTTTTCGAATCAGATTCGTCCTTGATAATTTCATTTAAAGGAGGCAAGCCCTCACTTACCGGTGAGCCTTTAATAAGGGTTAGTATGATCAGAGCAATAACAATGGCTATAGCAGCTGGAATTTGATAGCTTGCCGCTTGCCAGTGGTTGGCGCCTAACATAGCAAAACTCATACCAACGATAGGTGCTACGATACCCCCGCCTATATTGTGAGAAATATTCCATATGGCACCAATCGTTCCTCTTTCCTTACGAGGAAACCAGTTTGCAATAGTAATAAAGCTAGGGCCAACTCCCATTCCTTGAAAAAATCCATTGAAAACAACGAGAATTGCAAACATCCAAAATGCCGTGCTGAATCCCATCATAATATTGACCATAGCGCACAGAAGCAAACCAAGCGCCATATACCTTTTAGGATTAGCTTTGTCGGCTAAACTACTCATCAAACCCTTACTAACCCCATAAGCGATAAGCATGCAACTGCTTAATAATCCTACTTCTGTAGCACTAAGGTTGAGTTGTTCCTTCAAATAAGGAGTAGATAAGGCAAAATTGTTACGTACTATATAGTAAGCTATGTAACCTAAGAACACTCCTAATAAAGATTGTAGCCTGAAAAGCTTATAGGTTTTTTGAACCTGATCGGGTGCTATTTTTGTAGTAGCGATTTTAGGTTTCAAAAATGAGAACATACTATCTACCTCGATTTCTTTACTTTGATTTACAGAAAAAACTTAGATTAGCATGAAATTTAGTATATAAATAGAATGCCAATTTGGTGAAGGCGTTTTCAAAGATACTTGCGTTATATCATACCTCCTTTGTTACATTATCTTATATACCAATTCGTTAAACTATCAGTAAATATCTGATTTTATGTAGGATAAAATAGTAGGGTCTGTCAGAATTTATCTTACAAACAATATTCATGGCTATATAAATCTGTTTTGTAACTACTCAGTCACTCTATGAAAAAAGGCAGAAAAGCACTTGTTTAATGGCCTAGGAGGAATTGGCTATGTATAGGAGCGGTCAGGGGAGATGTAAAAAGAAAGTATTTATATATTTTTTGTCACAACTCTGACATGAAAAGGAGTGATGGATGCATTCTTTCATAGATTTCGCATATTGTCCTGAAGTAATATATGAATATAAACTGCAAAAATCCTAAATTAAGTAGGATTCAATTAGGGGATTTTCACATAATACATAAAGTGAAACTTTAATCAGTGGGGGTTTTCTTCATCCCCCACTGATTATCAGCTCTCACCAATCGGGCTTTTACGGGCAGTTTATCTCCCACCTAACTTCTTAAGAAAAGCGGAAGTGGCTCGCCCAGAATCGCAGGACGCCCACGCCCCCTCGGACGAGGCGCTTTTTTGCCTCGTCCGAGGGGGCGAAACGGCCGGAGATTCTAGCCACTGGAGCTGGACAATGCTTTCGCTGAATTTTGAGCTGGGAGTATACTGCCCACGAATAGCGAGATAAATTCCCCGCCTGCGAGAATGGAGGAAAGTGTGACAAATTGGTTGAGGATTTTTTTAATATTGCTTACTACTTTACTTGCAATAGGATGTCAGCATGAGCGTTCAAACCCTCAAATTGTTTTCTCCGAATCTGATACCATAGATGTTGGTTCACAAGATGACAAGCCCTCTCCTGTACGAATCGCAATTTCAAGTGTGTTATCAAAGACTGATACAATTATGCACTATAGGAAAATAGCTAACTATATTGGAGAGAAGCTCCATAGACCTGTAATTCTAATTCAGCGCAAGAGTTATAATGAAATTAGTATGTTGATGATGAATGGAGGTGCTGATATAGCCATACTTTCAACAGGAGCATATATTACCTACAGACATGTTGAAGGACTTGAAGCAATTGCCATGCAAGAGCGAATGGGAGTTCCATATTATTATGGTTATGTCGTCGTACACCGTAAAAATGAAATATCCAGTATACATGATTTGAGAGGGAAAAACGTTGCTTTTAGCGATCCAACTAGTTATTCCGGATATATTTTTGTGAGGAAAAAATTAGCTGAATTAAGTGAAACACCAGAGCATTTCTTCGGTCGTTATGTTTTTACATATAACCATGAAAGTTCACTAAGCGCTGTGATAAATGGAGTTGTTGACGCTGCAGCTGTTGATAGCTTAGTCTTTGAGCATACCAAACTTAAAAATCCAGAGCTGATTAAGGACTTGAAAATTATTGAAAAAACGGAGCCGATTGGTACCGGTCCTGTTGTTATCAGCAGTAATTTACCTGATGAAGAGAAGCGAATTATCAAAGAAAGTTTCATTACTATGCACGAACAAGAAATAATAAAACCAGCGTTTCAAGGGTTGTTCATTGATCGCTTTGTTCCATTTGAACCAAGGTTATATGAGGGTCATCTATGAAGTGGCTGAATAAATTACAAATAAACCAAAAAATATTTGGAGCTATATTCATTTCGCTATTCTTTCTCGCCCTAGTATTAGGATGTATCATTTGGGAATCACTTACAAAAATTATGACAGAAGACCTAAAAAAACGTGGTGAAAATATTGCCGAAAATATTGCAGCATTGTCCTCGGATTACATTTTGACTGACGACTACTATTCGATTCATCTTCTCCTTACACGGGCACAGGAAACTAACAAAGATGTTCGTTATATACTGGTCGTTAACAATAATAATGTTCTTGTCGGTAATACATTCTCTAAGCACCTGCCGAAAGGAATATTAAACGCACATAAGCCTGATGGGATTAATACTGAAAATTACGCTATCCTAACTTCTGATGAAGGAAATATCCATGACATACTTGTTCCGATTGAAGAGGGAGATGTAGGGTTCGTTAGAGTTGGGATGGCAGAAAAACAGGCGAAAAGCTATATTTTTACTAAAATAATAGAATTGGTTTTTGCTACATTTTTGGTCTGCATGGGAGCGGCAGGGATAGCTTATTATGTGACCCGTATCATTACCCGGCCAATTAATAGTTTAGTTGATACAGCAACAGGCATATCAGCTGGTAATTTATCCTTAAGAGCTAAAGCAGTAGGTGATGATGAAGTTGGAAAACTTGCGCAGGCTTTTAATGAAATGGCTGACAATCTGATCAGTTCTAGGACTGCAGTAGAGAAATTATTGAAGGAACTTCAAGAAAAGGATGCCCTTCGAGATACATTGATTTTGAAACTACTATCCGCTCATGAGGAGGAGAGAAAAAGAATTTCTCGTGAACTTCATGATGAAACAAGCCAAGCCCTTACTTTTCTAATGGTTACAATGCGTATTTTGGCTAATGAAGCTAAAGATGACGAGCAACTGGAATTGCTTAATGCAAGTCGAGAGACAGCAGCGGGTATTTTACGAGAAATTAGAGATTTAGCAGTAGAATTAAGGCCACCAATCCTTGATGATATGGGATTAATTCCCGCATTAAGGAAATACGTAAGAAAGTTTGAAGAAAAATGCGCTCTTACGGTAACTCTACACGTTCCTGATGATGACGTCTTCGTCATAGATAGTCATATTGCTGTAGCACTATACCGAATCGTTCAAGAAAGTCTTACCAATGTAGTGAAACATACAGTTGCGACTGAGGTTGTGATTAATATGGAGATAAGAGATTGTTCGATCTTATTGAACATCCATGATAACGGTCACGGTATAAATGAGGACGATTTTGAAAAAGCTCGCCAGCAAAATCGAATCGGAATATATGGAATGAAGGAAAGGATAGAATTACTAGGGGGTTCATTTTTTATTAGAACTCACAATAACGGCGGAACGGAAGTTATTGTGTCTATCCCATTAAAACAGAGAGAAGGGGGTCAAGATGGAAAAGACAATTAGCATAATGCTAGTTGATGACCACGCTTTGATGAGAGCTGGTTTAAAACTATTATTACAAAAAAGGCCATCCTTAAAAGTTGTGGGTGAAGCTGCTGATGGATTTGAAGCACTAAGGCTTTACGACAATTTACGGCCCGATATTTTGATATTAGATATATCTTTGCCACGCATAGATGGAATTCAAGTTCTAACAGAAATTAAATTACGCTATGAACAAGCGAAAGTTATAATACTTACCATGCATGAAGATGAGGATTATATAACATCAATCATGAATGCGGGAGCTTCAGGCTACGTCCCTAAAGCAGCTGTGGATGAAGAATTATACAATGCTATTGATTCCGTTATGGATGGGTATATATACCTTCGTCCAAAGGAAATTTCAACTATGCTAAAAAAAATGCAAAACGAAACAGATTGTCGAAATCCGTATGTAATTTTAAGTCCACGTGAACGAGAGGTATTGCAACTTCTTGTTCAAGGTTTTTCATTATCTGAAATTGCCGGGGAATTAACGATCAGTATAAAAACGGTTGATACTCATAAGACGAGAATGTTGAACAAACTTAATCTTTCTAAAAAAAGTGAACTTGTTCAATATGCCATAAAGTATAATTTGATAAATATGATATGACGGGATAATGCTTGTTATAAAAGATCTTTTTCCTTTCGCTGATTTGAAACGACACAAAAATCCCACTTTAGAAAAATGGGATTTTTGTGTCGTTATATTATAACTATTTCTGAAATACTTAGAGAATCTAAAGATTGCTGTTTAAGCAATCTTTTTTCTGTTTGTATGATTTATATTCGCGCTTGTAAATAAGCGCGGTGCTGTTGTAAATAAAACGACAAGTAGAACCGCACACAATGTGAAACAACCAATCATTGTAATTTCGTTATAGATAAAGGAATATAAAACAGCTGATTGTCCTTTTGGTGCATATTGTCCAAAGAAAATAAAGCCAGCAATGAAGTGCCAAAAATAACGAGCTAGGCTGCCGATAAATGCAGCGATAATGATATACATAATTGCTTTTGCTTTTTGTTTATTAGCAATTGCTTGTTGAATTGGTGCATGAAAGAATCCAGCAAAGCCAATAAAGGCAAATGCAATGAAGTATTCAATAAACGCTTGTACCGGCGTTAAAATGGTTGCATCCCCTACGACAATTTGTAATAGTCCCCAAACGAGTCCACTTAAGAAACTCGCTTTAAATCCCCAGCGGTAAGCAATAATAAAAATGGGAATCATAGCAAATGAGATCGAACCGCCTGCTGGAAGCTTAATAGATAATGGCAAAATGTCGATGACTAACGCAAATGCTGCAAGAATCGCTGCCTCTATCATTGCTTGTAAATTTGTGTTACGCATGTGAAAATCCCCCTACATCCAAGTTACAAACGAAGAATCATTATCATAGGGGGATGAAAATACACAAATTGTAAAACACTACTTACGTCTATACGTTTGCACAATTCCTACGTTAGCATTAACTAACAGGTTCAAAGGGTCGGAACAATTTGTCCCCTCTCAGCACCGCGGCTCCCCCTGTGACAACGAGATTCTTAGATTGTTACTACCATTGTAATAATAATGGATAAGAATGGCAAATGAAAACCTCTTTCTTTTTAGGGAGGGCGAGAGTGGGTTATGTTTTATTCTGCATAACAGCGGTTTATAAGTTAAATAAGATGGAATTGTACAAAAATAGTCATAAATTCACAGTATATTGTATAGTGTTTTTTCAGAGAGTCATGTTATAATTGATATTGATAATAATTATCGTTATCTTTTAGGGGGATAATTTATGAACTTAGTTGATATGAGTATAGATGAAAAATTACGTGTAAAAGATTTACAATCTCTTGATAAATTGTTAAAACGCCGTTTAGCTTCATTTGGATTTTCTGAAGGGTGCGAGCTTTGTGTAAAACAAAAGGCAATGTTTAATGGTCCGTGTACATTAGAATGTCGTGGACAATTAATTTCTATTCGTCATTGTGATGCGAAAATGATAAAGGTGGAATTAGCGTGAACAAGGTTGCTTTACTAGGAAATCCAAATACGGGAAAAACATCATTGTTTAATGCGCTTACTGGTTCTTATGAATATGTTGGGAACTGGAGCGGAGTGACCGTAGAAAAAAAGATTGGTAAGTTAAAAGATAAGCAAGGAATGTTAATAGACTTACCTGGTATATACGATTTAAATCCTGTATCCCGTGATGAAGGGGTTGTTACACAATTTTTGTTAACTGAAGAATTTCATCATATGTTAAATATTGTGGACTCCTCTCAATTTGAACGTAATATGCATTTAACGTTGCAATTATTAGAATTTGGAAAACCACTTTCTATCGGTTTAAATATGATTGATGTGGCAAAACAACGCGGGATTGCGATTGATGTAAAGAAGTTAGCTGAAATGCTAGGTGTAACAGTTATTCCCGTTGTAGCAAGAAGTGGAAAAGGCTGCGAGGAATTATTAGCTGCTCTTCATGAAAGCGATAAGGCGGTGCAGAAACCGTTTATTCTTTCGTATGGTAAAGAGGTAGAGACAGGAATCCAGCGAGTTATGGATATATTGCAGAGAGAAAATGATGAGCATGCAAGGTGGCTTGCGCTTCAATTTTTAGGAAATAACGAAGTGGTAGAGAAAGAACTCGTTCAATCACATGTATATAGCGAACTTGTGGCAATTCGATCTGCATTAGAAGAAGAATTAGATGTTACGCTAGATCAGCACATATACGGAGTACGTGCAGCGTATATTGAAAAGTTGAAAACAAGTGTGATTCGTCAAGAAAAAGAAGGCAGCATTCCTTTTTCGGAAAGAATTGATAAATTAATTACGCATAAAATTTTGGGAATTCCGATCTTTTTAGGAATCATGTTTTTAATTTTTCAGGTTACGTTTTCGTGGATTGGAACGCCTTTATCTGATCAATTTGATGCATTTGTCGGCGGTCCATTTACAGATTGGGTAACAGCAGGACTTACGAATATTGGTGCGTCTGATTTCATTCGAGCGCTCATTACAGATGGAATTATTGCAGGGGTTGGTGCGGTATTAGTATTCGTGCCGCAAATTTTCGTATTGTTCTTCTTCATTTCATTACTAGAAGATTCCGGATATATGGCGCGTATTGCCGTTGTAATGGATCGTGTTATGGAGTTTTTTGGACTAAACGGAAAAGCGTTTATTCCTATGATTATCGGTTTTGGTTGTAATGTACCAGGCATTATGGCAGCGAGAACGATTGAACAGGAAAAGGAGAGGCTGCTTACGATTTTAGTGACACCGTTTATGTCGTGTTCAGCCCGTTTACCTGTATATGCATTATTTGCGGGTGTCTTTTTCCCGCATAGTCAAGCGATTGTTGTATTTTCTTTATATCTTATTGGGATTATCCTTGCATTACTCGTTACAAAAATTATGTCTATTACGGTTTTAAAAGAAGAGAAATCTATTTTTGTAATTGAACTTCCGCCTTACCGTGTGCCGCAAGTAAAAACGTTATGGCGCAGTACGTGGGAAAAAGGAAAAGGATTTGTACGTAAAGCGGGTACATTTATCTTTGGCGGTTCTGTGGTGATTTGGTTATTAAACTATGCTGGTCCATCTGGATTCGGTGTAGATATGGGAGATAGTTTCTTAGCGATGATTGGCGGATTATTTGCTCCAATTCTTGCGCCGCTTGGTTTTGGAACATGGCAAGCAGCTGCATCTCTGTTAACAGGATTTTTAGCAAAAGAAGTTGTTGTTTCTACAATGGCAATTATTTATTCTGTGAAAGAAGATGTATTAGGAAACGTGATTAGTACGCATTTCACAACATTATCAGCATATACGTTTATGTTCTTTATTTTATTGTATGTACCATGTTTAGCAACAGTTGGGGTTATTCGCCGTGAAACAGGATCTCTAAAGTGGACGATTTTCTCTGTCGTTTACCCGCTTGTGGTTGCATACGTATTAACACTAGTTATATACCAAGTCGGATCCATGCTCGGATTCTAAAAGGAGATGTATCATAATGATAGTCAATATTGTAATTGGAGCTGTCATTTTTGGATATGCAGGATATACGCTAATGAACTTCGTAAAGAGAAGTAAAAAAGGGAAATGTGCAGCATGTTCTCTTAATAAATCATGTCAGTCAAACATTTGTAGCCCTGATATGAACCAGGTTGTGAATAAGTAGAAAAAAGCTTTGCGAATCTCGCAAAGCTTTTTTTATGGATTACTTTTTGATTTTAACAAGTTGTACAGCTTCTGTTTCTTTAGTAGTATTTTGGATTTTATCTTTAGGGTCCTTATCAAATTTCAGGACACCTACAGATTTCTCTTCACCATTTACTTTCCCATATACAGCGTCATCAACGATTGCAAACATATCTGCATAAGAACGAGCATCACCGATAATTGTGTTGCCTTCATATTTTAATTTCGTTCCATCAATTGTTGCGTTTTCTATTGTTTCTTTCGCGAATAATACACCTTGATCCGCTGTTACAGTTGGTAATGTATCAAGTGCTTTTGTATTATCTTTTTCAACGTTTTTGAGTAGTTCTTTTTTCACTAGTTTCTCACCAGTCTTCTTATCCATTACAAGTACTTTCTTACCTTCTAATGTTGCAAGCTTCATTTTGTATGTGTCTTTTTCTTTTAGATCAGATTTGTTTTTATCGATTACTGTAGTAACTTGTTGTTCACTTCCGTAAGTGACCATACCATTTGCTTTTTCTCCTAATAAAGAACAACCAGATAATGCTCCGAATGAAATTGCTGCTGCTAACCCGATTCCTACTAATTTCTTCATTTTCTTGTCTCCTTTTTGTATACGTTATAGTAAATACACTGTGCGTTTTAAGATGTAACCTATAGTGTACTATTGTTTTATTTAGAGAAGTAAAAGTGTTTTTTGTTGTGACTTCGGCTTCTGATTTCATTTTATAAGAATAACGTTATTCCAACTATCGACTTAGCTTACAGTAACATTACAATGATGTAATTTAGTGAAAAGAGTTAAACATGTGATAAAGTTTCACTTTATAGAAAAGGAGTCCAACTTATGTATGAGGGGACTCCTTTTTATGTTGTTTCGTGTATAAAAATGGAGTATTATTAATTTTTCGTAGAAGTATACGGAAAATATGGCGTTTTTCATGAACCTTTATTAAGATTCAGCTGGAGGAGGATTTACATAGTGTATGGATACCATGCGATATGGCGATTTGTACTTTCTACTTTTCTCTATTTCATGTATACCGATGGTTGTTTTCTTTTCAACTTGTTAATAAGAGTAATCTGTTCATCATGTTATGGACAATTTTTGATACAGCATGTTGTTGCATTTAGTTCACCAATTAGGATATTTCATATTTTTAAATAAAAACGAACGTTTATATTACAAATATCTTCGGAAAATAGTTTTTTGGTAAATAATGTATCATTGTGATCTAGTTTTATATGTATCTCGGCTGACTCTTACAAGTCATTTTAAATTTACTATTTTCAGGAGATGAGTAATATGTTTGTTTTTTTCTATTATTTAGTTTTATATGTATTTGCAATAGTATATGGAATGCAAATTATTAATTTTGCAGACCCGATTATTTCTAAGGTTGTAGATTCAGATTCAGTAGAAGTATTTATTTTTATGTTAATAATGTCTAGTATATTGTCAGTTATATTCTCAATTCTTTTACACTTTGTCTATATGTGGAGAGGTGCTTCAAATACATTTTTAAAAAGGTTTTATCAGGTGCATTTTTTAGCTACCTATATTTCAGGTGCGTTTTCAGTAGTAAATATAGGAGGGAAAACGTTAGAAGAATGGGGATTTAAAGGTACGTTAGTAGATGGTAATACAAAAATTACTTATCTTATGTTGTTCTTTATTGCGATATCAAATAATGGTTTTTATAAAACTTTTGAAAAAGAGATTGTTGGTAAACTTGAATCCACGGTAAGTAAAATGAAGGTAAAGAAAAAAAGAATAGATTGAAACGTTCATCAGTAGGGATTTTCTTTAACTCCCCCTTCAAGATTTTTAGTTTTTTTAATCTTGAAGGGGGAGTTTTCATATATCGTTCGAGTTAGTTTTTTAGTGCAAAGAGTTAAAAACGTGATAAAAAGGAGAGAATTTGGAGGGAATCGAAAGTAAGTGTATAGTATGTAGAAATGTTGTGATGGGAATGTCATATTATCGCTTGTACATTTAAAAAACAAGATGTGAGAGCATTTTATTTTTGATATAATGTACACATAGGTTTGAAGTATGAATATTCTTACTGTAAAGGGAGATTTTTGAGTTTTCCAAGTACTGAATTTGAAATATGAAGCAATTTATTAGGAGGAATTTGAATGTCTGTATTTAAGCGATTAAGAGATTTAACGATGTCGAATGTGTATGCATTAATTGAAAAAGCAGAAGATCCAGTTAAAATGACGGATCAGTATTTACGTGATATGCAAGAGGATGTACAAGAAGCGGAGAAAAGCGTAGCAGCTCAAATTGCACTTGAGAAAAAGTTTAAATTGTTGTTTGAAGAGCAAGAAGCACTTGTAAAGAAACGTGAAGAACAAGCGCATATGGCTGTTCAAGCAAATAACATTGATCTTGCACGTCGTGCTTTAGAAGAAAAGCAAAATGCAGAACAAAAAATGAATGAATATAAAGCAAGCTATGAGCAAAATAAAGCGGCTGCTGATAATCTTCGTGCGAAATTAGAAGAAATGCGTAAGCAATTAACAGAACTAAGAAATAAACGTGAAACGCTTGTAGCGCGTGTGAACGCAGCAAAAGCACAAAAGAATATTAATCAGGCAATGTCTGGTTTTGATGCGAATACAGCAAAAGCAGGTTTAAGCCGCATGGAAGAAAAAGCTCTTCAATTAGAAGCAGAAGCAGAAGCAAGTGGAGAAATTTATAAAAAAGAAAAATCATTAGATGACGAATTTGCGAGTTTAAACAAAAACTCAGCTGTAGATGACGAATTAGCTCGTATTATGAAGCAGTATGAGAAATAATCTATATAAGTACAAGTTGAAAAAATGACATAGAACCGCTTTCTTTCTAAGGTGGACGAGAGCAACTGGCCGTGCGTAGAGGCGGTCATGGCCTTTTCCTGCCAGGTGCATAAAATAAAGGGAGAAAGCGAGAGCAGGTCATGCTGTATAGCGGCGATTTATCCCGCATTAACGGGCAGTAAGACCCCCACCTCAAGATTCAGAGAGAAGCGTTGTCCAGCTCCAGTGGCTAGAATGTTCGGTGGCTTCGCTTCTTCCTACGAGGTAAAAAACACCTCTACGTCAGAAGCTCCATCCCCCTCACATTCTGAACGAGCCACTTCCGCTTTTCTAAAGAAGATAGGTGGGGGATAACTGCCCGTAAAAGCCCGATTGGTTCAACTAACCGTCAGTGGGGGATGAAGAACCCCCCCACTGACGGAAGTTTCACTTTATATGTTAGGAATTTACAATGGATTTATAGAAAATAGGCAAGAGAACCGACATGTCATAGAAGGAAGTCATGTCGGTTTTCTATTATTTTTTCAGAGGTGATTTTTTAATGACGGGGATGAATATTTTAGCGATGCTTGTATGGACAGGTGCAAGCGCTATTCTTTTGTTTCTATTGATGTGGATTGATTCACTTTTTACTAAATATAAAGATTTAGAGGAAATTAAAAAAGGGAATGTGGCAGTGACGACGCGCTTTGCGATGAAGTTGTTTGCACAAGGGTATATTTTATCGCAATCGATTACGAAATCAAACGATTTATGGCAGGCGTTACTTGCATCAGCGGTATCTTTTGCAATTTTATTATTTGTACAAATGTTTGTTGAATTTATTTTGAGAAAAGCCTTTGATTTAGATGTAGAAGAGGGAACGAAGCAAGGGTATGTAGCACATGCTGTATTAGGTGGTTCGTTACATGTTGTCGGTGCCCTTATTTTAGCAGCATGTCTATAACGAGAAAAGGATGGGAGATTAATGAGTTTATTTAAGCGGATTAAAAATATAATGAAAAGTCCGGAACCTGCTAAACCTGAGAAAACGGTACTCACGTTAGCGCCTGGTGACATGATTGAAGTTTCATTAGTCATGTATGAAGTGATTGGAAAAACAAGCATGCACTCTCGCAATGAAATTATTTTAACATTACGAGATGGAAGGACAATTCGGTATTTAAAAATTGAAAATCGCGAAAACACTTATTATAAATTGTATACTCCTATTGATGGACGGTTAGATTCAATCAATGAGATTCCAACGACAATTGAAATGGATGATATAGAGTATCATATGGAAGAACAATATAATGGACGTGTTGTTGTCATGGGGAAAACACCATTTGCAGCATCTGATGAACAATACGTATGGGAGTTCCAATCTGATAATCGAAAGCTGCTTCGCATTGAGTGGCAAGATGGACGTACAATGATGTATGAGGGAGAATCAATTCTTTCAGCTGATGTACAAATTATAAGAGCAACGTAAGGGGGGATAATCATGTCAAACCGATTGTTTTCCATGATTAAATCATTCGCAATCCCTATACTTGCCATTGTTATGTTACTTGTGATTGCAGGTTTTGCCTTATCGGGATGTCAAAATGGAAAGTCGATTCAAGACCGTTACCCATTAGAATCAGTTGCGAAAGACGGTAAGCAAGAATCTTATGTGTATCGGGCCGCCAATCGGACAGTTCCTCAAGTTGCCAAAGAATTAATTGATGAACAGGAACCAAAACAAGCGTCTAAAGAAGACGAAAATCAAATGTTCCTTGTGTATTCTGACAAAATCTATAACCTTCAAAAGGATAAAGAAAAACCGTCGGATACATTAATTGAAATCAGTAATAAAGAGTTTGTTCGTCAAAATTATCAGCCATCCTTTTTAGAAGGATATATTCTGGCAAGTATATTACATGATATATTTGATTCGCGTAAATCGTATCCCGGAGATTACCGCGGGTATACAGATAGGCAAAATCATAAGCCGGTTATTACGCAGCGACCACCGACAAAAGAAGAGAAGAAAACACCACCGCCAATTACAAAGCAAGGTACAGGTTCTATTATTAAAAGAAGTGATAAAGCAGATCCAAAGACATCGGTAGGTGATTCAGGAAGTATTACGGAAAAAGGCACGCAGAATGCTCCACCTTCTACGGAAAATAAAGGTAAAATCATAAAATCACCAGGTGGTTCTAGCGATTCAGATGTGCAGCCGAAATCATCAATTAAAAGCCCACCAAAAAATACATCGCCTCCGAAAACAAAAGTTGGCGGTTCGGGGAAAGTTACGAAAAGAAGGTAAAGAAAAAAGCGCAAGAAGCAGGGTGTATGCTTCTTGCGCTTTTCTTGTATGTGTTAAGAAAATAGAAAACGAATCGCTGCTAGGAGTACGGAGAATCCTAAGATAACTCCTACAACCTTAGTATGGCGTTTACGACCCATGACAACAATCGCAATATACTCTCGAATCATCGCGTTTGGCCAGTAATAAAAAGCTGTTTTTGAACCAATTCCTTGGCTATCGAGCCCTGCTTGTTTTGCGTATAATCCGGCACGAAAAAGATGGAAATTATTCGTCGTAAAGATGCTTTTGTATTGTCCTTCTTTTCGTGAATCCATAATTTTCTTTGAAAATAACATGTTTTGATACGTGTTAACGGAACGATCTTCTTTTATCGTATGTCGGATAGGAATCCCTTTTTCAACGGCATACATTTGCATCGCCTCAGCTTCAGAGATGTTTTCATCAGGGCCTTGTCCACCAGAGAAAATGATTGTAGGTGGAAAAGAAACAGCTGTTTGTTTCCAATAAAAATCAATCGCTTTATTAATTCTGCTTGCTAAAAGTGGTGGCACTTTATCATGAATTAATCCACTGCCAAGAACAATAATGAAATCTTGATTGTATCTTGGTCTGTTGAATTGATACAGAAAATAAGCTGTTAAGAAGTTGGATAAATGGAAAAAGAAATAGACCATAATGAAAAATACTCCTGTAAAAATCGGGCGGAAATGAGGAGATAAAAATCGAATTGGCTCAAATAGTAAGAAGAATATACTAAATAAAATACCTAGTCCAGCTAGTAAAGTTAAACAATTTGAAAGCCGTCGTCCTTCTTTTCGTATTAAAATTCTTGCATTAAGAAATAGCCCAATCATTAAAGCGAATATACCAAAGGTTAACATAAATGCAATGATAAAAAGAGGTATAATTGCAATCATTCTAAGTATCTCGTTATCTGAACTAAGACCTAAATAAAGACAAAGGATAAGGAATGAGCAAAAGAACAGATTAAATAAAAATCCGATTATTAAACTTCTTGGATCTCTTAAATAAAAGAATAGAAAAATAATAAGTAAAATAAAGGTGATAATTTCTAAAAACATAAATTTTGTAAACACCTCAACTTTCCAATGAATTCCTTTTTCATTATATATCAAGAGATAAAGAAATGAATAGAAAAAACCATCCCCGGATAGAGGATGGTTCGCGATTTTAGTGATACCCTTTTGCAGAGTCTTTATGAATTTTCTCTTTAAAGATTGTGTAGCTCCATAATTGATAGCCAATAACGATTGGTACCATTACCATTGCGACAAAGAACATAATTTTTAAGTTTAATTCACTACCCGCTGCTTGGAATAATGTTGTGCTGTATGCATCGTTAATACGAGATGGCAGCATTCTTGGGTACATACCAGCAAAACCAGTTGCCATAAACGTAGCAATTGTTAAGCAAACAAATGTGAAAGCTAAACCAATTTTACGTTTGAACACCATTGTCATTGCGATAACACTTAGCAACATCGCAAGTGCTGGAATTAAGAATAGTACAGGATATTCCGTAAAGTTTTGGAATAAGTTTGTACGATTTGCTGTTGCAACGTAGAAGATAGCTAAAATGATTGCTGCTGCCATTGAAAATGGTTTCGCAATTGTATAAGCACGATCTGATACTTCACCAGTCGCTTTAATCATAACCCAAAGTGAACCCGATACAACAAAGATTGCCGTGAAGAACAGGCCGCCTAAAATGCCGTAAGGGTGTAATATGCTAAGTAAATTTCCTTCATAGCCATGTTTACCAATTTGTAGCCCGTAGTAAAGGTTAGCGAATGTAACGCCGAATAAGAAAGCAATTAAGAAACTACCAACGGCATATGTCCATTTACAAACAGTTTGCCAAACTGGTGAATCATCTTTATGCATGAATTCTAGTCCGGCTGCGCGAGCGAACAGAGCAAGTAATACTAAGAATAATGGTGTATATAAGTAACTGAACATGTTTGCATATGTGATTGGGAAAGCAGCGAATGTTGCTCCCCCCGCTGTAATTAGCCATACTTCGTTGCCGCCCCAGAACGGTCCAATTGCTTCTTGCAGCTGATTGCGTTCTTGGCGATCTTTCGTAACGAATGGGAAAATCATTCCGTTACCAAGTGCATAGCCATCGAGAATAAAGTAAACTGTCCAAATCACGCCCCATAAGCCGAACCAAATAATTGCAAGTGTATCATGAGACATGAGCTGCACCTCCCTCTGTAGTATCTTCTAATGCTTCAGGTCCTTTTTTCGCAAATTTTAACATAAGGTATACATCAGCAATTAGTAGTAAAGTGTAGAACAAGACTAAGCTAATTAAAGAGAACCAAATTTGTGGTACAGAAATTGGTGAAACTGCTTCTGCTGTTCGCATCAATTTGTATACTGTCCAAGGTTGACGTCCTGCTTCTGTAACAATCCAACCTGCGTTAATTGCTACATATGGAAGTAATACAGACCACATTGTAATTTTTAAGAAACGTTTTGAGCTTTCTAGTTTTCCTTTGCGGCTTAAATAGAAGCCAAACCATGTAAGTGCCATAAAGAATGTGCCAAGTGCAACCATTAAACGGAAGCTGTAATAAACAAGATTTACGTTCGGACGATCCTCTTTCGGAACATCTTTTAAACCGACAATTTTTCCATCAAATGAATTTGTATAGAAGAAGCTTCCGAGTTTTGGAATTGTTAATGCTTCGAAGTTTTTCTCATTTTTCACATCAGGAATTTGAATAATTGAGAAGCCTTTTCCTTCCCCAGTGTCCCAAACTGCTTCCATTGCTGCACCTTTTACAGGTTGCATTTTCGCTGCGAAAGCACCAGATTCGTGACCGATGAACGGCGTTGCAGTTGATGCAAATAAACCAAATATTAAACCGAACTTAAATGATTTTTTAAAGAATTCAACATCATTTTTACGTAGTAAGTGATATGCACTAATCGCCATAACGAAGAATGCACCAACGATATAACAACTAATAACAGTATGGAAGAACATATGCCATGCATATGGATTTGTAACTAATGCCCAAAAGTCATTTAATTCAGCGCGGCCATTGCGGACTACATAGCCAACTGGATTTTGCATGAAGCCGTCAGCTGTGATGATCCAAAGTGCGGAAATGTTTGTTCCAATTGCGACCATCCACATAGAGAAAGCACGGAATTTTGGTGAAATTTTATCTTTACCGAACAACCAAATTCCCATGAAAGTAGATTCTAGGAAGAAGGCAACAAGTGCTTCTATTGCTAATGGAGATCCGAAAATATCTCCCATATATTTGGAGTACTCAGACCAGTTTGTTCCGAACTGGAATTCCATCGTAATCCCGGTGATAATTCCCATTATGAAGTTAATCGTAAATAACTTACCCCAGAAATTCGCCATTTTACGATATGTTGGATTTAATGTACGTGCATATTGCGTTTCCATACACGCTACTAAAATAACAAGTCCGAGTGTTAACGGTACAAATAAGAAATGATAAAAAATTGTAATTGCAAATTGAAAACGACTCAGTAACAGAACGTCGGACATAATAAAGCTCACTCCCTCTTTTCATTATCTACATTTAGTTTATAGTGAAAAGGTGAGCAAATTCTGAGGTAGTTGTTACAGAACTGTGTGGAAATTATGGAAGAATTATGACTGTTGTCTGAAAAATTATATTCTTAGGATAAAACAATACATTTTTTGTTTTTTTTGTTCTTTGGTACACTTGCATTGTAGGTAAATAAAGAAAAAGGGGGATTGACTATGAAAGCGCTAGAAGAGATTTTGCAATATAATAATGAATTTGTTGAAAGTAAAAAGTATGAAGAATACGTAACAGGAAAATTTCCAAATAAAAAAATGGTGATTATTTCATGTATGGATACGCGTCTTGTAGAACTATTGCCAAAAGCGATGAACATGCGTAACGGTGACGTGAAAATTATTAAAGTAGCTGGCGCTGTTATTTCGCATCCATTTGGAAGTATTATGCGCAGTATTTTAGTTGCGGTTTATGAACTTGGTGCTGATGAGGTTTGTGTAGTTGGTCACCATGATTGCGGGATGGCGAAAATTCAAGCGAGCAGCACAATTGAAAAGATGAAAGAGCGCGGTGTTTCAGAAGAGAAACTAGACACACTTCGTTATTCTGGAATCGATTTAGAGAAGTTTTTACGTGGATTCTCAAGTGTAGAAGAAAGCGTAGAGCACAGTGTTTCTATACTTCGCAACCATCCGCTTATGCCAACTGAAGTGCCTGTACACGGACTTGTTATTCATCCGGACACTGGAAAATTAGATATTGTTGTGAATGGTTACGAAGGTTAATTCTTCTTCTCTTTTTTCTCAGGGACAGGATCGAATCCGCCTGGATGAAATGGGTGGCATTTCAAGATGCGTTTTACTGTAAGCCAACTTCCTTTTAATGCGCCGTGAGTTTGAATAGCCTCAAGCCCGTAGTGAGAACATGTGGGATGGAAGCGGCACGTTGGCGGCGTCATCGGAGAAATAAACTTTTGGTAAAAGCGAATAATACCGATGGAAATGCGTTTCATAATAAGCTCCTTTCCTGCATATGCTGTAAGTATTATAGCACGGTCTGTACATAATACTTTACTAATTCGCAATTCCGTTATATCATATTGGATATATAGGGATTTAAAATAAAAGCGGGAGAGATGACTATGCCATCAGTAGAAAGCTTTGAATTAGATCATACAATTGTAAAAGCGCCTTATGTAAGACATTGCGGTGTTCATCAAGTAGGAAAAGACGGTATCGTAAATAAGTTTGATATTCGTTTTTGCCAACCAAATAAACAAGCGATGAAGCCAGATGTCATTCATACGCTAGAGCATTTATTAGCATTTAACTTACGTAAATATATCGATCGTTATCCACACTTTGATATTATTGATATTTCGCCAATGGGCTGCCAAACAGGATATTATCTTGTCGTAAGCGGTACACCAACAGTACGCGAAGTCATCGATTTATTAGAGTTAACACTGCAAGACGCAGTGAAAATTACAGAAATTCCTGCGGCAAACGAAACACAGTGCGGCCAAGCGAAACTTCATGACTTAGAAGGCGCAAAACGCTTAATGAATTTCTGGTTAAGCCAAGATAAAGACGAACTTGAGAAAGTGTTTGGATAATACGTGGGAAAGCTGCCTGGGGAAGGCAGCTTTTTCTAGTTATAAATAAGGAAAAAGCCAATTTCATCGAGTAGAAATAAGTATGCTACACTAATGATAAGAAAAGGAGGCGGTTGTAATGAACTGGTCAGAAGTAAGAAGGAAGTATCCTCATACATTTGTACTTATAGAGGCTGTTTCTGTATATTCAAAAGACAATAGGCGTATGATTCAAGAAATGTCTGTGATAGATGAGTACAAAAGTACAAGTGATGCATGGAATGCTTATAAGAAATTACATCGCGAGTTTCCTAAAAGAGAGTTTTATATATTTCATACGAGTAAAGAAGAGATTGAAGTGGAAGAGCAGCAGTTTATTGGTGTGCGAGGACGAGTATGAATATTAGAATGGAACATGGCCTTCCGATTGCATCGTTTACATTGCATTACAATGGGAATACACTTTTGCTAGATAATGTATTACTTGATACAGGCTGTGCAACTACTATTTTTGATACAGATGTACTAGCAGATGTAGGAATAGAGTTAGATGTAATGAATGGGAAACCGAAACGAATGTATGGTGTCGGTGGATATAGTGAACCATGTTATGAGCAAGAAATGACCAATATAAATATTGATAGACAACAATTAGATAAAGTGAAACTTCCATCAGTGGAGAGTTTTTTCATCTCCCACTGATGGTTAGTTGAACCAATCGGGCTTTTACGGGCAGTTATCCCCCACCTATCTTCCTCGCTTCTCTCTGAATCTTGAGGTGGGGGTCTTACTGCCCGTTAATGCGGGATAAATTTCTTATCCAGCTTGGAATAACAAAAGAATCATATGGATTTGATGGGATTTTAGGAATGGATTACATGAGAAAAACAGGAATGCTTTTAGATTGTAAATATATGAAGATACGCTATTGAACATAGACGCCACCCGTTATCACGGGTGGTCAGAGTGGATAGATGGATGTTGAACCTTGTCGAGGAGTCTTTATTTCGTGTCGCATCGCCGATATATTGCAAAAAGCGCTGATATATATGCTATTTCCGTCGATATATTGTAAAAAGCGCTGATATCCAGAGGTGAGAATATTACCGGAGCATTTTTACGAAGGCGACGAAGGATATAACGAGAGCACCACAAAAGAGTAAAATCCCCATTGATTTGCGCTACTCTTTCATTTCAGATATTCCCCAAGTTATAAAGGTTGGTATTGGAAATATTTGTATATAAAAAAGTAACTGGTCCCCTTCATGAGAAAAGGAATAAATAGCTAAGATTACAACAATTGTACTAAATGGAATGCGAAGTATCTTTAGCATGATAGCACTCCTTATCATTTTTTGTGGTAGTTTTTAGTGAAAGAATTGCGAGAGTGGAACATATATTGACAATGCACCAGTAAGAAATAGTAAAACCCCAGTAGATGTTTGTTGTTTTTGAAATTCTTCAATACTAGAAATGAAACACATGAGTCCTAAAGAGATGAGCATATAAGGTAAAATAAATGGAGTGTTATCTGTAAAAAATCCAAATGCGCCTAAAAGTAGCGTGATGATGGGAAAAGTAATTCGCAATATTTTGAGCATATTCGTGCCTTCTTAACTGAATCCTTTTAAATAAGATGGAGAAATTCGTTTTTTATTTCAGAAACCCACTACTAAAAAGGTGATACTGAATACAGTATCCGTCTAGCGAAGGAACATTGATATAACAACGAAGAAAAGGAAGCCAGCAACGAAAAAAGATAGCATGCCCATGTCTTTTCGTTTAGCTTTTCTTTCGGAAATGCCGATGATGATAAACATGAAAGCAAGAGACAATTGCATGTAAGGCATAAGTGAAACATCCTCGGTAGATAAACTGTATATACTGATGGCGATTGTGAGCAGTCCAAAGAAAATCCGCAATCCAGTTAGCATCTTATTTCTCTCCCCTATCCTTTTCTTCTTAATCTGGATTATTATTAGTCGAATCCATATGTATCTTTATTTTAACATTGTTTATATTGTATTTTACATATTTTTGTAAAAAATGAAAACAATAGAAAGTAAAGTAGGTGAAAGAAGGGACGTTCTATGGATAAGAAAATATACTATATTTCAGTAGCAAATGGCGAAATTTCACAAATGAAAACGGCCAATACATATAGTTTTACGATTGAAGCGACGGATGAGGAAATTCTTAGGCTGCGCGAGTATTTTGATAACGCGTATCGTGAAGATCTTGGGACGTTTGTACGTTCGCATGTGCCGTTTGTAGAATATCATCATGATTCCAATAATGACCGGTATGATGAACAGCTGCAACAAGCATATCGAATGATCTACGAGCTTGGGGACAATGAAGCGAAAGAGTTAATTGCGCAAATGGGTATTATCGATGGGTTATGATAGGATAAGATTAGTCATACTAGTCAGAATGTGCTACAATTTATGGTAAGAAACTTGTAACCATCAATAGGGGAGTAGGGCATGTACACATTTAAAGATTACTATCATAACACTGTACAATTATCGTTTGAACGTTACCCATTTTCTCCTGAACCAAAGCATGTGTGGGTTGTGTGCCGGTACGGAGATCAATGGTTGTTAACCCATCATTTACGCCGTGGTATTGAATTTCCAGGTGGAAAGGTAGAAGAGGGGGAAACACCAGAAGAAGCGGCAGCTCGTGAAGTTCATGAAGAAACGGGCGGTATTGTGTCGAGCTTAACGTATATCGGACAATATAAAGTATCCGGAAAAGACAAAATAATCATTAAAAACATTTATTTTGCAACAATTAGTGCCGTAGAACAACATACGCACTATGAAGAAACGAAGGGATCTGTACTATTGACACATATTCCAGAGGACATTAAAGAAAATAGACGCTTCAGTTTCATTATGCGCGATGACGTACTAGCGCGCACAATGCAGCATATAGAAGAAATCGGCTGTTTTACGAAGTAGAGCAACCGATTTCTTTTTTTATTTTTACAGAAGTAGGTTTGTTAGTATGGGATAAATAGTTGCAGTGTTTATCCCGCTATTCGTGGGCAGTAAGACCCCCACCTCAAGATTGAGAGAGAATCGTTGTCCAGCTCCAGTGGCTAGAATGTTCGGTGGCTTCGCTTCTTCCTACGAGGTAAAAAACACCTCTACGTCAGAAGCTCCATCCCCCTCACATTCTGAACGAGCCACTTCCGCTTTTCTAAAGAAGATAGGTGGGGGATAACTGCCCGTAAAAGCCCGATTGGTGAGAGCTTTCCGTCAGTGGGGGATGAAGAAAACCCCCACTGACGGAAGTTTCACTTTATATAAATTCATTTTGCTTTTTTGACATATAAGCCACTGCTATGTAGCATTTCTCCTATTGTTTTTAAAAAAGGCCCTGACCGTTTCTATGCGCAGTCAGATGCTCCCTTTGTTTTAAACCCCGCATATGGCAGAAAAAGGCCCTGACTGTTTCTATGCATGGCCAGATCCTCTCTCCTACCCTAAAAAGAAAAGGTTTTTATCAACTTGTATGTATATAGTTAAATCATATTATTGTATCCTTTGCCAAAATTGATTATGATTTCAATGACATAATAGATTGCAAGGAGGATGTTATGAGGAAACACCATATTCATTTTTTATTTTTGCTCATATTTATTTGCTTGATTAGTAGCTGTAGTAAAGCAAATGATGTTGCAAAAGAAGTATGTAAAACAAAAGAAGAGTGTTTAAAAACCGGGGATGCATTCCTTAGTAAAATTAATAAAAACATGCAAGGAATCTCTGAACTAGAAACACATACAGAAGTAGAAAATAAAGAAGAATTAGCAGCTTATGAAGAACAAAGAGGAGATGACGAACGTTACTTCTTTTTAGCATCTTATTATATTGATAACAATGAATTAATAGATCCATATTTTGAAAAGCTAGATAAAAAAAGATTACAGAAAGTCTTTGCTGATGATAAAGAGGCGAGGGAAGAAATTAGCGCATTTCATGAAGATACAGATTATCACCAAACATTATGGGACATGTACAGTCTTCTCATTCCAGCAAAATATAGGGAGAATATAAAAGAATTTGATATTGTATCGGATGGATATGATCATATCGTTGCGCATGTGATGCAAAATGAACACAAACCTGAAGACTGGATATTAAGTTTAGATGCGCTAGATTCTAATATTAATATAAATGAAGTGGTGAAAACGTTAATTCATGAAACTGCTCACGTTTTAACGTTAAACAAAACGCAAATTCCTGTAGATAAAAAGTATGTAAAAGCTGTTACAGAAGAACAAGATGTCTCGGCATATGAAGCGAAATGTACGACGCTGTTTTTAACAGAAGGTTGTACAAAGAAAGAGTCGTATGTGAATCAATTTTATGAACAGTTTTGGAAACCACTTGAAAGTGAATGGAAAGAGAAAAAAGTTGAAACAGATGTAGAAGCGCAAATCCAGTTTTTTAAAGAACATGAAGACAAATTTGTTTCTGAATATGCAACAACGAACGTCGCAGAAGATATTGCCGATACATTTACAGCGTTTATTTTACAAGATTCTAACAAAGTGAAACAAGCAAAAGAAGTAAAGTATCAAAAGATTGCTTTCTTTTATCAATTCCCAGAGCTTGTGAAAATGAGAGCGGAAGTGCTGGCGGGGTTACAGCAAATTTCGGAGGAAGTGGAAGAAGCATAAAATGAAAAAATGAGATAAAGTCATTATGTAATAGGGAGAGAATGCATCAGTTATGAATAATAGTGTAACTATATTAATCATATCTTTTTATGGGACTAATTTGGGAATATTTTTGTTAACTGTATTTGGTGTTTCTATGTTTTTAGACGCTCCAAATGCTGAGTTTCCACCTATAGTAATGTTACAGCTATATCCTCCTTTGATTGGTTTTTAATGTTTATTTATATCTATTCTTTTCTGTTACTTTTATCAAAAGTTTGCCCCAGAATCGCAATGGAAAAAGCAAATAGTTCAAGGGAGTTTTCTTGTTTTTGCACTTATCATTCCTGTGTGCTTAGGCGCATTTAAAATACCACTTGTGGAAATGGTAATGAGTGAGTACCCCTGTTAATTTGATGTGGAAAAAGTGAATTATCTTAATTAATAGAATAATAAGGGGGGAAACGTAAAATTATCCCTAAATCTGTTATACTGTAATATAGTAAAGGTTTGTAGTTTTAAGATGTTGCAAAAAATGTTTTATATAAGTGTTGTTGTTTATTAAGTGATTTTTAAGAACACGTTTTTGTTAACCTTATTGGGTTTAAGACAATTTATAATATATTGCTAAACTAGAATATGTAAGAGAAAAGGAGCGTATAATATGGATCAACAACTAGCTGGGTTTTGGAGACGATTTGGAGCCAATATTATTGATGGATTATTGATGGTTCCATTTGTGGTGATTTTTATGTTATTAGGTGTATCTGAAGAGGCATCAGATAAAATAGTAAGTAGTTTATCAACACTATACTACTTAATCGTTCCAATTGTATGGGCAGGGTTTACAGTAGGTAAGAAAGCGCTAAATATTCGAATTGTATGTATTGATGGAAAGGAAATTACGATTTGGACTACGTTAAAACGTTACCTATTAGCTGGATTTGTATATGGAATTACATTTGGAATTGCTATTATCGTAAGTGCATTTATGGTAGCACTGCGACAAGATAAACGCTCTATTCACGATTTGATTGCAGGAACACAAGTTATTCGTGACTAATAAGAAAAGCAACCTAGTTAACTTAGGTTGCTTTTTTCGTGCGCGTAATGAATTTTTCAAATGCTGCGACAAGCACATACATAAGTGTTGCGAGAATACATGTGAGAAGGACGCTCAGCAAGACGAGTGTAAAGTTAAAGACTTGAAAACCATAGCTAATTAAATAGCCAAGCCCTTCTTTTGAAATGAGTAGTTCTCCGAAAATGACCCCGACCCAAGAGAGACCGACGTTTACTTTTAATGTGGAAATAATCGCAGGGAACGATGACGGTAAGATAACCTGTTTGTAACATTGCCATTTGTTTGCACCAAAAGTTTGCATGACTTTCAAATAATTGGCGTCTACCTCTTGAAAGGCACTATAAATGACAAGGATCGTAACGATGATGGAAATGATGACGCCCATCGCCACTGCAGATGAAATATTTGGACCGAAGATGACGATAATAATTGGCCCGAGCGCTACTTTTGGCATTGCGTTTAAGACGACAAGGTACGGATCGAGTACACGGGCAATGAAAGGACTCCACCATAAAAAGGTTGCAATGCATGTGCCAAGAAGTGTTCCAAGGATAAAGCCGAGACACGTTTCAAGGAGTGTTGTATATATGTGCGGCCAAAGGGAATGATCTTGCCATTTTGTGATGAGTAAATGAAAGATGCTAGAAGGTGAGCTAAATAATAATGGATCAATCCACTCGTTTCGGCTAGCGACTTCCCATAATGCGAAAAAGAGAATGAGCATGAGCAGCTGCAATGTTCGAACGGCAATTGTCCGCTTTGTTTCACGTTTTTGAAAGCTTTGATGAAATTCTTTTATATTATCCAAGTTGTTCCAACTCCTTCCATATTAATTGGAAGAATGAAGGAAAATCACGGTGCTGACGTGCTTCAAATGGCGAGAGGGAGCGAATGGTTTCTGGAACAGAAAACACGTTGGCAATGCGGCCTGGTTTCGGTTGTAACAAGTAAATACGATCGCTCATCGCAATGGCCTCTTCAATGTCATGGGTAACGAGAAGTGATGTTTTCTTATATTCTTTTAAAATAGAAAAAACGAGTTCTTCTAATTTTAATTTTGTTTGATAATCAAGTGCAGAGAATGGTTCGTCTAGTAATAATATTTTCGGGTTCGTTACGAGTGTACGGACGAGAGCAGCGCGTTGGCGCATTCCACCTGATAATTCACGCGGATATTGCTTCTCAACTCCCTGCAGGCCGACTTGTTCTAACAGATGTAAGGCATGTTGTTTCGTCTTTGATGTGTATGCTTTCGTAATCTGTAAGCCGACGGAGATATTATCTTCAATCGTTTTCCACGGAAATAAGTAATCTTGCTGGAGCATATAACCGATGGAGGACGTTGGTTTTGTGACGCATTCACCATCAAGAAAGACACTCCCTTCAATTGGCTGCAGTAAGCCTGAAATGATAGAAAGTAATGTAGTTTTGCCGCAGCCGCTTGGACCGAGGAAGGAGATAAATTCTCCTTCCTCGATTGTTAAGGAAATATTCGATAAGACGAGGCTGGCATTTTCTTTTGAGAAGAAGCAATGAGATACGTTAGAAAGCTGGAGGAAGTTCATTGTCTGAGCCTCTACTTCTTAATAACGCTTTCTGCAATGGAGGTGTTTACTAACTCTTTATGTTGCACTTCTTTCGGTAATTCGCCAGCTTCTTTCATAATGCTTTGGAGTTGTTTCCACTCTGCCTCGTCTAACGATGGATTCGTTGCGTACGAATGTTGTTGTTTATAACGATCAATGACTTTTACCATAATATCTTTCGGTGTATCTTTAAAGCGTGGTTCAACAGCTTTTGCGATTTCTTCTGGGCTATGTGTATCGACCCATTGCTGCGCTTTATAAATAGCGCGTGTGAATTTCTCCGCAGTTGCTTTCTTCTTCTTTAAGAAGCTTTCTTTTGCCATAAAGGTTGTATACGGAACTGTTCCAGATTCAACGCCAAAGGAAGCAACGATATGACCTTTCCCTTCTTTCTCGAAAATGCTAGCAGTCGGTTCAAAGAGCTGTACGAAATCACCAGTGCCAGACGCAAAGGCATTCGCGATATTCGCAAATTCGATATTTTGAATTAAATTTGTATCTTTGTGCGGATCAACTCCATGCTTTTTCAGTACGTATTCCCCAACCATTTGGGGCATCCCGCCTTTACGCTGACCGAGGAAAGTTGTGCTTTTCAGATCATTCCAGTTAAAAGAATCAAGTTTTTTACGGGAAACGAGAAATGTTCCATCTGTTTGTGTCAACCTGGCAAAGTTAATTGCCGGATCTTTTGCTCCTTGCGCATAAACATAGATGGACGTTTCTGAACCGACAAGTGCAACATCGATGCCATTTGATAATAAAGCGGTCATCGTTTTATCGCCGCCGGCAGTTGTTTGCAGATCAATTTCTAATCCTTCATCTTTAAAAAATCCTTTTTCCATGGCGACATATAACGGAGCATAAAATAATGAATGTGTCACCTCACCAACGCGCACTTTCTCTACCTTTGCACTTTCTTCTTTTTTATTACATGCAACAAACGTAAAGGCAGTAAGGAAAACAATTAAAAAACACGCTAGAATTTTTCGCAATGTATGACACCTCCTAAAATACATTTACTTTAATGTATGTAGGTAAACGCCTATATGTGAGTGGACATAGGAGGAATTTTTTGAGTAGGAAAGAGGTCTAAATCAATATCATTCTGTAATTAAAAACTCTGGTTATAACATGCGCTGAGCGAAATTAGTGCGTGTTTTTTTGTGTAATTCAACTATACAGTTGAAATGTATAGTTGAACTGTATATAATAAGTGTTAAGTTCAACTATATAGTTGAACTTAATATCTGGAGGTGAATGAATGATAAAGCATAAATTACTGCCATTATCCGAAACGATGTATTATATCTTATTAGCGTTACGAGAGCCGTTACATGGCTATGCAATTATGCAAAAAATAGAACGAATGAGTAAAGGTGACGTAATTTTAGCAGCTGGCACGCTCTATGGTGCAATCGAAAACTTAAGTAAACATGATTGGATTGAACCAGTACCAGGTGAAACTGGACGACGTAAAATATACCAGATTACACATACTGGAGAAGAAATTTTAAGAATAGAAAAAAGACGGTTGCAGCATATATTATCACTCTATGAAATGAGGGAATTCGATGAAGAAATATAAGTTATTCACAAATATTTTAAACGAACAAATTTGGTTAAATGATATGCTTTCTCAAGGTTATACATGTACCGGCGTCAATCTGCTTGGGGGATATACATTTGAAAAAACAAATGTTAAAAAAGTAATGCGCCTGGACTGTCGAGATTGTATGAGCAAGGAAAAATACAATGAATATATCGCAACACATGAAGAATTTGGATGGGAGCATGTTAGCGGTAGTCGTTTCGGTAGAATACAATATTGGCAAAAGAAAGAGGATGGACGTGATGAAATGTTCTCTGATCAAGCGTCTCAATTCGCTTTTTACAGGAGATTGATGAACTATTCGCTTGGACTTGTGGTGATACTTTTTATTTACATAAACATGTTAGTTGATGGTCCGTTTTTTTCTCATTTGTTAAATCCTAAAGCGAGCTATTTAACAGAGGGATTATGGGAAAAGGAAGGGACAGCATTTTGGAGTGCTTTTTTATTTGAAACTCCATTTGCGATGTTTCGCTTTTTACCACCATGGATGTGTATTATCGCAGTCTTTTTCTTCCTGTATTCCTATTCACAATATAATAAGAAAAAGAAAGAATTAACTTAAGTCGAAACAAATGAATGTTACATAAGCAAGCGTTTATTTAAGAAATATTTTTTTGTTTATCAAAAGAACCCTGTTCAGAGACAGGGTTCTTTGCCGTGAATAAAAAATACAGCAATCGTTACAATAAAGTACATACAAAGATTATGGTAGTCTTCGGTGGCATCGATCAAAAAACAGCTATTCATCATATTGATTTTCATACAATTGATTTGTTAGTAGGGATGATGATATCCATTATCCCGCATTAACGGGCAGTAATACTCCCACCTCAAAATTCAGCGAAAGCAAAGAAGTTAGGTGGGAGATAAACTGCCCGTAAAAGCCCGATTGGTTCAACTAATAATCAGTGGGGGATGAAGAAAACCCCCACTGATTAAAGTTTCACTTTATCTTATCAACTATTTACATATATGTTAGGTGTTTTATGTGAAGAAAGAATAGAAGAGCATTTTTCCTAAAAAAATGTATAGGAGAAACAACTATGAATAACAAACAAAAAATAATTTATATGGATCCTCCGAAAACGTTAGTAGCAGGATTCGCTTTCATTATTTTCATCGGCACGCTCCTTTTAACGCTTCCAGTTGCGACGGAAGACGGTCAAGGTCTTCCGTGGTTAAATGCATTGTTTACAGCTACGTCTGCTACATGTGTAACTGGGCTTGTCGTAGTGGATACGGGAACAACTTTCACGTTGTTTGGCCAACTCGTTATATTGTTTCTTATTCAAGTAGGTGGTTTAGGATTTATGACGTTTGCTATCTTTTTTGCTGTTTTGTTAGGAAAAAGGATTTCTCTTAAAGAACGGTTGTTATTACAAGAGGCGTTGAACTATGTATCCATTGCGGGCATTGTTCGTTTGGCAAAAAGAATTCTTATTTTTACAGTCGTGATTGAATTCATTGGCGGGATTTTATTAGCGATTCGTTTTGCGTTTGATATGCCGCTTTCCAAGGCGTTGTATTACGGGATATTCCATGCCGTTTCAAATTTTAATAATGCAGGATTCGATATAATGGGAGAGTTTAAAAGCTTGACTATGTATGTAGAAGATCCAATTGTTACATTGGTAGTCTGTGCATTAATTACATTAGGCGGTATTGGTTTTATCGTAATGAATGAGGTATATGAATATAGACAGATAAGGCGCCTTTCCTTACATACGAAGGTAGTTCTTTTTACAAGTTCTCTGCTAATAGTAGTAGGAACGATTCTTATTTTCTTGTTGGAATTTCATAATCCAAAAACGTTACAACCGTTATCCGCGTTTGGTAAATTTTTAGCTTCTTTATTTCAAGCTATCACACCGAGAACAGCTGGAGCGAATACGCTAAGTATTTCCGATTTACATCATTCAACCCTTTTTCTTATTATTGTTCTTATGTATATTGGGGCATCTCCGGGATCTACAGGGGGAGGAATCAAAACAACTACATTTGCAATCCTTTTAGGTGCAGTACGGTCACAAATAAAAGGAAAAGAAGATGTGATTTTTTTTCGGAAAAGAATTGCATACGATACAATTTATAAATCACTTACCGTTATGTTAGCCGGTCTTTTTATCGTTATGATAGCTGTCATGCTGCTAACAATAACAGAACCGGGAAAAGATTTTTTAATGATTCTCTTTGAAGCAACTTCTGCTTTTGGAACAGTAGGACTTTCTATGGGACTGACTCCTGAATTATCTCCGCTTGGAAAAATCATCATTATTTTAACGATGTTTGCTGGAAGGGTAGGTCCATTGACAATCGCTTTTGCCGTTACACTTCGAAGAAATTCAGATCCGTTCCGTTATCCGAAAGGAAAAATTATGATTGGTTAGATTTTCATTCATCCTTAGAGGAGCGATAGAAATATGAAAAAGCAATACGCAGTCATTGGATTAGGAAGGTTTGGTTCAAGTATTGTAAATACATTAGTAGAAGCAGGAAATGAAGTATTAGCGATAGACAGCAATGAAAGACGTGTAAATGAGCTTGAGGACGCTGCCACACATGCTGTTATCGCTGATGCGACAGATGAAGAGGCATTAAAAGCAATCGGCATTCGGAATATTGATACAGTTATCGTAGCAATTGGAAATGATATTCAAGCAAGTATTTTAACAGTTTTAGTACTAAAGGAATTAGGAGTAAACAAAGTTGTAGTCAAGGCGCTTAATAAACGCCATGGCCAAGTGTTGGAGAAGATAGGAGCAGACTGGGTCGTATTTCCTGAGTGGGATATGGGCGAGCGTGTAGCCCATCAGCTTATGTTACCGAATGTTCTTAATTTCATTGAACTCGCCAAAGATTACAATGTTGAAGAAATTAAGGTACCTTCCAGTATGTCAGGAAAAAGTCTTAAAGAACTGGATATTCGAGCGAAGTTAAATGTAAATGTAATTGCGATTAAAAGTAAGGGGAGAATCAATATTTCTCCTTCCCCAGATGAAGTTGTGCAAGAAGGGGATGGTTTAGTTATGGTTGGAGAAAAGATAAATTTGCATCGTTTTGCGGATTTTGAATAAACGGACGCAAATATCACAGTTATTCCTTGCGGTGAACATTGGGAAAATCCAAAAGAAGATGAAAATGACTTGAGGCCAGCAATAGAGGATTACTTAGGTGCAGGTGCAATTATGGAAAAATTGCAAGGAAGTAAGTCAGTTGAAGCACAATTATGTATGGGCGCTTTTCAATATGCAAAACCTAATCTTAACGAATTGATTTGGGATTGCGGAAGTGGCAGGGAGTTACGAGAGCGTGGATTTTCGAAAGATGTAACGCATAGTACATCTTTAAATGTGCTGCAAGTAGTACCTATTTTACAGAATGGTCGATTTGTGAATTTCGTGAAATAAGATCTCCTTTAGGGGTCTGTTGCAAAGTTGTATTATATAACAAGCGAAGTCTTCATCAGACTCCGCTTGCTTCATATACCACAAATCACAAAACTGTTATAGTCTAAACTTAGGTTTGTCATGTTTGTTCAAAAGCTTTAAAAAGAACCGATATTTCCTTATTTTTGTGGAGGTTGCACGTTTAATGCTTTTATCCCTTCTTTTAATGTGACCGCATCTGTTTTTACTGTTTTCCAACTGTCTTTAGCCGCATCCAAGTTAGGTTTTAAGAATTTAAATTTATTTTGATCAGCTTTTTCAGATGTCTTATCAATGAATTGTAGAACCGACCCATATTGACGATCTAAATCACTCCATTGATCGTACATAAAAGTAAGAGATTTAAGAGCATTATCAATCGCACTATGCATCTGATCAATATTATTAAACGCAACTCCAACTACACGATTTAATGTTAGTTTATAATCTACAGTCTGACGTAATTTTGCTAATTCTGGCTCTAACCAGCCTAACTTACTTCTTGCATCACCTATCATTATACCACCAGAAATCATTACGGGAAAAAACGGAATCTTTACCATTGTCAATCCTTTAGATTCTATGTCTTTCTGATAGTTTACTTGTCCTAAAACCTCATTTAGACGCTTTTGATCGGCCTCAACATCAGCACCTTGGTTTTTTAAAATTGACTGCAACTGATCTTTATCGCTTCCAAATGATCTAACATCTTGTCCAATATCTTCTTTTAACTTAGTTAATTCTTGTATTAATTTTTGTGCATGCTCTTGGTTTTGTTGAATTTCACCTCGTAAATCTGTAATCCCTTTCTTTAAAGTAGCTCCATTCCCGGAATTAATCGCCTCTACTAATGTTCCGTAATGATTGTCAAATTTTGCATCATATTCAATAATGTCTGTCAATGTATCTAAAAGCTGTCCTTTTACTTGCGTATCCCATGTAACAGCATGTTCTCTTGCATTCTTTTGGTCTTGTATAATTTTACCGGGTAAATCTGGATACCCATTAATAATAATTCCTTGAAAATTGACATCTGGATTATTAATTAACAAACAAGAATAGTCATTCATAGATTTTGCAAATACTCCAGCATCTTGCAAAGCTTTTTTCATCTTTTCTTCATTTGCTGAAAGAGACATATCTCCATTGTTAGTTTGCACAATTTCACTTGCAAAAGTTGCTACTGGTGTGACTGCATAAGTTGTTGTAATCGTTAAAAATGTCGATACAGCGAGTAGTTTGTAAGGGATTTTTTTCATCATTTCCTATTCCTCCTATGCAGGTTTTGATTATAGGTTCTATTCTTTTTTAAAAGTGAAATTAGTTCTGTATCTTTATGAATATCATCCCAACTTTGTTTCGTAGTATTTATCCCGCTATTTGTGGGCAGTAATACTACGACCTCAAAATTCGGCGAAAGCGTTGTCCAGTTCCAGTGGCTAGAATGTTCGGTGGCTTCGCTTCTTCCTACGAGGTAAAAAACACCTCTACGTCAGAAGCTCCATCCCCCTCACATTCTGAGCGAGCCGCTTCCGCTTTTCTTAAGAAGTTAGGTGGGAGATAAACTGCTGGCATGCGCCCGATTGGTGAGGGCTGATAATCAGTGGGGGATGAAGAAAACCTCCACTGATTAAAGTTTCACTTTATAGTGAAAGGCGAAGTCTTTCATCAGACTCCGCCTTTTCGGTTTATAAGGAATTGTTAATTGTTATACTAAAATTTAAAGATACAATCCTGGATTCAGAACCGATATTTTCTTATTTTTGCGGATTAACAGGTTCCACTTTTAATTCTTTTATTCCACTTTTTATTGTGACTGCATCTTCGTGTAATGTGTTCCAAAGATCTTTAGCTGTCTTCAAGGTAGGTTTTAAGTAGCCAAATTTATTTTGATCAGCTTTTCCAGCTGCCTTATCAATCTGTTGCAGTACCCCAGCATATTGATTATCTAAATCAGTCCATTGCGTTTGCATATAAGTAAGAGCATTAATAGCATTATCAATCGCCTTATGCATCTGATCAGTATTATTATACGCAACTCCAACTACGCGATTTAATGTCGTTTTAGAATCTACAGTCTTACGTATTTCTGTTAAATACGGCTCTAACTTACCTAAATTATCTCTTGCTGTACCTACTATTATACCACCAATCCAGTATAGGCCAAAAACGCCAACCTTCATTGTTGTAAATCCATCAGATTCTAATTTTTTATAATAGTTTACTTGCCCTAAAACTTCATCTAGACGTTTTTGATCGTCCTCAAGCCCAGCTGTTTGGTTTTTTAAAATCGAGTACAATTGTTCTTTATTGCTTCCAAATGCTCTAACATCTTGTCCAACATTGTCTCTTAACTTAGTTAACTCTGCTATTAAATTTTTTGCAGTCTTTTGGTTTTGTTGAATCTCAGCTCGTAAATCTGTAATCCCTTCTTTTAAAGTATCTCCATCCCCTGTATTAATCGCATCTACTATTGTGTCATAATAATTGTCAAACGTTGTATTGTATTCGACAATGCCTGTCAATGTATCTAAAAGCTGTCCTTTTACTTGCGTATCCCATGTAACAGCATGTGCTCTAGCATTCTTTTGATCTTGTAAAATTTTACCAGGTAAATCTGGATACCCATTAATAGTAATCCCTTCAAAATTAACATCTGGATTATTAATTAACAAATAAGAATATTCATTCATAGATTTTGCAAATACCCCAGCATCTTGCAAGGCTTTTTTCATTCCGTCTGTATTTGCAGAAAGAGACGTATCTCCATTGTTAGTTTGATTAATTTCACTTGCATAAGTTGCTACTGGTGAGACTACAGAAGTTGTTGTCAAAGCTAAAAGCGCCGATGCAGCGAGTATTTTGTAAGGGATTTTATTTAGCATTTCATATTCCTCCTATATAGGCTTGGATTTTTAGTTCTTTGTTTCTTGTGTAAAAGCGATGTCTTTCGAAATGAATTCTGCATCTTTATGAATATCACTCCAACTTTGTTTAGCAGCTTTTAAATCATCAAGTATTAAAGAAAGTTTATGATCTTGCATAGAGTCGATATTATCATGTAAATCTGTATAATTCGCCCCCATTTTATTCCATTGTTGTTGAATACTTGTTAGAGACAGTATCGCTTGATCCACTGTTTGATACAGATCTGTCAAAGTTGCTTTCGCGTTAGTAAGCGAAATAACTGCTTGGCTAGCAAGGTCGGCTTTCGTACTTAATTGTCCGATTTTGTTAGAAATTGCGTTATAGGAGTCCATATTCTTAGACGCAATGACACCAGATGCTGTTCCTAAACCGATACCAGCTGCACCGAGAGCTGTAAGACCACCAATAACAGCTGGTGTTGCTGTACCGCCAGTCACAACAATTACTACCGTTCCTGCAATGGCTGCAGCAACTAGAATGAATGCTCCCAATCCACCACCAATTGACCATGCTAATACATTGTTAAAATGCTCTGTCTGAGTAGAGCGTAGCTTCTCAATTTCAGCTTGAAGTTGTGGAATCAGGGCATTATTTCCGGCTAATAGTGCCGTTAATCCACCTTGTCCATCTGGACCACCAACATTATTTTTAAACCCTGTAGAATTGTCATACAGTTTTGCTTTGAAGTCTTGTAACATCTTAATTACTTCTGTAACTTCTTGTGAATTTGTATTAATTGTAGTGATTAAATCATTTAATCCATCTTTTAACTCTGCTTTATCTTTCTTTTGTACAGCAGCTGCCAATGTATCGTAATAATTTTTAAATTCTTCATCGTAATTTACAATATTACGTGCTGTTTTTTGAATTTTCGGCTTCGCTGTATCTAACCAATAATTCGCATTGATTCGTGACAGTTCCTGATTAAGGTGAATGCTTTTGAGTAATTCTGCTCCTTCTGAACCTAAATCAATACCGGATAAATTTACATTCGGTTGTTTAATCATTGTTTTTGCGTACAAATCCATTACAAGAATATTAGATCCTGTTTGAGCTAATGCTTTCTTCAGCCCTTCAGGCCCTAATTCATAATTCCCTACTTTTTGTTCTTGAGCGGTTTGTTCCTGTGCAAGTACATGAATCGTGTTACCGTTAGTAGCAGTTATAACCGTTGCAAGAGTGGCTACAGCTAACACCTTAAATGGAAGTTTTTTCATAAATATTCTCCTTCTTCGTTTTTTTGATAGATTCTTATATACATTTCATTTTTCAGTAGATAGATTGCTGTATTTCTTTGTTTGTAACTACTCAGCCATACATTTCATGTAGAAGTTTGGTAAGTGTATTATTCCAGTGAAAATACAGATTGCTGCCACGAAGATAAAAATGGCCATGCACCTCGCCACCTTTCTTTGTTTTAAAACGTTGCGCGTGGCAGAAAAAGGCCCTGACCGCTCCTATACATAGCCAGTCCCCTTCGACCATTAAAAAAAATGCTTTTCTGCCTTTTTTTCATCGCGTGACTGAGTGGGTGTAAATTCGTAATATTAAAACTTATTAACTTGTTCTCCAAGGTAACTTGTTACATTTTTTAATTGTCTTAATGTATCTTTTTGAGACTGCTGGTCAGTTGTATCAACATTAGTAGATAATTTTGTAATATTATTTTTGATTAGATTCAAATCTTCTTTATAGCGTTTTAGTAGGTCAAGTTCTACATCTACTTGATTTGCAAATGTATGTAAATCATTTTGCGTAATAAGAAGCATTGATTTTTGTAAATCTGCTACTGTTAGGTTTTTTGTTAAATCATAAAACTTTTGGTTTTGTTGCTCTAAATCATCTAAATGTGCTCGTTGCTCTGCTGTTAGTTTATTTACTTCAGCGAAGGCACTATATGTTTTTTTGACTTTTTCAGGGTCAATAACTTTCGTAAGGTCATACTCTTGTGTCTTTGTAATTGCAGCTGCAGCTAGTTCGCCTTTTTTGTTTTTTTCAATTGCTTCACGAGCTTCCTTTTTGGCAGCTTCAATCTCTAGAGCAGATTTACCTTTTTCTTTCAATTCCTGCTCTACTTTTTTCTCTGCTTCTAAAATAGAGTTGTTAATTTCTTTTCCTTTGTTATACGCCGCCACTGCTGTTTGAGCAGCTGGTTCAATGATATCTTTTGAAAGACTATAGACTTCTTTGAATATATTAAATCCTTGTTCATTTAAAGCGCCTGGTAACAATGCTATTTGTTGTAAATCATCTTGAATTGATTTTTGGGTATTTTGTAATTCATTTTTTAGTTGGTCTATTTTCCCTGTTCCATCTGAACTTAGTACACCTTGCGCTTTTGTCACATCAGTGTCGAGATCTGTAAGTTTTTTATCGAGTTGTAATTTAAGATCTGTTAGTTCATTAATTTGGCGCTGCACGTTATCTTGGTTCGTCATAGCCATGTCTTGAAGAACTTCAAGTCTATCCAAAAACCCTTCTTTATCCTCTTTATTGTCTACAAATCCTTTTAATGCTGGATAATAGTTATTAAATTTAGTTACGAATCCTTTACTTTTTGCATTTAATAGAATTAACTTTGGATAAAGTTCCGATGACCATTCGTTCATATCTTGTTTGATTAGGGATTGGTTCGTATTTAAAGATGGAACTTCCATTAGTTGTATATTAGGATTTACTAAAGCTTTATCTATATATGTTTGGATTAATTTAGATTGCGCACCTAATTTTCGTAATGATGAGGAAATATCCGTGTTCTCTTGTTGCGTTTCGGCCTTAACGATTGGCGTTGCGAGAGCATTGATAGGAATATTCGCTCCAGTAACAATGGATGTTATTAAAAATCCTGTAATTATTTTATTTTTCATTCCGTACACCTCTTCACGATTGTCTGTTTACAATCTTATTTATATATCTTGAACGATCTATCGCTTTGTTTTCTCCTTGCATAATTGAGGTAGGAGAATTCTTTCGGATAGAGTGTTAAATCAAGAAACTCTCGTTAGTATCTATTTTTATAGAATGTAAGGACCCTACGCCCTCATTGTAAACATTATGTTTTTAAGAAGTAAACAACAAAATTTCACCGCTTACATCTGATAATTACAATATTTGATTTTTATATTTTAAAAAACATTATATCTAAAAAGTTAAATAATACGGATTGCTTTACTAAGTGAAATAATTATACTCTGATAATTAAGTCTAAAATGTAATGATTTTCATTTATCTATATGAATTATTTGATAAAAAATTTTTTTAATATAATTTAATAGTACTTTGTATGTTGCTTTCCTTTATTTAGGAAATGCAAAATTGCATATAAATATGGTCACATCAACGATAAATAATCCGGAATATTATTATTGTATGAATAGTAATTATATTTCCTGTAAGCATTACAGGAGAAAATTTCCTTCCGCAGGGAATGAGATAAGATATGCTAAAAATATTACTAAATGTACACCTTTAATAATATTTTTATATATAAATCATTATAGGTAGATTAATAGATGAAGTGGAATGGCGGAAAAAAGTTTGAATATATTCGTATTAGTAGCAAGAAGCAAAGTGAAGGTAGACAACTATATAGTGCATCTTTAAATGTGCTGCAAGTAGTACCTATTTTACAGAATGGTTGATTTGTGAATTTAGTAAAATAAGGCTCTTAATCCCTTTAGTGGAATATAAAGCTATTACGACAAAATGTAACAAATATGAACTTGTATATTTGGTAAAATAGATGAGTGAATTATTTATATGATTGTTCTAGGGGGATTATTAGATGTTGAAAAAGTTAGTAACACTACTTATTTGTAGTATGTGTGCCTTTAGTTTAGCGGCATGCGGCAATAATGCGAAGGCGACAGAAAACAAGGATACAAAAGCAACAGAACAAAAAAAGATTGAGGAACAAAAGAAAGCTGAGGAACAAAAGAAGCAAGAAGAGGAAAAGAAAAAGCAGGAAGAAGTAAAGAAACAACAAGAAAGCAGTACGTATGAAGATGTTGCAGTGGCGGATCGTGAAAATAACACGCCAAACAGTACGGAAAATAAAGTACAACATGAAAGTTTAGTAACTGGTTCAATTCATCATATTGATGATGAAAAAAATAAAATGAATACGAATCGCGTTGTGAACGCAACTGTAATTAAAAATATTGACGGCGATACGTTGAAAGTGAAATTAGAGAACGGAAAGGAAGAAACAGTGCGCTTTCTTCTTGTTGATACACCGGAAACAAAGCATCCACGTCTAGGTGTGCAACCATTTGGGCCAGAAGCAAGTGCATTCACTAAGAAATACGCAAGCGAAGGAAAGAAAATTCAGCTTGAATTAGATGTAAGTGATCGTGAAAAATACGGACGTCTATTAGCTTATGTATGGGTAGATGGTCAAATGTTAAACCGATTATTAGTGGAGCAAGGATTGGCACGCGTGGCATATGTATATGCTCCGAATACAAAGTATGTTGATTATTTGCGTGAATTCCAAACAAAGGCACAGGCAAATAAAAAAGGCATTTGGAGTGTAGAAAACTATGCAACAGATAACGGATTTGAGAAGAGTAAAGTAGCAAAGCCTGCTACACCTGCACCAGCTCCGAAACAATCACAACCAAAAACAGAAGCACAACCAAAGCCAGAACCGAAACCAGAACAAAAACAACAAGTGCAACAACAACCAAATAACAACTTACCACAAGGTGAATATCATTTTAGCAGCTGTAAAGAAGCAAAAGCAGCCGGGTTCTCCAATATTCCGAAAGGTCACCCCGCTTATTCTTCTAAGCTAGACCGAGATGGCGATGGGGTCGCTTGTGATAAGTAAATACAAAAAGGATTCGCCTGATACGCGAATCCTTTTTGTTTAAATCTCTAAAATTGGTACAACAAGAATGTTTTTGCGTTTTTTTAATATATAAATCCATTTTTCAACTTGTATCTATAATAGATGACTTTCTGTTGTTCATAATTTCTTATATTGTTAGTATAGAGTAATAATAAAAACGTGTAGAAATTTATGTCTACACGTTTTTATTAAGATAGAAGAAAAATAATACACCATCCTTTGTATTGGATGCGCCATACTGTACACCGTGTAAATCTAAAATGTTTTTGGAAATGGCAAGTCCTAATCCAGTTCCACCTGTGGAACGTTGTCGAGAAGTATCTCCGCGATAGAAACGCTCCCATATTTTACTGAGTTGTTCTTCAGGAATATGGGATCCTTTGTTTTCTATGCATATTTTTACGCATGTACTCTCTTCTTCTGCTGAAATAATAATTCTTTCATTTTCAGGAGTATAACGAATGGCATTCGTTATAAAGTTTGTGATAACTTGCTCTATGCGATGCGGATTGGCTAACACTTCAATTTCAGAAAGACTCGTTTGAACGTTTAACTGTTTATTTTTTATTTCGAAGGATAGATGTTCACATATATGCTCAATCGTTTTGTTAATAAGAAATGGTCTCATTTCCATTTTATACGTACCGGATTCTAATTTTGCTAATTCAAGCATATCCACAATGAGTAGATTCATCTTGTTTACCTCTGTTTCCATTGCCTTGAAATAGTAATCTTTCTTATGACTAGCGACCCCATCTTTTAAAATAGACATACAACTTGTCATAATACTTAGAGGTGTCTTTAATTCATGTGATACGCCTGCAATAAATTCTTTTCGTGTATGTTCTAATTGTTTTTCTTTTTCTATATCTTGCTGTAGGTTGTTAATGTATGAATGTAACGTAGTTGATAGTATATTAATATTTTGTGATAAGTCACCAATTTCATCTTTTGATGTAATGGGAATTGCTTCTGAAAAATCAAGCTTTGCCATCTTCTGTGTCGTGGTATTGATTTGTAACAATGGTTTTGCAATTTTTTTTGAATAATAAAATGCAGCAAGAAAGATAAGGGACAATGCGAATATAATGATGTATATATAATAGTCTTTTATCATTTGTATAGCTTCATCAACGGGTTGTAAAGATGCTAGTGCGAAAATATATGTGGTTTCACCATTCGGTTCTGTTATTGGTTGAATAAAAAGGCGGTATTTTATACCATTTTCTTCCTTCTCGAGAATTTGTAATGTATCTTGTTTCAATCTCTCTTCATCGAACAATATCTTTGCTTGAAATTCGTTTACTTTTTGCATAAATAAATGATTTGTATAAATCGAATTGGATAGCGTATTTTCTTCAGGAATGTGTATCGTTTGAATTTTCCCATAAACACCTACATTTTGTTGTCCTAAATTATTTTGTTTCATAACATCACGTCCACCGAAATATGAATCTACTTTTTTTAATATTTGTTGATTCACTAATTTTTGATTCACTACTTCTTGATCATTGTCGGCTCTAACTAAATGATAAGGAACTAGGGTGGTACTTGTCTTTGGTGAAACAAAATAACCGAGTAACTTTTTATTAGGCGAGAGATGTTCTTTTAAAGAAATATCCCCTATATTTATAAGATTATACAGTGGTATTATGAGTGTTGTATTAATTAGTTCTTTCTTAGAAGAATCTTCCACTTTTACTTCGATATAAAAGTCATTACCGTTTTTTAAGTTTCCGTTCGTATCTAGTAACGTAATCGAAGCATTATTATTTCTAGAAAAATCTTGTTCGAGTCTTTGAATACTTTGTAAATTATCTTTGTTTTTCACATAATCTTTTTTAAATGATTGTATATTTGTTTTAATCGTATTTATTTTTTTATTTACATAGTATTGTTTGAAAAATACGGTTTGTCCAACAAACACACACGCCAAAATTAACATACATAATACTGTTGTTAAGATAAATAATTTGAATACAATCCCTTTTTTCATAGCTGGTCCTCAAATTTATAACCAGTACGAACAATGGTTACGATAGAGGAGGATTTCTGTCCTAATTTACTTCGTAAATTTCGAATATGACTATTTAGTGTACGGTCATCCCCAGTGAATTCATATCCCCAAATGTGTTGAATTAATTGTTCTCTTGTTATAACAATCCCTTCGTTTTGCATCAAATATGTTAATATTTCAAATTCTGTATGAGTTAAATTAATAACTTCCTCATTTATTGTGATAGTACGTGAAGGAAGATGCACAACAATCTCATTTCTAGATAACAAATTATTTTTAGATGGTTTATGTGCCACATATCTGGTTTCGAGTAATCGTTTTGCTCGCGCGAGTAAAATAGGTGGGCTGTATGGTTTTGTGACATAATCATCTGCCCCTAACTCAAATCCAAGTAATGTATCATCTTCATCGGCTCGAGCTGTCAGCATAATGATAGGTACATTAGATGTTCTTCGAATCTGTCTACAAACAGACCAACCATCTAATTTTGGCAGCATAATATCAAGAATGATTAAATGTACTTCATGTTTTTCAAAAATAGATAGTGCTTCTGTTCCGCTTGTCGCTTCTAGTACTTTATATCCATCGTGTAACAAATAGTCTTTAACAATTTCGCGTAAAATATCTTCGTCTTCTACAATCAAAATAGTTTTTTGCATTGTATCTCTCCTGTATGAATTTAAACTTATTCATTTCATAGTTTTCGAATGGAAATATATAAATTATAGCAAACCCATATAAAGATAAAATAAAGAGTAGAGTAATTCAAGAGGAATATAATTCATTTTACTATCCATAAAAAACGTGTAGAGAGTTATTTTTACACGTTTCTTTTATTTTTCGACTAATTTCTACATTATCTGCACATTATCTTTATTTGTTTGTATTAATATATTTATTGAAAGAGAAATTAATGATTTATATGTATGAGTGAAAAAATAGAGGTGAGTAATATGAAAAAAATATATAGAGGAAATGTAATATTAATAGCTGTAACGATTATGATATTGATTACATGTATTATTTTTGTGTGTAATCCACTTATTTTCTCAAATTCTATAAAAGCAAAAGAAAATCCATTAACAGAACCAACTAAAAAGCACGAAAATCCATTAACAGAACCAACTGAAAAGCACAGTGAAACTCCTGTAAAAAAAGAGATTCCAAAAGATCCAAATGATATTCATATTATTGTAAATAAGAAGAGTATGCTTCCCGATGGATATAGACCAAATGATTTAGTTGTACCAGATGTTACTTTTGCATTTTCTGGTATATGTGAAAAAAGTTATATGCGTAAAGAAGCTGCAAGAGCATTGGAGAAACTGTTTGCGCTAGCTGAAAAAGATGGAATAACATTACAGGCTGTATCTGGATTTCGTTCTCTAGAGTATCAAAAAAGTGTTTATCAAAATAACGTTAGAAAACAAGGTAAGGAGGAAACTGATCGAGTATCTGCAAGACCTGGTCATAGTGAACACCAAACGGGGTTAACAATGGATGTTTCAGCAAGTAGTGTAGATAACACATTAGAACAATCCTTTGGTACTACAAAAGAAGGAAAATGGTTGGCTGAAAATGCCTATCGTGCAGGGTTTATTATTCGGTACTTAAAAGGAAAAGAAAATATTACAGGGTATTCATACGAACCATGGCACATTCGATATGTAGGCGATATTGCAAAAGAAATTTATGAAAAAGGTATCACGTTAGAAGAATATTACAATGAAAATTAGTGATATTCTTATTACAAATAATCTATACATGGTGGGTGCTTTTCATCAGTGGGAATAAAGGAGAACGCATTACATGTCTATCAAGTTCGGATTTAGAAGTCCCATCTAAACGAGAATTTTCCTTCTATACAGTTAGTTATTATCTCGTTTTTTTCATTTTGGGAACAAAGAATTTCTTAACTTGATGGCGATGGGATTGCTTGTGATAAGTAAATATAAAAAAGGATTCGCTTAATACGCGAATCTTTTTTTGTATTTTACTCGCTGCTTATTGATAAGGTTATACTTAACAATCAAGATAACTATATAAATTCATTTTAAAAAATAGTAGGTGGAGTGTATGATTCGAAAAGTGATTTTTGCTGCTTATGAAAAAGAGTCTGAGGCTAATTATAATACGGCATGTTTTTGACGGTATTGTCTAGGAGTAGTATTCGTGAACTTTTTGAAAATCTTTGTGAAGTAACTTTGATCGTTAAAGTTAAGCCAAGCACAAATATCGGATAAAGGATATGTAGTTAATGTTAGTAATTTTTTTGCTTCTTCTACCCGTTCCATCTGAATATATTCACTTAAAGGGATACCTACTTCTTCTCTAAATAATTTAGATAAATAAGTAGGATGTATATTAATAACATTAGCGAGATCATGGAGGGATATTTCATGGTAGATGTTTTTCGTAATATGATTTAGGCATGTAGTGATCGTATGCGAATACTTGTGAACGTTATAGTCTTTAACACGATCTGCAAAAGTACATAAAGCATCTTCTATTAATCTATTAACAGAGTACATATTATCTAGTTGTTCGAGGGTTTGTATATATAAAGCACTAAGCGAAAAAGCAATTTCTGATGGAAGGTTACCCTCTATTGCATATCGAGTAGCTAGGGTAATGGCAATAATTCCATTATTTTTTTGGTGTCTGAGTTGATTTCCTTTTGATAAAGTTACAGCATCTTCTTGTGGGAATGCATACGCATATTCTATTACTTTCTCCTTGTTTCCTTCCTTGATGTTTGTGAAAAATTTCCTTTCTAATAATATATCATAATTACTTGGATTATTTTGACGACGGGTTGAAATATATAAATCAGGATTTACAATCGTATAGGAAGTTTCTTCTAATAATTTATTTTTCTTCCAAACAGTGTTTACATCTAATTTTTTATTATAAATCATGTAATATAATAAAATGCCTATATGAATTAAAGTTATTTTTTTAATTATAGGTACTGAATGATAGTAATCGATTCCGTCCTGTACTTTAGTAGTCAAATCAGATTCATTCATAAGTTTAATGACCATGTCTTTTGATATTTTGGGATATACGGAAGGACCAATAATAAGAGTTCCTTCCGTATGTATATTATTTGCTATGTGAATGAAGAGGAAGTTTTCTAGATAACGATTGGCTTTGATAAGTGGAAAATTATTGAGATCATTTTCTTGATACAGATCACGTAGTTGTTCTTCTTTGGAAGAATAAAAGGGGCTACAAGTATCGCTAGAAATATATTCGTACAAGATATCTTTGTTTGTGGATAAAAAACGGACAGGAATTGCAAAAGTTTCATAGATTAAGTGGTACAGATATTGTATATCGTTGACTTTATTCATGATATCCTCCTTTGAATTTTTAGTGAATTACCAAAAAAATTTAAAAAGATACTACCATATATTTCTTTTAAAAACACTTGTTTTAAAATCTGCGCATTTTAACTGGATTTACAGGCTTATCTTTTTTAGTCTGCGAGCTTTGTTCTATCATCTACCTCACTTCCTGTTCTTTGCTCCATCCCACTATGATTAAACTTCTTTACATAGCTTGAAATTGCTTCGTGATGTACTCCATCTTTCTGCCGCTTGAATCGCATGATTTCTCCTCGCTTTTTCATAGGTGCCCTTCTTTTAAGTTAGTTGAAATGAAAAATATATATTTGTTAATTCGGATATACATTTTTACGGAAAATATCTGCAAATTTCTATAAAAAAATACCATTTATGATAATAAATTACCATAAATTCAATGGAATAACATTTAATATTTTTAATGTAAGGAACATTTTTCAAAACAGTATAAAGAGGGAGGGGAACTATTTTTCACTTTATAGTTGTTTAGGTGTGAAGCTTCACTATTTTCGAAAGGGGGAAAAGGAGAGGACACGATGAATAAAAACATATCTATAGTTGTGATATTTCTTTTGTTATTACAGTTATTCTTGCCAGGTTTGCAATCCCTCGCTGCGTCGCCAGCCACAGGAATAGAGCATACGTTACGAACGAAAGAAACAGCGAATATGTGTTTAAGAGAACATGAAGGAGAAATAAAATTTCAGTGGCCATCCAACAAAAAGAAAATAGACCTTGTAATTGTCCAAGATGCAAGTGGGAGTTTTAGGGACACTATAGGAAGTGTGAAGAGTTCATTAAAAAAAATTGTTGATCAATTGGATCCGCAAAATGATCGAGTTATGGTAACAAGTTATCAAGATTACCTTGGATATAAAAAGATGAATGGTAGCGTACTGGACCAAAGGGGATCGGGCATAAAAACTATTTTGCAGTCAGGTTTAAATAGTGGTTTTCAGTCTGCCAAAAATGGGATTGACAAAATTAGCGCGAATAGCGGAACGCCAACTGCAAGTGGTCTTCAATTTGCATTGCAGCAATATGAGCAAGCAAAAGGACAAAATGATCCAGATCGCGAGACAATTTTCTTACTAGTAACAGATGGTGTTGCGAACGTTCGTTTAGATGGATATATCTATAAAGAAACAAATCAACTAACAGATACAGGACCAGGATATAGTTCTAGTGAATATGGTCAAGATTACAAAGGAGCTTTACGGGAAGTTACCGATATAGCTGGGCAGATAAAACAAAAAGGATATAAATTAGTTACTGCTTTCTCGGAAGACAGAAAATCTTTATCAGCTCCTAATCAATATCATACAAAGTATGATAAAGAAGTAGGACCATATGCAAGGAATGCACTTCAAAATATGGCGACGAAACCGGAATGGTTTGTCTTATCAAGTAATATTGAAGAGTTTTCTAAGAAATTGTTTGAGATAATAAGTGAAGTTACAAAAAATGACAAGCTGGTTTTAGATTTTTACAATGATCTGCAAGTAACGGGATTCAATGGATCTGGACCGAACGGTGTTACGACGAAACCTATTTTAAAAGATAATCAATTAACTTGGGATCTCTCAAAACAACCAGAAGGAATGTATACACTTACTTATAAAGTAAAAGAAACAAAGCCGCAGCTAAATCCATTTGATGTTGCGGGTGGATATTTCCTTTTGTATGATACAAAAGGAAATATCCACCCGCAAAAGCAAGTCCTAATCCGAATGCAGGAAATTGTTCCAATCAAGTAACGAAGAAGGTTTCGGATGTAGATGAAAAATTAGTAGAGGGTGCATCGCTAACTACAATTGATGAAGAGTTTACATATGATGTAAATTACAATTTTGGCTACGATGTGGAATCAAAAACAGAAATTAAGTTACAAGACGACTTAGAAGATATACTAGAAATTTTAGATACCAAATTAACGAATACTAAAGGTGAAGTGATTTCAATACAGCCGTCGATTGATAATGAAAAGTCTATCGTTTCATACAAGATTCCTCAGCAAAATGGTTCCTATGCTTATCTAGCAGGAGAGCGGTATAAGCTAACTATTAAAGCAAAAATTAAGTTGGGTACAAATATTGAGGTATTGAAACAATATATTTCAAACGGCGGGATTCCAAATACGGCAAATCTTGTATTAGATGATCAAGCGTTAACATCGAATAAAGTTACGGTCACTCCTCGAATTGAAGAGCCGAAACTTCATAAAACGGTTTCTGACACAGATGAGAAAAATGTAGAAGAAGCTACATTATCAGATATAAAAGAGAAATTCACCTGGAATGTAAAATATGAATTTGGAAATGCGCCAAGTAGTTACAATTCCATCATATTAAGTGATGATTTAGAGGACATTTTAGACATTACTGATGTAAAAGTTGTGAATAAAAAGGGTGAAACGATCAACGTTCAACCGAAAATTGATTCAGTTTCGAAAAAGGTAACAGTAGAATTACCGAAAAAAGATGGAAGTTATGCATATTTAACGAACGAAACATACACGTTACAAATTGCTTCTAAAATTTCTGATGTTGCATCACCAGAAGAATTGGCGAAATATTTAGTAAAGGGTAAAGTACCAAATAAAGCAGAGCTCGTATTGGATAATAACCCGAAAATATCTAATGAAGTAAATGTTATCTTACCGAAAGAAGATCCAAAGATAACAAAAACAGTATCAGATCGCGATGAAAAAAATGTAGAGAAAGCTACATTGCAAGCGAAAGATGAGGAATTTACTTGGAATGTCAAGTATCAGTTCGGCACTGATACTGCAAAGTTAGAAAAAGTAGTACTGCAAGACGATCTAGAAGATATCCTTAATATTTTGGAAGTGAAGCTTGTAGATGCGAGCGGTAAAGCGATAGAAGTTACACCGCAAATTGATGAGACAACGAAGAAGATAACAATTGAGTTGCCGAAGAAAGAGGATAGCTATGCGTATTTAGCAGGACAAACGTATACGATGCACATGAAGGTGAAAATTGCCGATAGTACTTCAGTTGAAGTAATTGCGCAGTATTTAGCTAAAGGTGGCATACCGAATAAAGCAGAGCTCGTATTTGATCACAACTCAATGATGTCTAATGAAGCAAAAGTTGTACCGCCAATTGGTCAAATCGAAATTGAGAAAGTCGATGCGAAAGATGAAAATTTGAAACTGAAAAATGCGGTGTTTCAAATTTTGGATCAAGACGGTAAAGAAGTTGGCAGAGTAACGACAGATGAAAATGGTAAGGCAGTTTCTGAACAATTATTGTTTGGAACGTACATGATTAAAGAAATAAAAGCGCCAGATGGTTATATGTTGTTGAGAGATCCTATTGAAGTAGAAATAACTGCAAATAAATCCATACAAAAGATAAGAGTTGCAAATACGAAGAGTGAATGGAATATTCCAAACACTGGTGGCGTAGGAGCGAATATTTTCTATATTATTGGGGCTGTCTTGATGGTGGTAACACTATTTTTGTTTTTCCGTAAGAGAAACAAAAATTAATAGAATTCAAAATTTGTAGGGATAATAAAGGAGAGAAGAACTGTGAAAAAGATTTTTAGTATGCTTTTAGTCTTTGTATTAGCCTTTTCTACATTCCCAAGTATGTTTGCAAGTGCAGCTTCAAAAACGACAGGCTCTTTAACAATTCATAAGTATGAACAAGAAAAAGATGGGAAACCAGGCGCTGAAGGTGATGGATCTGCGAATCAAACCGTTCCTGGTGATGCAAAGCCGTTACAAGGTGTAACGTTTGAGATTAAACAAATTATGTCATTCGAAAAAATTTCAAGTGATGGAAAGATTGTTAAGGAAAGTGTAAAACCTGTTACAAATGCAAAAACAATTCAAGTGACAACAGATGCAAATGGACAAGCGGTATTTAAAGACCTTCCGTTAGGACGTTACGAAGTAAAAGAAATTGCTGGCCCAGCACATGTTAACTTAAGTCCAAATACGTATACAGTTGATATTCCAATGACAAGCAAAAATGGTGATGTGTTAAACTATGATGTTCATATGTATCCGAAGAATGAAATTAAACGCGGAGCAGTAGAATTAACGAAAACAGGTGCAAAAGATAAAGCATTAACGGGTGCTGAATTCTCTTTATTTAAAGAAGATGGTACAGAAGTTCAAAAAGGTTTAGTAACAAGTGCAAATGGTAACATTCGTGTTCAAGGTTTAGAGTATGGTAAGTACTATTTCCAAGAAACAAAAGCACCAGCGGGATATGTTGTAGATCCAAAAAAATATGAGTTCTTTATTTCACAATCAGGTACAACGAATGAAGATGGTACAATTACATCTGGCGTAGTCGTAAAAATAGCAGTGAAAAACTACGAAGAGCCAACGATTGATAAAAAGATTAATGGAGATCAAGAAGCGGCAGCGATGAATCCGCTAACGGATTACAATTATGATATTAAAACATTAATTCCAGAAGATATGAAAGACTATAAACATTATGTGGTAACAGATACTCTCGATAACCGATTAGCTATTCAAGGTAAGCCAGTCGTAAAAATCGATGGTGTAGAAGTAGATGCAAGTGTTGTAGAAGTAGTTGTAGACGGTCAAAAAGTAACAGCTACTGTAAAGGATTTTTCAAAATTAGCTGGTAAAAAAGAGTTCCATTTACAAATTAAATCACAAATTAAAGAAGGCGTACCAGTCGGAACAGAAATTTCAAATACAGCAACAATTAATTTTACAAATAAAAATGATGTAACTGGTGAAAAAGGAACGAAACCAGTAATTGTTACGCCAACAACTGGTAGCATTCAATTAACAAAAGTTGATAGTAATGATGGTAAAAAGTTACAAGGTGCGGAATTTAAATTAAGAGATAAAAAGGGTAATGTAGTAATCGTAGAAGGAAAAGAAGTAAAAGGTGTATCAGATGAAAATGGTATGATTTCATGGAATAACCTTCCATATGGAGAGTATCAAGTTGTCGAAACAAAGGCACCAACTTATAAAAAAGATGATGGTTCAACAGCTTCTTATCAACAATTAAGAGACCCAATTGATGTAACAATCGATACAGAGCACAAAACAATCAAATTGAATGTAGAAAATAACAAAAGTGGTTGGATCCTTCCTTCAACAGGTGGTATGGGAACAATTCTCTTTACTGTAATGGGCCTTGTAGTAATGGCCGGGGCAGCATTTGTTTTCTTCAGAAGAAAGCCTGTAAATAATTAAGTCTTTACAGAATCATAATAGTTGAATGCCAAAAGAGGAGGCGCAAATAGCTTTCCTCTTTTCAACATTTAGTGGACTGAGAGGAGGAACTATGAAACGTCATACCATCTTTGGCTGCATTTTTTTATTAGGACTCGGTATTTTTTTATATCCATTTGTCAGCAATTGGCTAGCAACAAGAACACAGTACTCTCAAATTAGTTCCTATGATACAAAAGTAAAGGCACTTCAAAAGAAAGAATTGGAACGCCGGGAAAAAGAGGCGAACGAATATAATAAACAAGTGCAAAACTCCCCGCAAACATTTGCAGATCCATTTGCCAAGCAACAAACAAACAATCAAAAATCGTATGCAGATGCACTGAATTTAGGGGATGTAATGGGTTATGTGGAAATACCGAAAATTGATGTAAAACTTCCCATTTATCATGGTACTTCTGAGGAAGTGTTGAGTCGCGGAGTAGGGCATTTAGATGAATCTTCTTTGCCGATAGGTGGGAACAGTACGCATACAGTTTTAACAGGACACCGCGGATTGCCTTCAGCGACATTATTTACCGATCTAGATAAAATGGAAAAAGGAGATGTTTTCTATATTCATTCGCTAGATAAGGTTCTTGCCTATAAAATAGATCAAGTGAAAGTTGTGCTTCCAAATGAAATCGATGATTTATTAGTTATAAAAGATCAAGATTATACAACGTTACTTACATGTACGCCTTACGGGGTGAATACACATCGATTGTTAGTGAGAGGTCATCGCGTACCGTATGAGCCAAAAGAAAAAGAAAAAGAGATAAACAAAGAAAAAACATTGATGTTAGAAGATTGGGTGATAGAAGTTTCAATAGCTATTTTAGTTGTGCTTGCACTGACTATTTATATAAGAAAGCAGAAACAGAGACAAAGAAAGGTAAGTTAAATTTAAAATATTGTTTTTATGAATCGTTATAAGGATTTGAATTTCTCTTAGAATAGAAAATTCAAATCCTTTTTTTGTTTGGATATCTTTGGAGTAATCCGGGTCTCTCTAGTTTTCTCAAAAAAATTCATAACGTCATAATAATTATGAAAGATGTTTGCAAGACTTTTGTAATATTTATGAGAGAGAAATGAAAGATTTGTTGGATATGATGAAGTTAATCTTACTAGTAGAGGTACTCATACCCTTAGAAAACAAGGAGGAAAATGACGATGAAGAAAACGAAGAAAATGAAGCCAGCATTTGCTGTATTAAGTAGTGTAGCGATGGCACTAACTTTAGCATCCCCTGCTTTAGCAGACGTACAACAGCCAAGTCCGGATAGTAAAGTTGAGAAGTTCAAAGAGAACGCAAATGTAAAAGAAGAAAAAGCTGTTCTTGGAACTGACGGAAAAAAAGGAGAGATCTCTCCTGAAAAAATTGAAATGCAAAATAATGATTGGGATAACGATGGTATTCCAAATGACTTAGAGACAAATGGATATAAAATCGAATTTAATTATCAAACTGGAAAAAATGAAGCACGAGCATGGGATCCAGAGAAAGACAAAGGAAAATTAAAATTTATCACTAACCCTATGAGTGCGAATTCGGATGGAGATCCTTTTTCTGATGCATATGAAGTTCAGTATTTTGGCAGTGATTCGGATACTGAGTTGAATCCAATGATTGCCAATATGCCGAATTTACAAATTGGAATCAAACGTATTGGAGTTACTCCTATTAAGGAGATTACGGATTCAAAAGGCGGATCTATTAATAAGGGCTGGGAGAAAAGCGTATCGACGCAGCATTCCTTTAATGTTGGTTTAACTGTGGGAGGCGGTGTTGAAGGTTCAGCAGCGGGCCCTGTCCCAAAAGCTGATGCTTCATTAAATGTAGGCTATGGATATTCAAAAACTAACACTGAAACAGAAAGTTATTCTAATAATTTTGATTGGTCTACTGCAACGACAGTTGATACAGCAAAAGCAGCAAAAGTAAGCTTACAGTTAGAATATAAAAATACAGGTACAGCATCAGCTGAAAATGTTTCTCCTCATTTTAACATTCGCTTAGGAGATAAAATTATCAATACGGTAAAGGCAACACAAGATCGTTATAAAGCACAACACTTAAGCACAGAAAAAGGCGGAAGAAATAAAACAGAAGTGTTAATAGACAGTTTAGACAATCAAGCGGATGTAAATATTTACTTATCGTTAGATGAATTAAAAGCTGTTGAACAAGGTGCGCCTCTTTCTGTTGAAGTATTACCTACGAGTACAATGGACCTGGCTATCGAGAAAGATGGAGAGTTTACAAACTTAGGAGATGCAGGAAAATATGAATCTCGTGTAAATGCGTCTACTGCATTACTAGAAACTGATATCGGGAATAAACCGAAGTTTAGAGTGTATGCGCCAGACGGTGTTGGTTCCGGAAATTTAACGTTTAATGAGGTATTTAAGCACATTAACGTAGATTCTAAAAAGGTAAATGAATTTATCGATAATGGAAGAGGAACTAGAGAGATTGTTACGAAAGAGTATTTAGAAAATGCAAAAGAATCTGGTGTATCAAAAGGCGTGAGGGCTGGCGTTTTTGAAAAACTACAGCCACCAACATTAACATATAGTGCTTATGATCCAATTAAGAAAAAATTATATGCGGCAGTTGTACCGGGTATATTTGGAGCAAGCAACGAAATTTTCGCTTCTTATGAAGATAAAAAATCTAAAACAACAAAACAAGTAACATTAGTGAAAAATGGTAACGTATATGAGTCTAAAGAAAATGTAAGTTTAGATCAATTCGATCCATCAAAAGAAGTTACATTTGAAATCAATGATTCACTAAAGAAACTTCCGACGCAAAAAGTCTCTACAGTTGTTAAATATAATAAAGAATTTGATAACTTATTAGTAGACAATAAAGGTGAATTCATTGTAGAAGGAAAAGAATATTATTTGAAAACAACTGCCAACATACCTAACGGTGTAAAAGAATGGTGGTCAGTAGGTAATCTACACCAACAGATAGATGGGCAATATGTGCACTTTAGTGTAAAAGGGAACAATTGGGATGGATTAAGACTTGGGCCGAAGAAACAGGCAATACATGGAACAGATATTGAAGCTACACCGGTCATCATTGAGAGAAAAGGTCAATCTAAACCAGGAGAGCCAATTGGAAAAGGTGAAGAAGTATTCCTTAAGTTTACGAACAGTACTCATGGTGGTTATGAGTATCTCAACGCTGGAAATGGATATGATTATAGCTGGTTAGATCAAGAACGTAATAAATCTACAATTAAATTAGATAAAATTTCGAATGAAAAGAGCTTCTATTTAAAATCTGATTCTACTTACATCACATATAGAGGAAATGAATGGTTTAGTAGTGTCGCAGATAATGGTATTGCTCCAACTGTATTTGGTCATGAAAAAGTTTTAAAACCTGAACATACAACTTCACCAGGCGAGAACCATAAATGGGAATTAGAAAGCATTAAATAAAGCAAGAAATCAACAGACCGCAAAGCGTTTCTTTCGGAAAGCTTTGCAGTCTGATTCTATTTTTTGGTTAGGTAATTGAAAAAAGAATTAAAAACCCTTTCTTTTTAGGTAGGCGAGAGCATCTGGCTATGCATAGAATCGGTTAGGGCCTTTTCCTGCCACATACAAAGCTTAAACAAAAGAAGAAAGCAAGTACAGGGCATGCAGTTTCCCATAGCAGCGACTTATGTGTTGAAAAATGACATTGACATACAAGTGGATCATTAATAAAGTGGTGTAAAATTACACTTCGTCGGAGGTTTGACACCATGGATCAAAAAGGCTTAAATATAAAATTATCTATTATGCAATTATTTATTTTAATACTTAACTTATTTATCTTCTCTTCAACGATGCGATTTTTACCTTGGTTTGTTGAGGATGCTTTCGGTTGGTTTGGGATTTTGATTACTGCTCCTTTATTATTAGGTATTGGATTCATTATGATTTATCTTCAGAAGAGTAAGGGATATGCTATTACAGCAACAAGAAAACTCATCCCATTTCTTTCTTCAATCTTTTCTATTTGTATTTCATTATCATATATCACTGATTTTTCTGTTATAATGGCTCTTGCAGTCAATTTTGGAATGGTTATCATAACAATGGCATTTTTACTACAAGATGTTTCTAAGCTTAGTAGAAATTGATTATTGATAAGTTGTAATAAGGTCTCCATTGCGATCAATGGAGACCTATATTATGTAACAAAGCCCTTCCACTTCTATGCTCAAAATTATAAAACTTCGATATTTAGTCCCCAAAGGATTGTAAATATATAGAATTCTCCTTTTGGGTAGGTCACCTAAATTACATAATTATTTTTCATAACGTTTAGTGAATGTATGACCATGGTACTTGACTTGGACTGAATATATTGTTAATTATTATATCTAAATGAAGGATTACTATAAGTATTTTAAATAAGAGAAATGTTTTTACATTATTAGGAAAGAGCAGCGGGGGATCTACATATGAAGCAAAGAATTGTAATTGTAGAAGATGAAGAGAATATTAGAGAAATATGTAAACGGTATTTAGAGAGAGAAGGATATGAAGTATATACAGCTGAAAATGGAGCAGAAGGCTGGAATATATTTCAACAATATCACCCAGATTTAATTATTTTAGATTTGATGATGCCGAAAAAAGATGGTTGGGAGTTATGTGAGGAAATTCGTCAACAATCTAACGTTCCTATTATTATGTTGACCGCTAGGGGAGAGGAAAGAGATCGAATTTTAGGCTTAACAATTGGAGCGGATGATTATGTGACAAAGCCGTTTTCGCCTCGCGAATTAGTATTAAGGGTTCAAATTATATTAAGAAGAGGTAGTCAGCCAGTAGTGCAAACGAAAGAACCAGAATTAGAAGTGATAGAGTTTCCAGATTTGAAGATTTATCCAACGAAGAGAAGTGTGTTTGTTTGTGGGCATGCAGTCGATTTAACAGTTAAAGAATTTGAAGTACTTTATACGATGGCAAAACATCCAAAACAAGTGTTTTCTCGGTCGCAGCTTCTTGAGCAAATTTGGGAATTTGAATATGAAGGGTGTACCAATACAGTAACGGTGTTAATGAGCCGTTTACGTGAAAAATTAGATAAACATACGACGAAAAACCGTTGGATTCATACAGTTTGGGGTATAGGGTATCGTTTTGATCCAAATGGAGGAAATGAAACATGAAATTACGTTATCAATTGTTACTGATGAATGTATTAAGCACGAGTATCATGGTCATTGCTATATGGTACAGTGATACGAGAATGTTACTTGAACCAGAACAAACACGGTTATTAACAGGAATTGCGATTGTAGCAATGATTCTTTCAACTTTTATCTATTGGCTATTAACACGTCCTATTATAAGATCCATTCAAAATTTAATTGCATTAACACAACAATTTAGTGATAGACACTTTGGAACGACGTATATAATTGGACAGGAACCACAAGAGTTTAAAGAATTAGCAACAGCTTTTCAAAAGATGGCTAAAAAGTTAGAAGAAGGGTTTACGAAGTTAGAAGAAGGTGAAAAAGCGCGTACAGAGCTGATTGCAAATATTTCACACGACTTACGAACGCCTATAGCCAGCATACAATTGATGATAGAAGCACTACAAGATGATGTAATTGAAGACCCGGATATGAAAAAGCAGTACTTAGCGACAATATTAAAGGAAATACAAAGATTAAATGGCTTAATTAATAATTTATTTGATCTTTCCAAGTTAGAACTTGGACAAGAAGTGTTTCATCCAAGCTTAACACATGTGGACAGAGTGTTAATAGAAGTACTAGATTCACATTCTATCTTACTTGAAGAAAAACAGATGCACTTAGAAGTACAGATGTCTGATACATTGCCTCGGCTGTGGATTATGCCGTGTAAAATAGTGCGGGTTATTAGTAACTTGTTACATAATGCAATTCGGTATTCTCCTGCATCTTCCACAATAGATTTGATTGTGAAGGAAAATAAGCAGCGGCAATATGTTCAATTTATTGTGCGTGATGAAGGAGAAGGCATCGCATACAATGATCAATTACGCATATTTGAACGTTTCTATAGAACGGATCAGTCCAGAAGTTCGCAATCTGGAGGATCAGGGCTTGGATTAGCTATCGCAAAATCATTAGTTGAAATGCACAAAGGAGAAATTGGTGTGCGAGATCGTTCAGATGGGAAACAAGGAAGTGAATTTTGGTTTACACTTCCTATTACATCAGAAAAGAAATAAGACTATTGAAAGACTTTTGTAATAGTTCTGTTATGAAAATGAGAGGTTTCCTTGCTAACATATAGGTGTTAGAGGAGGGTACTTACTTTATGAAAAGAAAATATATATTCCTTATAGGAGCATTCGTAATTGTTGGGGGGATATTGTGGTCTTTATTCCGCCCAGAGAAATTATTCATTGATAAAAAAGTAAATGAAACATTGCCGCAAACAGAAATGAAGTCAAAAGAAACAAAGCAAGAACAAGTAATAAGCGAAGGACAGTTTCAAAGCGGTGTTCATGAAACAACTGGAACAGCAACAATCTATCAATTAGCAGATGGAAAACGTATTTTACGCCTTACTCATTTTTCAACTTCTAACGGTCCAGACGTTCGAGTTGTGTTAGTTCCTACGAATCAATTGAAAAATAATGAAGATGTTAAAAATTATAAGTATATTGAATTAGGAAAGTTAAAGGGAAACAAAGGCGACCAAAATTATGAAATTCCTGAGGGGATCGATGTAAGTGCATACGGCGCAGTTTCTGTATGGTGTAAGAGATTTAATGAAAACTTTGGCGTGGCTTATTTCAAGACAAATTGAAAAAACTAACATAAAAACTCCTTTCTTTTAGATGAGCAAGAGCATCTGGCCATGCATAGAAGCGGTCAGGGCCTATTTCTACCACGTGCGAGGTTTAAAACAAAGGGATAAAGCGAGTGCAGGTTATGTTGTATTCTGCCTAGCAGCGACTTATATGTCGGAAAATGAAAATGGATGTATATAAAAAACAGGTGATAGAACCGAAATCTATTACCTGTTTTTTTTATGGAAGTTTATTTCCGTATATAAATTGAAAAAATACATAAAAACCCCTTCTTTTAGGGGGACGAGAGCATCTGGCCGTGCATAGAAGCGGTCAGGGCCTATTCCTGCCACGTGCGAGGTTTAAAACAAAGTACAGGTCATGTTGTATTCTGGCTAGCAGCGACCTATATGTCGAAAAATGAAAATGAATTTATCCCGCATTAACGGGCAGTAAGACCCCCACCTCAAGATTGAGAGAGAATCGTTGTCCAGCTCCAGTGGCTAGAATGTTCGGTGGCTTCGCTTCTTCCTAAGAGGTAAAAAACACCTCTACGTCAGAAGCTCCATCCCCCTCACATTCTGAACGAGCCACTTCCGCTTTTCTAAAGAAGATAGGTGGGGGATAACTGCCCGTAAAAGCCCGATTGGTTCAACTAACCATCAGTGGGGGATGAAGAAAACCCCCACTGATGGAAGTTTCACTTTATAATACATATAAAAAGCTAGTAAAATATAAAAAAAATAATGCAAACGGTTGCAATAAGTGATAATATGTAAGCGTATACAGATATGTTTGTAATTACAAATATAGAATGAAATCCTTTGCCTTCATTCAAGTTTTTATTATTGGTAGTCTTAATTTTCAGAAAGGGAGAGAGCGTATGAAAAAATATTTAAAAGGCTGTAGTATTGCCATGTTATCTGTTCTTATATTGTTTGCTTTTTCAGTATTTCCAAGCCAGAGTTATGCAGCTGTAAACGGGCAATCAATGAATGGAAATTACAAAGCATATATTATGGCACCGCTAAAGAAAATACCGGATATGATGACATGGGAGACGTTTGAAAATGATTTACGCTGGGCAAAACAAAATGGTTTCTCTGCTATTACTGTTGATTTTTGGTGGGGAGATATGGAGAAGAATGGAGATCAACAATTTGATTTTTCTTATGCGCAGCGCTTTGCACAATCTGTAAGAAATGCTGGTATGAAAATGATTCCGATTATTTCAACGCATCAATGTGGCGGTAATGTTGGAGATGATTGCAATGTACCGGTTCCTTCTTGGATATGGAATCAAAAATCAGATGATAGTTTGTATTTTAAATCGGAAACAGGAACGATTAATAAAGAAACATTAAATCCGCTAGCTTCAGATGTAATTCGAAAGCAGTACGGGGAACTATATAATGCTTTTGCAGAGGCGATGGCTCCGTATAAAGATGTCATTTCGAAGATTTATTTATCAGGCGGTCCGGCTGGAGAAACACGTTATCCATCTTATACGTCGGCTGATGGATCAGGTTACCCATCTAGAGGAAAGTTTCAAGCTTATACGGAATTCGCGAAAGAGCAATTTCGTTCTTGGACATTACAAAAATATGGATCTTTAGCAGGAATAAACAAAGCTTGGGGGACAAACTTAACTTCTATGTCACAAGTACTTCCTCCATCTGATGGAAATCAATTTTTGACAATCGGCTATCAAACAAAGTACGGTGAAGATTTCTTAAAGTGGTATGAAGGTGTGTTAGAAGGGCATACAAAATTGATAGGTGAATTAGCTCATTCTGCATTTGATAATACGTTCCACGTACCAATTGGTGCAAAAGTTGCCGGCGTTCATTGGCAATACAACAATCCAAATCTTCCGCACAGTGCTGAAAAGCCAGCGGGATATAATGATTATAGTAGTTTGTTAGACGCTTTTAAGAGTGCAAAATTAGATTTAACATTTACCTGCTTAGAAATGTCAGATAAGGGAACATATCCAGAATATTCAATGCCAAAAACACTTGTACAACAAGTAGCTAAGCTTGCGAATGAAAAAGGGATTGTCCTAAATGGCGAAAATGCGTTAAGCATAGGAAGTGATACTGAATATAAGAAAGCAGCTGAAATGGCTTTTAATTATAACTTTGCGGGATTCACACTGCTTCGTTATCAGGATGTTATGTATAATAATACATTGATGGCGCAGTTCAAGGATACTTTAGGAGTTACTCCTACTTCGCAAACAATCGTTGTAAAAAATGCACCAACAACTACTGGAGATACAGTGTATATTGCTGGAGATCGTGCCGAGTTAGGGCAATGGGATACAACGCTATATCCTATTAAATTATCATACAACTCTACTTACGGGGATTGGAGAGGCACAGTTTACTTACCAGCTGAGCGAAATGTTCAATTCAAAGCGTTTATTAAGCGCCAAGATGGAACGATTAAAGCATGGCAGCCAAATCAGCAATATTGGACGCCAATTCCGGCGACTTCTACTGTGTATACGGATTTATGGTAGTTTCATTGCTTAAAAGAAGTTTTTAATTTTTGTTGAAGTAAACAATGATAAAGAGCAAACTAAGCAACCAAATCTATGATAGATTTGGTTGCTTTATCATATTTTACCTTAGAAGACCCCTTCTTCAAACGCGTGAAGGGCAGAGCCCAGCGGTAAGGAGGGGATGAATGGGGGCTCTTGCTGCTCCTTTTTCTGCCTGATTTTCATACACATGAAATTTTTCTGTAAAATCTCATGTATTTGTTGAAATCACTTCCTAGCTTGTATAAAATAGAGTTAGAAAAGGAACGAATGTTCTTGTTAGGTGGTGAAGAAGGAAAATGAAGAAAACTTATTTTTCTCAAAGGGTGTATAAACATACCTTACCAACTGCACTTGTGAACGAATTGTCTCATGTTTTGCACATTTTCAATCAAGCGAAACGTTTTGCCTTTCAAACTTTGGTTCGTGAAAAGCGCTGGAGCCGAAATCTGCATAATGAAAGTCTACAAATTGTCTTGAAGAAAAACTTTCGTCTTAACGACTATTATGCCAATAGTGCTAGGCAAGAAGCGATTGCCCTATTCTCCGCTGTAAAAGAACAACAAACACTCCATCTTCAACAAATTGACGAGAAAATCAAGGACCTCAAGAAGAAACTCAAATCCGAACGCTCCTATCTAACAAAGATGAAAAAAGTGAAAGAGAGTTTTAAGAAAGGGAAACCGACATTTCCTAAGAACACTTTTTTTGCCATCCAACCAAGCGGGATTGTCTCCCTTTCTCTTCCAAAGAAAACGATGATTTGGCTGACCTTCTATTCTTTTGAACACTACTATTTGGACCCAAAAATCAAAAACACAAAAGCAAAAGTTGGACGGCTGAAGCACCGATTCGATCGCCTGCAACAAAAGAAAGAAAAGCTGCAAAAATATGTTCCAAGTGCTGTGTTTGGCACAAAAAAATTGTTTCGATCTCAGTTTACAAAAGAAGAATTTGTAACACATCATGAAGGATGGAAAACCCTTTTCTCTGCCGCCCGGAACAAACAGATGATGATTTCCGGCCGCAAAGACGCTCGCTGTGGTAACTTTGTGTTTCAATACAACATCGAAAAACAGGAACTCTCTTTTACCTCTATACATGGAAACGTGTGGACTTTCCCATTTTTGATGTTTCCGTATGGACAAGATATCGTCAACCATGTAATAGCCGCACAAATTGCGTGTAAACAAAAAAAGAAGTACGGTGAGCCGATTTCTTGGTCTATCGAAGACTACGGAGCGTATTACCTCATCAAATGTATGGTAGATGTAGAAAGCAATTCTTACATCAACTTCAGTACAAGTGATGGCGTCATCGGAGTAGATTGTAACTACGATCATTTGGCGTGGGGAAATGTTTCAAAAGATGGAAACTATCTCGAAAGCGGCAGTCTTTCTTTTTCTTTGGAGGAGAAATGTTCTGGCGCTATTACAAAAATCTTAGAAGCAGAGGCTATTCGTCTAGTTGAATTGGCCGTCCAAAAGAACAAGCCGATTGTGCTTGAGAAGCTGGATACTACGCTCTCGAAAACGGGAAACAAGTACGATAGCAAGAAGAGAAACCGAATGAAAAGTATGTTTGCGTACCGAAAGATGATAAAGGCGATTCAAAGCCGTGCAAACCAGATGGGGGTAGAAGTAAAAGAAATAAACCCAGCGTACACATCGATTTCCGGGAAAATGAAGTATATGCGCAAATTTGGCATCTCCATTCATCAAGCAGCTGCTTTCACGATTGGGAGACGCGGGTTAGGTTATCAAGAGAAGGTACCGAACGTGTTCAAAACCTATATGGATCTAACGAACATGCATCATTGGAAACAGTGGAACATATGGAACAAACAACTAGCTGTTCGTACACATGTATTATATACGTTGTTTGATGTAAATCGGCCTCATGATGGTATAAATGAATCTCATATGGAGCTAACGGAAGAAGAAAGAAAAGGAATGCGTAAATTACTTGCATATAAAGGATGAGATTACGAATCATTTGATTTACATTTTACCAACACAAAACAGAACATAGGGTACCAGTCTTTTACTCCCTTCACCAGAGCAGATGATGTGGTCTAGGAGCTGGGTGCATTACCTTGTGTTCTCTCCTCTATGTCGCTTGAAGAGGGCGTACCTTTTTCTGTCTGCTTGCACAGGGGGAGAATTTGGTCATCTATAGATACTTCGGATTGACAGTATAGAGAACTTCTCTTGTTGAACGGAGGAGGTTCTAGAACCTGTTGTCATCGGAGCAAGGGGTTCTAGAATCCCCCACTTCAAGTGGCGTTAGCCGATAAGTGGGGATAGTTCAATGCCGATCGAACGAAACTTGTTTTTATGGATGATAACTTGACTGTTGATTTTTCTGAATCCGGAGGAACCTTTCAATTAAAAAGTCCGAGTCAATATTATAATCCGAATATGAAATTGCATGTTCGAGTGTAATTGATGGAAAAGAAGAAAGCAGATAATATTTGCTTTCTTCTTTAATTTATTACCAAACTTTTTAGTGAGAAGTGAATTTATGCATATTTTCTTACGGAATCTATGCTATATTTCTTTTCTTTATTTCTTAAACGAATGAAAATCATCAACATAACGAAAGCAGTAATAGAAGTATAAAAGGAGAATTTTTGAATATCTGTTCCTGGGTACGATACTTCTATTTTACCTTTTCCTTGAATCGGTACTTCTATCAATCCGTTGTTAGACATTTTTAACGGAACTATTTTGTTGTTCATTTTCACCTCATAGCCTTTGTAATAAATCATTGGAAGTTCTAAGATATCTTGATCCTTTGCATCAAAATTTATATAAAGTTCATTGCCTTCCTTTACTATATGACTTAATTTCGTTGTATGATTTCTTGTTTTCACTTCGTCTTTCTTTCGAGATTTTAAAACATCCATCTTTGTAACAGAAGGTAGGTATTCAGAACCTGCACCTATATTGTATGAATCTTTAAAAGTTTGCTCTCCTCTAAATTGATTTTGGTCATGTATACGAGAATCTTTATAATATTGAGCTATTGTTGATGTGTTACTGATTGATAGGGAAAGAACAATAACTAGCAAACCGATTAAATGATATTTTTTCTTAACAGCATAGGCTATATAAATAGAACAGCTAAATGCCATTAATAATGTTACAAGTGCAAAAAGTCTAAATGTGAATTGTATAAAGTCTAGCGTATGGAAGTGTTTCCATGGGAAGTAGTTTGTTGTCATTAGTAAAAATATCATTGCGATTAATAAGCATTTGTCAGCAAAACTTATTATTGCATTTTTCTCTTTAATGTTAAATCTATATATTAATGGTAAAAATAGAACGTATCCTAATCCTATAATTGCAGAACCTTTATTGCTTAATGCAATGCTTTTCCACAATGTTCCAAGTGAATACATCGTATCGCCAGGTGTTGTAAAAATATATGTATTGAGATAGAAGGTATTCGATGCCATTTGCTCTACCATTGGAAAAATAAAAAAAGCTGATAGTAAGATTGTTACTCCGCCAGCAATAACAAAATAAATTATTTTTGTTTTATCCTCCCAGAGTTTATGAATTGAAAGGAGTAGGAAGAGCAGTAACATGCAAAAAGCTAATACACTTGATAAAACGTGAGTATAAATCATTCCAGTGAACCCAATCGTTAAAATGTACCACTTTTCTTTCTGTCCATATAAAATTTCATAAATTCCATACAATATAACAGGAAGAAAGATAAACGCCAATGACTCCCCAAGCGCAGCCCTTTGATAAACATCAAATGCTCTATAGAGTGAAAAGACATACAATATAGTCATAAAGCTTGATGAAGTTACTTTTTTACTCATTTTATAGGTACAATAATAAGTTACGCATGCTGTAGCTATTGTATAAATGATTATATAAGTTCTATAGGAAACTACTAAACTGTATCCTAAGTTCAATAAAATAGCCATTGGAAATAGAAAGAGGTTAGAATAGAACCAATTTGTTGCATAACCATATCCATTTAAAAAGGTACTATCAATGTAAAATGGGTAGTGAGATGTTTTGATTGCTTCAGCTAATCCGAATACACGATTAAAATGGAATCCCATATCATCTCCCGACAATACTAAATCTTTGTCCCAAAATAAATTCATTTGTATAATAGCACATATTAATATAAGGACGATGATAGCAGAGAATGCTAAAGCATCTTTTTTATTAACCTTTATTAACTTCACGATTTTTTATCCTCCATATATTTTGATTTTTATATATATCGAATGGAAATATAAGGTTATTTCACCATGTTCATATTAACAAATAAACAGTTACTTGTAAAAGAAAATATATCAAAATAAGAAAGCAGAGTAGATCTGCTTTCTTATTTTTTGATTTTCGGTAATAAAATGAGATACAAAATAGCTGTAACAAATGGAATCCAGTTAAGAAAAGGGAAGCGAAAATAAGTGACGAGAATCATACCGGTGAGGAGAACGCTGAGGACGGCATAGAGAACACTATGCTTAGGTGTGTACCAATATATTGTTAAGCCGACGAGAGCCGGGATAATGAAATGAATAAGAGCGATGAGAAAGAAGAGCAATGGAAGTCCCTCCTTTATTGTGTACTTACTATATCATATCCATATTTTTTTAGATTGATATCGTATTTTGCAAGAATCATAAAAAAATGTTTGCAAAAACGACACAATTCATCATACTTCTTGCAAAAGAAATTTTATATAATGTTATTTCTTACAAATATTTTAATAACGTAAACACTATCTAAATGGTGTAAATATGTAAATTCATTTTGATTTTTCGGCATGTTTGTCTAGCTCTATCTCCTAGGCCCTCATGTCTAAACAGTCGTCTCCACTTTTCTTTTTAAGACGCTGCTATGCAGAATACAACATGACCGCTACTTGCATGCTCCCTTTGTTTTAAACCTCGCATGTGGCAGGAAAAGGCCCTGACCGCTTCTATGCACAGCCAGATGCTCTCGTCTCCCCCTAAAAAGAAAGAGGGTTTTTATGTCGATTTTTCAATTTGGATGAAGTTTGATATAGAGATTTTGCAGCAGAGGAGTTACAACATGATTAGTATGTCGTTACAAACATTTAAAGTACAAACGTATTATATTTTAGCATTTATGCTATTAGGCTGGGCATTTACTCCTTTTTCTCCGCACTTTTTAGGAATCGGTCTTGGTTTTCTAGTGAGTACGTATTGCGTTTGGATTTTAGGACGCCGTATTGAAAAAATTGGAGAGAGTGTAGTGAAAAAAACGAAATCACCAACTCTTGGTATGATAAACAGATTTGCAGCAGCGATATTTGGTGCTATTATTATGTACGAAATTGAGCATCATATGGTGATGTGGGCATTTGCTGTTGGGATTATGGGCGGATATATATTAATCGTTATTAATTTAGCATATTACAGCATGCAAGATGCGAAGAAATAGGGAAGAGGCTTACGAGATTACTCGTAAGCCTCTTTTTATATGTAAGTATGTGCGATTACAAGAAAACGTGGGCTTTGTCGGTGAGTACTTGTTTTCTTGCAATAACAACATACTTATTCACATGATTTTAAGCGATTGGACCGCCAAGGTTTACAATTGTTTCAGAAACAGTATCAAATTTCTTGAAGTTCTCTTTGAACTTATTTGCAAGTTCAGTTGCTTTTACTTTGTAAGCTTCTTTATCAGTCCATGTTTGTTCTGGCATTAATACTTCATCAGGTACACCAGGAACATGAAGTGGTACTTCAAGGCCAAAGATATCATGTTTTGCTGTTTCCATGTTATCAAGCTCGCCGTTTAATGCAGCTTGCACCATTGCGCGTGTATGACCTAAGTTCATACGTTTTCCAACGCCGTATTCGCCGCCAGTCCAGCCAGTGTTTACTAAGAATACTTTCGCATCATGCTTCTCGATTTTTTCACCAAGCATTTCTGCATAGCGAGATGCATCGAGCGGTAAGAACGGAGAACCGAAGCATGTTGAGAATGTTGCTTGCGGTGAAGTAATACCGCGCTCAGTTCCTGCTAGTTTACTAGTGTAACCGCTTAAGAAATGATACATAGCTTGCTCTTTCGTCAATTTACTGATTGGAGGCAATACGCCAAATGCATCAGCAGTTAAGAAAATGATTGTATTTGGATGACCTGCAACGCTAGGTAATACGATGTTATCAATTGCATCAATTGGATAAGCTGCACGTGTGTTTTCTGTTAATGCAGTGTCATCGTAATCTGCAATGCGTGTATGATCATCGAGTACAACGTTCTCTAAAACAGAGCCGAATTTAATTGCATCAAAGATTTGTGGCTCTTTCTCGTGAGATAAGTTCACACATTTTGCATAGCAACCGCCTTCAATATTAAACACACCGTTATCAGACCAGCCGTGCTCATCATCACCAATTAATTTACGGTTTGGATCAGCGGATAATGTTGTTTTACCTGTTCCAGATAAACCGAAGAATAAAGAAACATCGCCTTCTTCTCCTACGTTTGCAGAGCAGTGCATAGAGAAAATATCTTGCTCTGGAAGTAAGTAGTTCATGATAGAGAAGATTGATTTTTTCATTTCACCAGCGTATTCTGTACCCCCGATTAACACGATACGCTTTTCAAAAGAAATGATAATAAATGTTTCTGAATTCGTGCCGTCAACTTCTGGATCTGCTTTAAAGTTTGGTGCAGATACAATTGTGAACTGTGAATCATGATTTTGTAATTCTTCTTCAGTTGGACGAATAAATAATTGATGCGCAAATAAGTTATGCCAAGCGTATTCATTAATAACTTGAATAGGAAGACGGTAGTTGCGGTCTGCTCCTGCAAATCCTTTGAATACGAATAGTTCTTCTTTATCTTTTAAGTATTCTAGCACTTTTGTATATAATTTATTGAAATGCTCTTCAGAAATTGGTTGGTTTACAGATCCCCAAGCAATTTTGTCCGTAACAGATGCTTCGTCTACAATAAATTTATCTTTCGGAGAACGTCCTGTATATTTTCCTGTTGAAACAGAAACAGCGCCAGTAGAAGATAATTGACCTTCTTTTCTCATTAATACCTTTTCCGTTAATTGCGGAACGCTCAATTGAACCTGTGCATTGCTTCCGTTCAATAGTTCATGTAATCCAATTTGGACATTCGCAGTACTCATATTTATATACCATCCTTTATTTGATTTATGAATATTCATCGTAATCCCCACCAAAAGTATAACACAATCATATAAATAATGTATACTATTTATTTGTTTTTTGTTTGTGTTATTATATTAGTTTTTTCCATAAATTTCTGTGGCTAAAAACTTATAGGAATATGTGTATATGGATTGACAAATGAAAGTCATTTCTTTAGTATAGTTGAGGACGGATACTCTCTTATCCCGAGCTGGCGGAGGGACAGGCCCGATGAAGCCCGGCAACCTCACTTGTATGGACGACAAACGAGTGAATAGGTGCTTAAACCTGTGCGAGGCTAATGGTCTCGAACGATAAGAGCGAAGGGCAAAAAGCAGTATGCAAGTAGCAAATACAACCTTTCCTCTATAAGGAAAGGTTTTTCTTTTGCACTTGTGTGGGAAAATACATGAATGTCGCAGTTTGTGGCAAATTAAGGATGAGTTCCGTACAATATATACAATTACTGTAGGGAGGTTTACCACATGACAAAAAAACGTCATCTGTTCACATCTGAGTCTGTAACTGAAGGACATCCAGATAAAATTTGTGACCAAATTTCTGATTCTATTTTAGATGCAATCTTAGCAAAAGATGCAAACGCACGTGTAGCTTGTGAAACAACAGTAACAACTGGTTTAGTATTGGTAGCGGGAGAGATTACAACTTCTACTTATGTAGATATTCCAAAAATCGTTCGTGAAACAATTCAAGGAATCGGTTATACTCGTGCAAAATACGGATTCGATGCAGAAACTTGTGCAGTTTTAACATCTATCGATGAGCAATCTGCTGACATCGCAATGGGTGTTGACCAAGCGTTAGAAGCACGCGAAGGTCAAATGACTGACGAAGAGATTGAAGCAATCGGTGCTGGCGACCAAGGTTTAATGTTTGGTTTCGCATGTAATGAAACAAAAGAATTAATGCCGCTTCCAATCTCACTTGCTCACAAATTAGCTCGTCGTTTAACGGAAGTTCGTAAGGATGATACATTACCATACTTACGTCCAGACGGTAAAACACAAGTAACAGTTGAGTATGATGAAAATGGTAAACCAGTTCGCGTCGATACAATTGTAATTTCTACACAACATCATCCAGAGATTGCTTGGGAACAAATCGATCGCAACTTAAAAGAATTTGTTATCAAACCAGTTGTACCAGCTGAATTAATCGATGAAGAAACAAAATTCTTCATTAACCCAACTGGCCGCTTCGTAATCGGTGGACCACAAGGGGATGCTGGTTTAACAGGTCGTAAAATTATCGTAGATACTTACGGCGGATATGCTCGTCATGGCGGCGGTGCATTCTCTGGTAAGGATGCAACGAAAGTTGACCGCTCTGCAGCATACGCAGCTCGTTACGTTGCGAAAAACATCGTAGCAGCAGGACTTGCTGACAAAGCAGAAGTACAACTTGCATACGCAATCGGCGTAGCACAACCAGTATCTATCTCTGTTGATACATTCGGCACTGGTAAAGTATCTGAAGAAGTACTAGTAGAACTAGTTCGCAGCAACTTCGATCTTCGCCCAGCTGGTATCATCAAAATGTTAGACTTACGTCGCCCAATTTACAAACAAACAGCAGCTTACGGCCACTTCGGACGTACTGATGTAGATCTTTCATGGGAACGTACAGACAAAGCTGAAGCTTTAAAAGAGCAAGCTGGTCTATAATATAGGAAGAAAAAAGCTTTGCGCACACGCGCAAAGCTTTTTTGTAACTGAAAAAAAGGCAGAAAAGCATTTTTTTAAATGGGTGTGAGGGACTGGCTATGTAAAGGAGCGGTCAGGGCCTTTTCCTGCCACGCGCAAAGTTTTAAAACAAAGAAAGGTACAAGATGCATTGCCATTTTTATCCTCGTGGCAGCAATCTATATGCTGGAAAATGAGAGTCTTACTGTTCACCAAAATGCTTATGTTTATAGGAATAAGTGTTAAAGTCTACTTTTTCATCATGTAATGCTGCATCATAAAGAAGAAAGCTTTTACTTTCCGCATGATGTACACGTAGTTGATTTTTTACCGAACATAATTATCCCGCATTAACGGGCAGTAATACTCCCACCTCAGAATTCAGCAAAAGCATTGTCCAGCTCTAGCGGCTAGAATCTCCGGTCGTTTCGCCCCCCTCGGACGAGGAAAAAAGCGCCTCTCTGTCGGGTGCTCCAACGTCCTGCGATTCTGAGCGAGCCGCTTCCGCTTTTCTTAAGAAGTTAGGTGGGAGATAAACTGCACGTAAAAGCCCGATTGGTTCAACTAACCATCAGTGAAAAAAGCATCACTGATGGAAGTTTCACTTTATTCCCCTTTACGATAATGAATTTTTCCTGTACAAAAGGCTGAACATAGTAAAAAGAGCGTACCTAATCCCCAGCCCCCAATTGCAGCATATGGTACAGCGTCTTTTAGTGCCATGCCAGCGCTAATAGAAGCGACGAATAGTAAAATGAATAACGTCGTTAATTTTCTCATTGTATCCATGCGAATCCCCTCCATTAGAAACCCTTTATTTCTATTATAAGGTAAATTACGGAAAGTAAGTGTGACAGGTCTCACATTTTTTTGCTGCTATATTATATATGATAGAATTTAGAGAGGTTTATCAATAGGGAGGAAAAAAGAATGAGCGTCACAGAGCATAAAAAACAAGCACCAACACAAGTTCGTTGTAAAATCATCACAATTTCAGATACACGAACAGAAGAAACTGATAAAAGCGGCAAGTTATTAAAAGAGTTATTAATAGAAGCAAATCATCAAGTAACAGCGTATGAAATTGTGAAAGATGATAAGGAAAGCATTCAACAAGCTGTCTTGTCCGGATATCATCAAGAGGATGTTGATGTTGTATTAACCAATGGAGGAACAGGTATTACAAAGCGTGACGTGACAATTGAAGCTGTTTCTCCATTATTAGATAAGGAAATCGTTGGTTTTGGTGAGTTATTTCGAACGATTAGTTATTTAGAAGATATCGGCAGCGCGGCGATGTTAAGCAGAGCGATTGGCGGGACAATTGGTAGAAAGGTTGTCTTTTCTATGCCAGGGTCAACAGGTGCAGTTCGCCTGGCAATGAATAAATTGATTTTACCAGAGCTTGGCCATATTATATTTGAGCTGCACCGCCAATGAAAATTGCAGGAATTGTATTAGCCGGCGGAAGGTCAAGTCGTTTTGGAGAGCCGAAAGCATTAGCAATTTGGCAAGGAAAAACATTTATTGAACATAGTATAGAAGCGTTAAAAGAAGTTGTAACAAATATTGTTGTCATTAGCCATCCAAACATTAAAAACGAGCTTTCGCACATGCTGAATGTGCCCGTTATAGAAGATATCGAATTATATAAAGGAAGCGGCCCCCTTGCTGGTTTCGTAACAGGCATGGAATTTATAGAAGCAGATTGGTACATCGTTGCACCGTGTGACACACCAAATGTTTCGAAAGAGTGGGCACTGGGACTAATTGAGCGAGCAGACGAAACATACGAAGCAATTGTTCCAGTAGTTGAAGGACGGAAACAACCGCTTTTAGCGCTATATCATTATAAGGTAAAAGAAAAAATAGAACAGTTATTAAAGGAAGAAAAAAGAAGCATGCAAGGCTTATTATCGCAGTGTAACGTTCAATATGTAGCGGTGGAAGAAACAGATATATATGTAAATGTGAATACAAAAGAAGAGTATAGCGAATTGCAGAAGAAAAAGAGCTGATACTCTTTTTCTCTTTTTTATAAAAATCACTGAAAATTATTATTTTTCTGGTAAAATAAGTAAAGAACACTTTTAATATTGGTGTATAAAGTTTTTAAAGGAGAATACATAATGGAAAGTGAATTACTAAAAATATTTGATGAACATAGAAATCCAGTCGGAGTCGCAACACGTGAAGAAGTACATCAAATAGGGCATTGGCATGAAACGTTTCATTGCTGGTTTATAAGTAGGGAAAATGGAGTAGATTATATTCATCTCCAAATTCGTAGTCATACAAAAAAGGATTATCCGAATTTGTTAGACATTACAGCCGCGGGACATATATTAGCACATGAAACCGTATATGATGGAATACGCGAAGTGCAAGAAGAAGTGGGGATTGATGTCTCGTTTGATGAACTCATATCATTAGGCATTATCAATTATTGCATTACAATGGAAGATTTTATTGATAAAGAATTAGCTCACGTCTTTTTATATGAAATGAAAGGCACAATGGACGATTATACACTGCAAGTAGAAGAAGTGTCAGGTATTGTCAAAATTGACTTTAATCATTTTTCTGAACTTTGGTTAGGAGAAAGAAATGAAGTTACAGTAGAAGGATTCGAAGTGAATGAAGCGGGAGAAAAAGTTTCTATTCATAAAACGATAGATAAAAGTCATTTTGTGCCGCATGAACTTTCGTATTATGAGAGCATTATCATGTTAATGAGAGAGAATATGGAAGCATAAAAAAGAAAGTACCACTTATGTTGTTTGAGTCACATAAGTGGTACTGCATATATCATCCTTATTTTCATACATGTTTATCTCTTCGTAGAATCTAAAGCATCAATCCCATAATAAGAGTATTATAATACACACCATTTATATACGTATCTTGTTCTAATAATCCCTCTTCTTTAAAGCCAACCTTCTTATAAAGCTCTATTGCTCGATCATTGTCTTCTCGAGTGACAAGATGTATTTTCTTAGTTGCGCCATTTCTTCTTGCCCATTCAATAAGTTCTTCCATCAATTCTTTGCCTAAACCAAATCCGCAGTGCTCTTCTGCAATTACGATTCCGAGCGTTCCTACATGTTTCGTTCGCATTTTTTGACTAGAGGTAATAGATGCGATACTGATGATCTCATCATCCATTGTTGCTAACAATATAATTGAATTATTATCTGTTCTAGTAGACTCTATGAAGTTTTCGTAATCATGCAGCGGCATCCCGAACTCATTTTTTCCGAACGAAAGAAAATCAGTTTCTCCGCCGACTATATTATAAAAGTTGATCATAGACTGAGCGTCTTCTTGCACAGCTTCTCTTATCATCACTTCTTTTCCATTTTTTAAACATATTTTTTTCATGTTTTTCAACTTCTTTCAATGTTAATTTTTTGATATATATTGGCGGCTATGCAGAATACAGCATGACCCGTACTCGTATTCTCCTTTTGTCTTTAATCTTGCATGTGGCAGGAAAAGGTTCTGACCGCTTCTATGCGCGGCCAGATGCTCTCGTCGTCCCTAAAAAGAAAAGGGCTTTTAACTTATATATAGTTACGTTCATCATAATATTAATGGTTGCAATTTTATAGTTTTAATTTTTTAAAATGGTCAGTGAATGATAATAACAGTAATTTTAAATACTGTCCAAATTAACAAAGAAGGGAGATTAGAACGATACAAAAAAGCGAAGAATCATAAAGATTCTTCGCTTTTTTGTAATTGAATACTAGGGTATCTTGCTATATATGAGGTATTTCACCTTTTCATTATTATAACATTGTAAATTATTAGTATTTTATGCAATAATGCATATCGTAATATTTTAATTTTATTCTTTTGGAATGTATTATTTTGTTATTTACATTAAGAAACACACATAAAGTTTCTAATTTGTGAATATCGATAGCTGACTTTGCGGCGGCGACCTGCTTGCCATGTATATCCTACTACTCCGTGTGTTCTTATTTCAGTAGGATAAAACCAAAAATCTCTTCCAAATGGTCCTTGGCCTCTTAAGCCGATAAATCCCCATCTTCCTAAACAATGACACAATGATGATCGTATGCTCCCCATTTGTGCAGGAGAAGAAAATGCTGCTTGTGCTGCTGGTGCTTGTGCTGGTGGTGCTGATGTTGGAGCATCTTCAGCATCATCGGGACGATATACGTCATCGTCGATTTCTCTTATGTCCTCAAATGATTGATAACCTGGAGTTTGCATAGGGTAATACTGTGGTTGATTATAATTTGCATACGGAAAATACATTGGTTGATTATTCATGAAAACATCACCTCATCTTTTTTTATCCACATTTACAATATTAGTATGTTGTGTGCTCCTTATGTGAAGCTTATTCATAGCCTAAAAATGTCTTTATTTTCTTTATATATATTAACTTTTCGGCATGTAAGTCGCTGCTATGCAGAATCCAACATGACCGCTACTTGCTTTCTCCTTTTGTTTTAAACATTGTATGTGGTAGGAAAAGGGCCTGACCGTTTCTATGTGCGGCCAGATGCTCTCGTCCCCCCTAAAAGGAAAGGGGCTTTTGTGTCATTTCATATATAGATAATTCATAAATCGTTTAAAAACTATTAAAAAGTAATATGAAATCTTGCATATTTAATTCACTTCATTTAGATAGTATGTTATTTTGTTTCAGTTATATATTGATCTGGAGGGAAATTATGAAAAAGAAAATGAATAAAATTATGCTTGGAGTTAGTACAATGGCATTGTCGTTAGGGGCATTGCAAGCTGAAGTATCTGCGGAAGAAAAAGTACCTTACAATGTACTGCAAATGAAACCAGCAGGGATAGAAACGCCAAAAGAGGAAATTTCGCATTCCTCAAAAAATGATGAAACATTATCGTTAAAAGTTGAAGATTCTTCAAAGAAGCCAGCTCCCGCTAAAAAAAATGCGAAAGCGGAGCAGTCGCAACAAAGCTATACGTTAGATGAGCTGAATAAAATGAGCGATGAGGAGTTAATTGATACACTAGCAAATATTAAAAGTGGACAAATTAAAGGTTTATTTCAGTTTAACGAAGAAACAAAAGCTTTCTATGGAAATAAAGAGCGTTTGCAAGTAATTATGAATGGATTAGAGAAACGAGGAAGTACGTTTACAAAAAATGATGCGAAAGGAATTGATACATTTACTGAAGTGCTCCGCTCTGCTTTCTATGTCGGAGCTGATAATGAGGAATTAAGTTATTTAAAAGAGAGAAGCTTCATGGATAAATGTTTACCTGCATTAAAAGCAATTGCAAAGAATCCAAACTTTAAACTCGGTACAGCTGAGCAAGATTTAGTTGTAAATGCTTACGGAGATTTAATGAGGAATGCTTCTAGTGACGTTGAAACGGTGCAGTATGCAGCAAAAATTTTAAAACAGTATAATAATAACCTTTCTACCTATGGAAGTGACCGTGCGAAAGGAAACGCTGTACACACTTTGCTGGGAGCTGTTGATAACGATATACAGACTTATTGGCACACTTCGGGTAAAGAGCCAAATGAGACAATGTGGTATGGGAAGATTGATAGTTATATAAATGAAGTAAATAAAATGGCACTTATAGGTAATGTGACGGATAAAACTGGTTGGCTTATTAATGATGGTATTTACTATGCAGGACGTTTAGGGAAATTTCATAGTGATTCGAAGAAAGAGCTAAACGTTGTTACAAAAGCGTTACAGATGTATCCGTATTTGGGAGAACAATATTTCTGGGCGGCAGAAGAGATTACTAGAAATTACGGCGGAGTAGACGCGAACGGAAAAACAGTAAATTTAGATCAAATTAAAGAAGAGGGTAAGAAGAAATTTCTACCAAAAACGTATACATTTGATGACGGAGCAATTGTCTTTAAAACGGGAGATAAAGTGTCAGAGGAAAAAATCCAAAGAATGTACTGGGCTGCGAAAGAAGTAAAAGCACAATATCACCGTGTAATCGGAAATGATAAAGCATTAGAACAAGGGCATGCGGATGATGTATTAACAGTCGTGATTTATAATACGCCAGATGAATATAAAAATAACCAGCAATTGTACGGATATGATACAAATAATGGTGGTATTTATATTGAAAATGTTGGAACGTTCTTTACATATGAACGTACGCGGGAGCAGAGTATTTTTAGTTTGGAAGAATTGTTCCGCCATGAATTTACACACTATTTGCAAGGAAGATATGAAGTGCCTGGATTATGGGGGCAAGGAGATTTTTATAAAGATGAACGTTTGACATGGTTTGAAGAAGGAAATGCGGAATTCTTTGCAGGATCGACGCGTACGAATAATGTAGTGCCGCGTAAGAGTGTTATAAGAGGTTTATCAAACGAACCAGCAAACCGCTATACAACAGAGCAAACATTACATGCAAAATACGGAACGTGGGATTTTTATAACTATTCCTTTGCATTGCAGTCTTATCTGTATAATCACAAATTTGATACATTCGATAAAATACAAGATTTAATTCGTGCAAATGATGTACAAGGTTATGATGCATACCGAGAGGAATTAAGTAAAGATGCACAATTGAATAAAGAATATCAAACATATATGCAGCAATTAATTGATAATCAAGGGAAATTTAATGTGCCGCAAGCATCAGATGATTATTTAGTAAGTCATGCACAGAAAGCACTAGCTGAAGTGAAGCAGGAAATTGTGGATGTGGCGAATGTAAAAGATGCAAAGATTACAAAGCATAAGTCTCAATTCTTTAATACATTTACAGTTGAAGGTACGTACACAGGCAATGCAACAAAAGGTGAATCTGAAGACTGGAAAACGATGAGTAAACAAGTGAACGAAGCATTAGAGAAGCTGTCACAAAAAGGATGGAGCGGTTATAAAACAGTAACAGCGTACTTTGTAAATTATCGTGTAAATAATGAAAATCAATTCGAATATGATATTGTTTTCCACGGCATTGCAACAGATGAAGGCGCAAGTCAAGGAATGATTGTAAAGAGAAAAGATTCATATTCCGGGGAAGCAAATAACGCAATTCAGTTTAAGAGCGATAGTGCAAAAGCTGAAGATCGAAAAATCGTTTCTTACCTTTGGGACTTTGGAGATGGTAACACAAGCACAGAAGAAAATCCTACTTATGCATATGAAAAAGAAGGAACGTATACGGCAACCGTAACAATGAAAGATGATAAAGGAAAAGAAAGTAAAGAACTAATGACAGTTACTGTAGAGCGACAAAGAGAAACATATTCCGGGGAAGAAAATAGCGCAATTCAGTTTAAGAGTGAGAGTTCAAAAGCTGAAGATCGAAAAATTGTTTCTTACCTTTGGGACTTTGGAGATGGTAACACAAGCACAGAAGAAAATCCTACTCATGCATATGAAAAAGAAGGAACGTATACGGCAACCGTAACAATGAAAGATGATAAAGGAAAAGAAAGTAAAGAACTAATGACAGTTGATGTAGATCGAATAGGAGCAACTGAAACAGAACCAAATGATCGTCCTGAACAAGCAAATGTAATTCCGTTTAATACGCTTCTCAAAGGTTCATTTAAGGATGGAGATAATAAAGATACTTATACGTTTAATGTGTCATCGCCAAAAGAAATGAACATTTCTGTCATAAACGAATGTAAAATCAACATGGCATGGGTGCTTTTTCATGAATCAGATATGAAAAAATACGTTGCAGGCGGACAATCTAATGAAAATATACTTAAAGGAAAGTTTACTGCAAAACCAGGGAAGTATTATTTATATGTGTATACAACTAATGCGGAAAATGGGACATATGCTGTTAAAGTAAAATAAAGATAGAAATAGAGTTACTTCTTCATAGGAAGAAGTGTCTCTACATACTGTTGAAAAACGATTTTTTCAACAAAGTGAGAAGAAAGCAGATTATATTTGCTTTCTTCTTTTTTGCTATTTGTAAATGAGAAAAGTAGGGATTTCACAAGTAAGAAGGAGTTACAGCACATGTCTCGAAACTTAATGAAGTAAAGTATCAGATATAGCGGGGGAAATATATGAAAAGATGGGGAATTGAATTACTGCTGTTATGTGTCGTTATCATATGGGGAATTAATTATACAATCGGAAAATACGGCCTTGTAGAATTAACCGCAATCCAATTTACAGCCATTCGCATGGTTACTGCGGCGCCGCTGTTATTGTTGCTGACGTTTTACATAGAGAAATCGCTTTATATTGCATGGAAAGATATGATAAGACTTATTTTTGTTAGCATGGTTGGAATTACGCTGTATCAAACGTTATTTATGGAGACGATTCAATATACGTCTGCAACCAATGCATCGTTATTAATCTCGATTTCTCCCATTTTTACGACGATGTTTGCGGTGTTTTTGAAAGAAGAGCAGTTTTCATCACGTAAACTTGTTGGATCAGTTATTGCGTGTATCGGAGCTGCACTTGTATTACTTGTAGGACATTCTCTTGTGCAATCTTTTTATGGGAATGCAATTGGGCTCATTACTTCGATTTGCTGGGGATTGTATCCTGTTTTAGCAACGCCGCTTATGAAAAGGTATTCTGCTTTGCGTGTAACGGCCTGGGCTTCAGCAATTGGTGCGGTGCCGCTTGTATTATTAAGCGGTTGGCAAATTGTTCAGTTACCTTCTGCAATCGAGCACGGCAGTACATGGTTTTCGTTACTCTATTCCATTTTTCTTGTTACTGTATTTGGGCTTGTAATGTGGTACGTTGGGATTCAAAAAATTGGTGCATCTCATACGATGGTGTATATGTACATTACACCGTTTGTAGCGGTTTTATTTGCAGCAATATGGGCAAGAGAGCAATTATCTTTACAACAATTGATTGGCGGACTCGTTATTTTTATGGGTTTATGGTTTGTAAAGTCAGAGAAACAGTTACTTGTAAAAGAAAATATATCAAAATAAGAAGGCAGAGTAGATCTGCTTTTTTATTTTGATGCTGTTGAAAAACAAATCCGTCAAGTTAGTTGCTAATAGATTTTCACAGCTACTGTTTGCCTCTAAGATTGTATATAAATCCATTTTAATTTTTTAGCATCTTTGTCGAGCTCTACCTCCTAAGCCCTCATGTCTAAGAACCTTCCACACGAGAAGGTAAAAAAACACCTTCTGTGTAAAAGAACCTTAGCCAACGGGCCTAAACAGTCGGCTCCGTTTTTCTTTATGATCCAGCTTCAGCGGCTAGAATCTCCGGTCGTTTCGCCCCCTCGGACGAGGTAAAAAAGCACCTCTCTGTCGGGGGCGTGGGCGGCCTGCGATTCTGAACGAGCCGCTTCCGCCTTTCTTTATGATCCAGCTCCAGCGGCTAGAACAGTTGGTGGCTTCGCGTCTTCCACCGAGGCAAAAAGCGCCTCTATGTCAGAAGCTCCATCCCCCTCTTGTTCTGAGCGAGCCTTTATAAGTCGCTGTTATGAAGAACAAAACATGACCGCTACTTGCTTTCTCCCTTTGTTTTAACACGTGCATGTGGCAGGAAAAGGCCCTGACCGCTTCTATGCATGGCCAGATGCTCTCGTCCGCCTAAAAGAAAAGGGGTTTATGTCAGGTTTTTAATTTGGATTTATATATAAACAAATAGAAGATTGATTATGCTTAACAAAATCATACAACTTAAGTAAATATTATTTGTTTCTTGAATGGCCTTGGATTTGATATTTCAAAGAAAGAATCTGCAAATTGTAAGTCTTCTCTACCAAACTCCATGTCTTCACCAATAATAAATGTTAAAGGCAACATGTTATCTGCTAAAGCACGACCATAGTTTTGTAATGTTTGTCTTAACGTATGCTTGTCCGTTGTAGTCTCCCTTTCACTTATTTACTCTTACTATTTCTAGTATCGTATATAGACTTACATACGAATACTAGAAACATACTTATAATACTTAGTAATGGTCTATCTACAATAAAGAAGAACGCCCCTACTGTTAACATAATTATTAATTGTAACATCGTCTTATTGCATGTCATTGATTGCAATGAATCCGAAATAGAAAAATCCGAATATTAATAACCCTAATCCCATTTGAAGGATAATCGGTTTCCAACTGAAATCGTCTCCCTTTTCTGCTTTCTGTCTCTTAATATAAAATCCGAATATAATAGCTGAAATGATAATTAATAACATTTTTCCTGTCTCCTTTTTAATGTTTTGGGTCTGTTGCTCCAATGTAAGCTAGACATATCATCATTAAGATGAAACCGATATAAACAATGACTAAGTCTTTACCCGTCATGTTTTTACGTGTTTTGTATACTGCCATGATAATTGTTCCGATTGCTCCTAAGCAAAACATGAATATTTTCATAGACACCTACGTTCCTTTACTTGTTTTTCGTTTCTATTTCTTCTTTTTGTAGATTAATATGATTATTTATTTTCTTTTTCTTACCGTTTCTTGCCTTTAATATAAGTATGAAAATTATACCGCATAGGTTTATCCCGCTATTCGCGGGCAGTAATACTCCCGCCTCAAAATTCAGCAAAAGCATTGTCCAGTTCCAGTGGCTAGAATGTTCGGTGGCTTCGCTTCTTCCTACGAGGTAAAAAACACCTCTACGTCAGAAGCTCCATTCCCCTCACATTCTGGGCGAGCCGCTTCCGCTTTTCTTAAGAAGTTAGGTGGGAGATAAACTGCCCGTAAAAGCCCGATTGGTGAGGGCTGATGGAAGTTTCACTTTATAGCTTAATATACATTAAAATGGAAATAGTTACCAAAACTATAGGCGTATGAAAAGGATTTTGCTTGACTTTGAATTTCATGCATATCCACCTCGGTATCTTTGGTACATAAAATTATTATAATACAATAATTACCATTTAGATATGCATAATTGCATATTTTATCTTTTCGTTAATAATGTAAAATTTTTAATGTATTCTCATTTTTTTCTATAAAATAAATGGAAAGAAAGGTCTTGATCACATGTTAGGAATCAAAGTTACAAAAACAGACGAAGAATTAATGATTGAATGGCAACTAGCAAAAGTTTGTATTCCGCTAAAGGAAATTATTGAGGTCACTGAAGATGATACTTATGGTGGAGAAGAAGCGAGTGCGATTCGAATCGGAACGCCATATGGGACAACAGATCGAATTTTAATTAGGACTACAAAACAGAAGTATTTGTTGTTTACTACAAATAAAACTTCAATTTTGAATGCGATACATTCAGCTTAAGATATCTGCTGAAATTCGAAATCGAACAATATCAAAAATAGTTTATTTTAAAAGCCCTTGGAAAGCGTCCCAAGGGCTATAGTTTATTTTAGGTTCATCACCAAAAGACGGGGGTGACATATAGATAGATGTACACTCCACTCCACTCCGAGTGGACGCTTTCCGCGGGCGAGAGCGAGCCTCCTCGGCAAGCCTGCCGGGTCTCACTTCCCTCGCTATTCCCGCAGGAGTCGCCACTCTCCGTTCCGTGTATGAAAAATGATTCATTTTCAAAAAATCAACCCCATGTTACGATGATGAACCTTATTTTATATAAAAAGTGGAATGAATTGATAATAAGAAATAATGCCGGCTATTGATCCGAGACACATGCCAACGAGTACATCAGATGGATAGTGCAGGCCGAGATAAATACGTGAAATGCCCACGCTAATTGCAACTGGAAGTAGCAAGAATGTTAAGTTTGGTTCATATAATAGAAAAGGGATGATAACAGAAAAGATAGCCGTCGTGTGTCCAGATGGAAAAGAATGGTCCATTAATGGATTCGCCGGATATTTTGCATTATGAATCGTTAAATAAGGACGTTTGCGCGGATAAAACTTTTTTAAAATTTGTACAGGAATATGACTAATCGCAAGGGAAATAGCGCTTGCAATTGTTGCGCTTTGTAAAGATCCGTTTGTGAGAACAAGTAAGAATGCAATAAGAGAGATTGTAAAGGTAGCGCCGCCCATGTGTGTAATGGTGCGAAAAAAGATGTTTAATGTTTTACGCTCGAAATAGCGATTAATTCCTTTGAAGATGTAGCACTCTATTTTATATAAGGAGCTGATGGGTTTAGTTTTCATCAAATTTCTCCCCCCTACTAAGGTTTCATTTTTATTTTAATAAGATTTCATTGAGGGAATACTAAGGTTTTGTAAAGAAAATGTAGAGTTTTACGAAGAAAAAGCTGCCATTTGAGGTGGCAGCTAAAAATTTTATTTCGTTTGTAAACTTTTATAATATTGTCCTTTTTCGACGTATTGACGACGAATGCGAGCCATATCTTCACGGTCTTCGTCTGTTAGTTCACGGATTACTTTGGCCGGGCGACCGAATGCAAGTGTATTTGGCGGGATTTTCTTGCCTTGCGGTACTAAACTGCCGGCACCGATAAATGCACCTTCACCAATTTCAGCTCCGTCTAAAATAATGGATCCCATGCCAATTAATGCATCTTTTTTCACTGTACAGCTATGTAAAATGACTTGATGTCCAATTGTGACATCATCCTCTAAAATAAGCGGGTACTTTGGACTTTGATGAAGTGTACATTGATCTTGTATATTGGTTCGGTCCCCGATAATCGTTGGAGAAACATCTCCGCGGATGACAGTGTTAAACCAAATGCTTGATTCTTCACCAATTGTAACATCACCTGTAATTGTGACATAGTCAGCGATAAATGTGCTATTGGCAATTTTTGGATTTTTGTCTTTGTAAGGATAAATCATATAAGTAACCTTCCTCTCCTAGAAACTAATATTAGTGTAGCAAATTATGAAATAGAGTGAAACGGAGGAATTTTATGTGGAATTATGAAGCGGAAGAGGCAAAAGGTGTTATAGTTATGGTACATGGTGCAATGGAGCATCATGGACGTTACGAGGCACTTGCAGACATGTGGCGCTATCTTGGCTTTCATGTTGTGATGGGAGATTTACCAGCGCACGGAACAACTTCAAGAAATAGAGGACATATTACATCATTTGATGAATACATAGAAGAAGTAAAGACATGGATTAAAGAAGCGAAAAAATATTACTTGCCCCTTTTTCTATATGGACATAGTATGGGGGGATTAATAGTTATTCGCGTGCTGCAAGAAACGAAAATGGATGTGCAAGGAGTAATCTTGACTTCGCCGTGTTTAGGGGTGTTATCATCGCCGAAACTACCGCTTCGTACCATTGCGAAAGTGCTAAATGTTGTGGCGCCGAAAATGCAATTTAATTCGAATATTACAGTCGAAATGGCAACGCGTAATCATGAAATTCGCGATGCGATGGAAAATGATTCATTGTTCTTGCGCAAAGTATCAGTTCGTTGGTATAGTGAGTTAATTAAAGCGATAGAAATTGCACAGGAAAAACGAAATGAATTTCCAGACGTACCGCTCTTGCTAATGCAGGCGTGTGAAGATAAACTTGTAGATAAAACACGTGTATGCAGCTGGTTTGATAGTCTGAAAATTAGTGACAAAGCATACAAGGAATGGCCAAACTGTTATCATGAGCTGTTTAATGAGTATGAAAAAGATGACGTTTTTGCATATGCAAAATCATTTGTGGAAACTCATTTAATTTAGAAAATAGAAATAAATAATTGAACAGTATATATTTTAAAAGTATTTGACCATATTCATTTAGAGGAGATGAAGAAAGAAGTGAAAGTACCGAGTAACCCCATAACGCTCATGGCGAAAGTATACCGAGATGTGTTTCCGGTCGTACACCATGAGCTCGCAATGTGGAAAGAACGCGCCTACCATATTCCGAATGATGAACTTCATAATCAAGCGTTAGCGAGCATTGAGCATAAAACATTTCACTGTGAAGGCGGCAGCATTTTAGCGTTGCTTGCTGATGAACATCGCGAGGAATGTATTCGATTTATTGTAGCGTACCAAACGATTAGTGATTATTTGGATAATTTATGCGACCGTAGTACATCACTTGATCCAAATGATTTTGCAGCGCTCCATGAGTCAATGCTTGCAGCGCTAACACCAGGAAGCGAAGGAAGCAACTATTATCGTTACCGTGATGATCAAGATGATGGTGGTTATTTAGATGAACTTGTAATAACTTGTCAAGAAGTGCTTGCGAAGACGAAGCATTATAATAAGATTGCACCGATTCTTCATGAATTTGCTTGTTATTACTGTGATTTGCAAATTCATAAACATGTAAAGCAAGAAGAGAGAGAAGAGCGCTTGAAAACGTGGTTTGCAGCGCATCGTGAAAAAGTTCCGCCAATGAGCTGGTTTGAGTTTTCAGCTTGTGCAGGTTCTACGCTCGGTATTTTCTGTCTTGTAGCGTATGCATTCCATGATGAATTAACAGATGATGATATTATGAAAATTAAACAAGGATATTTTCCTTATGTACAAGGATTACATATTTTACTTGATTATTTCATTGACCAAGAAGAAGACCGTATTGGCGGAGATTTAAATTTTTGTAGTTACTATGAAAATAAAGAAGCAACTCTTGAGAGATTGAAACATTTTGTAATAGAAGCAGAAAGAAGCTTGGAACAACTGCCGCATATGAAATTTCATCGCCTCATAAGCCGTGGGTTGCTTGGAATTTATTTATCAGACGAGAAAGTGTCGCAGCAAAAAGAAATGCAATACATGGCACGGCGCATTGTGAAATACGGGGGCCTTACTTCACGCTTTTTCTATTGGAATGGAAAGCTATATCGGAAGAAGATGGCACAGTGATGAAAACGAGCTGTATTCTACAGAGGGTAGGATGCAGCTCGTTTTTTATCCCGCTATTCTTGGGCAGTAATACTCCCGCCTCAAAATTCAGCGGAAGCAAAGAAGTTAGGTGGGAGATAAACTGCCCGTAAAAGCCCGATTGGTGAGGGCTGATAATCAGTGGGGGATGAAGAAAACCCCCACTGATTAAAGTTTCACTTTATGTTAATGCATAAAAGAATCATTCCGATGCTGATCATCTCTTCCTAGTTCCTCATGAATGGTTTGGTTATCTGATTTATTTGGAGCTTCGGATTTATATTTTCGCTGTAAGAAAAACCCTACACTAATAAGCAAAATGCAAATGGACCAAAATATGATACCGAAGATTGTCATGTATTCACCTCCTTTTTCTATTATATGGTAAAATATAAATACGGAGGTGCTCAGATGAAAAAATTCTTTAAAAAGTTATATGATCATATCGAAGTTTCATTATTCGTGTGCCTTTCTATTTCATTTGTACTTGGCATTTATAATATGCTGATAAAAGCAGGTGGGCCAACAACTGTAGATTACATCATCCAGGCCGTATTAGCGGTTGTTATGATTGGGGATATTTGGTTCTTAAAACATCAGGAAGAAATGAATTAAGGAGCGCTCATACTTTTGTATGGGGGCTCCTTTTGTTCAATTAGATTTTTGATGAACTAAATACTTGTTTACAATAGCTTTGGCAAGACATGTAGCGGAATCTACAAAGTGAAGATGATTTTGCTTTGTCTCTGATACGACATTCAAATCTGTACATGCTATGACAGCAACATCGACAGTTTCAGCTAATTCTAAGCATAGTGTATGCCACAAGTTACTTGCTTCATTTATTTGTCCTCTTTTTATTTTATATATAATTTGATTGATAGCAGTTTGCCAGCTATCTTTTTGAATGTAATCTACACCACATTTAACAAATCCCTCTTGATATATACCTGATTGAACAGTCGAATCAGTTGCTAAAAGAGCTACTTTTTTCGTGTGAGGAGGAATTTCTTTTAGCGTTTCATCCACCATATTTAATACTGGAATTGAGATGGATGCCTGCAGTTGAGCAAAATAAAGGTGTGCCGTATTACATGGCATAGCAATAAAATCAACACCCGTACTCTCAAGCTTTTGTGCGCCGTTTATAATTGCACGTTTCATATCTTCATGGTTAATAGCTTTATCAATATAAAACGGTGTTGGACATGAGTAGATCATCATATGAGGAAAGTCCATGTCATCTTTCGCACCGTAAATGTTTTGACATTGTTTTACTACATTATCAACGAATGGCCCGGTAGACTTTGGGCCCATTCCTGCTAGTATTCCAATCATGGTTGTTCATCCCCTTTGTTTTAATTCGAATATAGAAATTCTTGTTTCGAGTTAGAGAATCCTTCTTCGGCAATAAAAAATACGCGCAATATGCACGTATTTTTGGAGGTGTATCTATGTCGAGTTTTGTCGAAGAGTCTTTATTTCGTGTCGAATCGCCGATATGTTTTAAAAAGCGTCGATATATGATGAGAAACGGTCGATATATCGAGAAAAGCGCCGATATATTGGTGCGGCGATTATCTTTTTTCAATCGCAATAATAAACGGCGGGTTATTTTGTTGGTTCATAAATTCGTACTTTAGTACGTGTGCTTCTTTTTGATCTAGCTGCCCGGCAAATTTGACAACGGCATCGCGTTCTATTTGTCCTTCAGGATGTCCGTGATAAATGACAAGAATGATAATTCCTTCTGGTGCCATGACTTCTAATAATTGCTGCAATGCAGAAAGAGTTGAGTTTGGTTTTGTGACGATACTTTTATCACCGCCGGGAAGGTAACCTAAGTTAAAGATCGCTCCGGTTACTTTTCCTTTTGCGTTTTCTGGTAATACTGCTGTTAATGCATCGTGGCTATCATGAATAAGAACGGTACGCTCAGCCAGTCCTTTTTCTTGTAGCCGTGCGCTTGAATTGGAAATTGCTTCTTCTTGAATATCGAAGCCAAATACTTTTCCATTTTCGCCGACAAGCTCTGCTAAAAAGCACGTATCATGTCCATTGCCAAGCGTTGCATCAACAACATAATCTCCTTCTTGCACCGCTCGCTCTAGCAGCGTACGAGCAAAAGGTAAGATGCGTTCTAACTTCATACTGGCTCCACCTCATTTGCATATTTACCTTGCCAGCTGCCGCGGCGTATAAATTCAGCATCAATTGCATTTAATACTTCCCACTTGTTCAAGCTCCACATCGGACCGATCATTAAGTCGGGCGGACCGTCACCTGTGATGCGATGTACGATGACATCTGATGGAATGATTTCAAGCTGGTCAACAACGAGATTTACGTAATCCTCAAGAGATAGAAATTGTAGTTGTCCTTTTTCATATTGCTTCACCATTGGCGTTCCTTTTAATAAGTGCAGCAAATGAATTTTAATTCCTTGAATATCAAGTTTTGCCACTTCGCACGCTGTTTCCATCATCATGTCATAGTCTTCAAGAGGAAGACCGTTAATGATGTGTGAGCACACGTTAATGTTATGCTTACGAAGTTTATTTATACCTTCTACATAAGAAGGGTAATCGTGAGCGCGGTTAATCAAAAGCGCTGTACGTTCATGTACGGTTTGTAAGCCAAGCTCGACCCAAAGGTACGTACGCTTATTTAGATCAGCTAAATATTCGACAACATCATCAGGTAAGCAGTCTGGCCGGGTAGCGATAGAAAGACCGACAACGCCTTCTTCTTTTAAAAGTGGTTCGAATTTTTCTTTTAACACCTCAACAGGAGCGTGTGTATTCGTATAAGCTTGGAAATAGGCGATACACTTACCATCTTTCCATTTCGTATGCATTTTTTCTTTCATTTCATGATATTGCGTAACAACATCATCACGGCGGTCACCGGCAAAGTCTCCGGAACCAGCCGCACTACAAAATGTACAGCCCCCGTACGCAACTGTGCCATCACGGTTTGGACAGTCAAATCCAGCATCTAAGGAAACTTTAAAGATTTTCTCGCCGAAATGTCCGCGCAGATGGTAGTTCCACGTATGGTAACGTTTATTGTCATTTGAATATGGGAAAGGATTTTGGACTTTCATAGTTATTCCTCCTCAAAGATATGAGCAAAAATCATTATAACATACTCATAAGGTTCATATAGAACGGACAAGCTAAAGGAGAAATATTGGTAAGGAGGAACAATCATGGCAGAGCGTGAATCACTGGAAGCGTGCATCCAAAATGCACATCAAGCAATGGAATATGCAAAAGAACAATTGGACATTGGAATGAGACAAGAGCATTACAATAAAATGAACTATTCTGATGCGCAGCTTCAATTAGAACAAGTTTACAATGAGATGCAAACGATGCAGCACTATGCAAACGATGAACAACGTGAACAATTAAATCGTGCGCGTATGGCAATAAGACAATTACAACATCAAATGATTATTACACCGCATTAATAAGGAGCGATAGAAATGGCAACGCGTTCAGATCAAAATAACCCAGAGCAAAAAACACAAAATGGACATAACGCTGAGTTTTCAAACGAATTAGATCCAGTAGTACAAGCAAAGAAAAGAAACCGTAAAAAAGGACAACCGCAAAAATCGAAGCAATCTGAGTAAACCAGGTCGGAGTATGACCTGGTTTTATTTTTTATGGGAGAGAGGTATGAAAAATGCAAATGAACGAAAAGCATCGATTGTATTTGTAATGGAAAATATGGCAGATACATATGAAACAATGAAGAAAAATGGTGTGGAATTTACACAAGAGCCAAACGAAATGCCATGGGGTACATTTGCCATTTTTAAAGATAACGAAGGTAATGAATTTGTTTTAAAAGGATAAAATGAAGAAAGCTGAGCTTACATGAGCTCAGCTTTTTTATGTTTAATATGGTAATATGTGGTATGTTTAGTGTGGGGAGAAATATTGATATGCTTGAGGTTTTATAAAACACGACAGGGAATAGAGATGAAAAATACTATGGAGACAAGAGCTAATAATGTACAGGAGAAACTCAATGTATTTGGAAGTAAATCTTTTTCACAACCAGTTATTGTTGAAAGTGTCCGTGTGAAAGGTGTTGCATCTTTTAAAAAGGATGTACAGGCTAATGAATTTAGTATAATCGGGGACTGCACAATTCGGGGAAGTTTAATTGCTAAAAGTTTTAGTAATTCTGGTGCATGCAAGATTGAAGGAGTATCTCAAATTAACGAAATAAAAAACACGGGTAGTTGTAAATTAGGAAAAATACAGGCAAAACATATACACTCATCGGGTACTTTATCAATAAAGAAAGATGTGTGTGCCAAAACATTTACAGTGCAAGGGGCTGTTCGAGTAAATGGAAATTTGCAAGCAAAAAAGATTGAAATAGGATTTATAGCACCTAGTGAATTGCAAAATGTTGAAGGGGATATAATCAAGTTAGCACCATCTCGTAAATTTATATCTCTCACAAGTTTCATCCCAGGCATAAAGAAAAGAATGGCTTGTAAAACGATAAAAGGAAACGACATCACTTTAAGTAAAACAGATGCATCAATTGTGTCTGGTCGTCATATAAAGATCGGTCCAGATTGTAAAGTGGATGAAGTTGAATATAGCGATACATTAAATGTAGATCCAAGTGCGAGCGTTGGAAAAATCACACGGTTGTAATGCAACTCTATTACATGAAATGAAAATAGATATTATTAAAATAATAAATGGCTCCATACGTTACATGTTTACACGTAACGTATGGAGCCATTTTCTTATATGACAAAAATGTAAGATAAATGTAAGTTTAATCTATGGCAGGTAATGCTTTAAAAGAGCAAAATAGGAACAGGAAAACAAAGCACAGGAGGGTTTATATGAAAGCACCAGTTGTAGACGTAAAGAATGTTCAAAAAGTATACGGTAAAAAAGGTGAGAGCCAATCACATGCATTAAAGGGCGTATCATTCTCTATTCAAGAGGGCGAATTCGTTGGGATTATGGGACCTTCTGGTTCTGGGAAAACCACATTATTAAATGTTATTTCAACATTAGATAAAGCGACGGACGGCGTTGTTGAAATTGCCGGTACAGATATTACGAAAATGAAGCAAGGGGAATTATCTGATTTCCGTTCACAAAAATTAGGCTTCATATTTCAAGATTTTAACTTACTAGAAAATCTATCAATTTATGAAAATATTGCATTGCCTCTTTCACTGCAAGGCGTTCCTTCAAGAAAGATTGGACCGAAAGTAGAGAAGGTAGCAGAAATGCTAGGAATTTCAGAGATTCTTCAAAAATATCCATCTGAAGTATCTGGGGGACAAAAGCAACGTTCAGCAGCGGCACGTGCACTTGTACATGAACCAGCCATTATTTTAGGAGACGAGCCAACAGGAGCACTAGATTCTAAAAACGCAACAAGTTTGTTAGATGCGATGACAAGCTTAAATGAAGAACAAGGTGTTTCTATTATGATGGTTACACATGATCCGTATAGTGCAAGTTATTGCCGACGTATTTTATTTATCCAAGATGGTGAGTTATATAAAGAAATTCATCGCAAGGGTACACGTGAAGAATTTTATAAAGAAATTTTAGATGTGCTGGCAAACTTAGGCACACAAAAAGCGTAAGAAAGGAGAGACAGGCATGTTATTTAAGCTTTCCATGTCAGGACTGAAAAGTAAGCTGAAAGACTACATTGTCTTACTCGTTGGTCTTGTTATGTCAATTTCGATTTTTTACATGTTCCAAACGTTAGCGCTAAATAAAGCGTTTATTGAAGCGAATTCTGTAATCAGTAGTATTCAATTCGTCTTCCATGCTGGTGCGGTACTATTAGCTATCATTACATTCTTCTACATTTTATATGCTAATTCTTTCTTACTATCACTTCGTCAAAAAGAATTTGGTATGTACATGATGCTAGGAGCGAAAAAACATAAGGTGACAATGCTTATGTTTATTGAAACCATTGTATTAGGAGCAGCATCTCTTGTCGTTGGTATTGCAGTAGGTGTAGGGCTGGCGCAAGGAATTGGTAAACTACTTATGCAGCAGCTTGAGTTTACTGCAGGTGGCTATCATGCGTTTTATGTCCCATCTATGCTTGTTACATGTATTTTCTTTTTAGTACTATTTGTTTTATCAGCAATTATGAATAGTATCAAATTATCGCGTATTACGGTTCTGCAACTGGTTCATGCAGATTCTAAAACGGATCGTGTTTCTAAAACAGGAATAAAGACTGTTATAGCCGCATTCGTTGGAATTATTCTGTTAGCAATCGGCTATGCTTCTATGATTTACATGGATAAGTTGTTGCAAATGGGGATTATTATTGCATTAATTACTGTAACGTCCGGAACTTACATGTTATTTGGAACATTCCTTCCGCTTACTATTAAAAAGCTTAAAAGTAATAAAAAGGTTACTGAAAAAGGACTTAATGCCTTTACATTTGCACAATTAAATTTCCGTATCAATAGCTTAACAAAGGTATTAGCGACAGTAGCAATGTTAATTGCGCTTGGAGCAGGTGCGATTTCTGGCGGTATGGCATTTAAAAATAATGTTATGCTTACTGTAGATGGTTTGGCAATTTATGATGTTGCAATTCATAATCCAACAGCCGAAGAAAAGAAAATTTTAGATGGTATTACATTTAAAGAGAAAAGTGAATATCGTTACAAAACAGACGATAAATATGTGTATTATGTAAAAGAAGATTTAGAGAAAAATCGTCCTTTAGTACAAGATTTAAAAGTTTTTAGAGGGATGAAAGATATCGGTAAAGTGAAACGAGTTTCTGAAGAACTGCCAGTAGGTGCAATTTCGAGTTCCAGTCAAGAAAAATCTGATAATGTGATTCCAAAAGATTGGGATCAGGCATTACACACGATTCATCTATCTTATGTATCCTCTAATCAAACAATCAAAATTGTAGACCAAAAAATGTATGATGGTTTGCAAGGCAAAGAGGGTGTTGCATTCATTGGAAAAGTAGATGAGTTCTTAACATATAAAACAGAATGGAAAAAAATTGACGAGTTGCAGCTAGCTAAGTATAAAAATGTAAAAGAAAATTCCTTGCAAAGTAAGAACCAATTTTATACTGGATTTTATGGCATTGCAAGCGGAACAGTATTTATGGGATTCTTCTTAGGAATTGCGTTCCTAGCAATGATGGCAAGTTGTTTAATGTTTAAAATTCTTTCGGGTGCATCAAGTGATATTACACGTTACCAAATGCTTCGCAAAATTGGTGTTCGCCGTGAATTATTAACGAAATCAATTTACAAAGAGTTATTCTTAGTATTCCTATTCCCGGGAATCGTAGGGATTGTCCACGTATTAGTTGGTATGAACATCTTCTCGTTCATTTTAATTAATCCTTATTTCCGTATATGGCTTCCAATCTTGATTTTCGTAGTTATTTACGCGATTTATTATTTCGTCACAGTTCAATTGTATAAAGGAATTGTTCTTCCGAAAGAGGAGTAGGATTTGGGAAATACCGAGCGATGGTGCTCGGTATTTTTTGCATCTACAAGAATGATTTAACGTATTAAATCTGGTGTAAAGTTTTTTTGTTACGATTACACGAGGGGGTTCTAGAAAATGAGCAAGAAAAAATAGGCAACTTTCTTTTAAGAGTGATTATTCTTTGATTTGTTTTCCTCTTTCTCCTTATTCGGCGGATTTAAATCGTAAAGAAGAAAAATTATATAGTGAACTACAAAAATCACAGGACATTTATACACTCAAAGGTCAAAATCCTAAAACAGTAGTAAGATTATATTTGCATTCAATACAAGAAGGTTCTGAAACTACTTATCCTTTTTAAATGCTGTTTACAAAGAATATATTTCATCTCATTAGTGATTGTTTTTTAATACTCAAATGGCAAGATAGACATTAAATCAACCTCTTTAGTTTCTTCTTTAGAATTCGTTGCGCCTTCATTATGTTCAAAAGACATACTCGTTAGTATTGCAAATACTACTAAATTTCCTAAAAGAATTTTTTGCATGTTCTTCTCTCCTCACATTTCTTTCTTTTAAATATAGCAAGGGGGGAATATTTAATAGGAACAGAAATACTTATTTTGTTATTTGATGTAAACAAATAATTGTAACAGGGAAACCCCCTCATTTTTTGAGGGGGGTTCATCACTTCACTTTGCTTGTCCACTTACTGTTGACATATATCGCAATATATTTCCTACTTAGCTATTGTTCTTGCTAATGTTTGAGAACTGTCTCTTACACTCCAAGAATCTGAAACAGCTGTACCGTCTGTTCTCTTTAACGTATATTTTGTTACCAGCTGATATACTGTAAGTCCTGTGTTTTTACCATCTATACTATTAATAGTCTTGTCCTCTGTTGTTTCCGTTGCATCCGTAGAAGTTGAACTAACTTCTGTTTGTATTGTTTTTGAAATGCTTGATTTAAGTGATAGAGATTGTTGTCCAAATTTTAATCCTAAGTCTGCTCCAAAGCTCATATTAAGCGTATCAGTCATCTTTTGTTGATCTACAGTACTTACACCTCTTTTAAGTGTATACTTACTAGAGGAACCAGCAGGAATAATTTCTGATCGTGTTTTCTCCCAATATTCTTCTTTTACTAAAACATAATATGGTGAATTGTGTATTTTTGTATAATCACTCGCCCCATTATCCTTTACCATAATACATGGTATTAAAGATGCCCCAACAACAACAGACGCTGAAGTTTGAGGTAACTGTTGATCAATATTTCCAGCTTGATTATAATCTGGAGCATTCGGTCTAGTTCCTATAGTTGGTAAGGTTGGTAATGAAAAAGAACTGCCAGAATTAGCAATGTTAAATACTCTATTTGAATCAGAAGGATTTGAATCATCCAAATCTGTATACTCCCAATGCTGAGCAAGTGTCCCCTCCCATGCCCAAGATGCAACTTTCCCATATCCCTGGTTTACAACTTCATAATTATTATTTCCCTGGTCTCGTAAATACCATTGTTGATTAGAGGCACCAGTCCAACTCTCTTGTCGCAACGCCTCTCTAGATGGAAATGCCCCAGCCTGACCATTAACAGTAAAGTAAGCAGGACCACCATCAACTACTACAGGTTTTCCACTATTTTTATTTACAATTGCATATGTTCCTCCATCAAGTGGGAAAAATGCAAATTGTCTATGGGCTTCAGCAGTACTTCCACCCCATAAAAGTATCGCTCTATCATTATCAAGAGATGCACTATCTACATCCCAAATTAGATTTGTGTTAGCTTTCAACTTAAGATTATAATATTGATTCTTCTCTGGAGTTGCTGCTTGACTTGCAGGAGCCCAGATAGATAGACCCATTGCTCCGGCAAATAATCCTGTCATTACTTTTTTTGACATTGATTTCATACTTTCTCTCCCCTTCTTTTATTATTTCTACAGGACTACAAAAAGTGATATTATACTGTACATTGCCCATACCTTTATTGCGGAATAAAATCACTTTTGCTATGTAGAAACTTAGAATACTATTTTTTACAAGTATGATACTTTTGTAATTCTAGATGCCTCGAAAAATAACTGAGTATTAAGAAAATTAAAACTAACACAGTGTTACTTGCAACTTTACTGAACTTCTATGAGCGTATCCCCTTCTTTCTTAGTGGTCATACCAATTACACCTTTATTAAAACATTAAATGTTTAGCGCGTAAATAGTAGAATTTTGTCGATTAAAATTTAATAATTTGACTATTACATATTAATTTGAGTAGAAATATTATACTTCTAAAATGATTGTTTACTATAATTCAAGTAATTAAAATAGCTATAAATTGATATATCAAGTTGAGAAAATAACCACTTTAATCTACAAAAATATATTTAATAGAATTTAAGATTTGTTTAGTATAATTTAATCACACTCTGTATACTACTTCCCTTTATTTGGATATGCAAAATTGCATATTTGTACAGATGAATAGCGATGTAAATAACGGTTATTTATGTAAAGTCATTACAAAATAACCAATATTACGCTTAGATTATCAGTAAATGATTTGACTAGTTTTATGCTTAGCATACAGAAAATATATAAATACAAATTAAAAAATCGACATAAAAACCTTCTTTCTTTTTAGGCGGACGAGAGCATCTGGCTATGCATAGAAGCGGTCAGGGCCTTTTCCTGCCACATGCAAGGTTTAAAACAAAGGGAGCAAGCGAGCTATTCTGCATAGCAGTGACTTATATGTCGGAAAATTAAAATGGATTTATACAGATTAAAAATTGTTTATGTTTATGACGTCTGAAGTTCGTTCTGCAATAGAGAATTTCGTACCTCAAGATAAATTGTCTAGTTTAACAGCATATGGTTTTCAAACAGGTATAATTATAACTGCAGATAAAAATGAGGATGCAACTGATTTATCTGTGAAAATAAGGGGAGAAAGCAAGTACAGGTCATGTTTTGTTGCTACATAGCAGCGGCTTATATGGTGAAATTTAAAATTTATATAGTATGTAATAAGATTTTTTTTATAGTGAATTTTTTAGATCTTAAAACTCAATAATTAAAAAAGAGCCTATTCGGTTCTTTTTTAGAAAGTAGGAAAATACAAGTGAAAAAAATAGCATTCGGATTATTATTTATATTTGTTCCTTTATTTATATATATCTTTGTAATAGAACATGAAGATAAAGTAGCGCTAACAACTGATATGATATCAAAGGTGCAATATTTAGAAACGCATTCGGTTGCTGAAGGTATGATTACAGATGGTGGGAAAGATGCGAGAGATGTATTTCAAAAGTTAACGAGTTCAAAAAAAGTGGTGACACAAAAAGAATTTTTCAAGAAGAGATTTTTTGAACAATCTTCGCACCGTAAAATTGATTTTGTGTTAGATGATGGGAAAAGAATTACATTTCATGTAGTATTGTTTAGCGTTGAACCATACTATGCCGAAGCTTATGTTCAATGTGTTGGCAACAAAACAATCTATCACTTAAATAAAGAAGATGCAACAGATATAGGAATGCAATTTATGAATCGGTAATTTGCTAATCTTAAAAAGCACTTGTGAAATTTTCAAAAGTGCTTTTTGCTTTTCATAAAAATGAACAAGGATTTTATACGCAAATCCCCCCTTATTAAGCCTGTTTGCTTGATAAGGGGGATGCTAAAAAAGAAAGAGTAAGAGAAACACAAGCATGGAAGTGAACAGTAAAATGGTTATGAAACTTAATTTTCGGAAAAATTTAAAACTGAAGGGTTTTTTCATTTTACTCTTTCTTTATGATATGAGTGTATCACTAAAAATAAAATGAATCAACGAAAAAAAGACAATATTCTTATAAATTCGACATTTTTCGATAATGGATATAATTTTCATTCCAATAGAATAATTAACTTCAGAATGCTGGGATTTTATGTCAAATAATTTATACATGACTAAATTATTTGTGTATAAATTATTTGACTATTCTGTCTAAAATGTGTCTTTTTCGTGAATTTTAATATTGGTACGGTTCTTGCTTATATGAGATAAGGAAGGGAGGAATTTAGCAGTAGCTGTGATGAAAATATTGACCTACAGGTATCACTGAGGGATGCCGTTGTCTAGTGAAGGTATATGAAAGAAAGTTTCGATTGAAAAGTCAGAATTTTCACTATTTTATAAAAAAGGAGAAAATAGCATGGCGAAATACTCGAAATTTTATAAACTGATGCTTGGTGTGGGACTTGTTACGATATCATGTAATGGCTTGCAAGTTCAAGCAGAGACGAAAGAGAAAAATACGAAGAATGTATTACAAATGGAGCCAGTAGGAGTACAGAAATCTGTTGATGAGTTAGCGCACTCTTCAAATGTACAAGAAAGTACATCTCTTACAAAACGGTTAAAGTTAGCAGACTTATCGCAGCGTCCACTAGCGCCAAACGAGAATGCTAAACAACTAGTTGAAGAAAAAAAATATTCGATGGCTGAGTTGAATCAATTAAGCAACAAACAATTAACCGATCTTCTTATTACAATTAAATGGTATCAAATTCCGGAATTATTTCAGTTTACTAGTGATAGTCTGAAGTTCTATCAAGATGATAGTCGGATGCAAGCGATCATTGATAAACTAACAGAACAAGGACAAAGCTATACGAAAGATGATTCAAAAGGAATTGAGACATTAGTAGAAGCTCTACGTGCGGCATTTTATTTAGGTTATTATCATGATGAATTAAGCAAACTAAATGAACGTAGCTATCATGATAAATGTTTACCAGCTTTGAAAACGATTGCAAAAAATTCAAATTTTAAACTTGGTACATCGGAACAAAACAAAGTTATTTCATCGTATGGAAAGCTGATTGGAAACGCATCAGCTGATGTTGAAGTTATTCAATATGCAGGTGAAATCTTCAAGCAATATAATAATAATCTTGCAACTTTCATTGAGGATATAACAAAAGGAAATGCTGTATATGAATTGATGAAAGGAATTGATTATGAAGTTCAGTCGTATATGTATGATACGGATAAGGAACCAAAAGATATGATGTGGTATCGAAACATTGATAGTTTTATTAATGAAATCAGTCGTTTTGCGCTAATTGGTACGGTAACAGATAAAAACGGATGGTTAATTAATAACGGAATTTACTATGCTAGCCGATTTGGCAAATTTCATAGTACACAGGCAAAAGGACAGCAAGTCGTTACAGAAGCGATGCGAATTTATCCATATTTAGGACAGCAATATTTTGTCGCAGCAGAACAAATTGTTACAAATTATGGCGGAGTAGATGCGAACGGAAAAACAATCAATTTAGATCAAATTCGCGAAGATGGTAAAAAGAAATACTTGCCAAAAACGTATACATTTGATGACGGAGCAATTGTTTTTAAAGCGGGAGATAAAGTTAGCGAAGACAAAATTAAACGTTTATACTGGGCGGCAAAAGAAGTACGCTCTCAATTTTATCGTACAGTTGGTAGCGATAAACCGCTTGAAAGCGGACATGCTGATGATGTGTTAACAATGGTCATTTACAATAGCCCGGACGAATATCAATTTAACCGTCAATTGTACGGCTATGAAACGAATAATGGTGGGATTTATATTGAAGGAATCGGAACGTTCTTTACATATGAACGTACACCGCAGCAGAGTGTTTTTAGTTTAGAAGAATTGTTCCGTCATGAATTTACACACTATTTACAGGGAAGATACGAAGTTCCAGGATTATGGGGACAAGGAGAACTGTATCAAAATGAACGTTTAACTTGGTTTGAAGAAGGAAATGCGGAGTTCTTTGCAGGCTCAACACGATTAGATAGCGTTGTACCGCGAAAAAGTATGATTGGCAGATTACCCTCTGATCTAGCTAAGCGATACACAGCAGAGCAAACATTATATGCAAAATACGGAACGTGGGATTTTTATAACTATTCGTTTGCATTGCAATCTTATATGTATAATAACCGCCCTGATATGTTTGATAAAGTGCATGATTTAATTCGTGCAAATGATGTCCCAGGTTACGATGCATATCGCTCTGCATTAAGTAAAGATAATCAATTAAATGCAGACTACCAATCTTATATGCAAATGCTGATTGATAATCGTGATAAGTATACAATTCCGCAAGTATCAGATGATTATTTAGCACAGCATGCTCGGAAAGCGCTTTCGGATATCACGGCAGATATTACAAATGAAGCGAAGTTAAAAGATGTGAAGGTAACAAAGAATAAATCACAATTCTTTAATACCTTTACACTACAAGGAACATATACAGGAAGTGCATCAAAGGGAGAAAATGAGGACCGGAAAGTGATGAATCAAGCAACGAATGAGATGCTAAAACATCTTTCCGAAAAAGAGTGGAGCGGATATAAAACATTAACTGCTTATTTCGTGAATTACCATGTTAACGCGGCTGGGCAATTTGAATATGATGTTGTGTTTAGCGGAGTGAATACAGAAGACGATCCTATTGTAGAAAAAGAACCGAATAATACATTTGAAACAGCGAATCCACTATCTCTGAATACATTATTACGAGGCAGCCTAAGCGATCAAGATCAAGTTGATCGGTTTGTTATTGATGTAAAGGATTCGAAAGATTTACAGATTACCGTTACGAATGAAAAAAATCTTGGAATGAATTGGGTATTATATTCTGAATCAGACCTAAATAACTATGCCGCTTATGCAACAAAACGCGACGGAAACAAATTGCTTGGAAACTATAATGCGAAGCCAGGGAAATATTACTTGAGTGTATATAAATATAGCGGTGGAACAGGGAATTATACAGTACTGGTAAAATAGTTGAAAGTAAGAGTTAAAAATCCCGCCACAGAGAAAAGATCGTTTCTCTGTGGCGGGATTTTACATTGTATCTTCACTCTCATCGTATTCTGGAAAAACATAATGTGGCAACCAATTCTCGTAGAAATCATTTTTGGCTTCTTTTAAAAATACAACAGCAGGAATTTTATCAAAAAAATGACATGATTTGGCAATTAATGCTATAATAAAAAAGAAACGAATAGGGTGGGGAATAGTAATGAAACAAGCTTTAGTTGTCATTGACATGCAAGAGATTTTCTTTCTTGAACCGCAAAACTTTTTATATGATAAAGAACATGTTGTTGAAAATATAAACAAATTAATTACGAAAGCTCACGAAAAAAATATCCCCGTTATTTTCATTCAACATACGGATACAGAAGAAACAGATGAAATGTTTGAAGGGAAAGACGGGTGGCAATTACATAAGGGGCTAGTGAAAACTTCTTCAGATAAAGTGATTCAAAAAACGAAATGGGATGCATTCTATAAAACAGAGCTATTAAACTACTTACAAGAGAAAGAAATTGAGCAAATTATTTTTGCAGGAGCTCAAACTGAATTTTGTTTGGATACTACAATTCGAGCTGCTTATAGCTTAGGGTACCAAAATAACCTTCTTTCTAGAAATACACAAAGTACAATAACGAGTGCAGTATTAGAAGCAGAGCAAATTATTCAACATCATGAAAATATTTGGAATAACCGATTTTTAAAAATTGTAGAATTAGATACAGTGCTATGAAAAAAAGCTAGCAAACGATTCATTTGTTTGCTAGCTTTTTTGTTAACGAGTAATATATATAGTTGCAAAAACAAAGATTAACATCGCAACAAACCATAAATTATCACCAATATCGAATTTGTTCTTTTTCTTTTCTTCTTTTAAACTACGGACTTCATCCTTTAATTCATGAATAGATTCTTTCAATTCTTTAATTTCTTGTGCTAAATTAGGTGTATCATCCATTCTAATTCTCTCTTTTCTTTTTATTTATCCTAAACTTCCGCCTGGTAAAGCAACATGAAAATCATTCCCTATGCTTAACTGCCAGCCTTCAAAAAATCCACTATCATGAAAAATATCTAAAAAGATATTTTCGTCAAATTCAATTGTTAAATCGGAAATGGGTGAAAAATGATGTACCTTTTGTACCTTACGATTCCGTAGTAGTTTTCTTGTGATTTTCCGAAATTTTTCAAGTTCATAGTCTGGTTTTCCTACTTGCACCTCACTATGGTTTCTTATACGCCACGCACATTCTACGGTTAAATGTCCATCTTCAAATATGATGATAAGAGGAAGTTGGACTTCGGGGTTTATTTCTTTTACTGATTGACCAAGTAACTTTGGGAAGTTTTGCTCACTTATATTTTGCATATGTAGCCTCCCGTTCTAAGAATAAGTTATTAAAATATCCAATCAAAGACAGTATAAATACCAAGTAGAGTAAACAACATTACTAATATAAGCACCGAGATACACCCAAAAAGAACGAGTTTGTCCTGCCACGTTTCTTTAGTTTCTTCTACCATTGTTTCTTTTACTTTTACTTGTAGAGAAGATACGATATGTTCAGAACATAACCTTTTAATCGTTTCGTTATCCCCTTTAAATTTCAAAGCTCTAGCTATATGATTAACGTTGTTCCCCATAGATTTTTCAAATTGCGAACACGCCTCAATCATTTCAGGTGTTTTATGTTCTTCTAAGTACCAATATCGACCAGCCATTGCAGGGTGTTGTAATTTGTAATAGATATCTCCTAGTTTTTTACGAAGGTCTAGTGCATTGGGATAAGTCGAAATTAAACCATGTAGTCGATCTCTTGCTTTTCCTAAATCATTATTTGTAATATCGTTTTCGATCTTTTTTAAAGTTTTTTCAGGTATGTTGTTTATGCTATAATCCTCCTTTTTTATTTCATAAATTGTTTAGGATATGCTCTCGTATAGTTTTTATCGTCACGCCAATCATATGTTTCTTGTTTCGGAATATGTAAAGTTTGATCTCCAATTTTAACTGTAGTTTCATTAAGCCATTCAACAAATGGATCTTTATCTGGATAATTCCAGTATATCGTTTTAGTAGAATTCGTTTTCAGATGGACTAATTCGCCTCTAACAGCGTCTGCACTTAATGATCCGCCATCATGGAAATAAGTTTTAATTTTATACTCGCCATTTGGGGACTCAATTGTTCGAATTAATTCTCCTGTTGGAACACCTTGCAAACTAAAAAACTTCCAATATACAAAGCCAACTCCGATAATCAACATAGAAAGTAATACAATTCCTACTTTTCTCTTTGTTTTCTTGATTTCTTTTTGTGCGTTTTTAGTATTCATTTGCTTCTCCTTGAAAAATGGTTATATGTATTTTATACCATTTTGTGGATAAATTGTAACTATTCAGCTATACATTTCATTTAGAAGTTTTCGGCATATAGATTGCTGCTACGAAGACAAAAATGGCAAAGCACCTTGCTGCCTTTCTTTGTTTTAAAACTTCGCGCGTGGCAGGAAAGGGCCCTGACCGCTCCCATACATCGCCAGTCCCTCTCGCCCATTTAAAAAAATGCTTTTTTCTTTTTTTCATAGGGTGATAAAATATTTTTTATTTTTTTGTCACAAATAGCTAACTCATGGTTTCTTTATAGTGACAGTAGCCAATAAGGAGGAAGAAACGAGTGGAGGTGAAAGCTTCATTGTTAAATATATATGAACAAGATTCAGTTTCAAATATACAGTTTCAAGATGTATTTAAACAATATTATGCTCACGTTGTGAGACAAATTATGAGGATTGTGCGAGATCAAGCAATTGCTGAAGATTTAGCGCAAGAAGTATTTTTGCAATTATATCATACAGAATGGAAACAAATTGAAAGTGTATCGGCATGGCTTGCAAAAGCATCTATTTATGCAGCATATAACTATTTGCGATCTGAAAAAAGGCATCAAGCAAGAATCGAAAAAGAAGCAAATAATAAACAGTCAATTAGCAGTCCGTCATCGGAAGAACAATGTATTCAAAAAGAAGAAATTACTCGTGTACAAAGTACATTAAAAGAAATGGATGAGCGTGAACGTACCCTCTTATTAATGAAGTTTTCGGGATTTCAATATAAAGAAATTGCGGAGGCTACTCATATGGAAGTGTCCTCGGTTGGAACAATGCTAGCACGAGCAAAGGCAAAATTTCGGAAGATGTATAGAGGGATAAAGGAGGGGTAACAAATGAAATGCCAAGATATTGGATTTATTCAGGCGTACTTAGATGGAGAGTTAAACCGTGATGAAAGAAAGCAATATATTCAGCATCTTGATCAATGTAAAGCATGTCAAAAGGCGTTAGAAGAAGTAAGCAAGCTTAATCAATGGGTAGAAGTTGTAGTGGATGATGAGTTCACAAACGTTAGTGAAGAAATTGATATCGATGTTGATCGAGCTTGGAACACCTTTGAACAAAATATACAAAATCATAAGACAAAAGAAACAAACAGTGAGGAAATTAAAAAGAAGGGAAGATGGAAGAATATGAAGAAATCATCTAAACGTTGGATTACCGGGGCGGCAGCAGCGGCAATTGTGTGTGTGTCTTTAACAGTTCCAGAAGTACGAGCAGGAGCAAGTAACTTGTTATCGATTTTTCGAGTAAAGGATGTGCAGCTCGTTCAACTTACCGATTCGGACTTACGTGAAATGGAAGGATGGATCTCTAAAACGGAAGAAGGAGAGAAGTCTATTAAAGGAATTGGTAAAATAGGAATCAAAGATAATGGAAGCAAAAAAGATGCTCATTTTCAGTCGGAACAGCAAGCAAGAGAAGCTGGATATGCTGTTCCAAAAGTGCCAAATGGATACCGTGTAACGAATGTGGATGCGAACCCGTCATTTATTATGCAATTTGAACTCGATACAGAAAAAGCAAATAAATTGTTGAAACAATTACAAAGCAATACGCAGTTTGAAAGTACTTTGAATGGTAAGCAATTTTCGATCACAGTTCCGGAATCAGTACGTACACAAATAGAAGCTGACGGGAATCAAAAATCTGGCCATTTTTCTTATAATGTAATTGATGCACCAAAAATTTCTGTTCCAGAAGGTGTAGATGTTGCGAAATTACAAAAAACAGTTTTAGAGCTTCCGATTATTCCTGGGAATGTGAAAACACAACTAGCGGGTATTCAAGATTGGACACATACATTGCCGATTCCTTATATGGCAAAAGATGCAAAAGCATCAGAGACAAAGGTTCAAGGAGCAAAGGCCGTGTTATATAGTGCTGAATATGAAAATGTGTTGATTTGGGAGAAAGATGGGAAAATGCATATGATTGAGCAACATAAAGAGCAGGAGAAAGATATGAATACAAGTGATCTTATGAAACTGGCAAATGAATTAAAATAATGATTGAACAAGAGCGGCTCCGGGAAAAGGAGCGGCTCTATTCCTGTATAGAGCGGAGGTAAAACATGAACGAAGACTGGATTATTCAAACAAAGAACTTAACAAAACAATATAACGGGAAAGGCGGTATCCGCAACATTTCATTAGACGTTCCGCGCGGTACTGTATTCGGATTTATAGGTCCTAACGGTGCAGGGAAAAGTACGTTTGTGCGAACGATGCTTGGATTGATTCATGCGGATTCTGGAACAGCACAAATGTTAGGACAACCGATTGGGACAATTGAATCAAAACGGCGCATTGGCTATTTACCTGAACTATTTCGCTATCCTGATTGGCTGACTGGTTGGCAGTTACTTGAAACGCATGCGAAATTATGCGATCTTCCTTTTCGAGAGAGGAAAGCAAAAATGAATGAGGTTATTGAAAAAGTAGGTCTAAAGGGAAGGGAAAAAGAAAAAATTCGCGGTTATTCAAAAGGAATGCAGCAACGTATCGGACTGGCTTGTGCCCTGCTTTCTGATCCGGAATTGATTTTTTTAGATGAACCAACATCCGCGCTTGATCCAATCGGGCGAAAAGAAGTGCGTCATTTAATGGAAGAGCTTCGGGACCAAGGGAAGACCGTATTTTTAAACAGTCATCTATTAAATGAAATTGAACATGTATGTGATCACGTCGCGATTATTAATAAGGGAGAGTTAATCGTACAAGGAGATTGGCGCTCATTGATGATGATTCAAACAGAAGTTGAAGTAACACTTGGTGAAAAGAGCGAATTATTCTTCAAACAACTGCCTCCGTTTATTAAAAACGTAAGGAAGATAGAAGAACAGCAAAACCGTAAACGTTGGATTATAACGCTGCAACAAGAAGATGACATTCCTAGATTGTTAGAAGTATTTGTATCACTACACATTCCTGTGTATCAGTTAAATCCGGTTCACCCGCATTTGGAAGATGTGTTTATGTACTGGGTAAATAAGAAAGAGGGGACGCAGCATGTGGACAATCGCCAAATTATCATTTAAAGAAATTTTGTTAAAGCGTATTTTTACCATTACGTTATGTATGACTTTTGCCTTTTTAATATTTTATGGAGTGGCCATTCATTATGCTGTCGGTGAAATCATTCCAAACGAATCTAACGGTCTTTCGGCAGCTCAAGACTTTATGAGTAAGAGTTTCTTTTCTACACAACTTCTTGGAATTGGGTTATACTTTTCTTCGTTTATTACTGCGTTGTTAGCTATTTTAAGTAGTGTTGGCAGTATTGCAAATGAAATTGAAAGTCACCAAATTGATACGTGGTTAACGAGGCCAATTTCACGCTTTTCATTTTTAATGGGGAAATGGATTGGCTTATGTTGCTTACTGATTGCGTATGCGGCTTTCCTATTTATAAGTATCGTTCTCATCCATCAAACAATGGGAGGCAGCACGTTTCATTTAGATTTCACGGCCACGCAGATTATAAAAGCATTGGCTTTGTTCTTGCTACAGCCCGTTATTTTAATTAGCATCGCGATATTACTAAGCACGCGTATGGCAACATTAAATGCTGGCATTGTGTTAATTATTTTATACGGCACTGGATTTATTGGCGGATTTGTTGAGCAAATCGGTATATTGGCGCAAAAGACAGCACTTGTAAACATGGGTATAATCGCAAGTCTTTTATTCCCAATTGATACGATGTATCGCAAAATGACAATCTATTTATTTGATTCATCAGACAATCCTTTATCAATAGCCTCACAAGGATTGTTCGGGAGTGTTTCAACACCGAGTAACATGATGATTGTTTATGCTGTTTTATATGTGTTAGCAGCTATTTTTATAGCGATTCGTACATTTAAATCACGTGATTTATAAGGGGGAAGAAACTTCAGTGTATTCTCCAAATACTGTAAATTGTGAAAGGAAATCCACCTCTTTATGTAGAGGTGGGTTTTATATATATTCATTTTAATTTTTCGACATATAAGTCACTGCCGTGCAGAATACACCATGACCGCTACTTGCATTTTCCCTTTATTTTAAACCATCGCATGTGGCAGGAAAAGGTCCTGACCGCTTCTACGCATGGCCAGACGCTCTCGCCCATCTAAAAAGAAAAGGGTTTTATGTCAGTTTTTTAATTTGTATTTATATAGTTTACATCTCATTATCTGAATTTCACTAACTATTAATCAGTTGCCTTCTTATTTAAAAACGACTACAATTTTACTGTTATATAGGAACGAAAAAATAGAATAGGAGGGGGAATTATGCCAAGAAAAGTATGGCTATTAGTAGCCGGGATGATTATTAATGTCACGGGTGCTTCTTTTTTATGGCCTTTTAATACGATTTATTTACATGATCATTTAGGAAAATCATTATCTGTGGCTGGAATGGTATTAATGATTAACTCGTTAACAGGAGTAATTGGTAATTTACTCGGCGGTGTTTTATTTGATAAATGGGGCGGATATAAGTCCATTTTAGTTGGAATTGTAATTACATTATTATCAATTTTAGGTCTTGTATTTTTCCATGGCTGGCCATTTTATATTGTATGGCTTGCGTTAATTGGATTTGGTTCTGGAATGGTCTTTCCGGCGATGTATGCGATGGTCGGATCGGTTTGGCCAGAAGGCGGCCGAAGAGCATTTAATGCGATGTATGTTGGACAAAATGTTGGGATCGCTGTTGGGACGGCGTGCGGTGGTTTAGTTGCTTCTTATCGCTTCGATTATATTTTCTTAGCGAACTTTATTTTATACTTTATTTTCTTCTTAATCGCTTTTATTGGATTCCGTGGTATGGAAGATAAGAAAGAGAAACGTGTAGCAGTAAAAGAAAAAACGAAAAATGGTTGGTCACTTACACTGGAATTCAAGGCGCTTCTTATTGTATGTGTAGCATATGCTTTATGCTGGGTTACGTATGTACAGTGGCAAGGAGCGATTGCGACGCACATGCAGGAGCTGAATATTAGTCTTCGTCATTATAGTTTATTATGGACGATCAACGGAGCTATGATTGTTTGTGCACAGCCATTAATAAGTATGATTATTCGCGCGATGAAACGTTCTTTAAAACAACAAATTATGATTGGAATTGGTATTTTCGCAGTGTCGTTTATCGTGTTAAGTCAAGCGCAGCAATTTACAATGTTCCTTGTCGCAATGGTGACATTAACAATTGGTGAATTATTTGTCTGGCCAGCTGTGCCAACGATTGCGAATATTCTTTCACCAAAGGATAAGATCGGTTTCTATCAAGGTGTTGTAAATAGTGCAGCAACTGTTGGGAAAATGTTTGGACCGGTTGTTGGCGGCGCAATTGTAGATTTATATAATATGGAAGTATTGTTTATAGCGATTATGGTCATGCTTGTAGTAGCTATTATCGCAACGAGTGTGTATGATAAGAAAGTACATGTTGAAGAAACAGTAGACGAAAAAATTGCAGTTTAGTTTGACGGAACATGTAACTTGTTTTAGAATATACTTTAAATAACTCATATGTAATAACAGTGAGAAGGAGTAGTAGTAATAGAAGCTGGTTTAGAGAGTTGACGGTCGGTGCAAGTCAATCCACGTTTCGTTATGAACTCGCCTTTGAGTTGCAGTTGTGAAACAAAGTAGCAATTGCCGTTTATCCACGTTACGGATCTAAGCGAATGTATATTAATGCTTGTTCAAAAAGGAGGATAAAGAGAGCAGAGCAGTTCGAGGCGCGGAAGCCAGGAGGACACGGAGTGTAGAGCGACTACATGAGTACCGGACTGGCAACGTAACGAAGAAATGCGATAGCTATCTTTACCGGACGTTTTGAACATCCTTTATTACATTAATTTAGGGTGGTACCGCGGGAATCTATAACCTCTCGTCCCTTTTCTGGGATGAGGGGTTTTTTGTATTTTTGACGGTGAAAAAATATAGAAAATTTGAATGGAGGGTATTTCATGAGCTTCAATCATCAAGAAGTTGAAAAGAAGTGGCAAGCGTATTGGGAAGAAAACAAAACATTCCGTACGCCAGATGAAACAGACAAACCAAAATTTTACGCACTAGATATGTTCCCATATCCATCAGGTGCAGGGCTACACGTAGGACATCCAGAAGGATATACAGCAACGGACATTTTATCTCGTATGAAACGTGCGCAAGGATACAACGTTCTTCATCCAATGGGATGGGATGCGTTCGGTCTTCCGGCTGAGCAATATGCACTTGATACTGGAAATAGCCCAGCAGAATTTACAGAGAAAAACATTAACACGTTCCGTAATCAAATTAAAGCATTAGGCTTCTCTTACGATTGGGACCGTGAAGTAAATACAACAGATCCAAACTACTACAAATGGACACAATGGATCTTCTTACAGCTATTTGAAAAAGGATTAGCTTACGTAGATGAAATCCCTGTAAACTGGTGCCCAGCACTTGGTACTGTACTTGCGAACGAAGAAGTAATCGATGGCGTGAGTGAGCGCGGCGGACATCCTGTTGAGCGTCGTCCAATGAGACAATGGATGCTGAAAATTACAGCTTATGCAGATCGCCTGCTAGAAGACTTAGATGAACTTGATTGGCCAGAGAGCTTAAAAGATATGCAGCGCAACTGGATTGGTCGTTCTGAAGGGGCTGAAGTTCACTTCGCTATCAACGGTACAGATGAGAAATTTACTGTATTTACAACACGTCCGGATACATTATTCGGTGCAACGTACTGTGTACTTGCTCCAGAACATGCACTTGTAGCCGAAATTACAACAGCAGAGCAAAAAGAAGCAGTAGAAGCTTACATTGACTCTGTAAAAGCGAAAAGTGATTTAGAGCGTACAGAACTTGCGAAAGAAAAAACAGGTGTGTTCACAGGTGCTTATGCGATTAACCCAGTAAACGGTGAGAAATTACCAATCTGGATCGCTGACTATGTACTTGCAAGCTATGGAACAGGTGCAGTAATGGCAGTTCCAGCTCACGATGAGCGTGATTATGAGTTTGCGAAAACATTTGAGCTTCCTATGAAAGAAGTTGTAGAAGGCGGAGACATTACGAAAGAAGCACATACAGGTGATGGTGCACACATTAACTCTGCATTCCTAGATGGATTAAATAAAGAAGCAGCAATTGTGAAAATGATTGAATGGCTTGAAGTAACAAGTGCAGGAAATCAAAAAGTAACATATCGTCTTCGTGACTGGTTATTCAGCCGTCAACGTTACTGGGGTGAGCCAATTCCAGTTATCCATTGGGAAGATGGCACAATGACAGCTGTGAAAGATGAAGAATTACCATTAGTTCTTCCGAAAACAGAGAACATTCGTCCATCTGGTACAGGTGAATCACCACTTGCGAACATTGAAGAGTGGGTAAATGTTGTCGATCCTGAGACTGGTAAGAAAGGTCGCCGCGAGACAAATACAATGCCGCAATGGGCAGGTAGCTGCTGGTATTACCTACGCTACATCGATCCAAATAATAGCGAAGCACTTGTAGATCCTGAAAAAGTAAAACAATGGCTTCCAGTTGATATTTATATCGGCGGTGCAGAGCATGCGGTACTTCATTTACTATATGCACGCTTCTGGCATAAAGTATTATATGATATCGGTGTGGTTCCAACGAAAGAGCCGTTCCAACAACTATTTAACCAAGGTATGATTTTAGGAGAAAACAACGAGAAAATGAGTAAATCAAAAGGTAACGTTGTAAATCCGGATGATATCGTAGCAAGCCACGGTGCAGATACACTTCGTCTATACGAAATGTTTATGGGACCATTAGATGCTTCAATTGCTTGGTCTGAAAATGGCCTTGATGGAGCTCGTCGTTTCTTAGATCGTGTATGGCGTCTATTTGTTCAAGATAACGGTGAACTAAGCGAGAAAATTACAGATGCACCAAACAAAAATCTTGAAAAAGTATATCACCAAACAGTGAAGAAAGTAACAGAAGACTATGAAGAGCTTCGCTTTAACACTGCAATTTCTCAAATGATGGTATTCATTAACGATGCATATAAAGCAGAAACACTTCCGAAAGAATATGTAGAAGGTTTCGTGAAAATGTTAGCGCCAGTTGCACCGCACGTTGCGGAAGAACTTTGGAACAAGCTTGGATATAACGAAACAGTTTCATATGTAAGTTGGCCAACATTTGATGAGTCTAAACTTGTAGAAGATGAAGTTGAAATCGTTGTTCAGATCATGGGTAAAGTACGTGCGAAGCTAACAATGAAAAAAGACGCATCAAAAGAAGAAATGGAACAACTTGCTACCCAAGCAATTAAAGAACAAATTGAAGGGAAAACAGTTCGTAAAGTAATTGTTGTTCCTGGAAAACTTGTCAATATCGTAGCGAATTAATGAAAAAAAGCACCTTTTTAGGTGCTTTTTTTATGTTTTATATGGGATAGAAGAGCTCAATTTTAGAAGAGACAAACACCTATTTTTCTTTTTGCAATATGATAACATCGACGACACATTAAATTGTGAGGAAGAGGTGAACGAAATGAATTTTAATGATCAACGACAAATGATTAGTCCGTATGGTATGGGTGGATTCCCTACAACGCAAGTAGGATATCATCCACATGGAGGCTATCCTTATGGTTATCATCATGTAGGATACCATCCACATCCACATCATCATTATCCTTATCATCACCATGGCTATCAACATGTTATCTATCATCCTCATCACCATGGTTATCATCATGTTCAGCATTATGGCGGCATGCCGCATCAAGGCTAACAAAATGTAAGATTAACCAACTATATATATGTAAAGAAATCTCCTTCAATGCAAGGAGATTTTTTATTTGGGAATGATAAAGAAGAAGGGGGTGTTACATATGGGTAAAGGAAGAAGCAATAATGCTGGAAAAAGACAGCCAAACTTTGATGATTCATCTAATTTCTCTAAAGGAAAACAAAGTCAAACGACAGCACCGAAGAAGAAATAACGTAGAAGGAGCCATCTGTAGATGGCTCCTTTCCAAAGTATCAATATATCGGCGCTTTTTAGAATATATCGACCGTTTCTCATCATATATCGGCGGTTCGACACAACATAAAGACTCTTCGACAACATATGACATGATTTCGTTGTTATTTTCCTACTTTTTCAAGTGCCTCTTGTCGCTGACGTTCAATTTCTGCGCGAAGTTGTGGTTCTGGTGCTTCCCATCCTTCAGGTTTTAAAATTTTGCCGTCACCTTCGCGGAAGCGTGGTTTACCGTCTGGGAATAATTTTGCCATGTTTGCATTGTTTACAATCTCAAATCCTTTATCAGGACGTACACCCATTTCTGCAAACGTTCCAAATGCAAAGTAAATTAAGTCAATTAATGCATCATATTGATCTTCTACTGTGTTTGCTTCTAAGAACTCTTCTAGTTCTTCTTGCATGAAGCTTGCACGAATTTTTGCACGCTCTTCTGTTAATTTTGCCGGTGCATCCGCAACAGGGTGACCGAATACTTCATGCATTTTCGCAACAAGTTCGTAACCTTTATCTAAACCTTTTTCGTTTGTCATGTTGTTTCATCCTTTCTCGTTCTTTTCCGATTGTTATTGTAACATGATTTAGGTTAGGGCAGTGTACATTCTACTTTTACAAATGCTATTCTTTTTTTTCTGTTAAGGATAGCGCGATATCTATTCCAAACATTCCAATGATAAGTATCGGTACTGTCACAAGGAGATAACGTGTAAAGGGAGCATTTTTTACATATGTATGAGCAAATAAAAAGACAGTACAAAAGAGAATGATATGTAACATAGGCTTTATTAATTTTTTAGACACGGTGCCACCTCGTTTATAATTCTTAACTTTGAGTATATGGAATAAAATGAAATATGAAAAGCCATTTTGCGTTTGATCCTCTTTCCTGCTTTGATTTAGGGAAGAGGATCAAACATTTTACTCAATAACTCCTGAATTTGTAATATCAACCGTATATTGTACTTTTACCGGAACGTCTTTGTACATTTTTCGCCATTCTTTTAATTTAAACGGTTTGTAGTGCTGCCTAAATGTAGCACCTAAAGCAAGTGGGTCTGCACCTAGAGATTGAAGTTTTTTTACTAATTTTGCTCCGTCTGCATTCAAGTTCTTTTCAATGTCTTTTCGTATTTTTTCTACATTTTTTTTATTTTCTAAGTTCGTATGTTTCGAAATCTCTTGAATACGCGCTGCCATTTTTACGTGAATAACAAAGGAAGGCTTTCCGTCCTTTATATATACACGATAAGAAGGAGAAGAACGAATATTGTTAATGATCGTATAGCCTAATTTTGTTTTAAACTCATGTGTGTCCATTTGACTTTTATCAAGTAGCGTTTTAAAAAGAAACATATCTTTTTCTTCTACTTTTCCGACATATGTATCTTGTTTGAAAAGAGCCATACTTGTAATTTTAATGCTTTTCTTTTTCTTTTTTAATATAGGCATATACGTATCTTGTCCGTCACGATAATAGCGAAAACTTTGCAAGTGTAAATTATCGTTTGGTACGACACCTGATTTCATATTATGTTCTAACATCTTTTTGAGGTAGATTGCTACGTTCGAAGCAGTATTATATTTGCCTGATAAAAGTTTTTCACCTTCGTCATTTCCGCCTCCCTCAAGGATACCAACATATACTAAGTTTCCGATATTTACATCGCGAAGAAGCGTATCCAATACACTAGAGAGCCCTTTTTTAGCTAATTTTTCTGTGAAAAGAGTAACGCGTATTTGCCCGCTTGAAAGAGGTTGTCCAGATTCTAAAGATGTTGTTGTTTTAACTTGCTTAATTGTATTTCCATAGCCTTTTAGTACTTGTACTTTATTCCCTTTTCTTTGAATCGGACAAACGTAAGTCACTTGTAATCTTTCACGGTTTGAACCTGTATTTGGAGCGACATCGAAAACAGCACCTTGAATGAGGCTAATGTCGTCAACGATATTTTTAGGGACGCATGCTGTTGTAAAAAGTAAACATAAGCTAAACAGGAGTATTACTTGCTTTTTCGTGTTTTCCATTTCTTTTTCACCCACATTATAAGAAATAAGATTGGGATGTACACAAAAACAAGCCAAAAGCTTGCTTTGGAGATATAAGTAATAAAATTATTGATGTCATGCCGTTCGGTTAGGAGTTGTGAAATGATGACAGTTATAAATAATAAAGAAATTAATATGTACTTTTGTTTTACATGAAAGACTTCGTATAAGCCTCTTGTTGCAGCCCATAATGGTAAGATAATACTTGTAATGACAATGAGTGCATAGCCCGAGATCGCAATATATTCTAGACGCTCAATGAAAGGAAGATGAATGACTTGCGTGATAGATAGCTGCGACCAAATTGTTTTTGACAATTGTTTTTCGCTAAAAAATGAAAAAGCAAGGATTGTACTTAATAAATATAAAAAGTTAGAAAATAAAACAGCATATTGTGCAAACTTATGAGATTTCTCAGGCGTTTTGATAAATGGATACATCATCAAAATAACTTCAAAACTAATCATTGTATAAGTCGATGCTTGAGTTGCTTTTAAAATATCCCCAAAAGAATGAGAGAACATAGGAAGCAGGTTTCCGAAATTTGCATATTTAAAGACTACAAGTAGCAGCATGATATATCCGCATGTAGCAACGACAGAAAGAACACAAATACCAGTCATAACACGAAAGCCAGATGAAATAATGTAATAACTAAGTATTGCTAAAAAGATTGTTAGCTTCCATGTAGCTGCTGTTGGGAACATCCAAACTTGAATAATTTCTACATATGTGCGCATAACGGAGACGCTGACAAGAAAGAAATAGGCCATAAAGATTAGATTGAAGGCATTTCCTATCCACTTGCCAAATATATGTTGATGTAATGTAATTAGGTTACCGTTTACACTTTCTAATAAACGGTATATCATCCACATAAGAATATGAATGATGATACCTGCAATAACAACACCCATCCATGCATCGTATCCGGCAGCTTTTGCAATTATACGTGCAAACCCAAGAATACCAACACCGAATTGCGCGCTATGGACTAAGAAAAAAACAAAAATGGGAGATACTTGATAGTTGATTTTAACTGTACTCATATGCGCTCCTCGCTTTTTACTCATCGAAATCTGTCATACGTTTTTGAGACACTTCTTTTACATAACGTCCCGCATGTTGCGGCCTTGATTGGATATTGCGTGTATCTATTTTAGGTAAGGGCATTTGTATGAGCGAATCTTTTATTGACTGTTTCCGAAATGGATAAAAAAAACCATACGGCTTTCGAAGGGATGATAATCGAAAAAGTCGCGTTAACAGAAAGATAAATCCTAGCGAAATTCCTAATAGTCCCCATAACTCTGCAAGTATTAGAAAGGGAAAGCGAAGTACACGAACAGCATGGCCCATTTTATAAATGGGTGTAATAAATGATGCAAGTGCAGATAAGGCGACGATGATTAACAAAATATTACTTGTTAATCCCGCTTGTACAGATGCTTGCCCAATCACGATACCGCCTACAATACCGAGCGTTTGTCCGACCTTCATTGGTAAACGAGCCCCTGCCTCGCGAAGAAGATCAATGGCTAACTCTAGAAAAATAGCCTCTATTATAGGCGGAAATGGTACTTGTGCCCGCGATAAAATTAATGTCTCCAGCAAATCACTTGGAATTAATTCATAATGATAACTAAGAATAGCCACATATAAGGGTGTTGCGCAAATAGAAAAAATAATTGCTATAAAACGTAATAAGCGAGAAAAGGTTGCATAAAACGATGACACACTGTAATCCTCAGGAGAGATGAAGAAATCCAGTAGAGATACAGGTGCTAATAAAACATTTGGTGCACCATCGACAAATATAGCAATTTTTCCGTCAACGAGCCCACTGCTCACACGATCAGCACGTTCTGTACTAATAAAAGTTGGAAAAATAGATTTATCGCCCATTAGATGGGCAATATAATAGCTATCATTAATTTGATCATATTGTATTGTGTTTAAGGTATCTTCTAAATATGTAACATTTTCTTCTTCTGCTACATTACTTAAATACATCATAACGATTTTCGTTTTGGAGAATTCCCCAACCAGCAACTCTTTTGTTTTTAACTCAAGAACTGGCAACCGTTTCCGAACGAGGTTAATGTTTGTATCGATATCCTCTACAAACCCTTCTTGCGACCCAGTAACGGTGGATTCGTTTAATGGGATACTAGGTAATCTGTATTTCTCAATTGCGATGTTTGCAAGTAGACATTCCGTATCATGCTCTTGTAGTTGAATGATAGCATGCCCTTTTAAGACCATTTCTTCAATTTTTTTTACGTCACTTGTAATGATGAGTCCGCTTATTGGGACCATTGCCTTTATTTCTTCTAGTGTTGGCGCAGTATGATGCAATAAAGCAGGCATTAAGTAATTTTGTAATCTCATACCATCCATTGACGTACGAAAATATGAAATCCAATACGGTTTAGCTGGATCTTCGGAAGTATGATAGTGAACAAAATCGCTTGATTCTCGTAATTTTTGCAGAAGTTCTTGCAGTGAATGAACAGTTTCGTCCTCTGGCTTACTAAAATCGAAAATGTCGTTTTGGCTTTGCTTAGACTGTTGATTCGTTGTAGCTTGCTGTTGATTTGTCTGCTGCTTGTTCGTTTGATCTTGCTGTTGATTTGTCTGCTGCTTGTTCGTTTGATCTTGCTGTTGATTTGCCTGTTGTTTGTTCGCTTGAGCTTGTTGTTGATTTGTCTGCTGCTTGTTCGTTTGATCTTGCTGTTGGTTTGTCTGTTGTTTGTTCGCTTGAGCTTGTTGTTGGTTTGTCTGTTGTTTGTTCGCTTGAGCTTGTTGTTGGTTTGTTTGTTGTTTCTTTTGCGCTACTTGCTTGCTGTTGGTTTGTTCATTTTGTTTCTTTTTCGTACCCGTATTGTTCTTTTCTGCTTGCTCATTATTGTGCTTTTTTTTGCGAAACCATTTGAAAAACATGTGTATTCCCTCTTTACCCAAATAAGATAACTTTAGTCTGTGGGAATTTTTATATATTATGCATATATTTGTGTGTAAAAAAGTGAAACGTGAATAGTGAGGGAAGCAATTTTGGATACATAGTGGTATGAGTTTTAGAGAAAGTAATAATTGAACAAATAAAGGAAATGTGGTTTCCCTTTTTGAATAGTCTTCAGTAGCGCACTTCATTATTTATGAGTAGAAATGAAGTGTTACATAAGGGGGGCGAAAAGATGGTATTTGTACAAAAACAAGTATTTCGGCTAGAGAAATATACATTTGAAAACGGTACATCAATTCCAATCCAAATTGGCTATGAAACATACGGTACGTTAAACCGTGAGAAATCAAATGCTATTTTAGTTTGTCACTATTTTAGTGCAACGAGTCATGCGGCAGGAAAGTATACAGAGCAAGACTTAGTTTCAGGTTGGTGGGATGAGTTAATTGGACCTGGAAAAGCAATTGATACAAATAAATATTTTGTTATTTGTACAGATAATCTTTGTAATGTACAAGTGAAAAATCCTTATGTTGTGACAACAGGACCAAAAACGATAAATCCGGAAACAGATGCCGAGTATGGAATGAACTTTCCGGTCTTCACGTTTCTCGATATGGCTCGTATTCAGTATGAATTAATAAAGGATATGGGGATTGCTAGGCTGCATACGATCATTGGTCCATCTGCTGGAGGCATGATTGCTCAGCAATGGGCCGTTCATTATCCACATATGATGGAACGAATGATTGGTGTGATTACAAATCCGCAAAATCCAGTTGTAACGTCTATTAATGTTTTGCAGCATGCAATCGATGCAATTCAATTAGACCCATCTTGGGAAGAGGGAAATTATGGGGAGCAGCAGCCCGTAAAAGGATTGCACTTAGCGGCGAAAATGATGTTCATAAATGCATATGATGCCCACTATTATGAAACGAAATTTCCGCGGGATAGTACAGAATCTGCACCGTATCAAGATTTTTGTACATTAACTTCATTTGAAAAAGCAATTAACGAGGCTACATTACAGAATATCGCCTTTGTTGATGCAAATTCATGGATGTACACCGCAAAAGCAACTTTACTACATGATATTGCTTATGGTTTTCCTTCATTAGAGGAAGCGCTTCGGCAAGTAGAAGCGAACGTCCTCATGATTCCTTGTAAGCAAGATTTACTGCAGCCTCCCCGTTATAATTATAAGATGGTTGAATTGTTGCGAAAGAATGGGAAATTTGCAGAAGTATATGAAATTGAAAGTATATACGGACATATGGCAGGGGTGTTTGAGACACATTTATTTGCAGGGAAAGTGAATCAATTTCTTAATCAGCAGATCTCAAGTATGATGTAGCTTTTACACATAACTTGTTTTCTCAGTGGTGCATGCTAAAATTGAGGAGAAAGAAGGAGGAGAGAGTTCATGACTGAAGTAAAAACAATTATGCCAGAAGAAGTACAAGAGCGTTTAGAAAAAGGAGAAACGCTCTTTTTAGTAGATGTGCGTGAAGATGAAGAAGTAGCATACGGAAAAATTCCAGAAGCAGTTCATATTAAAATGGGGGATATTCCGCATAAAGTAGACTTCTTTGATAAAGAAAATGAATATATTTTTATTTGCCGATCTGGTATGCGCAGCGAAAATGTTTGTCATTACTTAAATGAACTAGGTTATAAGACCTTGAACATGGTTGGCGGCATGATGCAGTATGAAGGAGAAGTAAAGTAAAACTCTACTATTTGTTAAAATGTAATAATTCTTTTGAAAACTTGAAACGCGTCCGTTTCAAGTTTTTTTCTTTTGCATACAGTGTAGAAAGCAGGAGATATTGTTCAGAAAGGTGGTTCAAGGGTGAATTCACTTATTCGAAAAATCAAAATCATAAATAATAAAGGCGCAATCAATATGGGGAATTGTTACAATCTTTCTCCATTTTTTGCGAGGAAGGCATTTAGTGGTGCTGGTGGATCAAGCGTTGCGACATTCTTAAATGGGAAGTTAGCGCCGCCGATAACACCGCAAACCACTGAATTTACTCCGCCTTTACCAACTGGCACATTAACAGCAGGAGTATAACGGAAAGGTTGTATAAAAATGGGGGTTTGTATTAAGGAATTTGTTATTGTCAATAATTCTGGGAATATTTTCACAGGAGATAATTTGCGAGATACTTCGTTTGTTGCTTCGAAAACATTTACAGGATCAACAGGACCAACGTGTATGGATGTTGTCGTCGTGATCGGAAATACAAATGAAGTTTGCTTACGCCCTGGGGATACAGTGACAACTACGATTACACGGGGGACTGGACTAACAGGTAGTAGCCCAAGCAGTGGCGGTGGGATGACTGGTGCTTTACAGGGAACTCCGAGTAGCAGTGGGATGACTGGTGCTTTACAGGGAACTCCGAGTAGCAGTGGGATGACCGGTACTTTACAGGGAACTCCGAGTAGTAGTCAAAGCAATGGCCTAAGTAGTAGCCCAAGCAGTAAAACGGGTAGTAACTCAAGTAGTAGCTGCGAGAGCGTTTTACCAGCAGCTACTAAAACAGATAATACAGATTCTGAAGTAGGATTTTCGTAAAAGAATGATTATTTATTTCCATAAAATACTTTATAAGTAAGCCCTCCGTTTCTTTAGAAGTGGGGGGCTTATTACTGATTCCAAAAGCTTCCATCAGTGGAGAATGAAAAAACCCCACTGATGGAAGCTTTACTTTAATTGATCCATTCAACAACCATATCCATTGTTTGACGGGTTTTTTCATGTTGTGGTTCTTCTAATCGATAGCCGAAAGCCACTAAACAAGAGACACCGAATGTATCTCCAGAAATAATTCCTTCTTCTCGTAAAAGTGATTCTACTTTTTCTTGATGAAAGCCTTCCATAGGACAAGAATCGATACCGATTTGAGCAGCTGCAGTCATCATATTACCTAGAGCAATATATGTTTGTTTAGAAGCCCAGTCAAACATAGCACGATTATTTTCTAATAAATTGAAATCGGATTCTTGGAACGTTTTATAAAAATCACCTTTCACATTCACTGCTTCTTGTGGAAGTCTTTGGATGTTTGTCATGAAGTTAGAAATATAAGAAGAGTTATACATCATATCTTCTTTTTTTCGAGCTAATATCACAACAAAATGGCTGGCTGTTGGTAATTGTTTTTGTGCTCCCCATGCTATCGGTAGAAGCTTCTTGCGAATATCTTGATTTTGAATCACGACAAATTTCCAAGGTTCAAAGCCAAATGAACTTGGAGAAAGACGACCTGTTTCTAGAATAAAATGAAAATCTTCATCAGAGATTTTTTTATTTACATCAAATACTTTGCATGCATGTCTAAACTGATATGCTTTTAAAATTTCTTCTTTTGTATTTTTCATTGAAATAACCACCTTTTGATAATTTACTTTCTCTTAGTAAGTTGATTACAAAATGAATTTTACTATAGTATAATTATAGATATAAGTACGCACATTTTTGACATATAGTATCAAAATGTATACTAATGGAGAGTGATGAGATGGAGAAGGAGAATATACGTCGTTGTTCGGTAGAAGTCACATTAGATGTAATCGGTGGGAAATGGAAAGGCGTTATTCTATTTCATTTGATAAATGGAGAAATTCGCTTTAATCAATTTTTACGATTGATGCCCGGTATTACACAACGGATGTTAACGAGACAATTACGAGAGCTAGAGGCTGATGGTGTGATTCATCGTGAAGTATATAAGGAAGTGCCTCCGAAGGTTGAATACTCGTTAACCGAATTCGGAAAGTCGTTAACTCCAATTATCATAATGATGCGTGATTGGGGAAATCAGTATCGAATGCAAATAGAGCAGGAATAAAAAAGTGTGCAATCAAGGTGTTGCACACTTTTTATTTTTATTAAAATTTTACCGGTTTTCTTTTCCGATAAATAATATAACTGCGTCGTAAGTATTTCACTGGTACGCTAAAGACATGAACAAGTCTTGTAAATGGCCATGTTGCAAAGAGTCCCATAGCTGCAGTGACATGAATTTTGAACCAAATTGGCACCTCCGCCATATATTCCGCTTTAGGTTGGAAAATAAAGAGGCTGCGGAACCATGGGCCAATCGTTGTTCGATAATCGAAACCGTTTGAATCGATATTTAAAAATGTAGAAGAAAGTCCTGCAAGCATTACGATGAGCAACAAGATGAGAGCAACGTAGTCTCCTGTTGTACTTGTTGCGATAATACGTTTTACGGTAAAGCGGCGATACGTTAAAATGAATAATCCGATTACAGAAGCAATACCTGCCGGAAGACCGAAACCGATTGCCATTATATGATACGTATGTTCAGAAATGCCAAGAGAACTGTAGACAGATTCGGGGATTAAAATTCCCATGACATGCCCGCCAATTACGAACATAATACCAAAATGAAATAGTAAACTTCCGATTCGGAGCATTTTCTTCTCTAATAGTTCACTAGATTTTGATGTCCAACCAAATTGATCGTAGTTGTATCTAAAAATATGTCCACCAATGAAAATGACTAAAATGATATATGGAAAGAGTACCCATAAAAATTGATCCATCATCTTTGTCGTACTCCTTTCTAGTTTATTTCATACTGCCATGCACGAATAGCAGTAAGGATGCAGCGGACAATTGGTTCGTGCATACTGTTTATGTCTTTTAATTGTTGATGCAATGCTTCGATATTGCTTTCATATTTTTTCATAGTCAGCTCACTATCTTCTTCACCAGCATTTGCGAGAAATTCTAACATAAGTGGTAAATAATCAGGCAGTTCTTTATCTGTTACAGCGAAGCCTGCTTTTTGATAGTGTTGTTTTAGTTCTAGCAGTTCAATTCCTCGTTCTCTTTGTTCACCAGTATTCATATAAGTGAGATACATATTTGTTTTTTTGCCAAAATCAAATGTATATACAAATGATTGAATTAATTCATCACCTGTTTTTTGCTTTGCTTGTTCGATAAACGTTGTAAGGATAGTGCGAATTTCCTCATGTTTGATCGTTTGAATCTCACTCTGTAAATGAGGAAGTTCTTCTCTCCATCCTTGTTCAGGATAGGAGAGAAGAAAGGAAGAACAAGAAAAAGCTGTTTGTAAACTTTGGTTCATAATGGTTACCTCCTTTATTTTAAGAGATTGTCATACAAGAGCCAGGACCACCGGCAAAGGAAAGACCGCAGCTTCCTTGCTCGTTATAAAGGTCTGCGACTTGCTCGCGGTGAGAAGTTGGAATAACAAAACGATCTTTATATTTCGCAATCGCAAGAAGACGATACATATCTTCAATGTCTTCTTTTGTTAAGTTCAGTTCTTTTAATACAGCTTCATTTGGTTCTTTATTTATTTGCAATGCTCTCATATGAGTACGCATGACAGCCATTTTTTTCAATGTAAGACGAATATGAGATTCATCGCCTGCAGTTAATAAATTTGCTAAATATTGAATTGGAATACGCATATTATCAATAGCAGGGAAAATTTCTTCTGCTTGCCAGTTGCTTCCTTTTCCTTCGACCATGTTCATAATTGGACTTAATGGTGGAATGTACCAAACCATTGGCAATGTACGATACTCTGGATGAAGAGGAAGAGCAATTTTCCAATCGATAATCATTTTATAAATTGGTGATTGCTGAGCAGCTTTGATCCATTCTTCTGGAATACCTTGTTTCTTTGCTTCAGCAGCTACTTCTGGATCATTTGGGTCTAGGAATACGTTAAGCTGCGAATGGTATAAGTCTTTTTCATCGGGTACAGATGCAGCTTCTTTTACTTTGTCAGCGTCATATAACATAACGCCGATATAACGGATTCGTCCAACGCATGTTTCCGAACAAATTGTTGGCAGACCAGCCTCAATGCGCGGGAAGCACATCGTACATTTTTCAGCTTTATTCGTTTGCCAGTTGAAATATACTTTCTTATACGGACAAGAAGATACACAGAATCTCCAAGCACGGCATGCATTTTGGTCAACAAGGACAATGCCGTCTTCATCACGCTTATACATAGCACCAGATGGGCAAGAAGATACGCATGACGGATTGATGCAATGTTCGCAAATACGAGGTAAGTACATCATGAACACATTTTCAAAATCCGTTTTAATTTCTTCTTCCATTTTTTTGACGTTTGGATCTTGTAAGCCTGTTATATGCCCGCCAGCTAAATCATCTTCCCAGTTTGGTCCCCATTCAATTTTATCGATAAATTCACCTGTAATAGCTGACTTTGGGCGAGCAACTGGTTGGTGCTTTCGCTGCGGACTGTTTGTTAATGTTTCATAATCGTAGTTCCAAGGCTCAAAGTAATCATCAATTGTTGGTTGATCTGGGTTATGGAAAATGTTCATGAGACGTTTCATTTTTGAACCGGATTTCAACTGAAGGTCTCCGTTTTTCAGCTCCCAGCCGCCTTTATATTTTTCTTGATCTTCCCATTGTTTTGGATAGCCGATGCCCGGTTTTGTTTCCACATTGTTAAAGTACATGTATTCAGCACCTGGACGATTCGTCCAGGTGTTTTTGCATGTTACGCTACAAGTGTGGCAGCCGATGCATTTATCAAGATTCATTACCATTCCGACTTGTGCTTTAATCTTCAAGCCAATCTACCTCCTTCAGTTTGCGGATGACAACGTTTAGGTCGCGTTGGTTTCCAGTTGGGCCATAGTAGTTAAAGCCGTAACTTAATTGACCGTATCCACCAATCATATGAGTTGGTTTTACGTGAATACGCGTCGGGCTATTATGTGTTCCTCCGCGGTTGCTTGTTAAATTCGTACCAGGCACGTTAATGTGGCGATCTTGTGCATGATGCATAAACGCCATTCCACGAGGCATGCGGTGTGTGACGACAGCGCGTGCAACAACGACACCGTTTCGGTTAAAGCATTCAATCCAGTCATTATCAGCAACACCAGCTTCAGCGGCATCATCTTTATTCATCCAAACGGTTGGTCCGCCGCGGAACAGTGTTAACATCGGCAGTGAATCAAAGTACATACTATGAATGGACCACTTATTATGCGGTGTTAAATAGTTTAGCGTAATTTCTTTTCCTTCTACTTCAGGGCGAGATTTTCGGAACGGTTTATGCTGTAAAATTGGTTTGAACGTTGCCATTGTTTCGCCAAATTCTTTCATCATGTCGTGATCTAAGTAGAAAGATTGACGTCCTGTTATTGTTCGCCAAGGAATAAGACGTTCTACGTTTGTTGTAAACGGTGAGTAACGGCGTCCTCCTTTTTCTGAACCACTAAAAGCAGGGGAGGTAATAACAGTTTTTGGCTGCGCTGTAATTTGTTCAAATGTGAAGCATTCTTCTTCACGCTCTTCTGCTAAATCGCGCAGTTGTAAATCTGTTTGTTTTTCAAGCGCTTCCCATGCTTTTACTGCCATATGACCATTTGTTGTTGAAGAAAGAGTTAAGACTGCTTCAGCAGCATTGATTGCCTCTGTTATGTCAGGGCACCCTTTCGCGATAGAATCAGTGCGAATTACACCTAATTTACTCTTTAGTTGTTCGTATTCTTTTTCGGCAGACCAAGAGATACCTTTCGTGCCAATTGGTTGTTTTCCAACGTTTGGTCCAAGTGCAGTCATTTTGTCGTAAATCGTTTTATAGTCGCGTTCTACAACGTGAATTTGCGGCATTGTTTTGCCTGGGATTGGCTCACATTCCCCTTTGCTCCAATCTTTAATTTGGCCAAGCGGCTGTGCTAATTCTTGCGGTGTATCGTGAAGAAGCGGCGTTGCAACAACTTCTTTCATTGGCTCAAGGTCTAATTTTTGTGCTAAATCAGAGACTGCTTTTGAAAGGGAGCAGAAAATATCCCAGTCAGAACGCGCTTCCCATGGTGAACCGATTGCCGGATTAAATGGGTGCACGAACGGATGCATATCTGTACTGCTTAAATCATGCTTTTCATACCACGTTGAAGCAGGAAGAACGATGTCAGAGTATAGTGCTGTTCCAGCCATACGGAAATCTAAGTTGATTAGTAGATCAAGTTTTCCTTCCGGTGCCTCTTCATGCCACTTGATTTCCTCTGGTCGTAATGAATCACTATCATCATTCATTAATCCATTTGTTGTACCTAATAAATGTTTTAAGAAATACTCGTGTCCTTTACCAGAACTTGAGATTAAATTCGCGCGCCAGACGAATAAATTGCGCGGGAAGTTATTTTTGTTATCAGGGTCTTCAATCGCAAATTTGAGCTCTTTTTCTTTTAGCTTCTCTGCAACATATTCCCCGATTTCTTCTTGCGATGTTGCTCCAGCAGCCACTGCTTCTTTATATAATTCAATGCCATTCTTTTCGAACGTTGGATACGATGGTAACCAGCCTAGACGAGCGGCCAACACATTGTAATCACCGTGATGCTGATAGCGTGAATTGCCGACAACTGGTGATGCTAAATGTCCAACTGGTGTATCTTCATAGCGCCACTGATCTGTAACGAAATAGAAGAAGGATGTACCGTTTTGCAGTTTCGGCGGACCTTGCCAATCCTTTGCGGTTGCGATGGTTTGCCAACCTTCTGCTGGGCGTAATTTTTCTTGGCCGACATAGTGAGCCCAGCCGCCGCCGTTAACCCCTTGTGCTCCAACAAGCAGAACAAGATTTAAAACAGCGCGGTAAATCGTATCTGAGTTAAACCAATGGTTAATACCAGCGCCGACAATAATCATCGAGCGTCCATTTGTATCAACGGCATTTTGCGCAAATTCACGAGCGATTTGAATAATAAGTTCTCGTTTTACACCTGTCATTTTTTCTTGCCATGCTGGTGTAAATGGAGCATCTTCATCAAAGCTCTTCGGTTCTTGTCCCCCAAGACCGCGGTCTACGCCGTAGTTCGCTAATGTTAAATCATAGACAGTTGTTACGAAAAGATCTCCGTTTGGCGTTGTAATCTTTTTCACTGGAATGGTACGTTCTAATACTTCATTTCCGTCATCAGAAAAGTATGGAATTTGTACGGTTCCAATTGTATCTTCCATACCAAGTAAAGAAAGACGCGGATCAATTTTTTCGCCTGTTTGCTCATCTTCTAAACGTAAGTTCCATTTTTTCTCGTTATCCCAGCGTGATCCCATTGTGCCGTGCGGCGTAGCGAAATCATGACTGTTATCGTTCCAAAGAACAGGTTTCCATTCGCCAAGCTTTGTTTCCCGGCCGATATCAGCGGCATTTAAGAAACGATCTGCAACAAATTGACCTTCTTGCTGTTTTAACGTGACAAGGAATGGGAAATCTGTGTATTGTTTTGCATAATTTATGAAGTAGTCTACTTGTTTGTCCACGTAGAATTCTTGTAAAATAACGTGCCCCATTGCCATTGCAAGGGCACCGTCTGTTCCTTGTTTTACACTGATCCAGTCATCAGCGAATTTTGTTGATTCGGCAAAATCAGGGCTAACAGAAACAACTTTCGTTCCTTTATAGCGCACTTCCGCTAAGAAGTGGGCATCTGGCGTCCGGGTTAGTGGTACGTTGGATCCCCATGTCATAATGTAGCCAGCGTTGTACCAATCACTACTTTCTGGCACATCGGTTTGATCACCCCAAATTTGCGGTGAAGCTGGCGGTAAGTCAGCATACCAATCGTAGAAGCTCAGCATCGGTCCGCCCATAAGCTGCATAAAGCGGCTGCCAGCTGCGTGACTTAACATTGACATCGCAGGAATTGGTGAGAAGCCAACATTTCGATCAGGGCCATACTTGATTACTGTATATAGTAAGGAAGCAGCAACGAGTTGTAATACTTCATCCCAACTTGCACGAATGAAGCCGCCTTTTCCGCGGGCACTTTTATATGTGCGTGCTTTTTCTGGATTTTCAACAATGCTTTTCCAAGCATCTAACGGTGATTCATGTTTTTGCAATTCTTCTTGCCACATATTCCAAAGAACGCCGCGTACATATGGGTATTTCACACGAAGCGGGCTGTAGATGTACCAGGAAAAGCTTGCTCCGCGTGGACATCCGCGTGGCTCAAAGTCTGGCATATCAGGACCAGTAGACGGATAATTTAGCTCTTGGCCTTCCCAAGTGACAATTCCATCTTTTACGTAAATGTTCCAACTGCAAGAACCGGTGCAGTTTACGCCGTGTGTGGAGCGGATTACTTTATCATGTTGCCATCGCTTTCGATAGGCATTTTCCCATTCTCGGTCTTCATATGTTTCTTGCGTATGATTATCGTTATAACGATCTATTGGCGAAAAATATTTTAAACGTTGCATAAATGGTGATAATTTCTTTTTCATATTGTTCACTCCTTTATTGCATCTCTCTTGCTTAATTTCACTATAAGAGGGCATGCAAAATAGGGATGTGATATCTATCACAGTTCAACAGATTGTCAAAAAATCATGAGTGTGTAAGGAGAAAATCGAGAAGGTGTGACATTTTGCACATTGCAAAATATGTTTTGTATGTAAAGTAGGGGGAGAAAGAAAAAAGAGCAGCATCCTCAATAATATATACATTTTAATTTTCCGACACATAAGCTGCTATGCAGAATAAAACAGCTCCCTTTGTTTGAAACCTCGCATGTGGCAGGAGAAGGCCCTGACCGCTTCTATGCACGGCCAGATGATCTTGTCCCTCCCTAAAAGAAAAGGTTTTTTATGTCGGTTTTTTAACTTGTATATATAGGATGCTACTCAATACTACAAATAGAAGTAGGGCAATCTTCACAAGAGATTGCACATTTTAAAAAGTGTAAATTATGAATGGTGATTTTGCCTTTATGGATAGAAATAATGTCTTGTTTTTTTAAATCATTCAACATACGATTGACACTTTCACGGGAGGTTGCACAGAAGTTTGCAAGCTCTTGATTCGTTAATGGAAGATCGATAAGAATACCATCTTCTTTTAAAATGCCATAACTATTCGTCATGCGAATAAGAGTCGAGTAGAGTGCTCCCTTTTTGCCGTGCAATACTAAATCACGAAACTTCGTTTGCATTCTTCGTAAATGTTCACTGACCCATTTCATAAATTCGAAGGCAAGAGCTGGTTTTTCCAGCAATGCTTTTTCTAATGCATCCCGCTTAATGACGCCGATTTCTGCATGTTCAAGCACTTTTGCATTTAATAGATATTTGGCGTTTTCTGTAAATAATGTAAGTTCCCCAATAATATCATTCTCCGAACAAATGCGCAGTGTCAATTCTTGACCGTCGGCGCTAATTTTACTAATTTGCACTTTTCCAGAGTGAATAATATATAGTTCTTTTGCCTCCATACCTTCTTGGAAAATATAATTAGATTTGTTCACTTGCATTTTATATTCGACAGATGCGAGTAATTCTTTTAAATCATTTGATAATGCAGTACTGTTTGCCACAGCAATCACCTCTTTTCCCAGAATAGCCTATTTCTTATTTTGAATATAAATATAGTGAAAATGCAAGAGATTTTTTCCCTTGAATAATTGTGAACAGTTTTTGAACAGATTTGTGAAGAATTTTTGAATGAGGAAATTGATGTGAGAAATATCACAACATAGAGTGTGGTTCTTTTTTTATGATGAAGACAAATGAAAGACAGCCAAAAATAGATAAAGTGCAAGAGCAAAAACACCCTAGTTTAAAAATATATTATAATAAAAAGCAGATATATATATGCAGCAAGAAGGAGGGGTGAAGATGACTGAGAAGATTGTAGATGTATGGCAGCGTCCACTTCAAGATTTACGCATTTCTGTCATTGATCGTTGTAATTTTCGGTGTACGTATTGTATGCCGGCTGAAGTGTTTGGGCCAGATTATGCATTTTTAAAGGAAGAGTTTCTACTTACCTTTGATGAGATTGAGCGATTGGCTAAACTTTTTGTTCGCATGGGCGTCAAGAAAATTCGCTTAACTGGCGGCGAACCATTACTTCGTAAAAATTTACCGCAGCTCATTGAACGTCTTGTGAAATTAGAAGGTTTAACAGATATTGGACTAACGACAAACGGCATTCATTTAACGAAGCAGGCAAAGGCATTAAAGGAAGCAGGTTTACAGCGAGTAAATGTCAGCTTAGATGCGTTAGATGATGATGTATTTCGAAGTATTAATGGCCGCAATGTAAGTACAAAACCTGTATTACGAGGAATTGAAGAAGCAAGATTCGCCGGCTTAGACGTAAAAATCAATATGGTCGTGAGAAAAGGAATGAACGATAACCAAATTTTGAAGATGGCCGCTTATTGTAAAGAGCAGTGCATCCCTCTTCGCTTTATCGAATTTATGGATGTTGGAAGTACGAACGGTTGGAACTTTGAACAAGTTATTACAAAGAAAGAGTTAATTGATATGATTGGACATATGTATCCAATTGAGCCAGTAGATCCACATTATTTCGGTGAAGTAGCCAAGCGATATCGATATGTTGGAACTGAGACCGAAGTTGGCTTTATTACTTCTGTTTCTGAATCGTTTTGTTCTTCTTGTACGAGAGCGCGCATTTCAGCAGAAGGTCAGTTGTATACATGCTTATTTGCAACGACAGGAACAGATTTACGAACGCTGATCCGGGGTGGAATAGATGATGAGGAATTGTTTCAAATCGTGCAAGATGTGTGGAATAAGCGGGATGATCGTTATTCAGATGAACGAACGGAAGAAAGTGCAAATAATCGCCCGAAAATTGAAATGTCATATATTGGCGGATAGAGAGAAGGGATTAAGATGCAAGAGCGGTACTCACGACAAATACTATTTTCTGAGATTGGGGAAGCTGGTCAGCGAAATTTAAGTGAAAAACACGTATTAATCATCGGCGCTGGAGCGCTTGGTGCAGCAAATGCTGAGGCGCTTGTTCGAGCAGGAATTGGCAAGTTGACGATTGCAGATCGTGATTATGTCGAATGGAGCAATTTGCAAAGGCAGCAATTATATACAGAAGAAGATGCGAAGCGCTATGTGCCGAAAGCAGTTGCAGCTACGCAGCATTTAAGGCGAATTAATTCTGACGTAACTATTAAGTCAGTTGTAACGGATGTAACGGTGCAAGAAATAGAGCGGCTTGTTCAAAATGTGGATATCATAATCGATGCGACGGATAATTTCGATACGCGTCTCCTTATTAATGATATTTCACAAAAGTATAACGTTCCGTGGATATACGGTGGTTGCGTTGGGAGTTACGGTGTAACGTATACGATTATTCCAGGAAAAACACCGTGCTTTCGCTGTTTAATGGAGCATCCAACGAGCGGAGCAACGTGTGATACAGCGGGAATTATTCAACCGGCAGTGCAAATGGTTGTTGCTTATCAAGTTGCTGAAGCTTTAAAAATATTAGTTGGAGACTTTGCAGCATTAAGAGAAACGATGGTATCATTTGATCTTTGGAACAACCAGTATATGGCATTTAAAGTAAATAGGCAGAAAAAAGAAAACTGTCTATCATGCGGCAAGCTGCGAACATATCCAAGCTTAACATTTGAAGCGCAAACGAAAACAGAAGTATTATGCGGCCGTAATACGGTTCAGATTCGTCCAGGCATAAATCAGCCTCTTAACTTAGAAGAACTTGAAAAGCGCTTACAAAGAAGCGTGACGGTACAGAGGACGCCGTACTTATTATCATTTCATGTTGATGAATATCGCTTTGTTTTATTCCAAGATGGGCGGGCGTTTGTTCATGGTACAAATGATATACAAGTGGCAAAGCGATTATACGCTCGTTATATAGGGTGAATCCAAAGGGGATGTCCCCCTTGGATTAAGACTGATTTCTTATATAATCACCGCTTTTGCCGCCTGTTTTTTCAAACAGGTATGTTTCACCGATGATCATGCCTTTATCGACAGCTTTACACATGTCATATACGGTAAGAGCGGTAGCGGAAGCGGCAGTTAAGGCTTCCATTTCAACGCCGGTGCTGCCCTCTGTTTTGACTTTTACTTCAATAAGTAAGCGATATTGTTCATCTGTAATATGCCAGTCAAAGGAAATATCGACACCTTTTAGAAGCAGCGGATGGCACATCGGAATAATATCAGAAGTACGTTTTGCTGCCATAATACCAGCGATTTGTGCAACGGCTAAAACATCGCCTTTTCCGATTTCGTTATGAGTGATTTTATCATAAATTTCTTTCGTCAAGGTGATGCTTGAACGAGCAATAGCTGTTCGCACAGTAATTTTCTTATCGCTAATATCGACCATTTTGGCGCGACCTTGTTCGTTAAAATGAGTAAATGAAGACATGAAATTCCTCCTTGAAGTAATTGCTATTATGATTAGCATTGTACAATAAAAATTGTAATGAAGATGTGATATTTTGCAAATGTGGGGTGAAAATGATGCTAGAAAAACGAATACCAATTGCAGTTAGCGATGCAGTCGGACGCGTGATGAAGTATATAAAACATGGAGAAATTGAGCGAGTACCGCTTACAGAAAGTTATGGACGAATTCTTGGTGAAGATGTAGTTGCAGATCATGATGTGCCTCATTTCGACCGATCTCCATACGATGGTTTTGCGATTCGGGCAGAAGATACGAAGAAAGCAAGTCATGAATATCCAGCCCAATTTGAAGTTGTTGGAGAAATTGGTGCCGGTTCTGTTTTTACGGAGGAAGTGAAGGCATTTCAAGCGGTGCGGATTATGACCGGTGCAGCGATTCCATCTGGTTGTGATGCGGTTGTCATGCTTGAGCTGACAGAAGGATTTCAAAAAGACGAAAAGACATATATGAAATTGAAGCGTCCGTTTCAGTCAGGCGATAATATTTCACGTAAGGGTGAAGATGTAAGGAAGCATCATGTGCTTGTTGAAAAAGGAACGATGATTAATCCGGGAGTGGCAGCGCTTCTTGCAACGTTTGGCTATAGTGAAGTAGCTGTCATAAAGCGTCCGGTTGTTGGAATTGTGACGACAGGAAGTGAATTGTTAGAAGTTCATGAGCCGCTTGAACCAGGAAAAATTCGCAACAGTAACTCATATATGATCGCTGCGCAAATTATGCGAGCAGGCGGAACGGTTCGGTATTATGGACAATTCGCAGATGACTTTGATACTTGTTATGAGATGGTAAAGAAGACGATGGAAGAAGTTGATCTTCTCATTACGACAGGCGGTGTGTCAGTTGGTGATTATGACTACTTGCCAGCTATTTATGAAAAACTTGGAGCGAACGTACTGTTCAATAAAGTAGCGATGCGCCCGGGAAGTGTAACGACAGTAGCGGAAGTAAATGGAAAATTATTGTTTGGATTATCAGGGAATCCATCTGCTTGCTATGTTGGCTTTGAATTGTTTGTACGTCCGGTTGTTCGAACATTTCTACATATGAAAGAGCCGCATATGTACCGCGGCGATGCCATTTTAATGAAGGGGTTCTCGAAAGCCAATCCATTTACACGCTTTGTTAGAGGGAAAGTAGAAATTACAAACGGAAGGCTGCAAGCAGTGCCAGTCGGACTTGATAAATCAAGTGCTATTTCTTCACTCGCTGATGCGAATGCGTTTATCGTCCTGCCAGGTGGTACGCGCGGTTTTGAAGAAGGGATGACTGTTACGGTCCTTTTATTAGAAGCAGAGCAAGGAAGTGAGTGGCCATGGCAAGAGCCGTTCCAGTCTTACAAATTGTAGGATATCAAAATAGCGGGAAGACGACATTGGCAGAGAAACTGATTGGAGCTTTGACGAATGAAGGTGTGCGAGTAGGAACGATTAAGCATCATGGACATGGAGGATATCCAGAGCTGCCGCTGCAAAAAGATAGCGAACGTCATCGCCAAGCTGGAGCGATCGTCAGTGCAGTAGAAGGAGACGGGGTATTGTCTTTATCTGCTATGCGCCACTGGTCTTTAGAAGAAATCATTCGTTTGTATACATGCTTTGAAGCGGAAGTCATAATCGTTGAAGGATATAAAAAAGAACGATACCCGAAAGTCGTTTTACTTCGGTCAGAGGAAGATGCTTCTTTATTAGAGAGTGTAGAAAATGTGATTGCCGTTATTACATGGAATGAGGCTCTAAAAACAGGGCAAGAGAACTATCAAGTTTTTCATATAACGGAAGAGGAAACGTATATAAATTGGTTCGTACAAAGAATGAGGGATGCAAAATGACAAAGACGTATTTTGAAGTAGTGGATACACCAATTTCCATTGAAGAAGTAGCACAGAAAGTCATTCGCCGTGAATGCGGCGCTGTGACGACATTCATTGGTACAGTGCGCGAGTTTACGAAAGGACGCCGTACGCTTTACTTAGAATATGCTGCGTATCGTTCGATGGCTGAAAAGATGCTTGCTAAAATTGGTGAAGAAACGAAAGAAAAGTGGCCAGGAACATATGTAGCAATTTCGCATCGCATCGGTACATTGCAAATTTCTGATATTGCGGTAGTTGTTGCTGTATCAACGCCGCACCGAAAAGCTGCATACGAGGCAAATGAGTACATTATGGAACGCATTAAACAAATTGTTCCCATTTGGAAGAAAGAATTTTGGGAAGACGGTGAGAAATGGATTGGCGATCAATTAGAGCAAACGTCGTATCCAAACGGAGAACCAGGAAAGGGGAATGCGGAATGATTACAGTATTATTATTTGCCCATTTACAAGAAGAAGCTGGGGCACACCAATTACAAATTGATGTACAAAATCTTGCGGTAGCAGAATTGAAGGAGCTTGTAACGAAAGACTACAATGTTTCCCTTTCACAGCACACAATGGTAGCAATTAATGAAGAATATGCAAATGAAGATGATATCATCCAAGATGGTGATGTTGTCGCATTGATTCCACCAGTAAGCGGCGGGTGATTCTTTCCTGCCTAATCACGATAAAGTGAAACTTCCATCAGTGGGAGCTTTATCCCCCACTGATGGTTAGTTGAACCAATCGGGCTTTTACGGGCAGTTATCCTTCACCTATCTTCTTCGCTTCTCTCAATCTTGAGGTGGAGGATTATTGCCCGCGAATAGCGGGATAAAGCGTGATTAGGCAGGAGGGAAGCAATAGAAAATGTGAAATATTGAACAAAATAGGGGGAGAGACTGATGAAAAATCCGAATTTTCAGTTAGGATTACAAACTTCAAATCTTATACTTGGCTTTATGGTATGGGTAATTTTATCTTCTTTAATGCCATTTATTAAAGCAGACATTGCGTTAACAGCAGGACAGATTTCTCTTGTCACGGCAGTACCAGTGATTTTAGGCTCTATTCTTCGCATTCCAATTGGTTACTGGACCAATCGTTACGGAGCAAGAAAATTATTCTTTATTAGTTTTATTATTCTATTATTCCCGGTCTTTTATATTAGTATGGCAACATCGATGCTAGATTTAATTATTGGCGGTTTATTTGCTGGGGTTGGCGGAGCTGTATTCTCTGTAGGGGTAACATCTCTTCTGAAATACTATCCGAAAGAAAAGCATGGCTTTGTAAACGGAATATACGGAATAGGAAATATAGGAACAGCGGTAACATCCTTTCTCGCACCAGTACTTGCAACTTCATTTGGCTGGAGAACAACGGTACAAATGTACTTAATCTTACTCGCTGCATTTGCCTTAGCAAACTTCCTGTTAGGAGATCGTAACGAGAAAAAGGTAAATACATCATTAACGGAACAAATTAAAGGTGTATATAAAAATGAAAAACTTTGGTTCTTATGTATTTTCTATTTCTTAACGTTTGGTTCGTTCGTCGCATTTACAGTTTATTTACCAAACTTCCTTGTATCTCACTTTGGCTTAGCGAAAGTAGATGCTGGATTACGTACAGCTGGTTTTATCGCTTTAGCAACAATCATGCGTCCAATTGGGGGTTGGCTCGGCGACAAATTTAATCCATTTAAAATTTTAATCTTTGTCTTTACCGGTTTAACATTAGCAGGAATTATTTTATCATTCATGCCAAAGATGAATGTATACACATTCGGTTGTTTATTAGTTGCTTTTTGCGCTGGTACTGGAAATGGAACAATCTTTAAACTTGTACCAATGTATTTCTCCAAGCAAGCTGGTATTGTAAATGGTCTTGTATCAGCACTTGGCGGACTTGGCGGTTTCTTCCCGCCATTAATCTTAACACTATTATTCCAACTAACAGGCCATTATGCAATTGGGTTTATGGCGTTATCAGAAGTAGCACTTGCTTGTTTAGTTATTACTGTTTGGATGTATAGTCAAGATAAGTTAGTTGCGATGTTACAGCGTAGATAGTAGAAGAGGGTGTCTCCAAGTTACGATTTTGGAGATGCCTTTTTTAATTTTTTAGGAGAGATTGTTCATGGAAGGCTCTCACCAATCGGGCTCTCCTTTCCAAAAAGCAGCAGGATACATGTGAGAGGAATTATCTCGATAGTATAAGCATACTAGTTTATAGAGTTTATCTTTATGCATAAGGGGAATGAAGAGAATGGATAGAATGAACAGGGTGGGAAAAAATGACTTTGTTTCTGGTTTTGTGCCACATCATAACCATGGGTCAGTGGATTATACATCTGTTGTGGGAGGTCATGTCCATCAGTGTCTAGATGTAACATCCCCGCCAATTAAGACACAAGAAGGAGGGCACATACATTATACAGAAGGATATGTTTTGTTCGAAGATGGACATACGCACTATTACAAGGCGTACTCAGGACCAGCAATTCCAGTTGGAAATGGGATGCATGTTCATTATTACGATTTTTATACGACGGAAAATAATGGGCATAAACACCAGGTTAAGGGAGTGGATCAGCCCGCCCCAGGTGATAAATAAAGTTAATACGAAAACCCCTCTTGCTGTTAAATGGTAGCTTTTTTATCTTGTTTTTGTTTTTAATAATTAAAACGCAAGCGCCTAATAGCAGCTTCAGGACAGAAGAAATCACTTTGGAGTCGTCTGTTTGGTAAATAAATTAGAATTATTATTTATGTTGTGATGAATAGAAAAAAATAAGAATATTTTTATAGCCAGACTGAACTTTTATTGCTGGTACTTTTATATATATCTATTCGTAAGAATAGAACTAGCATAGTATTTACTGGAGGGATTGAAAATGGATAGGAATCAAGCCTCATTACATCCTGATACGGGTGTTACATCTGGAGTGTTTGTTGAACGATCATTAAATGAAATTCGTTTTTGGTCTAGAATCATGAAAGAGCATTCTTTATTTCTTCGATTGGGGTTTAGATGTGAGGATACTCAACTAATCCAAGAGGCTAATCAATTTTACCGATTGTTTGAACATATCGAACAAATTGCACATTCCTATACAAATCAAGCAGATCCTGAGCAAATAAAAAGATTTAATTCAGAAGTACAACAGGCTGCAACTAATATTTTCGGATTTAAACGAAAAATTCTAGGATTAATTCTCACATGTAAATTGCCAGGGCAAAATAATTTTCCACTGTTAGTTGATCATACAAGTAGGGAAGCTAATTATTTTAGAAATCGTTTAATTGAATTAAATGAAGGTAAATTGAATGCTCTTCCTGATGCTATTATTAAAGAAAATGTTTTCTTTTTAAGGATTATGGCAGACCATGCTAAATTTATTGGTCATCTTCTTGATCCATCAGAAAGAAAGCTTGTAGATATGGCCCGGAATTTCAGTAATGATTTTGATGAATTGATGTATCAAGCAATTGACTTAGAATCTATGAAACCACAATCTCAAACAGTTCCTCTTTTAGATCAATTTCTGGATCAAAATCGTGTGTCAGTCACATCTCTTCGGGACTTTAAGAAAACGGCACGTGATTTAATTGAACAATGTAAAATAAAGAGTATCATTCACCCACTATTAGCAGACCATGTTTTCCGTGAAGCTGATAGATTCCTTGAAATAATTGATATGTTTGATGCTCATCTTACAAGCGCTAAATCACAATCTAGAATGTAATTAATCCTTTACTAGCGGATCATGTTTTAAGAAAAGCGAATCAGTTCCTCTTTATGATTAACGTTTTAGAACAGCGATTAAAACAAAAACAAATGGAACAATCTAGACAGTAACAACATAGCTGGAATCTCTAGTTTTAATATGGATATTGAATCATACTCTACAAACCTTTATTATGAATATATTGGATGTTATGTATTATTTTAGGTCTTTTTGTTTTTTGACATATCAATCGCATGATCTGCGCTGGCTTTTATCCCGCATTAACGGGCAGTAATACTCCCGCCTCAAAATTCAGCGAAAACAAAGAAGTTAGGCGGGAGATAAACTGCCCGTAAAAGCCCGATTGGTTTAACTAATAATCAGTGGGGGATGAAGAAAACCCCCACTAATTAAAGTTTCACTTTATGTCAATTGTATATACATAGTAAAGGTGGATTTACATGTTCTTTCAGAAATATAAAGGTTCAATTCTTGCGATAGTTGGTGCTGTTATTTACATGATCACAACACTTTATTTTAAAGATTTAGAGTATGTATATAGAGTGTGTATCAAAATATTAGCAGGAATCATGATAATTATTGGAGGCATTATGATTGAGGAGTCAAATCGCTTCTATAAAAAGCAGAGAGATAACAATGTATGACGCATGATAGTTTGGAATGATACATGCAAGGGAGAGTGCCTGCCGAGTATAAACTTGGGGGCGCTTTGTTTTTATAAGATAAAAAGAAATCAAATGTATCCTTATAAAAGGATTTAATCTGATTTCTTTTTTATTTCTATTATTATTCTTCTCGCTGTGCCTTTCTTCGTAAGAACCAAGCTCCAAGGAGTGCAAGAGCTCCAGCGATTCCAGTTGTTTCAACAGCAGAACCTGTTTCTGGAAGTGATTGGGATTTCGTTGAGTTGTTAACTTGACCTGTTCCATTTGTGTTACTGTTATTAGAATTGTTATTGCCACTGTTAGAATTTCCATTGTTATTGTTATTAGAATTGTTATTGCCACTGTTGGAATTTCCGCTATTATTGTTATTTCCATTTCCATTGTTTGTATTATCTGTTTGTGAGAATACTAGTTTTGTTGCTTCACTTTCTAACCATTTATCAGTCTTTTTGTATCGAATGAGGGCCTTTTTGCCTTCTTCAGCTGAAAGGTATCCATTAATCACGAAGTCATTCCATGTTTTCCCTTCATCAAGAGAGTATTCCATATGTTGAGATACACCTAAAATCTTCTTGCTTTTCATATCAGCAAGGACAACTGGTGCATCTGGACGATCACTGTGAGTTGAGAATTGATAATCAAAATGATAGCCAAAAGCCTTTTGCTCATTATTAGGCTTAAAATCTTGCTGTAACAATTCAAGATGCTTTTTCGCAAATGGTCCATTTTTTAAATTGAATTTATTTTCTTCAATATTCAAATAAATAAGATTGGATGTGTTTAAGTTAGGTAAATCAGTCAGTGCATTGTTATTTAATTGGACATTGTGAAGCATTACGTTTGGATTGAACTGTATAGAAGAAAGTGCATTGTGTTCTGCAAGGAGATTTTGCAATGCAACTTGATTTTCTAAGTTCAAATTTGTTAGGTTGTTGTTAGATACATCGAGTGTTTCTAGTTTCGATTCTTTTGGTAAACGTAATTCTTTTATACCATTATGTACAGCTGACAAAGCAATTAGTTTCGTTTGGTTAGATACATCTAATACAGCAATTTGATTGTTTTCTAAACCCAATGATTGTAAATCTTTATTTTCAGGTAATGAAAGGGCATTGATTCCTAAGTTGCCTATAGCTAAGTGCTTCAGTTTCTTATTGTTTGATAGATCAATAGAAAGAGACGATTTAGGTAATGCCGTGTTTACTTTATTATTTGCATACAAATTGAGATCTTCTAAATTTGGTAATAAGTGAAATCCTTGTAAGGAAGTGAATGTCCCCTCATTCGCAATGGAAAGCTCTGTTACTTGCTGTAATTCTTCTTCTGTTACTTTATCATCAGGTTTTTTTCCAAGCTCACTAGCAATTGCACTGGCAATTGTTGCGTCAGGGAATATTTCTGAAATTGTTTGTTTTACTGGTGCTTGTTGGTTTGCGTCCTCTTTTAATTTTTCTTCTTTTGTAGGTGCCGTTTGCTGAGGTGTTGGTTTATTCTCTTGAGAAGGTGGAGCGGCTGTTTTGCTTTGTTCTTGTACAGGTTTCGTTTGTTCGGTTGGCTTTTGTTCCTGTACAGGTTTTGGTTGTTCGGACTTGGATTCTTGCTTTTGCGCAGTTTCAGAAGCATTCGTTTGTTTTGATTCAAGTTCCTTCTGATTTACATTTTCTTTTTTTCTTCTGAAGTGACAGTCTTCGTTTCGTTCGTTTGAGCAAACGTACTCATAGGTTGCAGTAATAAGGTTGTAGCTGCGACTGCTGGTAAAGCGTATTTTTTCTTCACTAGAAACCACCTCTAAATTTTGAATTTTTTAAAAACGCCATAAGAAATTTATACCAAAAATTACAAAAATAATCAATATATTTAAATTTTTTGTAGATTTTTCTGTATATGTAGCGAAATTTTACTCTATACCAACCCTAATTGTGGTTCCTAGTTTTAGATGTATATTACTAAGTGTGGATATCACTTTGAAAAGACAGGGTACTTATAGATTAGAAAAAGCAATGTGAGTGTATTCCACATTGCTTTTTCTAATCATCATTTGAAGTAGTTATTCATAGCGGTGATATTATTTTCTCCCAAAACAAACAAGCGTTTCAAATATTTCATCTGTAATGCGGCTGTTTGAAAGAATACCGCGGTCTGGGGCATTGTTAAACTTCAAGTAAGTCCAATGTTCCGCGGCACGTCTCTCTTTTTTTACAGCATATCCCCTTAATTTTCATTCATAAAATAAAAAATCCTTAATACAATAAACCAATCCGTTCTTTTTCGAAAGGAGGGGTGGAAGATGAGCCGTACAATTAAAATTGATATTACAGACAAGGTAGTGGCGAAGTTTAAGACAGATTATTTGGAATTATACTCTAATAAATTTATGATTGGTAAATTTTATGTCTATACTGAAGAGAAGCAGTATGTATTAGAAGATGGCTATTTATATGAAGATGGTAAGTTTTATCGCATCATTGATACGCGCCGAGATAACAGTCCAGCAGTAGAAGGTTGTGACTTAGGATGGTGTTAATGTGATTCGCGTGAAGATATTTGATGAAAGTCATGAAAAGGACTTAGAAGAGGCTATCAATGTCTTTTTGAAGAAAATGGATGAAGAACAAATTGTAGATATTAAGTACCAAGTATCGGTTTCGAACAATGATGAAGAGAGTCAGATTTATTGTTTTTCTGCGATGATTATATATCGGTCTTAAATACAAAAAAGACGACGCGAAGTCGTCTTTTTTGTATTTTTCCCGCATTAACGGGTGGGGAAACACGTGGAAGTTTCACTTTATCGGCGGAAATCCCTCATATATCGGCGCTTTTTCAAATATATCGACCATTTTAGGCGATATAAAGATTCCTCGACATGATATAAAGATTCTTCGACGAAACTCGATACGATGGACAAAAGGTACATTTATAACGGTGTTACAGTTTCAAGTTCATGAGGAATTGGCACTTCATTTTTTGTAGCTGAGTGGCACATTCCTAAATGAAGGTGTCTGCCCCCAAATGGATCGATATAAAAGCCATTTTCGAAAACTTTGTCTGTTACACTTCTTTCATAATGAATTTCAGAACAACTGATGCAGTAGTACATTTCACCCATCTCCTTTATTTTTTGTAAGTTTGAATTAAGTTTCTTATGTGAGCAGTGTATGATGAAATGTTGAGAGAAGTGCTTGTCACATGAAAAAAGTGTTGAGAATTTCTCAACACTTTTTCTATAGTGAGGTACGTTTTTGCTGCGATGTAACTGTTTCCTGTTGTTTGGCTTGTAAGAATACCCATGAAATAACTAAACTGATAACAGCTAATATAAATGTGCCGCTAAAGATAATATGAACACTAGAGGCAAGTACTTCTTGCGAACGCGCTGCAGTACTTCCATGTTCTGAAGTTACTAAGTTTACATTTCCGTCTCCTGCGCTGTGGATTACTGTATTGAAAATCGTTCCAAATACTGCTGCTCCTAGCGTTTGACTAAATGTATTAATAAATGTATTTAACCCGACTGCTGTTCCTCGTTTATTTGCAGGGACAGAAGCTTGAATTGTGACCATAAAGATTGGTGTCATCAGTCCCATTCCCATGCCGAACATCCCCATTGCAATGTAAATAAGAGATGGGTGCGAATGAGTAGATAGCATAAATAATAAGAACGATGAAGCGGATAAAATGCTGCCGCCAAGTAAAATAATTTGTTTTGTTTGTAAACGGCCAACTAAGTTACCAGACAGCATCGCACCAACTGTCCAAAATACAGGAATTGGCATCAGAATCATACCAGCTTCCGTTGCATTTTTTCCTAATACCCCCTGGGTCCAAATCGGAAGGTACATTGTAATACTAATAATCGCCGCACCAGCAATTAACGTTAATACGTTCACAATAGATACAGTTCGGTTAGAGAACAGATCTAACGGAATTAATGGTTCTGGTGATTTTTTTTCTACAAGTAAGAAAAGAATAAATGCGAAAACGGCAAATACCAGTAGGCCGATAATTGTGATATCGCCCCAGTTTTGATGCTGACTTCCTGTTAGTAGCGCATAAAGTAAGGCAATCGTACTAAGTGAGAAGATAACAGCACCTGGATAATCGATATGATGTTTTGCTGGTTTGATGGATTCTTTATAGGAAATCGCAATCATCACACAAGCAAAGATTCCAAATGGAATGTTTAAGAAAAAGATATAACGCCAAGAGAGTGAATCGACTAAAAACCCGCCAACCAACGGCCCAACAACACCAGATACACCCCAAACAGCGCTCAGCCAACCTTGCGCTTTTGCTCTATCTTTTGCTTCGCTATATAAATCGCCGATAATTGTCATTGTAATTGGCATAACAGCACCAGCTCCTACTCCTTGTAGGGCGCGGAACAGAATTAATTGCTCCATTGATGTTGCAATTCCGCATAATGTAGAGCCGATTAAAAAGATAATAGCTCCAATTAATAGTACTTTTTTTCGTCCAAATAAGTCTGCTAGCTTCCCGTAAATCGGTGTTGTTACTGCGGTTGCTAACATATAAATTGCATACACCCAGCTTACAAGTCCTACCCCTGAGAGCTCGCTTGTAATACGAGGCACTGCTGTGCTAACAATCGTTCCTTCAACAGCGGAGAGAAACGTCATTAACATTAAAGATATCATTACTTTTTTTCTCATCTGTTTTCCCCTTTTGCTTTTTTACACTTACAAATGAAAAGGAGACTAGTAAGTAGGCTCCTTTTTTTACTACTATATGGTAGCATTTTGACCGGCAGTCATTCCAGCAATTCGGCCTGTAACGAGTGCTGATGTAATATTATACCCGCCTGTATAGCCATGAATATCAAGAATCTCTCCGCAGAAATATAAGCCGTTCATGAGCTTTGATGACATTTCTTTCGGATTAATTTCTTTCACCGACACACCGCCGCCTGTTACGAATGCCTTTTCAAGAGGCTGCGTTCCATTTACGGTAAAGGTAAATCCTTTGAAGTCTGCAGCAAGAGCGCGAATTTTTTCGTGAGAAATTTGTCCGCATTGCTGGCTGCCGTCAATTTCATTTTTCTCTAATAGGAATAAGAAATAACGCTCAGGTACATAGCCCTTTAGTACATTTTTGATTGCTTTTTTCGGCTCTTCTTTTATTTGCTTCATCATGCGCTGGAAGAGTTGTTCGCTATGTTCCTCTGGCAATGCATCAATGCTCATTGTTACTTTGTTTATTTTGAATTTTTTCATCGTTTTCAGGGCGAACTGACTACAGCGCAGAGCAGCTGGTCCAGACACACCGAAGTGGGTAAAGAGCATATCCATTTTATGAGAGATAACCGCTTTTCCTTTTGGATTTAATACGCTTAGTTCTACATCACGAAGTGCTATGCCTTGTAATGTACGATCACGAATAAATGGTTCATTAGAAAGGAGTGGTACTTCCGTTGGGAATAGTTCTGTAATCGTATGCCCTGCTTTTTCGGCCCAAGCATAGCCATCCCCAGTAGAGCCTGTATGCGGCACTGATTTCCCGCCAACCGCAATCACAACATGGTTCGTTTCAAATACTTCACCATTTTGCAGGACAACCGCTTTCGTTTGTCCATTTTCATACTCTACAGTTTTAACAGGAAGATTTGTACGAATCGTAACGCGCAGTTCTTTTAAACGTGTTAGCAGTGCGTCTACAACGGACTGCGATTTGTTTGATACAGGAAACATGCGGCCATGGTCTTCTTCTTTTAATTTTACGCCAAGCTTTTCGAAGAACTGAATAATATCTTCATTATTAAAAATAGAAAAGGCGCTATATAAGAAACGACCATTTCCAGGAATATGTTTCACAATTTCATCGAGCGGAAGACGGTTTGTTACGTTGCAGCGTCCGCCGCCAGAAATAGCAAGCTTTCTTCCTAGTTTGTCACCTTTATCAAGAAGCAAGACGCGTGCACCTTCTTCAGCAGCACCGATCGCTGCCATTAATCCAGAAGGACCTCCTCCGATGACAATTACATCATAATGCATATAAATCGACCTCATTTTCTTAGTTTGCTGCATTCAAGAATATCACGTTTTCATAGAAAAGAAAAATGAAGGGATATACTGTTAAGAAGAGAAAGTATGGTACAATACAAAGGTTGAAGTTCAGCGTTTGGAATAGTAGAGGAGGATTTTTTATGTCCGATTCAAAATTTTTACGCGGAACGCTTATTGTGACGCTTGGGACGTTTCTAGTAAAGTTCCTCGGCATGATTTATGTTTTTCCGTTTCATGCGTTAGTTGGCACAGAAGGCGGGACGTTATATAACTATGGATATAATCCATATACAATCTTTTTAAGTATTGCAACGGCAGGGGTACCGCTTGCAGTTGCGAAGTTTGTTTCGAAATATAATGCGCTTGGAGATTATAAGACGAGCCGAAGAATGTTTCGCTCCGGTATGGTTATGATGATCATAAGCGGAATACTTTCCTTTTTAGTTTTGTATATGACAGCGCCGTTATTTGCTGAGGCAATGCTAGGGAAGAAGAATTTATATGACAGCTTAGAAGATGTAACAATGATTATTCGTCTCGTTAGTTTTGCGCTTCTTGTTGTACCAGCGGCGAGTTTAATTCGTGGTTATTTTCAAGGGTTCCAATCAATGGGGCCAACGACCGTTTCACAAATTATTGAACAAATTATTCGTATTGTATTTTTACTTGTAGGTAGTTTTATCGTTATAAAAGTAATAAAAGGTTCGGTCGCAACAGCAGTTGGCGTGGCGACATTTGCAGCGTTTGTTTCCGCTGTTGGAGCATTGGCTGTACTCATTTGGTATTGGATGAAACGAAAGCATTATTTAAATCAATACATAATCAACCAAACCGTACCCGAATCAACAGTTCGAACATTTGACCTATATAAAGAACTGTTTGCTTATGCGATTCCTTATGTTGTGATTGGGTTAACGATTCCGCTTTATCAGCAAATTGACATGTTAACGTTTAATGCAATTATGCAAGCAATTGGACAAGGAGATATTGCAGAACGTGCCCTCGGTATTTTTACAGTGTGGACACATAAGCTAATTATGATCCCAGTATCGCTTGCAACAGCGTACAGTTTAACGCTCGTACCAGCGATTACAAAATCGTTTACAGAGGGACAGTCCTGTTATTTGAAACAGCAAATTACACAAACGTTTCAAGTGAATATGTTTTTAACATTACCAGCTGTCATTGGAATTTCCACTTTAGCGTATCCAATTTATACAGCATTTTATGAAGTTGATCCGCTTGGCGGAAAAGTATTAATGTGGTATGCTCCAGTCGCGTTATTATTTGCATTATTCACAGTAACAGCAGCTATTTTGCAAGGAATTAACCAGCAAAAGCATGCAATCGTTGCACTTGTCATGGGAGTTATTTTAAAATTCTTATGTAACGTGGTGTTCATTCGTTATTTTGGAACAATTGGTGCAGTCGTAGCAACAGGTGTAGGATTCGCTGTATCCATTTGGTATACAAATAAACAAATTCGAAAATATACAAACTTTTCATTTGCACTTGTGTATAAACGAACGTTTCAAATTGCAGTATTAACGGCAGCGATGGTCATTGTTGTTAAAATATTGTTATGGATTCTTTCCTTTATGCTTCCATATGAGACAAGTCGATTTGCAGCATTAGTTGCAGTTTTCATTTGTGCAATGGGAGGAGCAGCTGTGTATGGATATTTAGCATTCCGTACCGGCGTAATAGAGCGAGTATTTGGCGGTGAATTTTTAAAGAAGATTCAGCGTAAACTTGGTGGTAGATTGAAGATAAAAACGAAAGGGGCGTAAATGGTGCGCCTCTCTTTTTCTAATTATATAAAGCAGGTGAAACGATGAGATTAGATAAGTTATTAGCAAACATGGGTTATGGTAGTCGTAAAGAAGTGAAAAAATTATTAAAAGACGGCGTTGTAAAAATAGATGGCGTATCAGTGAAAGATGCGAAATATCATGTGAATGTTGAGGAACAAGAGGTTACGATTCACGGTGAAGTAGTGGAGTATAAAGAGTTTGTATACTTAATGATGCATAAACCTCAAGGTGTCATTTCTGCAACAGAAGATGACAATCATGAAACGATTATTGACTTATTAGAAATGGAAGATGCAATTTTTGATCCGTTCCCAGTTGGAAGACTCGATATTGATACAGAAGGTTTTCTTTTATTAACGAATGACGGAAAGTTAGCGCATCAACTTCTTTCTCCGAAAAAGCACGTGCCCAAAAAATATTTTGCGAGAGTAGCTGGGAAAGTGACAGAAGAAGATGTTGCTGCGTTCAAAAAAGGCGTTATTTTAGATGATGGATATGAAACAAAGCCAGGTGAGCTGACAATTCTACAAAGCGATGACGTATCTGAAATTGAACTTGTTATTACAGAAGGTAAGTTTCATCAAGTAAAGCGCATGTTTGAAGCGGTTGGAAAAAAGGTTGTGTACTTAAAGCGCACAGAGATGGGGCCTTTAGTATTAGATGAGGAACTAGAGCTTGGACAATATCGTGAATTAACAGACGAAGAAGTAGAGATGCTAAAGTCTTATCATACTCAAGCAGAGGGCTTAAATAATTAATTTCATCTATGATGCTGTGAGCGATTCCAGTAATGAAAAAGAACCCCCATTCTTCTATTAAGGATGGGGGTATGTATATAATAAATCAAGTTATACTCATCACGAGGTCATTCTCACTTTCTTTCCTGTTGTTGTCCACTTACCACGGCAAGGGCTATACACGAGTTCATTAAATTGCAACACATTCAGATCGCGCTGTATCGTTCGCGGTGTGATCCCGAACTCATCTACAAGGTCTTGCGTCGTTACGGTGCCTTTCTCATTAATGTACATATAGATTGATTTAATGCGTGTTAGCATACGAGTAGTTGTAGGTTTTATCAAAAAACCACTCCTCTACAAGTTTTTTGACCCATTCAGGAAAGAAGGTCTTTATTTCCATTGTACTCCAGATGAAAAAAAACATGCTCTAACTTGCTCAATTTTTACGAAATTTTAACATATTCCCGAAAGAAGTCTCCATATTCAAGCGCGTGAAGCGATAAGGAGGAATTTCGGTTGGGTATAGCATAAAGTAATTCTTGGCAAATACACGCATGTTTTGCCCATCCATATGAGGATGTAGTTTCCCTTCGCCAATGTTTGTAGGTGTTAGCAACTTCTTAAATAAGAAGGCATGTGGTTGACCGTTCCTTCCCAATCAGAACTGTTACAGAGCCATCATAGAGCCAAGAACTAGGGAATCATTCTTGGGTATGCAACCTACGAACGGGGTCCACGAAAGACCGAGGCTAGACAACCAGGGCTTTTTTCAAGCCCCCACTTCAAAACGTGTTAGCGTTTAAGTGGTGGGTAGTTGACTATGTGATAGAGTTTGTAGAAAGAAAGTTGTTGATATTTTGTTTCTCTTTATCAACTATCTTATAAATTTCTACGTAAAACGTCAAATTCCTGCAAAAAAAATTATAAAAATAAGAAAAAACTAACTTTAATTATCTGAAATATTAAAATTGTTCGTTATTAAATTTGAGCTTGCTAGCATAAAAAGAGATCGTTTGCTATGATGAAAAAGAGAATAGAGAAGAGGGTGAAAGTATGGAAAATATAAATTGGATGCAAGAAGTAGAGAAACGAAAAGATAATCTGATTCACGATGTACAGCAATTTTTGCAAATTAAAAGTGTATGGGAAGAAGAGACGGCAAAAGAAGGTGCACCGTTTGGAGAAGGTGTAGCAAAAGCATTATCTTTTATGTTAGATAAGGGAGAGGCTGACGGATTTCTTTCGAAAAATTTAGAGGGATATGCAGGGCATTTAGAAATGGGACAAGGAGAAGAAATTGTTGGTATTTTATGTCACGTCGATGTGGTACCAGAAGGAGACGGCTGGACAACACCGGCATATAGCGCTGATATTCGTGATGGTAAAATCTTTGCACGTGGTGCAATTGATGATAAAGGTCCAACAATGGCAGCTTACTACGCAATGAAAATTGTAAAAGAACTAGAATTGCCGCTTTCTAAACGCGTTCGTATGATTTTAGGAACGGATGAAGAAAGTAATTGGAAATGCGTAGACCATTACTTTAAACACGAAGAAATGCCGACGATGGGCTTTGCTCCAGATGCAGATTTTCCAATTATTAATGCGGAAAAAGGAATTTGCGATTTATATGTAGTCCAAAATAAAAAAGAACATGCAACAGGAGAACATATATTAGTATCCTTCTCATCCGGACGCCGATTAAATATGGTTCCTGATTTTGCAGAGGCTACCCTAACGAGCGAAAAAGCAGCGGAACTTGCAAGTCAGTATGAACAATATATACAAGAAGCAAAGAAAAACGGGAAAGCAATTGTGGAAGGAAATACAGTTACACTGCAAGTAGAAGGTATTTCGGCACACGGTTCTACACCGGAACAAGGAGAAAATGCAGGTTTAACGCTTGTGAACTTCTTAACAACAATCTCTTTAGATGAGCAAGGCGGTGCATTTGCTAGCTTAGCTGCGGAAACATTTACAAATGATACGCTTGGAGAAAAAGCTGGCATTGCGTATGCAGATGAGATTACAGGCCCGTTAACAGTAAACGTTGGTCTTCTTTCCTATACAACAGAAGAAGGCGGCAAACTTGGATTAAACATTCGTTATCCAGTCACAACAAACTTAGAAGGAACATTGCAAACATTAACAAATTATGTGAGTGCAAAAGACTTTGCTATCACAAATGTATCAGACTCTCGTCCGCATCACGTCGATAAAGATCATGTGTTAATTCGTACACTTCAGCGTGTATACGAAGAACAAACAGGAGAAAAAGCAGAGTTATTAGCAATTGGCGGCGGTACATATGCACGTTCATTGAAAGCTGGTGTTGCGTTCGGTCCGCTATTCCCAGGAAAAGAAGAATTAGCGCATCAAAAAGATGAGTATATTGAAATTGAAGATTTACTTAAAGCAACAGCGATTTATGCGCATGCGATTTATGAATTAGCGAAATAGAAAGCATAAACCCTTTCTTTTAAGGTGGTCAAGAGATACGGTCAGGGCCTATTTCTGCCACGTGCTGTGCGAAAACAAAGAGAGAAAACGAGTATAGGTCACCTTTTGTTTTCCGTACCAGTGATTTATATGTTGAACAATCGAAACCAATGAATGAACCGCTCTCGATAAGGATAGCGGCTTCTTTCATATGTATGGAGAATCAGCTTCACACGAATAATAGATGTATCCTGGGAAAAGGAGAGAGAAACGATGGCGAAACATTATTTTATTGCGGTGAAATTACCAAATGAAATAAAGAATATATTGGCAGAGTGGAAAGAAATGATAGAAGAAACGACGCCGTTTCGTTCTTGGGTACATAAAGAAGACTACCATATTACACTTTCGTTTTTAGGAAGTGCTGAGGAAAGGCAACTTGAAAAGTTGAAACTAGACTTGCCGCAGCTGGCTAAAATGTCTCGTTTTTCACTTACATTGCAAGGGTGTCATACCTTTGGTGTACAAGAACAGCCGCGTGTCTTTTGGGTAGGAGTGGAAGAAGAACGTGCTTTGTTTGACTTACAAAAAGAAGTGTATACGATATGTGAGCAAAATGGTTTTCAATTAGAAACGCGTCCGTATCATCCTCATATTACCGTAGCTCGTAAATGGAAAGGAGAGGAAGCGTTTGATAAAAATCAGCTTCCTAGCCTGCCGCCGCGTATATTTGAAGTGGAAACAGTAACGGTATACGAAACGCATGTAGAACGGGTGCCGAAGTACGAGGCGATTTATGAAATATCTTTACAGAATACACAGGCTTGAAAACGTTTTCTGATTTTTTGAATATACTATAGAAAATGGAGTGTCTCTTGGGAGGGTGTGGATACATATGTTAAGCATACAGCGTACATTTGAAGCATATTTAGATGAAATGGATAAAATTACAGTTTTACTTCCGCATGCATACGGGACGAGTAGCATATTCCATTTAACACAAGGTGCAAATGAATGGGAGCTTTCAATCAATTGTATCACCTCTCTTCCACATGCAACGAAATATGAATGTAAAGTTAGTGAACCAATCACATTGAGTAACTGTTATATTGTACGTGATGAACAGGGGGCAGAAACTGATTTACAGATGGGCGCTGTCATTCGGACAGAGAAATTTGATGAGTTATATATGTACGACGGACGAGATTTAGGTGCTTCTTATTCCAGCAATCAAACTGTATTTAAAGTGTGGGCGCCAACAGCTACAAAAGCGAAGGTTCGTATTTATGAAAGCGAGGAAGTATATAAAGATTATGAGATGAAAGGACAAGAAAAAGGTGTTTGGAGCTACGAGTTAACAGGAGACTGGGACGGTGCGAAGTATACCTTTCTTGTCTGCATCAATTTAATTTGGCGAGAAGCAGTTGATCCATATGCAAAATCAGTGTCTGTAAACGGTACGTACGGAATTGTCATAAACCTTGCGAAAACATATGTGCAAGATGAGGAACCATTACCTCTCATGGATTCTATGACGGATGCTGTTATTTATGAGGCGCATATTCGTGATATGACGGTTCATCCTCATAGCGGCGCAATGTATAAAGGGAAATATCCCGGTTTAACAGAAGAAGGAACGACAGGAGAACGAGGGACGGTAACGGGCCTGTCTTATATAAAGGAATTAGGCGTTACACATCTTGAACTATTACCGATTCATCATTATGCCGGAGTAGATGAGGAGCAGCCATTTGCAACGTATAATTGGGGATATAATCCGTTATTTTACAATGTTCCAAATGGAAGCTATGCAACAAATCCGATTGATCCGTACAACCGAATTGTTGAATGTAAACAAATGATTCAAGCACTTCATCGAAATGGTCTGCGCGTTATTATCGATGTCGTTTATAATCATGTGTATGAAAGAGAAACATCTTCTTTTGAAAAGCTTGTACCTGGATATTATTTTCGGCACGACGAAAATGGAATGCCATCAAATGGGACGGGGGTTGGAAATGATATTGCCTCAGAGCGCAGTATGGTACGCAAGTTTATTGTCGATTCCGTTTTATATTGGTTAACAGAGTACAAGGTGGATGGCTTTCGGTTTGATTTAATGGGAATTTTAGATGTTGAGACAATGAACGAAATTCGGCAGAAAGTAAATGAAGTAAAAGAGCATGTAATATTGCTAGGTGAAGGATGGGATTTACAAACACCGCTTGCTGCGGATCAGAAGGCAACATTACAAAATGCAGCGAAACTACCATGTATCGCCCAGTTTAATGATCAATTTCGTGATGGAATTAAGGGAAGTACATTTGACGTGCAAAAATGCGGGTATGCGCTCGGGGAGATAACAAATAAAGAGCATGTTCAATACTTGCTTACAGGAAGTATCCCTTATCTCAAACAGAAGAGTTTATTTATAGAACCTGTGCAAAGCATTAATTATGTAGAATGTCACGATAATATGACGATGTGGGATAAGATTATAGGCAGCAGTAAAGAAGAGGAATATTTGCAAAAACGTCGCCATTGCCTTGCAACAACGATGACATTATTAGCGCAAGGCATTCCGTTTTTACATGCTGGTCAAGAGTTTTATCGTACAAAGCAAGGAAATGAAAATAGTTATAATGCTCCGGACTGTATTAATCAAATGGACTGGGATCAAAAAGAACGAGAAGAAGAAACGATTTCTTATATAAAAGGAATCATTTGCATTCGCAAATCACACGGGGCCTTTCGCTTTGCGTCTTCTGAATTGATTAAGCGGCATATGTCCTTTTTCAATACAGCTCCTTCTGTAATTGCATATTATTTACAAGATGTACAGCAGTTCGGACAGTGGAAAGAGATTGTTGTGTTATTTCATAATGGAATAGAGGAGCAAACGGTTTCATTGCCAAGTAGCGGTGTATGGCACGTACTTGCAAATGATATAAGGGCAGCAGAGAGTCCCATTTCTTCATTTGATGGAGATACATTAGTTATTGCTCCGATTAGTACCTATATATTGGCGAAAATGTGACAAATCGCCCCTTGACGATGCGAATATAATAAATGTAGAATTGAAAAAGGTGGCTATTCAGTTAAGTTGCCAGCCTATTATTGTTTTTGTAAAATAAAGTAAAGCGAATGGACGGAAACCATCAACATATGTTTAAATATGTTGCGGTTTTTCTTTTCATAACTATAAAAGATAAGGAATTGTTAACGGGTAATGAACATGGAATGGTTGGAACAATTGTTAGGAGAAGAATGGAAAGTAATACCAGCCGGGGGGGCGACTGGAGATGCCTACATTGCGCACAACGAACAACATAAACTATTTTTAAAGCGCAATTCATCGCCCTTTCTTGCGGTATTGTCAGCAGAAGGGATTGTTCCGAAGTTACTTTGGACAAGGCGATTAACAAATGGTGATGTGATTTCGGCACAAAGGTGGCTACCAGGACAAAAATTAGAGCCAGAAGATATGAAATCTAAGCGAGTGGCAGCATTGCTGAAAAAAATTCATTCTTCTGAAGCGTTAGTGCATATGATTCAAAAGCTTGGGAAACAGCCTTTGCATGCGCAAGATATACTAGAAGAAGCGCTCCTCACTTTGCAAGAGGATGTAAAGCAAAATGAAGTCATTCAAAAAGGACTTCAGTATTTACAAAAGTCCCTTCAGAATGTAGAATTTGATCATCTTGCTGTTTGTCATTGCGATGTCAATCATAATAATTGGTTAGTAACAGATGATAACGAATTGTTTTTAATTGATTGGGACGGAGCGGTCATTGCAGACCCAGCTCTTGATATTGGAATGCTACTCCATTGGTACGTTCCAAGAGATGAATGGCACGAGTGGCTTGAGCATTACGGATTAGAACTCACTGATTCTTTGCTAAGCCGTATGAAATGGTACGTTACACTGCAATGTATGATTTTCGTGCAATGGTATACAGCAAAAAATAAGCAAGTAGAAGCAGAATATTGGCTTCAATATTTAATGCAACTACTCGCTTCAGAATAATTTAAGAAAAACTATCCATTCCTGTAATCCATTGTGACAGTTGTTCTTGATGACCAGAAATATGGCCGTCTAAATCAGAGGAATATTTACCCGATTGACTATAGTAATATACATCGTTTAACATCGTTTTTACATTATTGCTCACACTATCATTTGCGAGTAATGATTGAATAAGACGTTCTAATTGTTCACACTCAGAAACCGTTCCACAGCAATCACTTTGATGATTGACTAAGATGTCTTTTAAGATTGCCATTTGATGTTCATGATTAAGTGGCATTTTGACACATCCTTTTCAGTTGTTATCGTAACAATGAAACGAGCGTAACGAACCGCTGATGGAAATTGTATTTTATACACTTTGTAGTTTCCATCAAAATAGTAAATTTTATACTTGAAAGAAACGGACCGAGTGCTCGTACGTACTTGGTTTTTTATATGATACACACATCTTGGAGTGCAGAGAGGGAGAGAACTATGCGTTTAAGACATAAACCATATGCAATGGACCGAACGAAAGAGTATTCACAGTTTGTAATTGGAAATCCAGAAGAGCATAACGGAAAATGGAAAGAGCTATTTGGCAATGACAATCCGATTCATATTGAGGTTGGAACAGGCCGCGGCCGTTTCATGTACGAAATGGCAAAAGCAAATCCAAACGTAAACTATATTGGAATTGAAAAATTCACAAGCGTAATTGTAGATGCACTTGATAAATTAATTGAAGAGCCACTGCCGAACTTAAAACTAATTAATAAAGATGCAGAAGATTTAACTGTATTCTTTGCGAAGAATGAAATTGATCGCGTATATTTAAACTTCTCTGATCCATGGCCAAAGAATCGCCATGAAAAGCGTCGTTTAACGTATAAAACATTTTTACGCAACTATGAAACAGTACTTGTAAAAGGCGGAGAAATTCATTTCAAAACAGATAACCAAACCTTGTTCGAATACTCTCTTACAAGTATGGCGGAATATGGCATGTTGCTGCCTTTTATTAGTTTAGATCTTCACAAAAGTGACTTTGAAGGTAACATTATGACGGAATACGAAGAAAAATTCTCAAGCAAGGGAAATCGTATTTACCGCGTTGAAGCAAAATATCGTACAGAACCTGCGCAATAATGCGCGGGTTTTTTTATTTTTGAGTGACAGTAGCACAAAAATAAAGAAGCCACCACAAAGTACTAGCTTTGTGACAACTTCTTGCAAGGATAAAGAAAGAGCGGGAGCAGCACAAGAATGTCAATGAAAGTTAAAAACTTAATTTTCAGAAAACTAAAAAGCTTAAGGGTTTTTTCGCTACTCTTTCTTTATGGTTATAAGTTTAGCATTAAAAATAAAATTAATCAACGGAAAATAGACAATTTTCTTTGAAATTCGACATTTTAAAAAATTGATCCCGCATTAACGGGCAGTAATACTCCCACCTCAAAATTCGGCGAAAGCATTGTCCAGTTCCAGTGGCTAGAATGTTCGGTGGCTTCGCTTCTTCCTGCGAGGTAAAAAACACCTCTACGTCAGAAGCTCCATCCCCCTCACATTCTGGACGAGCCACTTCCACATTTCTTTGTTGTCCAGCTCTAGCGGCTAGAATCTCCGGTCGTTTCGCCCCCTCGGACGAGGCAAAAAGCGCCTCTCTGTCGGGTGTTCCAACGTCCTGCGATTCTGAGCGAGCCGCTTTCGCTTTTCTTAAGAAGTTAGGTGGGAGATAAACTGCCCGTAAAAGCCCGATTGGTGAGGGCTGATAATCAGTAGGGGATGAAGAAAACCCCCACTGATTAAAGTTTCACTTTATATAAAAAGCCCTCTATCAATTTAAAATATCTAGGAAATTAGGTTATATTAAATAAATATCACATACATGTTTATATAGGAGTGAAAAGGAATGTTCCGGTTAAACAAAGGAGATAAAATAGGCGTTTTTTCACCATCATTGCCTGGTACATATACATCACCTACTAGATTCGAACGTTCGAAACAGTTTTTGGAAAGTAAAGGGTTTATTATAGTTGATGGGAGTCTTACTGGAAAGTATGATGGTTATCGATCTGGGAATATAAAAGATCGTGTTCAAGAGTTGAACCAATTCATCCGGAATCCAGAAATTAAGTGTATTATGTCGTCTGTTGGAGGAAGTAATTCGAATTCTTTACTTCCTTATTTGGATTATGAAGAGATAAAGAAACATCCGAAAATTTTCGTTGGGTATTCTGATGTCACAGCCATTTTGTTAGGGATTTATGCTAAAACGGGTATGACAACATTTTATGGCCCATCCCTAATTTCATCATTGGGAGAATTTCCTCCATATGTAAATGATACATTTTCATCATTTGAAGATGTGCTCATAAAAAATGGAGCACTTCCGTATGAGTATCCTATATATCCTTTTTGGACAGATGAGCAAGTAAATTGGCAAACACAAAATCGTCCCAAAGCAAGTTATTCGAATGAATGGGTTTGTGTAAAGGAAGGCGTAGCAACAGGTCGGTTAATAGCTGGAAACTTAATGACAATGTTAAGTATATGGGGTAGTCCTTATATGCCTGTTATTCAAAAGGGAGATATTTTAATGATCGAAGACTGTAAAAAAACAGCAGCGATTGTTGAAAAGCATTTTAGTTTCTTAAAAATAAACGGTATATTTGAAAAAGTTGGCGGTGTAATTCTAGGAAAGCATGAGCAATTTGACGATCAAGGAACAGGATTAACACCATATGATATTTTGCTTGAAGTAATCGGAGACACGAATATGCCAATCTTAGCAGATTTTGATTGCTGTCATACACATCCTATTGTCACAATGCCAATTGGCGCAACTATTGAATTACATGCAACGCGGAAGACGGTTCGGATTTTGGAGTTTTAATTAAATAAGGAGCTTGTAATGACAGCACAAAAAGCTAGCAATTTGCTAGCTTTTAACGGGTTATAAAGAATCTATATAATTTTTAGCTTCAAGTAATGATAACTCTAAAACTTCTCTAGCTTTTTTGATTGCTGTAACTTTTTTACCTTCTTTAACTAACTGGCGAAGCTCTTCGTTAATTTCATGCTCAGGGAGTTCCATGTGTTTAGCGATTCGATCTAATTTATCTTCTGTTCGTTTTAATCTTGTATGGATGTTGTTTAACTGACCGGAAATATAAAACATACCCAAAGCGATTACTGCTGTAAGAAGCAAAGAATCCACATTTATCTCTCCTTTTTCGCTTTTTCAATACTTTCTATGATAAACGGTGCTTTTGCATTTGTGTATGCAACTCTATCAAAACGATGTTTAGTCGCTAATTCTTTTTTTATTGTTCATATTATTGATTTTATTTAACAAAGTTTTTAGACTGTCCTCTCGGAATGCTTAATATTTTCCACTCTGAACCTTTAATTTGCTTACCGATATATAGAATTTGTCCTAAGTGATTGCTGCAATGGGCAATTTCAATTTGAATGGCCTCTAAAACCGTTAAGGGATTTTTTCTAATGGTCACAATCTTTAGTAGATCATCTGTTTTGAGTTCTTGAATAGTTGAAAATAAGAGGAACCATCCTTTTTCCCAAATATGGAGTAATTCTTCTTTTGATTGGATCGTATCAACGAATTCATCGTCGCGATCTCTTTCTTCTTTTTCTCCATCTGTTGTTAAAAAGCCAGTCCATCTTGAATGCATATTTCCACTTAAATGCTTCATAATGATTGCGACACTATTAGATTCTTCATTAGGTTGCCAATGGAGTTCTTGTTCGGTTAATTGCTCAATTGCTTGTCCAGCACGTTCCTTTATATGTATAAATTGAGAAAGTACAGTAGATAAAAACTTGTCTTCAACTCGATTCATTCCCAAGTCTCCCTTCTATCTCCTTAATTTTACCACAAAAAATATGTGTGACGAGAAAAGGAATACCTTACAGAAATGTAATCTTGCTGTCACGTAAATCGATAACAAATCATATATAAAACTTTTATGATACAAACAGACATAGTAAATGAACAGAAGAGGTGTGATTCACTTGAAGAAATATGTAATAGGTATTACGTTATTTATGCTATTATTTTCCGTATCTTCAATGGTAGTGCTAGCTGTTGCTGAAAAAAATGATTCAATAGATATTAAAAAATGGGTAGCAAAAGAATATTACGTTCAAATCACAGAGAATGGAAAAGAAGAATCAGTGCAAGATAATCATGGAGAAAAGCAGCCCGTGTACTGGTATACAATGAAAGCATATGATAAAAAGGGAAATGAAGAAACAGTTAAATTTTTTGCAACGAAAAACTTAAAATTACAGGCATTTCTTCGTGTGTATGTAAATGGTGAATATCCTGATAAAACAAATGGAATTCAAAGATACGAAGAAATAACAACTAAGGAAATACCTGTGAAAGCAAAAGAAAAGTTAGGTGTGAAATAGAAAGCAGCTTGTGGAAACTATATCCATAAGCTGCTTTTTTTAATTACAAAACCACTTACAAAACTTACAAAATCTATTATTACTATTGAAAGCGTTTTAATATTGTAAATAACAACATAAGGGGGTGCCTCTATGGGGATTCAAAATCAAGTGGAAACGATGTCACCTGTAGGTGAAGTAGAAACAAAGCAGGAAACATTCGTTTCAAAAATTATGAATATCAAAATTGGTGTTATACCGTTACCTTTATATCTTGTACTAGCAGCGGTTATTTACGGAGCATCTGTATATAATAAGTTGCCTGCGGATATGATTGGCGGTTTTGCAGTTATTATGATTATGGGTATTTTCTTAGGTGATATTGGAATGAGAATTCCAATTTTAAAGAACATTGGTGGACCAGCAATTCTTTCATTATTTATTCCGTCATTTCTCGTGTTCTTTAATTGGATGAACCCAGCATCAATGAATGCTGTGAATATGTTAATGAAAAAATCGAACTTTTTATATTTATATATTTCTTGTTTAGTAATCGGAAGTGTTTTAGGAATGAGCCGTAAAGTGTTAGTGCAAGGCTTTATGCGCATGTTTATTCCATTAGTTGTAGGAACACTCGCTTCTATTGCAGTTGGATTATTAGTTGGATCATTATTTGGATTTGAAATGAAGAGAACGTTCTTCTTTATCATTGTACCAATTGTGAGCGGTGGTATCGGAGAAGGGATTTTACCACTTTCCTTAGCTTACAGTGACATTTTACATCAATCATCAGCAACATTTGTATCTCAGCTTATTCCAGCAGCGGTTATCGGAAATATGTTTGCGATTATAGGCGCTGGATACATGAAGCGATTAGGTGAGAAAAAACCAGAGCTTAGCGGTAATGGTATTTTAGTAAAAACAGGTAATCAAGATGAGTTATTAAAAGAACAAAATATAGAAAAACCAATTGACTTCTCATTAATGGGAGCAGGTTTATTAATTGCATGTACGTTCTTTATTTTCGGTGGATTTGCTTCTAAATTTATCGGTATTCCAGGGGCAATCATTATGATCTTTTCAGCTGCACTTGTGAAATACTTTAAATTAATGCCAGCAAAAATGGAGCAAGGTGCGTATCACTTATACAAATTTATTTCAACAAGCTTAACATGGCCATTAATGGTTGGTTTAGGATTACTATACATTCCGTTAAAAGATGTAGCAGCTGTTCTTTCAGTTGGATATGTTGCGGTGTGTGCATCAGTAGTAGTAACAATGATTGCGACTGGCTTCCTTGTTGGGAAAGTTATGAAAATGTACCCAGTTGAATCTGCGATTGTAACAGGATGCCATAGCGGACTCGGCGGAACGGGAGATGTTGCGATTTTATCAGCTTCAAACCGTATGGAATTAATGCCGTTTGCACAAATTTCAACGCGTTTAGGCGGAGCAGCAATGGTTGTAACTGCATCAATTTTATTAAAAATGTTTTCGTAATGTAACATCAGACAAGCTAGCTATGTAAAGACGTAGCTAGCTTGTAAAATTAGGAGGAGATTATTTTATGTTAGAGAGTCAAATTAAGGAACGTTCGTTATTGCTTCATAAAGAATTAGTAGGAAAAATTGAAATTACAAGTAAAGTAGAAGTGAATTCAGCTGATGATTTAAGTTTGACATATACACCGGGTGTAGCGGAATCTTGTAAGGCAATTGCGGCAGATGAAGAAACAGCTTATGACTATACAGCACGCGGTAATATGGTTGCGGTCATTTCGGATGGAACGGCAGTACTTGGATTAGGTGATATTGGACCGAAAGCAGCTATGCCTGTTATGGAAGGGAAAAGTATTTTATTTAAAAAGTTTGCGAATGTCGATGCATTTCCGCTTTGTCTTGGAACGACTGATGTAGATGAAATCGTAACCATTGTTAAAAATTTAGAACCTACATTTGCAGGTATTAATTTAGAGGATATTGCAGCGCCGCGCTGTTTTGAAATTGAAAAGCGTTTAAAAGAAGAAACAAATATTCCAGTGTTTCATGATGATCAGCACGGAACAGCGATTGTTGTTTTAGCGGCAGTTATTAACGCGTTAAAAGTAGTAAATAAAACGATGGGTGAAGTAAAGATCGTCATTAATGGTGCTGGTTCTGCAGGGATTGCAATTGGTAAATTGTTATTAAAAGCAGGTGCACAGCATATGACGTTAGTAAGTTTAGAAGGTGTCGTTTGTGAAGGAGAATCATGGATGAACCCTGCACAAGTTGAGATTGCGAAAGAAACAAATCGTGAATTTGTACGTGGAACATTAAAAGAAGCGATTGACGGTGCAGACATTTTTATCGGTGTATCTGCTCCTGACGTATTAACAAAAGAGCTTGTGAAGACAATGAATGAAAATCCAATTGTGTTTGCAATGGCGAATCCAGTACCAGAAATATTCCCAGAAGATGCACTAGAGGCCGGAGCAGCTGTTGTTGGAACAGGACGTTCTGATTTTCCAAACCAAGTGAACAATGTATTAGCATTCCCGGGTATATTCCGCGGTGCATTAGATGTGCGTGCGACAGATGTTACTGAGGAAATGAAATTAGCTGCCGCGTATGGAATCGCTAATATCATTACAGATGAAGAACGAAATGCAAATTATGTGATTCCAAATCCATTGGATAAAAGAGTCGTACCGAGTGTAGCAGCTGCGGTAGCAAAAGCAGCCATTCAATCAGGTGTAGCACAAATTACAACGATGCCAAACTATTCAATCGAACAATAAAGTGAAACTGTGATGCAAGAATCACTTGTTTTTGAAAATTCTCCCCATCTTTAAGAGGTGGGGAGAATTTTTATTTCTTCTTTGATATATCCACTTTCATTTTTCCACATCTTTGTCTAGCTCTGCATTCACTGGCTCTTTTTGTTTTAAACTTTGCATGTGGCAGAAAAAGGCCCTGACCGCTTCTATGCATGGCTAGATGCTCTCGCACGCCTAAAAAGCAAGAGGGTTTTTATGTCGATTTTTTAATTTGTATGTATATAGATTTTCTTTGTATCTCAATGAGTTAAATATTGTATATAATCTTACTTGCGAAAAAAGTTGTTTTCAATATAAAGAATGAGTAATATAGATTTCGCACGGATTATAGAAGACACGGGGTGAAAAGTGAGGGATGGAGAAAAAAAAGAAGTTTTTGAGTTTGCGGAAAACCATTGCATTTTTGGTATGTGCTGTTGTTATATTTGCTTTACTTGTAACGGATATTTTAATTAGTCATCATGTCGAGCGTACGACAGAAGAAAGTCAAATAGAAAAAGCGAAAGCAGTTGCACGTATTACAGCAAACTCATCGTTCGTAATCGATGCTTTATCAGGAAGAAAAGATGAATCTGACATTCAACCGAATGTGGATAGGTTTTTAAAAAATACAGATGTTCAATTCATTGTCGTTATGGATATGAATGGGATACGAAAATCTCATCCGGATCCTAAGAAAATTGGTCAACATTTCGTTGGGGGCGATGAAGAAACAGCCTTGAAAGGAAAAGAATATGTATCAACAGCAAAAGGAACATTAGGAAAGTCTATGCGAGTATTTGTACCAATCTTTTCTGAAACGAAAAAACAAATAGGGGTTGTAGCTGTTGGAATTTCAGCTAATAATGTAGAAGAGATGGTCGAAGAAAGTAGAAATATTATGTACGTCGGTGTCAGCGTTGGGATTTTAGTAGGAGTTATAGGGGCTATTTTATTGGCTAGACATATTAAGAAAATTTTATTTGGCCTCGAACCTAGTGAAATTTCAAAAATCTTAGAAGAACGAAATACGATGCTTCAATCTGTTAAAGAAGGAATTATTGCGATTGATAAGGATGCGCGGATTACTTTAATTAATAACGAGGCCAGGCGGTTAATTGAGAAAAGCGGGATCAAAGAAGAGTTTATTGGTAAAGACATTAAGAAGTATATGCCGAATTCAAGGATAAAGGAAGTATTACAAACGGGAGTAGCGCAGTTCGATGAGGAACAAAGTCTACATGGAATTACAATTGTTACGAATCGAGTTCCGTTATACGTAAAGGGAGAAATTGTTGGGGCAATTGCAACATTTCGTGATAAAACGGAAATAAGAAAATTAGCAGAGCAGTTAACAGGTATCAGGCTATATGCAGAGGCTTTACGTGCCCAATCTCATGAATTTATGAATAAAATGCATGTTGTATTAGGACTAACAAATATGAAGCATTATGAACAATTAGAGACGTATGTTAGTAGCATGGTATCAGAGCATCAATATGAAATTGGAGATGTAATGCGGAAGATAAAAAATCCCGTGTTTGCAGGTTTTTTACTTGGGAAACTTAGCTATGCAAGAGAAAAAGGAATAGAATTAACGATAAGTGAAGATTCTTATTTACCACAGCCGGATGATGAGGGGATTATTCACGAACTCATTACAATTGTAGGGAATTTAATTGATAATGCCTTGGATGCAGTAGCGGATTGTAAATATAAACAGATAAATGTTACGATTGAATATTTCGATAAATTAATAGTGAAGGTTGCAGATACAGGAAAGGGAATTAAACAAGAAGAAATAGATAAATTATTTGTCAAAGGGTATTCTACAAAAGGAGAAAACCGAGGATATGGCTTATATCTTGTGAAGGAAAGTATAGAACGTATAAAAGGGAATATACATATTGATTCAGTATTAGGAGAGCAAACAATAATCACAATTGAAACACCATATAAAAGTAGGGATGAGATGGAGAATGATTAAAGTTTTAATTGTAGAAGATGACCCAATGGTAGCGATGCTAAATAAGCATTACTTAGAACAAGTTGGTGGGTTTGAACTTGTTCATATAGCTAACTCTGTAGAGGAAGCATTACAAGTTCTAGAAGAAACTCATATAGATTTTATATTGCTTGATATTTTTATGCCTGGTGATACTGGATTTGAATTGTTATTGCATATTCGCAATAAAGAAAAAGAAATTGATGTGATGATGATTTCAGCGGTGCATGATATGGTAAGTATCAAAAAAGCATTGCAATATGGAGTTGTAGATTATTTAATTAAACCATTTACGTTTGAACGCTTTAAGGAAGCATTATCTGCTTATCGTGAAAAATTTAAATTTATGAAGGCGCAGCCAAATATTAATCAATCTGAACTAGATGCATTGATTTTACAAAAAGAAAAAAAAGAATCCTCTGTAAGCAAAGTGCTTCCAAAAGGATTAACAAAGCAAACCTTGCAGCTAGTTTGGAAACAGATAAAATCGCTTCATGGAAAAACATTTACAACAGAAGAAATGGCACAATTAGTTGGAATTTCTAGGGTTTCCATTCGAAAGTATGTCATGTTTTTAATTGAAATTGGAGCTTTAGAGAATGAAATGGTATATCAGCAAGTAGGAAGACCGGTAAGTAAACTGCGTTGTATTGATGAAGGCAAAATACATTTGTACATATGAAGCTGTCCCAAAAGGTCGTTGAATAACGGCTTTTTTTGGACAGCTTTTTTGACAAAATAAATGCTTTTTTGTTATCCCGCATTAACGGGCAGTAAGACCCCCACCTCAAGATTGAGAGAGAATCGTTGTCCAGCTTCAGTGGCTAGAATGTTCGGTGGCTTCGCTTCTTCCTACGAGGTAAAAAACACCTCTACGTCAGAAGCTCCATCCCCCTCACATTCTGAACGAGCCACTTCCGCTTTTCTAAAGAAGATAGGTGGGGGATAACTGCCCGTAAAAGCCCGATTGGTTCAACTAACCATCAGTGGGGGATGAAGAAAACCCCCACTGATGGAAGTTTCACTTTATTTAGAACCTGTCTTTTTTAAACAAATAATCCTTTCTGCATATAGTTATAGGAAGAATGGAGGAATAAAAATGACGAGAATTGCCTATACAGAAAGTGATGTAGATTTATTAGCTCGTCTCATGCGTGCTGAAGCAGAAGGAGAAGGGCAACAAGGTATGATGGCCGTAGGGACAGTTGGTGTGAATCGTGTTATGTGCGATTGTCTAGACTTTAAACAAATTACAAATATTTCGCAAATGGTGTATCAGCAACCAGGCGGATTTGAAGCAACGACGAAAGGATATTTCTATCAAAGAGCAAGAGAGAGCGACAAAGAAATGGCAAGAAAATGTTTGAATTATGCTCGTATATGGCCAGGTGTATATTCTTTGTGGTTTTTCCGTCCAGTTGGTAATTGTCCTCCTACTTGGTGGGATCAACCTCATGCAGGACAATACAAGAATCATTGTTTTTACGAACCGACTGGAGACGAATGTCCAAAAGTATATAGCGGAAAGTAGCGCAGGATAAATATATCGGCGCTTCGACATAATATAAAGTGAAACTTCCCCGTGCTTCCCCGGCCTTTACTGCCCGTTAATGCGGGATAAAGATTATTCGGCGATAATCGACATACAAAAAAGCCACCCTTTTCCAAAATGGGTGGCTTTCTTTGGTATATTTTAATACCCGAAGAATCATTATAACCAATATACAATGCGGTTATAAAAAGGGGAAAACAGATGAAAACCACTCGAATTGAAGGAACAACTGTGCAAGATTGGCTCAAAAAATATCCTTTCATTAATGAACTAATACTAACAAAGGAAGTATTTTGGTCCAACCCTAAATACGAATTGTTTCAAACTGGGATTGAAAAAACTCGATTTAATGAAAAAGATGTAAAAGATGCGGAAGAAAGATTAAAACGTTTTGCTCCTTATATTGCTAAAGCCTTTCCAGAAACAAAAAAGTTAAATGGAATTATTGAATCTCCTATCCTTAAAATTCCTTCTATGCAACAGCACTTAGAACAAATTTATGGTTTAAATTCTCCTGGTCAATTTTTATTAAAATGTGATAGTCATATTCCGATTGCAGGTTCAATTAAAGCGAGAGGTGGTATTTATGAGGTTCTTAAACATGTCGAAAATTTAGCTATTCAACATCAATTGTTAACACTGCAAGATGATTATTCAATAATGGATAGTGAAAAATTTAGAAACTTCTTCTCACAATACTCGATTGCAGTAGGTTCAACTGGCAACTTAGCACTTAGCGTTGGCATGATATGTTCTAAAATGGGCTTTAACGTAACGGTCCATATGTCAGCTGATGCAAAGAAATGGAAGAAGGATTTTCTGAAGAGTAAGGGAGCAACAGTTCTTGAATATAAGGGAGATTATAGTAAGGCTGTAGAAGAAGGTCGAAAGTATGCGAGTAACAAACCAAACTGTTACTTTATTGATGATGAAAATTCTTATGATTTATTTTTAGGATATGCAGTGGCTGCCTCTCGTTTACAACAACAATTAAAAGATATGAGTATACAGGTAGATGAAAATCATCCACTTTTTGTGTACCTTCCATGCGGGGTAGGAGGTGGACCGGGGGGAATTACGTTTGGTTTGAAATTAATATATCAAGACTATGTACATTGTTTTTTTGCAGAACCTACTCATTGTCCAAGTATGTTAATAGGCTTAATCACAGGTTTACATGATAAAGTTTCTGTAAAAGATTTTGGCATTGATAACATTACTGTGGCAGATGGCCTTGCGGTTGGAAAGCCATCAGGGTTTGTTGGTCAAAACATTGAATCTTTATTAAGTGGATGTTATACAGTGAGTGATCATCATTTGTATCAATCATTAAGTGCATTGATCGATTCAGAGAATATTAGTTTAGAGCCTTCTGCGGTAGCTGGTGTGTCAGGACCAATTAGGCTATTGAAGGAAAAAGAAGGACAGGAATATGTAAGAAAGCATTGCTTAACTGACAAACTAGAAAATGCCACACACATCATGTGGGGGACAGGTGGTAGTATGGTCCCTAAAGAAATTATGGAAGAGTATTATAAAAAAGGGTTAGAAATATAGGCTTTTTACATTCCTAAAATAAAAAAGTATTTCTTTCTGTATGACTAATAGAGAGAAATACTTTTTTATTTTATAGCAGTTATTCTGGCATTGCCTCTTGTTAGTTATTAGGATATTTTTCCTTAAGAAATGCATACTAAACAATAATATAGAACGCACGTAGAAAGTGAGGGAGTTCATGCTTAAGCTTCTGAAACGGTTAAAAGGTAGAGGCAATTCTAAGTCGTTTTCAAGACGCGACAATACTCATTTTCAGGAAAAAAATATAGAGGACTCCCTCTTAGATGCTGATTTATCTAAAAACATAGCTGAGCTTCAGGAGCTCTTTCGTCAGGCTCCTGATTTAGTGATTCGTCGGTTTCTAATGACAGTAGATGGATTAGAAGCAGCTTTAGTGTATTTGTCTGGATTAACAGATAAGCAATCGATTCAAAAACACGTTCTAGCGCCTTTGATGGATAATACTTTTGATCCGAATATGGATCTTCCCATTCCATTAGGGTATATGAAAATTATTAATACGTGGAGCCAAATTGAAAATGCTATTTTGGGCGGAGATAGTGTTTTATTGATCCATGGCCGAACGACAGCACATCAATTAGATACGAAAGGATGGCCACAAAGAAATATTGAAGATACTCGTAATGAAATATCTCTAAAAGGTGCGCATCAAGCGTTTGTAGAAACGGGAAGTCAAAATATTGCATTGATTCGGAGATATATTCCTCAGCGAGAATTAATGTTAAAAGAAACGACAATTGGTATGAGGGGCAAAACAAGGGTTTCCATTTTATATTTGAAAGATATAGCTTCCGAAGATGTGCTGAAGGAGTTGGAAACACGGATTCAAAATATTATGGTGGATGCTGTTATGAGTACGGGGGAACTTATCGAATTCATTGAAGATAATCCGTATTCACCGTTTCCGCAATTTATGTTAACTGAAAGACCCGATGTGGCTGTATCTCAAATTCTTCAGGGAAGGTTTGTAGTAGTTGTTGATCATTCCCCCAATGTATTAATTGCTCCGACAAATTTTATATCCTTTTTTCAAGGAGTCGATGATTACGGTACCCGTTGGCTAGTCGCTTCATTTATTCGGATACTTCGTTTTATTGCCTTTATGATTGCTCTATTTTTGCCCGCAAGTTATGTTGCGTTTATTTCCTTTAATTTTGAAGTCATTCCTGTAGAGCTTTTTTTATCTATTGCGGAATCAAGAACGCGCGTACCATTTTCTCCAGTTATGGAAGCACTGCTTATGGAAATGACATTGGAAATGATGAGGGAAGGGGCTTTGAGACTACCTACTCCTATTGGTCAAACAGTTGGAATTGTGGGCGGGATTATCATTGGACAAGCGGCTGTTCAAGCGGGAATTGTCAGCAACATTATGATTATTGTTGTTGCTATTACAGCCATCGCTTCTTTTATCATTCCTAATTATGATATGGGAGCGGCAGTCAGATTATTACGATTTCCTATGATGATATCAGCTGCCTTGTTTGGAATTGTCGGACTTGTTATTGGGTGGATGACATTAATTGCGCATCTTATCAGTCTTGAATCGCTAGGCACTCCTTATGGCACTCCGTTAGCACCGTTTCGCTTTGCAGATATGAAAGATGCTTTTATACGCTTTCCCCTATGGACAATGAGCAGTCGTCCTAAGGGTACGGGAGCTACTCAATCTATTCGACAAGGAAAAAATCACAATAAAAGGTGAAACTATGAAAAAGTATGCCTATAATGACATTACTCTTATGCAGTATATTTTTTTAATTAATGGAATGCAGGTGGGAACTGGAATTTTATCCCTCCCACGAGTGCTTGCAGAAAAAGCTGGAACAGATGGATGGATAGCTATACTTATCGGCTGGATACTCTCCACAATATCTGGGATTTTTATCGTTAAAACATCCGCAAGATATCCAGAGGATACGCTTTATGACATTCTTATAAGATTGTTTGGAAAAATAGTTGGGAAAGCACTAGTTGTTATTTACATGATATATTTTGCTTTTTATTCCGGTATCATTCTTGTGAATGCTATGCTTTATCTTAAGGGATGGCTTCTCCCGAAAACGCCTGACTATATCATTATATTTTTATTTTCAATTCCTACTTTACTAGTTGTGCGTAATGGCATTCGTATTATAGGGCGATACTGTGAACTCGTTTTTTATATGATGCTTTGGATTCCACTCTTTTTTTTGATACCGCTAAAAGATGGTGGTAGTTGGTTGCATTTCTTTCCACTGCTGAAAGATGGATGGAAACCGATATTAACAGCTGTGCCGACTACTGTTTTCACCTTTCTAGGGTTTGATATTGCGTTTTTTTTGTACCCCTTTTTACAAAAAAAACAGTACGCTGTCCACGGAATCGTTATTGCAAACACCTTGACAATGCTATTTTATTTGTTTGCTACCCTTGTTTGCTTTTCCTATTTTAGTCCTGATAGTATCACAGAATTTAATCAGCCGGTACTGAACTTGCTTAAAGTAATTGAATTTCGTTTTTTAGAACGTTTTGACATGATTTTATTAGCTATTTATCTCATTGTTGTTTCCACGGCCTGGATTCCGTGTATATACTGTGCTGTATTTTGTTCTAGTCAATTACTTGGAAAACAAGATCATAGCTCTCACGTCATTGTTCTATTATTGTCCATTATCGGCTTCATATTTTGGAACCATCCTAGTTGGAATCAAGCCGAGATTTGGCAACAGGCAGTATCAAATGCGGGATTAGGATTGACATATATATCACCGATCATTTTATGGATATATAGCTGGATATATGAGAAGTACCACCGGAGGGGAATACAGTGAAAAGGAAGGTACTATGTTGTGTGTTGTTATTGACATTCATGATGACAGGGTGCTTTGATCAAACAAATGTTGAAGATGTTTCACTTAGCCTTATAATTGGTATGGATTTAGATCGTAATGATAATTTATTGCTGTACATGTCAAGCCCTGTTTTTAATAAAGAAGCAAGGGTGAAAGAAGAAAATACTGGTGTGAAATCTTTCACGGTTCGAAATGCTAGAGAGAAATTCGATGCTACAGTTATGGCGTTAACATCGGGAAGTAAAACACAAGTCTTCTTAGTTGGAAAACGGCTGTTGAAACGAAAAGACTGGGAAGATTACCTCGATCCATTCTACCGGGATCCAAAAAATACGGTGACTCCACGGATTGTCGCTGTTGATGGACCTGTTTCGGACGTTATCTTTTATACCCCAAAAGATAAGCCTCGGCTCCCTTTGTATTTAGCAAAATTAATTGATACCGCCTATACAAGAAATATCACTGTAAAAACAACTCTTCAAACATTGCATGAACAAACGATAGACAAAGGGATGACAGCGAGTATTACTCAAATGAAAAAAAAGAATAAAGTATGGGTGACAGGAACAGCTCTGTTGGACGAAAATGGCAGATATAAATTAACACTTACACCGGATGAAAACAGATTATTACGCATTTTACAGCACGAAAATAAAGGTGAGTTTCCATTTACAATTGCAATCAAACCAAAATCGGATAAACAGGATAAAGATTGGATAAGCTTTAGTGCTCAAAATATGAAAGTAAAGACAAAAGTAAGATATGATCATCATTTTATATTTCATATAGATGTAAAGATGCAAATTAGTATTACAGAACGGCTTTTTCCGTTCAATACAAGAAAAGACGTAGCAAAATTGCAAAAGGCTATTGAAACTAAGCTGGAAGCTGATTTCAAGCAATTAATAAAGAAAATACAAGCTGCTGAAATTGATCCTATTGGCCTTGGGAGATATGCAAGAACTTACACGTACCCGGAATGGAAAAAAGTCCAAAATGAATGGAATAAGGCATTGGCAAAAGGGGATGTGAACGTTAACGTAAGTGTGAAAATCGCTGGGATGGGAACGATTAAGTAATAAAGTGAAACTTTAATCAGTGGGGGTTTTCTTCATCTCCCACTGATTATCAGCCCTCACCAATCGGGCTTTTACGGGCAGTTTATCTCCCACCTAACTTCTTAAGAAAAGCGGAAGCGGCTCGCTCAGAATCGCAGGACGCCCACGCACAGGGCGGAGAGGCGCTTTCTGCCTCGTCCGAGGGGGCGAAACGACCGGAGATTCTAGCCGCTAGAGCTGGACAATGCTTTCGCTGAATTTTGAGGTGGGAGTATTACTGCTCGTTAATGCGGGATAAACGATTAACTGAAATCTGTATTAAAATTGCAAGCCCCTCAATTTTATGAAGGGGCTTTTCTCATTAAATATGAATTAAAGTGGTAATACTTCTTCAAGATGTGTATTCAGCTCAAATACAAATCTATCAATATCCGGATTTTTTATTACATCATAGCAAGCGAAGCTCTTTAATGGTTTCATGCCGATGAATTCTTGTGTGCGGTGTAAATGACTAAGCGCTTCTTCTAAACTCTCTCCTCCAAAGAATTGTGCTGGATCGTTAAATGCTTGTTCCGGAGCATTCCATGTAGTTGAAAACATATAATGTTTGTCAGTTAATAAGCCGCCTCTTCCATATTGCTCAGATCCTTTGAAAAATAATCCATAAGCATACACTTCATCCATATATGTCTTCAGTAAACCGGGCACATTGAACCAATAAATAGGTGTTTGGAAGATGATAATATCAGCCCATAAAAACTTACTTTGTTCTTCCTGGATATTGTATCCGTTTTGAACGGCTGTTGTTTGGACATTGTTATTTGCACTTAATACATTCACTATGTTGTCTGTCAAAGTTTTATTTAGTGTTCCTTCTGCTGATCTGTAGGTTTGATGGCCGTTTATAATCAGTATATTTTTCATTGTAGTTTTCCCCTTTATTTTATAATGTGTTTCAATTAATTTTCCGGTACAACGCCGAGTTGTTGCATAAGTGTTAGATTATCTTCTAAGTGCCAATCTTCAATGATTTTTCCATCTTTCACTCGTAAAATATCGATCGCAAAGAAGTTAACAGCTTTGCCAGTTGGCTGTTTCTCTCCAAAATTCCCTTTATGTGTTCCAGTGAATGATAGACGAGCTGTTACTTTGTCCCCAGTTACTAGTAAATCCTCAATGTTACACTGTAAGTCGGGAACGGCTTTACGGAAATTGCTTGATGCAAATGTTAAGCCTTTTGGTCCTTGAGGACGCCCTTTTGGCAACGTGTTATCAAAAAAATTGTCTGTAATAGTTTGCGGGATTAGAGCGTCATTGCCAGTATTCCAAAATGCATAGAAGCGCTGCGCTGCATGAACCATCTCCGTAGCTTTTTGTTGATCCAATGAAGGATCGATTGTCATCGATTTAGGTTGAGGAAAATCCTTCAATAGTTGAATATCTTTCTTAGCTGGTGCAGCAGTCTTATATTCTGATGTTTGCGTATGACACGCTGTCATCATAATCATGACTCCGAAGATGCTTGCGATACTAGCTATGTTTTTCATAATCTTTTTTTGTAAGTTCATAATGGTCTCCTTTACTTTTTATATTTTTCTACTTTGTTGAGCGGTGAATGTACTCTCTTGTTTATCGAAAGACCAACTCAATAATGTAATGAAAAGCCCAGCGACGGTAACAAGAGCAGCAATCCATGGGACTGCATGAAGTCCCGGTCCATTGTCGATAATCCATCCGCCAAGGAAAGCACCGCCAGCATTCGCTAAGTTAAACGAACTAATATTCATAGCAGAAGCGATATTAGGTGATCCTTTCGCTTTTGTTAGTACACGGATTTGAAAAGCTGGAACGATTGCGAAGGATGCAAACCCCCAGACGAAAACCGTGATGACAGTAGCAACTTTAAACGAGCTCGTTACTGTGAATACCGCTAAAATGATAGCTAAAAATGCAAGCATACCAACGAGAGAAGGCATCAGCTTCCAATCGGACAATTTGCCGCCAATTGTATTCCCAAGTGTCATCCCAACGCCAAATACAAGCAGGATTGGAGTGACCGAGCTTGCACTGAATCCGGTAATACCCGTCAATATCGGAGTGATATACGTAAAAGCTGTAAATACACCGCCAAATCCAAGTACTGTCATAAGTAAAGCGAGTAATACTTGTTTATTACGGAGAACAAGAATTTCTTGGTAGAAATTTGAACTCTTCTCTTCACGGATATGTGGAACAAGTCCAATAATTCCAATAAGAGATACAATGCCAAGAAATGTTACAACCCAAAATGTTGCGCGCCATCCCCACATTTGTCCGATGAAAGTTCCAAGCGGCACGCCGAGAATATTGGCTAATGTAAGCCCAGCAAACATCATCGCAACGGCGCTCGCCTGTTTTTCACGAGGAACAAGGCGAGCCGCGACAATAGAGCCGACACCAAAAAATGTTCCATGTGCGAAAGAAGCAAGTATACGAGCAAACATTAAGACCGAATAGTTTGGAGAGATAGCTGCCAGTAAATTACCTCCGATAAAAATAAGCATCAATCCAAATAACAATTTTTTGCGAGGCAACTGTCCAGTGAACGCTGTAATAATTGGACCGCCAATGGCGACGCCTAGTGCATATCCAGTCACAAGTAATCCAGCTGCACTTAAGGAGACATGCAGGTCATTTGCGACATCGGGAAGAATACCCATGATGACAAATTCCGTTGTCCCAATAGCGAAGGCGCTTATTAAAAGGGCAAAAAGTGCTAGTGGAAATTTTCTTTGCTGATTTTTTGTACTCATTCATATCTCACCCCCTTATTTTGTAAATAGCGTTAGTCGCTAATGATATTGTATGTATAGTTGATTCCTTTTGGGAAGTAGTGATATTTATTTCATATAGTTACCGTAAAGATAGAATTGTGATAATATAAAGAAAATCAATTGAAAAAATTTTTAGGAGCGTGTTTCAATGAGTAACATGGAGCCAATCGAATTAACAAAGGGAACGCCGGGGCAAATTTGTCCCATTGCGAAAACACTTGATGTGATCGGGACAAAGTGGACGTTTTTAATTATTCGAGATCTTCTTATTGAAGGAACGATGCGATTTAGTGATTTGCAAAAATCAATGGATGGAATTAGCCCAAAAACGCTCTCGCTTCGTCTGAAGGAACTTGAAGTGCATGGAATTGTGGAAAGAACGGTATATCCAGAAGTTCCCCCGCGTGTTGAATACACATTAACAGAGAAGGGAAAACGTTTAGAACATATTTTCATTGAATTAAAGCGATTCGGATTAACGTTATAGAAGAAATAATTATTCCTGTTAGGAAAGGGAATATGTGTAAAGAAATATAATAATATGAAAAAGGGTGTTTTTTAATTAGCATCCTTTTTTTTATTGTCCATCATGTTATTTGGTGAAAGGAAGAATTTCTTAATAACAGGAGGAAAAAATGAAAAAAATTTTACTCGTGTTAGGAATTGTAATACTAGGATTGGTAGGATGGGTTTTCTATCAAAATTCTTATGATATGAAGCAAGAAGAAGTAACGATTCAAACGAAAGGAAATACATTACACGGTGTTGTCACTTTACCTAAAGAAAAAGAAAAGCCGGGATTAATTATTTTTGTTCATGGTGATGGACCTGTAAATGCAACATATGATGATGGTTATTTACCTTTATGGGAGGAATTAGCGAAAAAAGGATATGCTTCCCTAGCGTGGGATAAGCCTGGTATTGGAAAATCAACTGGAGATTGGCTAGATCAGTCGATGGAAGATCGCGCAAGTGAAGTAATCGAAGTGATTGAATGGGCAAAGAAACAACTTGATATAGATACTAAAAAAATAGGTTTATGGGGAGCGAGTCAAGGGGGATGGGTTGTCCCAAAAATAGCGAATGCTAGTGATGATGTTTCATTTAGTATTTTAGTGTCACCTGCGATTAATTGGATCGAACAAGGAAAGTATTATACAGAAAAAAGTATGACTCGTGCTGGTGCAACAAAAGAAGAAATCAATCAACGAATGAAAAACAATGAAAAAGTCCTAGAATTACTTTTGAAAAATAGTAATTATGAAGAATACCAAAATGTAACGAACGATAAAGGCGATATTTCTAAAGAAAGCTGGAATTTTATTAAAAAGAATGTAAATAGCGATGCAACAAAAGATCTCTCAGAAACAAAAAAGCCTGTTAAGTTAATTGTAGGTGGACGTGATGAAAATGTAGATGTCAAAAACACGATGGAAGTTTATAAAAAAGAAATACGGAAAGAGTTGTTAGCGGTATCTTATTTACCTGAAGCAAATCACTCTATGTTGAAACCGCAATATGTAAACTCGGAATTTGGCATGTTGGTGAAATACATTTTTGACCCAAGAGGGGTATTTGACGATAAATATGTGAAGTCGGTTAGTGAGTTTGTCGATAAAGTAAATAGATGATGTGAATACAAGTGGAAAAACGATTTCTCAAATTATATTTATCTAAAAATGCAAAATTGCATATTAATTATGCAAACCTAGCAAACTCAACACTTTAAAGGCTTATAGAAATAAAATTAGTGGTAATAATATGAATTATTTTACAATTTTAACAATTATCCACCTTTACACTATGTATATCTAAAAATATAATTATCTGTAAATTCAAATATTCTGTCTAATAAGAATAGAAACAAAGGAGAATGGAATATGAAAACAAAGAAACAAAGTTTAGCAGTTTTATTGTCAGCTGGTATTGTTGCCACATCAATTAGTTTACCGACATCTAGCTATGCAGCTACATCAAATAATGTGCTGTCTACAGAGAAGTATAATGAGGCTATCAAGTCTACAGAGTTTATTTCTGGACAGCTGACTACACCATCTTCAACAAAAACTGAGGATGTAGTATTTCGATATGTAGATGAAAATAAGGACAAATATAAACTAGGTATCAAAAGTGCTAAAGAATCATTTATTGTAAAGAAACAAGAAGATGATACGTTAGGAGCAAAAGTTGTTCGATTGCAACAAACATATAATGGTGTTCCAGTATGGGGATCTACACAAGTTGCACATGTTGATAATAAGGGAGTATTAACTGTTTTTTCAGGAACTGTTATTCCTGATTTAGACCAAAAATTACAACAACCAAATCAAAAAGTTTCTGCTAATGAAGCAGTGTCTCTTGCTGAAAAGGAACTAGGATTTAAACCAAACTATACTGTAGAACCAACATCTGAACTTGTAGTATATGCAAAAGATGACACAGTATCCTATGCATATCATGTTCATTTAGGATTTTTATCTCCACAACCAGGTAGTCATGATTATTTTATTGAAGCAGAGACTGGAAAAATCCTAGATCATATTGAAGTTTTACATGCAGCAAAAAATCCAAGAAATATTACTGGAACAGTAGCAACTGGGACGGGAAAAGATTCATTTGGAAATACCAAAAGCTTGAACCTCTTAAAATCTAATAATACTTATTATTTAGTAGATAAAACACGTGGACAGGGAATTTATACGTATGATGCACAAAATAAAGGAAGCGAAAATGACACTTCGGTCCTTCCAGGCGTCCTTTTTAATAATAGCACTAACAGTTTTATAAGCAAAAATGCACAAGCGGCTGTAGATGCTCATACTTATGCAGGAAAAGTATATGATTATTATAAAACGGTTCATGGAAGGAATTCTTATGATGGAAACGGTTCTAAAATTGTTTCAACTGTTCATTTTGGACAACAGTATGAAAATGCGTTTTGGGACCCAGAGCTAAAACAAATGGTATATGGAGATGGAGATGGCTCAACACGTTCATTTACAGCCGCAATTGATGCTGTTGGTCATGAACTAACACATGCGGTTACAGACTCATCATCCAATTTAATATATCAAAACGAATCTGGCGCACTTAATGAAGCAATGTCAGATATTTTCGGCACGTTAGTTGAATATTATAATAACTCAAATCCTGATTATTTAATTGGGGAAGATTTATTCTTCCAATCGGGACAAGCTCTTCGTTCTATGAGTGATCCAACACAATACGGTGATCCAGACCATTATTCTAAACGTTATACAGGAACGAATCAAAGCCAATTAGTACACACAAATAGTGGGATTATCAATAAAGCAGCGTATCTCATTGCAGAGGGTGGTACTCATTATGGAGTAACTGTAAATGGTATTGGCAAAGATAAAATGGGCAAAGTCTTTTATCGTGCAAATACTCAATATCTAACAGAATCGGCAACATTTTCTCAAGCAAGACAAGCCCTTGTACAGTCAGCCGCAGATTTATATGGAACGCAATCAGCTGAGGTTACCTCTGTAAACAAAGCGTTTGATGCTGTTGGTGTTAAATAATTTTTATTTAACATAAAAAGATCCCTGAAATAATAAAAAAGTTTCTATAGTGCTAAAAAACGATAATTTTGACCATCTATTCTCGTCTTACACCATTCATCTCTGAATTATTGTGTTTCCATCTTCAATGATTCTCCATAAAGAAGTTCATAACTTAAGGTTTTTGGTACTTGGGGGGATTAAAATTCCTTAGATTAATAGGCATGTATAGTGATAGAAGTAGATTCTTTATAAAAAACTTTCCAAAATGTAACTATGTGAATTAAATATCACTACTTCAAAAAAGGAAGTTTTGGGATTACAATAACCTCAGTAAAATAAAATAAAAAAACTGGGGGAAATGAACATGTTAAATAATAAAAAAATTGTCATTATCGGTGGTAGTTCTGGAATTGGTTTAGAAACAGCGAGACTAGCAATCATGCATGGTAGCGAGGTCATTATTGCTAGTCGTTCTGAGGAAAAACTGCAAAGAGCAAAGGATCAGTTAGGAGGAAACGTAACAATCCATGTGCTTGATACGACACAAGAACAACAAGTACAATCCTTTTTTAAACAAGTAGGTACAATTGATCATTTAGTTGTTACAGCAGCAGAAACATCTGGAGGCTCTTTTATCGATACAGATACAGCCGCAGCGCGTCAGCTATTCGAAAATAAATTTTGGGGACAATTTTATGCAGCGAAATATGGTGCACCGAACATTGCTGGTAATGGCTCCATCACTTTATTTTCCGGAGTTGTCGCTTATAAATCTATGATTGGATCGGCGACACTTGGTGCAGTCAATGCGGCTGTTTCTAACCTTGGTCAAACGTTAGCGCTAGAACTAGCCCCAATTCGCGTAAATGTTGTCTCACCAGGAATTATTGATACACCATCACGAAGCAAAATGGCAGAAGCAGCGCGTAACAAATTTTATACTGACTTAGGAAACAAACTTCCAGCAGGGCGAGTAGGAAAAGCTGAAGATGTGGCCCAAGCTGTACTATATGCCATGCAGAATGGGTTTGTTACAGGAACAGTTCTGCATGTTGAAGGTGGGCATACGTTAATCTAGTTTGTACTTAATAGAATGGAAGACGCTATTCTTTTTGAGAGAATAGCGTCTTCCGTTTTCCTAAATAAAATTTATATGTCTTTATAAAAGGTTTATTTTTATGGTTAGAATAAAATAACAGATAACATAGCTGTGCTCATGTTTGGTTTGTTATATCAAATCAAGATAGTGAAATGAACTTAACATTAGAGGAAGTTATGTTTATTTTTAAATATTCATCAGTTTAAGAAATAACTTCTGTTTATGTTATAGTCATAATAGTTTCCTTATTTCTTCTGCACTTAAACCTGTAAACTTCGCTATATCTTCTAATGGCATTCCATTCTTATGCATACCACGAATTAATTGTATTTTTCCTTGTTCGATGCCTTTTTCTAATCCTTCTTCCAATCCCTCTTCACGTGCGTGAGCCAATTTTGCTTGTTCATCTAAAAGTAATTTTTCGCGCGCTTCATATGCAAGGCGAAATGAAGAGTCATGACTCATGTTTTCCCATTTATTCATTGCTTTTTGTAAAATTGGATCTTGATTCATTGCAATCTCCTCCAATGTTTGAGTTAAGTATTCATCTTCATGTGCTGGTAATAATAACATCCAACGAACAAATGCACTTTTCCACGGATTAACTTTTTCTTCACGCCATTGTTTTACAAGTTTTGGAATCTCAACAAAATGAATTTCAATGTCATCACTTAATATTTTTTGTTCCTTTATACTCCATAGTTGTCCAACCTTATGAAAAGCTTCGTCATTAGAAAATAACATGAAGTCTAATAAATTAATTGTAATGGTCTTACGGAGTGAGCGATAAGGCATTCCTTCTTGCATTTGAGACGTATATAATTTGGACCAATAATATAAAGAGCGTTTAATCATATCATGTGTGTTACGAAGCTGAATTTCTATATTCACCTGTGTACCATTATCAAGCGTTGCCAATAAATCTAAAATGGATAACTTATCATCTTCATAAGCTTTATGAAGGTGAGGGTCTTCTAATTGTAGGGAGGTAATAGGAGAGTCTAAAGAATCTTCTAAAATGGCATTTAGAAATCCGATTAAAATTTCCTCATTCCCTTTCGTACCAAATAACTGCTTAAATGCAAAGTCGATTCGTAAATTTACTAATTTAGTGGACATAGGTTTCCTCCCCCTGTCATTTTTTCTTATTACTATTATTGTACAAGATAGGGTGTTTTTCATGCAATTTGGAAATTGAGTATATGTATTTAATAAGCGTAATAGTCTATTTTTGTTTTATCCGAGTATTGAATGATAAAAAACCTTCACCTTACTCCATTTCTCCTCCCACTTCTTTTTCTGTACACGTTCCACATATATATTTGCATATTCCTTCGCTTCCTCATAATAAGGAGTCGGTCTTAGTTCTAAGTTAATCACATCTTGCACGCCCCAAGGAGCAGCTAGTACAATTTCATCTTGTTCATTTAATTTTAAACCTAATGCTGTTGCTGTTTCTGGAAATTTTGATATAGCGTCTACTGAAGAAGAAAAGGGTGGCATGTTGCTAATGATGTGCATTCTTGCTTCGTTTTTTACAGACCAAGGTACATTTGGAAACATATTCAGTAGTTGTTGTTCGTATTTCTTTTCTGTGGATTCATCAATATTTTTAGCATCAAAATAAACAACATCAACATCTGGAAGGGGCGTTCTTTTTTCAACCCCGTGCAGAGTGTCCCATATTTTTGAACGGACAAACCCAGCGCATACCCACCAATCGGGTAATTGTAATTGTTTAGCAGTTTGTAATATATCCATCATCCATGGATCTTCTTTTACTAATCGGATGATGTCTTGTTCGTTTGTTAGTTTCATGGGTGTGCTCCCTTCTTTTTTTTATTATACTCTTCCATTCGCTTAAGTACATTTTATCCGTTCGGTCCAATTCAAAAGGAAGACGCGCGATTAGTTCTAAGCTATTGCCATCAGGGTCATTGAAATATATAGAGGCATGTGCTTGATTTGGAAATACGATAGGTTCAATAGGTTCCATTCCAAAATCTTTCCGCGCTTCCATTCCTTTTTTTTTTAGCCAGTCGATCGCATGTTCTAAGTCGTGTAAATCTACTTGAAAGGCGATATGTCTAAGAGAAGGATGATACTTTGTTTTGTATTCGTTTCCTTCCCAAAGCCCTAGCCAGCTTTGTCCTTCGATAATCCAAAAGAAAGCTACTGTTTCATCTTTTTTATATAGCTTTAAACCTAATGATTCATAGAATGAGATAGATGTTTCTAAGTTACTGACAGGAAGATGTGCTTCGTATAGTCCTTTAATCATGAAAATGGCTCCTTTTGTGTTTTATAGACTATTTTTTCTGAATTATATGATAACATAAAAGGAAAGGGGGATACAGAAAATGGAACATTTAAAAATTGGCGATATACAAGTAACATGGCTGCAGGGAGGAAATACACATTTAGACGGTGGGGCAATGTTTGGCGTTGTACCAAAAGTACTTTGGTCACGCAAATATAGTCATAACGATAAAAACCAAATTTATTTACGAACAGATCCATTATTACTGCAAACGAAAGATGGAAATATGCTTATCGATTCAGGGATGGGCAACAACAAAATGAATGAGAAGATGAAGAGAAATCAAGGAGTGACAGAAGAGTCATCAGTTGAACAATCGCTCGCTCAGCTTGGCTTAAAAGCGGAAGATATTCAGTATGTATGTATGACGCATCTTCATTTTGATCATGCTTCTGGTTTAACGAAATGGGAAGGTGAAAAGCTTGTTCCGGCGTTTCCAAATGCAAAAATATATGTATCACAAACAGAATGGGATGAAATGAGAAATCCGAATATCCGCTCACGTAATACATATTGGAAAGAAAATTGGGAACCAATTGTACATCAAGTACAAACATTTATGGAAGAAGTACGTATTACGGATGAAGTGCGAATGGTTCATACAGGCGGACATAGTGATGGACATGCGGTTGTCGTTGCACAAAGTAAAGATGAAACATTCCTTCACTTAGCAGATTTACTACCAACACATGCGCATCAAAATGTACTGTGGGTTATGGCGTATGATGATTATCCGATGACGTCTATTGAAAATAAACAAAAGTGGATGAAATATGGGATAGAAAAGAAAGCATGGTTTACATTCTATCATGATGCTTATTACCGTGCAGTGAAGTGGGATGAAGAGGGACATATGGTTGGAAAAATAGAACGACAAGAAGTGATGAATGAAGTGTAATCACACTTGAAAGTTGTTTTGTACTGCAAACCATAACGAAAGGAGATTCGTGATGAAGGGGTTTTTTATCGAGAAATGTATAGAATTTTGTATTTGCATCCTTGTTATTATAGTTATTAGTTATGTACCGTTTGTTTTTTTGTGGAACACTTCCCTTAGTTTTACTACCTTTTTACAAAGGCTGTTTACAGCAGAGACTGCTATTAATAACCCTATAGTTATACGCCAGGCCCCTTTTTGGGACGTAATTTGGGGGCCATATATGTATTCTGGTACTATTTTACTAGTATCTACTTTTTTAACAGTTTTCATTGCTACGTGTCTATCCTTTGGCTATGTACTGTCGTCTTTGAAAGTGAAAAAAGCAATTGAGCGATGTTTAGTGCTGATCGAATCAATTCCAGATTTGTTATTAATTTTTATGCTACAAATATTTTTTGTTTGGTTATATAAACAAACAGGAGTCAATTTCGTAAATATTTACGCATTCGGTAGTAAACAAGCTTATTTCTTACCGATTGTGACGATGAGCCTTGTACCTGCTCTTCACTTTTTCCGTATTATGGTTTTATTTTTATTAGATGAACAGAATAAGCCGTATGTAGAGTTTGCACGTGCAAAGGGGTTAAGTAGAAAATATATTTTATTTGTTCATTTGTTTCGAAATGTAATCTATCATCTATTTAATCATTTGCAATCTACTTTTCTAGTTATGGTTTCAAGTTTGCTGCTTGTAGAGGCTGCTTTCAATATTAATGGATATATGTCTTTTATTTTAAAGCCATTTGTATTACAACCTGTCACGTTAGCGTGGTGGATCTTTTTATTGTTCCTTCCATTTTATGCTGTATTTACTCTTGCTCAATTCCAAATAAAGCGTACGACAGGGGGACTTGTAAATGAAAAATAGTATGTTCCGTTCGAAACGTTTTTGGATCGGTTTTTCTTTTTTTGGAGGGCTTGTGTTAGCTAGTTTTTTATTCACATGGTACGGAAAGGATTTGTATTCCCAGACGCAAGTGTTACTAAAAGATGCTGACGGTAATGTTTCACAAAGTGCACCGTTCAATCCTTTGGTGATGCCCCCATTCGGATCGGATAGGAGTGGATATAACTTATTCTTTAAACTTATTACTGGCGCAAAGTTTACGATCTTATTTGTGTTTGGAATTTGTTTCATTCAATTGCTAGTTGGAACTTTATTAGGGGGGTTATTAGCATATACACCATCTCCGGTACAAAAGTTCATTGAAAAAGTATGTAAGGTGTATTTCTATGTTCCGACAGTTGTTTTAGTTATTTTGTTCATGATGCCGCTAATGGTCAAAAGCGAACAGACAGGTTTTCAGGAATCTATTGTTATTAAGCAATTTCTCATTCTTTGTATTCTTACATTGCCAAATCTCATTCTTTACATTAGCCAAGAGATTAACCTTTTTATGAAAAAAGACTATATAACAAGTTCCATTGTGCTCGGTGCTCAAAAATTTCATGTGTTTCAAAAACATATTTGGCTCTCTTTGAAAGAAATTCTCGTCATTCTTTTTCTCCAACAAGCTGTTCAGCTATTTACGCTGCTTATACATATGGGCTTTTTTCAAGTATTGATTGGTGGAAGAAAAATGGTGAAGGATCATCTCGGAGAGCCCCCTACTGCGCTTTCCCTTACAAACGAGTGGTCGGGATTAATCGGATTGACCAAAAATGAATTATTAACAGCACCGTGGATTATATTGGCGCCATTAGTAGCTTTTACAATATCAATTTTTATTTTAAATTTTATGGTTCAAGGAATAAAGGAACGGCTCAATACGAGGTCTATGCCTATTCCGCAGAAAAACCAAGATTCAGCAGTTGAGGAAAAGAAAGCAGTGATGCATGCGGATAAATTTCGGTTTGCGAATATGACGCCGCTGTACAAAGGGGAAGAGCGTTCGTATGAATAAAAGTATCGGTCTCTGTTGACTGATACTTTTTCATGTTTTGATAATAAATCTGAAAATATAGACATTTAAATACGGATGTTTTATAGTAGTTAATATAATAACTACTATTAGGAGGACTTATGGAAGAGAAAGCAATTATCGAATTGCAAAAACATGGATTTTCAAAATACGAATGTAAGGCTTACATCGGTTTATTGAAATCACCCGCAATCACTGGTTATGAATTAAGTAAGCGTTCCGGTGTTCCGCGCTCCATGATTTATGAGGTATTAGGAAAATTACTTGATAAAGGAGCAATTCAAACCGTTCCTTCTGATCCGATTGTTTACAAACCTGTTGAACCAAAGCTATTGCTTGCTCGCCTGAAAGAAGAGATGGATGCGTCATTAGAAGTGCTAGGATCGTCTCTTACGACGTTAGAAAGTGATCAAAAGATAGATGTTGTCACGAGAATTGTTCAATATGAACATATTGTTCAAGAAATGCTTTCAATGATTCGAGGTGCAAACAAAGAACTTTGGTTATCGATTTGGTCTCCTATTGTGAAAGACATTGAAAAAGCTGTTCGAGAGAAAGAAGGATCGATTCCCATTTTTACAGTTTTATTTGGAGCTGAAGATAAGACGCTGGGACACACATATCATCATAACTACATGGCTCCAGATATTGTGAGCAAGCGCATGGGTGGGTATTTGACGATTCTTGTTCGAGATGAGGAAGAAGCTCTGATTGCTAAGTTTAGCGACAGAGGTTCAGAGTGGGCTGTAAAGTCAACTGATCCTGCGCTCGTTCTAATTGCTACCGAATACATCCGGCACGACATTATGGTAGAAGAAATTACAACTGCGTTCGGTCCTGAAAAGCTAGATGAGCTATGGAAGAAAAGAGAAGATTTAATTCATGTCATGACAGGGAAAAACAGCTTAGCGTAAAGTGAAACTTCCATCAGTGGGGGCTTCATCCCCCACCTATCTTCTTCGTTTCTCTCTCAATCTTGAGGTGGGGGTCTTACTGCCCGTTAATGCGGGATAAAGCTGTTTTTTTCGCACAAAACAATAGTCGTTATAACTATGACTACTTTAGGGGGGGTTACATGTACGCGAAATTAAAATTTGTCGCCTCTATGGCTATCTTTGGTTCAATCGGTCTATTTTCGATCAAAACAGGCCTCCCATCGATTGAATTGGTCTTTGTACGATGTCTTTGTGCAAGTATTCTGTTAGGGGGAATATGGCTTTTTCGTACATTTACAACGAAACAGGAAAATTTTATTCCGCGCCAGGAGTATGTGCTTGCCTTACTATGTGGTTTGTTCCTTATTATAAACTGGGTCTTTTTCTTTCGGTCCATTGAAGTCATGCCCATTACTGTAGCGATATCGATTTATCATTTAGCACCTGTTATTGTGCTTCTTTTAGGTTCTGTTATCTTTAAAGAAAAAATAACAGGAACAGGTTTGGTCTTTTTCTTTATTTGTTTTGTAGGTACATTGTTAGTTGGAGGGATTCATCAACATACAAGTGTTGCTGAATTTTTATCCACAGGTGTACTGTGGGCATTTGCGGCAGCACTTTTCTATGCGCTTACTTCCATTACAGGAAAGGGAATTCAAACACTGAGCCCGTTATTAACAACGGTTATTCAAACGAGTCTTGGTGTTGTCTTATTGATTCCATTTGTAGATTGGTCAAAATTTATGCATCTTACCGTTGAAAATTGGCTTTATATCCTTGTGACAGGATTTATTCATACCGGATTTGTGTTTTATTTGTTCTTTAGTAGTTTACGAGAATTAAAGGCTCAAACAATTGCGATTTTAGTCTTCGTTGATCCGATTGTCGCAATCTTACTGGATGTTACGATTTTGCATTACCGTCCTGATATGTATCAGCTTCTCGGCATTTTTCTCGTGTTTGCGGGGATGAGTTATTCTCCGAAAAAAGAACGACAATTAGCAAAAGCTTAAATTGTATAAAAAACAAATTGCTCCTCAATTTGAATACAATCAATTTACTCGTGACTTTTTCGCAGATCCAAACAATAAAGGGAAAACTCGTAAAGAAGCGATTGAGGCTTGGAATAACATTAAGAAACTCCCTGGAAGTAACAAATATACGTCTAATCATTCCTAAGCGAAGCATTTGCTGAACAAGTCAAATGCTTCGCTTCGTTTTTTTACTATCAAAGCGAATCGTCGTTGTCTCTATTTGTCGAAAGATTCACCTGTAAAGTATTTGGAAAATTGTTATAATAATCCCCAAGCTATCTTGTTTTTAATAGGAAGATAGCAAAAAAATGAAAGCGTTTTAATGAGTAGGAGGGGAAAGATGTCGTGTATATGACCATCGGGAAACTACTGGAAGTAACAACTGGGAATTATTCAAATAAGGAAGCGATTATTGAGTCTGAAAAACAGATTCGCTGGACGTATGCAGAGTGGAATGAACAGGTAAATAAACTCGCTCATGCGTTCCAACAAAGCGGGATTCGAAAAGGTGACTGCGTTTCGGCGTTTCTTTTTAATGGTAGCCTACTAGCGACGACGTGTTTTGCTTGTGCCAAAATAGGAGTTATATTTAACCCCATCAACTTTCGATTAAAACCACAAGAACTTACCTATATATTAGAAGATGCTTCTCCTAAAATCGTACTTTTTGAACAGCAACTATCCTCTCAAGTACAAAGCATTCATACACAATTTCCTCACATTCAGTTTTGGTACATTGATCAAAATAAGCCATCATTTTCTGTTTCATATGAAGAAAAAGTAGCAAATGCTACGCCGCATTTTGAAAAAGTAGAAGTCAATGAAGATGACATTTGTTCCATTATGTATACGAGTGGTACGACAGGTCAGCCAAAGGGTGTGCTTCATCGTCATAGGGAGATTATTGATCAAAGTTTAATGGGCGTTGCTTATTTGCATTACACGGAAAATAGCCGCGGCCTTGTAACAGCGCCGATGTTTCATTGTGCGGAGCTTCATTGTTGTTTTATTCCGAGAGTACATAGCGGTGCGACAAATATCATTCTTCATCATTTTGATGCAAAGCTTGTCTTGGAGACGATTCAAAATGAAAAGGTGACGGTGATGTTTGCTGCACCGACAATGTGGAATATGCTGCTGCAGGAAGATTTATCACAGTATGATTTATCATCACTTCAATACGGCTTATACGGAGCGGCTTCGATGGCACCTGCGCTCGTAAAAGCTTGTGATGAAAAGTTGAATGTTTCGTTAGTACAAGCTTACGGAATGACAGAGATGGGACCGGCCGTTACATTTTTACGCGAGCATGAGCAGCTTGCGAAAGTTGGTTCGGCAGGAAAGGCTGCCTATAATCATGAAATTCGCATTGTCCGCCCGAACGATGATGGATCGTCTGAGCCGGATGATGTGTTACCTCCATATGAAATTGGAGAAATTATTATGAGAGGCTCATGTGTGATGGCGGGGTATCACAACAAGCAAGAAGAGACGGAAAAGGCCTTATATAAAGGATGGTATCATTCAGGAGATTTAGGTTATGTAGATAGGGATGGATATTTATATGTAGCCGATCGTGTTGATGATATGGTCGTGAGCGGCGGAGAGAATATTTATCCGCGCGAGATAGAGGACTTTTTGTATACGCATGAAGGTGTGTTAGATGTTGCAGTGTTGGGGGAGAAGGATGACCTGTGGGGACAGCGCGTTGTTGCGTACGTTGTTTCAAAGGACGCATCGCTTACAGAAGAAATGTTAGATGAATATTGTAAACAAAGCGATAAACTTGCTGATTATAAACGCCCACGTAGGTATGTATTTACGGAGCAGCTGCCGAGAAATGCGAGCGGGAAAATTCAAAAGTTTATTTTACGTAATCAAGGGACAGAGGTGAAAAAAATACGATGAAGCATGCCTATTTAGAGGAGGAGCATCACATTTTCCGTGATGCTTTCCGTAAATTTTTAGAAAAGGAAGCGTATCCGCATTATAGCCAATGGGAGAAAGACGGTATCATTCCGCGGTCCTTCTGGAGAAAGATGGGGGGGAATGGGTTTCTTTGTCCAATGGTAGAAGAGAAGTACAGCGGAGCTGAAGCTGATTTCGGATACTCAGTTGTCATAAATGAAGAACTAGAAAAGGTTGGTTCAAGTTTAGTAGGAATCGGTTTACATAATGATATTGTCGTTCCATATTTGACGGCATATGGAACAGAAGAGCAAAAGAAACGATGGCTTCCAAAATGTGCGAGCGGTGAATATATTGCCGCCATTGCGATGACAGAGCCAGGAGCAGGTTCTGATTTAGCTAATACTCGTACAATGGCACGCAAAGAAGGCGATCATTATGTTGTGAACGGCGAAAAAACATTTATTACAAATGGTATTCATGCGGATTTAGTCATTGTTGTTTGTAAGACAGATCCCACTGTAAAGCCAGCGCATAAAGGGATTAGTTTACTCGTTTTAGAAAGAGGAATGGAGGGGTTCAAGAGAGGGAAAAAACTCGAAAAAGTTGGATTACATAGCCAAGATACAGCGGAACTCATTTTTGAAGATGTGAAAGTTCCTGCCTCTAATTTGTTAGGGAAAGAAGGAAAAGGTTTCTACTATTTAATGGAGAAATTACAGCAAGAACGCCTCATTGTTGCAATTGCGGCGATAACAGCGGCGGAAGTGATGCTGCGTTTAACAAAGGACTATGTAAAAGAACGAAAAGCATTTGGGAAGAGCATTAGTGATTTTCAAACTGTCCAATTTAGGCTTGCCGAAATGTATACAGAAATTGAGATTGGCCGCACGTTTGTGAATGAATGTATTGCAGCGCATATGCAAGGCGAAAATATTGTGAAGAAAGTATCGATGGCAAAGTGGTGGATAACAGATATTGCGAAGAAAGTAGCGGCAGAGTGTATGCAATTGCACGGCGGGTATGGATATATGGAAGAATACGAAATTGCAAGAAGATATCGAGATATTCCAGTAAGCGCGATTTATGCGGGGACAAATGAAATTATGAAAAATATTATTGCGAAAAGTATGGGGTTGTAATGAAAGGGGAGGAAAATGATGATTCAAAATATTGCGGTGATCGGTGCGGGGATTATGGGAAGCGGTATTGTTCAGGCATTAGCGATGGGCGGAAAGTGTGTGAAAATGTATGATGTGTCAGAAGAAAGTATACAAAAAGCATGCAAGGGGATTACAGCAAGCCTAGAACGTTTTGTGAAAGCTGGGCGGACGAGCGAAGAAGAGAAAGAGCAAGTGCTTGCGAATATCGTGTCTACTATAACGCTAGAGGAAGCATGTAAAGATGTAGAGCTTATCATTGAAGCTGCTCCTGAAAATTTACAGTTAAAAAAAGAGATTTTTAAACAGCTAGATCGCTATGCTTCCGAGTCGACTATTCTTGCGACAAATACATCTGAATTAAGTGTAACGGCGATTGCAAGTGCGACAAATCGCTCAGAGAAAGTGTTAGGGATGCATTGGTTTAATCCAGCACCTGTTATGAAATTGATTGAAATTGTGAGAGGAGTTGATACAGCGGAACATACAATACAAATAGTAAAGGATTTAGCAGAAGATATTGGAAAAGAAACGGTTGTTGTGAAAGACATGCAAGGGTTTGTAACTTCAAGAGCGATTGCGGTGCATTTGTTAGAGTGCATGCGTATGTATGAAGAAGGGATAGGAAGCAAAGAGGAAATTGATAAAGCGATTAAATTAGGCCTGAACTATCCGATGGGGCCGTTTGAGTTAGCGGATTATGTTGGATTAGATACGATGTTATTTGCAAGCCAGGGTTTAAGTGAAGCGTTTGGTGATAGATTCCGCGCTCCGCAGACACTTGTGAAACTTGTAGAGGCAGGACATCTTGGGAGGAAAACGGGAAAAGGGTTTTATAATTATGAAAAAGGGAAAGTGGGCGAAAGAAGATGAACAGAGAAGTTGTAATTGTTGAAGCTGTACGTACGCCAGTTGGAAAAAGAAACGGTGCGTTTCGTGAACTCCATCCAGTGCAACTTGCAGCAGTTGCATTGGATGAAGTGACGAAGCGTGCCAATATAGAAAAAGGAATGGTAGAAGATATTGTCATGGGTTGTGTGACACAAATTGCTGAACAAGGTTTTAATATTGGTAGACTTGCTGCTTTAGAAGCAAATTTTCCGATTACTGTTCCTGCTGTAACGATTAACCGTCTTTGCGGTTCAGGGCAACAAGCAATCCATTTTGCAGCGCAAGAAATTAAATCTGGTGATATGGACATTACCATTGCTGCTGGTGTTGAGCATATGACGAAAGTGCCAATTTTAAGCGATGGCAATGCAAATACAATTCCGAGTAGTCTTCATGCAAAATATGAATTTGTACATCAAGGTGTATCAGCAGAAATGATTGCTGAAAAATATGGAATTACAAGAGAGCAGCTAGATAGCTACGCTTATGAAAGTCATCAGCGCGCACTACAGGCAATAGAAGCAGGATACTTTAAGCGTGAAATTACCCCAGTAAATGGGATAGATAAAGAAGGCAATGCAATACTCGTTACAAATGATGAAGGACCAAGAGCAGACACTTCTCTTGAAGCATTGGCAAATTTAAGGACTGTATTTAAAGAGAATGGATTGATTACAGCAGGGAATGCGAGTCAAATTAGTGATGGAGCAGCGGCCATTTTGTTAATGGATAGCGAAAAAGCGAAAGAGTTAGGGCTTAAAGCACGAGCGCGGATTGTGAATCAAGTTGTTGTTGGTTCAGATCCTACAACGATGCTGGACGGCGTCATTCCAGCGACGAAAAAAGTATTGCAAAAAGCAAACTTAACAATTCATGATATGGACGTAGTCGAAATTAACGAAGCGTTTGCTTCCGTTGTTCTTGCATGGCAAAAAGAACTGGAAGCAGATTTACATAAAGTAAATGTGAACGGCGGTGCCATCGCATTAGGACATCCGCTCGGAGCAACAGGCGTGAAGTTGATGACATCCCTGCTTCATGAACTAGAAAGAAGAAACGGAAAATACGGCTTACTTACAATTTGTATCGGGCACGGGATGTCAACAGCGACAATTATTGAAAGAATATAACAAAGGGTATAGAAATGATGTAAATCGTATCCGAATTAGTAGACCAAATCACGATTCGATTTGGTCTTTTAAAATGATTGCGTAACGATTTAAACATACGAAATCGACAAGAAGACTATGGAAATATTCTTGTGAAGGAGCATTATATTGAAACATATATCATTAAAAACGATCGATAAGAGTAATTGGGAAGATGCGATTCAATTATCAGTGAATCAAGAACAACAACCATTTATCGCTTCCAATTTGTATTCAATTGCAGAAGTGCAGTTTCTAGACAATTTCTATGCAAAAGGAATATATCTTGATAACGAAATCGTAGGCTTTACTATGTTTGGAATAGACTGCGACGATAATAATTATTGGATTTACAGACTGATGGTTGATAAAAGATTCCAGGGAAGAGGAATAGGAGTACATGCTATAAAATTGGTTATTGAAGAAATAAGAAGAATGAATGATATAAATATTCCACTTATTATGATTGGATATCATCCTGAAAATCTTGCAGCAAAATTTGCTTATCAAAAGGCAGGTTTTATGGAGACGGAATTATCATCTTGGGGTGAACAATTAGCGAAGTTCTGTTTATCCCGCATTAACGGGCAGTAATACTCCCACCTCAAAATTTGGCGAAAGCGTTGTCCAGTTCCAGTGGCTAGAATGTTCGGTGGCTTCGCTTCTTCCTACGAGGTAAAAAACACCTCTACGTCAGAAGCTCCATCCCCCTCACATTCTGGGCGAGCCACTTC
>NZ_JAKUFS010000002.1 GCF_022663535.1 Bacillus cereus group sp. BfR-BA-01380 | reverse complement strand
GCTCGTTCAGAATGTGAGGGGGATGGAGCTTCTGACGTAGAGGTGTTTTTTACCTCTTAGGAAGAAGCGAAGCCACCGAACATTCTAGCCACTGAAGCTGGACAATGCTTTCGCTGAATTTTGAGGCGGGAGTATTACTGTCCGTTAATGCGGGATAAAATAAGAAGTTTCTCTTTTAACATGTACCTTATGACTTACAGATTGCCCTTCGCTAATAATTATATATTTAATACGTCTCAAAACCAATCTCTAAATTAAAATCTTAATTAGAATAGGTAATATTGAGTTTTGGGAATCTCTTAGCGTATAATATCCGCGTTTTGTCGGCAGGACCCCATGGCTATCAGGCTAACATTTTGAAGTACCCCCAAAACGAAAATTTCTTAAGTTGATGGGCATGTGATTTGCTCCCCTTCAATTAAAAACCTTGGATGCAACTTCTTAGAAAGCAGTAATGGATTTTGTTTTATCATTTCTTTTAAATCATGTACGGATTGTTGGAGCCAAGGTTCAATTCGAAAAAGCTCCCTTGCGAAATAACATTGATGGTATTCGTATAAAAAATTACAAATCGTTTCTTTCTCTAAATCCAGAAAAAATCTTTGAAATACCTTTTCATCTGTAGCCCGTAATCTTTCAATCCCTTCTTCTACATACGCTTCAACTGGAAACTCTGAACACCAGTCGATAAATCGAAACCACTCATCACTTTTCCTGTTCATTTCATGCAGTAATTCCTTTTCGTTTTCATTCATCATACTCAATAGATTTTCTGCCCACTGTAGTCGTTTCACATGATGCGCTGGATTAGATAAAACGTGTAAGCTCAATAGCATTTCGCGAAATGCTGAATAAACAACTTTGACATGCCGCTCAAACCAAGATGTAATGTGTACCATATGGTCCCCTCTCTTTGATTCGGTATCTATCGAATCAGTTTTATAATTTTGCAAAATTATTCAGTATATTAGCAGTATAGGAATAAATCGTCAATCGAAAATTAGGAATATTTTTATTTTACAAACAAAAAAGACTTTAGCTTTTGCTAAAATCTTATCCGGTAATTTTTTTATGATTTAAAAACACATGGGAATTTCTCTTCATTTTTGTATGTATTTATGATTTTTTACTAGATAATCAACACGCCTGGGTCATTCCTTTTTCAGATTGGTTTATTCTTACTATTCTTGTCCTTCAAGTAAAAACTGATAATCATATACTATATAATTAAACACATTTACAAATCCTAAACTCTCTGCAATTGCAATTGAAGGCGTGTTCACTTCCATACAATCCCAATAAGGAGTTTTCCCATTTGCGAAACAATCCTGTACAAATGCATGCGCAACTTTCTGAGCTAATTTTTTTCCACGATGTTCTTCCGTTGTTTCAATGGCTACTGCATGTGTATTTTCACTAACAAATCCTGAAAAACAAATACTTACTATTTCATTCTTATACATAAGCCCATACCCAATTCCTTTTTCAAAGAAAGATTCCATAGAATTCCAAAATAATGAAAGCTGCGATACAAAAAATGAATTTTCATATAAACGATTGGCAATTACGCTTTCTTCTGTTATTTTCAATAATGTATATCCCTCATCAATTTTCGATTCATTTTGAATCTGGTACTGATTTTCATATAATTTGTATACTTTCTGATTGGATTCCTCATATGAATAGCCACTCAATATCTTTCTAATCGTATGATCCCAATCTATTCCATAGCCAAATCCTTCAAACCAATGAAGCCCTAATTCAATTGCTTCTTTTGCAATTTTTCCATTTAAAAACTGCTTTATTTCAAAATTAAACGATTCATTATTCGGATTACCAATAAATGTAAAGCCATCCAAATTACCAAGCCATACTAGACCTGACTGCGGAAACGCCACATGATCAACAAACACACGCCCTAGATTATTCCCTTCAATAATAGCTTGTACCTCAAGGTGTCTCTCTTCCTGTAATAGATGCTTACAACGAATAAATTGCTGCTGTTCTAATTCATATATCACGCAATCCCCTTCTTTCATTGAGTATAAAATTATTTCAAATATATTAGCTGTACTTTTGCAATCTAAATATCAAAACCACTTTCTATCTTCTGAATTGGACCAATAAACTCCTTCTTCCTTACCTAAAATATGGTAAAATCAAACATATTACTATAAATATACAAAATTATACTGGAGGCTATCTTATGAAAATATTATCAATTATTCCTAGAATATATGTTTCTAAATTAGATCCTCACCTCGACTTTTACAAATCATTACTCGATGAAGAAACTCAAAATGTGTTTTCTATCGGAAATATCGATGTTGCGAGATTTCAAAACTTATTATTATTAGCTGGTACTAATAATAATCTTGCTCACAATATTACAGCGACAATTGTAGTTGATTCTATTACAGAAGCTAAAGATTTTATCCAACGTGAAGGCGCGGAAATATTAGTTGGACCTTCATTCGTTCCTAGTGGTATGAAAATGATCGCGCAGCATCCTGATGACAATTCGTTTGAGTATATAGAACTTAATCAAGAATAAGTAATCTATATTTATATTGAAATAAATTTTAAAGACCTTGTTTTTTAATCATGCAAAAAAGCAAACCTGTGTGAACAGATTTGCTTTTTCTACATTATTTTTGATTAAATCCCTTTTTAACCAAAAACTCTTTCATATGCAATCGCTTTTCCTGTGACATAAACTTGCTCATTGATCCTGTCCACGTTATATCCTTTTGATTTGTCAATCTTTCCTTATAATATTCATTGGTCGTATGATCATATTCATCTAGCAGTTCGTTATATTTGTTCTCATCATATGTGTTTTCATGTAGAATAGCTCCAACTGGTAAGCGAGGTTTCACGCCATGTTTTTCATCTGGTACACCAACTGTCATTCCAAAGACTGGGTACACGTTATCTGGCAAATGTAGTAATTCACTTACTTGTTCTGGGTTATTACGAATTCCCCCAATATAACAAATACCATATCCGAGAGATTCAGCGGCAAGCGCTAAATTTTGAGCAAAGAGAGACACATCTACCGTTGCCACAATGAAATTTTCTGTAGTATCAGATTTAATTTCTGTTCCATGCTTCTCGCATGCAACTTCTAACCGCTTTAAATCTGCACAGCAAACAAAGAATGCCGCGCAACTTTTCACATGGCGATTTCCAGATAGCTCTGCTAATTGCTCTTTCAAAGCTTCATCTGTTACATATACAACTGAATAGGCTTGCACAAAATGTGATGATGCTGCATGCTGTGCTGCTCCAATCATTCTTTCGATTATATTCTTTGGAATTGGCTCTTTCTTATATTTTCGTACTGATACGTGTTGTTCCATTGTATGTATCATTTCATTCATCATATCCTACCCCCTATAGTCTGAATACTCCATAATTATCACATTTTTTGTATATAGACAAACGATATGCTTAAAACAAAACGATACATGAAAAAGAACCATCGTAATTGATTGGTCCTTTCCTACATATTAGACCTCTTTCAATACCTTTAATCGTACTCCAAACGAAGTAATAAAGTGAAACTTCCGTCAATGGGGTTTTCTTCATCCCCCACTGACGGAAAGCTCTCACCAATCGGGCTTTTACGGGCAGTTATCCCCCACCTATCTTCTTTAGAAAAGCGGAAGCGGCTCGCTCAGAATCGCAGGACGCCCACGCCCCTGACAGAGAGGTGCTTTTTGCCTCGTCCGAGGGGACGAAACGACCGGAGATTCTAGCCGCTAGAGCTGGACAACGCTTCTCTCTGAATCTTGAGGTGGGGGTCTTACTGCCCACAAATAGCGGGATAAGTTCCTACCCGTGCAAAGAAAATGCTAAAATAACATAATGCAGAATACAGCATGATCTGCACTCTCCTTTTGTTTTAAACCTTGCATGTGGCAGAAAAAGGCCCTGACCGCTTCTATACATGGCCAGATGCTCTCGCCCGCCTAAAAAGAAAGAGGGTTTTTATGTCTATTTTTTAATTTGTATTTTTATAGAAACTATCGCTTTACCTTTCAGCTGAATTACAATTTCGTAAGATTTCTCATTATATTTGATTCATAAGCCAATACTTCGTAATTGCTACGTACTCTCTAAGATTAGATTGAATGATGATCGGCTTTGGTGTTCTTGCAGACAATCCCTCTAGTTGCAATCCCTGTTTTTCGGCAATTTTTTTTGCGCGGTACATATGAAAATCATTCGTTACAATGATTCCTTTCTTCTTATTTGTTGGAATAAGAAGTTTTGAGAATTTTATGTTCTCATCTGTATTCGAAGAACGATCTTCCATTGTAATTCGTTCTTCTTGAATTCCCTGCGCTACCAATCCGCATTTCATCGCCAAAGCTTCGGAAATATCCTCTTTTTTTCCTTTACCACCAGACACAATAACAGTTGTTTGTGGATGTGTTTTTAAATATTCTGCTGCTTTATCAATACGATATTGCAAAGCATAAGAAGGTTCTGTTCCTTTCACACGAGCACCAAGTACAATCATATACTCTGCATCATCTGGTGCTTTCATGTGACCATGCTTGTAAATAATATATTGTAAAGTACTTATATAAACTGCTGCAATGATAAAGAAAATAAAACAATACTTTTTGAATCTCTTTCTTTTTAACATCCTTATACATTCTCCTATTTCCCCATTTTTTTCATCATAATATTCTTCCAATTACTTGTATAGCTTTATTTTCCAATTGAAGATAGTTTACCCTTTAAAAGTAATATTTGTACGAATCCCTATATAACAAGAAAAAATCCCCTTAACACGGTAAGGGGACTTCATCATTATATATGTTTTTCTTCCAACACCCGTATAGAAACTGGATGTGAAAAATGATTCATCACAAATACAGCACACGCTGTTAATAGTTCCGCAACAGGCATTACAAGCCATATTCCATTTACACCAAATAATTTTGGCATCATCCACAGAAGAGGGATGATCAGCAACAATCCGCGACTTAAAATAATAAAAACAGATTTTTTTGTTTGTCTTACGGATTGAAAATATTCCCCGTATACGATGTTATAACCTAAAAATACGTATTGCGTGAAGAATAAACTAATTCCTATTACCGTCATACTTAATAATTCTTCAGATTGAACGTCAAATAGACCGATAAGGTATTTCCCAAAGAATAAACCAATAAGTGTTGCAATAACACCGAGTACAACAGCTGTTTTAACTGCAATCTGTAACCCTTGTTTCAATCTTTCTGTTAAGTTTGCACCATAATGGAAGCTTGCGATAGGTTGCAGTGCTGCCCCAACGCCAAAAAATAAAAGTAACGTCATAGCATGAATACTGTTTACCATAGCATACGATGCAACGCCTTGTTCACCAGCATATTGAATAAAAGTGATATTAAATCCAATCGTTACAATCGCTACTGTAACCTCTGTCGTGAAACTCGGAAAACCAATGATCATAATTTGCTTTACAGTTTCCCATTCTAAATTGAGTTTCGTCCATTTTAAAATACTATTTTTTCTAAAGAAATGACTCAGTAGCACAAGAAAACCAATTGCCGCAGATAAAATAGTAGCAGATGCTGATCCTGTCACACCCCAACCTAGTACAAAGATAAACATGTAATTAAATGCAATATTTAATACCGCTGTGACAATAAGACCTGCCATAGCTAAATTTGGATTTCCATCATTTCGTATAAATGTACTCAAAATATTTTCTAATACATATATCATTCCAAATGTGAATAATACATGTAGATAATCTAATGAATACGGTAAAATGACATCATTTGCGCCAAATAAGTATGCTATATCTTCTATTTTCCATAAACAAATAATCATTAACATACTAACAATCGCAACAGCTACTGTCATAGATTGTGTGAAAATAGAGCGCGCTCGCTCTATTTTATTTTCTCCTAAAGCGATTGAATACAATGTAGCTCCGCCCATCCCAATCCACAATGAGATGGAGAAAAAGATAGAAAACGCAGGTACGGCAACATTTACTCCGGCCAATCCATTTGCTCCCACACCACGGCTCACCATAACTGCATCAATCATAATATTTACTGACATCAGTACCATTCCAAGTACCGCTGGAATTAAATAAGAAATAAATAAACTTTTCATCGGTTTTTTTCTCAAATTCTCAGTTGTTTCCATTACAAAACTCTCCTTTACGACTCTCTGTTCACATTGTAAACCTTCAAGTTACTTTAAGGTCAAGAGAGAAGTAAAAAATATATTTTGTTATGAATGGTGTTTTTATTTTTTTCTCACCACAGGAATCTGGATTTCTGTCACTTGCTCCTCTTGATTACTCGTTACAGACCAATCAATTAAAGCTAGTTCAATTGCATCACCACATATTTCATACCCATCCTTTTCAATAGCTAGTAGCAGCCTCTTGTAAGTCTTTCCCGTTTCTTCGTATGGTCCATGATGATACGCACACGCATATATTCCCTCCTCAATTACATCAGAAGTAGTAATTTGAAATGGCATGTAATCAAGAAGAATAAATACACGATTGTATGCTTGAAAATCATGTTGTAATAATGCATCTTTTGCTACCGTAACACCTATATCACCTGAAAATAAACTATCATCTACTTGTTTCATATTTTTTTGAAGTGAATGAATATAATATTCAAACATATCATCTGTTACATTTGGAGTAATAGGAAGAGCTGTAATTTTCCGGTTTGGTAATTTTGTAAAAATGACTGCATGATCATCTGTTTGTACAGCTTCTTTCATTAAATGAATTTTATGCTTTATTTTTGCTAACGTATATTCAATTTCCCTTTGTTTTTTCAGTAACATCTCTTCTTGTTTCTCCAATAAATCCAGCGCAAATGCTGGTGTTCTTTCATCTATATATCGTTTAATTTCTTTTAGCGGAATATTTAGCTGTCGCAAAAACTTAATTGTATCCAACATGGAAAATTGATCGATTGTATAGTAGCGATAATTTGTTTGCGAATCAACAATTGCTGGATGAAAGATTCCCTTTTCATCATAGTACCGCAATGTCGATTCAGGAATATTATGCATTTTCGCCATTTCTCCAATTGTAAAACGTTGATTTAATAACATATTTATGTCTCCGTTCGTTTCAAATTAACTATTCTAATAAAGTGAAACTTCCATCAGTGGGTTTTTTTTCATCCCCCACTGATGGTTAGTTGAACCAATCAGGCTTTTACGGGCAGTTATCCCCCACCTATCTTCTTCGATTCTCTCTCAATCTTGAGGTGGGGGTCTTATTGCCCACGAATAGCGGGATATAAAGCGAGCCTTTATCATTTTAGCCCGCTTTCTCATATTCATCGAATGCGTTCCATTGCTGCTTTCACTGTTTCTACAATAAACGTAATTTCTTCACTAGAAATTACGAGCGGTGGTGCTAACGTTAAAATGTTATTATAACCGGCTGTCGTCATACCGTTGCGGCCAATAAGTAGACCTTTCTCTTTACAAGCATTCACCACACTTGCAATTTTCTCTCCATCAATTGGCTCTTTCGTTTCTTTCTCATTTACAAGTTCAATTCCAATAAGTAATCCCTTCCCGCGAATATCACCTACGTATGGATGGTTACCAATTGCTTCTTTTAATTGTTCTAATAGGAGAGATCCCATCTGAGCAGAACGATCAATCAACCCTTCGTTCTCCATAATTTCTAAATTTTTAAGTGCTAAGGCACAAGCAGCTGGATTTCCTCCAAATGTATTTATATGGCGGAAAAATTCGTATTCTCCAGCCCCTTGGAACGCCTCGTAAATTTCTTTTTTCACTGCCGTTGCGGACAATGGTAAATATCCACTTGTAATTCCCTTTGCCATCGTAATAATATCTGGTTTTACATCATAATGCATAAATCCAAATGGTTTTCCTGTACGTCCAAAACCACAAATGACCTCATCACTAATAAGAAGTGTACCATGCTTTTTACACGTTTCATGAACAGCTTTCATATAATCTTGCGGCGGCATTAAAATACCTCCGCCTGTAATAATTGGCTCCATAATAAATGCAGCGATCGTTTCACTCAGTTCCCATGACATTACGCGGTCAATTTCCTTTACGCATTCCACCTCGTAAATATTTTCTTCTTCAATTCTCGGCATGCGATAACAGTCTGGTGGTGTGACATGTAAAAATCCTGCTACTAACGGTTCATATTGATATTTCCGCTGCGCTTGACCTGTTGCTGCCATCGCCGCCATTGTATTTCCGTGATAACCGCGGTAACGTGCCATAAATTTAAATCGATGCGTCTCCCCTTTATATGCATAATATTGACGAGCAATTTTAAATGCCGTCTCATTAGCCTCTGATCCACTGTTAGAGAAGAAAATAACGTATTCTCCTCCAAGCCACTCATTTAATTTTTCTGCTAATTGAATTGCCGGCTCATGTGACTGTGACATCGGAAAATAAGAAAGCTTTTTCAGCTGCTCATGTGCAGCATCAGCTAGTTCTTTTCTTCCATAACCACTATTCACACACCAAAGGCCACTCATTCCATCTAAATAGCGCTTTCCTTCACTATCCTCCACCCAACAGCCCTCTGCCTTTGTTCCAATCATTGTACTGCTCGGACTATACGGACGCATTCCATGCCATACATATTTTTCATCTTTAGCTAATAATTCTCCAATTTGCCTCGTTTTCACTATATATTCCACCTTCCATTACAACTTTTTATTTCTATAGCTGCTCGGTGCCTCATAATAGTTGAAACTTTTCTCTCACTAAACTTTCATTCCACAAAAATAATATAAATCCTACTGTATGAACAAAAAAATCCACAGTAAAAAATGATAAAGTGAAACTTCCATCAGTGGGGGTTTTTTCATCCCCCACTGATGGAAAGCCCGCCCAATCGGGCTTTTACGGGCAGTAAGACCCCCACAAATAGCGGGATAAATTTAATTAAGACGACAAATACAAATAGAAGTGCCTTCCCTTAGACGGAAAGCACTTCTGTTTCTTAATGTGCTGAAATATCACTAATACCATGTCCTGTATTCGATTTTACAAGTATTTCATCAAACTTCGCTGCATCTTCTTTCTTACTTGAGAGAACCGTTCCTAAATATGCTGCTAAAAATCCGAGTGGAATAGAAATGATTCCTGGTGTTGTATATGGAAATAATGGATCCCCAACAAAAATCGCTTTTCCAGCCACTGGATTCCATACATTCGGGCTCATTGCAACGAGGAGAATTGCAGAAGTTAAGCCAACAATCATACCACAAATGGCACCCGTCGTATTAAAGCGCTTCCAGTATATCGTAAATAAAATAACTGGTAAGTTCGCACTTGCCGCAACAGCAAATGCAAGCGATACAAGGAATGCTACATTTAACGTTTGTGCAAATAGTGCTAAAATAATGGAAAATACTGCAACTCCAACTGAAGCGTAACGTGCCATTTTTACTTGTTCTTTTTCCGTTGCTTTTCCGCGGCGTAAAATTTCATTATAGAAATCATGAGCAAACGCCGATGCTGCTGTTAAAACTAGTCCGGCTACTACAGCTAAAATTGTCGCAAAGGCTACTGCTGAAACGAAAGCAAATAAAAGATTTCCACCTAACGCTTTTGCTAACATTGGCGCTGCCATATTACCAGCTGCATTCGCTTTCACAATTGCTTCATTCCCAACAAATGCTGCTGCACCAAATCCTAAGAAAATTGTCATAATATAAAAAGCTCCGATTAGCCACGTTGCATATACAACAGATTGACGGGCTGTTTTTGCATCACGTACTGTAAAGAAACGAACGAGAATATGCGGCAAACCCGCTGTACCAAGAACAAGTCCTAAATTTAACGAAATTGTATCTAAACCATCTTTATACTTTACACCAGGATTTAAAAATGCTTCTTTCAATGGTGTTGCTGTCTTCATTTGTGCAAACATTTCTGTAATACTAAAGTTAAACTTCGCAAACACAATAACAGAAATAATAAAAGTACCAGCCATTAATAATACTGCTTTAACAATTTGTACCCAACTCGTTGCTGTCATTCCCCCAAAAATAACATATACAGTCATTAATGTCCCAACAATGAGTACAGCCGTTGTGTATTCGATTCCTAATAATAATTTAATAAGTGCTCCTGCTCCGACTAACTGTGCAATCATATAAAAAATGGAAATTGTCATCGTATTAAGCGCTGCTACTCCGCGTACTTTTCTAGCATCAAAACGCGCTGCAATCATATCTGCTAACGTAAACTTCCCGAGGTTTCGAAGCGGCTCTGCAACAAGATATAATACAACTAAATAGGCAACAAGAAAACCAATGCTATAAAAAAATCCATCAAACCCTGTTAATGCTATTGCTCCGGCAATCCCAAGAAAAGAAGCAGCGGACATGTAATCGCCCGCAATTGCCAAACCGTTTTGCCATCCTGTTAACCCACCGCCTGCTGTATAAAAATCACTTGCATTTTTTGTTTTTTTCGATGCATAGTACGTAATGACAAGCGTTCCAAGAACAATGACTAAAAATAAAGTAAAAGCTGTCGTATTCAATATTTATCCCCTCTCTTTATCCAAGTTTTCAAGAATTTGATTCGATAACCGATCAAATGATTCTGCTTTTTTACTGTAGATCATACACAATGTCCATGTCATAACGAACTGAGCAAATGCAAATATCCACGCCCATGTAATATCACCAAACGCTGATGTATTGAGCACCTTTGAATACGATGTTAAAATAGGCAAAGCAATAAAAAAACTGAAAAAGAAAATGCTCATCGGTACAATAAATTTTTTCTTTGCTTGTAACAAGTTTTGAAATTCGGCAGACTTCACTACGTTTGAGTAATTGATTTCACCATTCAATTTACGCGCAGATGTTTCTTGTTTCATTTCATACCTACTCCTTTCTTTTCAATCCAAATCTCTAAAAGCTTTCTTTCATAATTCAAAACACTAAATTTTATAAATATTCAGAAACTTAAGTTTATTTTAGACAATCTATTTTTGTAAGCAAAGATTTTTCGATAGACAAATTCTGTCATTTTTCTCCAAATTTCTAATATATTTTATTAAAATAAAAAGCAGTGCTTATCGCACCGCTTTTTCACCTTCTAAATTACGAGCTGTTTCGCTCGTTTCGACATCTTTTACTTCTTTATATGTCTTAAACAGAAAATCGTAAAATAGATTCGATACTCCAAACCAATAATTCTCATTTTTATAATGATGGAGTGTATGCTGCTTCTTTAGCCACCTTCCGTACGGAGTTAATGGGCGGATTGGCCTGTGAGCAATGTAATGTTTCCATTCATATACTAATAGCATAAAGATCATTCCAATTCCAAATGATAATGTCAGCGTAACGTTAGAAGTAATACCATATACAATACATAAATAGATCGCAAATCCAGGAAGACTATACCACACAGGTAAAAACAGTAGCTTTAAATCATTCGGGTATACATGATGATCATAATGAAGACGTTTTAACATTTTTAATAAAAATGGATTCTTTGGCGGTTTTAAATGGAATAAAAAACGATGTGTTACATATTCGTTAATTGTATAAAAGATAATACCTGCAATAACTGCAATAGCTGCAATCCATGTAAACAATTTCATGTTCAAAAACACGATAAAAGCAATTAAAACTCCAATCATAATGACAATATCGTGCTGAAAAAAATACTCTTTTATTACCCGTTTCATCCCCATTCCCCTCTCTCTTTTAGAAAGCGGCCGTAACGCATTGTTATGGCCGCTTTTTTATTTCTATTCTATTCCCATTACAAATTTGCTTGTTCCCTCATTTGGATAGAAAATATTGCTCGCACTGAATATATTCTGTTTTGGAATAATATGTTCCACTGCAAAAACTGTCACTTCTCCTCGTTGTACTTCTCCAATAATCAACCCTAATATTTCATGATTTACAGCAAATGTCGGTTGTTTTGTTTGAAGCAATCGTTCAGCTACTTGAAGAACAGCCTCGTATAATGGATTTCTGTCTGTTACTTCTTTACGTATTTTTGCTGCTAATGTAATAATAATTTCCTTTTCATTTACTGTGGTTCGATACATAGAAATCTCCCCTTCAATCTTATATAAACAATGGTAATGCTTTATATGCAATATTTACATTCCATAAAATAATTGTACTTCCATTACACCAAACCCAAAAACAAGGTTTGACGAATCAAAAACCTGCCATGAAGGATTGATGAAGTCCACCTATCTCTTCCTACCTTTATATTCGATATTTGAATGTAAAATTCCTTGTTTTACACTTTAAAATCCACAATAAAAATACAAATATTCTAAATATTTTTTAATCTATAAACATATAAAAACTATCTGAATTGACACCTTTCATTTTTAATTTTTCAACATATGCGTCGCTGCTATGTAGAACAAAACATGACCTGCTCTCGCCCATCTAAAAAAACTTTTTATTGATTTCTTAATTGCTATTCATATAGTGTAAAAAATTATTTAAAAATACAAAAATAAAACCGCTTACTTGACTAAAATCTCCCATTACATGTATATTTAAGATATTATTTAGCAGAATATTCGAGAATATAACAATTTCAATTTTATGAATTTGTAAATATTTTAGGTATCATTCACTAAATGAGAAAGTAATTATATTTAGGGGGCATTGTAGCATGCAAGGTAAAGTAAAATGGTTTAATAGCGAAAAAGGTTTTGGATTTATCGAAATTGAAGGTGCTGACGATGTATTCGTACACTTCTCTGCAATTCAAGGGGAAGGCTACAAATCTTTAGAAGAAGGTCAAGAAGTTTCTTTCGAAATCGCTGAAGGAAATCGTGGACCTCAAGCTGCTAACGTAGTAAAACTTTAATTTGATACATGATAGGAGGTTATCTATTGATAACCTCCTTTATTATTCTTCTGTATATTTCTTTTCCACAGAGCAAAAACTATGTGAAATGAGAAAATAAGGAGGAGAAAACAATGGGTTCACCTGTAAACGATTTTGAAGAAGTAAAATTCCGCGTTGAAACTGCTCAAAAGATGGTTGGTTCTGCGACGATCACAATGGACCCTGAATCATTGCAGCACGCTACAAATGCCGTTGAATCCGCTCGTCAGCAGCTCGAAACAATGAAAGAAGTAGCAACAGATTTAGATGCACCATTTTTGTTGGATCAAGAAGAACAATTAGAAAGATGCGAGCATCAATTGCAAGAAGCAAAGAATTAAAAAAACATCCAGAGAAGTTTTTAACGGGTTCACTTTTGAGGTGCAAAACGATAAAAAATGTACCATTTTTCATCGTAAATCGCAATTAAATATCAAGCGAATTTTCAGTATAAATCACAACAAAGAGCTTAGAAAATTCCCCTAAGCTTTTTGTCTATTTTTACTTATATTTATCTTCATCTAAATACCAAATTTAATTAATGGAGTAACTAAATTTCTTGAATCATTTCCACTCTGTTTCCGAATGGGTCTCTGAACTCAAAACGTTCAAAGCCTGGGATTGGTACTCCTTCAATTATCTGAATGTTATTTTGCTCTAACACATTTCTCCAGTACGATATATCCTCTACTTGATAAGCTATATGGGCTTTTGTTTTTAATCGATCAACACCTTCTTCTGTACCTATATGTACATCTCTATCTCCGACTTTTAACCAAAATCCTCCGCGTCCCTTTAGTGATTCGGGCTTTTCTTTCTCAGGTAGACCAAGAATTCCACAATAAAATTTTTTCCCCTCTTCTTCAGCACCTTTTGGAATAGTTATCTGAGCGTGATGCAAACCAAGAATCATAAAATCCACTCCCATTATCAATTGAAATTTGAATTCTTCTATAGCCAAATAATTTTTTTAACACTTTCTAAATCCTCTTTCATTTTATATCGCCAAATACAATAAGTGAAATATTGATTAATTATAATATTTGATAAGTATTACTTATGACTCTTTGGATTTTCAAAAAATATTTTTTCCAGAATACAACACTTATCATCAGTCTATCTTTTCTTGATAAAGTGAAACTTTAATCAGTGGGGGTTTTCTTCATCCCCCACTGATTATCAGCCCTCACCAATCGGGCTTTTACGGGCAGTTTATCTCCCGCCTAACTTCTTAAGAAAGGCGGAAGCGGCTCGCTCAGAATCGCAGGACGTTGGAGCACCCGACAGAGAGGCGCTTTTTGCCTCGTCCAAGGGAGCGAAACGACCGGAGATTCTAGCCACTGAAGCTGGACAATGTTTTCGCTGAATTTTGAGGCGGGAGTATTACTGCCCACAAATAGCGGGATAAAAAGTCGCCCCTTCAAAAGGCGGCTATTGTAATTGTTTTCCATACTCTTGTAACTTTTCTCCTATCGTACATTGCCGAATACAAAAGGAGTGAGCATAATATTTACTATGTTCTTTTCGAAAATGCTTTTGCAAAAAGCAACCATCGCAATATGTTTCTAATAAATCATTCACCTCAGTAATCAGTTGCTTACGATTCACTCCTTCTACACTCCTATTCGGTTATTTCTTTATGACTATCAATGTTCGTTCTTTCCAGTGCTTGTGTTGCTAATTGATGAGCTTCTTTATTTTGTTTCCTAGAAACCGGTTCACATACTAGTTTTATTTTCATCTGTTTTGCTTTTTGTTCAATCTGGTCTAAGTAATGAATTAAATGCTCCTCATAACATGGCCATTCACCCGCTAATTGTTGGAGAACTACTTGAGAATCACCATGCAGTATAACCGATTCATATTTAACCCCTAGCTCTTCTAATATGTTCATTCCATATAATAACGCTGCATATTCCGCTTCATTATTATCATCAATTCCTTCTATGTAAGCATTGCGGCGAATTCGATACAATTTTCCCTGTTTCTTATAATAAATACTTACCCCTACACCTGCTTCTTTTGTGTCAATATCATACCCTCCATCAAAATAAAGCGTAAGATCTTGCACTTCTTCTTCAACTTGTTTACTTAATTTCTTAACTTCTTTTAACGTCCATTCTACTCCCATCTCATCCTGAAATAACAATTCCTTCGCTCTCCCTGTTTTTTCAAAATCCGTTGCGAATTGTATTGCCTCTTCTAAACGAAGGAAATCTGTTTCCAAACTAGTCTCTAAACCATCTTTTGTTCGATATAACCAAGTAATTTTATATTTCATTTTGCTCCCCCCTTTTATATACAAAACCCATACACGTTCATACGAAATATTACACTTTCATTTTATCCTATTTTGTCTATCAGGACAGTATTCTATTCGAAATCCATAACGATCTCCGATATGAATTTATCTCTTTAAATCCCTCTTTTTTAGGCGGACATTACAAAAGGATGGTCATACACTATCCTTTTCTTTTTATGGAACGTATAATAAAAACATGAAAGATTTAGGAGGTTTATTCATGACAGCAACGATTCAAAACGAAAAAATGATCGTGTCCATTTCTGAAAAAGGTGCAGAACTGCAAAGCGTTCGTTTAAAAGAAGATCATACAGAATATATATGGCAAGGAGACTCAAAGTATTGGGGACGACGCGCTCCTATTTTATTCCCAATCGTGGGGAGATTAGTAGACAATACATATTATGTTAATGGTAAACCATATTCATTAACACAACATGGCTTTGCTCGTGATTTAACATTTACAATAAAAGAACAAAGTGAATCAAAAATTACATACGCAGTAACAAGTAATGAAGAAACTTTACAAAACTATCCGTTTGCATTTGAATTACTTGTTTCTTATGAATTAAATGAAACATCTGTATACGTAACATACGAAGTAATCAATTCTAATTCGAAAGAAATGTATTTTTCAATTGGAGGACACCCTGCTTTTAATTGTCCCTTATTACCAAATGAATCTTTCACAGACTACTACTTATCTTTCAGCACTCCAGAGCGCTTAGAAGCAAGTGTACTAGAAGGACCATTTCTTTCTAAAAATAAACTCGTAGTAGCCGAAGAAGCAACAAAGCTTCCACTTACATACGATTTATTTAAAAACGATGCACTTATATTTGAGAATATGAACAAAAATGAAATTACCATCCGTTCTCACAATCATAATAAGTTTGTCAAAGTATCATTTGCAGGATTCCCATTTGTCGGTGTATGGACACAAGGAAACGGTGCACCGTTCCTCTGTATTGAACCCTGGTATGGCATCGCCGATGAATTAGAACCCGCAAAAGACTTTAAAGAGAAAAAAGGAATTCAAATGTTAAAAGCGAATGAAACATTTACATGCTGCTATAGTATTACAATCGGTTAATTGGAGGGTTTCAGTTTGATTGAAGTGTACATTGATGGTGCATCAAAAGGAAACCCTGGCCCTTCCGGCGCTGGGGTTTTTATTAAAGGGGTTCAACCTCCTGTACAGCTCGCTGTCCCACTTGGGATTATGAGCAACCATGAAGCAGAGTATCATGCATTACTTGCTGCATTAAAATATTGCACCGAACATAATTATAAAATTGTATCGTTTCGAACAGATTCACAGCTTGTAGAACGAGCGCTTGAAAAACAATATGTAAAAAACCCATTATATGTACCACTTTTAGATGAGGCACTAAAAATGATCCAGCAATTTGATCTCTTTTTTATAAAGTGGATTCCAAGCAGCCAAAATAAAGCAGCCGATGAGTTAGCACGAAAAGCTATACAAAAAAATGAACGGAGGTAGTGTATTGAAAAAAGAGTGGATTGCTCCTCTCGCTTTATTGTTTGTTGCTTTCATTTGGGGAGCTACGTTTGTTGTCGTTCAAAATGCCATGTCATTTGTCGGGCCATTTTCTTTTAATGGTGTACGTTTTTTATTAGCCGGCATAATTTTATCCATGATTCAGCTCATTTCTATAAAAAAAATACCCATTAAACGCGCAGGATTTAGTAGCGGTGCTGGTATGATAGTAGGATTCTTTTTGTTTGTTGGGTATTTACTACAAACGTTTGGTTTATTATATACAACCTCTTCTAAAGCAGGATTTTTAACAGGGCTCAGCATTGTCATGGTACCCATTTTATCGTTTATCTTTTTAAAACAAAAAGCGAATCTATTTATCGTACTCGGAATTACAGCAGCTACAATCGGATTATTTTTATTAACAGCTGGAGACGCTTTTCAATTCAATACGGGAGATTTTCTTATCTTAGGTTGTGCTGTAGCATTTGCTGCTCACATCCTTGTAAATGGATTCTTTTCAAAAAAGATATCTCCGTTATTATTAAGTACTACACAAATATTAGCAGTAGGACTCTTCTCTTCTATTTGCGCTTTTCTGTTTGAAGATTGGGAGAAATTATTTTCGATGTCATTATGGACAAATCGCTCATTTTTATTTGCACTATTGCTAACATCACTTTTTGCCACTTCCCTTGCATTTTTTATTCAAACAACAGCGCAAAAATACACATCTCCTACCCGCGTTGCTATTATTTTTGCAATGGAACCCGTCTTTGCAGCAATAACAGGTGTTCTTGTTGCAAATGAGCAATTATCGATATCAGCTATCATTGGATGTATTTGCATTTTCTTAGGAATGATCTTTGTAGAACTACCAAATAAACGAAAAAAAGAAGTGCAGGCTGCATGAAGTTATGATTGTAACTTCTGCAAAAAAGCCATCGCGCTTTTTTTATCGGTAATTTCCTCTTCTTTTAATCGTTAAAATAAAGTGAAACTTCTTTCACGAATAGAAGTTCCACTTTATTTTTTAAGCACTCTTTACTCAATTACTCGCTGCTTTATATGATATATGTCTTTTTTCAATTTTTTCTTCAATTTCTCTTATATTTTCTTTATCATTCAATAATAATTGTTTATTTTCTATTAGTAACTGTTTAAAGGATTTTCTTATTTTTTTTCGCATCTTGATCTTCCTCCTTAATTATTACAAGCGAAACTTCCCTTAGTGAGAGTCCCTCGCCTATCTTCTTCGTTCTCTTTAAATCTTGAAACGGGTGATCACTGCTTGTTAATACGGGATACAAAATTTTATTTATATAAAAGATAAATAATTATCTGTATTGTATAATAATAAAAGATTCGTGTGAAATCCATTTGAAATTCAAATGAAAACTACGTATATTTTTACATAAGTTAGTATATATATCGTTCTACTAGTCAACTACCCACCACTTAAACGCTGGGCTTTTGCCCGTCACGCGCTTGAAGATGGGGACTTCTTTCGGAAATACGTTAAAACATAACTTTGCCAGCAGCTTGTTCACTATTCTTACTATCATTTTAAAGAAGTTAAATATTGCAGAAACCAGATATATAAATCCTTTTTATTTTTTCGACATCTAAGTCGCTGCTATGCAGAATACAACATGACCGCTACTTGTTTTCTCCCTTTGTTTTAAGCCTCGCATATGGCAGGAAAAGGCCCTGACCGCTTCTATGCATGGCCAGATGCTCTCGTCTCCCCCCAAAAAAAGGTTTTTTATGTCTTTTTATATAAATAATAACGCCCAATCAAACTCTTAATTTGATTGGGCGTTATCTATAGTCAAATATAAATCTTTTTCAAAAACCATTTTCTATAACATGTTTACAAACATTTCTGGTCTTCTCCAGTTCATTTGCTCACAAACGAATTGGATCTTTCCCTCATCAATTGTGTGAAAAGCTTCTTCTAATCGGCACGAAATTGGCACTTCACAATGAATTTGTGCAAGTTGTAGTGACATGTGCAAGTTGTCTAAGTCACTCTCAATTTTTGTACGCTGTGCTTTTGTTAATGATGTAATGTTTTCTAAGACACCTGCAACTGTTCCATGATCCTGTATAAGCTTATATGCTGTCTTTTCACCAATGCCTTTAACACCTGGATAGTTATCACTTGAATCACCCATAAATGCCTTTGCATGAACAATTTTCCACGGCTCTACGCCTTTTTCTTCCATAATTTTTTCAGGCGTGTAAAATTCATAGTTTCCAATTCCTTTTCGAAGAAGCATGACTGTAATTTTTGTATCAACTAGCTGTAGCAAATCTGTATCACCTGTTAAAATAAACACTTCTGCTTCATGTTGATACACTTTTGCTAATGTCCCGATACAGTCATCAGCTTCATATCCTTTCATACCAATAACCGGGATAGATAAATGTGCAGTCATTTCTTGCACTAAATCAAATTGTGGAATTAACTCTTCTGGCGGTGCTCCTCGATTCGCCTTATAGTTTGAAAACGCTTCTGTTCGAAATGTTGTACTCCCCATATCCCAGCACGTTACGATATGAGTCGGTTCAATTGTACTAGCTGCTGTTAATAAGTGCTTCATATAACCATGTATTCCGTTTGTTGGAATACCATCTTGTCTTTTCATAAATTGCCCATACACACTTGTTGCATAAAAGGCACGAAATAATAGTGCCATACCATCTACTAATAATACTTTTTTCATAATTCCTCTCCTAATGACAAAAAATAAAAACCTCACGTCATGACGCAAGGTTATATAATCAAATAATGATTGTAATTGTTATTATACAATGATTTGCTTTATTTAGCATCCATAAAGATTACTTACAACATTGATGTAATAATTCCACATACGTATTATTTCCAGTGGAAACAACAACTGCTTTTGCTGTTCCGCTAACAATGTGAGTACCTTGATAGCATAAATTTTCAAGATAAAGTGGATTATAATCTTTTATGCGTTTTAGCGGCATAAATCTTTTTTTCTCAATGTGATAGCAGCTTTCATACTTTTCTACAAGCATCTCTTTTCCCGTTAAAGGAGATTCATCAACTAATACATCTTTTGCGTAAATAATCCGGGCGTCAGCTGGTACAGTATCACCTGCAGAAAGACAAATCACATCTCCTGGGACCAATTCTTCTATTGGAATATTCATCATTTCAGAATCTGTATCTATCCCATTCACTTTATCATTTACTACTCTTAAAACAGCAACTGTTTTTGATGTTGTTACGTTCGTTTGATTCGCTTCCTTTTCGAACAGATTTACTTTTCCCATCAACTTCATCATAATATGAGTCAGCATAACTTTTTTATTCACATATCGTTCATTTTTCCCATATTGTACAATACGTCTTTTTGCCTCTTTAACAGAAAGGCCATTTCTTGTTGTTTTAAAATAAGCATACACAGATTTTACATCTCGAATCGCAACTTCCATCAGCATTTCATTATTCTGCTGTAAAATCTCTTGTACTTTTATCGTTTTTTTATGAGTTATATTATTTATAATTCCTTCTCGTTTGTTTACATATAACATCGTCCGTCTCCTCCCTCACACATGCAGGAAGAAACTCATTGTTTCTCAATTTATCCATTTACAGATATAGAGGGAGGAACAAGTCGTTTCCTACCTACATCACACATTCTATTTTCGAAATACCTGGGTAACGGAACCGAGTCCGAAGCTGACATTGCTCCTCACCTCCTCATATAATTATTTTTAGCTATGTATATTTAACATAAACCTGAATTAAAAAGACCTTTACCCGAGAGCGGGTAAAGGTCTGAACATACATAAATAAGCGATGTTTAGTTTCATACAACTACGTTTCAGTAGCCTATATTAAACACAATCGCACCTCTCCCTCGCCGAGCTTTAGCACTGTATAGCATAGGTTCTTAACCAGCTACATTAAAAAAGACCTTAATTCGATCATTCTTGTTGACCCATTGGCGTCTCTCGACATTTTTGGGCAGTAGCATTTCTCTATACAGGAGCCTCACCTAACAGAGACATATTTTATTACATATAAAATGTTACTCCTATTTAAAATAGATGTCAACACTTTGAATTCAAACTTTTCCTTATTACAACAAATATTTCCTAGAAAATGATTTAGGCCAGGAACTATTTCCTAAAGTAATGGACAGACTTATTGATTATGTATCAGAAGGATTAACGAATGAAAAATAAAAACCTTACGTATAAAACGTGAGGTTTTTAATATGTTAAACACCCAGCAATCACAATTCCGATAGAAATTGATAAAAACATAAGGAAAAGTCCGACGGCTTGGTTATCTTCTTCAATGCTTTGATTAATATTAAAACGCGGTGTGCACAATTCGGCTAAATAAAACACAACGATTTGTGCTAAAACTCCAATCGCTCCCCATAAAACCATATCCATTAGTGAAACAGAATGAGCAGCAGTAGAATACAAGACGACAGCAAGACCAAGAAGTCTTCCTCCAAGTGAGTAGCTTGCTGCTCGATTCCCTTTCGCCATTAGCGCAAATTCCTTTACTTTTGTTGTTACTTCCATAAGAAACAGACCAATACATAAAAGACCGAGCGAAACTGCTAAATAAAGTAAAAAGTTCATCATTTATAATCCTCCTTTTTAATCCCTACAGGTAAATAATAAGATTCATTCCCTGTAATTTTTTCACCAGCGCGTATACCAATACTACTTGGTTTCCCAGCAATTAAAAACGATCCAAACACATACGATAGCTCCTCGTTCCCTTTTTCAGTCTCAAGAGAAACAGCTGGAAGCTTTATGTATTTTTGAAACACAGGAAGTTCTTTTTTATACGTTTGATATGAATTTTGAATCACAATATTCGTGTCTTTGTCACGAATTGTAACCGTGTCACCTTCTCTACCGAACGAAGGTTTTTGCACAAAAGAACTTTCCCCTAAAAATAGATCTGGTTCTAAGTAAGTAGGAAGCATATATTCCTTAATCCATTGACGTTCCTCATTTGTATAAAAAGCGCCTATCTCAGCTAATCCCCAAATCAAGCATTGTATCGATTTCGGCTGAAGTAGAAAAGATGAAATAGGATTTATAATAAAGAGCTTTCCTTTGTTTACAAGTTGCAGTAACTCAATCCCTACAAAATCTCCAGTTTTAGGATCCCGGTCCTCAACTAAATCTTCAATTGGATATGTTTGACGATACAAAATATCAATTGGCACACCGTCTCTGTCGATCAAAGCATCTTCAGTAATTCTGAGTTCTGACATTGACATCATTTTGTTTTCAACCTGACATAGCTGACTCAAATACCTAGTAGTATTCCAATCTTCTATATGTTCATGATGGGCTGTGAAGACAACATTTGGCATTTCTATTCCTTTAGCAGCTTCCATTACAGCTTTTGTGATACCAGAAGACAGAAGACGTTCCTGATTCTCGTTTGGGTCATGATAATTTAATTCCTTGCATACTTTTCCATTCATTTGAAAGCATTCCACAATAAAAGTTGGGGTATCACTATTAAATTCCAGCATTTTGATAACACCATCTGTCACAGCAAAATCAAACCGTGAAATAACAGATTCAGGAAATAAGGATTTCATTCTAATAAAAGGTAGACTTGAAGATGGAAAACCAAGTTCAAGAAGCTGATCATCTGGCAAAGTCCGAAGAAGACTAGCAGTCTTAAAAAATACTTTTCCCATTCGTTCTGTTGCTAATTGCAAATGCCTAATCGTTTGTTCTGTTACTTCAAAAGCATGAAAAAGGCTATACTCACTCCCATATAAGTCAGACCAAAAGTGAGGGAACCTTGAATAAAATTGACTTCGTTCCTTTATGTAAAACGGCATGATTTAACCTCCGGATCCGCCCGTTGAACCGCTTCCAATTCCCCCTTTAAAATTAGACGAAGCTTGATAGGACTTAAATTCAGGGGAATTTTTGAAAGTTGATTTATCTTGATAATAGTTACTACTATAATAATAATGCCCATGATAACTCGAATGATTGTCATCACATCGCCACACTCCAAGTTCATCATCCCAATCCCAATCAGAACAACTCTTATTATTTGGTTTTGGAGGGAGATCTTTTGTACAACCAGATAAAGTGCTGGCCATGAAAGAAGTAAGAGCACCTGTTACTAACCATTTCGTTTTTGTCACCTTCCTACACTCCTTTATAAATTATAATTTTATTATAATAGAATTCATGATAAAATAGAATAAAAAGGAAGAGGGATTACTATTGCGGTTAGAATATCGGCTCAATGATGAAGCTAAACAATATCCTGCCTTATGGAACTATGCAGATATTTCGATCGCCGAAGCGGTCGCAAGAATGACTTGTGAGTATTTCGTTAAAGAAGAGGATACGTATGTTGTAACAGCGACCGCGATGGACTCTGACGGAACAGCAGTATTATATGTGGAAAAAGAAAAGTTCTTCGATGATTCCTCAGAAAAAACATATTCCCATATAGGTTTTGAGATTAGAGAACTACAAGGAATAAATTCGATTTTGATAGAAAGTAAAGATGTATGGAACCATGAAGAAATCTTAACGTATCTCCATTCAGATATTTTGTACGTTCAAAGAGAAGGGTTATTAATGGAATTTGCCCTAGACTCTAGGGAGATTGATGAAGATCGAAAGTGCTATGTTTATTATGGTGAATTTACTGGCGAATACAGATAACACGAAAAGTCCTATACAACCTTTCTAAACAAAATAAAAACCTTACGTATAAAACGTAAGGTTTTTTATATAGCCCCACATATGCCGTTCTCTTCTAGATGTCCAAAAACCCGCTCTCGCAGGTGGATGTCCTCAAAAATGCTTTCATCTTCCTTCTTAAAAAGATGGCTTGATGGCTACATTTTAATATTGAACTTCCGTATTACTATCATTGGTTTTAGACATACACAAGCTACGTACATCGCAGGAAGTTATTAATCGTAAGTATAAATAGAACCCCCGCACGTGCCGTCCCTCGTAAATGTCCAAAAACCCGCTACTCGCAGGTGGATGTTCTCACAGTTGCCTTTCATCTTCCTTCTCAAAGAAAGGCATGATGTTGGCCTCTAAATATCGAACTTCCGTATTACTATCATCGGTTTTAGACATAAATAAGTTACGCACACCGCAGGATGTTTTATTTATTTGTCGCTATCTTATCACATTGTTCGCAACGTGTAAAATATATTATTTTTTAGTATTTCTTGTTTGTGTCCCTATTGTAATACAAATTTTTTTAAGGTGCAATAGGCTACTGTTTTTCTTTCACAATTATATTTTCAGGATAAGAAATCCAATCACTCCAGCTACCTACATATAATTTTACATTTGTAAAACCAATCATTTTTAGTGTTAATACGTTTGGACACGCCGTTACACCAGATCCGCAATAAACAATCGTTTCGTTCTCTTTATCGAGATGGATAAAACGATCTTCTTGTGCCTCCTTCTCCTTCAAAGCACCAGACTCTGTTACACCATCTTTCCAAAAATAATTTTGCGCAGTTGGAATGTGACCAGCTGCTTTATCAACTAATTCTTCTAATCCTGCATAACGCTTTGGTTCTCGCGAGTCAATCAGTGTTATATCAGCATGTTTGCTAATTTTCGCTTGCAACTCTTCCATCGTTACGACAGTATCATGTTGTATAGATGGAACGAACGTCTTCGGTGCAAATACCGGTATCTCATTCACTATTTCAAAATTTCGTTCCTTCCACGCTGGGAAACCGCCATTTAGCACATATGCTTTATTATGCCCAAGATATGTTAAAAGCCACCATAGACGAGAAGCCATTGCTCCTCCTTGGCTATCATATACCACAACTGTCGTATGTTCATCAATCCCAGCTTGTGAAAGCTTTTGTACAAACTCTTCTATACTTGGAAGCGGATGACGCCCCCCATGCTTTGTAACCGGACTTGATAAATCTTTATTTAAATCAAAATAGAGCGCAGACGGAATATGTGCTTCATTATATTGTTCTCTTCCCCAATTTGGATTTGCTAAGTCAAAACGGCAATCGATAATTCTAACATGCTCATCTTGTATATGTTCATGTAACCATTCGACTGTAACAATCATACTTAACGACCTTCTTTCTCTTTTAAACGGCCTACGTATTCCATTACCATTTCTTCTGTTACAATCTTACGCTGCTGTGCAATGCCGTTCTTTGCAAGATCATTAATTTGTTTTGTTACCATATTAATTACATCAACAGAGAAAGGTTTCCCATTTGACGCAAGTGATACAGCTGCTTCAATCGCCGCTTCACGCTGTGCTTCTAACTGTAGAAATGCTTTCACCACTTCATTTTGTTTACGAGAATGTGCTGTAATTGCTTCATGTACTTCCATGTCCTCTTCCTCCTAATGCAAGTCCATTGTAAGCCGAATCATATCACGACATACAATGCCATTTTCAATAATCTCTTCTTCATAATGCTTTGAAAAGTAATCAAAATCAATAGAAAAAATACGAAATCCACATTTTTGATACAAAGCAAGCTGTGAAACGCTAGAATTGCCTGTCCCAATTTCAAGCGTGTGCATGTTTTGTTCTTTTGCAGTTATCATCGCATGCTGTAGCAACTGCTTTCCGATGCCTTTTCCCTGTTCTTTGTCAGAAACAGCAATATTCATGATTTCCATTGTATTTGGGCGCGTTTCTAACAACACATATACACCAATCACACGTTCAAGACGCTTTGCGGTATAAATGATGCCCCTATGAAGATACGATCTCAATTGTCGTTCGCTTGGATCGGCAAGTAATAATAACGAAAGCGGTGCTTCATTTGGTGAAACACGTTCAATTACTAATTCTCTCATAAAAATTCTCTCTCCTCTTTGTTCTAAACCATACTTGTCTTCCATAAGTAATACAAAGGAGGTCATCACTATGGACAACAATGAAAAGAAGTGCAATATAATCTCCATTGATGAGAAGAAAAAGAAAAACGGTACGTATTCCTATCCAAAATTAGTGATAGAAGGAAAACCATATGAGTTCACTTCCTTCGTCTTATGCGGCGAAACGCCAGATGGAAGACGTCTCGTCTTAACTCATATGGTTTCCTCAGATGAATTTGCTGGATTTGTAAAATCATTAGATACTGTACTACAAAAACGTATTGAACGTATTTTTTTCTCTTAATCCTTATAATCCTTCTACTTCATGTTCTATTTTTAGTAACTGCTTTTCTAATTCTTCTTTTCGCTGTTCGTATACAGAAACATCAATTGTTTCCAATAAAGCAAATAATAAACTTTCATAGTATTGTGCTATATCTTGCATTATAGTTGTTTTCACAAGTTCCCATCTATGAAGCCATTCTTGTTTATAATGATTAACAAATAGGTGTTGTTCTTCTGTTACGTAATCTGCTACAAACGGTTCTAACGTTTGCTTCATTTCTTCTTGCATCAATGCTTTATCATTTTTCTCAAAGAAATTTTTCTCGCTTTTAAAATGAGATAATGCTTTTTTAAATTGTATTGCTTCTATAGTTGGAAATGGGTTTTCATTCATAAGAACGCGATAATCATATGTTACATCTGTATGGATTACGAGCTGTTCATTCCTTGTAACACATTGCTCTGCTACACCTTCTTGCACATGTCTCATCGTTTCATTTATCCATTTTTCAAGACGCAGCGAAGTTGCACGCATTTCTTGCAATAAGTCATGTTGTAAGAAAGCTATTAACTCCATCATGCATTCTTGTAATTTTTCTTTCACATTCCCTTGTGTTCGCAAGGAAGCTGGATTAATAAATTCTGTAAACACATCATTGTATCGTAAAAATAAACGTTGCTTTACATAATATAAAAGTTCTTTCACTTCATTTTCCAACGCCTTTTCTTCTGTTAGAACGCTGTGCGAAGAGATCATGTGAAGCAGTTCTTCACGTTCTGCTTCATATTTTTGTCGTTTTTGTTCTTTTTCTTCATTTCCTTGCATTGCACTTTCAATCATATTTGCAAGAAGCTTATAACCATTTTGAAGTGCTCCGTATAAAGAATGAACTGATACAAGCATTAAATCTTTCATAATAAAGGAAGTGAAAGATTGTTCAAATTGCGCAAGGCCAGATTGTTGTAAAATGCCATACGCTTCTTTCGAAATATCTTTTCCTTGTTTTTCTTCCAATGCAAATAAACTAGATATTGCGAACAAACGCGGATTACGAATTCCGTACTGTAATAATTGATCGCTAATATATCCTTTTACTGTTTGCAACTCCTCTTCGGACTGTGCTAAATCAGCCGCATTAATTAAGAAGAACATTTTATCAAGTGCAAATGTATCTTTCACACGGCCAAGTTGAATTAAAAATTCTCGATCTGCTCGTGAAAACACGTGGTTATAATATGTTACAAATAAAATTGCATCTGCATTCTTTATATATTGGAACGCTACGTCTGTATGGCGAGCGTTAACAGAGTCTGCCCCCGGCGTATCCACAAGTGCAATGCCCTGTCTTGTTAACTCACAATCAAAATAAAGCTCCATATACTCTACAAAACATGATTTTTCTTCATTGGCAACATAATCAGCGAATTCAGCTAACGTTACCCGAGATTGTTCTCCTAACCGATGCTTTACTTCCGTATATCCATGCTGCACAGCGCGTAAAAAACTAAACGTTGTTTTTTGTCTACCGCTTGGTTCTGGATATTGCAGTACATCATCAATTTGCAGAAGCGCTTCTTCCAAGGAAGTAATATCACGATAAAATAATTTATAAACGGCCTTTAAATCCTCAAAAAGTGCCGTTTCTGATTTAAACTGTACAATTACCGTGCCATGCGGTTTCTCATCTGTTACTGGTAAAATTTGATTAATCGTTGCTGTTGTAGGATTAGGTGATACCGGTAATACCTTTTCTCCTAATAACGCGTTAGCAAAGGAAGATTTCCCGGCACTAAACGCTCCAAATAGCGCCACTGTAAACTGTTTCGCTTCCACACGTTTCCTTTTCTCCATGATTTCTTGTTGTACATGTTTAAGAGCTGGAATTTGCTGCAAAACATCTTCTGCACCCTTAACATGATCTATAATCTGGGCAATATTAAGCTTTGTTTCCATTATTGGTTCGGACTCATTGTCAATGAGTTCACCCGCTACTTCGCTTTGTGATTGTAATTGAAACTTTTCGTTTGTTACTTTCTTTGTTTGTTGTAAAGCTTTTTCTATATCTATACTTTGTGGAATAGAAAAACGATCGTGCCATATATCTTGTAAGTATGTTTGATAATGATCATACTCTTGCATGTACTGTAATTTTATTTCCCTAGCTTCTTTTACAGCTTCATATTGTGCTATTTCTTCTCGAATATGTTGGATATCTACTTGTACTTTACTGTGCAAGAGTGGCAAACTTTTTTCAAGTATATTCTGTGCTTCATGGCGATAACGTTTCTTCAGTTCATTTGCAACATCTTCTGTATAACGAAGTAAATAATCTCCAGTAAATCCAGCTCCTTGTTTAATAGTTGCTTCCAGTAATGCCGGACCAAAGTCTGCATTTAAATCATATATTACTTTTCCAAGTTCTTCTGTGAATAGCTCTTCTTGCTTTAAAAAAGATACAACGTACTCTTTCATATGAAAATCAAGCTGCGTCTCTACTGTTTTCTGTAGTGTTTCATAAAACGCTTCTAAACGACGCTGTTTTTCTTGCTCTGTTTTTCCTTTCGAAAACAGTAAACCAACTTTAAATTTTGTGAGCTTCGTCTCTAAATATTGATTTGCTAAATCACGCATTTCAAACGGCATTAAATATGCATTGTCTAAAATATTTTGCAAGCCGCTAAAATACTGATCTCTCATTTGCGTTTCTGCATTTGTAATATGCTTTTCTTTTTCTGCAAGCTGTTCTAAAATCGCCGTCACATCTTGCAGCGATAACATCGATGCTAACTCTTGTTGAAACGGTTCCAATTGTTTTTCATATTGTGAAAGTAGAAATGAGAAATGTTCTTGTAATAAATAAGATACTTCTCCCTCCATTCCTCTTTTCACATACACACTTTTTTCCTTTACTATCGAGGAAAGGAGTTGCTCTAGTTGACCTAATTCGTTATGTGAGTGATTCTGCATACGTAAAGACGTATAAAATATACCATCAACTTCTATATTCCAATTTAAAAATGATTGTGCTACGCTGTTTTGATATACCTCGAATGGTAATTCATTTTCTTTATGTTTATCAATTTGATTCACAACAAGATAAACGGTTTTGTTACGCTGTTTTAACTCTTTAACAAACTGTAAATTCACTTCCGATTGCACATGATTATAATCCATCATATAAAAAATAACATCAGCAAGATGCAATGTAGATTCTGTTGCAAGTTGATGGGCGTCATCAGTTGAATCAATACCAGGAGTGTCAACAAGAACAACGTCTTCTGGAAGCGGTGCATCAGTGCGATAAATATGAATACCGATTACTTCATCACCATTTTTGCAAAGTTCTTTCAACTCTTCTGCCGTATACATACCGTCATACTCGTATTTCTGTCCTGATTTTAAGATAACAACAACGCGATTCTGTCCTTTTTCTATCTTTACAACATTCGCGCTCGTTGGAATCGGACTTGTTGGCAGCAATTGATCTTTATATAAATAATTCATCATTGTTGATTTTCCAGCAGAGAAATGCCCGCAAAATGCAATCATAAGCTGCTCTTCTTTATATTTCCGTATAACTTCAAGCAACTTCTCACTATGTTCTATATCACCTTTTTTCTGCCATTCTTCATAATAACAAACCAGCTTTTGTATACTGTTTGTTTGCAATGTTTTTGTCATCCCCTCGTGCCCCTTTATTCCATGATGTTTCCATCTTATATATTACTAAATTTTCAGCATCTTCACAGTAAAAAAATAAAAAAATCCTTTTCATTCTCCGTGGGAACGAAAAGGATTTCTATGTATTATAGTTCATTATTTAGTTGCTCCTACTCGATGTAACACATGCTTTGCTACAACTGTATATAAAACAATTGTTCCTCCTAAAAATGCATATACCATATTTATCACACCTTTTTTTGATAATGATTATCAACCTTAAACATATTGTATCATTAAAGAGAATGGTTATCAATATATATTCCAAAAAGAAAAGCTCTCTTTCAGAGAGCTTTCATACTGCCTGTTTGAAAGGAGTCGTATATAGTTGTGCATTCTTATTATAACTCACAGTCAAATTGTTAACAGTTGAAAAATTTTGGAAATACATATATACAAGTTAAAAAACGCTATCCCCCCTTTTGCTTTGTAGAAGAACGAGAGCATTTGGCCGCACATAGAAATGGTCAGGACCTTTTCCTACCACATGCAAAGTTTAAAACAAAAGGAGTAAGCAAGTAGCGGTCATGCTGGATCCTGTACAGCAGCGACTTACAAAGACAAGCGGAAGCGGCTCGCTCAGAACAAGAGGGGGATGGTGCTTCTGACATAGAGGCGCTTTTTGCCTCGGCGGAAGACGCGAAGCCATCGACTGTTCTAGCCGCTGGAGCTGGATCATAAAGAAAAGCGAAGCCGACTGTTTAGGCAGAGTTAGACAAAGATGCCGAAAAATTAAAATGGATATATTTACCTTACAATTCATACTGTAATATACTTAAAGAAATATATATAAGGAGATGAAGTATGAACAGTATTTCACAAAACGAAAGAATTCATTCTATTGATATTATACGAGGGATTGCCATCTTTGGTATTTTCCTTGTAAATTGGCCCGTATTAGCTGGAGTCGATTCTCGAGATTTAACGACTGTTTACGAAGGATTTGATCGTTACATTCGATTATTTTATGATCTGTTTGTCCAAACAAAGTTTTACACCATTTTTTCCTTTTTGTTTGGTCTTAGTTTTTATATTTTTATGGAGCGTGCAGAACAAAAGGCACATCATCCAAAATTATTATTTATACGGAGACTACTTATTTTATTCTTATTCGGATTTTTACATTATGTACTACTTTGGGACGGCGACATTTTACATGATTATGCAATAAGTGGATTCGTGCTGCTTTTATTTTATAAAAAACAACCAAAAACTTTATTAATTTGGTCTCTTATTTTGTTAAGTATTTGGCAACTTTTTGTGTTGCTTATAAATGTTGTAATGCTGATTATTCCCCATGAAACACTTAACGCTTTTTCTGCTCCTGTCGTTCCATTGTTAGATTGGAGCTTGGAAGTCCAAAATCGCTTCACTGCTTTTTATTCAGAAGCAATTAGCTCCTCTCTTATCATGCTCCCTGAAACAGTTGGTCTCTTTTTACTCGGTCTGTATGCCGGAAAAAAAGAAATGTTTCGCCGCGTAAATGAGATTGATGCAAAGCTAAAGAAATGGCAAATCATTACCTTCCTTTCTACTTTGCCAATATGGGGGATTATTATTACCTACTTTACTATAAACAATCTATACGTATCGTTTTCAATGATTGCGTTTATAACGCTAAGCGGAAAGACTCTATTCATTTTCTATATTTTTACACTTATGCGTCTATTACAGCATACGAAATGGCAAAACATCTTCCGCCCTTTTCAATATGTCGGCCGTATGGCATTAACGAACTATATCTCGCAAACGATCGTCACGTTATTCGTATTTGGATTACTATTTAAAATGAATATCATGTTCCCACTATGGGGCGGTATACTTTTTTGCATTAGCTTCTATATCATTCAAATCTTTATTAGCCGCTGGTGGCTCTCTCGTTATCAATATGGACCGCTTGAATATATTTGGCGTCTTGGTACATATGGAAAAAGCATGCCACTAAAAAAACAAAGCAGTGTCTCATCTTAAGACACTGCTTTCTCTTACGCTTCAAAAACAGTACTTTGTATTGAAATCTGCTCCTCTTTTACTTTCGTTTGCCTTTGCGGAATCATATTAAACACAATATTTAAAAGCACTGCTGATGCACTTCCTAATACAATTCCGTTATCTGTTAAAATACGAACGCTCTCTGGAAGCTGTGAGAATAATGTTGGTACAACTGTTACACCAAGACCCATTCCAACAGAGCACGCAACGATTAATAAGTTTTCTTGTTTTGCAAAATTAACGTCGCTTAACATTTTAATGCCATATGCCATAACCATTCCGAACATAGCGAGCATAGCACCGCCTAGTACTGACTTTGGAATAATTGTTGTTACTGCTGCAATCTTTGGAATAAATCCAAGGACGATCAGCATACCGCCGCATGTGTAAATGACAACACGATTGCGTACACCAGTTAGTTGCACAAGACCTACATTTTGTGAATATGTCGTGTACGGAAATGCGTTAAAAATACCACCTAACACCATTGCAATCCCTTCTGCACGGTATCCCTTCGCTAATTCTTTTTCACCAATTTCTTTGTTACAAATATCAGAAAGCGCAAAATACACACCTGTTGCTTCAACAATTCCTACGCAAGCAACGAGAATCATTGTAATGACCGGCGTTAATTCAAATGTCGGTGTACCGAAGTAAAATGGCTGCACGCCATGAAACCAGTCTGCTTGTGCTACAGCTTGTAGGCTTACCTTTCCCATGAACGCAGCAATTGCTGTACCAAATAATAATCCTAATAGGATAGAAATAGAACGAATGAAACCATCAAAAAAACGGTACATGATGATAATAAATAACAATACTCCGAATGCTAATGCTAAATTAGATACACTACCGAAGTCTTTACTTCCTACACCACCAGCCATATCGTTAATTGCAACTGGAACTAATGTAACTCCAATAACCGTTACAACTGAACCGGTAACAACTGGTGGAAACAGTTTTACGAGTTTTCCAAACACACGAGCAAATAACACCACGAAAAGTCCTGCTGCAATAATAGAGCCGTATACAGCAGATACCCCGTACTGCTTACCAATTGCAATCATTGGTCCAACTGCCGTGAAAGTGCAGCCTAACACTACTGGAAGTCCAATACCAAAGAAACGATTTGTTAACGCTTGTAAAATTGTCGCAATGCCGCACATTAATAAATCAATTGATACTAAATACGTAAGCTCACGCTGATTCAATCCAAGTCCACCGCCAACAATAAGCGGAACGATAATTGCCCCGGCATACATCGCCAGCATATGTTGAATACCAAGAGACGCAATTTTAAGAGGATGTTGTTTCATCATTCTACCTCCGCTACCGCACGTTCCACAAAACGAACTGTCCCGTTATCAAGCGATGCAATTTCCGCAAGCGATTCTACATGAACACCGCTCTCACGTAATTTACTTCCTCCATCTTGAAATGCTTTTTCAATTACAATTCCGATACCTGCTACCGTTGCTCCAGCTTGCTCTACTAAATTCATTAAGCCAAGTGCTGCCTGACCATTTGCTAAAAAGTCATCAATAATAAGAACACGATCGTCTTCATGTATATATTGTTTCGATATAGAGATTTCGTTCGTTTCTTGCTTTGTATAGGAATATACTTTTGCAGTATACATATTATCTTGTAATGTTAACGATTTACGCTTTCTTGCAAAAACAACCGTTACACCAAATTGCAATGCAGCCATCACAGCTGGAGCAATTCCTGAAGACTCAATCGTCACGATTTTGGTAATCTTATCGTCTTTAAAACGCTTCGCAAACTCTTTTCCGATTTCTTGCATAAGCACTGGATCAATTTGATGATTTAAAAATGCATCTACTTTTAACACATCATCTGATAATACTTTTCCTTCACTCATAATTTTCTCTTGTAATAATTTCATAGTTTGTTCCTCCTCTTATGCAAATAAAAAACTCCAAAAGCAGCCTTCACCCAATACAAGTGAGGGACGTGCTTTTGGAGCTTTGCAAAAAAAGAATGCAACTATAGCAATATATTCGTCCTCACTCATAGTCGAAGCATTTACGGTGCCTCGGTAGAAACTTGCAGGCCATATCCCTGCGATTATATGAGTGTTGCTAACTTATTTATTTTATAGAAGGATTATAACGTACTTTTTTCACTTTGAAAAGCATCTCCTGAAAAAACACGTACAAATTTCACAAAAACACCTTTTTTGTTCGAGTTTTGAAAACTCTTACATTCTGTATTTTCCTGCTAAAGACTCGTTAAAATAATCGGCCCATCATTTGTAATTGCTATTGTATGCTCGTACTGTGCTGATAGCTTTCCATCCATTGTCCGTGCAGTCCAGCCGTTTACATCCACTTTCGCATACCGCATACCTACATTTACAATTGGTTCAATCGTTATTACCATCCCTTCTTGTAACACTGGTCCTTGCCCTTGCTTTCCAAAATGAAAAATCGCTGGTTCCTCATGGATTTCTTTACCAATTCCATGCCCTGTAAAGTCCCTTGCGATAGAGAATCCTTCAGAAGCTACATAACTTTCAATTGCATAGCCAATATCCCCAACATGATTTCCTGCTATCGCTTGTTCAATCCCTTTATATAAAGCATTTTCTGTTACTAGTAATAAATTTTCTGCCTCATGGGAAATATCTCCTACTTTATAACTCCATGCAGAATCAGCGAGTGCACCATTTAAATTTACTACCATATCAATTGTAACAATATCTCCTTCCTTTAAGGCCTGATCAGTCGGGAAGCCATGGCACATCTCATCGTTCACAGATGCGCATATTGCATATGGATAATCGTTATATCCTTTTTGTTCAGGCGTTGCACCATACTTTGCTAAATATGTTTCAACAAATGTATCAATTTCCAATGCTGTGATACCTGGTCGCAGCATCTTTGCAATTTCTTGATGACACGAAGCTAGCAATTTCCCAGATTCGCGCATCAAATCTATCTCTCTTCTCGTTTTTATCATATTCATACACTCTCTCCTCGTTCATCCTTCTATCCATAGGCTGTAAACTTCCATTAATAAAAGCTATCTAAATCCCATCATACACACCCTTCTCCATAATTTCAAAAAAGCTCTCACTTCACATTTTTTTCACAAATTCACATTCCAAAACTTGCAAGAATCCGCGATTTTACGTGTTCTCATCATAAGCATAGTTTTAATTGTATTAATGAACAATTTTTGAAAGCACCGCCCTCTATGTAGAAATTGTCAAAATATTTTGTATGATAGAAATGTAAAATTTACTTTCTCGAGGAGGGAGAAAAATGGGAGAGCGTAAACTACAGCCAGCCGAAAACAAACAACAAAAGAAAAATTCATTAAAAGGAACATTAATTTCTGTTTTTTTGCTCGGCTTCTTTTTAATCTTCACATGGTTTAGTGTATACCAAATTTTTTTAAATCGATTGTAACGTCATTGGTAAACAAAGGGGAGATTAGATATGCACTTGCATAAGTACGAAAAAATTTGGCTCATTTTCGGTGTTGGTTCATTATTTGTATTTTTAGCTGTAATTGGAGTCAGCGCGTTTTATATGGGAAACCAGCCGCCTAGCTGCTTAACGACAATCGATCCAGAAAAAGTTCATGCGACTGCTCCTTTTGATCATCCTGGTGTAAAACAAGTCGGTAAAGATCATTATCAAGTAACAATTGTCTCACAAGCATTTTCCTTTACACCAAATGTCATTAAAGTACCTAAAGGCGCCAAAGTTGACTTTGTTGTCGCAACGAAAGATGTTGTACACGGCTTTGAAATTGCGGGAACAAATGTGAATATGATGATTGAGCCCGGCTATGTGAGCACAGCTTCTCAAGTGTTTCAAAAAGCTGGTGAGTATTTAATCGTGTGTAATGAATATTGCGGAACAGGCCATCATATGATGAGCGCGAAAGTAGAGGTGACTGACAAATGATCGCACTGCAAGATAAAATAAGTAAACGAGATGCAAAATTAGCAATGGCTCATATACATGTTGCATTTATCGCTCTATTCTTAGGAGGATTATGCGGGCTATTGCAAGTACTTGTCCGATCTGGAAAGTTTAATCTTCCAGCTGGAATCGGTTATTATCAAGTGTTAACAACACATGGCGTATTACTAGGGCTCGTATTAACAACGTTTTTTATTATCGGCTTTTTATTTGCCTGTATGAGCAAAACAACGGGTACTCTTTCAAAAGGAGTGCGCAGAACAGGTTGGATTGGTTTTTGGCTTATGACAATCGGGACCGCCATTACTGCTGTTTTTATACTATTAAATAAGGCTACCGTTCTCTACACATTTTATGCTCCGTTAAAAGCTCATCCTGGTTTTTACATCGGTCTTACCCTCGTTATTGTCGGTAGTTGGTTTAGCGGTTTTGCAATGTTTGCTCACTATCACACATGGAAAAAACATAATAAAGGAAAGGTTGGTCCCTTACTGAGCTTTATGGCTGTTATTACAATGCTACTTTGGCTCGTTGCAACTCTTGGCGTTGCTGCAACAGCACTCGTACAATTCATTCCATGGAGCTTAGGCATTGTTAATAAAATTGATGTTCTTGTCAGCAGAACATTATTCTGGTACTTCGGCCATCCACTCGTCTATTTTTGGCTTCTTCCTGCTTACATGGCATGGTATGTCATTATCCCAAAAATTATTGGCGGAAAAATTTTTAGTGATTCTCTCGCTCGTTTATCATTTATTTTATTCTTATTATTTTCCGTTCCAGTTGGATTTCATCACCAATTAACAGAACCAGGTATTGACCCAGGGTGGAAATACTTACAAGTTGTTTTAACATTCATGGTTATCATCCCATCATTAATGACTGCATTCTCTCTATTTGCATCATTTGAACAATATGGACGTTCAAAAGGAGCAACTGGCCTATTCGGCTGGCTACGTATGCTTCCATGGTCCGACGCGAGGTTCTTTGCACCGTTCGTTGGAATGCTTATGTTTATTCCAGCAGGAGCAGGCGGGCTAGTGAATGCAAGTCATCAATTAAACCAAGTGGTTCACAATACAATTTGGATAACAGGACATTTTCATTTAACGTTAGCCACATCTGTCGTACTAACATTCTTCGGCATTGGCTATTGGCTGATCCCCCACTTAACAGGACGTGTTATGACAAAAGAAATAAATCGCCTTGCGATGATTCAAACTTGCATATGGACACTTGGAATGCTATTCATGTCCGCTGGGATGCACTTCGCTGGATTATTAGGAGCTCCGCGCCGCTCTTCTTTTTCCACATACGGCAATGCACCGCAAGCAGTTGAATGGATACCATATCAAATTGCCCAAGCAGTTGGCGGTACGATTTTATTTATCGGCATTATTTTAGCTATCATTATTTTCCTAGATCTTGCTTTCTTCGCACCAAAAGGCCATACTGAATTTCCAGTTGCAGAAGTATCTGATGCATCTGATCAACCACCAGTAGTCTTCGAAAATTGGAAACTATGGCTCGGTATTACAGCACTGCTTATTTTATTCGCATACACGATTCCGTTTATAGATATGATCCAAAATGCCCCGCCTGGTTCGAAAGGATTTAAATTGTGGTAAACAAAAAGCAGAGGGGTATCCCTCTGCTTCATTTCAAGCATAACGATTTCATCTCTGTACCTGATTATGAATTAACTCAACTACGAATGATAAGTCATTCATTTTTTGATTTCTCATCAATCATTCACTTCACACATTTATCCCGCATTAACGGGCAGTAATACTCCCACCTCAAAATTCAGCGAAAGCATTGTCCAGCTCTAGCGGCTAGAATCTCCGGTCGTTTCGCCCCCTCGGACGAGGCAGAAAGCGCCTCTCTGTCAGGGGCTCCAACGTCCTGCGATTCTGAGCGAGCCGCTTCCGCCTTTCTTAAGAAGTTAGGTGGGAGATAAACTGCCCGTAAAAGCCCGATTGGTGAGGGCTGATAATCAGTGGGGGATGAAGAAAACCCCCACTGATTAAAGTTTCACTTTATCCCGCAATATCAGCCGAAGTGAGAACCCCATCAACATTTCCGTCTACAATGATACAATGCCCCAAAAACATATCTCCATCAAAGAAGAACATCTCAAAATCACCTTCCGGATAAACACTTATGCTGTCTAGTTTCATTAAATCCATAAACATTTCTTTTGTAATCTCATTGATCTCTTCCTCATCATAATCCTGTAGCCAATCATTTGCTAATTCCACTAGTTCTTCTGAAGCATACATTTTAATTTTCTTGTTCCATTCATCCTGCTCCTTGAAAAGTGCATATGCTGTTTCCAACGCAGACTTCATATTATGCTGATCTTCATCCCAATCAAAATACAAATTACATTCTTCACCAGCCCAAGAAATTCTCTTTTCAAAAACTTTAACTCTTTTATTTAGTAAAAATTCGCCAAACATCTCATCATTATAGTAAACCGGCTTCATCGAATCTTGTAATATGATCTCCAACTCATCATCTCTATATAGTGTTTCCAGAACCTTGACAAGCATCATCGAATTTTCTGCTCTACGTACCTGTAATCTCACAACTGCATTCTTTTTTAAAACTTCTCTTGATTGTTTCAATTCTTCATCATCAACTAACCATTCAAGTCGTAGCTCTTCTTTTATAACAGTTTCATTGTTATATAAATCTTTCCACGCAATCAAATTAATTGACGCAGTCCATAAAATGTCGCTACCTGCTTTTCCCGCACCAATTCCCGATGCCCCTGTGACAACCGCCACTTCAATAACATTTTCTGTAAATTTTTTCTCGAATCTACTTTTTTCACTTAATTTACTCAATTTATCACACAATCCCTTCATCACGCTCAAGCACAAATCGTATTGAAAGTACTTTACGAGTTTTCCTGTTTTATTTTAATTGTACATTTAGAAACATATTCGATATATGTAAACTGGTCCCTGTACGTTAAAGAATCTCTTATTTATTTTACTATCTTTTTATTTTTAACTTGATGGACATGAGATCGAATAAAGTGAAACTTCCGTCAGTGGAGAGTTTTTTCATCTCCTGCTGATGGTTAGTTGAACCAATCCGGCTTTTACGGGCAGTTATCCCCCACCTATCTTCCTCGTTTCTCTCTGAATCTTAAGGTGGGGGTCTTACTGCCCACGAATAGCGGGATAAATCATTCTAAGAAACTCAAAGCAACTACCATTTGTCTCTTGAACAAATGTACCAACCGCTCCAAATCCCGCCTTTTTATATACTTTAATCGCTCTTTCATTAAATGTCGCAACTGATAGCGTTATATATTTAGGTTGATATTTTTTTACGCAAAACTCTAGACCTGCCTTTATAAAGGTCAAACCCAAGCCCTTTCCAGTCAAGTTTGGTTCCATTCCCAGCCCAATATCCACTGTATGTATATCTATTTTATTAAAACTAAAAAATCCAACTATTTCATTATTCTCACAAACAGTAAATGTGGTTTCTCCACGCTCTTTAGGATCTAAAAACTCAGCCAAATCCTCTTGATCAGCTTCCATATCATAAAAAGAATAATTGTCCCTATAGTGCCAATTATACGCAATTTCTTCTGCTTGCTCTTGTGTCATCACTTCAAAAATATAATTCACCTCTATACCTCCTTAAGCAACGCACATACAGTAAAATGCTAATTCATAAAAAAGAGCCACATATATGCAGCTCCTTTTCCTTTTTATAATTCATAAATCTCTTTATACTTCGCTTCTAAATAATCCGCTAAATAGTTCGCATTTAATCCTTCACCCGTTACATCTTGTAAAATTTCTAGCGGTTTTTTCATTTTCCCATATTGGTGAATGTTTTTAGTTAACCATTCACGAATCGGTGTCACGTTTCCTTCCGCTAGCAATGCATCGAAGTTCGGAATTTCTTCTAGCATCTTATGTTTAAATTGCGCTGCGTACATATAACCAAGTGCATAAGATGGGAAGTAGCCAAACGATCCATCTGACCAATGCACATCTTGCAGTACACCCTGCGCATCCGTTTCTGGACGTATACCTAAATAACTTTCCATTTTATCATTCCATGCTGCCGGCAAGTCTTTTACTTCTAATGTTCCATCAAACAATTCTTTCTCTAGCTCATAACGCACCATAACATGGAGCGGATACGTAAGTTCATCCGCTTCAATCCGAATAAAGGAAGGTTTTGACTCATTGATTGCATCATAGAATTCATCTACTGATACATCTTCAAATTGTCCATCACTAAATTGTTTCAATACATCATAATTTTTCTTCCAGAATGATTTATTCCGGCCAATAAAGTTTTCAAAAAATAGAGACTGTGACTCGTGAATTCCCATTGATGTACCACTGCAAAGCGGTGTTCCTTCTAATTTTTCTGAAATATTTTGTTCATATACAGCATGTCCACATTCATGAATTGTTCCGAAAACTGCCATGCGGAAGTCATTCTCATCATAACGAGTCGTAATGCGAACATCCCCTCTATTTAATGTAATTTCAAAAGGATGTATCGTTTCATCTAGACGACCGGCCTCGAAATTATAATTTAATTGTTTTAGTAACCCTAAAGTGAAATTCTTTTGTTGTTCTTTTGAAAAATGTTCAAATAAAGCATTTGTTTTTAATTCTTTATCGGACTTGGAAATTTCTTTTACAAGCGGAACAATACGCTCACGTAGTTGTCCAAATACATGATCTAACACTTCTACCGTAATACCTGGCTCATACATATCTAAAAGCGTATTATATTTACAAGTTTCATAATCCCAATATGTAATAAATTTCTTCTTATATTCAACAATTTTTTCTAAGTATGGTCGAAACATTTCAAAATCAGATTTTTCACGAGCTTCTCCCCAAACACTTTCCGATTTTGCTTGTAATTTGACAAACTCTTCATACTCGGCCTGTGGAATTTTTTTATTTCGATCATACTCTTTGCGGCACTCTTCTACAATTTTCTTCGTTGTTTCAGAAATTTTATTATCTGCAATTAGCTGTTCTAATTCATTTAAATATCTTCCCATCTCATCAGAAGTCGATAATGAAAACACCTCTGATGAAAGCATTCCTATTACTTCCGAACGTTGATCGACACCTTTCTTCGGTGCCCCTGTTCGTAAATCCCAAAATATTAGGCTTAATGCTTCCCCATAATTTTCTATCTTTTTCACATATGCTAAAAATTCCTTTTCTACTTCATATGCAGCAATCGTCATATTATAAAAACCTCCTTTTTCTACCTCAACTTTATTTCGACATAAACATATAAATTCCTTTTCAACTAGAAAAAAAAGCTTGGCAATCGCCAAGCTTTTTCCGATTAAAAAGAGAAAGATGTCATTCTATCCCGCATTAACGGGCAGTAAGACCCCGATTGGTTCAACTAACCATCAGTTGGGATGAAGAAAATCCCAACTGATGGAAGTTTCACTTTATAGCACTGTACCTTCTACTGGAAGTACTTTTTTCACAACCTCTATCACTTTTTCATTTTCATTATCTGACAAGAATAACGAAATCGCACCCTTATCTTCACTCGTACGAATTAAACGACCAATTCCTTGACGAAGACGTAAAATCATATACGGTACATCAACCTCCCAGAATGGATCATTTACGTGCTTACGCTTCGCTTCAAATACAGGATCATTTGGAGGGAATGGGAGCGACCAAATAATAACATGAGATAAGGATGAACCTGGAATATCTAAACCTTCCCATAAATGAACCGCACAAAGCACAGTCTCTTCTTCATTTTGGAAACGCGAAACAAGCTGACTAATTTCCTGGTCTCCTTCATATAAGAACGGAACAGACATTTGCTCTTTATTCACATATTCTTTGAATGCCGCAAGCTCTTGTGTTGTACGGAATAATACAAGCGTGCGTCCATTTGTTTTTTGAATATTCTCAAGTGTATACTGGCATTTTCGTTCCCATTCATTTTCCTTCGTATACGACGGTAAGTACACTTTCATTTGTTCTTCATAATCAAACGGAGAAGCAACTGAGAACGACAAATAATCTTTTACCCCTAAACTATTTGCAGTAAATGCAAATGAATTATTTTCTGATAATGTTGCAGATGAGAAGATATACGGAATTTTTTTGGAGAATACTTTTTCTTGTAGTACTTCCTCTACAGCACGAGGCATAATCACAAGCGTAAAGTCGCCATCGCTTTCTTCTCCCCACGTAATTACATTTTTCTCATGCATAAACAAACGTAATGAGTGCTCTAATACATCTAAATGCTCATCAACAATATTTAAATCATATGTGTTTACTGTGTACATTTCACTTTCAAAAACTAGCGCATCGCCGACTTCAGAGATTTTTGCATATAGACGTTTTGCTTCTTTCATGACTTTTTCTGTTAATTGAATTTCTAAACGATTAGAACCAGCAATTTCCTTCTTACTTTCTTTGAGCGTTTCAAAAAACTGCTCTGTTTGCCAAATTGTTTCTTCTACTAAGTAAGCAAACTCTTCGCGAACATCATTTTGCAGTAATCTTGTTAAAAGTTGTTCCATCATCGTTTGTTTTAAGCGATATGTCAGTGCTTTTTGCGCTGCATATTCTACAAGATGACCTTCATCAAAGACAACGCAGCTACTTTCTGGCAACAATGGCATTTGCCCTTCACGTTTACGTGCTTCATATGTCCAAATATGATCCATATAGAAATCTTGCGAACAAATAATTAAATCTGCTGCTTTACGATAATGTTCACGAGATAATGTTTGTCCGCAGCGATGACGGGATTCACATGTAAAACAATCTTGGAAATAATCCCACGATACTTTAGACCATTCTTCGTCGTTTAATAGCGGAAATTCTTTTCGATCGCCGTAATGAGTAAAGTTTTGCATCGTTCCATGATCAAATACGAATTGCGGCAATTCATAATATAAATCTTCAATTACTTCCGGAGCTCGTCCACTCATTACATCTTCAAGTTTACGTAAACATAGATAATTTTCCATTGATTTAGCTAGACGTACATCAACTGATAACCCTAATGCTTCTGATAATTTCGCAATGTCCCCTTCTTCTTTTACTAGCTGTTCAATTAATGTTTCATCTGCACAAGCAATAACAGCTGGCTTTCCTGTATAGCGTGCATAACAAATTGCATAAAGAAGGTATACAATCGTTTTCCCTGTTCCAACACCCGCTTCAGCAAACATTACCTTCTTCTCTTGAAATGCTCGTTCTAGTTGAAACGCCATAAAAATTTGCTCGTCGCGCTCTTCAAATCCCTTTTCTGGTAAAACGTCGTAAAAAACGTCTCCAATCCATTCATTTAACTTGTCGAAAAAATTATCTTGCTTTCCCACTTCAAATGGCAGCTTCTGCTTCGTAAACATGCTATTCCTCCAACTACATAATTTCTATATAAAAAGACAGAGCAACCACTCATAAAAAGAGCAGTTGCTGTTTTCTTGTTGCTTGGATAAAGTGAAACTTCCATCAGTGAACGTTTTTCTCACTGATGGAAAGCCCGCCCAATCGGGCTTTTACGGGCAGTTATCCCCCACCAATCTTCTTTAGAAAAGCGAAAGCGGCTCGCTCAGAATCGCAGGACGTTGGAGCTCCCGAAAGAGAGGTGCTTTTTGCCTCGTCCGAGGGGGCGAAACGACCGGAGATTCTAGCCGCTAGAGCCGGACAACGCTTCTCTCTCAATCTTAAGGTGGGAGTCTTACTGCCCACGAATAGCGGGATAACAAATGATTGAAAAAAGTTTTCCTATATGCAGGAAAACTTTTCACCCTATCAATGATTTTAAATACCGTTTATCAATTAAAGTTTCATGTGATAAAGCTGATAAAAACTCTTCACGTGCTCTTTGTAATTCATGATCCGCTACGCCGTGAAGGTTTACTTCTTTTTCTAATTCATCATGCGTTCGATGAATAGCCTTTTGAATCATAGAAAATTGCAAACCATCCATTAGCGCTTCCTCCTTTAGATTATCGCATAATAGCAAGTATATGCGTTCTAAAGAAGTTTTATACTAATCGCGCGGCGGGCGTTTACCGAAGTACTGATAGTAATCCGTACGAATAAATCCATTAAATAACTTTCGTTTCTTTGATGCATCTTTACCATACCATTTCTCAAATTCTGGATGGCTTGTTAATACATATAAGGACCAAGTATCTAGCGGCCTAAATGCCTGTCCCATCTCCGCATACATTTTTTCAACAAGCGGCTTTTCACTTAAACGCTCTCCGTATGGAGGATTCGTCACAACGTAACCATATTCCTCTTTTGTTGTAAAATCTTTTACTTGCATTTGTTTAAATGTAATAAGATCACCAAGTCCTACTTCATCAGCATTATCTTGTGCAACCTTTACCATACGATGATCAATGTCTGATCCGATAATTTGAAGTGGTTGATCGTAGTTTGCTAAGTCTTCTACTTCTTCACGAGCTTTGCGCCAGTTGTCTTTACCAACCCAACCCCAACCATCAGAAGCAAAATCACGGTTAAAGCCTGGAGCAATATTTTGACCAATTAACGCTGCTTCCATTGGAATTGTTCCAGAACCGCAAAAAGGATCTACAAATGGGCGATCTGGCTTCCAGTTTGTTAGCATAACTAACGAAGCTGCCAACGTTTCTTTTAACGGTGCATCCCCTTGTCCAACGCGGTATCCACGCTTATGAAGACCAACACCACTTGCATCAATTGTTAACGTTGCCACATCTTTTAATAATGCAACTTCAATCCGAAATAGCGGGCCGTTCTCTTCGAACCATGTTGTACGTCTATATGTACTTTTCAATTTTTCAACGACTGCTTTTTTTACGATACTTTGACAGTCCGGCACACTAAATAATGTAGATTTGATCGATTTACCGATAACAGGGAATTCTCCATTTTCCGGAATATAATCGCCCCAATTTAGCGCCTTTGTTTTTTCAAATAATTCATCAAATGTTGTGGCCTTAAATTCACCAACTTTAATTTTCACACGATCCGCTGTACGGAGCCATAAATTACTGCGACAAATAGCCTTTTCGTCTGCTTCAAATATTACTTTTCCATTATCTACCTGGCATTCATAACCGAGATTGCGAACTTCCCTTGCAACAAGTGCTTCAATCCCCATTGCAGCAGTTGCAATTAAAGTAACTTTTCCCATCTTCATTCTCCTCATTAAGTAAAGTAAAACTACTTTTCGTGAACGCTCTTCTCACAAAAAGTTAGTTGAACCAATCGGGTTCATATAGAAGGTTTCATAAAGTGAAACTTTAATCAGTGGGGGTTTTCTTCATCCCCCACTGATTATCAGCCCTCACCAATCGGGCTTTTACGGGCAGTTTATCTCCCGCCTAACTTCTTAAGAAAAGCGGAAGCGGCTCGCTCAGAATCGCAGGACGTTGGAGCACAAGGCGGAGAGGCGCTCTTTGCCTCGTCCGAGGGGGGCGAAACGACCGGAGATTCTAGCCGCTAAAGCTGGACAATGCTTTTGCTGAATTTTGAGGCGGGAGTATTACTGCCCACGAATAGCGGGATAAAATACAAAAAATACCGCCTATTTGAGCGGATTAACCTTCTTTACCATTTTAACTCATACTAGAACACTTCATACAAATAAAAAGCTCTCCTCTTACAAAGGAGAGCTGAACAAACTCATGATTGGTTCATAACGTTCTGTAAGCCATGTTCTGTACCTTTGTACTGCAAACGGCCCACGCCTCGTACTCCGGTGGCAATCATCTATCTACAGAGCAATTGCATCTGTCCTTTCCCATCGTTCATTTCCTTAGGAAAGGTTCCCCTACCAATATTTGGGTTTCTCGCTCGTGGGGTTTACCTCGTTCCACTCCCATCATTTCTTCTGGGACTCCGTCACTGTGGCACTTTAAAGGTAGTCAAACCATATCCCATGGACTTAGGTTCTTTCCCTGCCGTTAATCCAGCTTTACGCCAAATTACCCTAGCTTATGACTTCGCTAGGCACGAACACTACGACCATCTCAGGTCGTGCGAGCATGGACTTTCCTCTACAACAAAGCGTTGCAGCGATTACCCAAACGTTATGACATGAATTAGTATAGTGGAAACATAAACATTTTGCAACGTTTTTTATACGGAAAGTGTTGCAAACTTACTTATTCTCTTCCATTACTCGTACAATTTACTTCCAAATACAGCTTTCTCCAAATTCGACAGACGTTTTAAAATGTCTGTGTTTGTATTGTTATATACTGGTTGCGGAGTAGCAATTGGAGATGGTGCTGGTTGTACTGGCACATTCAATGCTTTTTGTTTTTGTTCTTCCAATTCTTGTTGTAAACGTGCATTCTGCTGCTTTAATTGCTCAACTTCCTTATGAAATGCCTCATAGTCCTTAATAATTAAGTCTAAAAACTTATCAACTTCTTCTTGTTGATATCCTCGCATTCCCGTTTTAAACTCTTTTTCTAAAATATCTTTTGCTGTTAACTTAATTTTATCAGAAATCATTCATTCCACCTCAAGTCTCTTTACCAAAACTTTCATTACTTAAATTTTTTCAGAAACAGTCCATTTTGTCAATCATATATCTTTATTCCACTGCTCTTCTTCTATTATATCTTGTAAATCAGAAAAAAGTATGAAATAACATTGATAATTTTGAGTTTCTGCTTTTTTTCTTCCTATTTCCACCATATACTTAGGACTTCCTGGTTTTTCTTCATCATACATAGCAAGCAAGGCATCACTTTTTTCAATAAAAAATTGATTTTTTAAACGGAATTGCTCTGGGCTTTCATATTTTCGCTTCGTTATACTATCTACATGATCCGCTTGCGAAAGAATGAATTCATAATATTCCCTATTGTTTTCTTTCCAATTTTCTTCCTGCTCTAAAAAGGGGGTAAATATAGCTAATTTTAAATCCGGGTATTCCAATTGCAAATCAAAGACTACTTCAGCTGTCCATAACTCTACTCCTAATTGCCCACTAATAATAACCCATTCTAATCCTTCTTCTAGCAAAGAAAGTAATCTTTTTCGCACAGCTTTTTTTATGTATTCCACACCAGGATGTTCATTTGAAAAAAGACCCATTTCAAATGGTTTATATCCTGTAACAGCTACAACTTTCAATATAAAACGCCCCTTTTCTTTTCAAAAAAAGAACTAGCAATTTGCTAGTTCTAGCATAACACTTACTTTTTAAACATGCCACCTACATTTGGTCCCATGTTAGGTGCTGGTGATACAGCTGGACTCACATTCGGACCAAATGGTGATACTTGACCGCATGGGGCACATCCGCCGAATCCGCCAACTCCAGGGCCAAATCCGCCAACTCCTCCAACTCCAGGGCCGAATCCGCCAACTCCTCCAACTCCAGGACCGAATCCGCCAACTCCTCCAACTCCAGGACCAGGTCCACCAAATCCTCCAACTACAGTTGGCGGAGCAGGTTGTATAACATTCACGCTAGAGTTTGTTTGTGGGAAATAATGCTGCGACTGTACTACTTGGTGGTGAACGTGTTTCATATGCGTTGGATGGATATGAGGTACAACCGTTTTTGAAAATGTGTGTGTTTCACAACATTTTGTTGGATGCACAATTGGAGGTGTTGTTGAAACTGGGCTCAGTCCTCCAAAACAAGGATGACAATGATACATAGTTTTTCTCTCCTCTCACAGTTTGAAAATAACCTTACATCTTACAATATGTGAAAAGAGTAAAAGCCGTTTGTTACAAACACCTATTTCTATATTGGAAATTTGTCTATAAAAATTGTTTAAAGTTTGTGAAAATAAAAACAGTTAATGTAATCATAACAAAAAACAAAAGTAAAATAACTTTCTTCACATTCGTCCTCTCCATATGCGATATTTTTAATGCTACTGTCATTGTAAAATGGATAAGAGGACCGAACAACTCTTTTTCATGATATTTCATATGCAAAATTTGGATATTGATTAGTTCCGTATATCAAAATATCTTAAGACATTCCCCCTTTAACCTTTTATCCCGCATTAACGGGCAGTAAGACCCCCACCTCAAGGTTAAGAGAGAAACGAAGAAGATAGGTGGGGGTCTTACTGCCCGTAAAAGCCCGATTGGTTCACCTAACCATCAGTGGGGGATGAAGAAAACCCACACTGATGGAAGTTTCACTTTATACATATCTTCCTATATAAAGGACTCAAAAAAACTACCCGTATGAGCCCGATTTGTTCAACTAACCTTTCATGAGAAAAACGTCTATGAAAGATTCATTTCATTTCATAAAAAATCCCCCTACTTGTTTAACGATACCGGTAATTTGGTTCATTGTATTCATCATTTGGCCTGCAGTACCCATCATTTTATTAATGTCATAATTTCCGTCAGATGTTTTAAACTGCGACATCAAACTAGAAAATTGACTTGGCTGTTGTTTTGTATAGTTTTGTTTATTCATCATTGGATATGGTGTATGTGGATAAAAAGAAGATTGAATAGGTTGTTTCGGTGGATAAAACATTGGCTGATTCATCTGCGGAAGTTGAAAAGGTTGAAAATAATTATTGTAATTCATATAGTAAGGCCTAAAAGGATACATATTATAACGTAAGTATGGGTCTTGTTCATTCTGATACATATTAGAACTTAAGTATGGGTCCTGTTCATTCTGATACATATTAGAACTTAAGTATGGGTCTTGTTCATTCTGATACATGTTAGAACGTTGAAACATGCATTCTCCCCCCTCTAATGGTTTTCTGTATAGTTTAGAATATGAAATCAAAAAGAAAATGTGTAATTGTCCTATAAGTTGCAAAATTTGATGTGAAGTGCTTTATCTACCGATGAGAAAATCTTTCACCATCCGGACACATGTCAGTAGTTATTCTCTGCTTCTTTTTTCTTTCACTAAAAGTTTAAAATTTGGTGCTTACTGCCATGAGTAGCGAGATAAAGTAATACAAACTCTAATTTTTAAGAAATTTAAATTTTCGAAAAATAAAAAAGTAAGCGTTTGTATGCTACCATTATATAGAAAAGATTCTTATGGGGAGGAATCAACATGGTGTTAGGGGACTTAAAACAAGAATTCGTCATAAAAAAGGGGTATGAACCTGAAGATTTGAATGAGTTACTTGATTTCGCAAGACATTCTTACCTACAAGGAAAAATTTGTTTATCAGAGTATAGAAGTGTAATACGTGAATTAGAAGCAATAGGGGCTACAAAACCAACTTACGAAACAGAAAAAGATATTATAACAGAAGCATAAAAATAAGAGGGGCTTTCCCCTCTTATTACTTACATTGTTCTAAAATATTTTGTAATGTATAATGAATTGCTTGATGCGTTTCAAAAAAACGTTTTCCATTCATTTTCTTCGCAAAGCACTGTAAAGAATTATTTTGTAAATTTGTACATACTTGTTCAATTTGCTGTACATGTATGTATTTAGGCTTTGTACGTTGCAACCAATCCAAAACGAGTTGCTTCCACTCTTCTAAGTTTTGATCCACTACAGATACGAATGGCTTTATATCATGATAAAAGTCAAATTCACATTCTTCACTTTCTCTTTTTTTTATAATTGTTTCATCGTTATACTCAATTAGTTTTTTTGTTAATTCAATCAATGTTGTATATTCCACTATTCCCACCCACTTATATACTAACGGCTACTATTTGAAACGTCTGTACCCAGTTACCTTTCTCTTCATGATTCAATAATTTCGTTTCCATATGCTTCATATGCATTTCCATTACCTCTACTTTATTAACTACAAATTCTCTTTTATCCTTAAGCGCATGATCAACCCTAAGCGACACGTTCATTTCAAGCAAATCAAGAGTATTTAATATCTGATCCATTTTTTTCATTACATCTTCTTTCTGAACCATTTTCATTTTCAACACGCCTCCCTCTTTGCTTTTTCCTTGTCATGTTAATTCGCCAGCTCTGTTTTTACTCCCTGCATGCTTGACAAAACTAGTTGTAATTCGGCAAAGAAAGTGATTTTTTGTATGAAGTTTATGAAAGTGGCAACAATACGAAAGGGAGGTGTCGACATTGGCTAAAAACAAAAATGAAAACAATAAAAAACAACCTCAAAACAAGCAAAATAAACCAGAAACAGGAAATCCAAAATTAGACGGCCCAAATTTCCCTGCAACATAAAGTGAAACTTCCATCAGTGAACGTTTTCCTCACTGATGGAAAGCCCGCCCAACCGGGCTCTTACGGGTGGTTTGATTTCCTCCCCGCTCACACTTCTTACCAACCGTTTGAGCGGGGTAAAGTGAAACTTCCATCAGTGAACGTTTTCCTCACTGATGGTTAGTTGAATCAATCGGGCTCTTACGGGTGGTTTGATTTCCTTCCTGCTCACACTTCTTACCAACCGTTTGAGCGGGGTAAAGTGAAACTTCCATCAGTGAATGTTTTCCTCACTGATGGAAAGCCCGCCCAACCGAGCTTTTACGGGTGGTTTGGTTTATCCCGCTTTCAGCAAAGCGGGATTTTTTTTATTATATCATGAATAGTAAACTCCTCACTTACTTTATTGAAATGCAGGAATTCTGCGCTATTACTTCTAAAATATCTCCTGTTAAAAGAGGCTACTTAATGAAGCAAAGAAATGTAATTGCTTCTGTTTTTGTAAAAACCATTCCGTCATTTCAACTTCTTCTTTCGGTTCTTCAAATAAAAATAGCTTTTCAACATCAACTCCTGGCTGAAACCAATCTTTCTCTGCCTTACGGTGATGGGAAACAACCGAAAATACATCACGAAGCGGCGGCGTATTTGATTCCTTAGATAAAACGAAATATTGTTCATAATCGAATCTTGATCCCGTGTGAACTGTTTGAGAAGAAAATGTATAAAATAACTCCTTAAAAGTTGGATGAAACAACAACCATGCTAATCGTTTTCCTAATTCAATTCTCTTTGTTAATGTTTCAAATTGATGTACAGAAAAACCGTATAATTCCCCAGTTATTGTCGGAAATATTACTGCACTAAAATGAAATAACTCTTGAAATTTAAACATTAATGTTTGAAAAATATGCTTTTGATAAAAAGGATGCTCAATTATCGGTTCTTGAATGATACATTGTTCATTAATAATAAGAGCTGTCATAAGTCGTTCTTCATTTTTTTGATGCCAAAAATGAGACCATTCCCCTTCCATAAATACAGAAACAGAAAACATTTGTAATAAATGAAACAATGACTTTTTCATTCGTTTGCTATATTCGTACAATAACAACTGTGGATACGCATCTAAAAAAATTAGCCAATTTGCACGTTCATATGTAAGAAATAATTGTTTACGCATCTCCTTAGATAAAACTTTCGGATAATATTTTCCTTCTAAATCTGTCATATTCCAGCCTGCATTTCGAGACACCATACTAGCTAAAAACGACCAGCGAATTTCTTTATTACGCTCATAATATTCCTTATAAGCATGCGTACGCGAAATGTTATCAGCATTCGCAAGAAGCGTTTGTTGCTGAATATAATTTACAAGCTCTTTTTCTTCATCCGTATAATAAGAAATCTTCCTTTTATTTTTTATTTCTTCATATTTACTTTGTGCAAACACAACTCTTTCACCTCATATCTATCTAAAAAAATAGCCTATTTTTTATTTTTTTTGATATAATCACCTTTGTAAGTGATTCTATGCAATTTGGAGTGGACAAACTATGACCATTCGTTACCCAAACGGAAGAAAGTATACTCATGCTCAACCAACTCATAACCTGTCACCTATAAGAAAAGATACTTATAGTAACAGAGGGATGTCTCTTGAAGAGGAGCTGAATGAAACAAATCAATATTATTTAACTCACAATATTGCTTGTGTGCATAAAAAGCCGACTCCTCTTCAAATCGTAAAGGTCGATTATCCAAAACGAAGCGCTGCCGTAATTAAAGAAGCGTACTTTAAACAACCTTCTACAACTGATTACAACGGTGTATACAAAGGCAAGTACATTGATTTTGAAGCGAAAGAAACGAAAAATAAAACGAGCTTTCCTTTGCAAAATTTCCATCTTCATCAAATCAAGCATATGAAGGAAGTATTAGCTCATAGCGGAATTGTATTTGTTATTATTAAATTTACTCTTTACGATGAATTTTATTTATTGGAGGCAGAACATATCATTACATTTTGGAATCGACAAGAAGCTGGTGGACGTAAATCCATTACAAAAGAAGAAATAGAAGAGTATGGATACTTATTACAATGCGGTTATCATCCTCGCATTGATTATATTCGCACACTAGACACACTTTATTTTTCGTGATAGAGTCAACAATAAGGCTCATTTTTCGACTTTTGGGGAGAAAATGAAAGGTAGGAGAAAGTATAATGTCAGAAAATTATCGTTCTCGTGAAGAACGAAAACAAGTTCAAAAACAGAAACAAGAACATTCTAAAAAAGAGAAACCAAAGAAAAAGAGTTCTTTTCTACGTAAGTTTCTAATCACTTGCTTATTAATCGGCATTGTGACACTAGTAGCTGGAGTTTCTACTTTCTTTGCTATGGTAAAAGATGCTCCAAAACTAGATAAAGCAAAACTTGTAAATCCATTATCAACAAAAATTTATGATAAAGACAAAAATTTCATATATGAATACGGTGCTGAGAAGCGAACGAATGTCACATATGATCAAGTTCCAAAAGTAGTAGAAAATGCCTTCCTAGCTACAGAAGATTCACGCTTTTACGAGCACAATGGGATTGATTTTAAACGGACTGCGAAAGCGATCTTCGAAAACGTAACAGGTGATTTTGGTTCTCAAGGCGGTAGTACGATTACACAGCAAGTTATTAAAAACTATTTCTTGACAAGAAAAAAAACAGCAGAACGTAAAGTACAAGAGTGGTATTTAGCTTACAAGCTAGAGCAGCAATATTCAAAACATGAAATTCTAGAAATGTACTTAAACAAAATTAACTTAGGTAACCGTTCTTACGGAATTGCAACTGCTGCACAAAATTATTACGGGAAAGAATTAAAAGATTTAAAATTAAACGAAGCAGCGATGCTTGCAGGATTACCACAAGGCCCTAATAATTATGATCCTACAAAACCAGAAAATGTAAAACACGCAACTGAACGACGCGACACAGTATTATATTTAATGAACAGACATGGCTATATTACGAAGCAAGAGATGGACGATGCAAAGAAAATCCCGGTAACAGAAGGTCTTAAGCCATCTCAAGAAGCAACGCAAATGCCATACCAAGGATTTATAGATGCTGCTGTAAAAGAAGTTGAAGCAGAAATTAAAGATGTGAACATTGGTTCTGACGGTCTTAGTATCTATACAACATTAGATCCAAAAGCTCAGGATTATGCGGATAAAATATTGAACACAGAAGAAATCATTAACTACCCGGATGAAAAATTCCAAGGGGCATTCGTATTTATGGATACGGAAACAAGTGAAGTTCGTGCACTGGGCGGCGGACGCGGTGAAAATAAAGCAACATTTAAAGGTCACAATTTGGCTGTTGACTCAGAACGTCAAGTAGGTTCTACAATGAAGCCAATTTTTGACTATGGTCCTGCTATTGAATACCAACAATGGTCCACATATCATCAAGTTGACGATTCACCTTATAAATATTCAGGAGGACAAGAGGTTCGAAATTTTGACAACGGTCATAAAGGCATGATGTCGATGCGTGATGCATTATCACAGTCTCGTAACGTACCTGCTGTAAAAACGGCTAAAGATGTCGGTTTAGATAAAGCAAAAGATTTTGCTGAAGGACTTGGTATAAAATTTGGAAAAGATGGTGTAGTTGAATCAACAGCAATCGGAAGTAATTATGCATCCCCTCTTGATATTGCTGGTGCATATGCATCATTCGCAAGTGGTGGTGTATATCATAAACCACATTTCGTCACAAAAGTTGTATATCCTGACGGGAAAGAAGTAAACTTTACACCAAAAGGAAAACGAGTGATGAAAGATTCTACGGCATATATGATTACGGATATGATGCGTAGTGTTGTATCATCTGGTACTGGTAAAGCAGCAAATATCCCTTCATTAGACGTTGCAGGTAAAACAGGAACAACAAACTATGATGCGAAAAAATTACGTGAATATGGTTTCCCTGAAACCGCAAGCCCTGATAGTTGGTTTGCAGGTTATACACCACAATATACGATGGCTGTATGGACAGGATATAATAAACAAAGTGAAGGCTATATTGACAAAAATTCATCACCTATCGCACAGCGTATGTTTAAAGCGATGATGAGTAAATTTGGAAGTGATACATCTCGCTTTGAAATGCCAAGTAGTGTAGATCGCATAGGTAACGAACTTTATGTTAAAGGTGCGAAAAAAGATGATGTTCCAAAAATTAATGTAGATGCACCAGCTGGAATCACTCCATCGTATGATGCTGCATCGCAGACTATATCATTAAGTTGGTCTGCTTCATCTGATTCAGACGTATCATACTCTCTAAGCTATAAAGGTAGTGACGGGTCTAGCGGCAGTCCAAAAATAAGTGGTACAAGCGCAACCATTAGCGGCGCAAAACCTGGTGTTACTTATACAATCACTCTTGTTTCGAAAAAGAGCGGTAGCTCTAGTGATCCCGTAACAGTAACGTATGTAGTGCCTGGCGGCGATGCGAAGAAACAAACTGATGAAGACACAGCTAAGAAAAAGGCTGAAGATGACGCTAAGAAAAAAGCTGAAGATGATGCTAAGAAAGCTGAAGATGCAGCTAAGAAAGCTGAAGATGATGCTAAGAAAGCTGAAGATGACGCTAAGAAAAAAGCTGAAGATGATGCTAAGAAGAAAGCTGAACAAGATAAACAAAATCAAAACCAAAATAACGGAAATACCACACCGGGAGGAGGAACCACTCCAAATCCTCCGAATCCGAACCCAAATCCACCAGGTACACATTAATAAAAAAGAAGCCATTTTCTCTACCGAGAAGATGGCTTCTTTTGCATAATGAGTACTCTTACATATAATTTTTCCAATTCTTCATATAACTGTGTCAGCTGAATAAAAGAATGATAATGATCTGGCTGTTTCATAATAAACAAAAAACGCTCCATAAAGTTAACTGGCTTTTGTTCTAGCCTTTCTATTTGTTCCTTCATATTCTGTAAACTGACAACAGGTGTTCCATTCATCCAGTGTAAAATAGATAAAAGATGTCCTGCAAATCGCACCATCGGATCTTTCGCTTCTTTTTTGTTTCGATTTCGAAATAACATAGAAATCTCTTCTTTTTGTTCTTTCCATAAGCCTAACACAGTAGGAATGCTCATTTCTATCTCATTCCATGGCTTATATCCCTGCTCAATATCAAAGAAAAAGCACGTCTCTTCTAAAAGCTCTCCAAATGATTTCTCTGCATTGTATTCAATAACAGTCTCTTCTTCAAAGAAAGGTCTGCACTGAAAATGATTCGGTATTTCAAGTACTTTCTTCATTTCTTTTCCTTCTCCCTCATGCGCTTCTTACCTTCACGGCATAAATCTAGCAACTTGCATTCTTCGCACTGAGGACGCTGTGCTTTACAATGATAACGTCCAAAGAAAATCATACGATGATGTGTCACACCCCACTCTTCCATCGGTACTTTCTTCATGAGCGTCTTCTCTACTTCTAACACTGAATCTTTCCATTTACAAAGAGCAAGTCGTTTACTAACGCGCTCTACGTGCGTATCAACGGCAATTGCTGGAACACCAAATGCAACAGAGACAACAACGTTTGCTGTTTTTCGGCCTACACCTGGTAAATTCGTTAATTCATCTCGATCTTGCGGCACCTCTCCGTCATATTCATCAATAAGCATACGACATAACTTTTGAATATTTTTCGCTTTATTTCTGTACAAACCAATAGAACGAATATCTTGCTGCAATTCTTCTAAAGACACCTTTAAATAATCTTCTGGTGTTTTATATTTCTGAAATAAACTTTTTGTCACTTTATTTACAAGAACATCTGTGCATTGTGCAGATAAGGCAACCGCAATAACAAGTTCAAATGCGTTATCATGATTCAATTCACAATGCGCTTCTGGATACATCTCTCCCATTACATCGAGACAATGTCTAATTTGTGTTTTATTTAGCATTATTTCCTCCTGCCATTACTGCTCAAGCCAATTATAAAATGGTACTTTTCCAGTATACTTCGTTTCTTGACGTGATACTTGCGGATTCCGCTGTTGATTTTCTCTAAATTTCCGCCCTTGATTCTGTGCTTGATCCACCGTTTTAATTCCGTTCTTCTTCCATTCAAACAATATACGATCAATATAACGAAAGTTCAATTTTCCGCTCATAACGGCTTCACGAAGGGCAGTTTGAATTAAAAGTGGATCGTGATGATCTTGATCTTGCCACATCGCTAACGTCTCACACTCAAATGGAGATAAGGGTCTGCCAAATTCATGCTCAAATACTGTATATAAGTTGATTTGTAATTGTTTTTGTTCTCGCTCTTCCTCTTCAATATTTTCACTCATTAAAAAATGTAATATTTTTTCCCAAAGAGGCTGTAGTGAGTAACTTTCACAAATCATTGCCGCAGATTTCTGCCCTCCTTCTAACGCTAAAAAACCTTTTTGAATTAACGCTTGAATAATTTCCATACACTTTGTTTGTGTAATGGTCATCCGCTCTGCAATTTCTCCTGGTGTCGGGAAAGAGTTTCCTGATTCTAAAAATGTATGGACATGCAACAGTACCATAAACTCAATTTCATTTAAACCAAGTTTTTTGTAATGCATCATTAATAATTTTGGAATCGCAATACTACCTTGTTCAAACCACTCCAACATGATTTTCTTCTTCATACTCAAACACCTCAATTTCTAGTATAACACACCTTCTTATATTTCTTTTTGACACAATTCGTCAAAAAAACCTCCCTTTTACATAGGGAGGTATCATTTGAACTATCTACTCGTATCGAGTAAACAGTTGGCAGAAGTTGAAATGAAAGAACTACACTTAGCCTTTCATTTTGTTATTCATAAATGTATGGATACGTTCTAATGCTTTCTCCAATTGTTCAAGTGAAGTCGCATATGATAAACGAACGTTGTTCGGTGCACCGAATCCTGTTCCTGGAACGAGAGCAACTTTTTCTTCTTCTAACAATGCTTTTGCCCATTCATCAACTGTTTCATAACCAGCTAATGCGACTGCTTCTTTTACATTTGGGAATAAATAGAACGCTCCTTGTGGTTTAATACAAGAGAACCCAGGAATTTGAATCAACTTGTCATACACAATATTTAATCGCTCTTCAAATGCTCTGCGCATCATTTCTACAGGTTGTTGATCACCAGCATAAGCAGCAATCGTTCCGTACTGCGCAATTGAAGTAGGGTTTGACGTACTGTGACTCGCTAAGTTCGTCATTGCCTTAATAAGTTCTTTATTACCTGCTGCATAGCCAATGCGCCATCCTGTCATCGAATGCGATTTTGATACACCGTTAATAATAAGCGTTTGTTCTTGTAATTCGTTAGAAAGCTGAGCAATTGATGTATACTCTGCATCGCCATAAATTAATTTCTCATAAATTTCATCAGAAACGATTAAAATGTCATGCGCTAAGCATACTTGCCCAAGCTGCTGCAACTCATCTTTACTATAAATCATCCCTGTTGGGTTGCTAGGTGAGTTAATAATTACTGCTTTCGTTTTCTCTGTAATTACTTGACGTAATTGCTCAGGTGTAATTTTGTAATGATTTTCTTCCAATCCATCTACATATATCGGCTCACCACCTGCAAGCTTTACTTGCTCTGGATAGCTTACCCAGTACGGAGTTGGAATAATAACTTCATCACCTTCATCAAGTAACACTTGAAACAACGTATATAAAGCGTGTTTTGCACCGTTACAAACAATAATTTGAGATGGTTCATAAGATATGCCTTGGTCACGCTCAAATTTTTTGATAATTTCTTGCTTTAGCGCAGCTAATCCACCTGTAGGTGTATATTTCGTATAACCTTCTAACATTGCTTTATAAGCAGCATCTATAATATGCGCTGGCGTATTAAAGTCAGGCTCTCCTGCTCCTAAGCCAATCACATCATGTCCTTCCGCTTTTAACGCTTGTGCCTTTGCTGTAATTTCTAACGTTGAAGATGGTGTTAGAGTAGCTACTCGCTTCGCTAATTTCATCCTGAGTTCCCCCTGCACTTATTTTTCAATACTATATCGTTTTAAAAACTTACCATCTTGAAAGGCAAGATAATAGTAAGTATAACGATTTTCATCATCAATATATGTAACTTCCCATAATGGAACATTGTTTTCAGCGCCTAATTTTGCTTTGACGAATTCCTTTGGCTTTCGTTCTTTTGCAACAATTTGCAATGCTTCTTTTTCAGAGATACCTTCGCTCGCTTTTTGCACCAAAATATCTCCTTTTTTCTCAGGCACCCAAACGATATATTGTTCTCCTTTTTCATTCACACCTTGTACAACTTCATATGGAGTTTGACCGTTATAATAATCGATTTTTGTTACTTTTGTGAGTTTTGCTTTTTCCTTTGCAACCTCAACTGTTTTCGATTCTTTCGGAATTTTTTTCTCCATAGTCGTACTATAAATGTGCCCCCCGTATAAAACAACTGCAACGATTACAATGAAAATTGACAAAATCCACTTTTTCATGTTATCACTACGTTCTGTAAATCGTAAATATTGCTGTCTCTTTTTCATTTTCGTCTAATGCTAATCCGAACATCAGATCTTTTTCTTTTAATGTTCGATTTAAACTATCAACAACCTTATATAAATCCGACGTGTATGCCAGACGCGTCGTTGATAGTACTTCGATTTTCTTCTCCATGAAAACTCCTCCGTTACACAAAATTTCTAATTATAGAAGAACGCATTGCGGTTACAATAAGGGTACATTCTTTCAAACCCCTGCTTCATCACCCATCTATTATAGCAGGACATGTTCTTCAAAAAAAGAGCTGAAGTCGAAAACCAATGTATTTCTATATTTAATGTAAGAAAAAACAAAAATTCCTCCTACCCACATATTACGCCTGAAGCAAATTTGCTTCAGGCGTTAACTTTTACTCATAACTTTATCCCAGGCCCCTCTACTGATGGAAATTCCACTCTTACTCCATTTTTTTGATTAAATCGTCTAATGGTCCTTCATACAGCGGGATGCTTGGAATCGATTGAAGAAATCGTTTTCCGTAAAAAGATGCAGTAAGACGACGATCTAGCACAAACACTGTTCCTGTATCCGCCGTTGTACGAATAAGACGTCCGAACCCTTGTTTAAAACGAAGAATTGCTTGCGGCAGAGCAAGTTGTGTAAATGGATCTTCTCCCTTTTCTTTTAATCGCTCACTTTTCGCTTGCATCATTGGTTGATGCGGTGATGTGAACGGAAGACGTACAATGACAAGACAACTTAACGCTTCTCCTGGTATGTCAATCCCTTCCCAAAAACTGCTTGTCCCTAATAAAATCGCCTTTTCAAACTCTTGAAACTTTCGAATCATTCGGCTGCGACTACGGTTATGAACACTTTGTGTTAGTAACAAAAATTCTTCTAATTCATCTTCCTTCTTCAATACTTCAAATACATCTTTTAACATTTCATATGATGTAAATAAAACAAGCATTCGACCATTTGTAGTTTTTGCAATTTTCATAATATGTTCAGAAACTGCTCTTACATACTCTGCTTCACTCACATGTTTAATATGGGGAACATCTGTTGAAATCATTAACTTTACTTTCTCTTCATAATGAAATGGTGATGGAATCGCTACTGTATTTGGTGTAAAGTCCTCTAACCCAAGCTCTGCTTCTATATAATCAAACGTATCATTTACAGTTAAAGTGGCTGAAGTAAAAATTACGCTTCGTTTCCGTGCCAAAAATTGATCAGCAAATAAATCACTGATATTTACTGGCTGTGCGTATAGAATAGTCGAATGAATGGTTCCTTTCGTTTCAGCCTCCATCCATGTCACATAACTCATTTCTTCTAAAATAAGCGTACGTAAAGATTGGGTCATTTTAGAAAGAGCTTCAGTAAGGTGCACAAACTCTCCCGTAATCATATGCATTTCCCATTCACTTTGGTTTTGCAACATCTCACCCTGTTTTTCTAATAACATAAGTACTCGCCCTAACTGGTGTACAAAGCGGTCTGTTAATTCAACAATACTGCGCCAAAGCTTTCCTCTTTCTTTATTCGCATGATAACGATACATAAGCGGTATATTTCCAGCGGCATGTTCCTGCTTTGTTTTTTGAAATATAAACGTACGCAGCATATGAAAGAGCTCATCTGCATCAAATTTTATTTCTTTTAACATATGATTAATCGTTTGAAAAGTAGAGCGTACAGCAATTTGCGATTGCTTCATCATGTCATACACTTTCGTTAACACATTAGATGTTTCTAACGTACCAAGTCGGGATAAGACGAGTTGAAAATACATACAAGAAAATTGCTCTCCTAACGCTTTACTTGCCGTTTCTTCAAGATGGTGCGCTTCATCAAAAATAATATGTTCACATGAAGCAAGCAATGGTTCGCTACTTACAAAATCCTGAAATAACAAAGTGTGATTTGTGACTACAACATCTGCAAATAACGCTTTGTTTTTTGCACGTTGATAAAAACAGCGACTAAACCAAGTACTTTGCATCCTACTTGGACTATGAGCATCACTACAAATTCGCTCCCACAATAGCTTCCCGCCAGCTGGAATATTCAGCTCATCTCGATCTCCTGTTTCTGTATCAAGGAGCCATACTAAAATTTTCGCTTTCGTTAATGCATTATCATAATTGTTTTCCATTTCACCCAATGCATGCTCAAATTTATGTAGACACAAATAATGCTTTCTTCCTTTTAACATTGCTACTTCAAACGGAAACGAAAGTATTGTTTTCAGCAATGGGATTTCCTTTGCTAAAATTTGTTGCTGCAGCTGCACAGTTTGTGTACTTATGACTACCGGCTGCTCTTTTTCTTTCGCATAAAAAATACTAGGGAGTAAATATGCTAATGTTTTCCCCGTACCTGTTCCCGCTTCAATTAACGAAAAACGGGAGTCTTGAAGCGCTTCGTAAACCTCATTTATCATCACTTGCTGCCCTTCTCTTTTTTCAAAAGACGGCATTACTTCCCTTAAACGGTTCATTGTTTCTGTTAGAAAAGAAGAAAAATCAGTAGGAGAATCATCTCCAATCTGCAATGTATAATTACGTTTACCTAAAGCAATATTTCTATGAATGTCATATTGTTTCTCATCATCTGACCCATGTATCATTTTATTCAAAATACACGCAGACATAATATCTCCAATGTTACTTTGAAACATATCACTCAACTCATATAGCGATTGCAACGTAACGAGTGGCAAGCTTTCCATTTTAGAAAGTAATTGTAAAAATATCTCTGCTGTTACCATTGCATCACTATCAGCACGATGGGGCTGATCATGGTCAAAACCATATCTTTTTGCTAAATCACGTAATTTATAACTATCAGCTGTCGGCAATAAAATATGTGCCAGTTCAACTGTATCAATTTTCGAACATGTTACTTCTGAGAATCCAGCTTGCCGTAATTCCTCTTCCAAAAAATTCCAATCGAAATGAACGTTATGCGCAACAAAGTACGCACCTTGTAATAGTTCCATAATCATCGGCGCCACATCTCGGAATAACGGAGCTTGTTTCACAAGTGTTTCATCAATCCCCGTCAATTCTGTAATAAATGGCGGAATGTCCCGTTCGGGGTTTACAAAAGAAGAGAAAATTTCAAGAATTTCTCCATCCTCTACAACAACTGCTGCAATTTGAGTAATTCTATCTTTCCCATCTTTCCAGGCATTCCCTGTCGTTTCTAAATCGACTACGACATAACGCTTACTCATCAATGACACCTCAATTTCTTACCTTTGCACAACAAAATTTCTATAGTGTTACTATACCACGTTTTCCTTCATCTTAATGAAAAGATACGAAAAATGAAATGATTTTGCTTTACCATAAGAAAAGCTATCTCTTTTGCAGAGATAGCTTTTCTTATACATTATAAAATCGTGCCTGCTTTTTCCGCTCCAAGCATTTCCACAATTTGATTATTATCATCTAAAACAGCAATTTTCGGGATGTGTGTTAGTACCTTCTCTTCTGAAACGAGTCCGTAACAAATAATAATAACTTTATCCCCTGGTTGAACAAGGCGGGCCGCTGCACCATTTAAACAAATGACACCCGTACCGCGTTCTCCTTTTATAACATATGTTTCTAAACGTGCACCATTATTATTGTTCACAATTTGTACTTTCTCATTTTCCACAATCCCTACTGCGTCCATTAAATCTTCGTCAATTGTAATACTTCCTACATAATTTAAATTTGCTTCTGTTACTGTACCACGGTGTAACTTCGCTCTCATCATTGTGCGAAACATCGTTGCTCCCCCTTATTGAACCGTAAATGTAATATTATCAATTAGTCGTGCATTTTCAAACTTTACAGCAATTGCAATAATCATGCGTCCGTTTATTCGCTGGGCCTCAGTTAAATCTGGATACGCATATATATCAGCATAATCGACAACACCATGTGTATTCATTTCAATATATTCCTTAATGAAGTTCGTAATCTTTTCTGGACTACGTTCTCCTTTAGCAATTTGCTCTTTTGCCATACATAAACTTTTATATAAATGCGGTGCTTCTTGGCGTTCCCTTTCTGATAAGTAAACGTTACGAGAACTGCGTGCTAATCCATCCTCTTCCCTTACAATATCCACTGACACAATTGTAACAGGAACATTATAATCACCAACAAATCCCTCAATAACTGCTACTTGCTGTGCGTCTTTCATCCCAAAATAGGCATGATTTGGCATTGTAATATTGAAAAGTTTCATCAATACCGTTACAACGCCAGCAAAATGACCAGGTCGCTGCTTTCCGCATAAAACATCTGTGCGCTTCATGACTTCAATATTCGTTGTTCGCTCTGCTGGATACATTTCTTCAACACTTGGATAAAATAAATAATCCACTTCTACTTCACGCGCTAAACGCTCATCACGCTCAATATCACGCGGATAACGATCTAAATCTTCATTCGGTCCAAATTGCAACGGATTTACAAATATACTTAACATAACAACATCATTTTCTTTTTTCGCTTGTCTCAGTAACGTCAAATGCCCTTCATGCAAATATCCCATCGTTGGAACGAATCCAACTTTTTTTCCACTTGCGCGAAGCTCACTTGCGATTTGCTGCATCTCTTGCACTGTTGTAATAATATTCATTACTGTTTTCCTCCGTATAACGCTAAGCATTCTTCTTCTTTCATCGTAAACGAATGTGCTTTCTCTGGAAATTGTCTCAGCTTTACTTCATGAACATATTGTCCAATCCCTCTTACAATTTCTTCTTGTACAGACGTATATTGCTTCACAAATTTCGGAACACGATCCACACCATACGTAATCAGATCGTGATAGACAAGAACTTGACCATCCGTTTTATTACCAGCGCCAATACCGATAGTCGGAATCAATAATTGATTTGTTACAAGTTCTGCTAATTGCATCGGTACACACTCTAATACAAGTGCAATTGCTCCTGCCTCTTCGCACTTTTTGGCATCTTCAAGCAATTTTTTCGCACTTTCTGCATCTTTCCCTTGCACTTTGTAGCCACCTAGCACACCGACAGATTGCGGAGTTAATCCAAGATGAGCTACAACTGGAACACCTGCATTCGTAAGGAAACGAATGATTGATACCACTTCATCTGCTCCTTCAACTTTTACAGCATGCGCACCGCTTTCTTGTATAATGCGGCGTGCGTTATGCATTGTTTCTTGCAGCGAAACGTGATAAGACATAAATGGCATATCCGTTACAACAAATGTATGTTTCGCACCGCGGCGCACTGCTTTTGTATGATGAATCATATCATCAACTGTTACTGGAATTGTTGAATCATAGCCGAGCACAACCATTCCAAGCGAGTCTCCAACTAAAATCATATCAACTGCTGCTTCTTCAGCAAACTTTGCTGATGGATAATCATACGCAGTGACCATCGCAATCGGCTCATTTTGTTCTTTCATTTTCAAAAAATCCGTCACAGTTTTCACAAATTTCTCCTCCTGTACCTGGAGAGAGGAGATGACCGGATGAAAAAACATATAAAAAACCCTTCTGACCATAAAAAAGGCAGAAGGGTAGTATCATTCGGTAATATTCATCCCTCTGTCCCAGTCCTATTTTGGATCAAGGCAGAACCACATGTTTATTTTGATTTTCCCACATAGCGGTGCAGTTCCTATTGATACTGCCCATATTCGCCCTTATTATATCAAATAGCAAAACATAATTGCTATACTTTTCTAAAAAAGAAAATCATTTTTCACATCCAATAGCCCTTCGCTTGTTTAGCAAAGGGCTATATATTGATGCTCATCCATTGAGCAATGAAACTTCGTTTTTCATAAGCAACAAAGAAAAGACGTGAAAAATAGCTGTTAAACGTCTCACTTTACTTCAATATCAGCGGAATGAATATGATGTACGACTCCATCATGATCTTCAAGTATAAGGACACCATCAGCCGTAATTCCTTTTGCAATTCCCGTAATTGCATTTGTCATCGTACGCGCTGTAATTTCTTTTCCGATACTCACAGCGTAACTTTCCCAAAGAAGTTTAATAACTGAAAAACCACGTTCTAAATATTCTTTATATAGCTTTTCCATCTGCAAGAAAATTTGCTGCATAAGTTCAGCTCGTACAATTGTTTTTCCGGATTCAATTGCTAAAGAGGTGGCAATGTGCTGGATATCTTCAGCAAAATGCTCTTGCTTTTGATTCACATTAATGCCAATTCCAATAATAACAGCATTAATTTTATCAGGATCTGCTTGCATTTCTGTTAAAATGCCAACTACTTTCTTCCCATTCATTAAAATATCATTCGGCCACTTAATGCCAACGGAAAGATTCGTGCATTTTTCAATTGCCTGCGCGACGCTAACAGCAGCTAACAATGTTAATTGCGGTGCTTGATGAACCGGAACAGTTGGACGTAAAATAATGCTCATCCAAATTCCTGTCCCTTTTGGTGAGTACCACTTTCTGCTTAATCGGCCACGACCTGCTGTTTGCTCCTCTGCAACAACAATCGTTCCTTCAGCCACTCCTTCATAAGCAAGACGAGCTGCGATTTGCTGTGTAGATGTTACCGACTCTTCAAAGTATACCGTTCTGCCTAGAAACTCTGTTTGTAAACCAAGCTGAATTTCATTTGCCGTTACTTTGTCCGGTTTACTTGCAATACGATAACCTAAGCGTCGTACAGCCTCTAGCTCATATCCTTCTTCCCTAAGAACTTCCATATGTTTCCACACAGCTGTTCTTGAGCATCCTAGCTTCTCGCTAATCGTTTGTCCTGATAGAAATTCACCATTAGCTTCAGAAAAGATTTGCAATAACTGTTTTCTTATAGCAGATTGCATCTATGCAGCCACTCCTTTATACACTCTTTCTCGTTTTTTAATCGCCCGTATACGACTTCTTCTTCAATTTTTTGCAGTGCATTTGCAACCCACGGTCCTGGCTGTTCACTTGTCCATGATAATAAATCATTCCCGCTAACTTGCAACTCTTGACGATTACGAATTGGTAAATCTTCATATCCCTTTTCAACACGCTCTACATTTGAATTTAAATATGTATTCATGATTCCTTCGTATACGCGCTCTGCCATAACGGCAATATCTTTTCCTGCTTTATATAATAAAAATGCATCCCATTCTTGTTTTTCCCTTGCTTTTACATATAATAAAACGGATACAATCTCTTTTATTTTTTTATTCGAGAATTTCCATTGTCGTAAAAAAACAGAGGGATGTTCTTCCCTAACGCAATATAAAAAGAACGCCCACGCTTCAATATCATTTTTAAAAAAGCTCCAATCATGCTCCGCTGCTTTTGAAATAAAGTCTCCGCACATTTGTAAATAAGGTAAGTGCTCATATAATTTTGTTTCTACCAATAACTGAAGCGCTTTTGCACACTGTGTACCGACAAGTAACTTTTCAAATTCAACTGCAATTCTTTCAATTGCGATATGTTCCAGTAAATGTCCATATTCTATAATGGCTTGTTTTGTTCTTTCTTCTAATGCAAAGCCGAGTGTACTAACAAAGCGAATGCCGCGCATCATTCGCAGAGCATCCTCTTGAAAACGGTCTACTGGATTCCCGACAGTTGCAATTTCTTTCTTCACAATCGCTTCTCGTCCACCAAATAAATCCACTATTTCTCCCGTTTCTTTCATCGCAATTGCATTCATTGTAAAATCACGGCGCTGTAAGTCTTCATCTAACGAACGAACAAATTGCACACTGCTAGGACGCCTGAAATCTTCATAATCTCCTTCTGTTCGAAATGTTGTTACTTCATATGGAATGTCTTCTTGTAAAACAATAACTGTCCCGTGTTCAATCCCAACAGGAACATGACGCGGAAATAGACGCATTACATCTTCCGGCAAAGCGGATGTCGCAATATCGATATCACCAATTGGTCTACCAATGATAGAATCGCGCACACTTCCACCTACAAAATACGCTTCAAAGCCGTTCTCTGTTAACGTCTTAATAATTGAAGCCGCTCGTTTAAATCGTTTCATGTTTGTCATCCCTTAATATGTCATAATAAATTGCTTCATATTGCGAAACAATCTTTTCTGAGCCAAATTGTTCATACGCCACTTGCATGGAACGTTTGGCCATTTTAGCATGTAATGTATCATCTTGAAGAAGCTGCACAGCGTGCTGCGAGACTCCTTCTATATCTCCTACTTCACATGTATATCCCGTTTCTCCGTGTTGAATGACCTCAGGAATTCCGCCAATACGCGTACCAATACAAGGGACACCGCACGCCATTGCTTCAAGTAATACGAGTCCAAAACTTTCTTTTTCAGACAATAATAGCATGACATCACTCATCGCCAAGAGCTCCGCTACATTATCTTGTTTTCCTAAAAATAAGACCCATTCCTCAATTCCTAACTGCTTCACAATCTGCACAATCGTACAAAACTCAGGACCATCACCAACGAGTAATAGTTTTGCTTTTACTTGTTTTACAATGAGGGCAAATGATTTCACGATATCCTGAACACGCTTTACTTTACGGAAATTCGAAATATGAATGAGTACTTTTTCGTCTTCTTGTATACCATATTCTTTTCTTAACTGTGACATATCTCGCTGAAAATACACACGCTCATCAATAAAATTATAAACTGTTTCAATTTCTTTTTGTGTGCTTATTAATTCATACGTTTCTTCAATAAGTGAATGTGATACGGCCGTCACAACATCCGATTGTTCAATTCCAAAACGGATTAAATTATTTAGAGAAGGATCAGACCCTAATATAGTAATGTCTGTTCCATGCAACGTCGTAACAATTTTAATGTTTTCCCCAATCATTTGCTTTGCCAAATATGCACAAATCGCATGTGGAATTGCATAATGTACATGCAGTATATCTAACTTTTCTCTCTGCGCTACTTCTGCCATTTTACTTGCTAACGCTAAGTCATACGGCTGGTATTGGAAAACAGAATATTGATTCACTGTTACTTCATGAAAATAAATATTCGGATATACTTTATTTAAACGAAATGGCAACCCTGATGTAATAAAATGAATTTCATGTCCGCGCTCCGCTAACAACTTTCCTAATTCCGTTCCAACCACTCCAGAACCGCCCACAGAAGGATAACAAGTAATCCCTATTTTTAATTTCATTTTATTCCCCCTATTAAATCTTCATCTAATAGAATTGTTCTTTTGCTCATAAACCCTTCTGCATACATCACGCCAACTTCTTTTCCAAACATTTTTTCCCGTGCTACAACTGTCTCTACATATCCTTCCGTCAACGGAGTGATTACTCCGTCCGTCCCTTTTGTAAATTGACTTTCATACGCTTCTAACGCAGCAATCTTATCAGAAATATAAGAACTAATATCAATACAAAAATCCGGTTTATGAAAACCATTAATCATATAAAAATAGAGTGATTGTACGCGATGCGGCGGAAATTCCGGCATATATTTACGAATTCCCGCTGAAAATATGGCTTCTTCTACAAGTTTGGCGCAATTCGCATGATCTGGATGACGATCTTCATAAAATGGTACGAATACAAGCTGCGGTTTATATGTACGGATGATTTTCACGATCTCTTGTATATACTCTTCCTTCATATAGAGGCCTCTGTCTGGCATCGCTAGGTTCATACGCTTTTGTACACCAAGTATGTGTGCTGCTTCTATCGCTTCGTGTTTTCTCAGCTCCACTGTTCCGTTAGAAGAAAGATCCGCCTCTGTTAAATCACAAATTCCAACTTCATACCCTTGTTTCGTATATTTGACAATCGTACCCGCCATGCCGATTTCAACGTCATCGGCATGGGCACCAAAAGCTAATATATGTAATCCGTTCATCTTATTCCCCTCATTTTCGTAGCTTTCGATAATCTAAATCGCCTCGCTCTAATGCATGCATTAAAAGCTCCGCACTTGCCATATTCGTTGCAAGTGGAATGGAGTATACATCACATAAGCGAAGAAGCGCATTTACATCCGGTTCATGCGGCTGTGATGTCAATGGATCACGGAAGAAGATCACCATGTCTAAGTCATTTTTTGCAATCATTGCACCAATTTCTTGGTCTCCACCAAGCGGACCAGATTGATATCTTGTCACAGACATACCTGTCGCCTCCATAATTCGAAGACCTGTCGTTCCTGTTGCAAACAACATATGTTTCTCTAAAATAGGCTGATATGCATACGCAAACGAGACCATATCATTTTTCTTTTTATCATGGGCAATTAAGGCAATCTTCATCTTCACTTTCCCCTTTAGTCAATAATATTTTCTAAACCATATACAAGATGATCTAAGTTCATCACTGTTTCAATAGAAAGTTTTACTCCTGACATAAATGATGCTCGGTTAAAGGAATCGTGGCGAATTGTTAACATTTGTCCATCTCCGCCAAATAGTACTTCTTGATGGGCAATTAATCCTGGTAAACGTACACTATGAATATGAATACCATCTACATTCGCACCGCGTGCACCTTCTAATTGTTCTGTTTCATTTGGATGCCCTTGCTGTTTTGGCTCACGATTTTGACGAATTAAATCTACCGTTTTCACAGCTGTACCAGACGGAGCATCTAATTTTTGGTCGTGATGTAATTCAATAACCTCAACATCTTGGAAATATTTCGCTGCCATTTGCGAGAATTTCATCATTAAAACAGCTCCAACTGCAAAGTTTGGCGCAATGATTGTACCAACTTGTTTTTCTTTTGCTGTTTCCGTTAAATGCTGTAATTCCTCTTCTGTAAAACCTGTTGTTCCGATAACAGAACGAATCCCTCGCTCTACTGCAAGAGTTACATGTTTTTTTCCGATTTCTGGTGTTGTTAAATCCAGTAAAACATCGGCTTCTATTTCATCTAAACAAGTATGTAAATCCGTATAAATTGGAGCATCTATGTTAGGCAATCCAGCAATATCAGAAATTTTCTTTCCGCCATGTTTATAATCAATAGCAGCAACTAAATTGAAATGAGGTGTTCTTTCCATAAGAAGTACCGCTTCTTGGCCCATACGTCCTCTTGGTCCTGCAATAATTACTTTAATCTCTTTCATTTCTCTTTCTCTCCCTCTTCTATGCGTGTCCAGCGATCTTTATCACGCGTATTAAACTTTTCTAGAACTATATTATGAGCCGTTTCTAAATCAATGTTTAAACTATTTGCCATACAGATCATCACAAATAACACATCGCCAAGCTCTTCTTCAATTGTACGCTCTTTTTCTGTGCTTTTCTTTGGCTTTTCACCATAATAATGATTAATTTCCCTCGCAAGCTCTCCCATCTCTTCTGTTAAACGCGCTAGCATCGCAAGTGGACTAAAGTATCCTTCTTTAAATTGACTAATATATGCATCTACTTCCTTTTGCATATCTTTCATTGTTTTTTGTTCCATATTATTCACCTCTAATCCTTCATTTATCATGTTAGCCAATTCATGACGATTTGACAAATGTTATCGCTCATTTACCACGTTTTTAAAGTTCTGAATTCCCTTCTGATTTTGAAAGAACAGTTCCCTTTTTCTACATGCTCAATATGTATGAAGTTTTGCAACTACTCAGCCATACACCATTTATTACCTTTCAGCACATAGATTGCTGCCATGAAGATAAAGTGAAACTTTAATCAGTGGGAGTTTTCTTCATCCCCCACTGATTATTAGTTGAACCAATCGGGCTTTTACGGACAGTTTATCTCCCACCTAACCTCTTTGCTTTCGCCGAATTTTGAGGTGGGAGTATTACTGCCCGTTAATGCGGGATAAAGTGAAACTTCCTTTTGGAGTGTTCTTCCCCAAAAGGTTAGCCCTCACCAATCGGGTTTTTACAGGCAGTTATCTTCGCTGTTATCCCCCGCCTTTACTGCCTACGAATAGCGGGGTAAAAATAGCAATGCACCTTGCTTCCTTTCTTTGTTTTAAAACGTTGCGCGTGGCAGAAATGGGCCCCGACCGCTCCCATACATGGCCAGTCCCTCTCGCCCATTTTAAAAAATGCTTTTCTTTCTTTTTTTCATAAAGTGGCTGAGTAGTTACGAAGTTTCCTTGCCAATTTTTCTATATATTACGTATACTATCCATAAGAACAAGCTATGATCATCACTACATACTAGGGGGATTCGCATGAAATTAAACTTAAAAATTAAAAACATTCTTTTCATTCTAGTTGGTTCTGCTATTTTCTCATTTGGCATCGTTAATATTAATATCGAAAACCATTTAGCAGAAGGCGGTTTTACTGGGATTACATTACTGCTTTACTTTCTATTTTCACTGGATCCTTCCTATACAAACTTACTCTTAAATATACCCATCTTTTTTATCGGTTGGAAACTGCTCGGTCGTACGACATTTTTGTATACATTAATCGGAACATTTAGTGTTTCATTATTTCTTTGGATTTTCCAGCGTTATGATGCGTTCAATTTACATTTAAACTTACAAAACGATATGACACTCGCCGCATTATTCGCCGGCTTATTTATCGGGGTTGGATTAGGGATTATTTTCAAGTATGGCGGTACAACAGGTGGAGTTGATATTATTGCACGGCTAGCTCATAAATATATCGGCTGGAGTATGGGGAAGACGATGTTTATGTTTGATGCTGTTGTTATTATCATCTCAATCCTTACATACTTATCATACCGAGAAGGAATGTATACATTAGTCGCTGTCTTTATCGGGGCAAGAGTCATTGATTTTATGCAAGAAGGAGCCTACGCTGCAAAAGGAGCAACCATTATATCTGAGAAAAATGATGAAATTGCCGCGAAAATTTTATCAGAAATGGATCGCGGAGCAACTTTCTTAAAAGGAATCGGTACATACACAAAAGTGGAACGACACGTTTTATATTGCGTGGTTGCGAAAAATGAAATTGTAAAACTGAAAAGTATTATTACATCTGTTGATCCGCACGCTTTCGTTGCTGTAAGTGATGTGCATGATGTTGTTGGAGAAGGGTTTACATTAGATGAGAATAAAAACCCGTTACATAATTAATGAAGAAGATGCTTCGCAATCACTCATTTTCTTACTAAATAAAAGACAAGAAACGCTTTCGAACACGAGAGCTTTTCTTGTCTTTTTGAATTTTAAAAGAAAATTTTGATTTTTTATACTAAAAAGCCTTCATTGAGTTACTTCACCCGTTGTAATTTTTAGAATTCTTATGATTTCAAGAACTGATTATTACTAGATTGAACCATTTTTTTATTGTATTATATTTCCTAACGATTATATATTAAATTAGAGAGTGGGATTATTTGACTACTGAAACTCTTATGTTATCAAGTAAAGAAGTATATGTATTAACTAGTCTGTTTAATCATGAAACAATGATTGGAATTCAAAGTTCCCTCGAGAATTAGTTGGACGTTAGATGCAAACGCATACAAATAATAAAATCTTTTCATTTTTCATGAGGTGCATAATGGACAAATATAACGGCAACAACATAGAAGATTGTATACGAATATTAATACCATTTGATGTAAGAAATATTGTCGGGGCCTTCGTATGGTGTATCATGAATTTTTTGCTACTCATCATTCTATTCATATTTCCACCCTACAGTATATACTCTTACGCGGCTCTTCCGTTTTATGTGATATGTAATCTATGGGGAATATGGATTTCAATTCATAAGCCTCGGCAACCTCAATTACAACATTTACTATATTCCGGATTTGTTGCATCAAGTATTTCATTGTGTAGCTTTATAGCTGTTCAAAAGTTAGCTTACGAATTCGTCGAACTAGAATCACCTTTATTTTTTATCCTATCGCTGATAGCATTTGGTTTAGTTGTTTATAAATCCGAGTTCTTCTGGATTAAATATTTTACAGCCCGCTTAAGAGGGATAGCTGATCCAGATGTAAAAATTCCTAAAATCGTACTTTTTTCAGGTTTAGGCTATATGATTGGGCAAGTTAGTATTGGGATTTTGAACCAAAAATCTATAGCAATTGTGCTGATCATTATCTTATCATTTATTTCAATTGTTTTCCTGGCTTTAAGTACCCATTTATATTTTTACTTTGATTTCAAAAAACAAGTCGAGGCTTCAGGGTATGTCAACATACAACATTCCCAAAAGAAACCTAAACTTACAAGAAAAGAAAGAAGACAATCCAAAACTTCAGGGCATGTCAACATACAACATTCTCAAAAGAATTCTAAACTTACAAGAAAAGAAAGAAGACAATAATATTAGACTATGAAACAATAGCATAACGATAAAGGAGACAGAGCTAGACAAAGATGTCGAAAAATGAAAATAGATTTATAAAGAGAAAATATAATCAGTCATAGGCTCTGTACTAGAAAAACGAGTTGAATTTTATGGGAGATTTATATGGAAAAATATCATGGCAAAAGCACAGAACAAATTATGCAAACATTGATGCCCTTTAGTGTTAGGTCAAGTGTCATTATGGTGTGGGTTGTTATTAACTTTATGGTCTTAACGCCATTTTTATTTCCTCCGACCTTTACCATATATTTATATATCATTTTACCTTTTCTTTTGATATCTAATATATGGGGCATTTGGGTATTTTTTTATAAACCACATGAGTTAAGATTGGTACACATATTATATAATGGATTCATGGGAGCAACTTTTTCTTTCGGAAGCTTTATAGTGATTCAAAAATTTGCTTATACTTTTATTAAGATTGAAACACCGCTGTTTTTTATTGTTACTTTTTCGCTTTACATTTTTACAATTTATAAACTAATTTCCCTTGGAATAAAAAGTTTTTTAAGACGATTAAACAATGAGGAAAAAGACAACATAAAAATTTCTCCAATTGTGTATGTTTCAGGACTGGGATATATTATTGGGCAGATATGTATAGGTTCATTATCGCAAAATGCTTTAGCAGTCCTCTTAATTTTAATCTTTTCTTTACTAGCTGTTGTGTTTGGTATATATGGTGTATATCTTTATTTTTATTTTGATCTAAAAAAGCAACAAAACAAGTTAGATTCCTTTCATTCTTAACTTGAGTTCAGCAAAATCCCTTACACATATTCACGAATGAAAAAGTGTATAAACAGAGCTAAATTTTTTAAACAGAAAATACTATAAAAGAAGTCAACAACGACGTTAGAGGAACGTAGCTGTTGACTTCTTTTATTGGGCATGTGGCTTTGTCAGTGCCCTAGGGACTCACAAAATAGCTAACACTTTGCTTATTCGTCGAACACTTTCCAGCATAACATGCCCACCGTTTGCTCTAATTGTTTATCTTGTTCTTTTAAATTTTTCTTTCTCTGCTCTTAGAATCTAGCAAAATAGGTAGAAAAATTATAATTGTAAATTCAATTTTCACTCATATTCTATATATATCCTCAGAACTATTTTGTTCTAAAAAAGATAAAATTTCTTTAATCACTTCAATTAATGTGTTCCTCATCGAAGAAGATTCTTTTATATTATCAATGTCAAAAGTTTTCAACTGCTTAATAGTCAATGAAACATCATCAATAAGCCAAGGTGAATCATTATACCAGCCTTCATAATAAAAATACTCTTTTAGAGTCCCCTTTTTTTCTGTATTTGAATCTAACAAAGGAAATTTCTCCTTCTCCTTCAAATCCATTATAAAATGTACTATTTATCATTTATATCAATCCTTCCAATAACCTCTATCCATTCATCATCACCTATTTTAAAAAATGTTTGAGGTTTACTGACTAATTCATGCGATTTCGTTTCTTAAAAACAATTCATATTATTTAATCTGAAAATTTTCTATGTAGTCTTCTGCTATATCAATATCGTTTGTCATTTCTAGTTCTGGAAACTTTTCATCCAATTTTCTTAAACAATTAATAAAGTGTTTGCTTTGAAAGTTTTCTGCTATATCTTCAAAAACTTCACTTATCCAATATAAATTATCTTTACTACAACTTTCTAAATATTTTATAGTATTCCCTTCATTTTCTGAGAGAACTTCTATTATTTCATGCCAACTTTTTTCTATTCCATAGTCATCATTTAAATTTAATTTTTTCCTTTTATTTAATATTACTTCCATTTTACTTACTAAGCTCATACTTACCCTCCTAACTCTATCTAAGGTAGTTTGATAATATCTAGGAAAATACCCCCTATTTCTCCTAATCGGCTTGTTTTGAGCACCAACACATAATTTATTTGGACAGACGAAAGATGAGCAAGTATCTCCTGTAAGCCCATCCCCTGTCTATTTCCAATGTCTTCATTAAGTTTGCTCCATTAATTCCTTTACCTCTAAAAATATATATCAAGTTCCATTTGATAAATCAAAAAAACTTGAAAGGCATATAGCTAATCAAGGTTTCTATCCTAAATTTTATTCCATTTATCACAACCCATTATTCTATTAATAATATGTTTTGTCTCCCAAACCGCAGCAATTTGTTTGGCAAAGGAATTGCAAAAACATCACCTAATTTAACCCTTTTTTCGTTTACTCATACTTACTACTCCTTAATCGTAAAATTGGTGCTATTCGATTTATTAAGGTGAAAAAACCTTCTCCCTTTAGGAAGAAGGTCTATCTTATGTTTTTAAGTCAGTGGTAAGCTATCCCTTTTTATATAATTGTAGGTTTCAATACTATCCTTTAATGAGTAGTTTTCCAATAGGTATCTTGTTACATTATTTAGACTTTCAATCTTAAAATAACCAGATTCAATCGCATTTTCACCTAATATTCTTAGTGTTTCGTCATCAATCACTTCAACCACTTGAGGAACAAATTTTCTTTTTTCCTTTTTATATGCTTGATAAGCTGTATAAGAAACAGCATCTAAATGGGAACATTTTTGATGAATCGATGATAACATTCTCACCTTTTGAAAGGGATTCTTCTATATCAGCAATTGCCTTTTCCAGTGTATAACCCTTTGGTGCAAATTTTGAATACCATCCTTTAACATCCTACTTTACACCTGTTTTATCAATAAATTCTGCACCTGCTGGATTAGTATCTCTAACTATAGGACCAGGTAAGTCCCCTCTACTACTGTCTGTACTTCTTTTAGCATTGGTTATTTTGGGCATACAAAAAAGCTCATTCCTACTCATGGTTCAAGTTGGAAAGAGCTTTTAAAAGTTTATCCAGTATTTTAGTGTTTGGTTTGTTGGTTGTACTATACGATTATGTTGTTGGATTTGCAAACAGGATTTGATTATTTATATCTTTCCAAGTCATGATATGGGTTAGAAATGTTCTCACCAACTTCATCAATGGTTTCTAATATTTCATTCAGTATCATTTCATCTATTTTTTCATTTTGAGTTATTGACTGCTTAATTTTCGCAAAGCAATTCTCTAAACCAAGGTTTACAACAATTGAAAGTATAATATCAACATCCTCATAGGAGTCAGTATTCCATAAACTACAAAGAACCTCGTCCACTTGTTTTCTTGTTTCATTCTCCAGTAATTCATAGGTCATGACTTGTCTATCTGTTAATTGGCTAAAAATTAATAAAAACTCTTGTTTATCAATATTTTCTGATGCAAGCTCAATTAATACATTTTGGAACATTAATGCTAACGCCCCTGTTGGCATTCTATCTGGTAATTTCTCAATTTCTTTAAGATTCATTTTCATTTCCCCTCTATTGGAACGTGAACTTCATTTAAAGACTGATTTTTTGTCCATGTTCCATCCGTTTTCATTTGTTTATTCCCAATCTTTATTTATGCAGTCCAACGATTTCCTGAGACAGATCCAGGATACTTACTTGCAGCTACAGGGTCTGGCGAGTGCCATCGGATAATTACCTTTTGGCCATCGACAAGTAAAAATTCATACTTTGCTCCATCTGTAATGGAACTTGTTTTAACAAAGGTGTTTGGGACTCCCGATGGAATCATCGACTCTAAATTGGATAAGCTAATCTCTCCATTTTGAAGCAGATTTTGTGCCGCTTGTCTTGCATCATCTCTTGTGAGTGTCTCCATTGAGGTATTTATAGACTTAGTACCTTGTCCCGTCCACTTATCCTTCATAAACTGATACGCATCTTTCAGCGATCCTGCATCTCTTACAGATCCACCACCCTCCACCGCATACTCTTTGCCTGGAATCCACTTATACTCCATAAGAGTTTTAATCGCAGCTTGTACCTTCTTGTCTGTTTCGTGGTCTTTTCCGATAATGGTACGTATGCCATCGTTAATGTCTAGAAACTTTTTTGTTCCGGTCCATGCTTTTTCTAATCATGATTTTTCTTTCTTATTTAGAAAAGGTGCAAGTACTGGTGATATTATTGTTGAACAGATTAATAATGTTGGGGCATATGACGTACAATATCGCTATGAAAATTGGATTTTTGTAAATGGTGGTGAGATAAAAGAAAGCGGCTGGATGTATTTTGATGAATCATATGTAAATTAGCTTAGATAATGAAGAGAGCCACTCCAATACAAAGGGGACGGCTCTCTAATACTTTTACATGTTTCTTTCAAGATGTCTAAGTTACACTAAGGTGTATGTATTATTTTGTAGCTAAATTAACTTTTTTACTATTGCTACAAACTATTTTCTATTATCCATTTCTTTGCTTGTTCTTGCTCCAACAGGATGGGTTGCTCCAATGTACCAATATTAATGCTTACAAAGTGAGCTTCTTCTATACCTTTAATATTTTTCAATGTTACTCCGTTTAATAATACTTCCTTAAATCTGGAACAACTTATATCTACATTATTTAATCTCGCATTACTGAAATCAGTTAAGTAAAAAGAAGCATTTATCAAATTACATTCTATTAAATCTGCATTATTAAAAATCGCTTCCGAACAATCACTTTTACTAAATCTAACATTTCTAATAGTAGCATTAGAAAAATCTGTATATGACAAATCTGCTTTATAAAAATCACATGCATTCAGATTGGCATTTCTATAAGTTGATGAACATAAAATTGATGCATAAAAATCGATATTCTCCAAATTAAGATTATCAAAAATACAATCTGTTACATATGCTTGATCTAATGATTTATCAGATAAATCGAAATTTCTTAGATCCACTTCATCTAACCTTAACTTTTCACCTTCCTCACCAATCGTCTCAACCCATTTTTTATGCAATTCAAACTTGCTAATAATATTGTTTTTCACTTGTTTCCTCCTTATGGATACCATATTATTTTACCTGCTACTCCTGCTTCATCAATTGCTTTTTTTAGTTGTTCAATATGTTCAGGAATCAATTTTCTTGTGTCAATAATTACATTATTTCCTTTGTTAAACTCTTCTTGAATCTTCTTTATGCCTTTGTCAACTTTAAAAGCACCTTTACGTGGACTTGTTATAGGTTGTCCATTAGAACCTATTGAAGACCTACTTCTCTTTCTTTTATACCTTGAGGTTCAATTTTTCCTCCATGGGAAGGGTCTCTTGCTAACTCGTCTAATTCAGCTTTGGTTCTTCCGCCTGTATAACCAGTAACTTTATTCCCAGTCTAATTTTTAACTTTTTCCGAATCTTCCATAAAATGGTACACGTCTTTCAGTGAACTTGCATCTCTTACAGATCCACCATCCACCAACGCTTATTCTTTTCCTGAAATCCACTTATACTCCATAAGGGTTTTAATCGCAGCTTGTACTTTCTTGCTTGCTTCTAGGAATGTTGTTTTCACGACTGTTTTTCCTTTATGTAGTGCGTCTCCTAGTTTTTGGACAAAGGATTTTGCTTTTGAGGTGATGATTTCCACATCTTTTGCAATTGACTTGGTTACCTTAATAACTACCTTCTCAACTGGTAACCGTCTTGAAGAAGCAACAAAAAATATCATAGAGAACTAAAAAGTGGCTTAATAAAATATATTCGAAATAAACAGAGCTAAATTTTTCAAACAGCAAACACTATAAAAGAAGTCAACAGACCGCCCCGTTCTCCTAACATCGTTGTTGACTTCTTTTATTGGGAATATGACTTTGTCAGTGCCCCAGGAACTCACAAAATAGCTATCACTTTACTTATTCGTCGAACACTTTCCAGCATAACATGTCCACCGTTCGCTTTAGCATTTTTACTTGTTCTTTTAAATTCTTCTTTCTCTACCCTCAAAATCTAGCAAAATAGACGTTTATTCTTCCTGATTAATACTCAATATATATTCAATTCTAGACTTATTTTCAAAAGTAGTTTCTATAATGTCATAACGGCTATTTAATAGCATTTCTTTATAAATTGATATACCTTCTTTTAGAAAATTTATTTCATCGTTCTCTATTTCTAAAATAACCGTATCTATATTAGACAATTTTTCATAGAGGAAATCGGCAATTTGATTCCTTTTTAGGCTCTCTATTCCAACTCTAATAAAATAAAAGTATCTAATAAAATCACTTGTATTTAAATTTCTCCATTCTTCTTCAATAATCTTTGAAGTAGCTTGTGTGACTGTTAAACCATCTGCATCAATATACTCTTCAAAATCCAATTGAACATCGTCTATTATTGATTCATAATTAACATTATTATTCATATTACCTCCACCAATCATTTATGAATTTTAACACTTATTTCACTATGCTATTGGTAACAACATTTAATTTAATATTAGGGAACTTATCTCTAAATTACAAAATTAGGTTACTATAACTTTAACAACAGTCCAGTTCTGAAAATATAGTTATTTCTCCTTTGATATTAGATCAATGAGCTTTATAGAAAAGAAACTTTCACTGATTTTCATTTACAGCTACCTTTTGCACAAAATTTAAAACGCTTAAGAACTGAAGCTGAATTTTCTAATGAAGAATTGGCAAAAAAGCTTGATATTATTATCGATAAACTAATGATCCTAGATAAAGGAAATAAATTACCAAATGAAGGATTATTACAAAAGATAGTTAAAATATTTTCTATATCAACGGAAGAATTATTAGAAATATGATTTCACAACAAAGACAATATTGGAAATTGAACTCGAACATTTTATTCAATATAGAAACTATATACTTTAAACTACTATTAATATGAAAAAACATGGTGATAATATCGAAGCTGAAGAATTTAACCTAGAAACTGATACTTACTACAAAAAAATTATTACAAGTGAGAAACAAGCAAAAAATATTTTGTTAAAAGAATTAATTAGTTTATCCTTTAATGAATTGGTCGATTTATGTAAATATTATTCTGCTCAAAAAGTAATAGAGCAGTTTAACCAAATAAATACCCAGCAGCTAATTAGCTACTAGGTATTTGTTTTTATTATTTAGACATAGTAAAAAGTTGCATGTCTTCATCCTCAGCAGGTTCATAGCCAAATAATATTGAACTATAAGTTATTCTGTTAATTAGCATTTCTAATTTTTCTTTTAGTAATATTACCTTTTTATCCTCAGCCATCTCAATATTTCCCCAATCATCTTCTGAAAAATTAAACGTTATATCGCCGTATACCTCGTCAAATGAAATGATAATTAACACTTTATTTATTGTAACTCCTATTTCTAAATCATTAATCAAGATGTTACACGTACAGGGCACTTGAAAATAATTATCTAAGTTCTTTATATCCTGATAAGTTAAATCTTCATCATTCATAAAAAAATGTGATGAGACGATATTCTCCTCATTGAAATGCAAAAAACTGAATATTTTCTTTATGTCAAATACCATCACATCTTTAAAAATAAGCTCTAAATTTTTCATAAATTCTCCTTCTTATCGCTTTTGGTCTATAAATCCTTTGAACGTTCCATCCATATTCAAACGTACCCCACGACCATCTGATAATTGTTTTTCTAAAAATGATAACCCATTTTTAGACTTGACCACCTTAAAATCTCCTGGAGCATTTAATATTTCATCTAAGTGTTTTTTAGCGGTGTTATTAATTTGTTCAGAATTACCTTTAACTTTCCCCCAAATATTCAGGTTTCTTCCAGCCTGTTTTTGCAGTGCATGCCCAACAACTGTTTCCCTACCTTTTTTAGGAGCATTTGCAGTTTGATTGACCTTAGACATATCTATCTTAGGAATGTTAGCTCCGCTGGCCTTCTTACTAACATCTTCCGTCTCCTTACCACCACTACCAACAATCTTCTCCCCAGTCTCTTTCATAAAATGATACGCGTCTTTCAGCGACCCTGCATCTCTTACAGACCCACCACCTGGAATTGCATACTCTTTTCCCGTCCCTGGAATCCACTTATATTCCATAAGGGTTTTAATCGCTGCTTGTACCTTCTTATTCGCTTCTAAGAATGTTGTTTTTACGACTGTTTTTCCTTTATGTAGTGCACCTCCTAGTTTTTGGACAAAGGATTTTGCTTTTGAGACGACCATTGTTACGCCTTCTGCAATTGGCTTGGTTGCCTTGATGACAGCTTTTTCGACGAATTTCCCTGCAAGTTTGATTCCTTTTGCTGCAAGGCCTAGAGCTTTCCCGATTGGTATAAAGTTTACTACTGTCCAGCCTATAGCAATCCACCGGTCTTTCGTTGAGAGTGTCTTACCTGTTTCAGGATCCTTCCCGGTAATTGCGTGAATTGCATCGTTAATACCTAGAAACTCTTTTGTTCCAGTCCATGCTTTTTCTAATCATGATTTTTCTTTCTTATTTAGAAAAGGTGCAAGTACTGGTGGTTGTTGAACAGATTAATAATGTTGGAGCATATGACGTACACTATCACTATGAAAATTGGATTTTTGTAAATAGTGGTAGGATAAAAGAAGGCGGCTAGATGTATTTTGATGAGGAATATGTAAGTTGGCTTAGATAATGAAGAGAGCCACTCCAATACAAAGGGGACGGCTCTCTAATACTTTTACATGTTTCTTTAAAGATGTCTAAGTTACACTATGGTGTATGTATTATTTTGTAGCTAAATTAGCTTTTTTTACTATTGCTACAAACTATTTTCTATTATCCATTTCTTTTCTTGTTCTTGCTCCAACAGGATGGGTTGCTCCAATGTACCAATATTAATGCTTACAAAGTGAGCGTCTTCTATACCTTTAATATTTTTCAATGTTACTCCGTTTAATAATACTTCCTCAAATTCGGAACAACTTATATCTACATTTAAATGTTCAAGTTATTTAATAATTTTTCTATTCTCTTCAATTCATTATTACTATGTTCTACAAGATATTCATCGGGACATTCTTTCAATATATCAAAAAAGTTTTCTGCTCCTTTTAATAAAGCAAATAATAATTCATTTTTATTAAAACATGTTTTTTCTCCTGCTATAGATAATAAAATTTGCTCCTGCGAAATAAACTGCATTTTTACTTCTAAAGGTTGGTCTGGAAAATAAAAACTTACACCGTTTTGATTTTCCAGCAATTCTTCAATTGCATTTATGAAATATGACCATAACTGATCAATCATATCCCACTGTTTAAATCCTAAAATAGGATTTTCATAATAGTTTATTATTATTGCACCTTCCATATAATCAAAATCAGTAACTAGTTCTAAACATTTTACATCGTTAAAATGCATAAAATATTCAAGAAAATCACTTTCAATATTATCTAATGAAGTTATTATTTTATCATTTTTTATATATGATTTTACACTAATCATATTAACACCTCCTCGGATTTTTATTTAGGGTATAATTGTCCTATTCTTCCATTTTTAAATCCAACAATATATGTTATTCCATCTACTTTTCCCTCAATTTGATACATACCTCTTGTTCCTTTGGAAATAATAATATCCCTATTCTGACTTATAACTTCTCCTGCTATATTTTGTATATCAGATATTGACAAATCTTTGTTTAAAAATGATTGTTCTGCTTTTACTGAACCATTCCAATAATCTGAATGATGTCTTTCTAAAACATGTTTCATTCCTTTTTTATCAAACATTATTTTGTTTCCATCAACATTCCATTTTTTTGATGTGTAATCACGTAAATCATTAATAAGCTTTTCTGGTTTTGTAGCTCCCTTACCACCACCAACAATCTTCTCCCCAGTCTCTTTCATAAACTGATACGCGTCTTTCAGCGACCCTGGCTCTCTTACAGACCCACCACCTGGAATTGCATAAGCTTTTCCTGTGCCTGGAATCCACTTATACTCCATAAGGGTTTTAATCGCTGCTTGTACCTTCTTGTTTGCTTCTAGGAATGTCGTTTTTACGACTGTTTTTCCTTTATGCAGTGCATCCCCCAGTTTTTGGACAAAGGATTTTGCTTTTGAGGCGATCATTGTGACGCCTTCTGCAATTGGCTTAGTTGCCTTGATAACAGCTTTTCCGACGAATTTTCCTGCAAATTTGATTCCTTTTCCTAATAGGCCTACGACTTTCCCAACTGGTATAAAATTTATTGCTGTCCATCCCGCGGCAATCCACCTGTCTTTTGTTGAAAGTGTCTTGCCTGTTTCAGGATCCTTCTCGGTAATGGCACGTATTGCATCGTTAATACCTAGGAACTCTTTTGTTTCAGTCTATGCCTTGTCTAGCCATGACTTTTCTTTTTCTTTTTTATGAGGTTCTTGTAGTTTTTCTTTCTTTTGTTCTCCTTTGTGTTCTTCATCCGCTTGGCGGAACTTCTGTGCGATTTACTGTAAATACTAACCCCCAGTAAACGAATACTCCTAGTTTACTTAAAAGTTGAATTTTTTGGCGAAAGTGTAAAAAACATCTTAGCAAAACTGTCAATTTTATTTTAGCGTTTACAGCTCATTTTATTGGCTCCTGAAGATACCTGTTCTAATTATCCAGGAAGTCCTTTATCAGATACCTCTATCTGTTAAATTATTAATACTTTTATCCTACACATACGATTGTTATGACTATCAGCTTATAAGCGAATTTATTGAGCATAGATTTTCCTAGCCCATCAACTTACACATCGCTTTCATCCTTGCTTTACTGGCTCCTAAAGGTGCAGGCATTAATTATCAAGGAAATCCTCTATCAGATACTTATACTTGATGAACTGCTGTAAAGATTTTAATCATCTATCAATTTCTATTAAATTCAGTAGCTTTAGGCTTTATTCAACACTTTTAAAACTCTATGCCATTCTTATTCACAGTCCTTTAAAACTCCTTTTTCTGGTGTGTTATCGTTGCTTTTGAATGTAGTTCTTTTGAAGAATGTATTTGTAGCATATATTAACTGCTAAAAAAATAATGAACCAGCCTACTTAAATTTCAGCTGATTCATTTCATTTTTCACTACATTATTAATATTATGACTCTAGTTATTATACAACTAATTGTTACTTCACATTAATCAATTAATACTTTTATAATATGCAGTTAATTTTATATTTATTATTAAGCGAGTTTTAAATCTTCTATTATAATTTTATTCATACTTTTCGGGATTACTTGCTCTATATTCTTTGAAAACAGCTTCGCATTTTATTGGATATTTTACATCTGGATAATACTTATTAAATTCCTGTTTTGCTAAAACTACATTATTCTTAAATTCACTATAATCATTTAATACTATTCTAGTTTTACTCTGTAAATCTAAAACGCCTTTAATCTTATATTCTTCATCTATTTTTATCAGAAGTTGAATTATCTTATCTACTATTTCTATTGAATTGGGTTTAGCAAATCTAATATATATTCTTAATTGATTTCTAACTTCATCAAGTTTTTCTTCCCCATATAGACCTTTGTGTACCTCATATGGATTTTCAAGTAATACTTCAATTACACCTTGTTCAAGATTGAAATCAATATTTACATAACCACATTTACTATCTTCATCAATTAGATTACCACCTAATTGAATTAACTTTTTTTTAATATCATTCTTAGAAACACTATCCTCTAATCTTACTGCTATTCTGTAAGCTTCGAATCCCATAATTAATCCCCCCAAAATTGTTCTTCATTAATATATTTTTTCCAATCAACATATGACCAGTCTGGCATTCCTGTTGGTCTATTGTCTTTCTTTATTTTTATTTCAATCAGAATTCCAGTTTCTTTACTTGCAACATATCTATGATGTCCTTCAATTATAAATTTTCCTTTTCCTTCAATATCTACAACTTCTATTGGTTCTATCTTTTCTCCTGCCTTAAGTTTTTCAATATAATAATCTACTTTTTCTCTATTAACCATATCTTGAGTAGGTTTAATTGCATTATGCTTTGTTCCTACGATTTCTTCAGCTTGTGTAGCCCCTTCACCTCCAACCCAATTCTTCACTTTTTCGCCCGTATCCTTCATAAACTGATATACATCTTTCAGCGACCCTGCATCTCTTACAGACCCACCACCTGGAATTGCATACTCTTTTCCCGTCCCTGGAATCCACTTATACTCCATAAGGGTTTTAATCGCAGCTTGTACTTTCTTGTCTGCTTCTAGGAATATTGTTTTTACGACTGTTTTTCCCTTATGTAGTGCGTCTCCTAGTTTTTGGACAAAGGATTTTGCTTTTAAAGCAATCATTGTGACGCCTTCTGTAATTGGCTTGGTTGCCTTGATAACAGCTCTACCAATTGGTAACCGTCTATCAAAACTTTTAGAAGCATTAGAAGTAACTCCAGAACAACTATTGGGTAGCTAAAATTTACAATTAGAATTAGAAAAAAGTTATTCAAAACATCGGAAGAACAAGGAAACGTTTTAGCTAGATATGATATAACAGTACAAAACCTTGAAGAAAACCAGTAACTTATGCAAATGAATTGAGCAATACTATTATTCGCTATACGAAAAATTCATTAACACCTATGAATATTATTACCAATCCTCAATACTAATCACACAATAAATAATCCGTAATGACTAAATAATGTCCGTCACGGATTACTTCATAGTAAATATTTAAGTACATATTTGCATTCATCCCATTACAACAGCCGTTTCCTAATTGAACGAGCCTCCACCATCTTAAACTCCCATAAGCATACCCCACAGGGAATTTTCACCCTATGGGGTACACTTCTGCTAGTTTACTAAAGAGGGATTTCTCTTTTCAATAAGACTACATTTTCAAACTGAAATCATTTAACCTAAAAATTATTTTCTCCCTATCCAATTAATCAAGCATTTTTATTTCACATCACTAGATATCTCAATATCTTTGCACCATATTTCTACTTCCATAGGGGGCATTAGTATTTTACATAAATAAAGTTCCCTCTTCTCTTTTTCAATTTCTTCCACTTTTATATCTTGAAGAAAATACGGTATTTGTTCTTGCTTTAAAGTTCTATATGGCTTTTCCTTTTCATAATCTAACCAATGAAGAAATTCAGATTTATAGCAACAAAGAAATCTATAAGTTACTATTTCCTCTCCATCATCATATGCTAGAATAACTACATCACTAAAATTATCACTATACAATTTCAATACCCGAGCATCCCAATAATATAATTTATCTATCTTTTCTTGTAGTTGTTGAGCATTCATTTCTTTCCTTCTCCTCATTTCTTATATGGAATATGTGCATCTGGGCTCTTTCTATCAACAATATTTCCATTGATATCTAAGGCATTCCCATTTTTATCATATATATGGACATGATCATATTTTGTAACTTTATCTGGTGGATCTATTCTCATTCTAATAACGCCATTTTCATCTCTTATATGTGCAAACCCATTATTATCACTAACTTTCCAATTATCGGGTATGGAATCAATAATTTCCTGCCTTTTCATATTAGGGATATCACTATTTTTTATTACCTTGGATAATTTAGCCTCACTGGCTCCCTTACCACCACTACCAACAATCTTCTCCCCAGTCTCTTTCATAAACTGATACACGTCTTTCAGCGACCCTGCATCTCTTACAGACCCACAACCTGGAATTGCATAAGCTTTTCCCGTCCCTGGAATCCACTTATACTCCATAAGAGTTTTAATCGCTGCTTGTACCTTCTTGTCTGCTTCTAAGAATGTCGTTTTTACGACTGTTTTTCCTTTATGCAGTGCATCCCCCAGTTTTTGGACAAAGGATTTTGCTTTTGAGGCGATCATTGTGACGCCTTCTGCAATTGGCTTAGTTGCCTTGATAACAGCTTTTCCGACGAATTTTCCTGCAAATTTGATTCCTTTTCCTAATAGGCCTACGACTTTCCCAACTGGTATAAAGTTTATTGCTGTCCAGCCCGCGGCAATCCACCGGTCTTTCGTTGAAAGTGTCTTACCTGTTTCAGGATCCTTTCCGGTAATTGCGCGTATTGCATCGTTAATACCTAGAAACTCTTTTGTTTCAGTCCATGCCTTGTCTAGCCATGACTTTTCTTTTTCTTTTTCTTTTTTATGAGGTTCTTGTAGTTTTTCTTTCTTTTGTTCCCCTTTGTGCTCTTCATCCGCTTGGCGGAACTTCTGTGCGATTTGCAATGTGCCTTTTCGATTCTATGCTAAAACATAAAAAAGCACTTTTTCCTTTAGTTGAACTGGACCACTGATGTGAGACAGGAATAAAACACCTATACTCAACCGGGGACAGATAGTTTAATTTTTTAAACGGTTGCATGTGATTATAATAATGCATGAAATCATTCACTTTTTCTAGTACAATAGAGTTTGTAAGGCGTACCCTTTTTGGGGTATAGAATTCTTCCGACTTTATGGTGGAGTGGAAGGATTCAATGACGGCATTATCGAAGCAGTTTCCTTTCCTGGACATGCTTGTGATAATGCCTTTTTCTTCAGCTAAATTCTGAAAGGCATAGGAAGTATAGACGGATCCCTGATCACTATGAAGTGTGACTCCTTTTACTTCTCGGTTCTCGCAAGCAGCTTGTAAAGTCTCTAGCACAAGAGATACATCCTGACTCTCTTTCACACGATAAGCGATGATTTCGTTATTATACAGGTCCATAATTGTTGATAAATACATCATAGATTCTCCAAAAGGTAAGTAGGTAATATCCGTTACCCACTTTTGATTCGGTCTGTCCGCTTGAAAATTTTGTTCTAAACGATTAGGTACCACTTTCTGACTTTCTCCTAATATCTTCACTTTTCGTTTTGGTTTTACTCTACACCGAAGGTTGTATTTTTGATAATTCTTTGTACTGTCTTTCGGTTAACGTGTATTGCTAATTTTGTTCGTAATAACCCCGTAACGGTGCGGTGTCCAATTCAAAATTTGTAAGTTATACAAAAATTTTTAATTTACTTTTCTAAAGGAGATAAGTCCCATGACTTTTTTCCAGCGATAATAAGTAGCACGGGAGATCCCTATGCATTCACAGATAAGACCAATGGGATAACGATTTTTCATTTCCTCTACGAGTGTAATGATGAATTCTGGGATCATCTCCTTTCGATTTCCTGATACTTTTTTAATATTTCTACTTTCATCTTAAGATAAGCATTTGTTCGTTTTAACTCTTCCACTTCCGTTAAATCTGCAGAGTCTTTCCCATAACTATACTGTTTGCCAATTGGTTGTGCGAATCGATGTTCTTCCCCATTTCGAAACCATTTCATCCATCTTTTAATCTGCGACACATCACGAATACCAAACTTCTCCATAATTTCACGATTGGTTAACTTTCCCTCCAACTTCAATTCAATCACTTGTCTCTTCACAGATTCTGGATAATAATTTTTCTTTTTCCCCATAGAAAAAACACCTCCAATTTGTCGTTTACATTTACATACAACAGTGGAGGTGCTTTATCCTTGTCTCATTTTACTGGGTCATTACACATACGACAGTGGGGGTGCTTTATCCTTGTCTCACTTTACTGAGTCATTACATCCATCCAAAGGAGCGTTATTTGTCCAATGAAAGACTATCACATCAAAAAGAAATCTACAACAGTTTAGTCGAATGGAATTTACCATTTTATTTCTCAAAGCCTGTCATCCGTCACTTTACTCACTTCATAGATGGAATGTTAAGTGTAGGTCTTACAAGAAAATTGACTGAAATCCACTCGTTTAGCCATCATCCAAAACATCGCTAAGTGTGAACCTGTATTTTTCCTACTTGATGATACCATTTGCGAAAAGACAAAGCCTTCGTCACAGGCAAATCTCCCCACCGAATCATGTGGGTATCATTTTTCGCATACAAATGGCAAAACTGTTTGGGGACATTAAGTCGTACAACTAATGATGAAAACGAAGGAACAAGCTTATCCGTATGAGTTTCAATTGTTTCATAAAGAAAAAACGGAAAGTAAAATTAAGCTTTCCATGGACATGATCAAACGTGTGCCGTCCTTTCAACAACCCGTTTACTTACTATGTGACAGTTGGTATACCTCACACTCCATCATCGAAACAGCATTATCACAAGGCATTCATGTGATTGGTGCGTTGAAAACCAACCGCATTCTCTATCCAAAAGGAATTCGGATTCAAGCAAAAGAATTCGCCAAATACATTCAAGAAGAAGAGACCGATTTAGTGACAGTCGGTAACGAATCGTATCGAGTCTATCGTTACGAAGGTGCGTTAAATGATATAGATGATGGTGTCGTTTTAGTGTGTTGGAACCAAGAACACACAATGGAGCCCAAGTACATGCGTTGTTTTCTAAGCACGGATTCAGAACTGGCAACGGAACAAATTCTAGCGTATTACAGTCATCGCTGGAGCATTGCAAGTAAAAAGCGTGGTTGATTTCAATGGCTACCAAGTTCGAAATCAGCGAGCCATCAAACGATTTTGGATCATGGTTCAGTTCACTTACATTTTTGCCATGTACCTTAGAAAGACTGCATTCAACATAGCAATTCAAGACATGAGGAAACAAAAAATGGGTAGTATCATTGAGTTTGTTTATTATGAAACCACAATTGGGACGTCACTTGATCAAATCAAAAACGAGCTTTAAGTGGCATAGGGTTCCCTTTATTTCTATTTATTTGGTAAAATTTGTATCTTAAAATACTCATTTAAAGTTATCTACTAAAAAAATGAACCAGCCTACTTAAATTTCAGCTGATTCATTTCATCCTTTCACTGCATTATTAATATTATGCATCAAAATACTGTACATAATTTATTAGTTAATATATCCTATTTAAGTTCTTTAATTTATGCAGTTAAATACTATATTTTATTGCAGTGAATATTCAAGTATATTTAAAATTCTTTAACCATTATAGCTTCATGCTTATATTCATCTAAATCAGCTTTTAACCATGAACTTTCATTTTCTCTAACTACATGAAATCTCATAGTAACATACCCCTCACTAAAACTAAGTATTATACAGAACTTGTATTGTGGATATTCTGTTTTTAATTTGTATTTCCATGTATCCATAATAATTTCAGCTAATTGTAGAACTACAATTTCATCAGAATAATCAATATAATCATTTATTCTTATTTCATTGCAACTAGCCTCATATCCTGTTCTATCCCTAAACATAGAAAGTATTCTTTTGAAATTTACATTTTCCACATTAATTTCATTATTCATATCAATTATAATACAATCATGTACCTCTTTAAAGTTTGGAATCATTATTTTAGCCAGATTATCTGTATTTATTTTAATTACTTCTTCTTTTTTAATTTTTGTTTTTTTCAATAGCTCTATCATATTTTTATTAGTTCTTATCAACATAATTCACCGGTTTTCTGATTATAAAATTGCTTTTCTTCAATATCAAGATACCATTTTGTATTATTAGGCTCATGGTAATGAATTTGACCAGGTCTTTCTCCCGGAGCAGGATTTTCAACATCAATTCTTTCAGTCTTACCATTCTGCCAAGTTGTTTTACTTTCAAATCGTGTACCATTTTTCCAACATCTGCCGCCCCCTCACCTCCAATCCAATTCTTCACTTTTTCGCCCGTATCCTTCATAAACTGATACACGTCTTTCAGTGACCCTGCATCTCTTACAGACCCACCACCTGGAATTGCATAAGCTTTTCCCGTCCCTGGAATCCACTTATACTCTATAATAGTTTTAATCGCAGCTTGTACCTTCTTGTTTGCTTCTAGGAATGTCGTTTTTACGACTGTTTTTCCTTTATGTGGTGCATCCCCCAGTTTTTGGACAAAGGATTTTTCTTTTTCTTTCTTATGAGGTCCCTGTGGTTTTTCTTTCTTTTGTTCTCCTTTGTACTCTTCATCTGCTTGGCGGAACTTCTGTGCGATTTGCAATGTGCTTTTTCGATTCTATGCTAAAACATAAAAAAGCACTCGTTACCTTTAATAGACAATCAAGTGCTTTAAGTTTATATGTTTTTAAGTAGCATAAATTTGTAAGATTTATAGTAACAGTATGACACCTTTTACATATCATGACAACTACTGCGTTAAAACTTACGGGTTTGTACGAGTTCGTTAATTTAATATACATTCCATGTGTTTATATTTGGCGCCCAATAAAATGTCATCTCACCTAAGCTCGTACTTCTTTTTCTATTCTAACATTGCACAAGGTACTCCATGATGGTACAACCATCATAGAGTATGTACTTTTTAACAACTTATTATTTTTCTTTCCACTTCAAAAATACATTCTTTTTCTTCACTTTTCTTATAAGTCTATATATTTCACTTTAACATGGAACGTTAAGTCTTGTTATATTACTTATAAAGTTATTGTAACCACTTTTATTGTGTTATCTCTATAGCAAATACTATTAAATAAAAAATCGCTTTTTATTCTTTTCCATCCATCTTCTGCTTTAAATATTCAGCAATTTCTGTTTGCCCTCTTTCAATAGCAAATTCATAAGCTCCCATATCTTTCATAGTATCCCCTGTATACTTAACAGTAATATCAATACCATTCTGAACAAGATACTTTACAATATCAAGGTGCCCACCATAAATCGCTGAGAATAGAGGATTTTTATTTGGGTCACTAGCATCTAATATTGCACCATTATCAATCCGCTTTTCGTCTTCGCTCCGCACAGCCGTTTTCCCATCTTTTCACCGCCTAACCTCATATCACGGGGTATCATTTCCCGACCGTGGGACAGCATCTTGCCTCCAAGCTGTTTATCTATCCGTTTTTACTACATTTTCAATATTCTTATTCATCCATTAAGCATGATTCTTCTAACAGTTTCCTCCTACTCTCTGCCTTTGTTTCTGATGTAATTGAAATGCTTCAAACTGATCTGTCTTAGCGATAAACGTCACTATCCGTGTTAGCTCTGCTTTCATTTGGCTTTCTTGAAGTAGCAATTCCCATAAGAATTCTTCATGTTTCGTCATTGCGTTACTTCCCCCTGCGACTATCGTATTTGGTTGCTCCAGCCGCTCCTCTGCATCCTAAATCATTTTCGCCGCTGCTGCCTTTGCATCTTCAAGTTCTTGCTTCTGCCGTATTAGAATTGTCTGGTTATACTGCACAAGCTGCCTGCAATCTGACACTTCTCAGTCTAACCTGTCTATGAGTTCTAGTGCTTGTTGGCGTGGCAGTCCATCCTTCTGCTCTGCTACCGAACCCAAGTGCTCCGCTCGGTTCAACAACTGCTGAACCTCTTCTCTAACCTGAAAATCTGTACGTCCTGATTGCTGTAACACTGCCGCCTGTTCACGTAATTCCCTTGCTCGCTGACAGTAACTAAGAATTTCATAAGCTGCTCGTATGTTGGACGGGCTTAGGCAATAGAGCGTACCTCCTTTTCTGCTTCCTGTGCTGGCTGCTGTTCCTTCAACTCTTCTGACGCTATCTGTTCCCGTTTGGCCATTCGTTTCGTCCTCCTTTGATTTTGGGCATGCAAAAAAAGCTCATTCCTACTCATAATTCAAGTAGGAATGAGCTTTTGAAAGTATATCGTTTATCAAGTGTTTGAATTATTTAGTGTTTGGCTTGTTGGTTGTATTGTACGATCTTGTTGTTGGGAAAGTAAATGGTCTTACATAAAATTCTTAACAAATCCTATTTAACTTGTTTCTTGCGCAAGGAATCTAATAAATTGTCATTTCGCTGATGAAGGTATTATCCTCTCCTCTGCTCCATTAACCACTTTTGGATATCATCTCCGTCCAACCTTATTGACTTCTCTTCAGTTCCAACAAAAATATGATTGGCAGACACTTGATCAATCCCCTTTATTTCTTCAAAACTAGCTCCATAGAGAAGCGCCCCGTCAAGTAGAGCGTTTGTTAAATCAACATTAGAGAACTTTGCGTAGCTTAGATTTGCTCTTCGAAATGATGCTCGCCTCAAGTCAGATCCAGATATGTTAGCAAAGCTAAGATCTGTATCTTCAAAAGACGATTTTATACCTACACAATTTGTTATATTTGAGTGTTTTAGGGATGCGTAATCAAATACTGTTTTACTCAGTATACATTCCGAGAAATTCACTTCTTCGAATGATGTACTTAAAAAATAGCAATCACTCATATCATTATTCGTCAAAAACGAATTGTTCATATTTGACTCTACAATCTCTGAACAACTCAGATTCATCCCTGCAAGATTTAGTTGTTTTAATTCTTCCTTCACAATTTCCAATTTCTCTCCAATATTACCATCTGACTCTGCCCATTTATGATGTTGTAAAAACATACTATCCTCCATATAATACTTCCTTTCGCATATTTTATGGCCACCAAAGCAATTTATCACTTAAACCGAATTCTTTTACTGCTTCGCGTACTTCGTCTATATGTTCTGGGAACATTTTTGATGAATCGATGATAACATTTTCACCTTTTGAAAGGGATTCTTCTATATCAGCAATTGCCTTTTCCAGTGTATAACCCTTTGGTGCAAATTTTGAATACCATCCTTTAACGTCCCACTTTACACCTGTTGCATCAATAAATTCTGCACCTGCTGGATTAGTATCTCTAACTATAGGACCAGGTAAGTCCCCTCTCGCCTCTAACTCTAAGCCTGCTAGTCTCTCAATTTTTGACTTCTCGTTTATTTTAAAGTTTTTTGCTGGATCTTTTGCCAAACTCTCGTACTCTTCTGGAGACCTAGCGAAGTATCTTCCCTTATCCCCATACTTGTCTATCAATTCTTTATAGTAATCCGGCGCAGTTTCTCTAATTTTGTCTAAGTCAGCTTTTGGCGTCCCCTTACCTCCAATCCAATTCTTCACTTTTTCGCCCGTATCCTTCATAAACTGATACGCGTCTTTCAGCGACCCTGCATCTCTTACAGACCCACCACCTGGAATTGCATACGCTTTTCCTGTGCCTGGGATCCACTTATACTCCATAAGAGTTTTAATCGCAGCTTGTACTTTCTTGTCTGCTTCTAAGAATGCTGTTTTTACAACTGTTTTCCCTCTATGCAGTGCGTCCCCCAGTTTTTGGACAAAGGATTTTGCTTTTGAGGTAATCATTGTGACGCCTTCTGCAATTGGCTTAGTTGCCTTGATAACAGCTTTTCCGACGAATTTCCCTGCAAATTTGATTCCTTTTCCTAATAGGCCTACGACTTTCCCAACTGGTATAAAGTTTATTGCTGTCCAGCCCGCGGCAATCCACCGGTCTTTCGTTGAAAGTGTCTTACCTGTTTCAGGATCCTTTCCGGTAATTGCGCGTATTGCATCGTTAATACCTAGGAACTCTTTTGTTTCAGTCCATGCCTTGTCTAGCCATGACTTTTCTTTTTCTTTTTTATGAGGTTCTTGTAGTTTTTCTTTCTTTTGTTCCCCTTTGTGCTCTTCATCCGCTTGGCGGAACTTCTGTGCGATTTGCCGTAATTTATTTTCTGTTCCCTGTAAGTTATGTATATAATTTTCCATTAACTTTGTTGATCGAACATATTCTCCGTAGAAGTGTTGACTTGTCGCTCCTTGCCAAACCGTTTGGATACTGTACATGGATTGATTTAGATGTTGCTGTAGTTCTTGGCTGCGTCTTTGCATATCTGAGATTCGCTTTGCAACTTGTTCAAGCTGCTCAGGCGTAACTTTAATCTCCAAAATTTCCACCGCCTTCCTTTATTCTATAACAAAATGTAAAGGAAACCTACCTGCTTCTTACTCCCCTTTTCGGTACAAATCAAAAATGGAACCATCACAAATCGCTTCTATTTCTTCTTTCACAAACAACTTTTGAAACATAGTTCCTGGGTTTAGCATAATATTCGCTTCTAAATCTACTAGTTTTAACAACTCCACCGCATTCATACAAACATAAGGGCACTCTTCCGGTATTACTAATTCTAAATGTTTTAAATCCGAATAAATTGGTAAAAGGAGCCCGTCTTCCATTTCAAAGTAATGCAGCTGAAGCTTTGTATGATCAGTCGAAAGCATATTTCCTTCTTCATCTGTCTTTGTATCTCCTTCTACAGAAGCAATAACATATAAATCAGACTTTTGCAGTACATCATAAAAATGCCCTCTTTTCTTCTCATACTGCATTGCTCCTACTAATGCTTCATCTAATGGACATACACCTGATATATTCATATATAATCGCTCCGTTTCTTTTATATAAATTCACCACCTTATCTAAATAAGGTGGTGAATTTATCATTATTGGTTTTTGTCTCTTTCTTTAATTTCGTTTAACTTTTGTAATGCTTCTGCTCTAGTTGTTTCAGGAATAAATTCATAATCTGTGCGTGTTAAAAATTCATAGCATTTATATGCAGTATTTAAATCATTTGCCTCTTTTCCTTTTTGAAGCATATCATCAGTTACTGTTTTCATAAAGCCAGTAGATACTGGGTTATTATATCCAAGTTTCATTGACTCATTTGTCAATGCGATTGCTGTTGCTAAATCTTCAATGCTAGTATTAGAACCTTCTTTTTTCTTGCTCTTTGCAGCATCAAACGTACCTAAATATTGAATTGGTTTTTTCAAGTCATGGACGCCTAGTTCTTTCACACCTGGAGTTGCATATAAAAATTGATATGTCTTCAATGCTTGTCCATAGTCTTCATTTTCAAGTTGTTGTGCTTGTGCTACTAAATCATTAACTACGTTTGTAAATCCAGTTTTTTCGACAACACCGCGAGCAGCCGCTTGTCCATAGTAATGCAGCGCGTTATATAGACGATTCGTATCATCTTTGTTTGCTTCAGTACTTGCAACGTTTAATAACTGAATTCCTTCCATTTTTCTTGACGCCTTATCAATAAATACACCTACCCCTTGGATTTGACCGATAGTTGAATCAATATCTGTTAATTGCGCCAATAATGTATAAGATGGAAGTACTTTCTCTTTCGCATTATCTTGCCAACGTTCTTTTCCGTTAATTTCATCCCAAGCTGCCTCTGTTTCATTCCATAAGCTTGTTGCATAAGTGTTCAATTCGTCCCTAGCTCTTCTTTCAAGTGGATGTTTTACACGAATTGAGTTTGCCATATAAAGTACAGCATTATAGTGATTTCCAACACTCATCGCTTTACTTGCATTCGCTTCAAATATTAGCGGCATTAACCATGTATTTCTCATTTCATCTTGAACCGCTTTTTCAACACGATTCACTTGAATTAATAAATTTGCTTTCTGCAATGCGTTTTCAACTGGTGTATTGGAATCCTTTACCTGTCCTACAAGTCCTTCGACAGCTTGAGTAAAGTACTGAATAAGCTGGCTTTGTTTTTCTCCTTTTGCTTGGTCAATCCATTGATCTGCGAGGAGTAAAGCCTGTTCGTAATTTGGACTTTGCGAGTGCAAATAGTCTTCTACTTGCTTAATGACTTCATCGATAGAATCTTGTTTTTCAGATTCTTTCGTTCCTTTCATTTTCTCTTCCTGTTTCTTTTCTTCATTTGAATCTTGCTTTGTTACTTGCCCATCATTCGTTGTAACTGATTGACCAGGAACTGGGATAGGTTGAATTTTCATAGTTTTTAATTTATCGTCTACTATTTTATTAAAAATAGATTTAACACGTTCATTTGCTCGTTCTATCAATTTATCATCTATATCCGCTAAAACAGATGTTACTAAATAATATTTACTTAAAGCCTTTCCTAATTCTTCTGTCTTATTCGGATCGTCCATCCACGCCTTTTCCTCGTGTAGCGCAGCCCGGTATACTTGCTCAGCTAGTGAGTTAATAAATTGTTTCTTTTCTTTCGTTAAAAATTTTTGTAATTCTTGCTCTTTCATATTCGCATCACTTAATGAATTTAATGCATTTCGTTGATTTCGAATATAAAACAATCGCTCATTATCCGAAAAGTCCATTTGTAAAATTTGTCCTAAGTTATTCTGTGTTAATTTATAATTTGCTTTCCCAGTGGCACCTGGATTTGCAGTTGTTTGAGATACAAGCGTTAAGTCTTCTTGAGGAGCTGAGTAATTATCCACCATGTTATTTAACGTATCAGGATTTAGTTGCTTAGTGGAAGATTGACCAAAGAGGTCACTAGAAAACTGATTAAAGAATACAGTACTATATTTCTGATTATTTTCATACCACGTAACTAGAATGTCACCTGTGTTAGGTGAAATACTGATTATAGGGCGATCTGGAACTGGCTTTGGCTTTGGATCTTCTGGTTTTGGCTTTGGATCTTCTGGTTTTGGTTTTGGATCTTCTGGTTTTGGCTTTGGATCTTCTGGTTTTGGCTTTGGATCTGGATCTGGTATCGGCTTTGGATCTGGCACTGATGGTTTTGGATCTACCACAGGTGTTGGTACATTTGTATTTGGTACATTCTGAGGTGGCGGTGCTGTTCTATCATCCAACTTGATTACTGGTTCCTTCTTATCAACCTGCGCTTCATTTGAATTATATGTTACAGGTGTAATTGGCGACTTTGTGTTACCAAGTAAATCAGATAAATTTATCTTCCCCGGTTCGTTCGTTTTTGCATCTTGTGGTTTATTTGGGTCCGCTAATACATTTGGAAACATAGACTGCAGATTGTTATTTCCTGTAATACGATCATCTTTTTTCTCTGTTTCGCTTGCTAGTTTAACTGCACTTTTCTCTGTTCGCTTGAATCCCTTATCATACACGATGTATCCCGAAGAACCTAATAATGCAGCTGCCATAGCGGATATCGCGACTGTTTTCCCCACTTTTTTATCCATATTGTTATCCCCATTCCCTATTTATTGAATCCAACCGTTTGTTTTTAATTCTGCAAGCTTTTGCTGTGCTATTTGAGCTTCTTCTTTATTTTCATTCGCTTGTACAGTTTTCTTTAAGAAACGGCTTGCTTCCTCATATTTTTTTTGCTTAATTTTGAACATACCATATACAAAGTTAACGTGCGGATCTTCATCGTTTTTCGTCAACGCTTCTGCAAAGAAACGATCAGCTTCGTTTGCTTGCCCTGCTTTATCATATAAAACCCCCATGTTAACAAGTGCATTTGTATCTCGCATACCGAGATTTAAAAGTTGACCATACGCATTTAAAGATTGCTTATATGCCTCTGTACTTTTTCCCCCATCACGCGTTTCATAAAATTGGCCACATTCATAATATACTGTTCCTAATTGATTTAGCAGTTGTACATTTTGTTTATCTTGTTCAATTGCTTTTTGCAAGTAGAGAGCAGCTGCCTGATAGTTTTGTTCTTTTTTAGAACTGTCGATTAAATTTGTCTTATTCCATAGTACATATAAATTAGACAGTTCGATCACATATGTTGCATTGTGAGAATCTAACTGAATCGCTTGTTTGAAAAAGTTTTCTGCTTTGTCTAACTGTACTGTTACCGTTGCTAATTGTCCTTTTAAATATGCAATAGTTCCTTTATCTTGCTGCGTATTTGTTTCCATCTTTAAGATGACATCTTCCGCTTTTTCAAACTCTTTCATTTTCATATGACTTACCGCTAAGTCACGCATAGCATCTTTCTTATATCCACCTAAGCCTTTTCCATCTTCGCTAAGCGCCTTTTCATAATTTGGAACAGCTTCTTTGTAGTTTCCTATATTGAAGTTTGCAGATGCCAATACATACATAGCCTCTTTGTTTCTATCGTCAATTTCACGCTCTTTTATTAACTTGGTAAGATAATCAATAGCAATCTTATTTTTCCCTTCGGCAATGTAAATCTTCGCAAGTTGTAAATACGCTTCTTCTTTCCCTTTTACTTCAATTGCCTTTTCTACATTTTCCTTTGCAATTTGATACTTATGCGCATCATAAGCCTTGCGTCCTTCTATCATAAAACTTTGATATGTTGCGTTTGTTTTATAAAAATAATAAGAAATGGTTCCAGCACCTAAAACGAATATAGTAGATCCGATAATAAGGACTCGTTTTTTATTCTCTTTCCACCATTTCGCAAACGCTGACGGCTCTTCCTGTTCGTGTGTCGCCAATGTTAACGGTTGATTAGAAGCCTTTGCATTTAAAATCTCATCATCGATATCGTACTCAACTTGTTTTGTTTTTTGCTTTCGGTTATTTAGTACATTGTTTGGAATTGCGGAAATGGAAGCAGCTACTTCTTGACTAGAGCCACTTTCTTGTTGTTGTTCTTCAAGCTCTTGAATAATGCTTTCCAGTTCACTTTTCAAAGCTTGATCAACGTTTGGAAATTGTATGATTCGTTTGTAAACGAAACAAGCAAAACTTGTATTATTTTCTCTCTCCAGTTCAGTAGCTAATTCCAAATAACATTGCAGCACCGCTTTTTCATCAATATGTAATTGTGCTGTCTCAATCGTTTTTATAATGACTGCTAGTTCTTGTTTTAAAGCATTTGATGTATGTGGCGAATTAAGAATTTCCTTATATTCATATAAGGCAGCTTGCTTATATCCTTTTTCCTCTAACAATCTCGCAATTTCCAAACATTTCGATACGAAAAAAGTATTCGATATCTCTTTATTTTTTTCCTCATCGATTTTGATGATGTCTCTTATGCCTTCGAATGCTTCATACCACTCAGCAAAACTCGGACATTCCATAAATGTATTACTATTCCAAGTTCGCTCCAGTAAGTCCACAACTTTTTCTGTCCAGTTGCTCTGCAAAGAATGTTGCAAAGTGCGATATCGTTCGCACGCTGTTTGTATTTCCTCTGTTTTGAAATAACTAGCATCGGTCCATTTTTGCTCTCGAACTTTTGGATCATACCAACTTAAAATTTCTGCTAACAAAATAGCTCCCGCAAAGCGATCTGCTTCTGGTTGCCATATCCCGCCCTTTAAAAACGTTGGAGCATATCCAGCTGAACCCGCAGGTAATAGAGATGGTTTTTTACTCTTTGGACTATACATTTGTTCAATATCAACTAATTCTATCGTGTGCTGTCCAACAATTTGATTCTCGCTTAAATACGGAATTAAAATATTACTAGACGACAAGTCATTATGAGCAATTTGTTGCTCTTCCATCGTTTTTAATGTCGTTACAAATGCTTCTGCAATAACAAAACATTGTTGTTTAGATAAAGACTTTTGTTCTTGTAAAATATCTGCCCATGTCGGCCCTTCAATCCATGGCATAACAATGCTGTTTACAAGTTCTTCTGATTTTTCAATCGCACCTGGATGCTCCTCTTTCGTAACAATATAACGTGAAGAAACTTTAAAACCTAATATACTTGAAAGCGGCTGTAAAAATTGCAGTTGATGCTTTTCTTCTCGATACCGTTCTTTAAAAACTTTTAAAGCGATCCGTTCACTATTATTTTCATTCTTTAATTGATAAACAATCCCTTGCCTACCTTCTTGTCCGTAAGGCATATCAAGCCCAAACACCGCTGGATGTCTTGTAAAAGCATACTCAGCTTTATTTAATATAATTTTCTCGGCTACTTCTGGTCGAAATCCCATTTTATCCCCTTACTCTCATATCACGAATTATTTAAAAAAAGACCAGGAACAACTCCTGGTCTTTTGTAATTGTTCCGTATTAATATGTATTATCAACTGAACGGAATTTTTCAGCAATGCGTTTTAACTCTGTTGAAATATTTTCTAAAATAGGAATATATTGTTGCATCGCTTGCTTAGATTGAGTAAATTCATCTCTAAATTTTGCTTGCGTTGTACCAGCCCATTGGCCTTCTAGACTATTAATATCCCCTTCTAGTCTATTAATTTGCTGTTGTGCCTCTCCTGCCGCATTAGTAAAATTACCTGCGATTTGGTCAAGTTGTTCGGGAGTAACTTTAATTTCTGCCATTACTCATATCCCCTCTCTATTTTTCAAATAAGTTGAACAATTCCATTATAAACTATTTCACCTTATTTTTGGAAGATTTTCTTCGTAAAAATGACAAAAAATTTATTCATTTCCGAATTGTAGAGAAAAAACACGAAGAAACGACGACATTTTTTGCTGTTACCATTTAGAGATGGGGCATGAAATTATCACTACATTTTCTATTAAAGTTTTGAATTTCTAACTCTCTTCTTCTGATTAATGATACACTCTACCTGCACTAAATACACCACACAGCAGTAGCTCTTTGTAGGAAAATATTAAATTTCATAAGGTCCTCCTAATTTTTGATTTATACAAAACCAAAGTCTTACATTATCTCGAATGTTAGGCACAAAAAAGGACAAACCTCTGATGTAAAAAGTATTACATTACAAAGGTTTGTCCTTTTCTAAAAAATTCCAGTTATTTAAATTGTATTGCGTACATAAAAATTTTTTTACTATATTTTATCCACTTTATATATACTGGTCAATTTACATTTGACAAAATTAATATCATGAAGGGAAACTTTTTTTACGCAAACCATAATTAGATTTATTTTCTAATTTGTTATTTTAACACATGAATTGCGATAGATCGACTTTCCCATATAAAACAAGTTATATTATGCCTAAATAATAACATATAAGAACTATTAAGGTTACACATAAAACGCACACTAAACCTAACTTATGTTTAATGCTTAATTTATCTTTATGTTTAAATAAGAAATTTAAAATAACCATAGAATTAACTATATAAACAAATATTATAAAAATCATATATGTAGTCATAGGTCTAATTGCTAAATATAGTAACAATAATCTCACTCCAATTGTGTAAAGAATTTATTTTAATGAGGCATTAAAGAACGTATATACAATAAATGTTGCTTTGAATGTGAAAGTGTTGTTTTTATAAATAAATTCGACAAAATCATCCAAATTCCTTTTTCATATATGATTTTTATAAAATAGTTCTCGCTATGTTTCATCGAAAATCTAAACTATTTACTCTAGTAGAAACCCGAAAAAAGTAACGCTTACTGCCCTCTTCGCACATAATAAAAATAACGAATGGTATAAAAAAGAATACAAACTGCCCCAATGCTGGCAATCACCACATTGATTGTATACAAAGTATCATTAAACGGATGGTCTTTCCCAATGAGTCTATTTACAATACACGTAATTGCAAATACAATCCATACACATACTACCAGCTTGTATATTTTCATAAAATTGTCCCTTTCTTTTTCCGGGAGATATGTTTTGATATCTTGCCGCATTTGTTTTGTCATAATAAAATCTTCTTTTAGGTACTTTAACATCTTTTAATCTCCCCTTACTTATTCTTGTCTGAAATAGCAGCGTAAGTAGCGTACATAATGAAAAATCATGTAGAATGCACTAATTATAAATAAAGCTACACAAAATAAAATCGTTACAACCCAAAGCTTATTCTGTGAATCAAATAGAATTACTAATAAAACATCTGTAAATACAGCTATCATCATAAAACGCATCCAAATGTATAGACTCCCGTACTCTGCAATAGCTTTTTCTGTAGAATAACTTCTCTCTTTTTTCATACAATCTCCGCCTTGTATATTTATCTTATGTTGGTGTACTTTGCCGTATAGCACCATACCATTCTACTGCACTAGTTGCTTTTCCTATTAAAATATCTTTTGGCATTTACATCGCTTCACCATTGCTCGTACTTCGATTGACCCAATGTGAAATGGACATTTGTACTTTTGTTCCTCCTATTCCCGCATTCTCCCCTTTTTTATTCTTGTCTGAAATAGTAGCGTAAGTAGCGTACATAATGAAAAATCATATAGAATACACTAATTATAAATAAAACTACACAAAATAAAATCGTTACAACCCAAAGCTTATTCTGTGAATCAAATAGAATTACTAATAAACCATCTGTAAATATAGCTATCATCATAAAACGCGCCCAAATGTATAGGCCTCCGTACTCTGCAATTGCCTTTTCTGTAGAATAACTTCTCTTTTTTTTCATACAATCTCCGCCTTGCATATTTATCTTATTTTGGTGTAATTTATCGTGTAGCACCGTACCACCCTACTGCACTAGTGAATGTTCCATTGAAATATGTTTATTCTCTAATGTATACCGATACCAAGATTCAAATTCCATCACATCGTTCCCTCTTTCTTATAATTATATTTCATCGAAAATCTAAACTATTTACTCTAGTAGAAACCCGAAAAAAGTAACGCCTACTGCCCTCTTCGCACATAATAAAAATAACGAATGGTATAAAACAGAATACAAACTGCCCCAATGCTGGCAATCACCACATTGATTGTATACAAAGTATCATTAAACGGATGGTCTTTCCCAATGAGTCTATTTACAATACACGTAATTGCAAATACAATCCATACACATACCGCCAGCTTATATATCTTCATAAAAGTGTCCCTTGCTTTTTCCGGGAGATATGTTTTGATATCTTGCCGCATTTGTTTTGTCATAATAAAATCTTCTTTTATGTACTTTAACATCTTTCAATCTCCTCTTACTTATTCTTGTCTAAAATAGCAGCGTAAGTAGCGTACTAAATGAAAAAATATGAAGAATGCACTGATTAGAAATAAAAATCCCACAAATGTGTTGACTACATAACCAAACACATTAAACTGACCAAACATAACTACTATTAGACCGTTCATAAATATACTTAATACTCCAAAGCGTACCCAAATGGATAGGTCCCCGTACTCTGCAACAGCCTTTTCTGTAGAATAACTTCTCTTTTTTTTCATACAATCTCCGCCTTATACATTGTCTTATTTTGGTGTACCGTCCCGATAAACACCCTGCCATCCTGCTGCACTAGTGAATGTTCCATTGAAAATACTTTTTGCCATTTGTTCCGCTTCGCCATCGCTTACATTTCGGTTGATCCAATGTGACAGCGATCCTTCTCCTTTTAGGCTGGTAAATAATGGCTTTATCCCTTTTATTCCTTTCATTCCGCTTACGACTCCACCTACTCCTGGAAGGGCACCTAGCGCATCTAATCCCACAGTTGTTAAATCTTTTTTCCCCATGGTGTAGAGTGTCATATCAGCAGCCAACCCTGCCAGTCCTGTTACTGTAGAAAACGCACCCAATACTCCCGCAACCGGCGGACACCATACTGTTAAAAGAGCTAATGTTCCTGTTACTGCTGAGATTCTCCCACCCCAGGTAGATACGAATGATAGTAAGCCGTCTGGGTCTTTCACATAGTCAACAGCTTTGTTTGCTGCATCTCCTGCTTCATCTACAAGTTCTTTTACTTTATCTGTCGCATCATCAACGAACTTCTTTGCGCCCCCCATCATTTTGTCCCAAAATCCTTGTTCCTCTTTTTTTGCTTCTTTCTGGTTTGCTCCAGTTGGAACTGTTCCTGCTAATTCTTGCTCATCTGCTCTCGCAACTTTTTCAGCTGCCCGTTCAAGGGAGCGCGCTAAGTTATGCGCATGGTGCATCGATTCGTTCATTTGTCTTTTTGCTTCATACCATTCTTGGTCAACAAATGATTTTGCTTTTACACTCCATGGAATGGATTGATAGTTTCTTTCATAGAAAAAGAGCATCCCCTTCTTAAGCACATAGGAATACTCTTTTTCTGTAAAACAATCAGTAGCCTATTATCATTACACCAATTGAAACGAATTTACAATTTGGAAAAATGAAGGCTCAAGCGCTATCGCGTCATCTATATGTAGTGTAGAAAATGTAATACTGTAAACTTGCTGTTTTTCTAGCATTGGAATCAAAAATTGATTTGTACATAAAGTTAACTGTTCATCGGCATATTCTACCCCAGTAAAACTCCGTACATGTACGACATTGCCAATGGAAAATGGTAATTCTTCAATCGAATGCAATTTATAAACATCTGATTCTTCCTTTTTTAACAATTCTTCTATATGATGAATCGAAGAATACGCTTTCTGATACGGAAATGTAGAAATTGTAACATCCGAAAAATGCACTTTATTCTCTTCATCCCCAAGAACTTGTAGTGCAAATAAGTCTACTTTCATCGCCTCTAAGTTTTGTAAAATATACGCTAATTGTAATTGAACAGGCTCACGATTTTCACTAACAAATGGAAAGATTTCAGCTTGTTGCTCTAAAAATAAAGAAGTAAATTCTTCTACATGCTCAGGATCTGTTTCCATGAGTGTCCACGTGTCTGGAAGCGCAATTGAAATATGTTTATTCTCTAATGTATACCGATACCAAGATTCAAATTCCATCACACCGTTCCCTCTTTCTTATCATTATGTTTCATCAAAAATCTAAACGATTTACTCTAGTAGAAACCCAAGAAAAGTAACGCCTACTGTCCTCTTCGCACATAGTAAAAATAACGAATCGTATAAAACAGAATACAAACTGCCCCAATGCTGGCAATTACCACATTGATTGTATACAAAGTATCATTAAACGGATGGTCTTTCCCAATCAGTCTATTTACAATACACGTAATTGCAAATACAATCCATACACATACTACCAGCTTGTATATCTTCATAAAATTGTCCCTTGCTTTTTCCGGGAGATAGTTTTGAATATCTTGCCGCATTTGTTTTGTCATAATAAAATCTTCTCTTATGTACTTTAACATCTTTCAATCTCCTCTTACTTATTCTTGTCTGAAATAGCAGCGTAAGTAGCGTACTAAATGAAAAATTATGAAGAATACAATAATTAGATATAAAAATTCCACAAATGTATTGACTATATCACTAAACACGTTAAACTGGCCAAGCATAACTACTATTAGAACATTCAGAAATAAACCTATTATCATAAAACGCATCCAAATGGATAGGCCTCCGTACTCTACGACAGCCTTTTCTGTAGAATAACTTCTCTTTTTTTTCATACAATCTCCGCCTTGTACATTGTCTTATTCTGGTGTACCGTTCCGATAAACACCTTGCCATCCTGCTGCACTAGTGAATGTTCCATTGAAAATACTTTTTGCCATTTGTTCCGCTTCGCCATCGCATACATCTCGGTTGATCCAATGTGACAGCGATCCTTCTCCTTTCAGGCTGGTAAATAATGGCTTTAGCTCTTTTATTCCTTTTAGTCCCTTTACGACTCCACCTACTCCCGGAAGGGTACCTACCGCATCTAATGCCACAGCTGTTAAATCTTTTTTCCCCATGGCGTAGAGTTTGGCATCAGCCAATAATCCTGCTCCACCTGTTACTGTAGAAACTGCACCTAACGCCCCCGCAAGTGGCGGACACCATACTGTTAAAAGAGCTAATGTTCCTGTTATTGCTGAGATTTTTCCACCCCAGGTAGATACGAATGATAGTAAGCCGTCTGGGTCTTTCACATAGTCAACAGCTTTGTTTGCTGCATCTCCTACTTCACCTGCAAGTTCTTTTACTTTATCTGTCGCATCATCAACGAACTTCTTTGCGCCCCCCATCATTTTGTCCCAAAATCCTTGTTCCTCTTTTTTCGCTGCTTTCTGGTTTGCTCCAGTTGGAACTGTTCCTGCTAATTCTTGCTCATCTGCTCTCGCAAATTTTTCAGCTGCTCGTTCAAGAGAACGCGCTAAGTTATGCGCATGGTGCATCGATTCGCCCATTTGTCTTTTTGCTTCATACCATTGCTGGTCAACGAATGATTTTGCTTTTATACTCCATGGAATTGATTGATAGTTTCTTTCTAGTTGGTGCTCTAATCTTTGCACTTCTTCAGCATATTGAATAAATGATTTACTTAAGTCTATTAACTGTTCTGGTCTGACAACAATTGTAGTCAAAGTTCCTCCCGCCTTTCCCCTTTTACCATATTCCGTTATATAATAACATATATTTACTTATCTATAACATACCAAAAATTTAAAGAGCGAAAACAACTAGTTTTATAGATATCATTGGAGACGGGTATTACAATATCATCCCGTCTCTTAGTAAAGAATAACAAACTTTTATTTTACACAACCTGACCCCTACTTGTTTTCTCCTTTTGTTTTAAACCTTGCATGTGGCAGAAGTAGGCACTGACCGCTTCTATGCATGGCCAGATGCTCTCGCCCGCTTAAAAAGAAAGAGGGTTTTTATGTCGGTTTTTTAATTCGTATTTCTATATCATTGCTGGATTTTACTCCATTTTGAAGCTACTCTCGTTATCATTTCTTGCAATTCATGCAATGGTGTATACGCAGCTTTCATTTTAATCGGCTTTCTGCGAATGCAATATCCTTCTCCGGCAGGTAATTCTTTATCCGTTTCTGGATGTGGCAAACGAATATTAAAGAAATATAGATCATTATTTTCAGTTGTTCCTAGTAAGTAAGAGAGACCTCTTTTCTTAATTTCCGCAAACCATTTTTCATGGTTATAGCTATTCAAGTTGGATGTTGTACCTGCTATAAAGAAATGAACACCTTTATTTCGTCCTTCTTGAACGATTTTGTCTATTTGTTCCTTTGCACCATAATCAGCAGATAATAATGCTAACACTTGGTCTACATCATCAATTGCAATTACAATACGTGGATATGGATATTTCGTTTCCTCATTTGGATGAATAGACGGCAGAACAGGTTCTCTTGTTTTTACGATTTCACTAAGTTCTTCTAACATTTCTTTTAGCTGATTTCCATCTGTCACCCGCTTTTTAATATGCGGCAATTCTCCCATAGCAAGAATACCTGTTGGTTTTCCACTTAAGTCAACCATGTACAATTCTACTTCTTCCGCAGCGTTCTGATACGTCATTGACAGCAACAATGTTTGCAGAAGCGATGTTTTCCCGCCTTCAATTCGCCCTGTAATGAGAACGTGGTTTATTTCTTCTAATAAGAATCTTTGTACTATAATATCGTCTGTTTCTAATCCCACGCAAAGTTCTTGTTGTTCGGTTTGTTCCAATATATCTGCTAAATACAAGTGTTTTGGAACCATCGGGATCGGTTTTGCATTTGCACCATCCCATGAATCATTCATCTTTTGAATCAATTTCCGCAACTGCTGAGAGTACTCTAATTCATTCTCTCCAACAAACGGAAGTGCCGCTTGAAATAACTCTGGCGGCTGTCCTTTCACTAATCCTCGTCCCGGCGGTACATCTGTTAATGGAAAATTCGGTTTTCCTACTAAATAATGATATTCCGTCCGATCTAACAGCTCAAATGAGATTGCTAGTGGGATATTATTTCGGAACCTGTCAAACATATCACTTGTTTGATTTAACGTAATGTGGAAATACACACCATATGTACTTGCTTCACGTAATAATTGCTCAAGAATTTCGTTCTCTTTTTCATTTTCACTACGAAAACGCATATAACTGTCAATCATCACAAAAATAGCCGGTAATTTTTCGTCTGCAATGCGGTTGTACATAGAAAATGATTTTGCACCAATTTGTGAAAACACATCTTTTCTATGCATTACTTCTTTTTTCAGAAAACTGAACAAACGTTTCATTTTTTCTGTTTCGCCTTCTTGGACAATGCCGCCAACATGCGGTAAGTTCTTGAAATCTAAAAACATTCGGCCAAAATCAATAATATAAAAGTTCACTTCTTTTGGTGAATGGGATAACGCCAGAGACATAATAATCGTTTGTAATAACGTAGTCTTTCCTGTTCCAGGCATACCGTAAATATTTAAATGCCCTTCCTGTAAATCCAATTGAACTGGATATTGAGCTTGTTTTGCTACATCATCAATTAACCCTAATGTTGGACGTAACCAATTTTCTTTCGTTCCCATCCAAGACTGTATATTCCAGTTTTCAATAGAATAAAAGTGATTTAGTAAAAGTGCTTCTGGTAACGGATCAAGCCACGGTCCTGGCAACGGCTGGATATGTTCTTTTTCTGCAATAGATTTTACATACTCGATAAACGCTTGTAATTGCTTCGGACTATTCGTTAATGGCTTCGGTCGTTTCTTAGATTTTATTCTTTGCCCCGTTAATGTTACTTGCGTAAAATCAACATACTCTATCGCTTTTTCCTCATCTGGATTATACGGTGCACCGCTCCACGCTGACTGGAATAATTCAAGCACTTCATTATTACCTACTTGTAAATAGCCCCGTCCCGGCACGTTAATTTTGGAGGCATTTGGAATTTTAATCATTTCTCGACTATCTCCATCATCTTGTACACGCAAGCAAATACGGAAGCGAGAGTTACTCCAAATTTTATCATTTACAACACCGGTTGGTTTTTGCGTCGCAAGAAGTAAGTGAACACCGAGCGTACGTCCAATTGCAGCAACGCTAATGAGCTCATCCATAAACTCTGGCTGTTCTTTCTTCATTTGCGCAAATTCGTCAATGACAATAAATAAGTGCGGCAACGGCTCTTTCTCTCTCCACGCTGTCTCATAATATTCGTCAATATGCTGAACATTCCCCGATTGAATGAATAGTTTTTGTCTTCTTTCCAATTCTGCTTTTAAAGAAATACGTGCACGCTCAATTAAATTTGGATCTTCCAAGTTTGTAATCGTCGCAATAACATGCGGCAATCCAGCAAATGTATTTGACATACCGCCCCCTTTATAGTCAATCAGCATAAACGCCATTTCATGGGGATGATATGTAACTGCTAATGCGGCAATAATAGATTGAATAACTTCACTTTTTCCTGATCCAGTTGTTCCCGCCATTAAACCATGCGGTCCATGTCCTTTTTTTTCAATTTTATCATGGATATTTAACACAACTGGTTTGCTTCCTTCTCGCACGCCGATAGGAACAGGTAAAGTCGTTGGATAGCGATTTTGTTGCCAACGATCTACAATTTGTAACTCTTCCATCGTTTTTGCTTGGAATAAATCTAAAAATGTCAACACCTTTGGAATATTCCCAGCAGCCGAACTCTTTAAACGAATTGGTGCAAGGCTTCGTGCACCCTGTTCACATCTTTCAAACGATAATCGATCTATTTGAAAATGAGAATATGTGTCTCCAGCATTCTCTGCAGTGCTAGAAAATGTTTCAAATACTTCTCCTTTTTCTCCATTTAAACTTACAACTATGTCACATTCCATCGGCAAGCGATCTTTTCGATCTGCAAATATGAATGTCGAAGCTCCTACATTTTCTCCTTCTCTTAATAACATCGGAAGCAATGGATCATCTTCTAAAAACTCACGTGCTGATAAAAAGAAAAGATACATTGGAACTAACGGCACTTTTGCATCAGCTTGCGATGAAGAATTATAAATTCTTCTCATATTTAATGGTGTAAATAACGCCTCTGCTAATTTTTGTGCCTCCTGTTCTGTTTCTGCCAAAAAGCGCATGCTATTTTGTTCATCCCAAACATGAGGTAGCCATCGCATCCAATCCCATTGTTTCTTTTCCTTTTCATGATAAAAAGATGCAATTTTCACTTCATTTGGCGCATGGTGCGTCATAATCTGTGTCGTCACAACACGAACAAAATTTAAAATATCTTCTCGATTTCCAACTATCCCTACAACATCATGCTTTTTTAAAGAAATCGAAATATGTCCATTAGAGATGTATTTAAAATCTCTTTCTACATTTTGCGCTTCTGTCACTAAAGGATTTTCCTCATATCCTTGTTGCCCGGGTACTTTCAAGTCAACAAGAAACGGTCTTTTTCCGGTCCCGATGCGAATATCCAAGAAGTCATCACTCTCTGGTGTTCGCTCCCATAAATTACTTTCGCGTTTTTCAATGCGCTGTATACTTTTCAGCGGACTTGGATTTTTTGTAATTAAATATTTTGCCTGTTCTACTTTTAATGTGTCTAATTCAACACGGTGTTTTTGAATTTGTTCTAAGTAACTCGTTTGCAGTTGTTCTGCCATTTGACGATATTCTTTCTTTTTTCTGAACAAACCCCTCGTCGTAAAAAGATATGACCCGAGCATCGGAATACTTGATATCATCATTAACGGCATATAGCTTGCATTCATTCGCGTACTTTTCATAACGACAAAATACAGAACCATAGTCAAAATTGTCATACCTGCCGGCAATAGCACAGTTTCTATTGAAAACTTAGGTTCTTCTGGCATTCTAGGCGGGTCATGTATAACAACTTTTCCCGTTGGAATATCAACTTTTACACGTGGTGAACGTTGAAAATATGGTGATTTTCGCACAATTTATGTCTCCTTCCTATTTCAACTGTTTTTACTCAATTAAATTCCAAGCATATCCTGTCTCTTCATTCGCAACAGGCTGCGTCTCCACTTTTGGCTGGGGTTTAGACTCTTCTTGCGGAATCATTTCAAAAGAAGGAATCAGCGCTCCTTTTTTATGTAAAGTAATATAAAATCCATCCCATATATTGTTATCCCGTAATGTTTCATTATGTTGAATCGAAATCCATTCTTCTTTATCACTTGTTATTCTTAATTCATATAATTCACTATGATTCACATCAATCTTTTCATAATGTAAAATCGCTTCTATAATTTGCACTGTTTTTACATCATTCGGAATAGCAATATCCATCTCTTCATTTGATTGCGTTACATACGTTACAATAATCTCTTCCAAACCCTATCACCTTTTCATAATGTTTTACCATGAAATATCAAGAAATGATATGTCATCACTTGCAGGAGAACATTGTGCGAGCTGAATCGCTTCTTCCACTTCTGCTTCATCATACTGAATGAGTGGAGACAATCCATCTGAATGAACGATAATTCGATTTATCTCATCTATAGCTATCGTTTTACAAACAATTTGCAACGGCTCTCCTATCATTCCTTTACGAGTTGACCATCTATTTCCGGTTTTTCGTTTACCTTGTAATCCGCATGTTGATAATTCCTTATCTTCAAAAAATTGAATATAAGAATCTCCATGCGTAATGAAGAATAGCCTAGCTTCATTTTGACCTGGCAATACATCAATCTTCCCACAAATAAACATTGATTCACTTCCATGCGCTCGCTTTTCATTCAGTACATCTCGCAGAAGCCATGGCGTGTTCTCTGGCAACTCATACGTATCGACTATCTTTGTTCCTGCAATTGTCCATTCCTGTAATTTCTCTTTCAATGATATTTCCAAATTCTCTGTTTCATGTAAATGAGCTACGGAAACTAACCACTCCATTAATCTTTCTCCTAAAAAAGATGACGCTAATTCCCCGTGAAACGACATTCCAACACCATCACATACAGTAAACAAGAAGGAAGAATCAATGATTTGAAAACCAAGAAAGTCTTGACCGCTCTCCTCCAATTCTTGCGATTCTTTTGCTCGGTAATATGCATACCGGCATTTAAATTTGTCATTTCCCCACCATTGTAGGGACGTTTCTTCATTTTGTGATACAGATTTCACATTCATTCCCCCGTTTCTTAACGAACAGGCGTAGCCGCTGACATTTGAAAGCCTAGGGAAACTAAATCTGCATTGGTCCCCGGTAACATCATAAGGGCTCCCTTTTCAATCTTGTATCCATGTTCAACCATCATTTCACGATAGCTTTCTGGAATTGGTGAAGAGAGTCTTTGTAACTTCACGCCGTACTCATCTTGAATTTCTGTATGAGGCATGATACCTGACCACTTCTTCGTATTTGGAATTGGCTCTTGCAAAATTTCATCCGAAATAAAAATATTTTCAACAAGGACATTTCCATCTGGAATCGATAAATTCATAATGCGCTGCACAATCGGTTCTGGATCTTCTCCGGTGGAAGCTCCATCTGTCATATGGCAAACGAGCGGAGCTGGCCCTTCTTGAAGATTTGGCAATTCATCATGCAATAATTTTTCAACAACGGAAAATGCCTTCGCTGTATCTGTTAACCGCTGCGTTTGTATCTTCTCTAACGGCCGCAATCTAGCAACCTCATCAATTGTTTTCACACCGCCCAATAAATCATATACACGGTCACTATAAGCTAAAATAGATAATCGATAGCGTGGTAACAATCGACTCCCTTTTGTGGAACGAAATACCATTTGACGAATAGCTAACGAAAGAGCATCTGTCACAATATCAATTCGACGCTTTTCTCCCTCTCCTGCATCCATCATTTGATTCATTGAAGCACTAACATCGAGTAAATAAATAATATAAGCTGGTGTTTGCTGCGTTGCTTGTGTCTGATATAACATTTCTCCTACCCTTTCTAAACCTTTTTATCATAATAAAGTGAGGGGTTTATCACTCATTAAGCGTAGTCTATATTTCCTTAATTTCTCATTTTATTATATCGTAAGCACTTTCATTTTCCCAATGATTTATAAAGATTTTGAGATAACTATTTTCTCCTCCAGTCATGGAGGCTGTTTGGGGATCTGGACTAGCTTTCATATGAACTGGTTTTTCTAAAGTAATATAACCAATATCTGTAGCAAGGTCTGAGGTACCGCCTCCGAAAAGATCGTCACCTTGCGTTTCCCTAAATGCTACTACTTGCTCATTATCATCTTTTATTTTTACTACATCATTTGGTTTCTTCTATGCTTCATTAGACAAACCAGAGAAAGTTTTATCTAAAACTTTCTCATTCCCCACCCCTCGAGTAAATAGTTTATTCTAATTATATAGTTTATTCTTAAAAAGAGGGAATATCTTAAAGAAAAAATTTTAAAATTATTGCAATTATAATTATTTCAATTGTCATAGGACGGTATAAAGTGAAACTTTAATCAGTGGGGGTTTTCTTCATCCCACACTGATTATCAGCCCTCACCAATCGGGATTTTACGGGCAGTTTATCTCCCACCTAACTTCTTAAGAAAGGCGGAAGCGGCTCGCTCAGAATCGCAGGACGCCCACGCACAGGGCGGAGAGGCGCTTTCTGCCTCGTCCGAGGGGGCAAAACGGCCGGAGATTCTAGCCGCTAGAGCTGGACAACAAAGAAATGTGGAAGTGGCTCGCCCAGAATGTGAGGGGGATGGAGCTTCTGACGTAGAGGTGTTTTTTACCTCGTAGGAAGAAGCGAAGCCACCGAACATTCTAGCCACTGGAACTGGACAATGCTTTCGCTGAATTTTGAGGTGGGAGTATTACTGCCCACAAATAGCGGGATAAATATATGAATTCTAAAAACGAACTAGAAAAAACAAAGAATATCAGCTACTAAGCAACTTCATTCTTACCTAGGGTGAACTCTCGTGCCTAGCTTATTTGGGCTAGAAAAAAGAACCCGTGTAAGAATACAGGTTCTTTTTCTCTGTCACAATTCATTCTATACATACTTCTTCAATTTCTCTAAATCCTCATGAATCAAATCCAATAAACTACGATTATAAAAGATTGAAGCGGGGTGGAATGTCGGGAAAATTGTATAGGTTTTCTCTGTCCATGTATAGGTTGTACTATTAGAATTTGCTAGTTGCTGAACAGGTTGAGTAAACATTTGACCGTGCATCTCTGATACTTTTTTGTTTGAACCAACTAATCGTTTGAGTGCAATGTTTCCTAATGTAACAATAATAGGTGCTTGAATATGCTCAATTTCGTAATCTAAAATGGGAGCGTGGGCAAGTATTTCCTGCTGATTTGGCGTACGATTATATTTACGCTTCACGATTTCTCCGTTCCGTTCTCGTTTCTCGTCCCATTTGTACGGCCGACTACGCACTGCACTCGTAATATATACTTCTTCTCTTGTTACACCAATCCGCTTTAGAAAATCCATAAGTTGCTTACCGGCTCTTCCGCTAAAAGGTATCCCGTTATGAATTTCTGTTTCGCCCGGTGCTTCTCCTACAAGCATCATTTTTGGATTTTGTGGTCCTTGTCCATATACGAAGCCTTCAACAGGATAGGGAGATATTCGCTCTCTTGCTTGCTTTTCTAATCGCTCTGGATATTTCATGTTTATCACCTCTTGCATGTTATACATTTATCATGCTATTCATGGACAATAAGCACCCACTGATGGAAGTTTCACCTTATTGAAATGCCCAATGACTTTTCACTTCCTCTAATTCATCACGTAATATCGGATCGTCACATTCAATGTAAAATTCTAAACCGGATCCGTTATATTTTTCATTATCTCCAGTTTCTTCAAACGTATCAAATGGATCAGATAGACCATCGCTCGCTAAAATAACCGCCTCTTCTTTTTGAATACGCACAAACCCTTGTCTAGTAGCTGGCCACTTAGGACCACTTAAAAAGAAAGGAGGTTTTTATATCGTTTTTTTAATATATATAATCCTAAAAATAAAAATACAAAGGAAAAAGGCTATCAAAATCGATAGCCTTTAATCATCATTACGTTGCATTCCTGTATAAATTAATACAAGACGAAACAGTTCAAATACTGCAACGGCAGCTGCTGCGACGTACGTAAGAGCTGCTGCATTTAATACTTTACGAGCTTGACCATATTCGTCCGTTGATACAATACCAAGCGCTTCAATTTGCTTCATCGCCCGTTTTGATGCATCAAATTCAACTGGTAATGTAACAAGCTGGAATAATACCCCGCCTGCTATTAGAATAATTCCTAATAACAACAAATTGGTCATATGCGCAAACATACCAATCATAATAAAAACCCACGACATGTTGGAACCAAAATTTGCAACAGGAACAAGCGAATGACGGAAACGCATAAAGTTATAATCTTTTGCATCTTGAATCGCATGCCCCACTTCATGTGCAGCTACCGCCGTACCAGCAACAGAATGACTATAATAGTTGTCAGTCGATAAACGAACTGTTTTCGTTGTTGGGTCATAGTGGTCAGATAAATGCCCTGGCGTTTCTTCTACCGCTACATTGTACAAACCATTCTCATCTAAAATCCTACGAGCCACTTCCGCTCCTGTCATACCCGAAGTTGAATACACTTGTGAGTATTTACTATATGCGCTGCGTACTCTAGACTGTGCATACATCGGTATGATCATGATGATAGCAAAGTAAATTAAGTAAAAACCCATCATGAACCTCCCATGAAATTTTATTATATAGTAATAACCATTCTATTTTTTTCCCCTACCATTGTCAACAAAGAAACCTTACAACATCGCTTCTATATTTCACTTCGCTTGAAAACAAACTTATCTATTTTTTGAATGCAAAGTACTTTTTTGTTTCTCTCTTTCTCCTTTATATTTTCTCCAACCGACATACGTTAATGTAAAAATAATAATACCTCCTGTTACGGTCATAAACCATATAAGCGAAGAATCTACCTCATCCTTTTTCGCTGTACGAAAAATTTTCTTCAAGTCATCTTTTATAATTTTCACTTGTGTTTGGCCGCTCTTATTTTGGATCATCATATAACGAAATTCATCTAGATACGACAAATGAGAATTCACACGTTGCAACTGTTCCTCTGGTAAGGCAATCATTAAACTTGGATAAATAATATCAAATTCATGCAAAAATACATTTAACGCTTGTTGAAAACGATCATGTTCTTCCTTTTGCATGGCATTTTCAATTTTTCCAAATGTACTCATTACATTTTCTTCCCGCTCCATCCAAAGCGGCTGATATTCTGATATTTCAGCATCTAACACGAGGCGAAGCGCGAGCACATCATCTATTTTTATTTGTTTATCAGTTCCTTGTTCTTCTAATGATTGCAGTGCTTTATCATAAGCAAGAGAAATCACGCGAATATGCTCCGGTGCAATTTTCTTTTTTTGATCGACCATTAAAAATTGCTTTGAAAAATATGTTAACAGTTGCGTCGCTTTGTCATATTCTTCTTGTTTTACAAATTGTAACGAGTCATCTAATAATCCATTTAGTTCATTCCATGTAGCTGCATATATCCGAATAGGAAACAATATAAACATAAACGCTATGATTCCAGCTAATACTTTTTTCATTCTTGTCCCCCCTATAGCTTCTAATTCAATATATGAACTAGTGGACAAGAATAGACCTTGAACCTATACCAATGAAAGTGAGAGGTTCATTTTCCGATTAGGCGTTACGACTTTCTACATGCAATCCTCTCTTTTTCATAAAAAAACGATATAGAAAATAACAATAAGCACTCCCAAGCAAAATAAGTAATAAAATGATACAGGCAGCATGCATAAAGAATTGTTCTGGTAACATACAAATAATAGGATCAGTCTCTGGATCAAACAACCAATAATCATTTTGAAAAAGAAGCTTATGAAAAAATACAAAACTCTTTTCAAAATTGATTGCGATTGGAAGTATGAGTACGATTGGAAATACAATTGTAAGAATCGCTGCATACAACAAAAACTTTTCCTTTTGTTTTCGTATAAGATAAAGCCCCCCAGTAAAAGAAATACAAATACTTATATACATAGCATATTGAATGGCAACAAAAATATTTTTCACATCAACAAAATGAATTCTTCCCTTCTCGGACATATCTAAAGTTGGAAAATGTAATGGTTTATTATAAAAAGGAGAAAAATAAGTAATAAGTGCATCATAATTTTGAATAATTACTTCTTTTGTCATACTTGTCATTTCAGGAATATTTAACATGTCAATCTCTATGTAATAAATCCATTTCCCATATACAACACACATGACTGCGATTGAAAAAATGCAAAAAGCGATACAAAAAGGAACAAAACATAATAAGACTCTATTCCAAATTTTTGAATATACGCTATGTGAATTCATCCATCTTCCCCATTCCCTATTTTTTATTTATCACGCTTTAACGGACAGTAAGACCCCCACTGTTGGAAGTTTCACTTTATAAAGAAAACGTTAGCCTTTTCTCTCTTAAACAAAAATAATATGTAGTAGCCAAAACAACGATACTAAGCCAAAATGTAAAATAGCCAATTTGCCGGTCATACATATACATAACACTATATTTCGGCATTTGTCCCCATACATAATCCACAACATCATTATGCAATGTCCATATAACTGCAATAATAAAATGCCAATATTTCATTCGGTAAAATGGTGCGTATAAGAGCCCTTGTACAGCCATTGCCAAATGAAAAACAATGAGTATATATCCTCCTATTCCAATATATCCGGTTACAATAAGAGTGAATACATTTACTACAACTGCCCAAATCCCATATTTGACCAATGTCACAACTGCTAACGCTTCCATTAGACCCCAATTTTTCTTTTGTATAAACGCAATTAATACAAAAACAAAAAACAAACTTGCCGTCGGACTATCTGGAACAAACGGCCAAAAAATAGCTGGCGTTTCTATCAATTGGCTTTTATACCAAATGTATCCGTAAATCGTCCCCAAAATATTAATAATGAGCAAAAGCCATAGAAAAGAACGTTGTCTTAATAACAAATACATAAATGCCAAAATGTAAATACCTCAACTTTCCAAAAATGAACATCACTATGATGCATGAACTGTCACACAATACATTGGGCTACAATTGATCTCGCTATTTGTGGGCAATAAGCCCTCCATCTCAAGATTCAGAGAGGGGCGAAGAAGATAGGTGAAAGATAATTGCTAGCATGTAGCCGATTGAACGTGCTTTCCATCAATGTAGGATGAAACCCCACGTTAATTGGAGTTTCACTCTATTATAGCAAATTCCCTGACCAAAATAGAAAAACTGACTACAAAGTTGTAGCCAGCTCTCTCCTGCTATTCGTATGCAGTAAGACCCCCCACTAATGGAAGTTTCACTTTATTTTTTATTATATTTCCCAATAAATTCTGACAGTTTCTTCAACTCTTCATCTGTTCCTTTAAAAACACCTTTTGGCATTGCACCTTTTCCATCTTTTGCAATTTTCGCAATTTCTTCTGGCTTTAACGCTAAGTTTTGCAATGCCGGTGCAGCTGCTCCCCCTTGCAAGTTGTCACCATGACATGTTAAACATGTATTTTTTTGCATAAGTTTATAACCGTCATCATTTTTATCAACTTGTACCGTTTTTACAATCGCACCTTGCTTTTTCGCAGCTGCCCAGTCATGCGTGGCAACAGATTCCCACGTTAGAAACACAATGGATGCCAACGCTAAAAGCATAAATCCTGTTGCAACTGGGCGTTTAAACGGACCGCGTTCTGGCCCCCGGTCAAGAAATGGAGCAAGTAATAATGCGCCAAATGCGATGCCCGGCATAATAAATGCACCAATGACAGTATACGGGCCGGACGCATAAGAATACTTTAACAATTGATACAGAAATAAGAAATACCAGTCTGGAAGTGGTATATATCCCGTGTCTGTAGGATCTGCAATTCTTTCTAGTGGCGATGGATGCGCCACTGTCAAACAAAGATAGCCAATTAAAAAGACGGCACCAACCATCCACTCTTTTAATAAAAAATTTGGCCAAAACGCTTCTGTTTTCCCTGGGTATTCCGAGTAATCTTTCGGAATATTCGGTTTTCGAACAGCAGGTACTCGCGAATCTCCGACAAACTTCATTCCTTTGCCGCGATGCATAGTCTCCCTCCTTTAATTATGTTCTCCCTTTCAATCTAGTAATATCTTATAGTGGGCCAGAAATACCTTGTTTGCGAATCATGATGAAGTGAACTGCCATTAATCCGAGAAGTGCGGCTGGCAAGAAGAATACGTGAATAGCAAAGAAGCGAGTTAATGTTTGAGCACCAACAATTTCGGAGTGGCCGGCAAGCAACGTTTTTACATAAGATCCAATAAGCGGTGTTTGTTCTGCAATTTGAATCCCTACTTTTGTTGCGAATAATGCCTTCATATCCCATGGTAATAAATATCCTGTAAAACCTAATCCTAACATAACAAAGAAAATAAGAACTCCAACAATCCAGTTTAATTCACGAGGCTTTTTATAAGCACCTTGAAAGAAAACTCGAAGTGTATGTAAAAACATCATCACGATAACGAGACTCGCTCCCCAGTGATGCATACCGCGAACAATTTGTCCATATGCCACTTCATTTTGTAAGTAATAGACAGATTCCCACGCATTTTTAATATCTGGTACATAATACATTGTCAAAAACATTCCTGATAATATTTGAATGACAGTTATAAAAAATGTAAGACCTCCAAAGCAATAAACAAAGGCAGAAAAGTGATGCGCTGGGTTCACATGTTCCGGCACCTCATGGTCTGCAATATCGCGCCACAATGGCGTAATATCAAGCCGTTCATCCACCCAATCATAAATTTTATTTAACATCTACTTTGCCCCCCCTTGCGGCTTCGCTTTACCTAAATAAAGCGTTCCATCTTTCACCTTTGACTCATACACATCAAGCGGCGCAAGCGGTGGTGTTCCCGGTACGTTCTTTCCATCTTTCGTATAACGCCCCCCGTGACACGGGCAATAAAATTGATTTGGATGTGACTTGTCCGAATTCCAGTTTACTGTACATCCTAAATGCTTACAAATTGGAGAGAATGCCACAATGTCTCCGCTTTCATCTTTGTGTACCCACGCTGACTTTGGTTCTTCTGATTTATACCAACCGTCAACTTGTTTCACCTTAAAATCGAAGCGTTTCGGTTCAGCCGTAATATCTTTCACTTGCCCGACTGCAACCATCTCCCCCCCTGCTTCTTTCCTTAGAATTGGGTCAAGTGCAAAACGCGTCATTGGCATTAAAATCCCTGCCGCCATAAAGCCTCCTACACCTGTAAGAGTGTAGTTTAAAAACTGTCTTCTTGACACCCTGTGTTCTCTCTCACTCACGAAAATTTCCCCCCTCTATCAGAAATTGTCCCCGTGAAAAATTGAAATAAAAGATAAAGACTAGGACACTATCATGATATAATACCCTACTACATTGGTCAATATCATACTAATCCCAATTATTAAAACCTTCTGTTAATTATTTATTTTCCCATTTTTCAGTTAATATTTCCATAATATTTTTTATTTGCGCATGAATTATTTCTCTTTTCGCTTGATCACTGAGCTGTTCTAGCGGTAGTGCTGGTAGGCAAAATAATTGTTCTGTTAAATCGTATTCAATTTCTTTCCAAGAAAAGTCACTCGTAATTAACGCAATATGCTGCAAACCTTTCTCTTTTAAATAGTTTGTCCAATCACGTAGACGTTGCCTCTCACTTGCATACGCTCCTTCTACATACGTAAATGCTGGTAATAAGAATACTCTACCTTTATACTCCCTCTCTAGCTCTCTCGTTAAAGTTGAAATAAATTCTCCTTCTACAGCAGCTGTTTTCATTTCCTTTTCAAACGAAATTGAAAGCAGCGGTATAATTCCTGTATCAATATATTCTCTTGTTTTTTCGTATTGTACGACATCTGCTACAGCCCATTTCACGCTCAATAGCCCCCTTTTCCCCTTATTTCTACTTTAACAAACTATATGACTTCTCCCTATGCTACTTGTCTATAAGAACTTTCTTGCTTTTTAGAGAGACTTAAAACGAAAGAAGAAAGCAAGTCGCGGTCATGTTGTATTCTGCAAAGCAATATGATCTCAAAACAGCTCACTTTATTTCTATTAAACCATACAGATAAAGGTAAAAAAAGAAAAACCATCTATAAAAGACGGTTTTTCTTTGGAATAGTCTAAAAATTGTCAAAATTACTTTTCATTGAGAAGTTTATAAGCGTTTTAACTCGCCTGTTAACCTGCGAAATGCTTCTTCATCTTGAGTATCAAGTGCTTCGTCAATTCGTTTCAAAAGTCGTTCTTTCCGAAATGAATATACACTTTCCTCTAAAAATCGCTCTGCTAATAAACGATCTTTTTCATTTATTTCGATATTCTTCGGTAAATATGGATTTTCTTCTAATACCGCAACATAGTTCGCATTTTGGAAAGATGACTTGAAGTTAAGCTGAATATAAATATCTTCATCTCTGTTTAAGCGAATATCATGAAAAGATTTTTCCGCATCAGTCGTCATTACATTTTGTTTATAAAAATGAAACGGTAAATCTTTCACACAATTTGCTGACATCACCAGCCCACGCGGACAATATTTCGCATGCTCTACAAAATGCACCTTATCCATTAATTGATCGTGACTCATTAAATAATTTAAAATCCAAACACATTCTCGCTGTTTCAGTTGATAATTATTTAAAAACCATTTTACGAAATCTTTCTTTTCGTTCACAGAAACAGGGGTATTCATCGCGCTTAATCCCTCCTCTGCCCTTCTTTTTTCTTTTTTACATTCAAGAAGCAGCATTCAGTTTCCTTCCAACTTAAGAAAAATCTTCTGAATTATATAATAATTCTTCGATATGCGTTTGCGTTGGATCTAGTTGTAATAAACGTATAAATACTTCTTTCGCCTCTTTTCGCAATCCCTCTTCTAACAAGAAGTAACCGTACTCCTCTAAGAAGTCTGGATGATTCTTAAAAGAAGTATATGCACTTTGGTAATGTTTTAATGCATCTGAATACAATTCTAATTGTTTTTTCGCATAAGCAATATCCCAAATTAATTGCATGTCTGTCTCTCCATTATCAATGGCTTTTTCTATAACAGCAATAATCTCTTCATATCTTTCTTCTTCTTTTAAGATGTATGAATACTTTAATGTAGCCCCTAAGTGTGAAGGATCAAGCTCTAATGCTTTTTTCAGCGCAGCTTCCGCTTCATTTCTTCTCCCTAATTTCGCTGCAATGTTAGCAAACTCTACATAAAACGGTATCGATAATTCATCAACTTTTATTCCTTCTTGAAGCGTTTCATAACTCTCCTGAAGCATTCCTTCTTTTTCATAGCATTTCGCTAAATACATATATAAAGAGGCATACTCTGGATCTAACTCTTTTAATTCTTCCCATACACTGATTGCTCTTTGATACTGTTCTCCTTGATAGAGCGTAAACGCATATCCAAATAAAGAATGTATATCCTTTTGCTCTTCTAAACCTTCCTCATAATAAGAAATGGCTTCAGCCCATTGCCCAAGTGCACTTAAATTTTCAGCCAATCGAAGCGCAACAACAACACCGCCCATCACTTTATGCTCTGGAAGTAATGATTCATAATAGGGAATGGCCTTACCATCTTCACCTTTACTGCTATATAATTCTCCAAGTCCAAAAGCAACTACTGGCTCATCTGGCATCATTGCTTTCGCTTTTAATAATTTTTGTTCCGCTACTTCGTCAAAACCTTGCATTTGATATAAATCAGATGCAAGTAATAGAGATTGAACATATAATTCATCATTCTCTGGAATATCGTGAAGTACTTCAATTGCTTCATCTTCTTTATCTAAATCAATATATAACTCTGCTAAAAATAGCGTGAATTCACTTTCTTCTGGATATAGCAAACGTAAATCTTCTGCTATTTCTAGCGCTTGATCTATAAACCCTAGCGTATAGTAATAACGAGCAATATCGTACTTTTCTTCATCCGTACTTTGTTTTACTTGTTCTGCTAATAGTTGTATGCCTTTCTCTACTTCCCCATTTTCAATATATGTAACAGCTTGTTCAAACTTTTGCATAACTCGCTCCTTATATAAATACTTGTGTAAATTCCATAATAAACAACTGCTTCTGTGTAATCAACCGTGATGATGACGAAAAGAACCTTCTCAAAAAGAAAAGATTCTTTTAGCTTTGTAGCGTGTGTAACTGTTGAAAGAAATTTGGATATGACACAGCTACCGCATCACTATTTTCAACGATAACTTCTCCATCTGCTATACACGCTGCAATTCCTAACATCATACCAATACGATGGTCCCCATAACTATTTACCACGTTACCGTGTAATTGCATTTTACCACGTACAATCATACCATCTTCTGTCGCTTCAATATTTGCTCCTAATTTTTTCAATTCATTCACAACTGTATCAATACGATTCGTTTCTTTTACTTTTAATTCTTCTGCATCCTTAATTACAGTTATCCCTTCAGCTTGCGTTGCTAACAATGCTATAATTGGAATTTCATCAATGAGTCTCGGGATAAGCGCACCACCAATCTCTATCCCTCTTAGCTGTGAGGTTTCGACTGTAATATCACCGCACGGTTCAAACTCTTCATTCCGAATATGATCTATTGACAAATTTGCACCCATTTGTGACAGTACATCAAGAATCCCAGTTCTTGTTGGATTTAACCCTACATTTTTCAGTACAATTTTACTATTTGGTACAATCGCACCTGCCACTAAGAAGAAGGCAGCTGAAGAAATATCTCCTGGCACTTCAATATTTGCGCTAGAGAGCTTTTGTCCACCATCTAACGAAACGGTTAATCCGTCAACAGTAACGCGGCAACCAAATGCACGTAACATACGCTCTGTATGATCACGAGATTGCAATGGTTCTGTCACAGTTGTCACACCTTCCGCTTGCAATCCTGCAAGGAGAACAGCTGATTTCACCTGTGCGCTTGCTACAGGAGAAGAATAATGTATACCTTTTATATTCCCTCCTCGAATCGAAAGAGGGGTAAACTGTCCATCTTCTCTTCCATCGATTTTAGTACCCATTTGACGAAGGGGTTCTGTAACACGTTTCATCGGACGTTTTCCAATTGAATCATCTCCAATAACGGTACAATGAAACGGTACATTTGCAAGTATACCAAGCATTAACCGAATTGTCGTTCCTGAATTTCCAACATCTAGTACTTCTGTTGGTTCTACTAATCCTTGTAATCCTTTTCCATATACAGTGACATCGTTACCATTTCGCTCAATTGTAATTCCTAATTTTTGAAAACAAGCAATCGTACTTAAGCAATCTTCGCCTTGAAGAAAATTCGTAATCTTCGTTATCCCTTCTGCAATCGCCCCAAACATAATAGCGCGATGCGAAATGGACTTATCTCCAGGAACAAAAATCGTTCCATTTAACCCATTCTTAAGCTTTGTTAATCGTTTCACCTCTATCACCTCTATATCATGTGCAACTATGTATTTGTTTCTCTATTGTACTTCTTTCCTTCTTCTTTAGGCAAATAAGATGAAAGAAACGACTCCAAAGTTTGGAGCCGTTTCTTTCATCTTATGAATATGTCTCTTCTTTTCTCACATTTTTTTCTATGAGTTCAGTAAGCACTGCAATAATTTCCGCGTTCTCTTCTTTCGTTCCAATCGTAATACGAATACCATTCGGTAAACCAAGCGGGCCACCAGAACGAACGATATATCCCTTTTGCAATAATCTTTCAAAGACCTCATCACCTGGAAGTCCAAGTTCTAAAAAGATAAAATTCGTCTGTGATGGATAATAAAACACTTGATACTTCTCACAAAAATCATAATATTGCTGCAATCCTTCATTATTCACTTTTACACACTCTTGTAAAAATGCTTGATCTTCTACCGCAGCTTGCGCAACTACCTGTGCAATTGATGACGTATTAAATGGTAATCTAGCAATTTCTAACGAACGCATTAACTTTTCATTTCCTACCGCATAACCAATGCGGAATGACGCTAATCCGTATGCTTTTGAAAATGTGCGCAACACCATAAGATTTTCATATTTCTCTAGAAGTGGTAATGTTTGCGGATACTCTTGCGCCACGGCATACTCATAGTATGCTTCATCCATAATGACAAGTGTTGTTTTCGGAACAGCCTCTAAGAATGAAAGTAATTGTTTTTCTGCTACATATGTTCCGGTCGGATTATTGGGGTTACAAATCCATACAATTCGTGTATGCTCATCAACTTGTGTAAGCATTGCCTCTAAATCATGTGTACCATCTTGTAAAGGCACTTCACGTACTTCCGCTTTTTCAATTACGGCATGATGACGATATTGTGAAAATGTCGGCTTTGCCATGACAACATTTGTTCCTTCTTGTAAAAGAGCACGGCTAATCATTTGAATGACTTCATCTAAGCCGCTACCAAATAAAATTTGTTCCCCTTTCACACGAAGATGTGCTGCTAATTTTTCACGAAGAGCATACGCTGCGCCGTCCGGATAGAGCGCATATTGCCCAGCTAACGATGCCAGCGCTTCATCTACACGTTTTGAACATCCAAATGGATTTTCATTTGACGCTAATTTCACAATTTTAGATAGTCCATATTGTCTCTTTACTTCTTCAATATTTCTCCCTGGCACATACGCTTTGAGCGACAATAATTGCTCTTTTACTTTCATTCGAATTCCCCCTGTCATTTTTGTAAATCGGGCCTTAGTTGTACCGCTTTCTCTAAATAGACATGTTGAATTTCATGCTGTCGTTTATTTGTCATAACCGTCATCATAACGCGAATGCATTTCTCAAGGGCATCTGGTACTTCTATTTCTTGCATGCACATAACCGGTACATATGACCAGCCTTCCATACGTCTTAATGCAGCCGCTGGGAAACATGCATTTATATCTGCTGTTGTTGAAATGAGTACAGATACAATATCACTAGGCGAAATTCTATTATTCTTTGCTATTTCTTTCACTAAACGCTCTGTTGCAGTCAATATTTGTTCTCTTTCATTACAATTGACTGTAATCGCGCCGCGAATTGCGCGAATCAAATAGACTCCCCCTCTCTTTGAAATGCTTCTAAAGCCGTTCGGACGGTCTCATCTGAAATAGATACGACATCTACTACCCCAATCTCCTGCATAACGACCATACGAATTGTTCCACTGTTCGCTTTTTTGTCTTGCTTCATTACTTGAACGAGTCGGTTCACATCAAGTGTATTGGGCATACTCGGATAGCCATATGCTGTAAACCAACGCTTGATTTCCTTATATTGAAGGTCTTTTTCATATATTTGTTCACTTAAAAAGATAGCAAATAACATACCGATCGCCACACCATCACCATGTGTTATGTTTCCATATCCCATCTCTTTTTCAAGTGCATGTCCAAGTGTATGTCCAAAATTCAAATGAGCACGAATACCTTTTTCAGTTTCATCCTCTGCAACAACTTTTGCTTTTACTGGAATCGCACGTTGCAGTGTATAGATTAATTTATCATCTCTTAAATCAGTCAGTTGTTTCACTTCTTTACGAAGCCAATGATATAATTCTACATCTCCAATAAGCGAATGTTTAATTGCCTCCGCAAAACCAGAGCGCCATTCTTTTTCTGAAAGCGAATTTAAAAACGGAGTATGATAAATCACCGCTTCCGGCTGATGAAATGCGCCAATCATATTTTTCCCAAGTGGATGATTAATTGCCACTTTCCCTCCAACTGCACTATCATGTGCAAGTAAAGTTGTTGGTATTTGGACAAAGCGAATCCCTCTCATAAACGTTGCTGCAACAAATCCTGCTAAATCCCCAATCATTCCGCCGCCAAGCGCAAGAATAAGCGAATGACGATCTAAACCTTTTTCAAGAGCAAACGTTTGAGCAGCATAATAATTTTCAAACGATTTTTCTTTCTCACCACTTGGAACCACAAACGAAAATACGTCTTGTTTTACCTGCAAGGTACTTATTACTTCGTCTAAATGAAATGATGCTACCGTTGCATCAGAAATCAGTAAAATATTTGAAACAGCTGGTTTCATATTTTCTATAAGCGTTAATAGTTGTGATAATGCATCGTTTCCGACATACACATTATATTGTTTTGAACTTGTTTGAATCTGCATTGTCTCCATTAAAACTCCCTCGCACATTCGTTATGTTTCTTAATATTTTCACGAATTAAATCGATGCGATCCGTTCCAAATTGTTCAACTACAGCTGCTGCAAGTTCCCAAGCTACAACAGCTTCTGCTACAACACTTGCTGCTGGCACTGCACAGCTATCAGAACGCTCAATACTTGCTTGAAACACTTCTTTCGTATCAATATCTATACTTTGCAGCGGTTTATACAAAGTTGGAATTGGTTTCATAACCCCGCGAACAATAACTGGCATCCCAGTCGTCATGCCGCCCTCTAATCCACCGGCGTTATTTGTGCGTCTTGTATACCCATGATTCTTGTTCCATAAAATCTCGTCATGAACAAGGCTTCCAGGCTTATGAGCGGCTTCAAAACCAATTCCAATCTCCACACCTTTGAATGCATTAATACTCATAATCGCAGCTGCAAGTTTTGCATCCAATTTATGATCGTAATGCACATAACTTCCAACACCAATCGGCATCCCTTCAACAACAACTTCAACGATTCCTCCGATAGAATCCCCGTTTGTTTTCGCATCATCAATTGCCTGCATCATTTTCTTTCCTGCTTCTTCGTCTAAACAGCGAACAGGAGATGCCTCTGTAATCGTTTGTATCTCTTCAATAGAGGTATACGACTGCTTTTCTGCTTTTACTCCTCCAATTTCAATGACATGTCCTGCTACTTTTATCCCCAATTCTTCTAAAATACGCTTTGCAACAGCTCCAGCAGCAACACGAACTGTCGTTTCTCTGGCAGAAGAACGCTCTAATACATTTCGCATATCACGATGGCCATATTTAATTGCCCCGTTTAAATCAGCATGCCCTGGACGAGGTCGTGTAATTTGCCGTTTTATTTCTTTTGATTCTTCATCTGTTAACGGCTCTGCGCCCATAATTTTTGTCCAATGTGTAAAATCACGATTTTCGACAACAAGAGTAATGGGTGCACCAATTGTATATCCATGGCGAACACCGCTTAAAATTTGAACTTGATCTTTTTCAATTTGCATGCGGCGTCCACGCCCGTAGCCTTTTTGTCTTCTTTCTAACTCCGTATTAATATCATCTGCTACTAAAGATAAACCTGCCGGAATCCCCTCTAATATCGTCGTTAGTTGCGGTCCGTGAGATTCACCAGCTGTTATGTATCGCATCGGTTACTCCCCTTTACTTCAGTATTTATGTAACACTATATCATAACCTTTATTGTTTCGTAACTATATAAGTCCAAATTGAAGAAACGACCTAAAAACCCTCTTTCTTTTTAGGATAGCGAGAGCATCTGGCCATGCATAGAAGCGGTCAGAACCTTTTTCTGCCACATGCGAGGTTAAAAAAAAAGAGAAAAAACAAGTGCAAGTTCCTTTTGCTTTGCATAGCAGTGACTTATATGTTGAAACATCAAAATAAAACAAAAAAGCGCAAGAAGGAATGTGACCATCCTTTCTTGCGCCTTTTCCATTATATCTACTATTTTTAAAACGGTTACAAATTATTTCAAAATAATTAGTAAATCCACTCATTCATTACTCTAGAATACTCAACAAGCTCTTCTTTTTTGAAGAAAATACCAATTTCACGTTCTGCACTTTCAAGAGAATCTGAACCGTGAATAATATTTTTCCCAACTGTTAGTCCAAAATCACCGCGAATTGTACCAGGTGCAGCTTCACTTGGTTTTGTTTTTCCCATCATATTACGAGCTGTTTCAATAACGCCTTCACCTTGCCATACCATTGCAAAAACAGGTCCAGATGTAATGAAGTCTACTAATTCGCCGAAGAATGGTCTTTCTTTATGTTCAGCATAGTGCTCTCCAGCAATCTCTGGTGTGATTTGCATAAGCTTAGCACCGACTAATTGAAAGCCTTTTCTTTCAAATCTAGCAACAATCTCCCCAATGAATGCACGCTGTACACCATCTGGTTTTACCATTAAGAACGTTTTTTCCATAATAAATCTCTCCACTTCTCATTATGTATGTAATTGTATATCCCCAAACACATAGTATCACCCTTATCAGAATTGCGCAATAGTTTTGAAATGGAGAGATTATTATTTTCTTCGAAAAACATTTAAAACTTACGTTTTCCAATATACTTTGCAACATTTTGCAACGCCAGTTTTGCCTGTCCACGAGGCAACGGCTTAATAACTTCTAATGCCTTATGTAAATATCTTTCGCTAAATGCAAAAGCTCGATCAATTGCATCACTATTTTTGACCGCTTCAATGATTTCTTTCATTTCATCTGAAGACGTATTTTCATTTACGCAAACAATTCTCTCACGAAGTTTACGGTCTTCCATTGCATATAAAACAGGAAGTGTAATATTACCTTGTAATAAATCTCCCCCTGCTGGTTTTCCAAGCTTTTCTTCTGTTGATACAAAATCTAAAATATCATCAATAATTTGATATGACATACCGACAAAGTACCCATACCAAAATAAACGATTTACAGTATCACGACAGGCCCCAGATGCAATGGCACCTAATTGACAGCTAGCTGCAATTAACAATGCTGTTTTCCGCTTTATACGGCGTAAATATGTTCGTAAATTTTGTCCAAAATCATACTTATCTTTAATTTGCTCAATTTCACCTTTACACACTTCAAGAATTGTATTCGATAATGCTTTATGCACTTCTGGGTTTTCTAAATTGGTAATGCATTCCAGAGACTTTGCAAATAAATAGTCACCTGTATACATTGCAATGCGATCACCCCAATTGGCATTTACAGTCGCACTTCCTCTTCTTAAAAGAGCGGCATCAATTACATCATCATGCACAAGAGAAGCCATATGGATAAGCTCTAATGCAACCGCAACATGCTTAATCACATCAAGCTTATAATTACCGAATTTTCCTGCAAGCAGAACGAAAACAGGGCGAATTCGTTTTCCACCGGCCTCAATTAGTTGCAACGCTGCTTCTTCCAGCAATTGTTGCTCAGAAGCAACAACTATTTTTAGTTCTTTCTCAATTTTATCAATATCCGATCGTAAAAAAGAATACATAAGTTGTAACTTCATATCGTTCACCTTAACCTAAAACTTCTTTTCTATTTTATCCCGCTCTAATCAATAACAAAACTTCCATCTTACAATTATTAGAAAATAAAAAAGGAAGGTGGGAGATAACTTCTAATATGCTCCCGATTGCTGAAGGCTTTCCATCAACAAAGAATACATTCCCTCGTTTACTTCGGTTTATATCCTAAATGCATTGCTGCTACTCCAAAAGTAAACGGCTTTACTTGTACTTTTTCTAATCCAGCTTCTTCAAACATACGAGCCAATTCTTTCATCCCTGGAAATGTACTTGCAGATTCTTGTAACCATGAATATTCTTTGTAACTTTTTGCAAACAACTTTCCAAATAACGGCATAATATATTTAAAATATAACAAGTAACCTTGGCGGATTCCAATCGTTGTCGGCTGAGATGTTTCTAAACAAATAACCTTTCCACCCGGTTTTACAACACGTGTCATTTCCTTTAATACCTGCATGTAATCTGGTACGTTCCGGAGCCCGAATCCAATTGTGACATAATCAAACGTATTATCCTCAAATGGTAATTCCATTGCATTACCATGAAGTAATTCTACTTGATTTAATTGTAAAGCTGCCACTTTCTCTTTTCCAACAGAAAGCATATTTTTACTAAAATCTAATCCATATACTTTCCCATTAGAACCGACTACCTCAGCAAGCCCAATCGTCCAGTCAGCCGTTCCACAACATACATCAAGCGCTTTGCTGCCCGGTTGAACATCCATAATTCGCATTGTTTCTTTGCGCCATGCTTTATGTCTTTGAAAGCTAATAACCGAATTCATTACATCGTATTTATTGTATATCTTCTCAAATACGTCATGTACTCTTTCTTCTTTTGATTGTTGCATGCTTTACCCTTCTTCCAACTGTAAATTCAAAATGTTCAAGTGGCCTCTTTCAATGTGGAAAGAAATGTTTCAATTCCTGTATTATTTTGCATCAAAGTATTGACCTGACTTCGCATTTTTCTTATCAATTCGTTATATACGTTTTCTACTTTCATTTCACCATCATAAGATAAAATCTTTTGAATTGCAGCAAATACAGGTGACGATTCTTTCTTCATGTATATTTGATGCTCAGTTTGCAAACGATCTATTGCTAACATATTTGTGATTGCAGACTTTACATGTGGCACTTGAAAATGGTCACATGTTTTCTGTAAAAGAGCCGATTCAATCATTCCGACACTGTTTAACATTTCTTCAATCGTTCCATACGTTTGCTGATATAGCATAATTTTTTGTTCATTGATCTCTTTAATCCCGTCTGCTAAGGCACGAATCAATGTGATATCATGATTCATTGAAAGTAAATAATAATATAACCCACTGTAATAATCACCCGCTAATACCGTTAATTGGCGTCGCTTATGAAATTCATCGGTCTCTTCTTTATTTGATACTTTCTCATGCGTGTCCAAAGCAATTTGTACAAGCATAATCGTTACTGCGTAATGTTCAATTTCTTCTTTATGTAAGTTTGCACTTTTTAAAACGGAATATAAGAACGCTATTTTTTTTTCATCAACAACTGGTTCTTCAATATATTTTATAAAATAAGGATGGCGTAGTTTTTTATATAGCTGCTCTTTTATATCCGCAAACCCTCTGTAGATTTCACCCACTAAAATCACCCTTGTTTTCTAATTCATAAAACCTATTATAACACATTCATTCATTTTTCTATAAAAAAACCTGACGAAACAAACCAAAGTAAAAAATTGATCTTTCATCCACTTTATCTTGAGCATGAAATCGTTCCAAAGTGAAACTTCCATCAGTGGAGGTTTTGCTGCGCTTAAAGTAGCGAGATAAAGTGAAACTTTAATCAGTGGGGGTTTTCTTCATCCCCCACTGATTATTAGTTGAACCAATCGGGCTTTTACGGGCAGTTTATCTCCCACCTAACTTCTTTGTTTTCGCCAAATTTTGAGGTGGGAGTATTACTGCCCGTTAATGCGGGATAAAAAAAGAAAAGCAGTTTCCTGCTTTCCTACTAATTCGTTTTAATAAAAGATAAAATTTCCGCACGTGCTGCTGCGTCTGCTTCTAACGTACCACGCACTGCAGTTGTTACAGTTTTTGCACCAGGTTTTTTCACACCGCGCATTGTCATACACATATGCTCCGCTTCTACAACAACCATCACACCATGCGGCTCTAACACTTCCATAATAGAATCTGCTACTGTTGATGTAATGCGTTCTTGTAGCTGCGGTCTACGTGCAACTGTATCTACTGTACGTGCCAATTTACTTAATCCAGTTACTTTTCCACCACGTGGAATATATGCAACATGAGCAACGCCATAAAATGGAACGAGATGATGCTCACACATAGAAAAGAACGGAATGTCCTTTACCAATACAAGTTCTTCATGATCTTCACCAAACACCTTATGTAAATGTTCTTTCGGATCTTCATGCATACCAGAAAATACTTCTGCATACATCTTCGCAACACGTTTTGGTGTATCTAATACGCCTTCACGATCCGGATCATCCCCAATTGCTTCTAAAATAAGGCGTACTGCATGTTCAATTTGCTCTAAGTTTACATTTGCCATCCACTAGCCCTCCCGAATAAAACCTAAAAATGCTACGAACACATTCTAGCATATATATGTTTTTAAATGCAAAAAGAAGAGTTTCCAATTAGGAAACTCTTCTTCCCCGTAATATGTAAGGATTATTTAACCGCATCTTTTAGCGCTTTACCAGGTTTGAATGCAGGTACTTTGCTTGCCGCGATTTCAATTTCCTCACCAGTTTGTGGGTTACGTCCTTTACGAGCCGCACGCTCACGAACTTCGAAGTTACCAAATCCGATAAGTTGTACTTTATCACCTTGCTTTAAAGCTTCTAAGATGGAATCAAAAACAGCGTCAACTGCTTTTGTTGCGTCCTTTTTAGAAAGGGAACTTGCTTCTGCAACAGCATTGATTAAATCTGTCTTGTTCATGCCATTCACCTCCTCCCAAAGATACGACTGTATAATGATCATAAACATAAAATGAGTCTTACCTTCATTTGTAGGCAATTTTTACAAATTCTATACTACAAAGATGTAGATAAATCATTATCAAGGCCTATATTATACGATTCTCCTTTATAATTCAATATTTTTAAAGAAAATGTTGCCATGAAAATGCGAAAAACTGATAAAACTTGACAATCAACTATAAAGTATTAGATAATGACATTTTGTTTTTCTATGAAAAATAAAAAAAGACCCCAAAATAAGGAGTCTTTCGATTATAAAATAATTGCTATTAAGCCACCTGATCCTTCATTTATAATTCGTTCTAACGTTTCTTTTAATTTATAGCGAGCATTTTCTGGCATTAATGATAATTTTGCCTGAATTCCTTCTCGAACGATAGAGCTAAGTGACCGCCCAAAAATATCGGAATTCCAAATAGAAAGTGGATCATCTTCAAAATCTTGCATTAAATAGCGAACAAGTTCTTCACTTTGCTTTTCCGTTCCAATAATCGGTTCAAAAGTTGATTCTACATCAACTTTAATCATATGAATTGACGGAGCGACAGCTTTCAATTTCACACCAAAGCGTGATCCATGACGAATAATTTCTGGTTCATCCAAGCTCATATCTGCTAGGGCCGGTGCTGCAACACCATATCCTGTTTGTTTTACCATTTTTAGTGCATCTGCAACTTGATCATATTCCGTTTTCGCATGAGCGAGGTCGAGCATTAATTTCAACAAATGATCTCGGCCTCGAATTTCAACACCTACCACTTCTTTTAAAATTTGATCGTACAATTCATCCGGTGCATATAAATCAATCTCAGCAACACCTTGCCCCATATCAATTCCCGCAAGACTTGCACGATCGATGAATTCATATTGACTAAATTGCCATACAACGCGATCAACATCACGAAGACGTTTAATATCTTTCACCGTTTCTTGGACAGCCTCTTGATAACTTTGACGAAGCCAGTGGTTGTCATGTAACACCATTACCCAACTTGGAAGATTTACATTCACTTCGAGAACCGGAAATTCATATAACGCCTCTCGTAATACGTTATATACATCACCTTCTCTTAGTCCTTCTACACTCATTGCTAACACTGGAATATCATATTCTTCTACTAAACTTTGACGAAGTTGTTCTGTATCAGGATGATATGGCTGTACTGTATTAATAATCATAATAAATGGTTTTCCTACTTCTTTTAATTCATTTACAACCCGTCCCTCTGCTTCAATATAATCGCGGCGTGGAATTTCTCCAATTGTTCCATCAGTTGTAATAACTACCCCAATTGTAGAATGCTCTTGAATTACTTTGCGCGTTCCAATTTCCGCTGCTTCATGAAATGGAATCGGTTCTTCATACCACGGCGTATTAATCATGCGTGGCCCATTTTCATCTTCATACCCTTTCGCTCCTGGAACAGTATAGCCCACACAATCTACTAAGCGAATATTTACATCAAGCCCTTCTTCAACATGGATAGAAACCGCTTGGTTTGGAACAAACTTTGGTTCTGTCGTCATAATTGTACGCCCTGCTGCACTTTGCGGCAGTTCATCTTGTGCGCGCTGGCGATCTGAATCATTTTCAATGTTTGGAATAACAACTAGCTCCATAAATTTCTTAATAAAAGTAGATTTCCCTGTTCTGACAGCCCCTACAACCCCGAGATAAATATCACCGCCTGTGCGCTCGGCAATATCTTTAAAAATATCAACCTTTTCCAAGTGATTCCCTCCCTCAAAATTTTTGGGAATAAATCATGATTATTCTTGTAGTTTGGACAATACAGCATATGATTTTGTCCCAATTTCATATGACTATTTTAAAAAAACTTTTTATTAGCGCTGCAAATATTTCAAGAAGTAAAAAACCCTTCTTCTAGAACTTATTCGCTAAAAGAAAGGTTCATGACTTATCATTTAAAAAAAATTGGTTCTTTATCCTTCACTGTATACGGCAAAGAATACGCCGGTACAAATGGGGTATGTTTCACAAGCAACTGACGAATATCTTCTCCTTCTTTTACTTCATCACCATATTTTTGTAACATATCGTATAAATCAATACGATAATCAATATACACCTCACCTTTCTCATCAACAACAAAAGGTAAGTTTTTACCAGAATAGGGGCTTTCCACTTGAGGAATTTCTTTATATCCCATTTTATTATAATCAAGCTCATATACACCATCTGTAATTATTTTTTTAAACGGTGGATATCGATGCTCATCACGATAGATTTTTAGTTTTAACTTTAAATCTTGAACTCGCTCAGCTGTTCGAACATCAATTAATTTCACAGTGGGATTTGTTTCTACATCAACTAATACATATTGATAAACGCCTCCGCTTTCAAAGGCATTTCCAGGTGGTTCTTGCATTAGTCTAGGGGTAATTTTTTGAAAATCAATCGGATATTTTTGATAGATTGGTGTATTCATATCACGTGTTTTAATAGGCAATATATGACCATTTTGTTCTCTATATGTATTAACTGCTGTTTGCACCGCTTGTAATTGGTCTTCATATGGTATGACGTGTTGTTGCATCTTTTCTTTCGGGTATAGACACCCAGATAATATACTAGTACAACACAATACGAAAATCAGTAGTATTTTCTTCATCAAAAATCCGTCCTTTAGTTTCTATTGTTCGATCGGTCCGCTAAATACGACAAGAAAAATAATAAGTCCTGATACAATCATACATGCATATGCAAACAAAGCTGTAAACCCTTTCAAAAATGTATTCTTTATTTTATGGCGACTTAGCAAAATGAAAACAACAGAAATAAACATAAGAGCCATTGCGCCCAAAGCAAACCACATCTTTATAAGTCCAACAGACATATATACCCCCCTTTATTTTAATATATTTTTCTATTATTTTAACAAATTATAACTTTTAAACAAATAGAAATATTCCATTTATATATACAATTTAAAAACCTCCTTTCTTTTTAGGGGGGACGAGAGCATCTGGCCGTGCATAGAAACGGTCAGGGCCTTTTCCTACCACATGTAATGTTTACAACAAAAGGAGAACGCAAGTAGCGACTTATATGTTAAAAAATGAAAATAGATATATATTTAACAATAAGACAATACTTCATCTCAAAATGCTGTGCAGCATCACTTATATGAAAACGAATAAAAAAAAACGAAGCGAACGGGACTTCTTCGCTTCGTTTGACCAAATATTCCCACAAACAGCTCATATTCATTCCTTCATAGTATCGTATGCAATATATATATCAGTGGTTTCTCACACTTTATTTTTTAAACATTTTGCTCAATGAACTAAAATCAGTTGGCATGTTATTATTAATAATCGCATTTATAATTTGCTCTTCTTTTTCTTTTGATACATCTCTTCCCGCCATTATTGCAACTTGATGAATTAACTGACGTAATACTTTCTCATCTCGTAAATTTGCATTTTGAACCGAAGAGGCTAATTTAAAAATATCTTCTTTATTTACTTTTGATTCCTTTTCAATATTGTTGAATAAATTATTATCCACTTTGTTCACCCTCTCATATAATCTACACTTCATCGTATGCAGAAAATAAAGAATGGTGAAAAAACCCAAAAGAAAAAGCTGTACAAATGTCCTTTTACATTTGTACAGCTTTGTTTACAGCAAGTCTGGAATCGCTTCTACTTCGTGTTTACGCACACGTCCCATCAACGTTCCAACAGCATCTTTTACATTTTTCCCATTAAACAACACATCATATAAAACAGTTGTAATTGGCATTTCTACATCCATTTTCTTAGCCATCTCATATGCGGCCTTCGTTGTCCGCACGCCTTCAACAACCATTCCCATATTATCTAATACTTCTTCTAACGAACAACCTTTGCCAAGCATGTTACCAGCACGCCAATTTCGGCTATGAACGCTTGTACATGTTACAATTAGGTCACCCATACCTGTCAAGCCAGCAAACGTTAATGGGTTCCCGCCCATTTTACTTCCTAAACGCGCAATTTCTGTTAACCCTCGCGTCATAAGTGCTGCCTTTGCATTATCTCCTAAGCCAATTCCATCCGTAATACCCGCTGCAAGGGCAATAATATTTTTTAACGCCCCGCCAAGTTCAACTCCAATAATATCTGGATTTGTATATACACGGAAATAGCTATTCATAAATAAGTCTTGAACCTCTTCAGCTGCTTCCATACGCTTTGCAGCTGATGTAACTGTTGTTGCTTGACGCAACCCTACTTCTTCCGCATGACTCGGCCCTGATAAGACAACTACATCTCGAATGAGATGAGCCGGAATTTCTTCTTCAATCACTTCCGAAATACGCTTTGAAGTTCCTGGCTCAATCCCTTTACTCGCATGAATCCATGTAATTGGCTGCGAAACAAATTTTTTCATATCTTGCAATACTTCTCGATATGCCTTTGTAGGTACAACGAGAAGCACTGTATCTACTCCTACTAATGCCTCTTCTAAGGAAGAGTAAGCAACAATACTTGCTGGCAGTGTAACCCCCGGAAGATAACGACTATTCTCATGTTTTTCATTCATTTCATTCATAAGTTCTGCTCGGTTTCCCCAAAGGCGTACATCATGACCGTTGTCAGCTAATACCATCGCTAACGCCGTTCCCCAGCTACCTGCTCCTACTACTGTGATTTTTTTCATAAAATCACATCCTCTCCATTAGTCTCGTGCTCTTGCAATAACTTTAATCGGTGTTCCTACGAAACCAAACGAATCGCGCAGACGATTTTTCAAGAAACGCTCATAAGAGAAGTGCAGTAATTCTGGATCGTTTACGAACACAACAAATGTCGGTGGTTTCACCGCGACTTGTGTTGCATAGAAAATTTTCAAACGTTGTCCATTATGCGTTGGTGTTGGATTCATTGCAACAGCATCCATAATCACATCGTTTAATACATTCGTTTGTACACGAATACTATGACTTGCATTTACCTCATTAATAACAGGAAGCAGTGTGTGTGTACGTTTTCTCGTTTTTGCAGATAAAAATACGATTGGCGCGTAATCTAAGAATTGGAAATGAGCACGGATATTCTCTTCGAATTCCTTCATCGTTTTCTCATCTTTTTCAACCGCGTCCCATTTATTCACAACAATAATAACAGCACGACCTGAATCATGGGCATAGCCAGCAATTTTTTTATCTTGTTCAATGATTCCTTCTTCACCATCTAAAACAACTAAAACAACATCAGAGCGTTCAATTGCTCGAAGGGCACGAAGTACACTATACTTTTCTGTACTTTCATATACTTTCCCTTTTTTGCGCATTCCTGCTGTATCAATGATAACGTAATCTTGTCCATCTTTACTGTACGGTGTATCAACTGCATCACGTGTAGTACCTGCTACATTACTAACGATTACACGTTCTTGACCAAGCAATGCATTTACCATTGATGATTTCCCAACGTTTGGACGACCAATTAAACAGAATTTAATTGTTTCATCATCGTATGGTTCTTCTTCAATTTGCGGAAAATGTTTTGCTACTTCATCTAATAGGTCCCCTAAACCTAAACCATGTGTTCCAGATATAGGAAACGGTTCCCCAAAGCCTAACGCATAAAAATCGTAAATTTCACTGCGCATCTCTGGATTATCTACCTTATTCACAGCTAATACAACTGGCTTTTTAGAACGATATAAAATCTTTGCAACTTCTTCATCCGCAGCTGTTACACCGTCGCGACCATTTGTCATAAAAATGATAACATCAGCCTCATCAATCGCAACTTCTGCTTGTTGACGAATTTGTGTCAAAAATGGCTCGTCTCCAATATCAATTCCACCTGTATCAATAATGTTAAACTCATGATTTAACCATTCTCCTGCACTATAAATGCGATCTCTTGTTACACCTGGGATATCTTCTACAATGGAAACTCTCTCTCCAACAATTCTATTGAAAATAGTAGATTTCCCTACGTTCGGGCGACCTACTATTGCTACTACTGGTTTCGGCATATACTTTCATCCTTTCAACTTGCTTCTGTTTATTATGTAAAAAACCCTTCTTTGTGCAAGAAGGGATTTGCATTCCAGAATATTTCTCTTCATATCAAAACACCTCATATTATAACACATTTCAAGAATGTTTCACAATAATATATACATTCTCTTGCAAACGGTGGGCAATTCCATCTAAGATCGCTTCTAAATTACTAGCAACAAACTCCATTTCTTCTACTGTCTCACATACAAATAACGGCGCCCCGCCAGCGAACTTTTCCGGAATTGTTGTAATAACAGCAAGAATACATTTTTCTAATATCATCCTTTTTCTCCCCTTCCATTTGGGGCCTCAGAAGACATATGAATAGCACTTTCTAATGTTGGAACATTTCCAATGACCTGAATCGCTTTATTTACATCTCGATCTTGCGGCAAAACAAATATGCCTATTCTTCCATCATTTAAATCACGTTTTGCAAGCGGTACAAGTGCAGGTGTTCCAGAATCTCGATATACACCAAGCGCAACAGAGATATCATGCAAAATCGCTTGCCTTTGACCAAGGTTTGCCAATGTTACCCGAGCATCAATAGACTTTGGTTTTAAAATAAAACCCATACCATACTTCATAATTTCTTTTTGCCTTGCTGGTAAACCGATATTCATAATATAAATATTATCAACATAAAGGCCTGCTCCTTCAAAATGCAATGGAGCATGCTCGACTTCAACAAGATCGCGCAGTCGTTTACCAGACATCAACTTTTTCGCGAAAAAGAAACTTATGATTCCGGCTAAAATACCGGCATACCATGATTTACATCCTAAATAAGCAAAAGTAGCTACGAAAGATGTTAACATAGCTAAATAATTACGGCTCTCAAATACAATTGCAATTCCCTCAATATATGTGTTCCCCCTAGGGACAAGTTCATACCCGTCTAATTGCTGCAGTGTATTCCGCTCCATATTACGTACATCACGAAACTGTGATGCTGCTAATGTCAGAAATGTAATCGCAGAGAAATCCTTTTTCAAAATAGCTGGAATGGCTACCGCCCCAAGAGCAGCCGCAATAATTCCCATAGCAATATGAATAATCTTGCCATGTAAACGAGTTGGATACTGCCTTGTATCAGTTTGAAGCATTAAAATTCGCGTGACAGTTCCAACGGTTACTCCAAGCAACATAGCTGATGTATACGAGTTCATAAATTAACCTTGTCCCTCCTTTACTTGCTTTTGCTTAAATTGCCCTGTATATGTGATTATTTTCCCAATTCCGTATAAGAAACCAAAGAACATTGTAGACACAGCAATCATATTAAAAAATTGCAAACTCCCTAATTGATACGGAAAATGGAATGTCTTTAAAATAAACGCTACAAACAACTCACCTTGCAACGCCCCTACATATAAGCCCCATATACGTAATAGACGGTCCCTATGTAATAAAACAGATGTATAAACGAGAATACTACTTAACATCCATGTACGATCTACAACAATCCAAATCGGATCATATAGTTCGATTAAAGAAAAACTTGCATATAACATCGCAATTATAAGTGCACATAGTACAGTGTAAATCTTTTTCCATATTGAATATGCCGCAATTCCAATAAATGAGACTCCACCTAACAAAAGGGCATTCATCGATATTGTAATAGAAGCAACTGAAATCACTGTTTGCGAACAAATAATAAATAATAAAATGACCGCACTAAGCCCGAGCCTAACTGTATCTTTTTTCAAAAAAAACGTCGTAACAATCCAGCCCATCCACGCTAAAAAATAAAAATAACCACCTTCCAAGTGAACACCTCCTATTATTTCCATTATGGGGATATTTCATGAAAAATAATCGTCTTCTATCACTGCATATTTTTATAAATAACAGCAACACTTTGTACTAAGGAGGTGGGAACACCATGGGTAAAGATCGTCAAGAAAAGAAATTGAAACAATCAAGACGCGTAGAATCTGACCGCAGCCAGTCATTACAATATCCTGGTGCAACAGGACTCGATACACCGGAGCAAGCAAGAAAACAAAATCAACATTAAAACAAAGAAACAGCCAACATATCATTGGCTGTTTCTTTGTTTATATATAAATCCATTTTGAGCATGTGGCAGAAAAAGGCTTAGGCCGCTTCTATGCATGGCCAGATGCTCTCGTCCGCCTAAAAAGAACGGGTTTGTGTTCGTTTTCCAATTTATATTCATACATATTAACACTTACTTTATAATCCCTTCTTCTGTTGCTTTCTTTATCGCTTCAACGCGATTAGATACATGAAGTTTTGAATAAATATTAATAATGTGCGTCTTAACTGTCGAAAGAGATATACACAATTGTTCACCAATCTTCTTATTTGATGCCCCAGTCGCAAGAACCTTCAATACTTCTAATTCTCTATTACTCAAAAGAACATTCTCTTTATCACAATCCCCTAACTGTAACAACGTGCATAAAAACTCCCTCTCTCTTTCATTTAAATCTTGCAGACGTTCTTCTTTTAATAACACCAATAATACTTGCGTCTGTTTATCTATCCTTTTATAAGGTAATAAAATATGATTTTCATAACTATAATGTACTGCTTCTCGTAATAAATTTAAAAGCTCTCGCTTATATCTTTGCAGATCATTTCCTAAAATAGTCACTTTTAATAACAGCGCTTCTATTAATAAGACCTTCATTTTATATTTCCTTGTAAATTCCGCAATTTCATCAAGTAATTGTAATGATTCTTGTATATGTCCTTTCTGCAATAAAATCTGAGCATATAACAATTTATCTTCAGTTCGTAGTTTCTTTTTTTCTTTTTTTTGTTGATATATGGGAACAAATTGATCTAATTGCTGCACATATTCTTCATCAACATGGATTGCATATTTTAGCAAGGAGGATATAAACAGCTCATTTTGATACGCATCAAATGTTTGTAGCTTTCGAATCGTTTCGTTTGCTTGCTGTTTATCACCTTTCAGAAATTGAAGTTCCATTAAATTATATAAATAAGGTTTTCCTAATGCAGCTTCGTCACCTTGTACATGTTGTAATGATTTTTCAGCCTCATCCAATTGTAAACGTTTTAAATAAATACCCGTAATTCCAATATGACAAGTTACTGTGAGAGCTGATAAAAATGGATGTTGTTCAACTACCTCAAAAAGCTGATTATATAACCGCTCACACTCTTTTAAATCTCCTAAATCCTCTTTAATCTGGCATAAAGAACTTAAAATGCCCATTTTGACATATGGATTTTTCATTCTCTTCTCAAGCATAGACGCTTTATCAAGCACATATAGTGCATCCTTGATTCGCTCCTGAAACCACAGAAAAAATGATAATTCTACATAAATAATTGCCTTGGTTACATCACTTATATCCATGTCTTCAATTTCATCTATAAACAAAACATCTAATTGTAAATTTTCTTCCTCAATTAAAGCCTTGCAAAATTCGAATACCTTCCAAGGATGATGACCACTTTCCCCTTTGTACACGGTATTTAATATTTCTGTGCACAGCTCAAACTCCATATTACAATAATGGTAAAAAATGAGTTGAAACGCCATCTCTTTATTTTGCACAATACATGTTAACGGAATATGTCGCAAATAGCTCCATCCCTGTGGATTTTGCCCATGTATTTCAATTTTCCTCAACGCAGCCTCATAACATTGCATCTCTAATAATTGTTTTATACACTCCTCAAAATCACCACATCGTTCGTATACTTCTGCCGCTCGTAAACGTAATTTCTTTTGTGTCTTCACTTCTAACCGCTTAAAAGAATGTTGTAAAAACTGTTGAAAAATAGCGTGATAGCGATATATTCCACGATCTTCATCAAGATTAATTATAAATAAATGTTTTTGAAATAGACGTGTAATCATTTCTTTTGTACCTTGTTTTTCCAACAATTCATCACAAATTTCCTCATGAAAATAACTTAAAATAGATGTTTTTATAAGAAAATCTTTTTCTTCTTCTTCCAGGGCATCTAAAATCTCTTTCGATAAATAGGTAATCATATATTTATTTAGCACTTTCATATGCTGCATACAATCATTTTTATGATAAGAACGTGCAAGCGCAATTAACTGCAGGCCACCAATCCATCCTTCTGCCACCATGTTCATGTCATGAATTACCTCATAATTTAGATCCATCTTCAATGTATCTTTAATAAATCGAACCCCTTCATCTATTGATAACTTTAATTCTTCTTCTTCAATTTCTAGTAATCTTCCTGAAATGAGAAAATCGCCTACATAAAATTTAGGTTCTTCCCTCGTTAATAAGACAATGCGAATATTTTCTGAGGAATGCTTTAGAAAATATTCCATCGTCTTATTAACACCAACATCTGTTATATAGTGAAAATCATCCATAATAATCGTAATATCATCTTTTGTACTTAATAGGTTAATCAAAGCTACAATAATACGTTTCATATCATCTTTATGCATAATCATCTGAAATAAAGAAATAATCTCTTCTATTTCTGCAATATATACATGCATACTTTCTAACATATAGTACCAAAAAGAAAATACATTATTATTCTCTTTATCTAGTGTAATCCACGAAATTGTAAACTCTGGATTTTCTTTGACAAAAGAAGAACATATAGTCGTTTTTCCACTACCAGCTGATCCTTTTACAACTACAAGCTTATAATCGTACAATGTTTCTAGTTTTTTTAATAATTTTTCTCTACGTACATAATTTTTCCTTGGCGTTGGAGTCATTAATTTTGTAGAAATGATTTGAACTTCTCTCTTCATTTCATCACCTTACTATTTTCTTTATGCATTTTATTTCCATTTTATATGGTTAACATAGAGAATATCAATATCGACCTTCCTGTACTCTTTTTTTACAAATAATTATACTGAGCATACAGAATAACAGGATAATAAAACTTATATACGTAATTGCGCCTCCATACCGTGCTAGTTTATAGCCATTTTCAACACCATCAATAAACGCAAGATATTGTTTTTGCGGTAAGATTCGTACAAACCAATCTACTATCCCATTCTTGTCTTTTAAAGTAAAGAAGGACCCCGATAAAATAGTAGTAAAAACAATAATGGAAGAAGACAACATCATTGTATTGTCAGTAGTTTCTATCATCGTGCTCATAAATAACGCAAAGGATGTTGCAATCATAACAAGGATAGCCAATAAATAACTATATTCTAAATAACTGAATCCTATATCCACCTGAAACATTACCTTTTCAACTATTAAAATGAAAAAGGTTGGAACATATACGATAAGAAAGGTAAACAAATACTGCGCAAATAAATAACTACGAATACGTATAGGTGAAGATACAATACGTGTAAATATACGATTTTCCTTATCTTCTGTAAAAAAACTCATAAACATAATACTCTCTAATAATACAAACATACACAGATACCCTAAAATATTTGTACCTACCTTTCTAACCTCATTTTGATGAAACGAACCAATATTTTTTTGTTGAAATGCCCTCTCGACTTTTTCCTTGAAATCATGTTCTTTAATTGTCTTTACCTCTATTTGTCCGTTTTCTTTTGGAATCACTGCCGCATCATATTTTTTCATTACAAATTCAGACATACTGGGAAGTTCATTTGTATTTTTAATATGAAATCCTTCTACATGTATATCACTCTTGCCTTCTTGAGTTACATATGCAATATTCCCTTTCATTTCAAATTTGGACGTAAAGAAGATAGCAAGTGATATAGAAATAAACGTAAGAAGAATCGTTAACAGTATATAATTCTTTTTACTAATAGCTCGCCGGATATTATGACGAAAAACAATGAAAATCTCGTTCATACATAATCCTCCACCTTAAATAGAAATTTACAGCCAACTAACCCAAAACAAGTTAACAAAACTAACACACTGCCCGTTGTAAGGAAAAGGCTAAAATCTTGATCATATATGATCTTCATCACACATTCTATAACCCACTTTACCGGTGAAATATATGATATTGTCCGAACAGCATCCCCTAGTCCATCGAGGGAAAAGAATACTCCTCCCAAAATTGCAAAAGCGTTATTTAACAAACTTAATATTTTATTTGTTACTTCTTCACTTTTAAACATACAGCAAAATAATACACCGATAACCGCTGATAAAAAATTAAATAACAACACGATTATAATGACATAAGCAACATTCTTTCCTCCAAACGTTACATGTAAGCCTATATGAGCCACGTACATAACAAATAGATAGCAAACAGATGTAAAAGTAAATGTAGCTAATATTTTCGACAAATACAGGTAAGAAACACGAATTGGACTATACATAACTCGTAAATTACTATTTTTTAACCTTTTTTCCATAAAACTATTAGAAGCTGTCATAGATACATTCAAGATGCCATATATCAAAATCGTAACACCGTAATAATCATAAGAAGTAATTCCATTTTCCCCATAACTCCCATTACTTAAATAACCAAAAATCAATATAAATAAAATCGGAGAAATTGTATTCGTTAGTAAAAGGACTGGATTCGTAACAATATTAACTACATCGCGTTTATATAACACAAAGAAGCTCATTATTTTCACCTTCAATCTCTTAATTTTCTTCCCGTTAACTGTAAAAATACTGTTTCTAAACTTGCACTTTCACTCATAATATTTTTCACTTTCATCCCTTCATTTACAAGAAGTGTAATGATTTTATCCAAATTTTCCACACCTTTTAATACGACAACTTCTATTACTCCGTCTTTTACTGTTACTTCTTTCATCCCTTCAATTTTAAAAAACCGTTCTTCTACACCTGCTGTTATATGTTCACATTCTATGAAATAGCGTTTTTCATCTGCAATATGCTTCTTAAGTTCTTCTTTTGTTCCTTCTGCAATCATCTCACCTTGATCCATAATGATAATTCTCGTTGCTATTTCTTCTACTTCTTCCATATAGTGCGTTGTATAAATAATTGTAGATCCTTGTTCTCGTAATTGTTTGATCGACTGTAAAATATGATTTCGAGATTGCGGATCAATCCCAACTGTCGGTTCATCCATAATAATAACTTTTGGTTTATGTGCAATCGCACATGCTATATTAAGCCTTCTTTTCATTCCACCTGAAAAAGTTTTCGGTTTTTCATTTTTTTTATCAATCAGTCCAACAAACTGCAACGCTTCATCTACCGCTTGCTGCAATTGCGTTCCTTTCAGGCCATAAAGAGCAGCAAAAAATGCTACATTTTGTTCGGCTGATACATCTTCATAAATCGCTAAATCCTGCGGTACAATACCGAGGTTGCGCTTTACATATCGTGCATGTTTTTTTACATCTTTTCCTTCAAATAAAATGTCTCCCCCGTCGTACTGTAAAATGGTCGACAAAATATGAATCGTCGTACTTTTTCCAGCACCATTTGGGCCAAGAAAGCATAAAATTTCCCCTTCCCTCACATCAAATGAAATACCTTTTAACGCTCTATAATGTCCATAACATTTTTTTAACTCTTTCACTTCAATTAGCTTTTTCATATCACTCTCTCCTTTCCTCTTCATTGTATGGATTTTATAAACAAAAAAAATCAACCGAATGGTTGATTCATTCGGTTGATTTTTATCTCGCTATTCGTGTGCAGTAAGACCCCACTGATTAAAGTTTCACTTTATCCCGCATTAACGGGCAGTAATACTCCCACCTCAAAATTCGGCGAAAGCATTGTCCAGCTCTAGCGGCTAGAATCTCCGGTCGTTTCGCCCCCTCGGATGAGGCAAAAAGCGCCTCTCTGTCGGGTGCTCCAACGTCCTGCGATTCTGAGCGAGCCGCTTCCGCCTTTCTTAAGAAGTTAGGTGGGAGATAAACTGCCCGTAAAAGCCCGATTGGTTCAACTAATAATCAGTGGAGGATGAAGAAAACCCCCACTGATTAAAGTTTCACTTTATTTAACGCCTACTATATATGGTTGTATCAATCCCACGCTGGGTAAGCCAATGATATGTATCACCTTTAATAACAAGTGGCACTTGCCTAAGCTCAGTGATTGTTCTTACTCCAAGCGCCGTCATAATAAATTGTAAATCTGTATGTAATAATTCAATTTCTTCTATTAGTTTCTCTATACCTTCTTGCATCAATATTCGTAAAAAATGCCCTGCAAATGCAGCGGCTGACGCTCCTAATGCTAATGCTTTCGCTACATCAAGTGCTGTTTGAATACCACCTGATGCGATAATAGAGAGAGGTTTTTGTGTAGAGGATACTTCAATTAAAGAGGAAGCAGTTGAAATGCCCCACTCATTGAAATAGGAAAGCACTCGCTGTCTTCTTTCATTTTCAACCGCCGCAAAGTTTGTACCGCCATATCCACCAATATCTATAGTTGAAACCCCACTATTGGCTAAACCCTTCGCCGCCTCTTTACTCATCCCAAAACCAACTTCTTTTACTATAACAGGAACAGAAGAATGCTTGACAATTTGTTCAATTCTCTTTAATGCACCAGTAAAATCTCGGTCGCCTTCTGGCATTGTCAATTCTTGAATGACATTCAAATGAATTTGTAATGCATTTGCTTCAATCATATCAATAGCTCGCTTCGCTTGTTCTACTGTTGCTTCACTACCTAAGTTTGCAATAACAATTCCATTCGGATTCACTTTTCTCACGATTTTAAAAGACGCTGCTTCATTCGCGTCTTTTAACGCTGCCATTTGTGAACCGACAGCCATCGCAAGCTTATACTGCCGTGCAGCTTGTGCTAGTTGTGCATTTATATGTAGTGTGTGCTCTCCGCCACCACCAGTCATCGCATTGATAAAAATCGGCGAACTTAAAGCAAGTTCGCCGATTTCTGTTTGAAATGATATACTTTCATAACTTATATTCGGTAAGCTTTGATGAACAAAAGCAACGTCACAAAAGCCATGCGTACGAGACTGTCCAGTAGAAAGAGCATACTCAATGTGTTCTAATTTACGCTTTGCTCTTACCACACACATCCCTCATTATTTCTTTAAATTTTTTAGCTTCTCTCCAATAATATCGCCTAATTGGAATGTTGCAGAATCAGAAGTTGGTTCATATTTACTATAATCTTCTGTTACATTATTTTCTTCAAGCGCTTCTTTTATACTTAAAGAAATACGTTTTTCTTCTGAATGAACTTCTAATACTTTTACTTTCACTTCTTGTCCGATTGTTAATACTTCATTCGGATTTTTCACATGACGGTTTGCAATTTGCGAAACGTGAACAAGTCCTTCTACACCTGGAAAAATCTCAACGAACGCTCCAAAAGTAACGAGGCGTTTTACTTTCCCTTCTAATAGATCGCCTACTTTTACTTGATTTGAAACATTCGACCATGGACCTGGCTGCACCGCTTTCATAGATAAAGAAATACGCTGCGTATCAGCATCAACAGATAACACTTTTACTTTTACAGTTTGTCCCTCTGTTAATACATCAGATGGTTGTTCTACACGATCATGAGAAATTTGAGAAATATGAACTAAACCATCCACACCCCCAACATTTACAAATGCTCCGAAGTCAGTTAAACGTTGAACTGTTCCCTCTACAACATCGCCTGCTTGTAAAGAAGAAACTGCTTCTTTTTTCTTCTTGTCTAGCTCTTGCTCTACAACTGCCTTATGAGAAAGAATAACTCGATTTTTCTCGCGGTCTAATTCTACAATTTTTACTGCCAATGTTTTTCCTTTATAATCAGTAAAATCTTCTACATAATGCATCTCTACAAGTGAAGCCGGAATAAAGCCACGTACACCAAGGTCAACAACTAGACCTCCGTTAACGATATCTTTAATTGTTACATCAAATACTTCACCCGATGTAAATTGTCCTTGCAATACTTCCCATGCTTTTTCTGCATCTACTGCACGTTTAGACAACACTAAATCATCATCTTCTAATTTAATTACTTTCAATTCAAGAGTTTGTTCTACTTCTACAACATCGCTTGCTTTTTCAATATGAACATTCGCCAATTCACTAATTGGAATGACACCGTCAGTTTTGTACCCAACATTTACAAATACTTGCTTTTCCTCAACTTTTGTTACTGTACCTGTAACAATATCACCTACTTGTAATGCCTTCGTGTTTACAACTTCTTCATTCATTTTTTCTACCATGGAAATACCTCCCTACTGAAATGGCAAAGCATCTTTATGTATATACGAAATGAAAACAGTGGTTTCCATTTGCATGTATGTAAAATATTTAGAAAATACCCTCTTTTACTAACTTCTAACAAATTGATGAATTTGTCAAGGAAATTATCTTCTTATTAACAGACAGAAACAAAAATAAAGGAAGAGGCTACCCCCTTCCTTTATTTTGCGAATGCTGCCGATACAATATCCATAATCTTTTGAACTACCTCTTCAATAGATAAAGACGTTGTATCTAATTCAATTGCATCCTCAGCTTTCTTTAATGGAGACACTTCACGTTCAGAATCTAATTTATCACGGCGCGCAATTTCTTCTTTTAGTTGTTCTAAGTTAGAAGGAAATCCTTTTTGTGTGTTTTCTAAATGTCTTCTTTCCGCTCGTTCTTCAACAGAAGCTAGCATAAAAATTTTCACTTCCGCATTCGGCAATACATGCGTTCCAATATCACGACCATCCATAACAACGCCGCCTTTTTCTGCTAAAGCTTGCTGACGACGTACCATTTCTTCACGTACAAGGCGATGTCTTGCCACAATTGATACGCGATTCGTTACTTCCGGTGTGCGAATCACTTCTGATACATCTTTTCCGTTTAAAAAGACAAGCTGTGCATTTTCTCCATGCTGAAATGAAATGTCTATATCCCTAATTATCCCCATTAATTTTTCTTCATTTTCAATATCAATACCTTGGTCTAATGCCGCATATGTTATAGTACGATACATTGCACCCGTATCAATATAAACATAAGACAATTTTTTAGCAACAATTTTAGCAACCGTACTTTTCCCTGCAGCTGCCGGGCCATCAATTGCAATTGAAATTCGTTTCTCCATTGTAACACCCCATTTTTCACTTATAAAAACAGAAGGAAAAGCAGGTATTCCCTGCTTCTCTCATCATTGTTTCATTTCACATTAACAGGAAGTAAAAATCCGATTGGTTCCATTAACGATTAGCTTTTCCCCACTAATAACCGTTTCACTTTACCCCGTTTCAAGTCCTCAACTATTGTAGCACACTCTTTCTTAGAAGCAAATGAAAAAACTACTGGTTTACCTCTAAAATATTTGTTATAACCCCTTTTGTGACTCCCTCATAATAGACAACTTTTGATATATATTTCGCAATATATTCTTGTGTTAACAGCAATTGAACAATACATAAGCAAAGACATTGTCCAATAAGTAACCGAATTAAAAATTTCTCTATTGTTTTCAACAACTTACATCTCCTTTTCCTGTAACTACTCAGTCAGTCTATGAAAAAAGGCTGAAAAGCATTTTTTTAGGTGGGCGAGAGGGACTGGCTATGTATCTTTTTGTATCACGCGCAAAGTTTAAAACAAAGAGAGGTAACAAGGGGCAGGTCCATTAGTATCTTCATGGCAGTGATCTAAATGTAAGGCCGAGTAAGTTACCTTTTCCTTATCATTCCACTCTAGCGGACAAATGTTGACAAGCAGTAAGTCCTCTACTTAGGGAAATATCTCTTTATTTTCATTGTGACGATTACTTAGATGTTTTATACTTTTCCATTGTCGAATCCAGTCAAGTCATGTTATGTTTTTAATGTATTTGCATTGATTGGAGAGGGGTAAAGGCATTGAAAAAAATTCTTGTTTTACACACAGGTGGCACAATTGCGATGGAGGAAGATAAAGAAACTGGAGTTGTTCAACCAGGCGCAAAAAATCCACTTTTAAAATTCATTCCAAATTTAGAAGAAGATATCGATTTAATTGTTGAAGATGTCTTTCATCTTCCATCTCCTCACATGACACCAAATGAAATGCTACAATTGCAAGTCATGATTGATGAGAAAGTTAAGAATGATAACGTGCAAGGGGTTGTCATTACACACGGAACAGATACACTGGAAGAAACAGCTTATTTTCTTGACTTAACTGTACAAGCCAATGTTCCAATTATTGTTACAGGAGCAATGCGCTCAAGTAATGAGTTAGGGGCGGATGGTTTATATAACTTTTTGTCAGCAGTAAAAGTTGCGAGTAGTGAAGAGGCAAAAGGAAAAGGCGTTCTTGTCGTATTAAACGATGAGATTCACTGTGCAACGAATGTGACAAAAACACATACAAGTAACGTAGCAACATTCCAAAGTCCACAATATGGCCCAATTGGAATGGTAACAAAGCGCGGTGTTGTCTTCCATCACGCATTAGTGCATCATGAAAAATATGCCGTCGCACAAATTACAAAAAATGTTGTCATATTAAAAGCATACGCTGGTATGGATGAAACATTATTGGCTGCAATTGAGCAATTGCCGGTTGATGGAATCATTATCGAAGCACTCGGACAAGGAAATTTACCACCACGTACACTTCCTGCTCTTCAGCGTTTGATAGATAACGATATTCCCGTTGTTCTTGTTTCTCGTTGTTTTAACGGAATTGTCCAAGATGTATATTCTTACGAGGGCGGCGGCAAACAATTGAAAAATATGGGCGTTACCTTCACATATGGTTTAAATGCTCAAAAGGCTCGTATTAAGCTGCTTGTTGCACTAGAATCAACAAAAGAGCAAACAGAAATTCAAGCTATGTTTAGACATTAAAATTTAATTGTAACCAAAATACCTCAGTCTAATTCTTAAATCTACGAATTAGACCGAGGTATTTTTCATTTGTCACCATTCTATTTTTAATTTTTCTGTTCTCGAGCTGCAATGATTTTCGCAATTGCATCTCCATGAAATCGACCATTTTCTATAAAAATTTCATTTGCGTTATTACCAGCTGCAATTACACCTGCAATAAAAATCCCATTCACATTTGTTTCCATCGTTTCTTCTTTATACAGCGGTCTTCCTGTTTCAGAGTCAATTTCTACACCCATTTTTGTTAAAAAACTATGATCTGGATGATAACCTGTCATCGCAAAGACAAAATCATTTGAAACCGTATATTCTTCGGTTCCCACTGTGTATGTGACTGTATGTTCTGTAATTTTTTTTACATGTGCACCAAATTCCATTTTTATCGTTCCTTGTCGAACTAACGCTTCAAATTCTGGTAAAATCCACGGTTTAATACTTGGAGAATATACTTGACCACGATATAAAACTGTCACACGCGCTCCGCATTTTACAAGCTCTAACGCCGCGTCTACACTTGAATTCTTTCCTCCTATGACGATAACATCCCGATTAAAATAAGGGTGTCCTTCTTTAAAATAATGCGCTACTTTTTCTAACTCTTCTCCAGGAACATTCATATAATTAGGATTGTCATAATATCCAGTTGCGATAATAACATATTTTGCATTGTACTTTTCTCGCTCGCCGTCACTCTTTAACGTTTGAACAAGGAAAGTATCTTCTTCTTTCCGCACTTCTTCTACTCGTTCAAACGCGTTCACACGTACATGTTCCCGTTTCACTACTTCCCGATAATATGCTAATGCTTGATTCCGAACAGGCTTACGGTTTTCTGTAATAAAGGCTACTCCACCAATTTCTAGTTTTTCACTAGAGGAAAAAAACGTTTGGTGTGTTGGATAATTATAGATTGCATTAACAATATTCCCTTTTTCAATCACAAGTGGATTAATTCCAACATTTTGCATCGCAATCGCTGCCGCTAATCCGCACGGTCCGCCGCCGATGATAATTGCTGTTTCCTTTTGCATGTAAGGCTCAACTCCTAGTCTTCTACTCTCTCTATCCAAATAAACAAGAAAAAACCTACTTTCAGCAGTAGGCACCTATCTTTATTGTATTCATTTTTCATATATTTGTCATCTATACGATACGTACATGCGATAGACGTCCGCTAAAAACTGTTTAAAAGGTATACCTTGAATATGTAATACATGTTCCGGATCAATCTTACGAGTAGGATCAAGCTTTTTATGTGAAACAATATCTGCCCTTGGATTCAGCCCAAAATTATGACACAAATAGGCATGATACCAAGTAAAACGTGTATATGCATTCCAAAAATTTATATTCCCACCGTAACAAAGTTCAACACCAATCGCTGCGCTATTAGCGTTATAACCATATATATCATTATCTGTTGGAACGTTGTATCGAACATGATAGGCTACTTCATTGATTGGAATAATCTCGAGTATGGTTTTATCATCAATAAATGTATGAGCTGAAGCCTTCGGTTGCACTTCATTAAAATAGTCTCGATTTCCAATCGCATTACTACCTGGATTCCCAGTGTCATGACTGACAATAAAACGAACTTTTGAAAGTGGAAGGCCAGACCTTGAGCTTCCATGTTTAATGTAATTTCGCTGTATAGGAAACTTCGCCATTCACATCATCTCCGCTCTTATAGAATAATCTTCCTAATCTTATATGTATTCAGATGATGTGTCCCTATCGCAAACAATATTATGAAAACAGAAAATCCATTATATTCGAAACAAACGCCATAAACAATAGCACACTTACTGCGACCGTATAAAAGCCATAAAACCAAATTTCATCTTGCTTCGTTTCTAAACCAAAAAAACGATTCACTGTACGCAAGAAGGAAGACCCTTTCACGTTCTTCTTACGTAAATTTTCAACTCGCTCTATTACATGTGTTGGCATCATAAAACGTTGTTCTGCAGTCGTTTTCATTAAAATCTCTCCTTTATAATGAGTGAATGCTTTCCATCAATGATTTCCGTTTTTCTATCTAAGGAGAGTATAGCACAAACGTTCCGTTAGAACAAGTGTTCTTTTTGTTTTTTTACAAATTCATGTAACTCATAAGTAATACAACTAATGCGCATACACCTGTAATGAGTGGACCGATAACAAATATTCCGAACAATAGAGAAGCAAGTGCTTCTCCTATTAGCTGAATAGGCGGTATTTTTCTCGTTTGTTTTTCCTCTAACTTCTTTTCTAAATTCATAATCCGTTGTTCTAATTCAAGCACTCGTTCCATTAGATCTATTTGCATTTTTCTCCCCCTTTCCCCCATCACTTTTCTATATTGGTTCAACTAACCATCAGTAGAAAAACGAATGGAAATTTCACTTGATCTTGCAATCTAATTACGACAAAAAACCGCAACTTCCTTTAAGGAAATTGCGGTTTTCATGATCAATAATCGGTTTATACCCAGCCTCTGAAGCGACTTGCTTCTGCCATTTTACGAACACCAACCATATAAGCTGCTAAACGCATATCCACTTTACGAATTTGCGATGTTTCGTAAATAGAATCAAACGAGCTCACCATTACTTTTTCTAAACGAGCCTCTACTTCTTCTTCTGTCCAATAGTAACCTTGGTTGTTTTGTACCCACTCAAAGTAAGAAACTGTTACGCCGCCAGCACTTGCTAATACGTCTGGAACAAGTAAAATGCCACGCTCTGTTAAAATTCTCGTTGCTTCTAATGTTGTAGGGCCATTTGCTGCTTCTACAACAATTTTCGCTTTAATATTTGCTGCATTTTCTTCTGTAATTTGATTTTCAATGGCAGCTGGTACTAAAATATCACAATCTAACTCTAATAATTCTTTATTTGAAATTGTATTATTGAACAATTTCGTTACTGTGCCGAAGCTATCACGACGGTCTAATAAATAATCAATATCTAAACCATTTGGATCATGAAGTGCACCGTAAGCATCCGAAATCGCAATTACCTTCGCTCCTGCATCGTGCATAAACTTCGCTAAGAAGCTACCTGCATTTCCGAATCCTTGTACAACAACACGTGCACCTTTAATATCGATATTACGCTTTTTCGCTGCTTCACGAATACAAATTGTTACACCTTTTGCAGTCGCTGTTTCACGACCATGAGACCCACCTAATACAAGTGGCTTCCCTGTAATAAATCCAGGTGAATTAAATTCGTCAATGCGGCTATATTCATCCATCATCCATGCCATAATCTGTGAATTTGTAAATACGTCTGGAGCTGGAATATCTTTTGTTGGCCCTACGATTTGACTAATTGCTCTTACATAGCCACGGCTTAATCTTTCTAACTCACGGAAAGACATTTCACGCGGGTCACAAACGATACCACCTTTACCCCCACCGTATGGTAAGTCAACAATACCACATTTTAAGCTCATCCAAATCGAAAGTGCTTTTACTTCATTTTCCGTTACATTTGGATGGAAGCGAATACCACCTTTTGTCGGGCCAACAGCATCATTATGCTGAGCACGATATCCTGTAAATATTTTAACAGTCCCATCATCCATACGAACTGGAATCTTCACTGTCATCATACGAATCGGTTCTTTAAGTAATTCATATACTTCGTTTGGATAACCCAATTTTTCTAAGGCTTCTTTAATAACAATTTGCGTCGAATTCAACAGTTCAAAATGTTGTTCTCTTTGTTGTGTTTGTGCTTGAGCTCCCTTTTCGGCTACCATAGTAAGTAAACCCCCTGTAATTTCACTTGTTTAGTAAACCTTCATTGCTTAGTATACACTCTTAAAATAGGAATGCAAGAGAAAACGCTAACAAATATATGCAAACCTTTTTTATCTTTGCAAACGTTTTCAATATCATTATAGTATTTTTGTTGTTTTTAGAAAAGCGAAATGATTAAAAAGTTAACATTTTTTATATAATATAATGTTTAAATACTTTATATAAAGAAAAACCTCAACTATATCACTTAGCTGAGGTTTTCTTTTGTGATAAAGTATTTGTGGATTTGTTTAATTGCGTCATTTGCCATCAGTTCTTTTCCATATTCCATCATTCGATAAATTGTAATTGTGGAGGAGCTGCCAAATTCCGCTAAAATAGCAATCATATCTTCTTTCAATAACGTAGCCGTTTCCTCTTCTAGCCATAAATAAAAACGATCTTGCCATCCATAAAGCTTTCCACCTGTTATTCCAAGGCTATATAAACGACCAGCTAATGCAATTATATCGTCTAATGAAGTAAATTCGTATAATATATGCTCACTCTCATCAAGAGTAACCTGCATTTCAATAAATTCATCTTGAAATTCTTCTTCCGTATCTAACTCTTGATTTTCTTTTGTAACAATAACAACCATACCTTGCGCTTGCAATGAAAACACTTCTACTGCAATTGGACCATCAGCTTCAAAGCCGAGCTCTTTATTTGCTTCTTGCATCATATCTCGGAACAGTTGTTGTACTTTAGGAGCATTTTTCCATAAATCTTCCTTCGTAAGTCCACGTTCTGACAAATCATCGAACGTTAGAAAGATTTTTATTTTATTATAATTTAAACGTTCCAGCCTCATCCCGTAACCTCCTTACGCAACCGTTGCATCTAATTTTTATTATATGAAACAGAAAATAGATGGTTCTTTCCGAACAACTATTCTGACATTTTTAACCATTCGTCCCACTCTTCTGTCGTATCCCCAACAAACAAATTACAAATCTCTTCTTTTTCTTCATTAGAAGCAAACCTAAAAGCAAAACCACTAAGTCCGATAGAAAGATTCTTATATTGCTCATGTAATCTCTTTGCAAGTTGAACACTTGCCATTATGTTTTCTTGCATTGTACAAGAAATAAATAAAAATTTAGGATTTACTCGTGTGATTACATCATGAATGCTGCCTTCTTCTATGCTTGTCCCAATATAGATTGTTGGATAACCTTTTCGGCGTAAATATGTTGTGAAAATTAACAATTCGAGTTCATGTAATTCTCCTGGAACACATATAGAAAGCACCTTTGATGTTCCTGTATTGGCGGGTATACTATAGTAAATCGCTCCCATACGTGATCGTAAAAGAGAAATTGCATATTGCTCCTCTGCGCTTGTTATTTTTTCATTCAAGCGTTTCTCTCTTAGCTTGACCAGCAATTTTATGAACACATCTGTAATCACTTTATCTATAGAAAAAATACTAAACGCTTTATCCAATAATTCAAGAGCTTGTATTTCATCAAATTTTAACAAAGAATACAAGATATCGTCTACTAAAAGTTCTACTTTATTATATTCTTTTTCTAATAAATTGTGATTTTGTAATTGATTATTTTCTAATAAACTAACTGCTTGTCCAATGGTAAATCCTTGGTTCAGTTTGTTAATAAGCCATTTAAAAATTTGAACATGTTCTTCCGTGTATAAACGATGTCCAGCATCATTACGTTTCGGTGTAATGATTTGATATCGTCTTTCCCAAGCTCGCAATGTTCCTGGATGTATACCGAGCATATTTGAAATTGCTTTAATATTATATTTACCAGTTGAATTTGGCATATATCTTCCCACCTTAAAAAACAACGTCAATCTTTTCTTCGTAATGTAATCAAATGCGTTTGTGCAGGAGCGCGAAACCGCAATGGTACAAATGTTGTTCCATAACCATTACTTACAAACAGAGTCGTATGTGGATATTCATAAATTCCGCCTTTCAAAAAACGTGTAGCATGAAACAACCTAATTTGTCCACCATGCGTATGACCACTTAATATACAGGAGATGCGCTCGGTTCCATTTAATTTATATAAAATATCAGGATTATGACTCACAAGGATGCGAAAACCCTCTTCTTTGCAATCTGCTAATGCTAAATCTAATCGATCACGCTTCAAACCTACATCATCAACACCTAATAACCATATTTTTTCTCCAAGCTCTGATTCAAATAAAGTCCCTGTATTGTCTAAAATTTTCACGCCATTTTGAAGAAGTAACGCGTCTAATTCGTGAAAATCAATTTCATAATCATTATTTCCCCAAACAAAATATACTTGCCCAATTTCATTTAACCGTTTAAGATTACTAGCTACTTGTGATAGAGGTACTCCTCGTTCCGCTAGATCCCCACCTATAATAACAAGATCTGCTTTCCCTTTCACTTGCTGTATTAAAGATCGAGAAACCTTTCTTTTGTGAATATCTGAAATAAAAAAAATTCGAACTTCTCCAAAACTAATTGGAAAATTCGCAAATGATATAGTGCGCTTTAACAAAGTATCACGTATCGCTTCTCTATACATCAAAATAAAACAAACAATTACAATACATAAAATGAAACTACCTAACACTGCCCATGTCATACACTTTCCCCATCTTTCTTCTTAACAGAATCTAATCACATCATAACACATCTTGAAGAAAAACCTTCTACAATCAGTAGAAGGTTTTTCTTCATCAGGTTATTTGGATGCAGTAAGACCTACATCAAATTTACAAAAAGAGGGATCACTTCCTGTAAAAGTAAGATTGATGCAAACTAGCAGTTATCCCCCACCCATCATAATCTTTAGATAGAGGGCTTACCGTCAGCGAATAGCAGAATAAAGTGAAACTTTAATCAGTGGGGGTTTTCTTCATCCCCCACTGATTATTAGTTGAACCAATCGGGCTTTTACGGGCAGTTTATCTCCCGCCTAACTTCTTTGCTTCCGCTGAATTTTGAGGCGGGAGTATTACTGCCCGTTAATGCGGGATAAAAATTTCTCTTTATTTTTTCTGTTCTGATCCTGTCTTCTTCGGAATTTTCAACACCTGTCCCGGTTCTAATTCTTCTGCTACCTCATTATATTTCTTTATAATCGCTACTCCATCTTCGTTCGGAAAATATTTCTTTGCAACCTCTTCCAAGGTTTCTCCTTCTTTCACTGTATGAAACTGAAATGTCTCTTTTGATTCATGATTTGTTTTCTTTTTTGAATCAAAAAAAATAACTTCAAATGCACTTTGTTTAGAATTAGCAGCAGATTCCTTGTTTTTTTCCACAATGTAACGCTCTGTACACCATAAAACTCCAACAGGAAGAAGGATAAATAATACTGTTAAAATCCGAACAAAAAAGTGCTTTATTTTAAATTTTGATTTTTTCTTTTGTTTGTCTTTATGAACTTCACTACGTGGCGGTAAACCTTCTTCTGTTTGCGTTGACTCTTTCATATTCTCTTCAAATTCTGTTGTCTGCCCCGTCGCCATCTCGGTCACCACCATCTTTCATTTGATTTCTTAATTGTAATCCCATTATGAAATCGACTAAAAAATGCGCAAAAATTGTAATTAGTAAATTTCCTGTATATTGAAACACATAACCAAATACAATACTAATCAGCAATACAAAACAAAACAAAAATGGCTTAGTAATATAGCGAATATGTAAAACCGCAAATACCACACTCGCAAAAATTAGACCAAAATACGTTTGTATCACACCACGAAATAGAAATTCCTCTGCTGCTCCTATTAAAAGAGTAACAGCCAACACATGAATAACGGACATTCCTTGAAACATACGATCATTTATCCCACCGTCATCAAACCATGATTCAGGAAACAGATGCATCGCAATATAATCCAATAGAACGATAATACAAGCTACTCCGCCACCTATAAGAAAAACGGATGAAAAATCCCAATTCCACAAAGATAGAAATGTATCCATGCTTGGAAAGAATATATACGCTAATAGTATTCCCATACATATAACGATTGCTTGTGTAATATATAAATTCAGTCGGATTTCTTTCGGGCTCATGTCTTCAATACTTTTCTTGCGTATATCCATCATTCCTTCCCTCTAAATCCGAAGAGCAATTGTAACTCTGTTTCCCAATTATAGTCGAAAACAGGTTGTCTCGCCTGCTTTTTTTTATAGTCTTCCATATGAATCCCACAATAATTACAACAATTTTCCGGCTGTATTTCCTTTACATATCCAAATCGAGAAAGAATTGCTTCTCTTTTACAATCTGTTCGCCATAGCCATTCTTTCATCATTTCTAATTGACCGTATTTATTATAAAGTCGGGTTCTCACTTCTGTAATTAATTTCTGCTCAGCCTCATCTGACAAGAATTCAATCATCAATTGCCTATGTTGTATAATTTTCATCTTTTCAAAATGATATCGAATAAATCTCCAGTATTGTTCATTTAACCCCGCTGCATTATAGCAGATTTCTTCTACCTCTTCTAACGATAACACTTTCGTTTGTGACGTTGTTTCTCGCAATAATGAAAACAAAAAACGAAGTTGTTGTTCATTTGGTAATTCTTCTTCAATGATAGAAAGGGGCAAATCATGATCAAGTGGGCTACATAACAAAATAGCAATGCTTGGTTCTCCATCACGGCCTGCTCGCCCAATTTCTTGTAAATAAGATTCTATATTTATTGGATAATGGAAATGAATGATATACCGTGTATTTTGCTTATTTACTCCCATGCCAAATGCACTTGTACACACAACAAGTTGAAGTTGATCATTCATAAATTGTTGCTGAATTAACATTCGCTCTTCATGTTCCATTCCCCCGTGATAATGTGCAACATCATCAATACCTTCATCCCTTAAATACGCTGCAAGACGTTCCGTCCAAGCCCGGCTTGAGCAATAAATAACCCCAGGACCTTGTAAATATTTCACATGAGATAATAATGCTTCTTTTTTCTCTTGAACAGTTTGTACAAACTCGACTTTCATAGCAATATTAGGTCGATCAATCGAATATAAGTGCTGTTTTACATCTTTCAAATGTAAGCTTTCAATAATATCTTGTAATACTTCTTTCGTAGCTGTAGCTGTTAAAGCAAGAACCGGCGGGTAACCTATTGATGCAATCACTTGATCTAGCTTTTTATAATCTGTTCGAAAATCATATCCCCATTGAGAAATACAATGTGCTTCGTCCACAACAAATAAAGAGATATGAATTTTTCGTAGTTCTTTTAGCAACACATCTGATTGCAACATTTCAGGAGAAACAAATACAAATTTGTAGGAATGCAACCGCCGCATAGCTTCTTTTTTTTCTATCATTGTCCGAAAGCTATTAAAAGCAATAACTTGATTTTTCACTATATATTTTAATTGTGTAACTTGATCTTCCATTAATGACAATAACGGCGAAACAATCAGTACCGTTCCATCTTGCACAAGACCTGGCAGCTGATAACAAAGCGATTTCCCACCTCCAGTTGGCAGCATCGCTACAACAGAATTTCCCTTTAATAAATCTTCAATGACTCCCTCTTGCCCTGAACGAAATGTTCGGTATCCAAACCACTGATATAAACTATCTTCAAGTTTCATGTAATCCTCCTACTCGGGCTAATACAAGACGAATTTCAAAATAGGAAACATGCTCTCCAGCAGCTTGTTTTAATATTCGCAGCTTCCGCGTTTGTAACTTCTCAATCATTTTCTGTATTTGCTTCATTTTTTCTTTTTCTATAAATTGCTCTACTTGAAATTCTTTCTCACGTAATGCAATTTCTACAATATGATCCTCAATTGTTGCAACTTTTAATTTCCTGATCCTCGCAATTTCTTCCATAGTCCTTCCTTGTTTCCATAATTGATATGTTTTTTGTGTGGATATACTAAATAAATCTGCTTTTTCATTGGGATATGCAATAATTTGTGCTAACAATGGAAACTGTTGCTTATGATGTTGCACATGTTGAATGATGAAATGAATTGTTCCCCAAAATAAAAGATATACGCGAAGTGTATCTTGTTTCATCATATCTCCAAGCTGATTTGTTGTATAACCAATACGGTGATATCCCGTTAGACGATAGACAAAAATAGTTGCTTCTATAGAAGTCACATTCATTAATATGACATAGATTTCTTTATATAACTGCTTTGCTAAATGTCCTCTTGAAATAGAAGAACTCATAATAAATCGTTTTACCCATATCGTAATCTCTGTATCTTGTTGAATTGGAAGAAATTTCACACATTGCTGCTGTAAATTAGATACAGTTTGTACAATTAAAGATAATCTTTTCCAAAAACTATCTCCAAGTTCGCCATATTGCAGGCCATGTAAATGTTTCGGAAAATAAAATATTTTCTCCCATTCATTTATTTGTTTCTCTCCCGCTTCAGTTAAAATGTAAGTATTTTCATGCACACACGTAATAAGTTGTGCGTTTAATAATGTTTCAATCTGTTTATCATAATTATGACGTCTTAAAGATTTATATACACCAAATAAAAAGGAAAGGTGAAATATATTCCCATCTTGCAATGTTTGTGAAGAACGCTTTCCTTTTAAAAGGTGATAAATAGAAGAAACTGTTCGTTCACCTTCTAATTGTTTTAAACAGTATAGTACGGTATATTGTAGCTGCAATGCCGCTTCCACCCTTTCAGTCTACTTCTACTTCCATTGTAACAAAATGCATCTTATTTAGACATTTTAAAAACATCATGAATGACTAAAGAAATGAGTTGACCATCTTAATTGATAAGCATTATCATTATAACTTTGTATTGAAAAGTTCCAAAAACCGTTTTACAATAGGATTAGAATTTTTATCAGTGTTTTTTATACATATTCTCTAGGAGGTAATATAAAGATGGCAAAATATACAATTGTTGACAAAGATACTTGCATTGCATGTGGAGCTTGCGGAGCAGCTGCACCAGATATTTATGATTACGATGATGAAGGTATTGCATTCGTAACGTTAGATGATAACCAAGGTATCGTTGAAATTCCAGATGTATTAATCGATGATATGATGGATGCATTTGAAGGTTGCCCAACTGATTCTATTAAAGTGGCAGATGAAGCATTCGATGGCGATGCATTAAAATTTGAATAGTCTCCATTGTTGACTTCAAAAAAATATCCCTCAAATAATGAGGGGTATTTTTTTGTTCTATAAAAATACATTTCCACCGCTTTCATTCTCCTTCTAAACGAATGGAAGCTGCTAGGCAATCAGACTTTTTCAGAATAAAAAAGCATCAGCAGAAAAACTTCCACTGATGCAAAATCTTCTATTTATGCATTTTTCATTTTCGCAAATACCCATACTTTTAATCGTGAAAATAAAGGAACAAAAACAATTGTTACTATAATTCCTTTAATTAAATTAAAAGGTAAAATTGCGGCCACAATTGTTTGACGCATTGCACCGCTAGACATAGCAGGTTGACCTAAGAACCAAGTGTAAGCTGGTAAAATGATAAAATAATTGAGTACACTCATAATAAGTGTCATACAAATTGCTCCTAACATCAATCCAGTTGTTAAACTTTTAACTGTTTGATGTTTGCGAAACAAAATGGATGCTGGAAGAATAAACAGACATCCAGCAATAAAATTCGCCACTTCCCCTACTGGCACTCCTGTTAAACTTCCTTGAATACCATAATAAAGAACGTTTTTTATCGCCTCTACAATTACACCTGAGAGCGGTCCAAAAATAATAGCTACAATTAATGCTGGAACATCACTAAAATCAATTTTCAAAAACGGTGGCAGCCCTGGAAATGGAAAATCCAGCATCATTAATAAATACGCAATGCTGCTTAGCATCGCAACGCTCATCATTTTTACTACACTCTTCTGTTGTTTCATGTTTCTCTCTCCTTTTCCATCGATCATCTCATGGAAAGTGGAAAGGTTCTGCTATGCCCTAATATTCCAGCATGAAAAAACCCTTTGCGTCCGAAACGCAAAGGGAGAAATTTTAGGTACATCAAACAGACGTTCAAATACTTATCTTTTTTGAACGCTTGAACCTCCATCTTCTCCCATCCAGACTGTACTGTCGGCTTTGGAATCGCACCAAATCCTGCCTTAACGGCTCGCGGGCTTAGAACAAATATATATTCATCACCGCCGGTCGGGATTTTCACCCTGCCCCGAAGATAGACCGATATTCTATTTTCTACATCATTATACAACAACTTTAAAACAAAGTGAATGAAAATACTCCTTTTCACTCACTTTGTGTAACATCTTGTCCCACTTAACAATCAAGCTGTAGAAATTATGAAAAATAATTATATATGAATCCATCAAGTCTCTGCTGCGAAAAACAAAATATGACCGCTTCTATGCATGACCAGCCATTTAAAAAGAAAAAGGTTTTTTATTTGTATTTATATATTTTTATTGAACTTTATGTAGTCATGCCTTTATCCCGCTATTTGTGGGCAGTAATACTCCCGCCTCAAAATTCAGCGGAAGCAAAGAAGTTAGGCGGGAGATAAACTGCCCGTAAAAGCCCGATTGGTGAGGGCTGATAATCAGTGGGGGATGAAGAAAACCCCCACTGATTAAAGTTTCACTTTATATTTGAATGCCATTCTAACAATCAGTAAATAATATGACAAAAAGGAACAAATTTTCGGGTTTATTCCTTTTTGTTTACAATTCTCTAGCCATTCGTACACGAAAGTGATAAGATATGATATTGTTAAGAAAACAGCATTTTCTTACAGTGGAGGAAATGTAATGAGTAAAGAAAAAAAGCAGCCTATTCAAGAAATTATGAAAAAAAATCTTCGCAAAGAATATTTTTATTTAAAAAAAGAATTACTGTTCTATTGTCCTGTTGACTTAGGAAAATTCTCAAGGGATACATATTATGCTGCCTTCGATAAAGATGGAATTAGCATATACCAATATGATAAAAACTCAGACAGTAAACTAAAGATTTGCGAACGACACCCATGGAAAAGCTGGAAAAAAGTCAAAATCGATCATTATTTAACAAAAACCCAATTCGTCTTTCAAGGAGAACGGAATTGGATTCTTTCTCTATTTCACCAGGGAAAGACGGCAGAAGAAATCATTCAAACTTATACATCTTTAGAAATAGAGATTGTTTCTAGACCATTTTTAAAGAAACTGCCCGGTTATCGCTCTAATACAACATTAAATATGTATATTGGAACAATTTGCTATACTGCACTAATTGCGTTTATATTAAAATCTATCGTTCCATTTCAAGTCTTTCAAATCGCTTTGTATTCACTCTCCCTCGGCTGTATGTTGCTCGGTCTACTTTGTTTTGTTATCGGCCTTATTGAACCTTCTATCGTCTTATTTAGAACAGAGGAGAAAACAAGAGCGAAAGTATTTTATTATTATAGCTATTTAGCAATCGCCGGATTTATTTGTCTCTTTATTTTTTGGTAACAAACGAAAGAGCTAGGAAAACTAGCTCTTTTTTCAATTGATATGTAATTTTTGCGATGGATAAATAATATCTTCTTGCAGGTGATTTTTCACTTTCAATTCTCCAACACTTGTCCCAAACTTTCTAGCAATACTCACTAGTGTATCACCCTTTTGTACAACATATACAGAAGCAGATGCTACCGTATTTTGTTTTTCTCCAAGCATTTGCAACGGATTAACCGCATGTGTTTTCGCTATCGTCCAAGATCCTTTATGAATTTCTAAATGTAAATGAGCACCATTTGATTGTCCTGTATTTCCTACTTGACCAATTATTTGACCTTGCAAAATCCCCTCCCCCTCTCTCACAAGTCGTTTATTCATATGCGCATATACAGCTTCATATTCTCTATGCTTAATAAATACAACATGACCATAACTATCAGAAAAATATGATCTTGTTACAATCCCATCTTGCATAGCTATAATTGAAGTGCCTATTGGTGCAGCAATATCAATACCAAAATGCTTTCCATTTCTCGTTCCAAAATAATCGCTAATTCGTCCCTCTACTGGCCACGTCCACTGTTTTTCCTCAGCAACACCTTCTGCTTGTCCTATAAAAAAGATACAAAAGAAAAACAATATCACCTTTAAAGCTTTCATTGTAAATCCTCCGTTTTCTAAATAGCCATCACACTTTCTCTATTGTGGTTAATTATAGAAAAAAGTATACAAAAAAAGAAAGAGTCTATTTCTCTTTCTTTTCTTTCTCATCCCGAAATACAATTGCGCTTCTTTCATATTCTACATCTTTTACATTCGAACGAGCATTCACAACCCTTGCAACTGCAAATAAATAATCTGATAACCGATTTATGTATTGCAAAACATATTCATTTATCTCATCTTGTTTCTTTAAAGAAACGATGCACCGTTCCGCTCTTCTTATAACAGTACGAGCAATATGAATAATAGCCGCTCCTTCACTTCCTCCTGGTAAAATAAAGCGTTCCAACGGCGGTGCTTCTTCTGTGTATACATCAATCCTTTTCTCTAGAAAAGTAATGATATCCTCCATTACTTTATACGGAATTTTTTTCTTCACAATCGCTAAATCTCCGCCGCAATCAAACAGCTCATGCTGAATTTTTTCAAGTTCTTGATAAATATCTTGAAACCATTCATCTTGCAATAACGTCATTGCATACCCTATAAACGAATTCGCCTCATCAAGTGCTCCGTATGCCTCCACACGCAAATCATCTTTATCTGCGCGTCCTCCAATAAGACTTGTTCGGCCCCTATCTCCTGTTTTTGTATATAGTTTCATATTTTTCTCCCTTCTCTTATGCATTCTTTTACTATACGAATATTTCTGTTGTTAACCAAGATACAGAAAAAACAAAAGAAGATAGACAGGAGATACCAATTGGTGAAATTCCAAGTCTATCAGAGAATACAGCTCACTACAAGATGGTTCACTTTATGAAAAAAGCTTATCAATAAGATAAGCTTTTTTCATAAATCATTTCATCATACTTCTGCCGGCAAATAAACAGAGAATGTTGTACCCTTACCTACTACACTCGATGCCGTTATTTTACCCTCATGTCCTCGAACAATGTTTTTTGCAATTGCAAGCCCTAAACCTGTACCACCTGTTTTCCCGCGCGTACGAGCTTTATCTGCTTTATAAAAACGCTCAAATAAAAACGGAATATCCTCTTCTGGAATACCAACTCCAGAATCTTCAACTTCAAATATAATTCCGTTATTTTTCTCATTAATAATAAGCGATACTTTACCGCCGGCATTTGTATGCCTCAACGCATTATCAATTAAATTTGTTAACACTTGTTCCATTCGATCAGGATCAAAAGAATGCTGCTCTATGGAAGTTCGAAAATCAACTAGTAATTGTACTTCTTTTTCCTTTGCTATCCCTTGGAATTTCCGTGCAATCTTTTCAACAAACGGAACGACATCTACCTCTGATATATGTAATTCTACATGACCGCTCTCCATTCGAGCTAAATCTAATAATTCATTCACAAGACGCCCTAATCGTACAGATTCATCATAAATGATTTGTACAAATTCATGCACTTCTTCTTTCGTTTGAACAATGTCATCTAAAATTGCCTCGCTATATCCTTGAAGCATAACCATCGGTGTACGTAATTCATGTGATACGTTTGCAATAAAATCTTTCCGCATTTTTTCAAGACGACGTTCTTCCGTCATATCACGAAGAACCGCAACAGCCCCTCGAATCTTTGTCTGATTGTACAGCGGCGTCATCAATACAACGTAATTACCTTTTTCTAAATTAATTTCCACAACTTGTTGCTGTTCACTTTCGACAACTAAATGAAACAGTTCAACAAGCTCAGATGGCAAACTTACACTTAACTCTATCTCTTTTTCTTCATGCCATACTTGTAAGAAATGCTCTGCTGGCGGATTAATTACAACAACTTCTCCTTCTTGATTTAACGTAATAACACCATCGGCCATACTACTTAAAATGCTAGAAAGCTGTTCTTTTTCTTGCTGCAAGGCATTAATATTAAACTTCAATTGTTTCCCCATTTGATTTAAAGCTGTTGCCAATTCACCGATTTCATCTTGCGAAACCGTTAGTACCTTCGCATCAAATTTTCCGCGCGCTACTTCAAATGCCACTTCACGCATTTTACGAAGCGGTGCTGTAATCCGAGTTGATAAGAAAAAGGCAAAGAATGTTGTTAAAATAATGGCAATTCCTGCAGATAAAAAGATAAAATCTGTCGATTTTTCTATTCCCTGTCTTGGCACTTGTAACGATTGATATACAAAAACTGCACCATCTTTTGATGACTTTAACGGAACACCGACAACCATAATATCATTTTCATGATTTTTCTTGTTTTTTTCATCTGGGACGCTTTTTGTTTTTTGTACCTTTTTACGCTCTGTAAATACTGCTTGTAACTCTTTGTCATGTTTTAGATCATCTAGTGTTAATGTTATCAATCCTCGTTGAGTAGGAGACGCAGATACTTTATTCTCCTCATTAACAATAATAATCCGTGAAAGAGGATCAGCGAATTTATATGCGATATGTTCTATCGTCTTCTCATCCGCCCCCTCTTCTATTAATTCAGAGACGCTCGTCGCAACATTCGTCAGCCTCGTTTCTCCCATCGTCACATAATATTTGTCGAAAAACTGAGAAAGTAAAATCGCAACAAAACCAAGGACGAAAGAAACGAGGAGCAAAATGGTCATCCATAATTTCCCAACAACACTTTTCCAAAGCATCAATCGTTCACAACCTCAAACTTGTAACCAACACCCCATACTGTTACAATCATTTTCGCTGCGTTTGCAGATTTTTTACTTAATTTCTCGCGCAAACGCTTTACATGCGTATCAACCGTACGTAAATCACCGAAAAACTCATACTGCCATACTTCTTTTAATAATTGTTCACGGTCAAACACTTTATCAGGTGCCTTCGCTAAAAATAGTAACAATTCATATTCTTTTGGTGTTAAATTCACTTCTTCTCCATCTGCTGTCACACGATGTGCATCATTATCAATTGTTAAGTGAGGGAATACAGTAACATCTTTTGTTGTTGTATCTTGCGTAAAGAATGTTGTTGTAACAGAACGACGTAGCACAGCTTTTACACGCAACACAACTTCACGTGGGCTAAACGGTTTTACAATATAATCATCTGTGCCAACTTCAAATCCTTGTACTCGATTTATTTCTTCTCCTTTTGCCGTTAGCATAATAATTGGTGTTGCCTTTTTCTCACGAATACCTTTACACACTTCAATACCATCTATTCCAGGCATCATAATATCTAAAAGGATAAGATCATAGTCATTTTGCAATGCTTTTTCTAAAGCCGTCTCTCCGTTGTCAGCTTCGTCAATAATGTACTGCTCTCTCTCTAAATACATTTTTAACAAACGACGGATACGATCTTCGTCATCTACAATTAAAATCTTTAGTTCATTTTCCATGGGCTATCCACTGTACACATACATGTCACAGCGGCTCACACCTACCTTTCTTCAATAAAGTGAAACTTTCCTTATGAGAATTAGTTAAATCAATAGGACACACGCTAACAGTAATTTCCTGTTAGAGCGAAATAACTTTTCACGGACAAATCTCGTTACAATTAGAAAGTTCACCTTCACATTATGTTTCACATAAATAATAAAATTTGTTCATAGTTTTTCCAAAAATATGTATTTTCTCTGAACTATACAATTTGTCCTCGACATCATTTTACAAAATCACCCTATACTTTGTCATGTTTTTCTCAAAAAAGAAAAGAAATTAACAAAATTAAAATAGGAAAGTGACAGTCACCTTCCTATTTTATACCGCAATAATGAACTGCACAATAGAATTCGTTGAACTTCAATTCTTGTTATGCATACGAATGCAAACCTGCAATCACTAGATTTACTACTACAAAGTTAAACATAATAATTGCAAAGCCAATTACTGCAAGCCACGCTGATTTTTCACCGTGCCAACCTTTAGACAAACGTAAATGTAAAAATGCTGCATAAAAGAGCCAAGTAATGAGTGCCCAAACCTCTTTCGGATCCCAGCCCCAAAAACGCGTCCATGCGATTTGTGCCCAAATCATCGCAAAGATTAATGCACCTAGCGTAAAGACTGGGAATCCAATTGCGACAGAGCGATATCCGATTTCATCAAGCAAATCACTATCAACTTTCTGTACTACCGGTTGAATCGCTGCCGCTACTCGTTTTCGTAAAATCAGTCTTAAGAGAATATATAGCCCTGTTCCTATAAATATCGACCAAATGACAGTGTTTAATTTTTTCGCATTGATAATAGCCGGAGTTTCTATTACAGGCTCAAACTTTTCAGCTGTAACTAACTTGCCTTTATGGGGACCGACTAAAGCAGGCAAATTATATACCATTTCTGCTTTCTGCTCATCTTTATTCACCCATTGGAACTTCGCTTCATACTTTACACTTGAAAAAGCAGTTGTTGCTGCTATAAATCCAATTACACAAACAAGCGAAAAAATAACTGCTTCCAGCCAAAACGTTTGCTTGCTTTTTTTAGACTGGTCCACATTTTTTAATAAATATATAACACCCGTAATAAAACTAATCGATAAAATAGCTTGCCCAGCCGCTGCTGTTGTTACATGAATATGAAGCCAGTTACTTTTTAATGATGGAATAAGCGGTGTAATTTCTCTTGGAAACATGCTTGCATAGGCAATTAGTAAAATAGCAACTGGAAGCGCAAATAAACCAAGTATACTTGTCCGATACATAAAATAAATAATAATAAACGCACCGACCATCATCATACCGAAAAATGTCCCGAACTCAAAAAAATTACTAACTGGTGCATGCCCTGATGCAATCCATCTCGTAACAAAATATACGAACTGAGCAGCAAAGCCTAAAATCGTAATACTTATCCCAATGTTTGCCCACTTTCGTCCTTTTTCTTTAATCGCTCCCCCAAAGAACAGTGTTGCAACTAAATACAATACGAAAGCAGTAAATAAGAAATTACTACTTATTTCTACCATACTCTCTCCCCACCTTAACTAATTTTTTTCTCATTTACTCTATCATTTGGCTGCGGAATATTTGTCCCTTCTAACACTTTTTCGATCTCTTTTCGCAAACCATACCAGTTTTTATTTGTATGACCAGCAATCCACCATTCATTATCAACACGCTGCACCCAAATGCGACGATGATTCCAATACATCCCCTGAATAACGCCGACCATGAAAATAAAGCCTCCTAAAGCGATCACCCAAAGCGTTAAATCTTTTCGGACAGTAAGTGCAGTAACGTTATGCGTTTCGATACCTGCAAAAGACATTTTGTATAAGTTGTTTCCTTCAGGCTCTATATTTTGTCGAATTCCAACAAAGCTCACTTCTCCATTTGGCGTTTCAGGCGTAAACATTTTAAAGACAAAAGCAGGGTTGTTAGGAAGCTTCGTTTTTGTATTGGGCTTTCCGCTTTCATCAAAGTAAAAATCAGGGAAATAACTTAATAAATGCAGAGAATATCCATTTCCTAAATCGTATATTTCTTTTGGATTTGCTAGATCAACTGTAATCGGACCCCACTTTTGACCGCCATCTTTCTTTTGTAAAAAGAAAGACATTTTACTTAATTCACCTTCTTTAAAATCGATTTGGTACAAAGCATAGTCATCAAATTTAAGAGGGTCATTTACTCGAATGTTATAATCTTTCACTTTTTCAAGCTTCGGCTTTTCACCAGCAACATTTTTTCCGACTACTTTATACAATACAGCATTTGTTTGAAAATTTTTCGCAATCATCTTATTTCCAACTCGATCAATCGCTGCATTAAACACTTCATTTTCTTTACTTTTATCATAAACTTCTTTAATAAACTTTTCATTTTTCAAAAAAAACTTTCCGTCTGTTCCAGGAATTTCTTTCGTTTCACCTTCACGAAGCCAAAGCGTTGCATCTACATACATACCAGGGACAAAACGAAGCATCGTTCCAAATAAGAAAATAATAAGACCAATATGATTTACATATGGACCCCAGCGTGAAAAACGGCCTTTTTCTGCTAGAATATTATCTCCTTCCACTTGAATATTATATTTTTTCTTTTTCAAGTTCTCTTTCACACATTCAATCTCTTCTTTTGTCGCAAGTGCAGTCCCATATAATCGCTGTCTTTTTAAAAAACTCGGGTGTCTTGTTACCCTTTGTTTTTTCAGCGCTTTATATAAAGGAACAACACGATCTAAACTACATATAACAAGAGAAATCCCAATAGATGCCACTAAAATCATATACCACCAGGAACTATAAAGATTATTAAACCCTAATTGATAATACAATTTCCCAAGGAAACCATATTGCTGTTCATAATATTCTCCCGGCGTGACATTTTGCGGAATATACATTTCTTGCGGAAAAATCGTTCCAACCCCAGACGCGATAAGTGTAATTACAATAAGCCATATTCCAACTTTTACGGAAGAAAAAAAGCTCCAAATTTTATCTACTACTGTTTTGGTATGTGTAAGAGAGCGCCTCGCACTCCCTTCATATCGCATATCTAGTAATTTTGTATCCTGCTCACCTTCAAAAGGCTTTCCGCAAGCTTCACAAAAAATTGTACCAATTGGATTTACGTGACCACAACCACATTTTATTTGTTCCAAATCCCTCACCGCCTTTTTTCTTTTTCTATATATCTATGTTTCATAGAAAATTAACGAAATACTCAGAATTTTTTTGATAGGTGCTGAAAACCAGAGCACAGCACCTCGATTAACGAAGATTACTTGTACGAATGGTTCTCTATACTCTTCTCATTTATGGAGTAATTTTCTTTAAATATTCTTCCATTTGCTCTTTCGATTGTGTACCTGTAATTTTTTCGATAACCTTGCCATCCTTATCGATTAAAAACGTTGTCGGTAGTGGACCTACACCATATGTATTTAAAATTTCTTGTCCTTTATCAATGGCTACAGGAAATTTCAATCCGTACCCACTCACAAAATTTTTCACAGCGAGTTCCGTTTCGTCTGCGTCTAATGCCACTATTTCAACACCTTTTTCCTTATATTTCGGGTACAGTTCATTCATATACGGCATTTCTTGCTCGCAAGGTTTACACCATGTTCCCCAGAAATTTAAAAATACTCCTTTTCCTTTCAACTCTTTTAACGTAATCTTTTTGCCTTCTAAATCTGTAGCAACGAAGTTTGGTGCTTCTTTTCCTACTTGTACGTTCTCTTTATCAACAAAAAAGTTTTGATATAACGTAAACCCTAATGCCCCTCCTAATATGAGCAAAATGATAACACGGAATAACAGTCTATTTTTCTTCACAGTGTCTCTCCTTCCTTAACCAAATAAAGAAGTTTAGCACATACTAAACTTTTCTATAAACATACCAATTGAAAAGCCGACATAAAACCCTTTTTTAGATGGGTAAGAGGATCTGGCCATGTATAGAAGCGGTCAGGTCCTTTTCCTGCCACATGCAAGATTTAAAACAAAGGGAGAAAGCAAGTGGTGATCATGTATTTTTCTGCATAACAGCGACTTATAAAGAAAAGCGGCGCCGACTGTTTAGACCTGTTGGCTAAGGTTCTTTCACACAGAAGGTGTTTTTTACCTTCTCGTGTGGAAGGTTCTTAGACATGAGGGCCTTGGAGGCAGAGCTAGACAAAGATATCAAAAAATTAAAATGAATTTATATATGTATTCACTTCTATCAGCAAAATTTCTTTACTGATAGAAGCTTTTATATTCTGTACTATCTTGGTTTCGTTGAAGCAAGAGCACGAAGTTGTTTTACTTCATGAGGAGATAATTCTCTTGCATCCCCTGGGCGTAAATTACCTAACTCTAAAAAGGCATAACTCTCACGCTTTAATTTCATAACTTTACATCCAACTGCTTCAAACATTCTTCGCACTTGGCGATTTCTTCCTTCATGAATTGTTAATTGTACAATTGCAATCTCTTTACGCTTATCCCAAGAAAGGATTTTCACACGCGCAGGCGCTGTCTTTCCTTCTTCTAGCATAACACCTTTTTCTAACATGCGGATTTTTTCACCAGTTAGCTGACCTTTTACCTTTGCCACGTATGTTTTATCAACCTTATACTTTGGATGCATTAAAATGTTCGCAAACTCTCCGTCATTTGTCATCAATATTAAACCAGATGTATCATAGTCTAATCGGCCAATTGGAAAAAGACGCTGTGGAATTTCTGCAAAGAAATCTGTCACTACTTTTCTTCCTTTATCATCTGTTACACTCGAAATAACACCAGTTGGTTTATATAATAAAAAGTAAGCAGGTGTTTCTTTTTCAAGAGGAATATTGTTTACTTCAACTTTATCTTGCGCACTCACTTTCGTTCCTAGTTCGGTCACGACTTTTCCGTTAACCTTAACCTTACCTTGTTGAATGAGTTCCTCTGCTTTTCTTCTCGATGCAATACCTGCTTGCGCTATTACCTTTTGTAGTCGTTCCATTTCGTTTCTTCACCTCAAATTCATCTTACCTTCATTAGAAGGACTTGGCAACTGTCTAGCCTTGCTAGCAATTACCCTTACTTACCATAAACAACATCGTCAACTTTATAAGCTAATAAAGGAATATAATTCATTTTTCCTCTTTATTATGATTTACTGCCTTCTCTTTGCTTACAACAAATGTTCACGATTTTGTCAAAAATAACCCATAAAAAAGCCACTATTAAGCACATTCTTAATAGTGGCTGTATCCGTATTATAGTCTAATTTGAATGAAAAATGAACCATTATTACTGAAACATAAGTGAAACAAATACAATTGAGCACACAATACCAATTAAATCAGCAAATAATCCCACCTTTAAAGCATCGCCCATTTTCCGAATCCCAACCGCTCCAAAATAAACTGTTAAAATATAAAAGGTTGTATCTGTACTTCCTTGCATCGTAGACGCAAGTCTCCCAATAAACGAATCTGGTCCATATGTGGCAATTAAATCCGTTGTAATACTTAGCCCTGCTGATCCAGAAATAGGGCGAATAAGTGCAAGAGGAACAATTTCTGCTGGCACATGGATAGCATCTAACATTGGTTTCATGACATGTATCATTGCATCTAACGCGCCTGAAGCCCGGAAAATTGAAATAGAAACGAGCATACCAACCATAAATGGTAAAATAGATACAGCAATTTGAATTCCTTCTTTCCCGCCTTCTACAAATGATTCATACGTCGGTACTTTTTTTGCCGTCCCATATAATAGAATAAATCCGATCACACATGGAATAACCCATAAAGAAATCGTATTAACGACGCTCATTTTTTCTTCCCCTTTCTATTTCTTCTTCGGTAAAAATAACGGTCAATCCAAATAGCTCCAATCATAGATAAAGCTTGGGCGATAAACGTTACGCCTACAATTTCAGTTGGATTTGCAGAGTGATACGTCATCCGAATCGAAATAACGGTAGTGGGAATAAGTGTAATAGCCGATGTATTTAAGGCAAGAAATGTTATCATAGAGCGACTTGCAAAGTCTCTTCCTCCATTTAACTCTTTTAAATGTTCCATCGCTTTAATCCCAAGCGGTGTGGCTGCATTTCCTAATCCAAAAAAGTTTGCCATCATATTAGATAAAATAAAACCCAGTGCTGGATGATTCTTCGGTATTTCTGGAAACAGTTTTTTTACAAGAGGCATAAACAGTGCAACAAGTTTCTTTAGTAGTCCCGCTTCCTCCGCAATCTTCATTAAACCAAGCCAAAAAACAAGAACACTAATCAGTCCGATACAAATGGTTACAGCGTCTTTTGAACCTTCGAAAACTGCTTTATTTACTTCGTCCATCGTTCCATTAAACATTGCATATACAATACCAATTAACGCCATCGCAACCCATATAATATTAACCATCTATTTCCACACCTAACATATGAGAAAATACTTCTTTAAAATCTCTCCAAAACAAACCTGTTGTCACAATAAGTTTCCGTTTACTATAAAATAGGTTACGCTCTCCAATTTCTTCTTCATTTAAATAAGCGACAGCACGCCCTACTTTCTCTCCATCTATGAGCTTGGCCGTTTTATCAAATTCAATTTTTAATGTAACCTTTTTAGCCTCTTCTTCTGTTAGCGGCACTAATAAATCATTTTTCGTATATATATGATTCGTATACTTTTTGTCTTGAAGTGCAGAAAGTGCCCCCTTCGCTAATACCGTAGTTTCTGTATACTGTTTAAACCCTTCATTAAATAAGTACATATGATCGTCCCAATCGCTAGAAGCCTGCAATGTTACAACAATCAAATCTAACCCGTCTTTTGATGCAGTCGTTACAAGTGTTCGCCCAGCTTTTTTCGTAAATCCAGTTTTCCCTCCTGTTGCATACTCGTACATTGAAGTAACAAGCTTATGTTTATTTTTCCATGGATAATCCCACACTTTAGACTGATACGTTTTCGTTCCAAAAATTTTTCGAAATGTCTCATTTTTCATGGCATACCTTGTTAACTGCGCCATATCATATGCTGAAGAAACATGTGTCCCATCTCCGTCTAAACCATGTGGGTTAGAAAAATGGGTATCCTTCATTCCGATTTGTGCTGCTTTTTCATTCATTAAATATACGAACCCCTCTGTACTCCCGCCAATATATTCTGCAATTGCCTGAGCTGCATCATTTCCAGAGCGCAGCATTAAACCGTATACTAAATCTTCTAACGGTACTTTCTGTCCTGGCTTTAAGTAGATAGCTGACCCTTCCACGCGAACAGCTGTATTACTAATGGATACCTTTTCTTTCATTTTCCCTGATTCGACCGCTAAAAGGGCGGTCATAATTTTTGTAATACTTGCGATTTTTTCAGATTCATGCTCTAACTTTCCATATAGTACACGTCCCGAATGCTGCTCCATCAGCACAGCATTACGTGCACTAACATTATTCATTTGCGCATATGTATCATTTGGTAACATACTTGCACATATTATAATAAGTGCAATCACGATCGCTCTTCCTCTCATGCATTCACGTCCTTTTTGGCACTTTTTGTACAAGTGTATGCTTGGACCTTTAAAATATGAATGGAAGTTGAGATGAGAGACTAACTTCATAACAACTGAAAGACAACGAAAAAAGACGCATCACGATGTATGATGCGTCTAATATGGTATCCACTGTAAATTTTTTGCACTTTCAAATCTTTTCTCTACATCACTCCAGTTGACAATATTCCACCAATTCTTAATATATTCTTCCTTTCGGTTTTGATACTGTAAATAATAGGCATGCTCCCATACATCAAGTACTAATAAAGGGATTGTATCCCACTGCGTAAATAATTGATGAAGTGTACTTTGTAAAATTTCTAATCGCCCGGAACGAGGTGCCCAAACGAGAATTGCCCACCCGGAACCTTCCACCTTCGCTGCCGCTTCTGTAAAATGTTTTTGAAAACGTAAAAAGCTCCCAAAATCCTTTTCGATTTCCCTCGATAAGTCTCCATGTGGGCTGCCACCACCATCTTTTTTCATATTGTTCCAAAAAATAGTGTGTAAATAATGTCCAGAACCATGGAAGGCTGCTTCTCTTTCCCAATGCTTTATTAAATCAAATTGATTTGTTTTTCGTGCTTCTGCCATCATCTTCTCTGCTTTATTCAATCCCTCTACATAACTACGATGATGCTTATCGTGGTGAAGCATCATAATTTCCCTTGAAATATAGGGCTCTAGCGCATTATACGGATACGGAAGTGGGGGTAAAGTATGTCCGCCAATCGGGACAGAAGCTCTTGCATAATTTCTTTCATATAATGCATATTGTTCTGAATCAAACATTAACACTTCTTGTAAGTAGTGTTGAATATGCTCGACATCATCACTAATTTCATAAACAAACTCTGCATCGTAATCATATTCATTTTCTTTAATCCGATCTAATAGCATTTGAATTTTATATGCAAGCATATGGACATCATACACTTCTGTTGCCCGGCTATCTAATACGTGGAGAACACTTTCGCACCAACTTTCAACTTCATGAAAGTAATCAGTGAACACTTCTTGCTGACTCATATGACACCTCCATCAATATATCCTTTTAAAATGTATTCAAAATTACGGGCGTATATGACGGTTCAAAAAGCAAAAGAAGCTAGGAGTTACCTAACTTCTTACAGTAGTTAATATTTTTGTATCATTTTCGTTTGATAGTCTGTCTCATAGTATTCTAACTCTTCACGCAACATTTGAAATTTCCCTTCTAACTCTTTCATCATTTGTTCAACGGAAAAAGGAGGTTGCTTTTGAAACGCAATTGAATTTTTTCCTGTATAAGCTGATCGACTATTTTCATACCAATGATCATTTTTGGGTGAAAAAAACTCGGCAATCACTTGATGATAGATTTTATATAGCGTTCTTTCCGCTGCATTTTTTCGAAACGGCTTATTATTCAGTAATACGCAGCAAGCATCTAAGCCTTCTTCACAAAATACAAGCAAGCGCCGAATGGAGGCTAACACTCCAGCAAAATACTGTTCATCGCCTTCTGGTGTTTCTTCTAATAATAAAGGTAACGTATAATTGTTCACATATTTTGTAATCACTTCAACTACTTCTCCCAAAAAAACAGTTACTTGCTGCGTTTGGTTTTCAACCATTAAATTGGACATACTAGTTTCTCCCCCCACCATTTGAACTGATTTTGAAAGTTGATTTTTCTGTTATGTATTTATTCTGAAGCAGTATCTTTACAAAATCTCTTACCACTATTATTGTTTCTTCATCAAAATATACGCAAAAGTCTTTTACCGTATTAGTATAAAAATCCTCTCTCACACTATCCCTATTTTTATCACATAACGACAGAATAACATCACGCAAATATATGTTTTGATTTTCGATTTTAAAAACAAATTTCCTTCAAAAGAAGTAAATTCTTTCAAAAAATCTTCAAAATAAAGTGGAATTTCTCAGATTTTTAAGTTTAGAGTCTTACCGTCCATTAATAGCGGCACAAAACATGCAGTGCCTTTTCTATTCTGCTTGTATATTAGTGGTGAAATGTAGATAGTTTGATGATGTGTTTGATTACATTTTTAATTGTAGCCATTGTAACCTGTTAAACTCATCTGCTCTCCATTGCCTCGAATTTAGCAATTTATGAATAGAGAATGTTTACAAATATAAAGATTACAACTAAATTTTCAAAGAATTTTTCTTTTTATTTTTATTGAAGTTTGTCATAATAAAAATATTGTCTCAGTTTTCTTATACAAGGAGAGTTGTCTTTATGTCGTTTTCATGGAAACGTATATTACAAATCGGAAAATTTATTTTTCCCTTTGTTGTATTAACAATTGTGTTTTTTCAAGCACGCAAAGAACTATCTGGTATTTCATTTCGAGAAGCAGTTGAAACGATTAAAAACATTCCATCCGGTGGATTTTTCTTAGCTGTTATACTCGGCGCATTTGCTGTTGCTACAATGTTCTTTTATGATTTTGTTATGCTGCGGCATTTACAAGCAGATATACCAGTTAAAAAGATTTTTCGTATTTCTTGGACTGCTAATACATTCAATGGATTTATAGGATTTGGTGGTCTTGTTGGCGCAGGTATACGTACAATGTTATATCGTCCTTATGTACAAGAAAATGGTAAACTTATTCGAAGTATTGCCTGGATGACAACAGCTTTTATTAATGGACTAGCATTATTATCTTTTCTCGGCCTTATTGGCCTATTAGATACAAGATTTATTTTACATGAAAAACCTTGGCTATGGCCTGTTTTGATCTTTTTTGCTCTTTTTGTTCCATTATACATAGGTATTTCCAAAATGAAAAATCGCAAACAAAGCAAAGAAGAACAACAAGTAGAAAAAAATCCTACTGTCCTCTACTCACTTGTTTCATTGGTAGAGTGGGTATCAGCGGGTATAGTAATGTATATCATCTTACTTCTATTCGGAATTGACATAGATCTCCATAAGTTTTTTGGTGTATATGTCATTGCAGCTTTGGCTGGCGTTGTAAGCCTTGTACCAGGAGGCCTTGGTTCCTTCGATCTTGTTTTCTTATCAGGGATCGGACAATACGGAGTAGATACAGGTGTCTTACTCCCTGCTATGTTATTATACCGCCTTGTATATTATATTTTACCCTTTGGGCTCGGTTTAATTTTTGCAGCTTTTGAAATGACAGGTGCTGCTTTAAAGAAATTTGAAGATAATCCGTTCATTGCACCCGCCCTTGAAACAACCGGAGTCATTTGGTCGTTGCAACGTGATTTTCTTGGAAAACTAGGTTCTTGGGCATCTGCTGCATTAACAATTTTCGCAGGACTCATGGTGATTTTTTCCACCATTTTCCCAACAAGTATTGAACGCGCTCATGCGCTGCATATTTTAGTTCCTAAACACCTTGTACAAATTTCCTTTAGTTTATCACTAACATTTGGTATTTTACTCGTTATTTTATCACACGGCATTTATCATGGAACGAAACGCTCCTATTATATGACAATTGTATCTCTAATCGGAGCCGCGATTTTCAATACACTAAAAGGAATTGATTTAGAAGAAACCTTTATCTTACTCATTGTACTTACTGTACTATATATGATTCGCAAACGATTTGTTCGGGAAAAAATGTCGATTTCATTCTCAGATGTAGTAAAGGTTTGTCTCTTTTTACTTATTACATTGTATCTTTACAAAAAACTTGGGGTACAATTTGCGGAAGCCAAAGAAGTGTTTAAACCTGATTTTGTTGTTCGTAATATTAAACAAGTACAACGTAGTGCAATTGCAGCAGCTTTTTTTGTACCAAGTTTTCTACTAATTGGTTCTATTATCGCTAATCGCTACCGAAATAAATTTCCCGGGCAACCACCCAATATGACACGACTGCAGCACTTTTTAGATGAACACGGTGGAAACGTGTTAAGTCACCTTGGTTTTTTAGGAGATAAACAATTCTTTTTCAGTAGCGACGGAAAAGCAATGATTCAGTTTTCACCTGCAGGTAAACGTCTTATTGTACTCGGTGATCCAATCGGACAACCTTCTTCTTTTCGTAAAGTTTTAGAAGAATTTCTAACAGAAGCGGATCGTTTCGGCTATATTTGCGTATTTTATCAAATTGAAAGTAAATGGATGAGTTTATATCATGATTTTGGTTATAACTTCTTCAAACTTGGTGAAGAGGCAGTTGTCGATTTGAATGATTTCACAATTTCAGGAAAAAAACGAGCTGGATTGCGTGCAACTTTCAACCGTTTCGAGCGAGAAGGTTATACTTTTGCGATTCACGAACCGCCATTTACAGATGAATTGTATGATGAGCTAAAAAAGGTATCAGATGCATGGCTTGGGGGAAAAAAAGAGAAAAGCTTCTCTCTTGGTTATTTTGATCGTGATTATATAAACCGTGCGCCCATTGCAACACTTTCTGATGCTGATGGTAAAATCATTGCCTTTACAACATTTATGCCTGTATACCAAGATGGTAAATTATCTGTTGATTTGATGCGTTATTATCCTAATGCACCAGGCGGCATTATGGATGCTATATTCATTCATTTATTCCAATGGGCAAAAGAAAATGGCTATCACTGCTTTAATATTGGAATGGCCCCACTTTCTAATGTTGGGTTATCAGCACAATCCTTTTGGTCAGAGCGCGTTGCAGCAGCCATTTTTAATAATGTTCGTTACACATATAGCTTTAGCGGCCTGCGACATTTCAAAGAAAAATATAAACCAACATGGAGCGGGAAATATTTAGTATTTCGTAAAAATCATTCCTTACCAATTACGATGCTCGCTGTAACAAAATTAATCGGAAAACGAAAAGACAGCTAAAACTTAGCTGTCTTTTCGTTTCTGAACTTGTAATGTAAACTGTTCTTCATATTTCTTTCCGTTTATGTAAAAAGTACCCCATATTTTATAAATCCCTTCACTCGGAAACGTAACACGAAATTGTAATTGTTCCTCAGCATTATTAGGAACAACGTATAGAAAATGCTGTTTTCTCTCATCCACTATACGCAATTCAGTACGTTCTCCTGTATTTGAGCGAAACTTTAGATTTTGGCCTTTTCCTATTTGAAATTGAAACGTTAATGTTTCTTCTTCATTCGGATGTAACGTACGAAATAAAAGCGATGTTTTGTAAGGACCAATGTCTTTCGTTAATACCGTATCCGTAGCAATTGGATTTTGTTTTTTTTCGACCACTTTATTTCCTACTATTATATTTTTTTCAGCAAACTGTTTTGTTGTATCTCCTGTTTCCTCATATAGGAAAATTGTATATTCTCCCTCTTTTTTAAACTGATGAGTAGCTTTGTAAGAACCCTTGCCCACAAAATTTGGGCTCACTTGATATGATTGTGTTAACTGCTTGTCCACAATAAACATTCGAATATGGTCGTTTACACCGCGAATTTCAGCCCCTTTTTTATTTTGTAATTCAAATGTAATATTCGCGATTTCATTTACATCCATATCATGCAGTTGCCACTTTACTTGTTGTATCTGTCCTGTTGTTTCTTCACTGTTTTTATATTTTTTCATATAAAATCCTCCAAGAACAATAAGAAGCAAAGCGATAACTCCTATAATAACATTTTTCATGAAATCCCCTATCTATTTTTTAATAAATTGTAACATAATTCAGATTATTACACGTACAAAAACATCTATTAGAGCACAATTATTTTATGTTGTCTGAAGCAAATAATAGACACTCTCTACGAATGAATACTCCCCCACTGATTATCAGCCCTCACCAATCGGGCTTTTACGGGCAGTTTATCTCCTACCTAACTTCTTAAGAAAAGCGGAAGCGGCTCGTTCAGAATCGCAGGACGCCCACGCCCCTGACAGAGAGGCGCTTTTTGCCTCGTCCGAGGGGGCGAAACGGCCGGAGATTCTAGCCGCTAGAGCTGGACAACAAAGAAATGTGGAAGTGGCTCGCCCAGAATGTGAGGGGGATGGAGCTTCTGACGTAGAGGTGTTTTTTACCTCGTAGGAAGAAGCGAAGCCACCGAACATTCTAGCCACTGGAACTGGACAATGCTTTCGCTGAATTTTGAGGTGGGAGTATTACTGCCCACAAATAGCAGGATAAATACAAATTGAAAAAACGACTTTCTTTTTGGGTGGACAAGAGCATCTGGCCATGCATAGACGTGGTCAGCGCTTTTTGCTGCCGCATGCAAAGGTAAAAACAATGGAAGAAAGCGAGTGCAATGAATTATAAAATGAAACTTCCATCAGAAATATTTTCTCTCCCCCGAATCTTGAGACGGGATATTATTTCTCCGAATAGCTAAATAAACAGAAATACACTATTGTAAACGCTCTACTTCGTGTATACTACAAAGTGAAGTAGATATTTAGTAATATCGATTGCTACATAACAAGGAGGATTTTATATGAGCGTACACATTGGAGCAAAAGAAGGCGAAATTGCAGAATCTATTTTATTACCTGGAGATCCTTTACGTGCAAAGTATATTGCAGAAAATTTTTTAGAAGATGTAACATGCTACAACAATGTGCGTGGTATGCTAGGATTTACAGGAACATATAAAGGAAAACGCGTCTCTGTTCAAGGTACAGGCATGGGAGTTCCTTCTATTTCTATTTACGTAAACGAACTAATTCAAAGCTATGGGGTAAAGAATTTAATTCGTGTTGGAACATGCGGTGCAATTCAAAAAGACGTAAAAGTACGTGATGTTATTATTGCAATGACTACATGTACAGACTCTAACATGAATCGTTTAACATTCCCTGGATTTGATTTTGCGCCTTGTGCAAACTTTGATTTATTGAAGAAAGCATACGATGCTGGCATCGAAAAAGGGTTACACATCCGCGTTGGTAACGTACTAACAGCCGATGTATTTTACCGCGAAAGCATGGATATGGTTAAAAAACTTGGCGACTACGGTGTATTAGCTGTTGAAATGGAAACAACTGCACTATATACATTAGCTGCAAAATACGGTGTAAATGCATTGTCTGTCTTAACAGTAAGTGACCATATCTTTACTGGTGAAGAAACAACTGCCGAAGAACGTCAAACAACATTTAATGAAATGATTGAAATCGCATTAGATGCAGCAATCCAATCATAAATCCGATAAGAACTTGTCATACGTCTGGCAAGTTCTTTTTTATCCCTCTACTATATACATCTATTTTCATTTTTTGACATCTTTGTCTAGCTCTGCCTCCTAAGCCCTCATGTCTAAGAACCTTGCACATGGTAGAAAATGCCTTGACTAATTCTATGCATGGCCAGATGCTCCCGTTCTCCCTAGAAATATACTCACTTTATATGACTTTTTGAAATAAACTATCTCAGCATGCGACAGATTTTCTCTCCTACTATATTTATTCGTTTGCTATAATAAAGTGACGATTATGGAAATTACAGCTTATGAGGTGAAAAAGTGAAAAAAAGAAGTATTGTGTTTAAGCTTTTCTTATTAACATCAGCGTTATTTACTGCTACATTTTTACTCTTTTTCCTTGGACAATCACTGTTTTTAGAGAAATTTTACATTAATAAAAAAGTTCATACGGTCCAGACTAATTTCGAAAAATTTGTAAACAAATATGATAAAAGCAATGGATCCTTCGAAGAGCTTTCAAAGTTAAAACAAGAGTTTTATGAAAAAACAAACGCTGAACTCGTCCTATTAGATCGCAATGGTATTATTAAGGATGATAAAAATTATCACATTGAAATTGTTGATAAATACAATCATACACTTTTTATTCCATTGAATAATACTTTCACAATTCCTGACTATTCTTCGTTTATCAACTTAGGATTAAAGATTTCTGATCCGATCAGTGTACAAGGTATCTTAAAAAACAATATGATTATTCCTGTTACAATTACGACTGCTGATAATAAAACATGGCAAAATAATAATATCATTTCAGATTTGAAACTATTTGGCATCCAACTTACAGATACCAAAAAAAACCTATATACAAAAGATTTTAGTAATAGTGTTAACAAATTTGATGGTACTATATCAAAATTGCATATTCCTTCTCCAAACGATATTCGTCTTGCAAATAAAGATACATTAATGCAAGGCATCCAACATTGGGAGCTTTCTGTCGCATTAGGAAAAACGAATGCGAATGAAATGACGACATATACATTGGGCGGAGAAAACGACATTAAAAGTCAGATTTTTGTTAAACCCGTTATCAAAAATGGAGAAATAAAAGAATTTGCATTTGCAATGACATCATTGCAGCCCGTTAATGAGGCTATGCTTGTTTTGAAAGATTATTATGTCTATGCGTTAATTATCGTCTTTATTGTCATTATTTTATTATCGTTCTATTACTCAAAAATCATTGCAAACCCGCTTATTAAAATGAATCGTGTTACAAAAAAAATGGCAAACTTTGATTTCTCTGAAAAGCTCCCTATCTCAACAGAGGATGAAATAGGAAGTCTATCAAGTAGTATTAACTCTCTTTCTGTAAATTTAAAGGACCGAATTGATAAATTACATGTAGCAAATACAAAACTACAACAGGATATTGAAAAAGAACGACAACTAGAAAAAACAAGAAAAGAATTTATCTCTGGCGTATCACATGAATTAAAAACACCATTAAGTGTCATCCGAAGTTTCGCTGAAGGCATTAAAGATGGCGTAAGTAAAGACACTACGTATTATACTGACGTTATTTTAGAAGAGACTGATAATATGAACCGCCTTATTGTCGAAATGCTAGAACTTGCAAAACTTGAGTCTGGCACATATAAATTAGAATTGGAAAAGTTTTCGATAGGAGAGTTGATTCAACAAGTATATACAAAGCTATTATTTAGCATCGAAGAAAAAAATTTACAGGTAGAGCTTGCATTTGATTCCACTATTTATGTACAAGCAAATCGAAATCGTATTGAACAAGTTGTCGTCAATTTATTAAGCAATGCGATTCGGTATACACCAGCTGGCGAACAAGTGAAAGTATCTGTCAGTGAGTATGAAGAAACCGTAAAAGTGGAAATTGAAAATAATGGTGCACCGATTCCCGAGGAAAGTTTAGATAAAATATGGGATCGCTTCTATCGAATAGATGCATCACGTAGCCGTCATACGGGCGGAACTGGTCTTGGACTATCCATCGTAAAAAATATCTTAGAATTGCATCATACTAATTATGGTGTTTATAATAAAGAAAATGGCGTTGTCTTTTACTTTCATTTGCCAAAAGTGGAAGTAATCAAATAATTTGTCCTAATTTCACGAAGATTTCACATGAAATTCACACACTTCCTTTACAGTAATAACTAGTTAATCCTTTCCTTTACACATATAAAAGAGGAGAGTGCGTGAAATGAAACAAGTAGGACAACCAATTCAAAATGAAAAACAATTAGAAAAAATCAAAAGTATACTGATGCAGTCATCAAAGCGTGATGCTTTATTATTCGTATTAGCTGTGAATTCCGGATTAAAAGTTAGTGAAATATTGCAGTTAAAAGTTGGCGATGTTATCGATGAAAATGAGCATGTTCGTCATTCTATTTTGTTCTATAATGACAAAATGAAAAAGCACAAATGGTTCGCTGTAAATGAAGAATTGCAACATACAATCGAACAATATATGAAAGAACGAAAAGTATGGAAGCGAAATGAACCATTATTAAAATCTCAAAAAGGAACAAAATCTATTACGAGACAGCATGCTTGGTACATTTTAAATAAAGCGGCAAAAGAAGTTGGTTTAGAAGGGATTAGCTCGCATACACTTCGCAAAACGTGGGGATATTGTGCTTATAAATCTGGTGTAGATATTGCATTTTTACAACACTTTTTTGATCATAGTACCCCATCCAAAACTTTAAAATACATCGGTATCGCTTAACTATACTTGCTGTAAAAATCGTAAAAGAAGGTAGCTATTTTGAAAATAGTTACCTTCTTTTTATATACATATAGATTAAAATAGTCATTTAAAAACCCTTTTCTTTTTGGTGGGCAAGAGCATCTGGCCATACACGGGAGCGGTCAGGGCCCATTCCTGCCACATGCAAAATTTAAAAGCGGATACAGATTATGTTGATTACGCAATAACGGACAATACGACTCCCATCTCAAGATTCAAAGAAAAGAAGATAGATGGAGATAACTGTTCCTAAATAGCCTGATTGGCGAGAGCTTTCCACCAGTAGGAGAAGCCCCCAACTGATGGAGGCTTAGGAGGCAGAGCTAGACAAAGATGTTGAAAAATGAAAATGGATTTATATAATTTCTGTAACACCTTATATATCTTTCTCTTTTCTTGTTTCTCTCCTCTTCTAGTGATACTCTAATAGTAGGGGGGAGAAATATGGACACATTAACAATTGAATTACCGAAAGAAACATTGGAAAAGCTAAGTTTATTACAACAAGCTTACAAAAAGAAAACAGGTGCTGTCGTTACCGAAAGTACACTTATTCAATCTCTTATTTCAAGAGAATTTATTCAAGAAGTTACACCATTTGATTTACAGCAATACGTACAACAAAAAGAACTGCGATAAGTTTCTAATGACAGAAAAACTCTCACTTTCAAGATAAGTGGGAGTTTTTCTGTCTTTTAAAGTAAGTCTTTGCAAGTGTACATGGTCGATTGCCAATCTTATCTTTTTATAAACCTTAATTTTTTAAGATAAAATCTAGAAAAACTATTGACAATGATAATGATAACCATTATCATTTATTACGAAGCCAACAATTGATGAATCAACCAAATGCTCAGTAACATTGTTACCCCTCTTTTTTCATAAAGAAAAACATTGTACATTCCCCCTGTTTGTACAGTGTTTTTCTTTTTATTTTGATTATGAATAGATGAAACTCTTTCGTTAATATTTCACTTCATTCAAATAAATTTAGTTGTTCAGGCTTAAGTTTCCCGTACGTAATGCCAAGCATGTCCATTAGCTGTTTCGCATTATCCGCTGCATCTCCGCCAGAGTTATTATTAAATAGAAGATAAACTTCCTTTGTTTTCAATTCTTTTATCCTTTCTACCCATTCTTCTAACTCTTGTTTGTTATAGCGATATAAACAGCGAACTGCTCGCCAATTCTCTCCAGTATTCAGCCAGCCATGTACATTGCGTCCGTGAAATCGAACTAAGGTCATTTGCTCATGCGTGGCTTCTAGCACAATTGGAATAGAGCCAATTCCTGCTTGCGGTTCATCACAAATCGTATGAATCCAACCTTCTTGCTTCATAAATTGTAATGTTTGATTACGAAATTGTGGATAAAACCAAGTTTGATTACGAAACTCCAATGAACATGGGATATCTCTCATTTTTTCTTTCGTATAACGTAATAAGTCTACATTTTTCTTTTGACAATCAAACCAAGGCGGATACTGAAATAAAACCATTTTTAGCTTACTAGCTTTTTGAAGAGGAGTGATTGACTCTTTAAATGCGTGAAACATATCGTCAATATTTGCAAAAGGAATTTCTCCGCGCATATGGCCTGTCATTCCTTGATAAGCCTTCACAATAAACGAAAAATTTGATGGTGTTTCTAAAGCCCATTTCTCATAATTTCTTACAGGCTGCATAGCATAAAAAGAACTATCCACTTCTACAATTGGAAAATAGTCACTATATGTTTGTAGTTTATGCTTCATTTCATATGCATCCTTATATAAAGAGTCGTGATCCCCCCATCCTGTTAACCCAATAGAAATCATCTGAACACCCTCCGCTATCTACCTTTAAATCTTAAAAACATATTATAATATATTGGAAAAAAATAAAATGAAAGCGTTGTTTCATTTATGAACAATTCATTATACGTTTACACTCTTTACAAATTCCATTGTATCTTATAGCTTCTTATTAACCATATTAACCCTAGGTGCTTTCTCTATATACATCCATTTTAATTTTTCAACTTATAAGGCACTGCTATACAGAACACCACATGACCTACACTTGCTTTCTCCTTTTGTTTTAAATTTTGCATGTGGTAGGAATAGGCTCTGACCGTTTCCATGCGCGGCCAGATGCTCTCGTCCCCCCTAAAAAGAAAGAGGGTTTTACTTCGTTTTTCAATTTGTATTTATATATACAAAAAACTGTCCATCTTTACTTTTCTTTACCTAAGCTTAACGTTTATTTAATGCTCATTTTGTATAATTCATAATGAAAGAACTTATACGAAAAGAGGGTGAATGCTGATGAAAGTATTATCATCTGTCCGCTTTTGGATTATTCTCATGTCATGTATAATATTATGTTTTGCACTCTTTTTAATTGGAGAATACAATAAATCGAAAGCAGAATCAAATGACGATACCGTTCCTTATCACATCCTATATATAAACGAAAATCACATACCACTAACGCAAACTAGACAAAAAGAAAAAATTGTTCTAAAGGGAATGGTGATTACTGATGCCACTTCCTATAATCAATTAGAAACAATTGCAAAACAAATCAAAGAAAAATATGCACATGCAAACCTCGACTCTATTGAACTAACAGTCCATAACAAAAATAATGGCCAATACGATGATCTTGCTTATGAACCTATTGCCAAAGGTAATATTGTCATCTCTTATACAACATTAGCTAAAACCGAGCGCAGTGTGCATACAAATATAAATATTCAACTCAACAAGCACTCTTAATCTAATAGAGTGCTTGTTTTTTTATGTATACGCACATTTTTTATAAATTAGTCAAGTATCCTAGGTCTTGTCCTGTAAAGATGAATATCATATAACGACAAATGATTTAAAGAGAAATAATTTCCATTAAGGAGGAACTATGTATGATGTATCCATATAATCAGTCGTACTATTCTCGAAATTCGATGAGAAATTTTAAAAATTTAATTGGCACAAACGTAAGTGTTAATTTAGGGGGTCCAGAAAAAGGAGAGGGAACATTATTAAAAGTTCAAAGTGATTTTTGTGTAGTACAATCTGACGATGGTGTTGTTTACTATCCGTTACATCATATTAATGGCTTTGCCGAGCAATATGAAGATGAATCTGAAGAATCTGATGATAATGAACAAAACGACAATCAAAATAATCAAAATAACCAAAATGAAGACCCTATCATTGTAAGCGGAAACCGTTTTGGTAGTGTTATTAACCGGCTAAAAGGAGAAACAATTCAATTGAATCAAGGTCCGAAGAAAATAGAAGGGACTGTTGTCGGCCGTACTAGTAGTCATATTCTGCTAGAGGTTGATGGTCAGGTTACGTATGTACCATCGTTCCATGTTCAAAGTATGCGCTGGAACTATAACAACAATGATAATGATAACAATAACGACAACAATAACAACAATGAGAATAACAACAATGCTAATAACAATGATGATAATGAAACACGTAACCAAGATCGTGATAGAGATGAGCGGAAAAGAAAGAAATGTAAACGATGCAAAAAACGTCGTGACTAAAACAGTAATGCTCTCCGTACTAACAATTTAATATAACACATGTAGATCCCAGGCTATTTTATAACCTGGGATCTACTCCCTAAAAGGATGAAATCCATTCTTTTATTTTATCCATCCAGTTCCCTTTTTGTTCTTTTCCTTGTTTGTCTTCTTGACGTTTTTTCTCTTCTTTTCGCTTCATTTCTTCTTCAATGGTTTGTAATTGTTTTGTATACTCTGCTTCTGGTATGAGAGATAAATCAAAGCTTTTTTGGATTGGTTTTCCAATTGCTTTATTCATGATATCCCGAAACATCGTCGTCGTTATTTGACTCCCCGCCGGCACAAAATGTTCATTATCTGTTTTATCGTAACCAACCCAAATAGATGCAAGTAATTCTGGTGTATAGCCAACAAACCATGAATCTTTTGATCCATTATTTGATTCATCTGCTAGTTGTGTTGTACCTGTTTTTCCAGCAGTCTCTACATACTTAAGTTTCGCTTTTTTACCAGTTCCTTTCTCTACAACTCCTTTTAATAGATACGTCATCTTTTGTGCCGTTTTTTCATCTGTAACATAAATTTCTTTTTTATACCATTTCCCTACTGTATTCCCTTCACCATCTTGAATTTCCCGAATCGCATGTGCTTCCATTTGTACACCATCATTTGCAAATGTTGCGTATGCTTGTGCCATAACAAGAGGAGACGTACCTTCACTCATCCCTCCTAGCGCTAACGCATACGATTGGTCATTTTCTTGCAGTGGAATCCCAAAACGTTCTAAAGATTTCAATCCTTTTCCTAAACCAATTTGTTCTAATAGCCAAACAGCTGGTACATTATATGAATTAGCCATTGCCTCATACATCGTCACATTACCATGGTATACATTCCCGCTATTTTTTGGTTTATATTCATTCATTTCAAGCGGTTCATCTTTTAATACATCATATACCTCATATCCTTGTTCCAATGCCGGTGTATACACCGCTAGTGGTTTTAATGTGGAACCTGGCTGACGTTTTAATTGTACTGCATGATTAAACTGTAAAAATTGATACGGTCCTCTTCCGCCTACAAGGGCTGGAATACCGCCCGTTTTTGGATTCATAAGTACAACACCTGTTTGCATGATCTGATCAGAGGTAGTCTTAGGAAAATAATGATCATTATTCACAACATCTTCTGCAGCTTCTTGCATTTTTGGATTTAATTCCGTGTAAATATGATAACCACCTGATAAAATTTCATTTTGTGTCAATTTATATTTATTCATTGCCTCTCGAACAATGTAATCAACATATTGAGAGTACTTTCCTTTATATTTATCTTCGACACCTCGATGAAGTGAAAGCCCTTCATCTTTTGCTATTTGAAATTGTTTCTCTGTAATATAACCTTGTTCCTTCATTAATGAGAGAACAACATTTCTTCTTTCAATCGACTTATTAAAGTCTTTGAAAGGTGAATACGTAGAAGGGGCTTTAATTAATCCGGCTAAAGTAGCAGCTTCCGGAATTGTCAATTCCTTTACTTCTTTGTCAAAATACGTTTTTGCCGCCTTTTTAATCCCCCAAGCTCCTTCACCAAAATAAATTTGATTCAAATACATCTCTATAATTTCATCTTTTGTATATGTGCGTTCAATTTTCTTTGCAATAAAATACTCTTTAAATTTTCGTGAAAACGTCCGATCCTGTGTTAAAAATACGTTTTTAGCTAGCTGTTGTGTAATTGTACTTCCTCCAGCAACAACTTCTCCTGCTGTTATATTTTTAACAATCGCATGAAAAATTCCGCTATAATATATGCCACGGTGCTCATAAAATTTTTTATCTTCTACTGCGACAACAGCTTCCACCATAACATTTGGAATATCTTTTCGCTTAATTCCATCCGTTTTCGAAGAAGACAATGTTGCCGCTACTTCCTTATTTGCATCGTAAATAACTGTTGGCTGAGGTACTGCTTGTTTTAATGCCGAAATATCTTGGATTGTGATCATAATATTCACAAAGATAAACATGGATAAGAAAACAACGCCTATCGTTAACAATACAATTCGCAATTTTTTTCTTCTTTTGAACCACTCCTGTATCTTTTGTAAATGAGCGCTGTTCAACTTCATTCATTCACTTCCTTCTATCTTACTTTCAAATGTATATATGTACGTTATACCTTTACAAATTTTCCATGATACCGCTATAATTCGTCAAGTGTAAGCTCTCTTTATTAGTCATACTTTTTATAAAAAAGGACATTCTATAGACGAGAACATCACTAATTTTTATTAATATTGCTAATTTTTCAACATGTCTAATGTTAAGTTTTTGTAAACTTTTCGATAAAATGTTTTAAAAAACGACAGCTTTTTGATAGAATGAACTAGCCAATATGCTTTACATAACTATTTTTTGGTGGGGGTAACTATATGGTTTTCAAATCTAAGAAAGATAAATTTTCAGAAATGTTAACGAATATTTCCGAAAATTTAAAAGAAGGCGCTCAATTTTTTGTGGAGTACAAACTGAAAAACGCAAGTGATTTAAAAGAATTCTCCATGCGCATGAAAGAATATGAGTCAAAAGGCGATTCATTTATTCATGAAGTTATTATGGAATTAAACAAAGCGTTTATTACTCCAATTGAACGTGAAGACATTTTGCAACTTGCAATGAGTATGGATGATGTATTAGACGGATTAGATCATAGTGCTGGTCTATTTGAGATGTACTCTATTACAGAAGCAGATGAGTACATGATTAAGTTTGTTGATGCAATTAATCAATGTGCAATTGAAATTGCATCATCTATTGAATTGATGTCTAATAAAAAGTTGCTCGATATTCGTACAAACGCAATTAAAATTAAAGATTACGAATCAAAATGTGATGATATTCGTAGACATGCGATTAAACATTTGTTCTCTCGTGAAAAAGATCCAATTAAGATTATTCAATACAAAGAAATTTACGAAGAACTTGAAGAAGTTGCTGATAGCTGTCAAAGCGTAGCAAATGTTTTAGAAACAATTATTATGAAGAACGCATAAGGAGTTTGATCATGGATACACTCTTGATTTTAACCGTTTTAGTTGTCATTTGTGCTTTAGCTTTCGACTTTATTAACGGGTTCCATGATACAGCAAATGCTATCGCAACAGCTGTTTCAACAAAGGCTTTAAAGCCAAGGCAAGCCATTCTTATGGCATCTATTATGAACTTTTTAGGTGCAATGACATTTACGGGCGTAGCAAAGACGATTACAAAAGATATTGTTAATCCATTTAATTTACCAAATGGTTCTGTCGTTATTTTAGCAGCACTGCTTGCTGCCATCGCATGGAACTTAATTACTTGGTACTACGGAATTCCAAGTAGTTCATCTCATGCAATTATCGGCGCTATTGCTGGGGCAGCTATTGCTGCCGCTGGTGTACATTCATTAAATTATAAAGGTTTCATTAAAATTATTGAAGCTTTAATTACTTCACCAATTATCGCTTTCGTCATTGGTTACATCGTGTATAGTATTTTTAAAGTTGCCTTTAAAAACTTTAATCTGACGAAAACGAACAAAAACTTCCGTTTATTCCAAGTGTTTACAGCTGCATTGCAAGCTTACACACATGGCACAAACGATGCTCAAAAAGCGATGGGTATTATCACAATGGCACTTATTGCAAATAATTATCACACTTCAACAGATATTCCTTTTTGGGTCCAAATCGCGTGTGCGACTGCAATGGGTCTTGGTACTTCTATTGGAGGATGGAAAATTATTAAAACTGTCGGTGGACAAATTATGAAAATTCGCCCTGTAAATGGTGTAGCTGCTGATTTATCATCATCACTTGTTATTTTCGGTGCAACTTTCATTCATTTACCAGTAAGTACAACACACGTTATTTCATCTTCTATTTTAGGTGTTGGTGCTTCACATCGCGTAAAGGGTGTAAAATGGGGAACAGCAAAGCGCATGTTAATTACATGGGTTATCACACTTCCTATTTCAGCTACATTAGCAGCTTTATGCTATTACGTATTAGATCTTATTTTCTAAAAAAAGTCGTCTTCTACATAAGAAGACGACTTTTTTGTAAACACACATCGTTCTCATTCAAAACGTTGTATAATGAATGATGTATTTGCTACAAAAGAGGAGATGTTACAGTTGGAATATATTATGCTACTACTTGTTGGATTATTAGCAGGTACGATTGGAAGTCTAGTTGGTCTTGGTGGTGGAATCATTATTGTTCCTTTACTCATTGGCTTACATAGCCTTTCCCCACAATTAGCTGTCGGTACTTCAATTGTTACTGTCGTATTTACAGGTTTGGCTTCTACCCTTACTTATATGAAGCATAAACGAGTAGATTACAAAAGTGGTCTTATTTTATTTATTGGGAGTGGCCCTGGAGGGATCATCGGATCATGGGCAAATAAATTTTTAAATCAAGAATCATTTTCTTTATATTTTGGAGTCTTTCTTATTTCCGTATCGATTTTACTCATGCTACGAGATAAACTAAAACCCCTCTCCCTTTCAAGCAGTTCTACTATTAAACGTTCCTTTACAACTTCAGAAGGAGAAATCATAACCTATCAGTTTCCACCTTTTCTTGCTATCATTATTTCATTTGGTGTAGGTTTTATTTCTGGGTTATTCGGGATTGGCGGAGGTGCCTTATTAGTTCCAGCAATGATGCTTCTTTTTGCTTTTCCGGCGCAAATCGCCGTTGCTACATCCATGTTTATTGTTCTTTTATCTGCAATTGTAAATTCAGCAACTCACATCTCCCTTGGCAATGTTAGCTGGCTCTATGCCCTAGTTTTAATCCCTGGGGCATGGATTGGCGGAAAATTGGGAGCTTATATTAATACAAAATTAAGTGGTAATGCCATTATTAATTTATTACGTATTACCTTAATTATTCTCGGCACACGCCTCATTATTAGTTCCATTTTATAACGCATTCTTTTTTAGAATGCGTTTCTTTATATACATGTATAAAAAAACACACCTAAAATAATACATAATGCTGAGCAGACACATAATAAAATAAGATTAGAAACATGTAAATTCCTCAAAACAATCACTCCTATGTTTGTTGCATCTTTTTTACTTGATCCCGCTCTAACGTACAATAAGACTCCTACCGAAATAGGTAAAAATGAAACTTCCATAAGAGCTTGATTGGTTCAACTAATGAAAAATTACTATTTACTTTATCATACCGAAAAAACACAACATATACATTTACAATGCCCTAACAATATAGAAATGAGTGTTACAAATCCGATGTAATTATTACATTATATATACAATCTCATTGTTTTGAATTTACAAATATATCCTTTTTTATTTTTTTCGACGTATAAGTCGCTGCTATGCAGCAATATAACATAACCGCTACTTTCTCCTTTTGTTTTACATGTAATAGGAAACTTAACCGTTTCTATGCGCGGCCAGTTGTTCTCATCCGCCTAAAAAGAAAGGGGGGTATGTCATTTTTAACTTATATATATAAAACAATCCAATACATGCTTCTCTCATAAATGAAAAGCAGCATGTATTGGATTGTTAAAAATTCCATTAGTGTACAAGCGACCATCCCATAAAATCTTCATGAACTTGTCTTGCTCGTTTATCATTTCGATCGTATAATTCTGCATAACTATCAGTTTCTTCATCATAAGCCATCGTATAAATAATTTGTCCATCTATTTCGACTGATAGAACAACTCCGCCCTTCATTTCTTCCACATGTATCACTGCATCAGCTGAAATCCTCACATCAGTCATTTTTTCATCTAACATGGTATGCCCCCTAAAAAATATTCCTTTCTAGTACCGTTCTTACACATACACACTAAACAGTATACTACTGTAATACGGTATCTTTCGTCAATATAATTAATGGACTTTATGTAAGTGAATGTCTTTTCTACTAAATATAAAGCGAAATGCCCCTTAGCAGGACCACTCTCTTAACCTTATAATACAAATCTTACTACTTATAAGTGATTTGATAAAGTGAAACTTCCATCAGTGGAGAGCTTTTTCATCTCCCACTGATGGTTAGCCCGCCCAATCGGGCGCATGCCAGCAGTTATCCCCCACCTATCTTCTTTAGAAAAGCGGAAGCGGCTCGCTCAGAATCGCAGGACGCCCACGCCCCTGACAGAGAGGTGCTTTTTGCCTCGTCCGAGGGGGGCGAAACGACCCGAGATTCTAGCCGCTAGAGCTGGACAACGTTTCTCTCTGAATCTTGAGGTGGGGGTCTTACTGCCCACGAATAGCGGGATAAAGCTATATCCACTTTGATTTTTCAACATATACGTCGCAGCTGTGCAGAACAAAACATGACCTACACGTGGCAGAAAAAGGTCTTGATCGCTTCTATGCATGACTAGTTGCTCTCGTCCACCTAAAAAGAAAAGGGTTTTATGTCGTTTTTTCAAAATAGATTTATATATACAGTCGCCTCTATCTGTATCAAGTATAGTCTTATATAAACACTTCCTCTATAATGAAATTAAAAGCAAAATATAAAGAGGTGCTTACATTGATTTTACATAAGGGAGAAATATTATTTCGCCAAGGGGAGGAAGGCCCTCTATATTTTATAAAAAGCGGTTTATTAAAAGTCGTTCGTGTCCAAGAAGATGGCACACCTTTTTTATTTAATATTATTGTTCCAGGTGAAACAATTCCTCATCACTCTTTAATCTCACCAAAAGAATATCATGGTACTGCAATTGCTTTAATTAAAACAGAAGTAACACCAATTACATGCAAAACATGGTATGAACAATTACAAACAACTCCTGAATCTTATGCCGAGATCGCCCTTCAGCTGCAAACAAAATTACGCATGATGCAGCAGCGTATCGACCAACTTACAACTGTCTCACCAAAAGAACGCCTTGATCGTTTACAAGAATGGTTCGCAACATATTTAGGTGATATCCCTATTTATGAAATCTTAACGCAAACGGAAATCGGGCAATTAATTGGCATTCGCCGTGAAACAGTAAATCGTTTTCTTCGAGAACAAACAAAAAACGAGGTGAACTAACACCTCGTTCTTTCTAATTACTGTAAGCTTGCTGCTGGTCCGAAAAATTCAAAGTGAATATGCTCTGATGAAACGCCCCATTCTGTCAAAGCTGCATGAATATGCTTCATAAATGGTACTGGTCCGCAAAAATAGAAATCTGCTTCAGTAGAAGGAATAATAGTTTGTAACCACGCTAAATCAACAAATCCTTCTTTATCATAGTTTTTTGCTTTCTTATCTTGCTCAGTTGGTGCCGAGTAGCAAGTATATGCTTTTACCTGTTCATGTTCTTTTGCTATATTTGCAACATACTCTTTCATTGCGTGTACATCGCTGTTTAACGCACCGTGAATAAAGTATACATTGCGGTTTGGCGATTGCTGAATTAATGTATTTAACATACTCATCATCGGTGTAATTCCTACACCACCACTAATTAACACAACTGGTAATTGTGAATCCATATTAAGTACAAAATCTCCTGCTGGTGCACTTAACGGTAAAATATCTCCTTCTTTTACATGATCATGTAAATAATTAGATACCACTCCCTCTTGACTTTCCATACTTTTCTCACGTTTTACACTAATACGATAATAATCTTTTCCAGGAGCATCGGATAAACTGTACTGACGGTTATGTGTATATGTTTCCCCTTCAATATTTAGCTGTACGCTTACATACTGTCCTGGCAAAAATGAAGATAGTGACCCTTTATCTTCTGGCTTCAAATAAAATGATGTAATCACATCACTCTCTTTTTCTTTTTTCACGACGATAAAGTTACGGAAATCTTTCCAACCACCCGCTTTTTCTGCCGCTTCTTCATACATCTCTGCTTCTATACTAATAAATGCATCAGCAATTACGCCATAAGCTTCTCCCCAAGCATCTAATACTTCTTGCGGCGCATGAGCTACTTCTTTAATTGCTTGCAATAAGCATTTTCCAACAATCGGATAGTGTTCAGCTTTAATACCTAAGCTGCGATGCTTGTGTCCTATTTGTTTTACAACTGGAATAATTACTGCTAAATTATCAATATAATTAGCAGCTGCATATACTGCATTTGCTAAAGCTTGTTGCTGTCTTCCTTTTTTTTGATTTGTATGGTTAAAAATATTTAATAGTTCAGGATGCTCAGAAAACATGATTTGATAAAAACGTGTTGTAATCTCTACACCCTTTTCTTGTAATAACGGTACAGTTGATTTTACGATTTCAATTGTTTTTGCACTTAACATACTATTCACTCCTCTATTTCTTTATCTACCTCTATTTTATAGGATACCCAAAATAGAGGTTGTGATTTTAATCACTATAAACATGATGTTTTTGTGAAAAACATCATAAAGTGAACCTTTAATCTATCTTCTGTACTTGTCTCTCTATCTTGACGTGGTGGCTTACTGCCCAAAAGTAGCGAAATAATAAAAAGACATACTAAGTATGCCTTTTTACGGTGCTTTCAATGCCTGTTCAATTACTTTTACGTCTTTTCCATTTCCAAACTCTGTATAGCCCCAAATGTTCGTTTCACCTGTATATTTATTTACAATAATATCGAGATCATGATACACACGATGGGCATAAACAATACATTCGATATTCCGAGTAGTTACTCCCTTTTTCAAAATTTCATAACTTCGTTTCACATCTCGTTTTATTTGATTGTTTTTCACTTTCTTCTCAAAATCTTTTAAAGCATTCTCCTGTTCTTGAAACCATTTCATGAAATGGTACCAATCTCCATCTGTATACTTTTCTGCTTTTCCATAATTTAAGAAGTTATTGTAGCTTTCATGTGTTGTACCGATAAATTGTAGTACTTCTTTCGTCTCATCCACATTTTCTACTTTTGGTATCGATGCTACACCAACTGGCTTACTTGCATAGTGTATAAAAAATTTGCTTAAGCCGTAACTAGCGATTCCCATGGCAAGAAGAATTCCAAGTATACTCCACATTTTTTTCATACACCTTACCCCTTTGCTTTATGAATATTACATTTATTTATCCCGCTATTTTGGGGCAGTAATACTCCCGCCTCAAAATTCAGCGGAAGCAAAGAAGTTAGGCGGGAGATAAACTGCCCGTAAAAGCCCGATTGGTGAGGGATGATAATCAGTGGGGGATGAAGAAAACCCCCACTGATTAAAGTTTCACTTTATTAGAAGTGTAATGTTTGTAATATTCTACAAAAAAATAAGGGTTCCTGTATAAATAGTTCTTACCATTTCGACAATGTTTTTCTACAAATTACGTGTCGGAAGTTGATTTTGCAAGATAGTTGTTCCTTGATATGTAGCATATCCGAGTACTACAAGTAGTAATACATACAAAATGAATATACTTATATGAGTTTTCATATTTGCAGAATAGTACTTTTCATGCTGTTCTTTTTCTTCTTCCCACTTATGTAAATTTCGCTCTGACACTGCTATTACCTCTTGCATCAATAAAAGATACTGTTCTCTTTCCTCTTCATACGGTACGTAATCTAGTGGTTCAAATTTAGGATGCAAGTAATCTAATGCCATTTTAATTTAGACAACAGAAAAACACCAACTGCTGCAATAATCCCCCATAATCCTTTTGTATTTTGTTTCATATTCCTCTCCTTACCGATAATCTTTTTTTCTTATTATGTCATATTTTTTAAGTTTATTGGAAACTATCGTTTATTTCCTCCATTTTTAGCCAATACTATACATGCAAGGAGGTGAAAACGGTGACACTGCAATCTGTTATGATCGGCGCCTTATCTTTTCTAGCTTCTATGCTAATTTTTTATACTGTTGGACATGTATTACTTTTAGATTGGCTACCCGACAATATTTTTATTAGCTCTATTATCCTTTCTGCACTTATTATCGCTTATTTTATTACGCGAAAATCCATGAGTGAGCCTTCAACAAAAACAAAATAAAAGAGTGATGGTGTCTTATCACTCTTTTTCTCATTTCCTAGAATAACCATTATCTCTCTAACTGCATCTTCTCTCCATATTCTTTCACTATTTGAATAATATTTTGAAACGCACCTATCTCTTCTTTTTTATGATTCAATACTTTTAGGTTGTATTGATCATAATACGCTTCTAACATTTTTAATTGAGATGATGATATACCGCTAACAGGAACAACAAAGTTCACTTCATATTGTTTATATCCTTCTTTCACTAACTCACCTTGTACTTGTTCACTTTTTTCTTTATTTATTATCTTTTGTACTTTCGAAGGAAATTGTAATTGAAAATAATAGTTTTTTTCTTTTTTCAGCTTTTTATATAATGCATCTGAAATCGTATAATATACCGTATAATACACTGTATTTTCCTTTGTTTTAATATGAAAACGAGTAATTTGTAAATCTTTTTTAGTGATTTCAGTTATAGCTGATTGTTGTTCGTCATCATTTTGTGTTAAAGGTGCTGACGGAAATAAAGAAAGCAGTTTTTCGGTATCCACTTTTGATATAAGATAAAAACTTTTTGGATCCGCTTCTTTTTGTAACCACCCTGTTCTCGCTTCTGTACGAAGCCAAGCTTTATATTTTTCTTCTTGTCCATTTTTCTTAATTGTAATTACATATTCGGGTTCACCTAATTCACCGATCACATTTTGTTTCTCTGCTTTACTTATAATATTAGCCGCTATTTTTGCTTTTTCATCCTTCAATATTGTTTCTTTTTTCCCTACTAGAGATACAATTACTTCTACATTCTCTTCCATAATACGCCCCGCTTCTTTTGTTAATTTTTCACTTCGTTCTATTTTCTCATCCGTTTGATTACATGCCACTAATAAAAAAAGAAAGAACATGAATAACCATTTTTTTCGCATAGCTCTCATCCTCATTCCTCAAAATAAGCAAAACTTATTGTCCTCCGAAGAAAACAAAATCAATCTAACAAATTAAATTCGATATAATATACATGAAAAGGAGGTTACAACATGCCGATAGATTTTCATAGTTCAGACAACAAATATACGTATACCAATCGTCAAGCAGCAGATTCATGGACACATATGATACAAAACATTGTAGATGTCAAAGAAAAAAGAGTGATTGATATTGGATGCGGCGGTGGTATTTATACGAAACAACTCGCTATGATGGGTGCAGCTGAAGTAGTTGGTGTTGATTTTTCAAATCAGATGATCCAAGCTGCCAAAGAAAACTGTACTCATATATCAAATATTTCCTTTATACAAGGTGACGCTTATCATATCCCTTTTGCAAATGAAACATTTGATATTGTTATATCGCGAGCTGTTATTCATCATCTAGATCATATTCCGAAATTTCTTCAAGAAGCATATCGTATTTTAAAACGAAGCGGGATTCTTATTCTCCAAGATCGGACAATTGAAGACTGCACGATTCCAGGAAGTCCAGAACATATTCGCGGCTATTTCTTTTCTTGCTATCCAAAATTAATCCAGATAGAAGCAAAACGAAGACCGGAAACAAATCAAGTACTACATTCGTTACATGATAACGGCTTTCAGACAAATCCGATTCAAACTTTTTGGGAAGTTCGTAAAATCCATCCTTCAATTGAGGATTTACTTCAAGACTTATCACCACGTACTGGTCGTTCTATTCTCCATGAATTATCAAACAATGAACTTTCTGGGTTATTACAACATATTCACTCTAAACTTTACGATAAATCTCCTATTATAGAACAAGATCGCTGGACAATTTGGACAGCCGTGAAATAGTAACAAGCCTCACATAATGTGAGGCTTGTTACTATTTCATAACCTTGTTCGGCAACACTCTTGATATCCACCATTTCTTGCCTGTGCACTACCACACTTCGTACATACTAAAAATCTGGATTGATTTGCAAACAAACTACCTTTATCAAAAAGTAACACTCCTGCCTGTTTAAGCGAACGAGAATAATATAACCATATAAAACCACAAATTGCAGTAATACATAACAATACACCCATTACAAGCATTTTCGTCACCTCTGCTTCGTTTGTTCTTTCCAGCAAGTGGATGATTACATTATTCTCTATAATAAACAATAAATCCTTCTTTTCGTCATAAAATAAAGTGAAACTTCCCTTAGGGCGAAATGAAAGTAAATGTATAATAAATAAAAAATTTTATAATTCCCATAAAAGATTTACGATTTTTTAATAAAATAAAACGTTGTCCTTCTAATACAATAAAAATACTAGAATATGTAAAGGAGTGACAACATGTTTACCTTTCTTACGTATATCCCTTTTCTTATTTCTATAACTCTTTCTTCCTTTTTTTCCACTTCAGAATCCCCTGAAATACCTGTACAAATCATTGGATTAAACGATTTACACGGACAAATCAACACAACTACAACGCTGCATGGTAAGCCCGCCGGTCGCGCTGACTACATAGCCTCCTATATCAACGCCTATAAACAACAATTTCCAAATACCTTGCTTGTTCATACTGGTGATATGATTGGTGGAAGTCCCCCCATTTCAGCTCTCTTTCAAGATGAGCCAACAATAGAATTTTTAAATATGCTACAATTTGACGTTGGAACAATTGGTAATCATGAGTTTGATGAAGGAGTAGGAGAGCTAAAACGACTAATTGATGGTGGCTTTCATCCAAAAACCGGTATGTTTCCAGGTAGTTCTTTCCCTTATGTTTGTGCAAATGTACTAAATGCTAACACAAATAAACCTCTATTCCCACCATATGCAATAAAATGGATTGATGGTATTCCTATTGCTTTTATTGGCGTCGTTACAAAAGAAACACCTTTTCTTACGATGCAAAGCGATATGTCGGCAGTCACTTTTATAGATGAAGCTACTGCTGTTCAAACGTACGTACGAGAGTTACAGCAAAAAGGCATCCATGCTATTATCGTTCTTGCTCATCTAGATGGTAAGACAACAGATGGAATTACCTACGGGCCACTTGCTAATTTAGCCAGTAAACTTGATGATGATGTAGATATATTATTTGGTGGACACAATCATTCTTATATGAATGGGTATGTAAATGGAAAATTACTTGTTGAAGCGTATTCTTACGGAAGAGCTTTTGCGAATGTGCAGTTCACAATTAATCGTAAAACGAAAGATATTACAAAAAAAACGGCAAAGATTATTCCCACTTATCATGATCAAATGCAACCTAATCCAATCATCCAAACATGGCTCCAAAGCTATCAAACAAAAATAGCTCCATTAACCGAGCAAGTACTTGGAAAAAATATACATGAACTGACGCGAGATCAAAATAAAGACGGAGAAGCAGATCTTGGTGCTCTTCTTGCTGCATCGCAACGTCAAGCCATGCAAGCTGACATTGCATTTGTCAATCCAGGGAGTATTCGCCATGATTTACCAGCTGGTTTCATCACATGGGAAAACACCTTTCTCGTCCAACCTTTTGAAAATAAACTCATTAAAATGGACCTAACTGGTAGAGAAATTCAAAGTGCATTGCACGAACAATGGGATGATGAAATACGTATGTTACAAGTATCTGGAATTCGTTACATATGGAGAAAAAATGGGATAGAATCAATTACACTAGAAAATGGTGAGCCACTCCAAGATCATACAACATACTCTGTCGTAGTCAATTCTTTCCTAGCAAATGGGGGAGATAAGTTTACAATATTTCAAAAAGGACGAAATCGCGTTGAAGGCCCGACAGATCAAGAAGCACTCGCAAATTTCATCCGTTCTAATCCATCTTTAGAAAATGTTCAAATGAATCATATTCAAAAAATACAGTGAATGCTTGCAAACTAAAAAAGGCTTCTCTACAGCCTTTTTTAGTTTGCAAGCTGATGACGAAACGCATAAATAACTGCTTGTGTTCGATCACTTACATGTAATTTATTTAAAATATTACTTACATGCGTCTTCACTGTTTTTAAAGCAATAAATAGTTCATCCGCAATTTCTTGATTACTCTTTCCCTCGGCAATCAATAATAAAATTTCAAGTTCTCGTTCTGTTAACTCTTCATGCAGCGGCTGTTCCTTCTTTTGACGCATACGTGACATCATTTTTCCGGTAACTTTCGGTTCGAGTACCGTTTCCCCATCGTATGTCGCTCGAACTGCATCTGCTATATCACTTGCTCTAGATGTTTTTAACAAATAACTAGTTGCACCAGCTTCAATAACTGGATATAACTTTTCATCATCTAAGAAACTTGTCACAACAACAATTTTTGCTTCTGGCCATTCTTGAATAATCGCTCGCGTTGCCTCAACACCATCCATTTCATCCATGACAAGATCCATTAAAATAATATCTGGTTTTAGCATTAGTGCTAATTCTGAACCTTTTCTTCCATTTTCCGCTTCTCCTACAACTTCAATGTCCGGCTGAGTCGATAAATACGCTGATACACCCATACGAACCATTTCATGGTCGTCAACAAGCAATACTTTAATCATCTTGTTCCTCCCCTCTTTCTAAAAGAATTGGCACTTTCACCTCAATTTGCGTCCCTTTATTCGGAAAACTTAATACCTTTAAAGTTCCGCCAATTTCATGAACGCGCTCTTGCATAGAGCGAAGCCCATATGACCCTGCTTTATTTACTCCTACTTCAAAGCCTACGCCATCATCAATAATTTTTAAAATTGCATATTCGTCAATTTGGCGCAACCTCACTTCTGTTTTCTTCGCTTTTGCATGCCGCAATGTATTGGACAGTGCTTCTTGTACAATACGGAATAAGTGATCTTCTACACCTTTTTTCAATTGAATTGGCTCAATCAACCATTCAATCTTCATATGTTGTTTTCTTGAAAGCTCTGTTAATAATTCTTCAATGCCTTCTGTTAACTTTTTACCTTCTAATTGGACAGGACGTAAATGAAGAAGCAACGCTCTCATTTCTGATTGAGCGTTTACAACCATATTTTCAACAAGTTGTAATTGTTTTTGAGTACCCTCTGGTATGTGAGCGGTTTGCTCATTAATTGCTGACATCATCATCGACATCGCAAAGAGCTGTTGACTTACAGAGTCATGAAGCTCTCTAGCTAGACGATGCCGCTCCTCTGAAATGGCCTGCTGCCTCATCTCTTCATTCCAATGCGCTCGTTCATTCGTTACTTTTTGAAATAATCCTGCTTGCTCTTCTAAACGTCTAGCAAGCGAAATTACCTTCCGTTCTACTTCATGAAATTCATCTTCTCCAGTAAACGAAGCATCTCTTGGAAAGTTTCCTCGTTCTACTTCAAATAAAAAAGTCGTTAAGCCTTGAATACGCTGCTGCATATAATAACCAATTGCATACCCAACAATTCCACCAATGAGAAGACTCGTACAGATAATAAACAAACTAACGGGAACAGAAGCAATCGATTCTTTCCATAATAAATCATATACATCTTGCTGGCTTTTCCATACATAAACGATGGTACAAATAAGTGCAATACTAATAGAAGATAAAATCGAGTACCGGATATACATCCATGAAATGTTCTTTTGTTTTTTCATTATACTTTCCTCACTTCCGTATCGCCTACGATAAGCGAAGAAATAATTTTAATACGGCGAGGAGCTTCTTTATACTGTTCCGTTCTAAACTTCACATTACGGTTAAAGCCTGTTTCTTCATACGATGGAAGCAAAATTCTTCCAACAATAACAGAATGATTTAAAGATAGTTCAATGTCATACGGAACATACAAACGAATATTACCAATCACACCGCGAATGACAATGACAGTTTCGCCTTCTGGAATCATAGCTGTTGTTAGATCAATTTCAACATCACCGATTCCATATTGAACATTAACATCTTCTAACTCATAAATATGATCCATTATTCGTACGTTACCAACCATTATATTCTTTATATACGGTTCTGTTCGATAGATTGGTTTTTCTTCATTTATATATTCTTTTTCCTTAATTTCAACCTGTACCGTTTTTGTCTTCTGCTGGCCCTGCATCAGCTGATAACCAATGAAAGCTAAGCAAGTAAATAAAACGAGAACGAAGGCTGCTGATGAAAATAGGAAAAATAAGAAAACAATTCCCCCAACAAATAAACACACATTCCCTCTCACATATCGATTCTTTTTTCGATAATGCCTTCCAAACATAATCATAATAAATGCAAAAATAAGAGCACCAGGCTCAAAATGCCCAAGAATCATATCGAGAAAAAGACCGAATCCAAATATGACGAGGAGCATCCCTAATAATTGTGTTTTCGAAAATTGTTTCTTCATTGCAGCTCCCCCTTCTTCATTATATATACATAGAAGAAAAAGGCATTGTATTCCAACACCTTTTCTTCTATCACTATATCATAAGCTCGTTTTATAATATACTACAATTATTTTATTACTTATTTGTCTAAAGATACTTCTTTTTTCTCTTTCATTTCGCGTTCAAGCTTTGCAATTTTCATATCAAATGTGTCACGTTCATAACCTTCATTCATGCGAAACTCTAAATCACGAATGTGATTTTCAATTTCTTCGAAGCGTAAAAATGGGTTATTTTCATCCATCTTATGAAGAGCCGTATTCATACGACGGTTCGCATGTGCCATATTTTCGCGTGCCATTAATTCCATACGTTTTGCATGCATTTCTTTTAATTTATTTTTCATTTCAGATAGACGACGTTCTAGCTCATCTATTTGGTCTACAACTCCTGCATACATTTCTTCTAATCGAGCTACTTGCCCTTCGTAGTATGCGACTTCTTCTAATGCACGTTCATGTAATTGTATTTCTCCTGCTTCCTTTGCAATTACAGCTTGCTTGGATCTCTTATTTACGAAATAACGCGCCTCTTCAAGCTCACGAGCAAAGTTAGATTTTAATGTTTTGTGACGCTCAATTAACTTTTCAATTTTTGTTACTTCACGTTCACTATTACGTAAATATTGATTTAACATCGCAATTGGATTTTTTCTTTCTTTCTCGTCTAACACATCATGAAAATCTGCAAGTATTGCATCACGTACACGTCCGAATAATGATTGTTTCATTTTTAATCTTCCTCTCTTCTACTCTATTATTTTTTTTTATTTAATATTAGTTATTTTTCATTAATTTGTTCCACTCATCTTCAAAATTGCTATACGGCTTCGAGCTGTCTGAAGCAACATCTACTACATCTTTCCCTTTTTTCCATTCACGGTATCCATAATATAGAACGACTAATGCCGCAATACCGATTAATGCCGGGGAATGAGACAGGGCGATTGACAAGCCAATTAAACCGACAATACCCCAAGCTAGTTTTCCAAAAAATGATTTTGCTCGCACAAATGATTTATAGCTCCAATACACAATCCCCGCTCCAATTGCTAATCCTACAATACCAGCAAGACTTCCAAGAGCAATTAAAGCCAAAATACCGGCTGCCATAAACGCTAAAAATTGTTTCATCTTGTGCTTGCCTCCCTTCGTTTTGATACTCTTATCTTACCTATCTTTTCATTTTTCTATAACGAGCTTAAGAACCGTTTTTCTCTCAGACTTAAGTCCTATTTATTATCAGACCTATTTTAAAATGAGATGGAATGATAGAAATACAAGTTAAAAAACCCCTTTCCTTTTAGGGGAGACGACTGTTTAAGCCTGTTGGCTAAGGCTCTTTCACACAGAAGGTTCTTAGACATGAGGGCTTAGGAGACAGAGCTAGACAAAGATGTCGAAAAATAAAAATGGAGTTCTATCATTGTGATATCCAAAATAAAAGAGGATGCCTACTATAAGACATCCTCTTCTGAATCATTATGCTGTTTTTTGATATTCCTTTTTCTCAGGCGAAAGACGCGGAAAATTAACGACAATTGAAATAATACCACAAACAGCAACTAACATTGGATAAAATGAGTATGGTAATAATTCAATTGGTGAAAGTGAAGCAAATCCTGCCGCCGTTAACATTTGTGCACCGTATGGAATTAATCCTTGCACACTACAAGAGAATAAATCTAACAAGCTCGCCGATTTTTTCGGATCAATATTATATTGATCTGCAACGTTCTTTGCTAGTGGACCTGTAAAAATAATAGAAATCGTATTATTTGCTGTGCACATATTTGTCATACTTACAAGACCAGCAATTCCAAATTCTGCACCTTTTTTCGAACGAATATTACGTGTTAGCACATTCATTAAATATTGAATGCCACCGTTATATTGAATAATTTCGACCATTCCACCGATTAAGATTGCCAATAATACAAGTTCCATCATACCATTAATTCCTACTGTAACGCTTTTAAAGAAGGTTGCGAGTGTATAACTACCATCCACCATACCGATAATGCCAGCTAACACTGTTCCTCCCGTTAATACAACTAGTACGTTACATCCAAGCAGTGCTGTAATTAACACTCCTGCATACGGTAAAATTTTTACCCAATTAAACGCATGTGCTGTCATATTTGAATGAGTACCTATTGTAAGAACGACTAACAGTACACTCGTAACAATAGCGGCTGGTAATACAATTAAGAAATTTGTTTTAAATTTATCTTTCATTTCCGTTCCTTGTGTACGTACGGCTGCAATTGTCGTATCTGAAATAAAAGATAAATTGTCGCCAAACATCGCACCGCCAACAACTGTTGCCATTGCAAGCGCCATAGAAATATCCGTGTGTCCACTAATCCCTACTGCAATTGGAGCCAATGCTGCAATCGTACCCATTGATGTTCCCATTGCTAATGAAATAAAAGCACCGATAACAAACAAACCAACAACTAAAAATCCTTGCGGCAAAATTGAAAGAGCTAAGTTTACAATTGCTTCAACGCCGCCCATACCTTTTGCCGTTTCAGAAAATGCACCTGCTAGTACAAAGATTAATACCATAATCATGATATCTGGATTGCCAGCCCCTTTAGCAAAACGTTCAACCTTTGTCGTAAAGTTTTCTTTCCTGTTCATTACTAATGCAGCGGCAACTGCAATTAAAATAGCAACCAAAATTGGTAACTTATAAAAATCCCCTGTAATTACACCAGAACCAATAAATAATGCTAAAAATATGCCAAGTGGCAATAATGCCCATGCATTTCCTTTTGTTTGTTCCAAAATTATATCCTCTCCTACTTCTAAACCTATCCTTCACAAGAGCGAAAAAGACCTCTTCTGAAGAGAAGAGGTCTTATATATATCATATAAGAAACACTCTTCTCATCTATCAAGCATATCGCTTGCTGGATTTGGCACAGCACTCAATTATGAGTCCGCTGCCGAGGCATCGTAGGGCCAGTCCCTCCGCCTCTCTTGATAAGAAGGTTTCATATTATATTTTGTGTGAATTAATCTTTTCTTACTTTACTCTTTGCAGGAGAAAATGTCAAACATTATTTCTATCAAAATAGTTGGTATTTTTTTGAATTTCTGTTTCTAAAATTGAAAACCATAAAAAATCTTCTTCTTCAATTTTTTTCATAACCCACTTTGCTGTATTCCAAGCTAAATCATACTCCTCTTTTAAAATATCGCCATCCGTATATGCTTTTTCTAACTCATCTTCATCTAATACATACATTTCCCCGTTTGGTAATAAGACAACATCTACATATAAATCATCGTAATAAGGAAGTCCTCTTCCATCAATTTTATACTCTTTTGCAACATCAATATAATATTGGACAAGCTCTTTTTTCTCGTTTAACATAGCTGTAATTACGAAGTTTTTTTCATTTATAAAGTACTGGATCCAAGTATAACCATTATGCGCAATACAAATCTTCCTATTATTATATCGCTTATAGCTAGGCTCTTTCACGTGCTTTATATGTAATATACCTAACATACCACCCTGTACATCTTTTACTGAATATGTTTTATCAATTAACCGTCCCCATGATGATCCATCTCCATATTTCCGTTTCATGTGCAGCCACCTCTTTCATATAGAAAAAACCCTCACGTATAACGTGAGGGTTTTGTTGTAATTTAAGCTGCTTGCTTCTCTGAAATCTCTTTCAAATAAGCTTGTCCTTTTTCTGCATCGTACTGTCCTTCCCATTTAGACATAACAACTGCAGCTAAAGAGTTACCTACTACGTTTACTGCTGTACGTGCCATATCTAAAATACGGTCAATACCAGCAATAAACGCTAAACCTTCAGATGGAATACCTACTGTATGAAGCGTTGCTAATAACACTACGAACGATACGCCCGGTACACCAGCAATCCCTTTTGAAGTAAGCATTAACACAAGAAGCAATGTAATTTGTTGTGTAATAGATAAATGAATACCATACATTTGCGCTAAGAAAATCGCTGCAATTGCTTGATATAATGTTGAACCATCTAAGTTAAATGAATAACCTGTTGGAATAACGAAAGATGTAATTGCTTTCGGGCATCCGAAACGTTCCATCTTTTCCATAATCTTTGGTAGAACCGTCTCTGAGCTTGCTGTAGAATATGCTAAAATAAGCTCGTCTTTTAAAATCTTAAAGAATTGGAAAATATTAATTCCAAATAACTTTGCCGTAATACCTAATACAACAACAACGAAGAAAATCATCGCCCCGTAAACAACAAAAACTAAATTAGCTAATGGAACTAATGACTTTACACCAAACGTAGAAACCGTTACGCCAATTAACGCAAACACACCAAATGGCGCAAACTTCATGACTTGGTTTGTTACATAAAACATCGCATCTGCTACGCCTTGGAAGAAATTCAGAACTGGTCGTCCTCTTTCTCCAATTGCCGCTACCCCTAAACCAAATAATACAGAGAAGAAAATAATTGCAAGCATATCACCATCTGCTAACGACTTCATAATATTCGTTGGCACAATGTTTACAAATGTGTCTGCAAATGAATGGTGCTGTACTTGTTCTGTTGTAGCTGCAACCTTAGAGATATCTGTTTTTTGTAATGATGACATATCCACACCTTTTCCTGGTTGGAATATGTTTGCTACTAATAAACCAACAACAATTGCAATTGTCGTAATAATTTCAAAATAAATAATTGTTTTTCCACCTAAACGTCCAAGCTTTTTCACATCGCCAACGCCGGCAACACCAACAACAATACTTGCTACTACAATTGGTACAACAATCATTTTAATTAAACGAATAAAAATATCACCAATCGGTTTTAGAATAGTACCAACCATCGGATCTTTATAAAAGATTGCTCCTACCAAAATACCGAGAGCAAGACCTATTAAAATTTGCCACGCAAGTCCAATTTTTTTCATACTTACTGAAACCCCCTTCTTAGATGTTCTAGTTTTTCATATTCTATTTTTCTATCAAATACAAAAATAGAATATTGTTCGACTATTCAATACTTTCTTCCCCTTTTAAAATGATAAGGCAAAAATAGAAATCTGACAACTAAATAAGTTTACCAATGTGCAAATATTTTTGTTGACAAAAATAAAACCATGTTAGAAAACCTAACATGAGAACGATTCCTTTCTCTTATTCCTTGCTATTCATCAATTACTATATAAATTGAATTTTTATAGTAAAAATAAACAATTCAGGAGTAAAATTCTTCTATTTTTCGACATTTAATAACAATTATTTAAATATTTTTTTACATTATTATTACAACAATAGACATATTTCTCTTTTCTATGATTAGATAGAAACATAGGGAAAGGAGATAGGCAGATGAACAAAAAAATAACAGCGTTTAGTTTATTGACAGCCGGTACTATTTTCGTTTCTCCTGTGCTTTCAACAGCGTATGCGGAGACGAGTCAAGATAAATTATCTAATATTCAATCACAACTAGACGGTAAGCAACAAGAATTACATATGAAATTAGAGGAAAAACAACAAATTGAAAAAGAAATTCAAGACTTACAGAAAAAAATCGATGAATTAACTGCTTCTATTAATAAAAATGAAGCAGATTTAAAAGCAACAAAAACGGAAATTGAAAAAACACAAAACATTATCGCAGAGAAAAAAAAGCATATCGAAGAACTACAAAAGCAAATTAATACACGCCAAGAATTAATTAAGCAAAGATTGAAATCTATGCAAGAAAAACCACGTACAAATTTAATTACAGAAGTATTAATTAATACAAACAATATCGCCGAACTATTTGAAAATGTGTATTCCATCAGTTTAATTTTAAATAGTGATACAGAGATCGTAAAACAACAAATACGCGATCAAGATACCGTTAAAAAAGAAAAAGAAGCGATTGAGAAAAAAGAACAACAACTAAAAGAAGCGGAACAAACATTACAGAAACAACAGCAAGAACTACAAGCAAACCAACAACAACAACAAGCTTTGATTGCTGATTTGCACGCAAAGGCTTCAAAAATAGATTCTGAGATGGAAAGTTTAGAAGAAACTAAGACTATTCTAGAAAATCAACGTCAAGCTGTCCAAAAGGCAATTGAAGAGGAAAAACGTACAGAAGACGCTAAAAAAGCAGCTGAAGCGAAAAAGGCTGAAGAGCAAAAACAAGCCGCTTCTTCATCTCCAACTGCTCCTGCACCTCAAACTGCTCCTGTACCTCAAGGAGAAAGTACTGGCGGTTTCATTAAACCCGCAGCTGGAGAAAAAACTTCAGGATTTGGTGTACGTGACATTGGCGATCATAAAGGAATTGACATCGCCGCATCAGGAACAGTGCCAATTATAGCTGCTGCTGACGGTGTCGTAATTCGTTCTGATCTATCTACCAGCTATGGAAATGTTGTGTATTTATCACACCGTATAAACGGAAAAACTTATACAACTGTTTACGCTCATATGAGCAGCCGTTCCGTTTCTGTCGGACAAACAGTGAAACAAGGGCAACAACTTGGATTTATGGGTAATACTGGACAGTCTTTTGGACAACATTTACATTTTGAACTTCATATCGGTGAATGGAATCAAACAAAAACAAACGCTGTTGATCCATCCTCTTATATTGGACTGTAATAAAAAAACTCGGCAATTGCCGAGTTTTTTATTTATGTAAAACAAGTGAGCACCATCTTTCATATATACTTCTTACATATTATTTTGCAATCTTTAACACCTTCTAGGCATTACACATACAATAACATGAAAGTTTTTTCAAAGAGGTCTACACATGAAACAAGAATTACAAGCAGTTGCAGAATTACAAGAAGCCAAAGAGACATTTATAGGCCGAATATTTTCAGTAGTTGGATCCGGTATCTTTTTATTGGACACACTCCTTTCTTGTTTTGTATACACAAAGTATATCAAATGAGAACATATGTTTCTGTTCATATACTAAAAAAAAGCGGAGAATATTCTTCGCTTTTTTTACTAAAACACACCAATAACATTTAAAAATACAAGAATAACGGTAATTGGAATAATATAACGAAGCAAGAAGAACCATATGTTAAATAACGTTTTCCCTCTTGTTTCTGTCACTTCTAATTCTTGCATTAACAACTCTTTCTTCATTTTATTTGGTACAAAGAGCGAAATGGCTAACACACCAAACGGAAGTAATATGTTACTCACCGAAAAGTCCACTAAATCAAAAAATGTCTTTCCAAATAATTTCACATCACTCATCACTCCAAATGATAATGCTGCTGGAATTCCAACTACGAAAATGAGTAATCCAATTAAGAGCGATGCTGATGGGCGCTTCTTTTCATCCTCTTTCGCTACAGAAGCAACAACAATTTCCAGCATAGAAATTGCCGATGTGATCGTTGCAAAGAAAAACAGAATTAAGAATAATATAAAGAAAAAATGCCCGAAAGGAATTTCTCCAAATACAGCTGGAAGAACGATAAATAATAATCCAGGACCTTCTGTCGGACTCACGCCTAACGCAAAAATCGCCGGGAAAATCGCTAGTCCTGCAAGTACAGTAACAAAGACTGTTAAACTTGTAATTGACGTTGCTGATTTTGCTAAATGTTCTTCTTTTTTCAAATAAGAGCTATATGTGACCATAACTGAAGCCCCAACCGTAAGTGAAAAGAACGATTGCCCCATCGCGTATAAAATTGTTTTTGCTGTTAACTTTGAGAAATCTGGTTTTAAGAAAAATTCGACACCTTTCCACGCCCCGTCCAATGTAAGAGAACGAACAATAATTGCAAGAAACAGAACAAATAAAAGCGGCATCATATATTTACTTGCTTTTTCAATTCCTTTTTCTACACCTTTACTTACGATAAAAATTGTACAAAGCATAAAAATAAATTGTGCTCCAATGGCACTTATTGGATTTGAGATGGTTTCTCCAAATAACTTTGCGTAGTCAGCACCATTCCCCCATAACCCACCGGTTACACTATAAAATAAATAAAGTAAAATCCACCCTCCCACAACACTATAAAATGATAAAACGCTAAAACATGTCACTACTCCCATACGACCAATCCATGGATATAGTTTACTATTTGGTACCAATACTTTATAAGCTGTCACCGCTTCTTTTTGCGTACTGCGACCGATCACAAATTCCGCCACTAAAAGTGGCATACCAATAAATATTGTCATGAATAAAAAGACAAGGAAAAAAGCTCCTCCTCCACTATTTCCGGCAACATACGGAAATTTCCAAATCGCCCCAAGTCCTACTGCTGCCCCGGCTGCTGCGAGTACAAAACCAATTTTCGACGTCCATTGCTGTGTTTCTTTCATTTTCACTTCTCCTGATCTGAATATTTCCATTTTTTTCACTCATATACTTTCAGTTCATACTCGCCCACCTCCTTTAGAAAATAAAAAAGTCCCCTACACGCTATGATGCATGTAGAGGACGATATATGTAATATAATACCGTGGTACCACCTCAATTGGATATAATTATCCCACTTTTCAGGTACAGGAATGCTTCCGATACCTTATCCTTTTAACGGCGGAACCCGGGTTGCCTACTATTCGTTCAACATACCTCTCGCAAGCCCATTCTGTATATTTTATCGTACCGGGCTCACACCTTTTCCCAGCTCTCTGAACGTCTCAAATATACGTACTCTTCTTGCTCATCGATTTCATGTATTGAAGTTAATTGTGATTATAGAGGAGATTATTTTATTTGTAAAGCATAAATTAATTGACATCTCGCCCATCTAAAAAGAAAGAGGGTTTTTAGATCGACTTTTTAAATTTCATTTATATAAAGAATACAGAAGCGCTTCTCTCTCCTCTATATTGTATACGTAAGTAGACTTAAGCACTTCCTGTAATACAACATTTTGTTTCTTCTTATCTAGTTGTAACTGCTTCACTTTCATACGTACTTCATATAAAAAATCTAAGTATTCCTTATAACTATCATCATATTCTCCTGCAATTTTATCACGAATTTTTTTCGCAAGTTTTGGGCTTGCCCCGCCAGTAGATACAGCAATGTTTAATTTGCCCCGATGAATAGCTGCCGGAAAATGAACATTACCACTTTCCGGATTTGTAATTACATTTACTAATTGATTTGGCGCTGCATCATCTGCAATTCTCTCATTTAACAACAGATCGTCCGTTGCCGCAACAACTAAAAAAGCCCCGATAAGATCCCTTGTTTCATATTCTTTTTGAAACCACCGAATTTTTTCTTCTTCTACAAGTTGAATTAGGCTTGTATCCAATTTTCTACTAACAACAATAATATTGGCTCCTTCTTGCAATAAAGGAGCAATCTTAAATGCCGCGACTCGTCCGCCGCCAATGAAAACAACACGTTTATCCTTTATTCGCACTGTTAATGGATACATATACATTCTCCCTTATCATTTCTTCTGTACGCTTAATGAGCATATCTTGAAATGCCTGATTTTTGCTTACATACGGACATAATACAATTTGAGAATGGTTATGTTTTCGAATTGCTTTTTCAATTCTCTTCATTAACAATCCTGTAAATAAAAGATACGGAAAAATAACAATCGGAGCATTCGTTATTTGAACAAGTTCACGCAGCTTCTCTTCAAATTGCGGTTTAGCTGCTGCTAAATAACATACTTCGACCTCCGCTACTTCATCTGCCATTTCGAACAATGATGCAATGTCCCTAACATCTCTTAACGTTTCCTCATCACTGCTCCCTCTTGCTACAAGTAAAAGAGTCACTCGTTTTCCAATGGCTTTCATTCCGCTACCATCTAGAACCGCAGTAACAAGTTCACGAGAAACACCAAATGGATTTCCATATGAAAAAGACACATAGGGATATTGATTTTGCAATTGTCCTAACTCCTCAGGAATATCTTTTTTCACATGAACTGCCGCTAATAAAAAGACAGGGACAATCACGATTTGAGTTGCCCCTTTTTGCACACAAGCTGTAACTCCCTCTGCAATAGAAGGAGATGCTAATTCTAAAAAGCATAATTCCTGAATAGGAGCTGATATACGTTCCATACACGATGTAACAAAAGTAGTCGCTTCTTCACACGCTTCCTGCAAACGACTGCCGTGACAAATATAGAGTACTGCTTTCATATTAAAGCACTCCGCTAAGTAGAGACGAACGTTCAAGCGTTTGTTCAAACCAATGAATTTTCTCGCGAAAGCGTACAACCTCTCCAATTACAATCATACTCGGATTTTGGATTCGTTCCTCTTCTGCTACAGATACGATACTTCCTAATGTTCCTGTAATTGTACGTTGAGATGCCGTTGTCCCCCACTCTATCATCGCCACTGGTGTATGTTTACTTTTCCCATATTTCAAGAGCTGTTCACATATATAAGGTAGATTACTTACCCCCATATAAACGGCAAGCGTGTCGACTCCCTTCGCTAAGTTTTCCCACTTCACTTCCTCTTCCGCTCCTTCTTTCCGGTGCCCCGTTACAACTGCAAAACTTGTGCTAGCTTCGCGGTGTGTAACAGGAATCCCTGCATATGCAGAAGCTGCAATCCCAGCTGTAATGCCTGGAACTATCTCAAACGGAATACCATGTTTCACCAATGCCTCCGCTTCTTCGCCGCCCCTTCCAAATACGAAAGGATCTCCGCCTTTTAAACGGGTCACAATCTTCCCTTTCTTTGCATACTTCACTAAAAAAGCATGAATCGTTTCTTGCTTCATCGTATGGTAGTTCGGAAGTTTCCCGCAGTAAATTAAATCCGCTTCTGGCTTTGCATAAGAAAGCAGTTCTTTATTCACAAGACGATCATATAAAATGACATCTGCTTGCCTAATACATTTTACACCCTTCACAGAAATTAACTCTGGATCACCAGGCCCTGCGCCAACAATATACACTTTCCCCATACTTTCTCCTCATTTCTTCTATAAAGTAAAACTTCCATCAGCAGAACTTTTTCTACTAATGGAAGTTGACAATTTTTCGTCTTACTTCCTGTTGGCATTGATTAAACGGTTTCCTATTCATGCAATATAAAAGCTGCACCCTTTCGAATTTTCTTTTTCTCGTATAAAGAAATTTCTTTCACTTCCGGCAAAGGTAAAAAATATTTTTCAAGTTCTACTTCAACGAGACGAAATGCTTGCTCTTCACTTTGCGCAACAACGACTACAGGAACAACACCATTTGCTAAAATAGCTTCAAAACGATATAAATCCATATTGTTCCCCTCCTACTATGCAATCACTTCTTCTAAAATCGTATCTAATACTACTTGTAAATCCGTTATTCCAACACGACTAACAAACTCATAAAATGTTTCACTAGGAAGTTTATTTTCTTTAAAATACGTTAAAAATGCAGTGAGAACATGTGGTAGATCTTTACTGTCAATTTTCCCTTTTAATTTTTCATTGTAAGCACCGCCATCTAGTAATGTCCCGCCTACATAAATTTCAAACGCTTCAACTATCCCTTTTTCTTTCGTTTTTAGTTTGACGCCTTGCAAGCCGATATCAGCAATTTGCCGTTGTCCGCAAGAGTTTGGACAACCGACCATATGAATGCGAACGGGTACATCTAATACAAGCTGTGCATCTAAATAATCTGCGATATTACGTAATCTTTCTTTTGTCTCCACTAATGCTAAGTTGCAATATTCAATTCCTGTACAAGAAACTGCATAACCGATAAATGACTTTGGTTTTGCAGAGATCACTTCTAACATTGGTTCTTGCAATAGTTCATCAATATTTTCTTGCGGTACATTCGGAATAATAAAGTTTTGTGAATTGCACGTACGAATTTCACCATTTCCATACTGCTTTGCAATTCTAGCAATCTCATACATTTCTTCTGCATGCAGACGACCAACCGGGACATTAAAACCAATATAGTATCGATTATCTTGCTTTTGCTTATGAACACCGTAAAAGTAACCAGCATTCCAACCTTTTAAGGCACTTTCTCCTCTCTCATATAAAGGCCCTGTATATTGTAATAACTGTTCTTTAAATTTTTCTGGTCCCCAATCTGCAACAAGAAATTTTAAGCGAGCCAAGTGGCGCTTTTCACGATATCCAAAATCACGAAAAATCGTTGCAATAGCAATTGCTACATCTTTCACTTGCTCTGGTAAAACAAATACATCTAATTCTTCCGCCAAATATGGACGCGCTGATAAACCGCCACCTACTTTCACATGAAAACCAATGACTGTCTTTCCATTCATTTCTTTCGTTGCAGGTGTAAATGCTACACAGTTAATCTCAGCATTTGCTGAATTGTATACATTTGAACTAATTGACATTTTAAATTTACGAGGTAGATTTGAAAATTCTTCATTATGCTGAAAATATTCGTATACCTCTCGCACAATTACTTGTGTATCAAACAGTTCATTTTCATCAATTCCAGCGAGTGGATTCCCTGTAATATTACGTGTAATATCACCGCATGCACCAGCTGTCGATAAACCTACTTTTTCTAATCGCTCGAAAATGTCTGGAATTTGTTCAATTTGTAGCCAATGAAACTGAATCGCTTGACGTGTTGTAATATCAAGTACATCACGTCCGTAATCTTCAGCAATAGAAGCAAGAGCCTCCACTTGTTCATTTGTTATAATTCCAGATGGGATATTCACACGCATCATAAAATATCCTGCCTCTTTTGGACGCTGTAAATATAATCCTGCCCACTTGAAAGAATCCCATTCTTCTTTTGGAATCGACGCAAATCCATGTTCAGCATAATACGGAATATTTTTAAAAATTTCTAAACCGTCTTTTTCTAATTTCTTTTTCTCCGTTGCATTTAATTTTTCATTGTTCGCCCACACTTTTTCATAACTCATCTTTTTTCCTCCCTAGATAAAGTGAAACTTTACTCAGCGGGGGTTCTTCATCCCCAACCTATCTTCTTTAGAAAAGCGGAAGCGGCTCGCTCAGAATCGCAGGACGCCCACGCCCCCCCTGGATAGAGAGGCGCTTTTTGCCTCGTCCGAGGGGAGATTCTAGCCGCTAGAGCTGGACAACGATTTTCTATTAATCTTGAGGTGGGGGATAACTGCCCACGAATAGCGGGATAAAGCTTCGTTTTTGCAAATAAGCAATAATTTGCTGTGCACATTCTTTGGTAGAATAGCGGTGTGTTTCCACAACAATCTCAGCTTGAATTGGCTCTTCATAAGGAGAGTCGATTCCTGTAAATTGCTTCATCTCTCCGCTTCTTGCTTTTTTATAAAGTCCTTTCGGATCACGTTTTTCACATTCTTCAATCGGACACTTTACAAATACTTCAACAAACTCATCCTGTTCTAATATGTCGCGCACTTGCCTGCGATCTTCTCGAAATGGTGAAATAAATGCTGTTAATACAATTGTTCCATTATCAACAAATAGTTTTGCCACTTCGCCGATGCGGCGAATATTTTCTGTACGATCCTCTTCTGAAAATCCTAAATCTTTATTTAAACCGTGACGGATATTATCTCCGTCTAATACATAATTATCGATATTCTTCTCAAATAATTTGCGAGCTACTGCATTAGCTACTGTAGATTTTCCAGAAGCTGATAAACCTGTAAACCATAGAATGAAACTATGATTCTTATTTTGTTTTCGGCGTTCTTCTTTTGAAACAGATGCTGCATGCCAAGTAATATTTGTACCCATCTTTTTTCTCCCCTTACTTTGTCACCACTTCTTTTTGCAAACCACGAATTAAGACTTCTACAACTTCTTTACGGCTAAACGTACTTGGTGGTAATTCTCCACTTCGCAAAAGCTCTCTTACCTTTGTGCCTGATAAAATGACATGCTCTTCTTTTCCATGTGGACATGTTTTTGTTGATGCCATTCCCTCACATTTTGCACAATAAAAGCTATGTTCAAAAAAGAGAGGCGTAATTCCTAACTCTTCTATTGTAAAATTGCTAAAAATCTCCTGCGCTTCATACGTACCATAATAATTTCCAACACCAGCGTGGTCACGGCCAACAATAAAATGTGTACATCCAAAGTTTTTTCTTACAAGTGCATGAAAAACCGCTTCACGCGGACCCGCATATCGCATCGCCGCTGGAAATACCGCTAAAAAGACACGACTTTTTGGATAGTAGTTTTCAAGAAGTACTTCATAACTTTCCATTCGAACATCAGCTGGAATATCATCTGACTTCGTTTCTCCAACAAGCGGATTTAAAAACAAGCCGTCAACTATTTCAAGAGCTGCTTTTTGAATATATTCATGCGCGCGATGAACCGGATTTCTTGTCTGAAAGCCAACAATTGTTTTCCAGCCACTCCGTAAAAACTCTGTTCGCGTTTCACTTGGATCTAAATAATAAACGGAAAATTTTTCTTTTTTAATTCGTTTTACAAGCGTAATTGGTCCTCCCACATATACATTAGGACGATCGTATAATTTCTTAACACCCGGATGTGCGTCTTCTACCGTTTTATAGACAAGGAATGCTTCTTTTTCTTTGTTAGGCGTGTAAATCTCTTCAACTTGAATTACACCATAAGTCACCCCTTCTTTTACGAGCCTAACTTCTTCCCCTACTTGTAATTCTTTTGCTTGTTCTTCTGTTATAGACAATGTAATTGGAATACTCCATACCTCTCCATTTATTAATCTCATTTCCTCTATTACTGACATATAATCACTTTCTCCTAAAAAACCAGTAAGCGGACTATATCCACCGATAGCAATAAGTTCTAAATCACTTAATGCTACTGTGTCTAACTCAATTTCCTTTACAATATGTGCTGTTTCATATGTTGTATCAATTCGATTCACCAATGTTTTTGTATCACTCATTCTCTTCTTCTCCTTTTTTATCGACCTTTTTCCCGCTATTTGCGGGCAGTAATACTCCCACCCCCTCACATTCTGAACGAGCCACTTCCGCTTTTCTTAAGAAGTTAGGCGGGAGATAAACTGCCCGTAAAAGCCCGATTGGTGAGGGCTGATTATCAGTGGGGGATGAAGAAAACCCCCACTGATTAAAGTTTCACTTTATTGATAATGAAGACCACATTCCGCTTTTGTCTTTCCAGCCCAACGCCCATCTCTCAAATCACCGCCTTCTTGCACCTGTACTGTGCACGTTTCACATCCGATGCTCGGATACCCAATATCATGAAGTGGATTGTATGGCAATTTATGCTTGTATACGTAACGCCATACTTCTTTCCAAGTCCAATGAATAAGCGGACAAATTTTAACAGATTGAAAACGATGATCTTGATTAACAAACTGCGTATTTTTTCGCGTTTCAGATTGCTCTCTTCTCAAACCAGATATCCATGCCTTCCTACCTGTTAATACTTCTTCTAACGGCTTAATCTTTCTTAATTGACAACAAAGGTTTGGATTATGTTCCCATAATTTATCGCCATACTCTTTTGCTTGTTCTTCAAGTGTAAGTTCTGGCTGCTTTTCAATAATATTCAACTTAGGAAATCGTTCTCGTACTTTTTTGATTAAGTCATACGTTTCTTGAAAATGAACATTTGTATCTAAAAATACAACCTTTGCAGATGGATTTACTTGATTAATAAAATGCAATAAAACCATTCCTTCTATCCCAAAACTGCATGCATAAACAATATCCTGCCCATAATGTTCATAGGCCCAGCGCACCGCTGCTAAAGCCCCTCTCGTTTCATCATCTTCTGAAAATGAAACAAAATGATCTTTCCATGTTTCATACGTTAACACCGCCCTACCCCCTTCATAAAACTCATACAAAAAGGCGGCTTTAATCTAATAAAAATAGATTAAAGCCGCCTCTAGTTTTTCTAGTCAGCATGCTTATTTCAAACGTACTTTTTCACTTTTTTCAAGCTGAATCACTTTACCATCTTGCACAACAATTGTAATTGAACCATATTTCATATCAGCAAGCATCGCTTGAATCTTACTCGCTACTTCTTCAAATTGTCCGCGTATCCCCATGAACAGCCCCCCTTTTTTTCATAAAAAAAATCTTCCCCATTTCGAAAAGACTGTTCCGGTAACGTATCTACCTTATCTTCCAAAATGGATTCCATTTTGCTGGAAGTAGCACCTTACTTTTATAAAGTAGGTTGCCGGGCTTCCTTGGGCCAGTTCCCTCCGCCGCTCTTGATAAGAATTTAATTATATTTGCATTTTATCACAATTCTGAATTTTTTCAATCCTAGTTTTCCGATAAAATTTATATTTTTTTAGAAAAAGGAGTTTTTCACCTAAAAAAACCCCTTCTTCAACTACCCATTAGTGGGGAATGAAGCCCCCCCACTGATGGAAGTTTCACTTTATACAAATTCCTTTACACGTATGCGATCGTTCCCAATAATATTTTCATACGATTCCCTCTCAACAATAATATGAGATTTTCCATTTTCCACAAACACAACTGCTGGTCGACGGATTCGATTGTAATTATTCGCCATTGAGTAACCATATGCCCCTGTACAAGAGATAGCCAAGAGATCACAAGAAACAACTTTTGGGAGCGCTACGTCCCAAATGAGCATATCCCCGCTTTCACAACACTTCCCTGCGATTGAAACAACCTCTTCGGCAGATTCATTCGCTCGGTTTGCTAGCAATGCTTCGTAACGAGCTCCGTAAAGCGCTGGTCGAAGGTTATCTGTCATCCCTCCATCAACCGATACATATTTACGAATTCCTGGAATATCTTTAATTGCCCCCACTGTGTACAAAGTTGTCCCTGCATCACCAACAATACTACGACCTGGCTCTACCCAAATTTCTGGAAGTGGATATCCACAAGCTGTAAATTGCTCGCGTACCGCACCTGTCACAGCTTGCACATATTCCCCAAGAGCAAGCGGTGTATCTCCTTCCGTATAACGAATTCCAAAACCACCGCCTACATTTAATACGGGAGCTACGTAATCCATTTCTTTTCTCACTGCTTCTAAAAATTTGTGAAGCACTTCAATCGCACGAACAAATCCTGCCGTCTCAAAAATTTGCGACCCAATATGAGAATGGATTCCCATCACATGGTAATTTGATTTTTCTAAGGCACTTTTCATTGCTTGTAATGCATACCCCGTTGAAATACCAAAGCCAAACTTGGAATCATCTTGACCTGTTGTAATATATTCATGAGTATGCGCTTCTACTCCTGGAGTTACCCGAAGCAGAACACTTGCAACTTTCCCGTATTCTTCCGCCAAATCATGCAATACTTCTAGTTCCAAAAAATTATCTACAACGAAACACCCGATATTAGCTTCTAGGGCCATTCTCATCTCTTCTTCTGTTTTATTATTACCATGGAAATGGATACGCTCAGCCGGAAATCCTGCTTGCAGCGCTGTATATAACTCTCCGCTAGACACAACATCAAGCGACATATTTTCTTCCGCAGCTAATCGGCACATTTCCATGCACAAGAACGCTTTGCTCGCATATGCTACTTGATAAGAGAACCCGCTTTCTCTAAAAGCATGATGAAATGCACGACACTTCTCACGAATTGCAGCTTCATCATATACATAAAGAGGTGTTCCATATGTTTTTGCGAGTTCCGTAGCATCGCATCCCCCAATTTCTAAGTATCCCTGCTCGTTAATGCGGCTTGTGCCGTGTAAATACATGTGAATTCCTCCCTTTTTCTCCCAAAAACATCCATATATATTCTTAATTTTTCGACATATAAGTCACTGCTATGCAGAATACAACTTGATCGCTACTTGCTTCTTCCTTTTGTTTTAAACATTGCATGTGGTAGGAAAAGGCCCTGACCGTTTCTATGCGCGGCCAGATGCTCTTGTCACCCCCTAATAAAAAAGGAGGTTTTTATGTCGGTTTTTAACTTGTATATATTCCATCTCTTAGTTGTTCATATTATCCCTAATTAGGTAAACAAAAAACGCGCGGAACAATGTTCACGCGCGTTTCTTATTAGAAGAATTTACGATGAAAAAATAAACTTGTTGTTATTTTCTCAAATAAGAAACCGCATCAAACATCTCCAAATAGCTCTCCATAAGTCAAAAACTTATGACAGTACTACATTTATTTAATGCAGTCCCAATATATGAATAAAGTGGGTATTCATATATTTCGGCGATAATCCCTTTCAGACTATAATCATGAATACCACTTTATTTCCTATAGCTTACTTTTGATTATCGCGGCCTCTACCCTTGAGTGTAGATGAGGTAAGTCTATTTAATTTTCAAGCATCTTTTTATTGCTATTAACAATAGCAAATGACTGATTTATTTGTCAAATACTTTTTTAAATCGGTTTACGACAATTTAATTTCGTATTATCTGGTAAGCGCTTTACATCTATATTCTTCACAGTCCATTCACCCTCATCATTTTCAAACGTAATTGTTACTTTTTCAAACGGCGGGAGTTTTTTCCCTCCTACTCCTGGCTCATATTTAATTATTTCAATAGAAGTACGAAACAAATATGTACCGCTGTATATTTTTTTCATGCTAACGATTTTAGGGCATTCATATGGCTTTTGTTTTCCATAATACTTTTGAATCGCTTCATTTATTCTCGGAAACAGCACCGAATAAAGGGCATCTTCTAATAATAACGGTTCATGTTCAGCCAAAAAAGGAGCTGGATTTCCAAGTAAAATGAAGCAACTCAATATAAAACAACATATTTTCTTCATAGTACTCCTCCACATTTCCATCGATGATATTATTTTATCCATCTTCCCTTTTTCTACCCAATTATGAGAAAAGCATCCACAAATTCACTATGTTTTTATATAATAGTACACATAGTAAAAAAACATAGAGATATGTAACCGGTTATATACATAAAGAGACGGTTACTTGTAGGTAGTAGGAGGAGCCCAATATGATGCAACGTTTGTTTCCAAAAGTACGATTCGCTCTCATAGCTATCGTCCTATTATGGATCAAAACATATATTGTATACAAACTAGCTTTTGACATGAAGATCAATAACGCTTTCGAACAAATCATGTTATTCTTTAATCCGTTAGCTTCATTATTATTATTTTTCGGTTTCGCTTTATTAGCAACAAAACATCGAAATCGTATCATTATTAGTATTAGCGTGGTGTTATCCTTTATTTTATTTGGAAATGCCATGTTTTATGGATTTTACAATGATTTTGTAACGTTCCCTGTGTTATTTCAAACAAATAATATGGCTGATTTAGGAACGAGTATAAAAGAACTATTTACATATAAAACACTTCTTTTGTTTGCAGATACCATTGTTTTAGCCGTATTAACTCGGAAATTCCCGAGTTTTTGTGATACAACTCCTCTATCGCTGAAAGAGAAGCGAACGTTTTTTAGTGGTGTAACAGCAATATTAGCTTTGCAGATGGTTATTTCAGTTATTTATAACCCACAACTATTTTCACATTCATTCGATCGCCAAACCGTTGTGAAAAATCTCGGCTTATATACGTATCATGTTTATGATATTACGCTGCAATCGAAATCGTCTGCCCAGCGTGTCTTCGCAAGTGGAGATAGCTTTTCTGAAATTGATAACTATGTAAAAACAAAAGATAGACAAGAAAATAAAAATTTATTCGGCGTGGCAAAAGGAAAAAATGTTATTTTAATTTCAATGGAATCCACACAAAGTTTTGTCATCAATCAAAAAATAAATGGAAAAGAAATTACACCATTTTTAAATGATTTCATTAAAGACAGCTATTATTTCGATAACTTTTATCATCAAACCGGACAAGGGAAAACATCAGATGCCGAATTTATTATTGAAAACTCTTTATATCCGCTTGATCGCGGCTCTGTTTTCTTTACACATGCTAATAATGAATATACAGCTACACCAGAACAACTCAAAAAACATGGATATTACTCTGCTGTATTCCATTCAAATGATAAAACATTTTGGAATCGTAATTTGATGTATCCTGCACTCGGATATGATCGCTATTTCAATTTGCAAGACTATACAAATGCAGAACAAATGTCTGTTGGTTGGGGGTTGAAAGATAAAGCATTTTTCGAACAATCTATTCCAAAATTAAAATCTTTACCACAGCCGTTCTATACGAAATTCATTACATTAACAAACCATTTTCCATTTTTGCTGCAACCGGACGATCAATTCATTAATGAATTTAATTCAGAAAGCGGCGTTGTAAATCGTTATTTTCCAACTGTACGTTATACAGATGAAGCATTAAAATATTTTATTGAACAATTAAAAAAAGAAGGATTATACGATAATTCGATTATCATTATTTACGGAGATCATTATGGTATTTCTGAAAACCATAATGCAGCTATGGCCCAATTTTTAGGAAAAGAAACCCTTACTCCTTTTGATACGATGCAGCTACAAAGAGTACCGCTCATCATTCACATTCCTGGTCAAAAAGGACAAGTCATTTCAAAAGTTTCTGGACAAATTGATGTGAAACCAACACTTCTACATTTACTCGGTATAAAAACAAACAATTCTATTGAATTTGGTACAGATTTATTTGAAACAAATAATGAGCCACTTATGGTTATGCGTGACGGAAGCTTCGTAACAAATGATTATCTGTATACAAAAAATGTATGCTACAACAAAAAAACTGGTGAACCAACTGATATTACGGTCTGTCAGCCGTATATCGAAAAGGCAAAAACAGAGTTAAATTACTCTGATAAACTCATTTACGGTGATTTATTACGATTTGATCCGCATAATCAATATAAGACTGGTACGATGATAACGAAATTTGAATAAGAAAATAAATTTTCAAAAAACATAAAACCCTTTTCTTTTTAGGGGGGACGAGAGCCGCTGGCCGTGTATTGAAGCGGTCAGGGCCTTTTTCTGCCACGTGCGGGGTTTAAAACAAAGGGAGCAGACAAGTAGCGTTCTTATTTTATTCTACATAGCAGCAAATTAGATATCGAAAAATTTATTTAAGTTAAAAAACTACATACCTCTCCTTTTTAAAATTGACGAGAGCCGCTGGCCACGTATAGAACGGTCAGGGCCTTTTTCTGCCACGTACGGGGTTTAAAACAAAGGGAGCAGGTGAGTAGCAGGGCTTATTTTTTCTACATAGCAGCGACTATATATTTTAAAAATAATATATATAATAGTTTTGAATTAAATAAATAAAAAACACGCTGAAAACTTTCTCAAAATGAAGAATTTTTTCGACGAGTACAGGAAATTTATGTTATGATAAAAAAGATAAAATTCCATAAAATAATCAAGAATCTATAAAAGAAAGCAAGGGATCAGATTTTGTACAGAGCAGCCATTCCAAACTTATTTACGCTCGGAAATTTATACAGTGGATTTCTATCCATCGGCTACGCCTCATTAGGATACTACAAATCAGCGGCAATTTTAGTTTTAATCGGAATGATGCTAGATAGCCTTGATGGAAGAATCGCACGCTTACTTCGCGTCGATTCACAGCTCGGAAAAGAACTTGATTCATTAGCAGACGTCGTTACATTTGGTGCTGCACCCGCTGTATTGATGTATTACACATCTTTCTCTAATTACGGTATTATCGGATTATACATAGCAGGACTTTTCCCTCTATTTGGAGCATACAGATTAGCTCGCTTTAATGTCACACCATCATCAACATCAATGAAATACTTTACTGGTGTACCAATTACAGCTGCAGGTGGTCTTGTTGCCTTCCTTACTTTATTTTCACATACGATTCCAAAAATCGTACTTATTACAGTATTCGTGACATTCGCTTTTCTTATGGTTAGCCGCATTCGTATTCCAAGTATGAAAGATGTACCGATTCCAAAATATAGTATTATCGTGACACTCTTTTTAATCGGAATCATTTATACGATGTATAAAACGAGTGTCGGCAATATTTCAGTGTTTTTATTCATTGCTATTCCTCTCTATATTTTGTATATGCTGTCACAATTTCTGAGACAACGACCAGCACAAAAAAAACGAACAAACAAATAGTAAAAAAGAATCCTTCCTTCCTATCATAAGGAAGGATTCTTTTTATTTCATTATAAGTTCTTTTTTATACACTGGAGTTAACGGCTCATTTCCTTCTAATACCGCTAAAATATTGCGCACTGCCACTTCTGCCATTGCATCACGCGTCTCAATTGTTGCGTTTCCAATATGCGGTGTTAACACAACATTTTTTAACTCTTTTAATTTATCTGTAATGTTTGGTTCAAATTCAAAGACATCAAGCGCCGCCCCTTCAATTTCTTTTGTTTCTAATGCAAACGCAAGTGCCTCTTCATTCATAATTGGACCACGTGCCGCATTAATAATATAAGCCGTTTTTTTCATCAATCTAAATTGTTCTTCATCAATCATATGATGCAACTTCGGATTATAAGCACAGTTAATGGTAACAAAATCCGCTGTTTGCAATAGTTCTTCCAGCGTTACATATGTTGCCCCTAATTCTTGCTCCGCCCTATATTTACGACTTGGTCCTGTATACATAATGTTCATCCCAAATGCTTTTGCTCGTTTTGCCACTGCTTTCCCAATTTCTCCAAGACCAATAATGCCAATCGTTTTACCGTATACTTCACGCCCTAAGAAAAAGAGCGGTGCCCAGCCATTAAAACCAACTGTACGACATAGTGTATCGCCTTCTGGAATACGGCGTGCTGCCGCTAACAAAATTGCAAATGTTAGCTCTGCTGTTGCCTCTGTGGAAACTTTTGGTGTGTTCGTAACCGCTATGTCCTTTTCCACCGCATATTTATAATCAATATTGTCATATCCAGCTCCGTAGTTTGCAATAATTTTCAAATACGGTGCTGCATCGATGACTTCTTTCGGAATTTTTGTTGAAAGTAAGCTCAATAATGCATCCTTATCTTTTACACGTGCTACTAGCTCTTCTGTGCCAATCAATTCTTCTTTATCATACATTTCCACTTCATGATCTCGTAACAACTGTAGTCCAATTTCTGGAATTTTTCCTGCTATTAAAATTTTTGCCATGTTTAAGCATCCTTTCTTTTCTACATCAAAATATGCTCATTCAATACTATTGTAAAAAATCCCGTCGAAAAAAGACAAGGAATTTGATTAAACTATATAAATCCGTTTTGTTTGTTCTACATATACGTTGCGGTTATGTGGAACAAAAGATGACATGCACTCGTTTTCTCTCTTTCTTTTATTACCGTACGTGGCAGAAAAAGGCCCTAATCGTTTCTATGTATGGCCAAACCCTCTCGCCCACCTAAAACAAAGGAGGTGTCCTTTTTTCAATTTGTTTTCATATATTTTTATCACCTTTCTTTACAAAAACATGGAAAAAAGGCTGAATACATTCAGCCTTTTTTCCATGTTTCACTTTATTGGTCTCTTCCTTGTCCTAGCTTCACATCAATTGTTCCTTCTGCTACTGTATCACTAATTTGTTCTTGTATAATTGCTTGCTCTGATTGATCTTTTTGCAAGGCATTGCTCTCATTCGTTAACTTCCCAGTATCTTTATATTGTTGTTTCGCCATAAGAAAATCCTCCTTTGTTGTTCAACGTTAGTGTAAACAAAAAAGGAGGTTTTCATCCCGCTATTCGCGGGCAGTAAGCCCCACCCATTCAAGATGCAAAGAGAATAGGCGGGGGCATGTGCAAGGTTGGGCGGGCTTTCCATCAGTAGGGAATACAGCCTCTCCTACTGATGGAAGTTTCACTTTATCACAAAACATTCTCTTCTACATATTCGAGCGGTTTCATGTTCCGAATTCTTTTTTCAAATGTTGCAACATGTGTCACACCATGATTTCGGAGTGTTTCTATATTTTCTTGTACGTAACTACCTAAATCATTTGGGAAATGTGCATCTGAAGAAATTGTAATCGGAACACCATATTGTACTAAGCGCTGTAAAAACAAAGGGCTCGGACACATTTCTCTTACAGGATATCGATAATATAATCCAGCATTCACTTCCGTAGCTGTATTCGTCTCGATTAAAGCCTTAGCGATTGTTTCGTAATATGGTAATTGCTCATTTTCATCTATGCGATAGTTAAACACTTTTATGTTATCTAAATGTGCAACAATATCAAATAATTCAGAACGTATTCCTTTTTCTAACGTTTGAAAAAATGTCTGATATAACGCATGTAAGTCATGCTGTCTAAAATAATCGTCTGTATCCGGATTATCAAATCCCCACCCATTAATAAAATGTACAGAACCAATAACATAATCCCAATTTCCTAACGTTAATAACTTTGTCAGTTCTTCTTCCCCGCCGATGAAATAATCTGCTTCTAGCCCAAGTCGTAACGTCACGCCCCGTTTTCTCCATCTGTCTTTCGCATCTTCAATTGCGCTTATAAAGTTTATAATCGATTCTACCCTCACTTGATCTAACCATTCTTTTTGCAGCTGCCCTAGTTCTGTATTACGAATATCGACGTAGCGTTCATAATATTCCTTCGCTTCATAGAAACGATATAAGTGATCCACAATGCCAACTTCTCCCAACCCTTTACGCACAGCTTCCTCTAAGTATAAATCAATCCATTCCGATGAAAATGCCCCTGCCTTTACCCGCTTTTGTAAACGTTCCCCCGCCTTCAATATCCATTTCATCGAATGCTTTTCTTCTTCAATCGGTGCAAAATGCTCAAGCGCTTCATTTGTGCGAGATAACCATCGCATGGAATACGGTCCTTCTTCTAAGTGAAGGTGATAATCTACTCTCATTTTTCTCCCCTCCTATAAAGCATCAATGTCTTTTCGTTCGCCCACTCTCGATAATTGTCCTTGCCGTTTCTGTAATTCTTCTGTTATCTCTTGTAATGAGACATTTTTTTCTACGAGTAACACTAAGCAATGATACGTAAGATCAGTAACTTCTTTTATAAGCTCGTCTTTCTTATTATTTTTCGCTGCAATGATAACTTCCGTACATTCTTCCCCTAATTTCTTTAATATTTTGTCTTCTCCTTTTGTAAATAAGTAATTTGTATACGACTCAGAGATAGGATTCTCTTTTCGCCGCCCAATGGTTTCGTATAATTGTTGCAACACATCGCTCATTTCCTTATCCCCCTATAACACCTTATTATAAAAACACGACTTTTCTCCTGTATGACAAGCTACACCTACCTGCTGAACAACTATCATAATAGAATCTTGATCACAATCTAAATATAGTGATTTAACGTACTGAATATGTCCCGATGTTTCCCCTTTATTCCACAAACTTCTTCGTGAGCGCGAATAAAACCACGTCGTTTTTGTCTCTACTGTTTTTTCATACGCTTCTTCATTCATATAGGCTAACATCAATACATCTTTTGTACCCTCTTCAATCACAACAGCTGGCAATAACCCTTTTGAGAAATCTGGTTTCACAATCTCACCTCAATTTGCGCTTTTTGTAACTTTTGTTTCGTTTCTTGAATCGTTGCCTCGCCGTAATGAAAAATCGAAGCTGCCAACGCGGCATTTGCCGATGTTCGCTGAAAAACTTCGGCAATATGTTCAATTGATCCACATCCTCCCGAAGCAATTACGGGAATACCAACTGCTTTTGAAACTGTTTCTGTTAAAAATAAATCATAGCCATCTTTTGTTCCATCTGCATCCATACTCGTTAACAATAATTCACCTGCCCCCAAGCATTCCACACGCTTTGCCCATTCGACTACATCCATTTCTGTATCAATGCGTCCTCCATTCACATACACATTCCATTTGTTTTCCACGCTCTTTCTGGCATCAATTGCAACAACTATACATTGAGAGCCAAATTGTTCTGCTCCCTCTTGGATTAATGCCGGTCTTTGCACTGCCGCTGAATTTAATGAAACTTTATCTGCACCTGCACGAAGTAATCCATACATATCTTGAACAGACGAGATTCCGCCTCCAACTGTAAGAGGAATAAATACTTGATTTGCTGTACGTTCTACAACATCAATCATGGTTTTCCGATCTTCGTATGTTGCCGTAATATCTAAAAATACAAGTTCATCCGCACCTGCTTCGTTGTATGCAGCAGCGATTGCAACAGGATCCCCAACATCTTGTAATCCTACAAAATTGACTCCTTTTACAACGCGACCATTTTTCACATCTAAACACGGAATAATTCGCTTCGTTAACATGCCCCTGTCACCTGCAATGCTTCTTCTAACATAACTTTTTTATCATATAATGCTTTCCCTATAATCGCGCCATATAAGTCCATATCCTGTAACTTCTCAACATCAGCAAGAGAACTCACACCACCAGAAGCAACAATTTGAAGCGAAACCTCATCTTTTAATTTTTGTAATTGTTCGAAATTTGGACCTGTAAGCGTTCCATCTCTAGAAATGTCAGTAAAAATAAGTGTCTGTACACCTACTTCCTCCATTTCCTTTGCTAGTTGTATATAAGACATTTCAGACACATCTAGCCATCCTCGCGTTGCTACATACCCATTTTTAGCATCAATTCCAACAATAATTTTGCCTCCATATAAACGAACTGCCACTTCTAGAAATATACGATCATACAGTGCTGACGTTCCAAGAATTACTTTCATCACTCCAACTGATAAAAGTGTTTCAATCGCAGCAATCGAACGAATCCCTCCTCCAACTTGCACTGGAATTCGCACTGCCTTGCAAATATCTTCAATGACAGAAAGATTCTCTGAACGACCAGCAACTGCGCCGTCTAAATCGACAATGTGCAATGCACGTGCACCAAGTTGTTCAAATAACAATGCCTGTGCAACAGGGTTTTCATTCATGACTGTTTCTTGTTGAAATTTCCCTTGATATAAACGGACGCAACGACCATTTTTCACATCAATAGCTGGGAAGATTTTCATTTTTCTATAACCTCCTTAAAATTTCGTAATATTCGAATTCCTATTTCCCCACTTTTTTCAGGGTGAAACTGAGCTCCGAATACATTTTCTTTCGCAACAAGACCTGGTACGAAAACACCGTACTCACTCCCACCAACTACAACTTCAATTGGACATTGTGCATAATAAGAATGAACATAATAAACGAAGGAGTCCTCTTCTATTTCATTCCATAAAGGATGCTTCGTTTTCTTTTGTAATTGATTCCATCCCATGTGCGGAATTTTATGCGCTACATTTAATTTCCTTACTGCCCCTGGAAGCAATCCTAACCCTTTTGTTCTTTCAATCTCTTCACTTTCTTCAAATAAAAGCTGCATGCCTAAACAAATACCAAGCAGTGGTTTTCCTGCATAAGCAACCTTTTGTAAAACAGAAATAAGTCCTTTTTCTTCTAAACAACGCATCGCTCTTGGAAACGCACCAACTCCTGGCAAAATAACACCTTTGCTATTTACAATTGCTTCTGCTTCATCTGTTACAATATACGCAGCTCCAATATGCCTTAATGCTTGCTCGACACTCCGGATATTACCCATTCCATAATCTACAATTGCAATCAAATTACAACAGTCCTTTCGTAGAATTTACCCCGATAATTTTTTCGTTTTTCTCGGTAGCATCACAGAGTGCACGTCCAAACGCTTTAAAGAGCGCTTCAATTTTGTGATGCGTGTTGCTTCCATATATAACGCGTGCATGTAATGTTATATTCGCCGCATGAGCAACTGCCCGAAAAAATTCTGCTGCTAACTCCGTATCAAAGTCACCAAGCTTTGGATTTGTAAATTCACCATTAAATACGAGATGTGACCTTCCGCTTATATCAACTGCAACAAACCCTAACGCTTCATCCATTGGTACATAAGCTGTACCGTAACGATTAATCCCCGCTTTATCACCAAGTGCTTCTTTCAAACAATTCCCAAGAACAATCCCAACATCTTCTACTGTATGATGGGCATCAATATACACATCACCATCAGCTTCAATTTGCAATCCAAAACGACCATGCTTTGCAAATAAAGTCAACATATGATCAAAAAAACCAACTCCTGTTTGAATGGAAACTTCTTGATTGCCATCTAATTGCAGTGCTACAGAAATTTTTGTTTCCGCTGTACTTCTCATTTGTTTTGCAGCGCGCATCACTTGTTCCCTCCCTTAAAACGAATCTCAATTGCTCTCGCATGAGCTTGTAATCCTTCTTTTTCTGCTAGATTGACAATATGATGTTGCACCTTTCCAAGAGCCTCTTTTGTATAAAATAAAAAGCTCGATTTTTTAATAAAATCATCAACAGATAACGGGGAAAAGAACCTTGCTGTTCCGCTCGTTGGTAACACATGATTCGGACCTGCCATATAGTCACCTAATGGCTCCGGCGTATATGGACCTAAAAATATAGAGCCTGCATGTTGAATAGACGAAAGAGCTGTCATTGGTTCTTTTATGTGCAGTTCTAAATGTTCCGGCGCTATTTCATTTGAGAGCTGAAACGCTTGTTCCAACGACTCTACGACAAGAATTGCTCCGTTTCTGTTAATAGATTCACGAGCTATTTCACTTCTTGGGAGATTCAGCAATTGTTTTTCTATTTCCCGTTTCACTTCCTGTGCTAATTCCAAACAAGTTGTGATACAAATTGCAGTTGCTCGTATGTCATGTTCTGCTTGTGATAATAAATCAGCCGCAATATATGCTGCATTTCCCGTTTCATCAGAAATAACAACAATTTCGGACGGACCAGCAATCATATCGATATGAACGGAACCAAATACTTCTCGCTTTGCTAATGCAACATATATATTTCCTGGCCCTACAATCTTATCAACACGTGGAATCGATTCTGTTCCGTATGCTAACGCAGCAATTGCTTGTGCTCCTCCTACTGTATACACCTCATCAACCCCAGCAACTTTTGCCGCTGCTAAAATATGTGGATCTACTCCTCCACGATTCGGCGGTGTTACCATGACAATTTTATTGACGCCCGCAATTTTTGCGGGCAAAACATTCATAAGAACAGATGATGGATATACTGCCGTTCCCCCTGGTACATACACGCCAACGGTTTGCAGCGGCCTAACAACTTGCCCTCTAATAACCCCTTCTTCTGTATCAATAAATGCCTGTCTTTTTTGCTTTTCGTGGTATGAAATAATATTATTCTTTGCTTCTTGCAATGCTGCTAAAAAGGCTGGTTCGACACGTCTATACGCGAGTTCCAGTTCTTCTTCCGAAACTTGAAATTGAGTCAACTCTACTCCATCAAAAGCCTTTGTATATGAAAAAAGTGCTTCATCTTTCTTCTCCTTTACACTTACAACAATTTTCTTCACATCTTGTTGAATCGTTTCTTCTACTGTGTTTGCTTGTTCTCTTAGCCGTTTTACCTTACATAAAATATTTGAATAATCCTCATATATAATTTCCATCTTTCCGCCTCCTTTCGTTCTTTTCTGCTACAACACCCTCTATCTTATTTATAACATTGAATATTTCGTCTTTTTTCATTTTTAAAGATGCTTTGTTTACAATTAAGCGTGCTGAAATATCGCAAATTTCTTCAAATACGAGTAACCCATTTTCTTTCAACGTTTGTCCTGTTTCTACAATATCGACAATTGCATCTGCTAACCCTAGTAAAGGAGCAATTTCAACAGAACCTTCTATTTTAATAATCTCTACATCTTCTCCCTTCTTATGAAAATATGCAGAAGTAATATTCGGATACTTTGTTGCAATTCTCTTTTTGTTATAACCATTTGGGCGATACGACAAAGTGGAAGCAACGCAAATTTTACAACACCCTACCCCTAAATCAACCATTTCATATACGTCATTCTCATATTCAAGTAAAATATCTTTCCCAACAATCCCAATATCCGCGATACCATGCTCGACATATGTTACGACATCCACTGCCTTTACAAGAATAAATGAAACTTTTGAGTTCGTACTTTGAAATACGAGCTTCCTTCCTTTATCTTTTAGCTCTTGGCAATCAATACCAATTTGTTCAAACAATGAGATTACATGTTTTTCTAATCTTCCTTTCGTTAACGCAATTTGAATGTTACGCATGAGGATTCTCCTTTTTTCCGCATGATCCATTTCCCTTTCCAAACATACTGGGTTAAAGTATCTCCTGATACATCAATTACCGTTTTTACATCAAGTGTTCTTGCAAATTGAAATGTATCTTGTAAATTTTCTAACATAGACAGTTCTGCTTTTATACCATCTTTCCTAAATAAAATACGTAATTTCTCTGCTTCTGAAATCATATCTAACGAATAATATATGAGAGCATCCACTTGTTTTTGATATGAAGTTTCCTTCTGCTCTTGTAAAGTGCGTACAATTTGATTTACTTGTATTGCTAACCCTACTGCAGATAGAGACTCGCCAAAATTCCCAATCAGTTCATCATATCTCCCGCCGCTGACAATCTCTTCGCCAATATCACATATATATCCACGAAAGATTACACCCGTATAATAATGAAGATGTTGAATCATCCCCAAATCAATAGAAATATACCCACCATACCCAAGACGTTCCATGTTTTCATATATATTTTTAATCCGTGCAATGGCTCGCTTCATCTCTTTACTTACAGCAAGCTTCTCAGCTTCTTCAATCACTTCTAACCCACCAAATAAACGAGGTAACTTTTGTAATAATTGTACCGTTTCATCTTGCATATCTAACTGCTTTTCTTGGAGAAAATGGGACAAAGCAGCATAATTTTTACTCTCAATATATTCTCGCAATGTGTATTCATCTTCTTCTCGTAAAGACAATTTTTTCACGATAGATTTATAGAGTTCCACTTGGCCAATTTCAATTTTAAATGATTGAATACCAACTGATTGCAAAGCGACAATTGTGCTCACAATACACTCAATTTCAGCGCGTATATTATCGATACCAACAATCTCAATTCCAGTTTGTGTAATTTCATTATATTTGCCTGATAAAGATTCATTTGCCCGAAAAACATTTCCACTATAGGTTAATTTCAAAGGAGCTTCCATTCTTTTTGTTCCGATTACACGAGCTAGTGGAATTGTCATATCAGGTCTAAGAACGAGGATGCGCCCCTCAGAATCAAAAAACTTATACATCTTCTCCTCGTCAATAGGACGATTTTGAAATGCAAATACATCATAAAATTCAATCATAGGTGTCCGGATTTCTTCGTATCCTCTCTCAATAAATGTACGTCTTAACCTTTGTTCAGTTTCCTCCATTAATGTACATTCTTGAAACAAAAAATCTCTTGTTCCATTTGGATTGGCTCGTTTCCATTTTTTCATCATCACACCTCTACTTTTTTGACACATGTATACAAAAAATCTACAAAGATAACATATTTAATACCCTTCTCTTATATGTCCCTTATTCATTTCTTTAGCCACATTTCACTTGATGCGGGATAAATAATTACTCATACACTCACAACATAGCGCTTAGAAAACGAAAAAAGAGCTATGTAGATAAAAATACCTACATAGCTCTTTGGAGAATGTAGGTACAACAGGAATAACCCTTGTACCTACACGTTTTTTCACGCTAGGTTCAAGGGTTTATGTATGATGATGTTGTGTAAATAAAATGACTGATTGGAAAGTAAACATTGTCATTACTCCCTTTCTCCTCTTAGTTTTAAGTCAGTATACTACCGATAAAACAGAAAGTAAAGAATATTCTTTACTTTCTATAATTGTTTCATTTCATATTCTACAATTTTCTGTTCGTATTGAAGTGTAACCCCAATATCATCTAAACCGCTTAACAACTTTTCTTTCCACATGCGTTCAATAGAAAAAGAAAAGCTGTGCTCAGGAGTTGTTATCATTTCATTCTCTAAATCTATTTCTATTATCGCTTGCGGTGCTACAGATGCAAGATGCTCACGAGCTTCTTTTGTCATAACAATAGGGAGAATTCCATTTTTCATACAGTTCATATAAAAAATATCTGCAAAACTCCCTGCAATAATAGCCCGAAATCCGTAATCCGCAAGAGCCCACGGGGCATGTTCTCTAGAAGATCCGCAACCGAAGTTTTCTCCTGTAATTAAAATCGTAGCTCCTTTTCGCTCAGGAGCGTTCAGCGGAAATGCAAGGTTTTCTTGACGGTTATCTAAATAACGCCATTCATCAAATAAAAACTCTCCAAATCCTGTTCTTTCAATCCGTTTTAAATATTGCTTCGGAATGATTTGATCGGTATCGATATTATCATGCATCAATGCTACAACTTTCCCTTTATGCATATGAAATGGCTCCATCGTAGTTCTCCTTTCTCACATCAACAAAATAACCGTAAATTGCAGCGGCTGCAGCCATAGCCGGGCTAACGAGATGTGTTCTTGCTCCCTTTCCTTGCCTTCCTTCAAAATTCCGGTTCGAAGTAGAAGCACAATGTTCACCTTCTGGCACTTGATCTGGATTCATGCCAAGACACATTGAACATCCAGGTTCTCGCCACTCAAATCCCGCATCTTCAAAAATAAGATGTAACCCTTTTTTCATTGCTGCATCTCTCACTTGTTTTGATCCAGGGACAACAAGAGCTCGCACCCCTGTTTTCACCTTCCTCCCTCTCACAACCGCAGCAGCAATTTCTAGATCAGACAACCGGGAATTTGTACAAGAACCAATAAACACGTGTTGGATTGGAATATCCGTTACGCGCCTACCTGCTTGAAGACCCATATATGCATAGGCACGTTCATCATTTTTGTCATTTGCCGGCGGGAGTACTTCATCAATGCGAAGCCCCATTCCTAGATTGGTACCCCATGTTACGTACGGCGCCAAATGTTTCACATCAACTGTAAGGACTGTGTCATACACCGCATTTTCATCCGTGTATAATTCACGCCATTTTCCCACTTCTTGTTCAAACTCTTTCGGTGCATATTGTCGCCCTCTTACATAAGCAAACGTCGTTTCATCCGGAGCAATCATGCCTGCTTTTGCTCCTCCTTCAATCGCCATATTACAAAGCGTCATTCGTTCTTCCATTGTCATTTTTTGTACAGCATCTCCATAGAACTCCATCACATGTCCTGTTCCAACAGAAACACCGTATGTAGCAAGTAAATGTAAAATAATATCTTTCGCATATACACCTTTTGGCAATGTTCCTTTTAATTCTACTCCCATCGCTTTCGGCTTCCGTTGCCATAAAGTTTGGGTCGCTAATACATGTTCAACCTCACTCGTACCAATCCCAAACGCCAGCGCACCAAACGCTCCATGTGTCGCTGTATGACTATCCCCGCACACAATTGTTTTTCCCGGTTGTGTTAATCCAAGTTCTGGCCCAATCACATGTACAATTCCTTGTGCTTCATCTCCTATATCTGCTAATCGCACATGAAATTGTTCGCAATTATGACGAAGCGTATCCATTTGTTGTTTTGCGATGCCATCTGTAACGTTCCACACATCCTTTGTCGGTACATTATGATCCATTGTCGCAAACGTTAAATCCGGACACCTCACAGTTCGCTTTGCAAGCCGCAAGCCCTCAAAGGCTTGCGGTGATGTTACTTCATGAACGAGATGAAGATCAATATATAATAAATCCAATCCATTCTCATCTGTTGCTACAACATGCCGTTCCCAAAGTTTATCTAGTAGTGTCTTTCCCATTATCGCCATCTTCCCACTAGTGCCTGCTCTTCCATCGCTTGTAATACATACTTTGTAAACGAAGTTGTTGTTTCATTCCCGCCTAAATCTGCAGTACATTTTCCAGAACAAAGAACTGTAGAAATGGCTTCTTCAATTGCTTCTCCTTCTTTTCTTAACCCAAATGATTGCCCAAGCATCATTGCGACCGAACGAAGCATTGCGATAGGATTTACTTTATCTTTCCCAGCAATATCTGGCGCTGATCCATGAATTGGCTCATAAAGAGACGGACCATTCTCCGCATGACTTGCAGACGGTAACATTCCTAATGAACCTGCTAATACAGATGCTTCATCACTTAAAATATCGCCAAATAAATTTTCTGTAACGATCACATCAAATCGTCTTGGATTACGAATGAGTTCCATTGCGGCAGCATCTACTAATAAATGTTCTAACTCTACCTCTGGATGGCGCGCTGCTACTTCTTCTGTTACTTGCCGCCATAGTTTACTAGACTCTAAAACATTCGCCTTATCAATAGAAGTTACTTTTTTTCGACGTTTTCTCGCTAATTGAAATGCATAGGAAACAATTCGTTCTACTTCACGTCGATGATAAGTAAGTGTATCCGTTGCTACTTCTTCTGTCCGCTCTTTCGGAAACGAAAAATAGATTCCACCTGTTAATTCACGAACGACAACAAAATCAACTTGCCCCGTTTCTTTTAGCGGTGATAAGTGCGCTGTTGTTTCTTCTACAGAAACTGGCCGAACGTTTGCAAAAACACCTAACCCTTTTCTCAGTGTAAGAAGTCCTTGTTCAGGACGTTCTTTTGCATCATCCCAATACGGTCCTCCAACTGCACCTAGTAATACTGCATCACTTGCTAAGCACGCTGTTAATGTGCGGGGCGGAAGCGGCTGGCCGGATACATCAATTGCTGCTCCTCCAAACAATTCATCTTGCAAATAAAAATCATGACCGTATAGCCTTTCTACCATCTCTAGCACTTGTTTTGCACTAGTCATAATTTCTGGCCCAACTCCATCACCAGCTAAACAAACGATTCGTTTTTCCATCTTCAGGCACTCCTTTACGATTTTGTAAGTGATCGTAATGCTTTTAATTTCCCAGCTGCATATACGTAAGCACGAGCCGAAGCTTCTAATACATCTTGCGCTACGCCAAAACCAGAAACTTGATGCCCATCTTCTTTCAATTCAACATGAACATGAGCTAATGCATCTTGTCCTTGTGTAATCGATTGAATACGATAGTCAGCGAGCTCACATTGTAAATGAAGAATTCTTTGAATTGCATTATAAATCGCTTCAATGCTACCAGCTCCAGTCGCAGCATCCTCCAGCTCATTCCCCTCAGTATCTTCTAAGCAGACGGTTGCACTTTGAATACTGCTTGATACAAAATGAACTTGCAATTGTTTAATATCATACTGCTGCTTAGCAAATGCAGTTTCCCCTAATACAAGCGCCCGTAAATCTTCTTCTGTAATTTCTTTCTTTCGATCTGCTAACCGTTTAAAAGCACGAAATGCTAAGTCCCTCTCTTCTTCTGTAAAATCATAACCTAACTCTCTCATTTTCTCTGTAAAAGCGTGGCGTCCGGAATGTTTCCCAAGTACAAATTGATTTCGTTCTTCTCCTACGAGAGAAGGTGAAATAATCTCATAAGTAGATGCTTCTTTTAAAACCCCATCTTGATGAATACCAGATTCATGGGCAAACGCATTGGCACCAACAATTGCTTTATTTTTTGGAACAACCATACCCGTTAACCGACTTACAAGTGTACTCGCCGCTTTAATTTCCTTTAATTGTATGGAAGATGACGCCCCGTAGTAATCGTTTCGAATATGGAGTGCAACTGCAATTTCTTCGAGAGCAGCATTACCAGCGCGTTCTCCGATGCCATTAATCGTTCCTTCGACTTGAAGTGCACCGCCTTCAATTGCCGCTAATGAGTTGGCTACTGCCATGCCAAGATCATCGTGACAATGACAAGAGAAAATAGCTTTCTCATAAGAGAGAACATATTCTCCCAAATATTGGAAAAGAGAATAATATTCTTCTGGATTTGTATATCCTACTGTATCAGGAATATTAATTACATCCGCTCCAGCGCGAATCGCAACTTCTACAGCTTCCGCTAAAAAAGAAGGGGGTGTTCGCGTTGCATCTTCTGCGGAAAACTGCACCGCTGGAAATAATGATTTCCCAAGTTTTACAGAACGATAAATTGTATCTAACACTTCATCCTTTGACATACGGAGCTTATATTTCATATGAATATCGCTCGTTGCGAGAAATACATGTAACCGAGGAGATACGCCTCCTTTTAACGCTTCATATGCAGTACGAATATCACTTTCCTTAGCACGAGCCAGACTCATAACAGAAGCATTTTGAATTACTTCAGCAATACGTTTCACCGACTGGAAATCACCTTCGGAAGCGGACGCAAAGCCCGCCTCCATCACGTGAATTCCAAGCCTCTCTAACTGCCTTGCAACTTGTAATTTTTCTTGTTCATTTAAGTTTACTCCAGGTGATTGCTCCCCATCGCGAAGCGTCGTATCCATGAACAAAATTTGCTTCATATTACTTAACCTCCATTTTCACTCTCGGTTTCACAAATGGCATCATCTCACGCAATTGGCGGCCCACCACTTCAATTTGATGTGCATTCTCCTCTGCATTCATTGCATGGAAGTTTTGTCTTCCTGCCTTATGTTCCGTAATCCAGCCTCTAGCAAATGTTCCATCTTGAATGTCTTTTAATACTTCTTGCATCGCTTGCTTCGTATGCTCTGTTACAACACGCGGCCCCGATACAAAATCCCCCCACTGCGCTGTATCCGAAACTGAATAGCGCATATTTTCTAATCCACCTTCATACATAAGATCGACAATTAGCTTTAGTTCATGTAAACATTCAAAATAGGCAAGTTCCGGTTGATAACCAGCTTCTACTAATGTTTCAAAACCTGCTTTCACAAGTGCTGTTGCACCTCCGCAAAGCACTGCTTGCTCTCCAAATAAATCTGTTTCTGTTTCTTCTTTAAATGTTGTTTGCAGTACACCAGCGCGAGTTGCCCCAATTCCATCTGCATACGATAGCGCTTTTTCATAAGCCGTTCCTGTTGCATCTTGGTAAACTGCAAATAATGCTGGTACAGCCCCGCCCTCTACAAATGTGCGGCGTACAAGATGCCCCGGCCCTTTTGGTGCTACAAGGAATACATCTACATCTTCCGGTGGTGTAATTTGATTAAAATGAACGTTAAACCCATGAGCAAACACAAGAGCATTTCCTTCTTGCAAATTTGGTGCAATTTCTGCTTCATATACTTCCGGCTGTAGTTCATCTGGAAGCAATACCATTACAACATCTGCTAGTTTTGTAGCTTCGGCAACTTTATATACAGAAAATCCATCTTCTTTCGCCTTTTCCCATGACTTTCCTTGACGAAGACCTACAACAACATCAAAACCGTTATCACGTAAATTTTGCGCATGAGCATGACCTTGAGACCCATAACCAACAACTGCTACTTTCTTTCCATTTAATACATTTACCGTTACATCCTTTTCATAATAAACTTTCGCCATTTTCTTTCTCCTCCTATATTTTAAAAATTAATGAATTAACATTACTTGTTGTTTATCTTGCTTTTTCATACTTCTTGTAAAAGCTGTTACTCCTGTCCTTGCAATTTCTTTTAAACCGTATGGGCGTAACAATTCAATCAGCGCTTCTACTTTTTCTTGCGTTCCTGTTACTTGAACGACGATGGAATCCTTTCCAACATCTATAACAGCAGCGCGAAATGGTTCAATTAAGCTATACAATTCGGATCTAGAAGCAATAGACGTAGACACTTTAATGAGCGCAAGTTCTCTTGCAATCATTGCTTCTTCTGTAATATCAGATACTTTTAATACATCAATTTGTTTATGAAGCTGTTTAATAAGCTGTTCGACTTGCTGGATATTTTCAACATGAACAACAAATGTCATTCTTGAAGTATGAGATGATTCTGTATGGCCTACTGAGATACTTTCAATATTAAATTGCCTCCTCGCCATCACACCTGTAATCCGATTTAAAACTCCGCTTTGATTTCGAACTGTCGCTGTCACAATCCGTTTCACTATTCCACCCCCTCCATTTGATGAATACCTTTCCCCGGTGCAACCATAGGCATAACTTTTTCAGATTGTAAAACGCGGCAATCAATTAGCACCGGCTCTTGTAAATTCAGCGCTTCTTTGAATTGTTCTTTTGCTGTTAATGGATTTTCAATGCGGACTCCTTTTATTCCATATGCATGGGCTAACATGACGAAGTCCGGTTGACAAGAAAGGACCGAATGTGAATAACGCTGATTATAAAACTCATCTTGCCATTGCCGCACCATCCCAAGTGCTTTATTGTTTAAAATAAGGACTTTCACAGGGAGGGAATGTTCCTTTAAAACACTTAATTCTTGTAATGTCATTTGAAAGCCAGCATCACCTACAATTGCTACAACGAGTTCATTTGGCTCGGCAAATTGTGCGCCAATCGCAGCTGGCAAACCAAACCCCATCGTTCCAAGACCTCCTGATGTAATCCACTTATCAGGTTGTTTTAATTTATAATATTGTGCAGCCCACATTTGATGCTGTCCAACATCCGTCGTTATAATCGCATTTCCCTTTGTAACTTCATAAAGCATTTCGATTGCCGCTTGTGGTTTTAACATTTGTGAATCGTCTTTATAACAAAACGGATAACGACTCTTTCTTCTTTGCAAAAGTTCTAGCCATTCTTTATGATTGTGTTTCTCCCCTTTACACGCTAATAACGCTTCTAAAGCATGCTTAGCACTTGCGACAATTGGAATTTCTGTTGCAACGTTTTTTCCAATTTCCGCAGGATCAATATCAATATGGGCTACCGTTGCTTCCTTTGCAAAATACGTTAAATTACCTGTGAGACGATCATCAAAACGCGCCCCTATATTTATTAACAAATCGCATTCATACAAAGCCATATTTGCTGCATATGAACCATGCATCCCCCCCATTCCTAAAAACAATGGATCATCCGCTGGAAATCCACCAAGACCAAGCAATGTATGAACAACCGGGAGGTGGTACATTCGAGCAAATGTAGTTAATTCATTTGCCGCTTTGGCATGAAGTACACCAGCACCTGCTAAAATAAGTGGTTTCTTTGCCGTTTCAATTGCTTGTAACAGCTTTGTAATTTGCAGTTGATTCGGATGATAATTCGGATGGTATCCAGGTAAATCCATCTGGACATCGCTGCATCGCTCTCCAGTTTCTACAACCATATTTTTCGGAAGATCAATGACGACCGGACCTGGTCTACCTGTTGCTGCAATATGAAATGCCTCTTTCACAATTCTTGGTAAATCCGAAACATTTCGCACTTGATAATTATGCTTTGTGACAGGCATTGTAAGTCCGATTACATCCGCTTCTTGAAAGGCGTCACTCCCTATGAGCGTTGTTGCAACTTGACCAGTAAATACAACAAGCGGTAAAGAATCCATCATCGCATCTGCTAAGCCAGTAATGACATTTGTCGCTCCTGGCCCGCTCGTAGCAATTACAACACCAGGCTTTCCAGTGATTCTTGCATACCCTTCTGCAGCATGGATTGCTCCTTGTTCATGCCGCGTTAAAATATGAGGAATTTCACAATCGTAAAGCGCATCATATAGCGGCAAAACAGCTCCTCCTGGATAGCCAAAAATGACTTCTACCTTCTCCTTTCTAAGCGCATGTAACAATAACTGTGCACCGGTTGCCATTTTCTCTTCCGTTTTTGAAGACATCGTTTTGAGAAACCTCCTTTATGAAATACATATATAAATAAAAAAGTCTTTCGCCCACACTTCAGCTATATGCTGAAGGGACGAAAGACTTCGTGGTACCACCCTTCTTTGCAAGAAAGATTCTTGCCTCAGTGACTCTAATAGAATCAAGCTAATAACGGAGCTACCGTCCAAACCTAGACAAGTGCTTCAGTTTGGCACTCAAGGGCGATGTTCGTCAACGTGAACCATCGGTTTCCACCAACCACCGACTCTCTGTGAGGCTTCACAATCAACTACTCCTCCCTATCAACGCTTTATCCATCCGTAAACGGAAGTTTCACTTTATACTTTCATAATTCCTCCCGTGTTTGCCGAAGTAACAAGCTTTGCATATCGTGCTAAATAGCCAGTTTTCACTTTCGGTTCTGGAGAAATAAATTGTTTTTTTCGCTCTTCTAATACTTCGTTAGAAATTTCCCAATGAATACGGCCATCTTTTAAATTAATGATGATTGGATCACCGTCTTTCACATATGCAATTGGTCCTCCTTCAGCTGCTTCTGGTGATACATGCCCAATCGCGATCCCCCTTGTTGCTCCGGAGAAGCGTCCGTCGGTAACCAATGCAACCTTTGTTCCAAGTCCTCTTCCAACGATTGCTGATGTTGGAGCTAACATTTCCGGCATACCAGGTCCGCCTTTCGGGCCTTCATAGCGGATAACCACAACATGTCCTTCTTTCACAATACCACTATGAATTGCTGCGACCGCTTCATCATGGGAATCAAAGCAAATCGCTTCACCAACAAATGAAGTAACCGATTCATCAATCGCTCCAACTTTTAGGACCGAACCATCAGGTGCTAAATTACCAAAGAGAATCGATAATCCACCCGTTTTACGATAAGGCCGCTCTTTCGGACGAATTACTTTTTCATCTAAAATTTTTCCATCTTCTACTGTTTCATAAATGCTTTTCCCTGTAATTGTAATGCGCTCAGAATGAATTGCCCCTGGAATTTGTGAAAGCTCCTTAATAATAGCAGCCACCCCACCCGCTTCATGTACATCATGCATAGAATAATGAGAAGCTGGGCTAATTTTCGCCAAGTATGGAACGCGCTTTGCAATATCATTAATACGCTGCAAATCATAATCAATTCCAGCTTCATTCGCGATGGCTAACATATGTAAAACGGTATTTGTCGATCCGCCCATCGCCATATCTAATGCAAAAGCATCATCAATTGCTTCTTTCGTAATAATGTCACGCGGCTTTATGTCACGCTTAATTAAATCCATTAAATGAAACGCAGCTTGACGAATTAAATTATGTCGTTCTTCACTTGTTGCCACAATCGTTCCATTTCCAGGAAGTGCAACACCGAGCATTTCCATAATGGTATTCATAGAATTTGCTGTAAACATCCCTGAACAAGAACCACACGTTGGACATGCTGATTTTTCCATATCAATCAGCTGCTCTAAACTTAACTTCCCTGATTTATGAGCGCCAACCCCTTCAAATACAGATGCTAATGAAAGAGGGGTTCCGTCTTTTGCTTTTCCAGCTTCCATCGGCCCTCCTGATACAAAAATAGAAGGAACATTCGTCCGAACAGATGCCATTAACATTCCTGGTGTAATTTTGTCACAATTCGGCATAAACATAACTCCGTCAAACCAATGAGCTTGAATTACAGTTTCTGCTGCATCTGCAATAATCTCCCGGCTCGGAAGTGAATAGCGCATTCCAATATGTCCCATTGCAATTCCGTCATCAACACCGATTGTATTAAATTCAAAAGGAACACCTCCCGCCCCGCGAATGGCAGCTTTCGCTACATCAGCAAGATCCCTTAAATGAATATGACCTGGAACAATATCTATATATGAATTACAAATTGCAATAAATGGTTTATGAAAATCTTCTTCTTTAACGCCTGCTGCATGAAGCAAACTTCGATGCGGCGCCCGGTCAATCCCTTGTTTAATCATATTGCTTCGCATCGGTTACTCTCCTATCAACTTACTTTATTTTCTTCATAAATTTTTTCACCATCTTCTACAACAAGCTTACGGAATTCTTCTAATAAATGATTTGTATGTGTTCCTGGTTTCCCAGCACCAATTTCTCTTCCGTCAACCTTCGTCACCGCAATAACTTCAGCTGCTGTACCTGTTAAAAACACTTCATCCGCTACATACACATCATGACGAGTAAATAACTCTTCCCTTACGTCATAGCCAAGCTTCTTACCAATTTCCATAATCGCATTTCGCGTAATTCCTTCCAGTGCTCCCGCAGAACTTGGCGGCGTAATTAATTTATTGCCTTTTACAATAAATACATTGTCGCCTGAACCTTCTGCAACATACCCTTGTTCATTTAACATCAGCGCTTCCTGCACACCCGCAAGTTTCGCTTCAATTCTAACTAAAATATTATTTAAATAATTCAATGATTTCACTTGTGGTGTTAATACGTCTGGGCGATTCCGCCTTGTTGCAACGGTCACAACCGGAATACCCTTTTCGTAATATTCCGCTGGAAACAATGCTAGTTGTTCAGCAATTACAACGACACTTGGCTTTAAACACGAATCAGGATCCAAACCAAGATTTCCAGCCCCGCGTGATACAACTAAACGAATATACCCGTTGGATAATTGATTACGTCTTATTGTTTCAACGACAATATTGGTCACCTCTTCCAACGTATATGGAATTTCTAGTAAAATGGATTTTGCTGATTCGTACAGACGAATTAGGTGCTCCTTTAATCGAAAAACATTCCCGCTATAGACACGAATGCCTTCAAATACCCCATCGCCATATAAATATCCATGATCATAGACAGAAACTTTTGCCTCATCCTTTGGAACAAATTCTCCATTTAAGAAAATCCATTGCTCGTTCACTTAAAAGCGCCCCCTATTCCCTTGAATTTTTTATTGTTTCCTAGTTTACGCTCCCTTTTTAAATAAATCAAAGAAATTTTTGAAAATTTAAAATTTTTAAACTTAAGAACAACCTACTTTATATTGTTTCATCAACATTGTTAACGTTTACAAAATGTCAAAAAATATTTTTCGACATTTTCTTTAGCGAAAAATTATTTGTTTAAGAGAAGGATTTTTGTCTAAAGATGCGAATGTATTGTATTCAATAAACGGGCGTTCTATCTGTTTTTAGGAAAAAGAGGATTCATAAAGTGAGGTGGAAAAATAAAAAATAAAATTTGAGGATAACACTCATATTTTTTCCTTTTTACTCATAATCCTATTTTCAAAAATCATTTTGACAAATTCGAGGAGGCTAAATCATATGACATGTTTACAAATTAAAGGAACCAGACAAGAAGTAATGGAAATGCTTCAGCTATTTGATTTAATGAATACAAAAGGACTGTGTAAATTAGAGGATTATGTAGAATTACTTCCATACACAGAGCAAAATAAAACAACACAAAATCTGATGTATATTGCTTCTGTTGATGTACAATCAAATGATGATACGATGCAAGATGTGCAAAATGATCGTTTTGTATGTGATATGTTAACTGGAGTTTATAATGACTAGTTTATTTCTTCTTCTGCCACACGTGGGAACTCTTCTGCTAATTAGTGAATATTCTTCCGAAAAAGGAACATATTACTAGATGGCAGGAGGTGAATAACATGGCGAAAATTGGAGTAGAAAATACTTTAACAAACGTACAACAAGCATTACAGCAAAAGGGACATGACGTAGTCTCATTACAATCTGAAAGTGATGTACAAGGATGTGACTGCTGCGTTATCAGCGGTCAAGATTCTAACGTAGCGGGGATAAGTAATGCCGTGATAAAGGGATCTGTTATTGACGCAAGAGGATTAACAACCGATGAAATTTGTCAACAAGTCGAAAGTAGAATTTAATAAAGTGAATCTTTAATTAATAAGGACTCTTATAGAAAGCTTCACTTTATAAACCCATCATTCGCTCGAAGATGGGGACTTCTTTCAGAAATACATGAAAAGAAGGCTACCATTTTTTAAAAAAGTAGCCTTCTTTTTTTATATTTAACTAACGGGAAAGTAACATATACTGGATGAAAGCCCTACCTCTCTTTCATCATCACGGCTCCAACGACCGCTCCTGATACACTAGTATGTGGATACAGCTTACAAATACAAATCATCCTATACGTGATCACTAAAGTTGTTGGCATCATCACCCGATCTTTAGCAAGCCAGTGATTTGTATAAGTAAAGAATAACCAATATATACTAGTTGTAACCGAGACACGAAATCATATTATACCTCAATACAATATCATTGTCAATATTTTTCCCAAAATAAAAACAGACTAACAAATGAGCCTGTTTGTTAAAACTGCGCTTTTTCCTTTAGTACATACACAACAAATCCGCTCACTAACATACATAAACCGACAACAAAATTCTTGATGTTAATCATTTATACCTCTCCCTTGTTCTTTCATAAATCATCATTCTCTATATATTTCCATTCACTTTATATTCGTATCGTTTTTAAGCACACTTCAACTACTATACCATAATTTCCTTAAAATGCAAGTATCCTATTAAAGCTTATTTACCAATCTCTGCACTGCATTAGGCACTGTTTCCAATGCTTTTTCTACAAGGTGTGTACCACTATGTAAGTGCATTACTTGAACCCCTTTTGCCCCAACTACTAAAAATGCAACCGGATTAATGGAAACCCCAGCACCACTTCCACCTCCAAATGGATGTATGCTCTGCGCCTCTGTTTTTTGTCCATTCACATTAAAATCACTTCCGCCTGCTCCAAAACCAAAGGCAACTTTGGAAACGGTTAATATAATACTGCCATCTGCTGTTGATACCGGCCTTCCGACAATCGTATTAACGTCCACCATTTCTTTTAAATTTGCCATTGCTGTTTTCATTAAGTTTTCAATTGGATGTTGCGTCATAGAAACCACCTCTTTTTCCTATCAATTCCTTTTTATCGTTTCCAAAAACAATAAAGACATACCAATTTTTACAACTTAATATTTTTTAAAAATAGCTCTTCTCCCAAAAGTTACTTGAGCTAAAAGTATAGCTTACCGTTTGCGAACAATAGGATAAAGTGAAACTTTAATCAGTGGGGGATTTTTTTCATCCCCCACTGATTATTAGTTGAACCAATCGGGCTTTTACGAGCAGTTTATCTCCCACCTTACTTCTTAAGAAAAGCGGAAGTGGCTCGTTCAGAATGTGAGGGGGATGGAGCTTCTGACGTAGAGGTGTTTTTTACCTCTTAGGAAGAAGCGAAGCCACCGAACATTCTAGCCACTGGAGCTGGACATTGCTTTCGCCGAATTTTGAGGTGGGAGTATTACTGCCCAAGAATAGCGGGATAAAAAAACAAAAGTAGCTCATACTAAACATGAAGCTCTTTATGAAAGGAGATATCACATTGACTGATAAACACGAGGAACGTTATAGAGAAAACGAAGATCATTTTGAAGAAGAATATGCAACTGAAATTGCACCGAACGGTGTACCTTACACTGACAAAGAACGAGAAACGACAAAAACCGGCGGAGGAACAGCTGGATTTATCGCACTCGCTCTTGCTGTCTTATCTTTATTCACTTTTCCAGTACTCTTTGGACTTCTTTCTGTCCTACTTGGCATATATGCCTATAACCGCGGCGCTACTGTTACAGGTGGAATTGCTGCAATTATGGGCGGCATAGCGGCAATTGTCGCATTAATATTCCGAGCGGCTCTGATCGGTTTATTCTTCTCTCTTTTTTAAACACGATAAAGTGAAACTTTAATCAGTGGGGGATTCTCTTCATCCCCCACTGATTATTAGCATGACCAATCGGGATTTTACGGGCAGTTTATCTCCCACCTAACTTCTTAAGAAAAGCGGAAGCGGCTCGTTCAGAATGTGAGGGGGATGGAGCTTCTGACGTAGAGGTGTTTTTTACCTCGTAGGAAGAAGCGAAGCCACCGAACATTCTAGCCACTGGAGCTGGACAATAAAGAAATGCGGAAGTGGCTCGTTCAGAATGTAAGGGGGATGGAGCTTCTGACGTAGAGGTGTTTTTTACCTCGTAGGAAGAAGCGAAGCCACCGAACATTCTAGCCATTGGAGCTGGACAATACTTTCGCTGAATTTTAAGGTGGGAGTATTACTGCCCGCAAATAGCGGGATAACGCAAAGCTTCCGTCATAGAACATAATAAAAGGTATCTTGCTTCTTGCAAGATACCTTATCCTGTAAATACATCCTCAGATGGATAGCGAATTTTTTGTTTCGCTGGCCGAGCAAGTGAAAATACAAGTGTTAGCGGTCCAATTAATCCGCAAAACATAACAAACATAATCACACATTTTCCAAAAGCTGATAATTTAGCGGTAATCCCCATTGTTAATCCAACTGTTCCAAATGCTGAAATCGTTTCAAATAAGACTTCCATAAAACTAAAATTTTCAGTAAGCATTAATATAAATACTGCCACAAAAATTAAAAATTGACTGGCAATGACAATCGCCAATGCTCTCGTCACTGTCGACATTTTTATCGTACGACGAAATAAAACCAAATCTTCTTTTTTCTTGAAAAACGAAAGCACGGATGTAATTAAAATAACAAAAGTGGTAAGCTTAATACCGCCTCCAGTCGAAACGCTTCCTGCTCCAATAAACATAAGCACCATCGTAAAGAACAGTGTTGACTCTCCCATACTTCCGTAATCAATTGTATTAAATCCAGCTGTACGCGGTGTAATTGCTTGGAAGAAAGATGCCCACAACTTCTCACTAAGTGATAAAGGACCTAATGTTTTTGCGTTATTATACTCTAATACAAATATAATAAACATTGCAGCCACAATTAACACAATCGTACCAATAATCATGATTTTTGAATGCAGTACTAGTTTTCGAAAACTGCGGCTATACCATATATCAATGAGTACGGTAAAACCTAAACCACCGGTTACAATTAACGAACAAATACCAATATTAATAATAGGATCTCCAACATATCTCGTTAAATTATCTGGCCATAATGCAAAGCCGGCATTATTATAAGCAGCCACGACATGGAACAAGCTGTAATATAGTCCTTTTCCGAGTCCAAATTCAGGAACAAAGCGAATAGATAAAAATACAACACCTACTAATTCAATACAAATCGAGAAGAAAAACACCCGTTTTACTAATTTTACAAGCCCACCAATGTTCGTTTGATTTAACGCTTCTCCAATAAGAAGGCGATGACGCAGCCCTATCTTTTTACCTAACACCCAAACTATTAAAATAGCAATTGTCATTAAACCTAAACCACCGGTTTGTATAAGAAGCATAATGACAACTTGCCCAAATATTGTATAGGTACTATTTACATCCACTACACCTAATCCTGTTACAGTCGCAGCTGACGTCGCTGTAAAAAAAGCATCTACCCAGCTAACAGACGTTTTTGTTGAAATTGGTAATTTCAACAATATTCCCCCAACCATAATCAAAGCAAAAAAGCCAATTGCTAAAATTTGTGGTGGACTTAATCGTATAAAACGATCATTTAAGTCTCGTTTTTCTATTATTTTCATAGCACTAACTCCCTTAATCCGTCCTCCAAAATATGTAACATAGTTGAGCATAATCTTTTTTCTTATGAATTTCAACATTTATTTCCATATAAAAAAATAGAAAATTCCTAATTCCTTCACTCCAAGTTCACATTGAATTCACATTAGTCTTTTATAGTATAACTATCAAAGCTGTTCCTCCCTAATAATGAGACATCCCCAATGTCTCGAACAGCTTTCTGTCCCTAACTTAAATTGACATAAATTGTCCCCCTTCCTAGGCCATCTTTCAATGTAAAGATGGCTTTTTTTTATCCCGTTATTTGTGGGCAGTAATACTCCACCTCAAAATTCAGCGAAAGCATCGTCCAGCTCTAGCGGCTAGAATCTCCGGCCGTTTCGCCTTTCTTAAGAAGTTAGGTGGGAAATAAACTGCCCGTAAAAGCCCGATTGGTGAGGGCTGATAATCAGTGGGGGATGAAGAAAACCCCCACTGATTAAAGTTTCACTTTATCTCACTACTTATAATCCCTTCTGATATGTATAAATCTATTTTAAGTTTTCAACATATAATTCGCTGCTATGCAGAATACAACATGTCCTCTACTCATTGTTTTAAACCTCGCATGTGGCAGGAAAAGGCCCTGACCGTTTCTATGCACGGCCAGATGCTCTTGTCCCCCCCTAAAAGAAAGGGGGTTTTATGTCAATTTTTAAATTTGTATTTATATAAAAAAGAAGAAGTGAATATACTTCACTCCTTCCTTGATTTGCTGCCTTTTTTCGAACGATATTCTTTACCTTTATTATCATCACCAGCAATAAACTCTGTACCAAATTCCTGTTGATATTGTCCGGCTTTAGGTGCTCCTTGATTGCCGCTCCCTTTACTACCATTACGATTCGTCATACAACTTCCTTCCCTTCTTTATCATAATATTGCTAGTATGCTTCGTTTCATTAAAAATACACTTGAAAAGCCTTCGCGTGATCGCGAAGGCTTTGACGTAACGAAACGATTCCCTTATGCAGAATACATAAAATGATTTATACTAGATTAACTTTTGTGAAATAGAAATCATAACCATTATTTCCTCTTCAGATAAAGTAGAAAATCGTTCTTTCAAATACAACTTGTTCTGCTTTTCCATCTCAGCTACTAACTCTTTTCCTTTATCAATAATCTCCAAATACACGACACGGCGATCTGATGTACTACGCGAACGCGTTACGAGTCCTTTTTTTATTAATTTTTCTGCAACAGCCGTAATATGACTATTCGATACATTCAATTCATTCGCAACACGAGAAACCATTTCCTTTTGGTTTCGATTTAAAATACGCAACACAAGAAATTCATTCCACGGAATATAATCCTCAAAAATTTTATTCATATCATTACGAAATGTACGAAACATAGCAAAAAAATTTGTCGACAAATTCTCGATTAACAACTGGCGATTATTAACCATTTTATACAGCACCCCTATGTATTTAATATAGTTAAATAAAAACATTATGAACTATATTAACGTACTTTTTAAATTTTGTCATCCACTTTATTTGGAAATTCATGTATCTTACCTTCATTGTTTGGAAATAGATGATAAAGGTTGCTTTTAAAAAATGCTGTGCATTTGATCAGCGTGAAAACAGGGTGCTTCTAAGCACCCTGTTTTCATTTTATCCGGCTATTCGTAGGCAGTAAGACCCCCACGACTGATGGAAGTTTCACTTTATTCCTTATACTCAAATTCCCTCCAAAATGTTACAATAGAAAAAGTTAATTATTCCCAAAAACAGAGGGGGGATTAAATGAAAGAGCCAGAAGAACAGTTCTCAAATTTAAATTTAAAAGAAAAAATACTTGTAATTAGTGCAATCAGCTTATTAATTCTACTCCCGTTTGCTCTTATCTTTTTTGTTTATGTTGGTGTCTTCCACCTTACCGGGGTCGAATATACATCTCGAACAGTCCTTCTTCTCTTTTTTATATTACTTACTGTTTTAGACCTCTTTACTAGTTTTGGAATTAATTCATGTAAATTATTTTTCAAGGCCACATTGAACAGCATGCCAAAATGGCTCTCTTTTCTTCTGCTTGCCATGTTAGAAATTTCTTTTGACTGGATTACCTTTCATATTGCAGATGAGTGGATAGATGATGTTACTATTTCTAATACAGCAGAGCTATTAATTGTGTTGTTCTTTTTTATACTCGACAAAATATGGCTTACCGATAAAAAGGAAAAGTAATTTTACAAGCTTTCCACAAAAAAACTTGATACAATATGAGAAAATATAGAAAGGAGTGTAATGTATGACATTACAACAATGGTTTGAAAAAGGAATGTCCTTTGATACATATGTAAATAATATGAAAGTAAACCAATTCGAATTACTTCACATTTACAATAACTTCTTAATTCCTAATGAACTCCTTCCAATTTTAGAAACACGCCAAAAGGACAACTTAAAGGTTATCGTTTTAACCGCAGATTGGTGCGGTGATGCCCTTCTTTGCGTACCCATTATAAAACGCATTTGCGAAGTTGCTGGCATTGAGATGAGCTTACTCATTCGCGATGATCATTTAGAGTTAATGGATCAATATTTAACAAATGGTACAGCACGTGCAATTCCAATTTTTATTTTTACCGATCAAGATGGGAATGAACAAGCAGTATGGGGACCTCGAGCACCAAAAGTACAAGAGTTGGTTACCTCTATGCGTGCAACACTTCCTAATAAAGAAGATCCAGGGTTCGAAGAAAAACAGCAAAACATGTATGCAGAATTCCGTAAAACATTAGCTTCTGACACAGCAATTTGGGAGCACGTCATGAAAAATATAATAGAAAAAATAGCAAAATAAAAAACTGCCAATTGGCAGTTTTTTCATTATAAAACAAAGAAATAAAACACCGCAGCAAGAATGAAACGATAATATGCAAATGGTGTTAATTTCACACGAGATAATAATTTTAAGAATGAAACAATCGCTAACATCGCAACTACAAAGGCAGTAATAAATCCGCTCGCAAATAACGGAAGATCTGCTGCACTTAATTCACTCCAACTCTTAATTAAGTCAAGACCTGTTGCCGCAACCATCATTGGTACCGCAAGAATAAATGTATATTCAGCAGCAGCTGTATGAGATACACGAGCTAATAACCCACCACTAATCGTAGACCCAGAACGTGAAAATCCTGGCCATAGTGCTAAACATTGAAACATCCCAATTGTGAATGCTTGTTTATATGTAATCTCGTCCAATGTTTTTGCTGTGCTTGGTTTTGAAAACTTCTCAGCGATAATCATTAAAATACCACCAGCAACTAAACTAATAACAACCGGTCCTGTCCCGAATAAAATCGCCTTGATTTTGCTATGAAATAAAAAACCAAGTAAACCTGCTGGAATCATTCCGATAATAATATGTAATAAGTTTAATGATGGCCCTTGCTTTACTCGTCCAATTCCAACTAATGACCATAATCGTTTCCAAAATACAACAACAACCGCTAAAATGGACCCTAATTGCACAACAACTTCAAATGTTTTTGCTTTATCTCCTTCAAATCCAATTAAATGCCCTGTTAAAATCATATGTCCTGTTGATGATACAGGTAAAAACTCCGTCAATCCTTCAACAGCACCCATGATTAATCCAATTAACCAATCAGCCACATTCGTGCCTCCTTAATACCTTCTAATGCTTTATTTACACTTTATCATAATACCTCATCTTTACAAAACACGCATCGTTTTTTTCAAATTCTTTCTAAATACATGGGTACACATTACTTTTCTAAATTCTTATTCAATAGTATGATTAAAGCGGCTTGTTTGTATGTTAGAAAGGAGTATATATGAAAGAAACTACATCAACTTCACAAAAAATAAAACAATTTGTCTTATTATTTTTCCCTATATTCGTCACACAAATATCATTGTTTTCCATGAGTTTTTTTGATACTACGATGTCAGGTCATGCGAGTGCTACTGATTTAGCTGGCGTTGCAATTGGAACAAGTATCTGGATTCCTATTAGTACAGGATTAACAGGTATTTTAATGTCGATTACTCCGATTGTCGCTCATCTTGTCGGTTCCAAACAAAAAGAAAAAGTGTCTCATGTCGTGACACAAGCTGTATATTTAGCGATTTTTGTTAGCCTTATCGTGATACTCATTGTTTTTTTTGCAGCTTCACCTATTTTACATGCCATGCATTTAGAACACCAAGTAGCACAGATTGCTAGTCAATTTTTAAGCATTATCTCATTTGGTATCATTCCACTGTTTGTCTATACAGTACTCCGCGGTTTTATTGACGCCTTAGGAAAAACACGGACAACGATGATTATCACTTTACTATCTTTACCAATTAATATCATTTTGAACTATGTGTTCATTTTTGGTCATTTCGGTTTTCCTAAACTCGGAGGAGTCGGAGCTGCGATTGCCTCAACAACCACATATTGGTGTATTTTACTGATCACAATTATCATTATTCGTACGAAAGAACCGTTCTCTTCCTATGGTGTCTTTCAATGTTTCTATCGCCTCTCTCTATCTATCTGGAAGGAATTATTAAAACTTGGGATACCTATTGGGTTTGCTATCTTTTTTGAAACAAGTATTTTTGCTGCTGTTACGTTATTAATGAGTAATTTTAATACAACAACCATTGCTGCTCACCAGTCTGCAATAAATTTTGCGTCTCTTTTATATATGACACCACTCAGCTTATCTATGGCAATGACAATTTCTGTTGGATTCGAAGTCGGTGCATCCAGGTATAAAGATGCCAAGCACTATAGCTTTATAGGTATTGGATTGGCACTCGCTTTTGCATTTGTTTATTCGCTCTTACTATTTATATTTGATGAAAATATCGCTTCTATTTATACAAATGATCCTGTTGTACACGACTTAACGAAACAATTTCTAGTACTTGCGATTTTGTTCCAATTTTCTGATGCCGTTGCCACACCAGTACAAGGTGCACTTCGTGGTTATAAAGATGTAAATGTAGCTCTTATTATGACGCTCATTGCCTATTGGGTCATAGGTCTACCACTTGGTTATATCCTTGCAATCTATACGCCTTTGGCTGCAAAAGGATATTGGATTGGACTCATTTTAGGATTGGCTTTCGGGGCAATCTTTTTACTCGCTCGTCTATTGCAAGTACAGAAAAAATATATTGCAGCAAAAAGCCGCTAAATAGCGGCTTTTTAATATCTGAAAAATACAAAAAGAACAAACCTCTACTTTTTGAATCCGTTTATTTTTTGATCTTATTAATGATAATCTGTAATATTAAAAAAAAAGGATGGGATTCTTTATAAAAGAAAGCTATAATAGATTTTGATATTTCTAAAAAGGAGATTAATAGAATATGAGGAAAATTATGATCGCACTACTATTATTCTTTTCTTCTATGCTTCCTATCAAAGCAGTCACCGCAGAGACAAATCAGCAAGAAAATTTGTTAATCGTCAATGTCGCGACAAATAAGATGGCATATTATGAAAAGAATAAACTTATTAAAGAGTTTACAGTTGCTACCGGCAAAAGCAGTACACCAACACCTTTAGGAAAGTACACGATTGTCAACAAAATTAAGAATCGACCATACTACAAAAGACACATTCCTGGCGGTGATCCACGTAATCCATTAGGAGACCGCTGGCTCGGTCTAGATGTAAATGGAACAAAAGGAACAACATATGCCATCCATGGAACCAATAACGTAAATGCTATTGGAAAATGGACAACACTTGGTTGTATTCGTATGTATAATGATGATGTACACTGGTTATTTGACCGCGTTCCGGTCAATACAACTGTAATTGTCACAAACAAATAAAACACAACATATAAAGCAATTACTGCTTCATATGAATGCAAAGTTGCATAATGCTTTTTTGAAGAAGAGTGTTCTTATAAAAGAACACTCTTCTTCTTTTATAAACTATATCAAGAACTCATTATAACAATATGTTTAAACGTTAATTTCCTTCTACTTTTGAACTCCTCCTTCTTCATAATAATTTTCCAAATATTTCTTATCCCGCTATTCGTGGGCAGTAATACTCCCGCCTCAAAATTCAGCAAAAGCATTGTCCAGCTCCAGTGGCTAGAATCTCCGGTCGTTTCGGGCAAAAAGCGCCTCTCCGCCTTGTACGTGGGCGTCCTGCGATTCTGAGCAAGCCGCTTCCGCTTTTCTTAAGAAGTTAGGCGGGAGATAAACTGCCCGTAAAAGCCCGATTGGCGAGGGCTGATAATCAGTGGGGGATGAAGAAAACCCCCACTGATTAAAGTTTCACTTTATCTATATGTATAAATTCTTATTCAATGCTTAGCATACTGAGTGTATATTTCTTTCTTATAGCGCGTAACCTATCGATACAGTGAAAGGAGTTGCAACAATGGACGAAACAGAAGAACAACAATCTTATCAAGAAGAGTTTGCACCGGAAATTTCACCTAGTTATCGTCAAGATGTACATCACCCCTCTCGTTTTTCGAACATGGCGTTTTTAGTGGGAATTGTCGTGTTTGCAGCTGTACTACTATTACTTATTACCTTCGTATATTTTAGATAAAGGACAGGAGGAGTATATATGGATAACAACGCAGAAAATTCAAGCAAAAGAGTTTTAAAAACACAAAAGGGCTATGCCGGAGATTCTTTGGACAAACATCGGGCTATCGAAAATGCAAATCTTGAATTGAGTAAAAAGGAGATTGGGCAACAAAACGAGAATTTATAAAGCAAGGTTACTATAATAAAATGTGTGTATATACTTGCTAAAAAAATAACATAAAAACCCCTCTCTTTTTGGGGGGCGAGAGCATTTGGCCGTACATAGAAGCGGTCAGGGCCTTTTCCTGCCACATGCGAAGTTTAAAACCAAAAGAGAAAGCAAGTAGCAATCATGCTTTTTCAACATAGCAAGGACTTGTATGTTGAAAAAACAAAATGGATTTATATAGAATAGCAAAAGAAATCCCTGAACTAGGGATTTCTTTTGTATGATTAATAAACGAAAGAGGTGAAAAAAATGACATACTATAAGCACTACATTCAAAAAACGCTCCCGCATTTGCCTATCCATTCCTTTCATCAAGATGAAAGTGGCTGGGATAATGTTGCTATTATCGTAAACAATGAATGGTTATTTCGATTTCCTAGAAAAATTGAATATGCGAAAAAAATCCCTCGTGAAAAACAATTATACGAAGCTCTATTTCCTAAACTGCAAGCTGGACAGATAGAAGTACCAAACTATCATATTCTGTATGAAAACCAAGCTGATTCAATTCCCGTTTGCAGTTACTATAAAATGATTCACGGCAAACCATTCAAATCATCTTATTTACACCATCTCTCAATCAGTGAAAAAGCGCAAATTGCCGCGCAACTAGCGTCATTTCTTGCTGCTTTACATACAGTTCCTACTACACTTGCAAAAGAGTGGGGCTTTCAAGTCGAACAAACCACTAAATATTGGAAGGTGTTACATATAAAACTAAAAGATTATCTATTTAACACATTTACAATAGAAGAAACCGATCGATTGAATATACTATTTCAAACATTTTCCGAGCAACTATATACAAGCTCTTCCTTACAAACCGTTATTCACGCCGACTTAACACATAACCATATTCTATTTCATCCTCACAAAAAGCAAATTGCTGGCATCATTGATATAGGAGATGCACAAATTGGCGATCCCGCATTTGATTTTGCTGGATTATACGCTGACTATGGACATGACTTTACATTAGAAGTGTACAACAAATATACTGCTTTAACGAATAACAAGGATACCACATTTTTCGAGCGAATTATCTCCTTTTATCAATATAGCCATATACTCCATGACCTCGTATATGGTTTCGAGACAAATAATGAAAAAATAATTGAAACAAATAAACAACGATTGTTACATATTTTAGAGGGAATGCATTAAACACTTTCCCTTAATCTTTCTTCTAATACGATTATTTTCTTATCCATTTCAACTATTAATTCATATAACTGGAATGCTTGAAAAATTTGCAACCGTATTGAAAAAGGTGCCTTTTGTTTTTCTAACCATTGAAACACTTCAACTTTGTTCTCCATTTAACATTTCTCCCCTTTACTTTTTCTCCTCACACTATGAACGTAATTCATGAAACGCGTTTCATGTCAACAATTAAAAAAAGGTGCTTTTTCGCACCTTTTTTATAATATTCGATTGTTTTTCTGACTATCTTGTTGATCATTCGTTATGATCTTCAGCTTGTTTTTTCCTGCGTCTGTTCTTGATTCCAACCATTAAGAAAGGTGCTGTACAAACTCTGTACCAAAACGAAGACATGCTTCAACATCTTCCTCTTCTGGCGTTAATTCCACTTTTAATCCTTCAAGTACGACATTAGCTCCACGTTTTTGTAATTTTTCAATTAAAATATCAACAGCTGCCCCATATTTCGGATATGCAGAATCACACGAACCAAACACTGCTGCTATTTTCCCTGTTACATCCACTTTATCCATTTCATCATAGAAATCTAAGAAATCATCCGGTAAATCGCCGTCTCCCCACGTGTATGCACCTAGTACAATTCCATCATACTTTTCTAGAATAGGTGCATCTGGTGATGACATTATATCGATTACTTCAATTTCTTTTCCCGCCTCGCGAATCGCCCCGGCAATATAATCTGCCATCTCCTCTGTATTTCCACTCATACTTGCAAAAATCATTACTAACTTACTCATTAAACTCTCTCCCTTAATTATGTATCTCATTCTATATATTTTTTAGTACTCTTTCACAACGGATAAATGATATTGATAATTATTATCAACGGTGCCACCACTAGATTAATTTATAATAATTAGCAAAGTCAATAATTTTTTTGAAAAATTAATGAAAAGACACAAGCTTGTCCGGGAAACATACATATATTATAAATGAGCATAGTTCTTTCTTAACCCTCTCTAACGGAAAGAAATAGAAGCAACTGCGAATATCGCAGTTGCTCTTTTTTTATCTTGGAATATACAGCGAAACTTTTGTTCTGTTTCCGCTGTTTGTTCATTTTACTTTATTCTTTCAATAGTTCCATTGCAGTTTGTAAGAATAATTGTGCACCGCGAATTAATGCTGTTTCATCTACATCAAATTTAGGATGATGATGCGGATAACATGTTTCTTTATTTCCATTCCCTGTTCCTAGCTTTACAAAACAACCTGGAGCCTTTTGTAAATATGCTGAAAAATCCTCTCCTCCCATAGAAGGTGGAAGTGAGATAACACTTTCTTTCCCAAACAATTTAATCGCACTATCTTCCACTATCTTTGTCACATACAAATCATTTATGACCGGATCATATCCATACCGATACGTATATGTGTACGTTGCATCATGAGCTGATGTAATTCCTTTTACAATTTGTTCAATAATCCCTTCAGACTCTTGTCTTAGTCTATTCTCAAAGCAACGCACCGTTCCTACAATCGTTGCTGTCTCAGGAATAATATTATCGGCTGTTCCAGCGTGAAATTGCGTAACCGACACCACCCGTTGTTCAAATACATCAGTCCGTCTTGAAACAAGATGTTGTAAATTTGTAATAATTTGTGCTCCAATTACAATAGGATCCACTGTTTGCTTCGGATGAGCAGCATGTCCTCCTCTTCCTTTAATTTCAATTGTAAATACATCAGGTGCTGCCATCATCGGCCCGTAGGAAATTCCTATTTGTCCACTATCTAGTCCTGACATTACATGCAAACCGATAACATAATCTACGCCATCCATAACGCCTGCCTTGACCATCTCTTGTCCTCCACCAGGGTATTGTTCTTCAGCGTGTTGGAACAAAAGACGAATTTCTCCTCCCCAGTCACCATCATATTTTGCTAAAGCTTCTGCTACACCTAGTAAAATCGCGGTATGTGCATCATGACCACAAGCATGCATAACTCCTGGTACAATTGATGCATACGACTTCATTGTCTCCTCTTGAATTGGAAGTGCATCTATATCTGCTCGAATTGCAATCGTCTTACCCGGACCTTTTCCTTTTCGTTTTGCCATTACACTACATGCTGTTGGTCTCGTTAAGTCAAAATAAGAAAACGAATGCAATGTATGATATATAAACTGCGATGTATGCTTTTCCTGAAATGACAACTCAGGGTGCTGATGCAAATAGCGTCGCCAATTTCGAATATTTTCTTCAGAAAGGTAACATAACCAATCTACTTGAGATGTTTTCATCCGCTTCAACTCCCTATTCTATTTTTACAATCTTATTCCATCATGAATAACCGTATTCACTTGTTTAACAACAGTTTATGTACTATCGTAGTTAGAAGTAACATATTCTTGCCTCTTCCATAGCAAAGGAATTACAATTTGCTATGGAATGTAATATAATTGTTAAGTTAGGGATTTTCTTTTTTAACATTTAGTGCTACTATCAGAAAAGAGCCTTTCCGTCTTGCATTTACCTAAAATGTGGAATTTTTGTGTTTTTCAAAGCGATGTAGGATATGATACTTACATACGGATACTATTTCTATAGAGAGGGACAGACATGAAAACATTAAAAGAAATATGGTCTCAACCACTCACGCAATGGATTGCAAAAACTTGTTACTACCTTGCGATTTTATTTGCTTTACTATGGTTGTATGGATTCCAAGATACAAATACAAGTACATTTATTTACAATGAATTTTAGGGTGGGAGCGTTATGAAGTTATTAGAACAGATTGAAAAATGGGCGCTTGAAACGCCTGACCAAACTGCTTTTGTTTGGCGAGATGCGAAAATTACGTACAAACAATTAAAAGAAGATTCCGATGCATTAGCATATTGGATTTCTTCCAAATATGAGGATGATCGTTCGCCAATTATGGTATACGGACATATGCAGCCAGAAATGATCGTCTGTTTCCTAGGGTGTGTCAAAGCTGGTCACGCGTATATTCCAGTAGATGTGTCAATTCCTGCTGATCGTGTGCTGCGCATTGCAGAAAGTTCTGGTGCAAAGCTGCTTTTATCTCCGACTGATGTTACAGTGGCTGATTTACCAGTTCATATTATTGATGGAAACAAATTAGAAGACATTCTTCATACTCATAAAGGAAATGTCCCAAATCCTGAACATGCAGTAAATAATGAAGACAACTTTTACATCATTTACACATCAGGTAGTACGGGAAATCCAAAAGGTGTACAAATTACGTATAACTGTCTTGTAAGCTTTACAAAATGGACGGTTGAAGATTTTCATTTACAAACAGGACAAGTCTTCTTGAACCAGGCACCTTTCTCATTTGACTTATCTGTTATGGACATTTATCCATCATTAGTAACTGGTGGTACACTATGGGCAATTGATAAAGATATGATTGCACGTCCAAAAGATTTATTTACTTCTTTAGAACAATCAAATGTGCAAGTTTGGACATCCACACCATCCTTTGCAGAGATGTGTTTAATGGAGCCGTCTTTCTCAGAAGGTATGCTTCCAAATATGAAGACATTCTTGTTCTGCGGTGAAGTATTATCTAATGATGTTGCAAGAAAACTGTTAGATCGTTTCCCAAAAGCTACTATTATGAATACATATGGGCCAACAGAGGCAACTGTTGCTGTGACTGGTATTCATGTAACAAACGAAGTAGTAGACAAGTATCACTCTCTTCCGGTTGGATACTGTAAATCAGATTGCCGCATCATCATTATGAAAGAAGATGGCACAGTTGCAGCTGATGGTGAGAAGGGTGAAATCATCATTGTTGGTCCAAGTGTCAGTGTTGGATACTTAGGAAGCCCTGAATTAACAGAAAAAGCATTCACTGTTATTGACGGCGAACGTGCTTATAAAACAGGTGACGCTGGCTATTTAGAAAATGGACTTCTTTTCTATAACGGTCGTCTTGATTTCCAAATTAAACTACATGGTTATCGTATGGAATTAGAAGAAATTGAACATCACCTTCGTTCTTGTTCATATGTGGAAGCTGCTGTCGTACTTCCAATTAAAAAAGGTGAAAAGTATGACTACTTATTAGCAGTTGTTGTTCCAGGTGAACATTCTTTTGAAAAAGAATTCAAACTAACATCTGCGATTAAAAAGGAGCTCAATGAACGATTACCGAATTACATGATTCCACGAAAATTCATGTATCAATCTACTATTCCAATGACACCAAATGGAAAAGTAGATCGTAAAAAATTATTGAGTGAGGTTACAGCATGACCCCATATGCATCATTTTATTATTTCGCTATTGTAGGCATTTTGCTTATCCCTACCATTATCGCTGGGTTACAAGGGAAAATGCTACGCAAATATAATGCGGTCGTAACACTTATTATGCTGGCTGTTATCTTTTCAGATAAACCAATACAAGCTGTTGCACTAGCAATATTTGCAATTTGGCAATTTATTTTGATTAAAGGCTATTTAGCGTTAAGGCAGCGTGATAACAAAACGAGTATTTTTTGCACTGCTGTTGTTTTATCGATTTTACCGCTTATTTTAGTAAAAATTATACCTGCTGTACCAGCTTTAAAATCACTCGTACTTTTTGATATACCTGTTAGCAATTTTGTTGTATTTCTTGGTGTACCAAATGGAACATTTACTGTTAGCAATTTTGTTGTATTTCTTGGTGTCTCATACGTAACATTTAGAGCTGTACAAATGATATTTGAAATTCGTGATGGTCTGATTAAAGAAATATCACTATTTAAGTTTTGGGAGTTTCTTTTATTCTTCCCAGCGATTTCAACAGGTCCGATCGATCGTTATCGTCGATTCCAAAAGGATGTAGCGAAACCGCCATCAGCGGATGAGTATAAAGCAATGCTTTATACAGGAATCAATCGTATTTTCCAGGGCTTTCTTTACAAATTTATTATTGCGTACTTAATTAAAAACCATATTTGGGATGCAGCAATTTCGAAACAAGCTACATTTATTTCATTTATGACTGATATGTACTCTTATAGTTTATATCTATTCTTTGACTTTGCAGGATATAGCGCATTCGTAATCGGTGTAAGTTATATAATGGGTATTAAAATGCCTGAAAACTTTAACAAGCCTTTTTTAAGTCGTAATATTAAAGACTTTTGGAACCGTTGGCACATGACATTATCTTTCTGGTTCCGCGACTTTATCTATATGCGCTTTGTCTTTTTTGCGACAAAGAAAAAATTAATTAAAAACCGTTATACAATTTCTTATATCGGTGCATTTTTAAACTTTGGAATTATGGGCATTTGGCATGGACTAACGTGGTATTATATTACGTATGGCTTGTATCATGCAATTTTGTTTATTACGTTTGATATATTTGAACGTAAAAATAAAAAGCTGAAGTTTTGGCCAAATAATAAATTCACACATGTCCTTGGAATTATCATTACATTCCACTTCGTTTGTCTCGGCCTCCTACTCTTCTCAGGTAACCTAGGCAGACACTTTTAGTTAAAAACTTCTTAGGAAGTTACACATAATACATTATGGATATAAAGGAGAATAAACAATGGCTGAATTTAAAGATCAAGTATTAGATATTTTAGAGGAAGTATGTGAAAATGACATCGTAAAGGAAAATACAGATGTACAATTATTTGAAGAAGGCATTCTTGATTCTTTCGGTACAGTATCCTTATTAGTAGAAATTCAAGAACGTTTAGACATTGAAGTGTCTATTTCTGACTTTGATCGCGACGAGTGGGCAACACCAAACATGATTATTAAGAAACTGGAAGATATGCGATGAAAAAAACAACGTTTGGCCCGATGCTTCTAGCATTTGCTCTTTTTTGCGTGGTGTTATTTATTCCATCACGCTTCCTTTTACCACTTATCGGGGAGCAAAAGGTGGGCGATGCCGCAACATCTTTAAAGAGAGATATGTTTCAAGGCATTGCACTGCAACAAAAGATGCTAGAAGATCAAAAATACCTTCCGATGTATGGTTCATCGGAATTTTCTCGATTGGATGTGTACCATCCATCGAACTACTTTAAAGTAAAAGAACAAGAATTCACACCGTTTCTTATCGGTCGCGGTGGAACACAAAGTCTTACTCATGTATTAAGTCTAGCCTCCTCAATGGATCAGTTAGAAAATCGCAAAATTGTCTTTGTCCTTTCACCACAATGGTTTGTAAAAGAAGGGTTAGATGAAGTACATTTTGCGCCAAACTTTTCGTCTCAACAAGCGTACCATCTTATCTTTAACAATGACTTAAAGCCTGAGATGAAAAAACAAATTGCTGAGCGCTTATTAGGATTTGAGATTGTTCGAAAAGACACACTCCTAAAAACTTCGTTAGAAGGAATTGTGTATGACGATACAGAACATAATCTGAAAGCAGCGGCTGCAAAACCATTTGCATACGTATATCGTAATATTTTAGACCGTAAAGACTTAGTTACATCAATATTCGATATGAAACCGCGAAAAACACATTTAGATCCTGATTTAAAACCACTTGCTTGGGAAGAGATTCGTAAGCGAGCAGAAATAACTGGTGAATCGGAATCTAAAACGAATCCATTTGGCATTGAAGACCCGTACTATAACAAAGGAATTAAGGATAAATTAGCACGTCTAAAAGGTTATCGAGCAAATGAATCATTCAATGAATCGCCAGAGTATGACGATCTCCAATTAGTTTTAGACATTTTAAAACAAACACATGCAAAACCATTATTTATTTCTGTTCCCGTTAATGGTCCGTGGTACGATTATGCTGGATTCCCGAAAGAACGCCGTGATGTATACTATAAAAAAATAAATGAACAAATTGCCAAAGCTGGATTCCCAGTTGCAGACTTTTCAAGCCACGAATATGATAAGTATTTCTTAAAAGATACGATGCATTTAGGTTGGAAAGGCTGGGTATATGTCGACGAGACACTTCAGCAGTTTTATAAAAATAACTAAGATGAACGCTTGAATTTTTCAAGCGTTCTTTTTTTATTTATCCCGCTATTCGTGGGCAGTAATACTTCCACCTCAAAATTCGGCGAAAGCATTGTCCAGTTCCAGTGGCTAGAATGTTCGGTGGCTTCGCTTTTTCCTGCGAGGTAAAAAACACCTCTACGTCAGAAGCTCCATCCCCCTCGGACGAGGCAAAAAGCGCCTCTCTGTCAGGGGCGTGGGCGTCCTACGATTCTGAACGAGCCGCTTCCGCTTTTCTTAAGAAGTTAGGTGGGAGATAAACTGCCCGTAAAAGCCCGATTGGTGGGGCTAATAATCAGTGGGAGATGAAGAAAACCCCCACTGATTAAAGTTTCACTTTATAAATCGTACTTTGTAATCTAGTTAATGTTTCCTTCGTCTCTTTCATCACTCGCATTATAATTTGCTGTGCCTCTTCACTTTGTGCTAAGGTCGAAGCCTGTCCTGCCCAAAGTGACATATACTCACGATTATTTTGCCCTACTGCTGCTTGACGGATTTCTGTTGTTAATGCATTTTGAATTGGATACGCAGGAAATTTCTCTTCTTCATTTTTCAATTGTTCGATATAAGTATTGCGAATTCCTCTTGCGTACTTGCCTGAAAATGCACGTGTCATTGTCGTACTTTGGTCTGTACTCTTTATAATTGCTTCTTTATATGCATCGTGAGCTGCACTTTCATAACAGGTTAAAAATGCTGTACCCATTTGTACGCCTTCTGCACCGAGTGCATAAGCTGCCAGTACTCCCCGTCCATCCATGATTCCACCTGCTGCAACAATTGGAATGTGAGGAATAGCGTCAACAAGCTGGGGAATGAGTGCAGTAGTTCCAATCATAGAATCTTGTTCTTTTCCTAGAAATGTTCCGCGATGCCCTCCTGCCTCACTTCCTTGTCCAACAATAATATCTACACCTAAATGTGCCAATACTTTTCCTTCGGCCACATTTGTTGCTGTACCAATGATTTTAATCCCATGTCTTTTCAACAGTTCTATTTCTTCTTGTTCTGGTGTATCAAAAGTAAAACTAAAAACAGGCACGTTTTCTTCTATAAGAATTTGTAGCTGTTCTTTATAGCTCTCCGGTAACTGTACCGTTTGCTTTGCTATATCCAATTGCAATTGTTCCCGAATAGGCTGTAGTAAATGTTGTGCCTCTTCTACTTGCTTTTCATTCATTTGCACTTCTTTTGTAATAAACAAGTTCACTGCAAACGGTTTATCTGTTAACTGACGAATCGCATGTACTGCTTGGCGAATTTGTTCAGAGCTCATATATCCTGCACCTAATGTACCTAATCCCCCGCTATTAGACACTGCAGCTACTAACTCTGGTGTTACAACTGTTCCTGCCATCCCAGCTTGAATAATTGGATATGTAATTTGTAGCTTTTCACATACTCGACTATAGAACATTTTTTTCTCCCCCTTCTCTTATACTTTCTTGTCCACTAAAACTATTTCCTTCTTTCCTCAATTATTGAAGACACATGAAATGAATATAGTGTAAGAAAGGAGGGAATTTGATGCAGTACCCAGAACCGTTACAATGCGGAGATATCGTTATGATCATTGCTCCAGCAGGTCCCCCATCTGTAGAGCACATTCTTCAAGCAAAACAAAAACTCGGAGAGATGGGCTTATTCGTTATCATCGGAAAGAGTGTACAAGAAAAACGAGGCTATTTAGCTGGAGATGATACTGTTCGTCTTCATGACCTACACGAGGCCTTTACAAATCCATATGTGAGAGGTATTTTTTGTGCGAGGGGGGGATATGGGACTGGTCGTCTTCTATCTTCTATTAACTATGAACTCATTCGAGATAATCCAAAAATTTTCTGGGGTTATAGTGATATTACAGCTTTACACATCGCTTTTGGGCAATTTGCAAGGCTCGTTACTTTTCATGGTCCTATGATGGAGGAAGTTGGAAAGGAACTTGATCCTCTCTCTTTTTCCTCTTTCAAACAACTTTTTCATCCATACTCTATTGTTCTCGAAGCAGCAGCATTTTTGCATTCCGTTAATGATTGCATCACTGCTCCTCTTGTCGGAGGAAACTTAGCTGTAATTACAAGTACACTAGGTACACCATACGAAATTGATACGAAAGATAAGTTATTATTATTGGAGGAGATTGGAGAAGAGCCTTATCGCGTTGATCGTATGTTAAATCAATTACGCTTAGGAAAGAAGTTTGAACAATGTGCCGGCGTTATCTTTACAAGTTGTCACAACTGTACATCTTCAAAACCATCTTTATCTATTTCTGAAATTCTATATGATTACATTGTCTCTTATAATATTCCACTTTTATATGACTTACCAATTGGTCATATAAGGCCAAATATAGGAATTCCTCTAGGTGTCCCTGCTACAATAAATGGGAAACAAAAAACACTTTCTATCTCTTCTGGTATAAAGTGAAACTTCCATTAAGAAGAGTTTCTTCATTTTCTCTGACTCTTATACTACCTTTATAGGAAAATAAAAGGAGAAGCTTGTCTTGCTTCTCCTTTTTCCATTCATTTATTGTTATTGTTGTTATTGTTATTATTCCAGTAATTCCAACCATAACAGCAGTTATTCTTGTTGTTCTTATTATTGTTATTGTTGTTCTTATTATTATTGTTGTTATTGTTATTATTATTGTTGTTATTCCAGTAATTCCAACCATAACAGCAATTATTCTTGTTGTTATTATTATTGTTATTGTTGTTATTATTATCGTTAGCCATCCATATATCCCCATCCTTTCTTGGTCAAGCTACTAATACTATATGTCCACTAGAAAGAATGGTAACGGCAATTTATTGATAATAGTTAAAAATTCTTCCAGAAGCAATATCAGCAATTTCTGGAGGTGTAAATGTTTTATCAAGATCTGTGCCAATATTTAAGACCGCTGTTGCTTCCACATCAATGCTTTCAAATAACTCTTTTCCACGAATCGAAATAACAGGTACATCTTCAGGTAATACAGCTTGTAAAAATTCAAGTTGCGTAAAAAATGGTAAAATCCATCTTCCTTCCCCCTGAAAATAGCGTAAATGCACTGTTCCTTGTGAATCTCCTTCTTCTATATCAACTGTTCCTGCAACATAAACGTATGTTGTTAATAATGTTTCATAAAATTCTTTTTGCTTTTGTTTATCTCCATCAGCTAATGCTAATAATGTTTCTAGTTTTTTTACTGGAATATGTGCCATACGCCGCCACCCTGCTTTCAAAATTATTGTAATGTAATTATACAAAATATTCTTATTTTTTTCTATAAAATTATTTTTTACTATAACATCAACAATGATATTTCTGGCTATAATTGAAACATTGGGCAACGGTTTCTCACATTGTCTAATCAGAAGCGGCATTAACAACTGATATTGAACATGTCTTTCCTGCATACATTTTTTTGTTAATTTTATTCAAAAAACACGGAAAAACCTCTTACAAAAAGCATAAAAATGTTTTATTATGTATTAAAATACAAAATTAAGAAAGGGGCACCACAGTGAAAATTTGGTTTTATGAAAAAACGAAAACCACAAATGACTTACTCGGTATTTGGGATAACGTTCCAACTATTCCGCGAATTGGTGAGAAAGTAGAGCTTTTAAAGAAAGTACGTACTGTAACAGATATTAAATATACAAAAAACGGGAATAACTTTCATGTTGAAATTTTTATTTACTAAAGAAAAAAGCTCTCCATACTTTAGGAGAGCATTTCTCTTTCATCTGCTTTTTTGATCACAATTGTATCATTAACTAGTTCCACTTTTACATAATCACTTTCTTCTAAACCTAAATGATTAACAGCCTCATCAGGTAATTCAACAGCCATGTAGCGCTCTGTGAAGACAACTTGACTATATGTACCTTGCTCTGCAATGAAATCAGCTTGCTTTTCTTCTTGAATGGTTCGAAGTAGCGGCAGTCCAACTTCTTTTACGGTACGCCAATTGCGACGAATAAAAGGAACAAGCCATAATAAGCTAATAATAATGATAACAAGACCAATCCATAAATTACTTTGTGCTTGCAACTCAGCAATTTTTGCTGGTTCATGTGCGCTGCTATCACTAAATTGAATAATGCTAACGACAGTATTGTTTAAAGCATGCACAATTATATTTGTCCATAAGCTTTTCGTCTTAATGTATAAAAGGCACATAACAACACCAAATAAAAAGGCACCAATCACATCAACATGCCCGAATCCAAAAATCAGTGAAGAAATGATAATGGCCCGTTTCATACCCCACTTATACGCCATTCGATTTAAGAAAAAGCCCCGAAAAATCACTTCTTCCATAATTGGAGCAAATATACAAGCTGAAATGACACTTAAAATCTTTGTAGAAGTAGTGCTCATATCAATAGCATTTCCATCACTTAACAAATCAACAAGAAAGTTAGGAATCAGCTGAGCTAATATGTAAAATTGAATAAAAGATATACCAAATGAAAAAATCATTCCCATAGCCGTAGCCATTAAAATAAGTCGCCATGGAATAGATGATGGCTTATCAAAAAAACTTGTAAATGCTGCATTATGTTTTTTCATCTTATAAAACAACCACAGTAATGGAAATGCAAAGAAAACTAAAGTGTCTGAAACAAATTCGAATAAACTATTTTCAGCACCTATCACCCCTAGCGGAAGGTATGCAATGAATGAACCTAAAATCATCCATCCAAAAAAACTTCGAAGTCGAATTCGTGAAAATGCAAGATTAATAGAAAACACCTCCAACATGATATATTTATATTATAGTATCAATATGCTGTAATTTCTTCCTTTATTTATCAACTTAACCCTATATAAAGTGAAACTTTAATCAGTGGGGGTTTTCTTCATCCCCCACTGATTATTAGCCCGCCCAATCGGGCTTTTACGGGCAGTTTATCTCCCATCTAACTTCTTAAGAAAAGCGAAAGCGGCTCGCTCAGAATCGCAGGACGCCCACGAATAGCGGGATAATCCTACAACTCTCCAAAATAAATCCCCGCTTGAGCGAGGATTTATCTTTTATAAAACATCTCGTTTTTGGAACAATGCACTGGAAGCAATAAGTAAAACAGCAAAATGAGCTAACACAAATAACAAGGAAGTTGTAAAGCTAAACTCTGAAAACATTGGCTTGGCCCCCTGATTCAGCAACTCATTACTATCATACATATTTAAATTTAAGTGAAACATTACAATATATTTTGCTATACCATGGGCAAATTGGAATATTAGTAATTTTAACATTCCCTCTATGAAAAAGAAAAATAGTGTAATAACTAATGGCAAAACTGATTTTCTAAAAATATTTGCTAGCAAGAACGCAACTGTTGGATAAAAGAATATTGGTAAAATGTTATAGGCAAAACGTTTTAATAAAATTGCAAAAGTTACTGCTCCAATGGACCCGCCAAATGCAATGAGACCAATTAACATCGCTGTAAGTAAAGAAGCAATACATACAAATAATATAGCTAAAAGAACTGTAATATACTTTGAAAATAAGATCGCAACTCGTTTTCTTGGTCGAATCAATAACTGTTTAATTGTCCCTTTTTGAAATTCTTCTGTAATTGTGCGGGAGGCTAACGTAATTCCAAAGATTGTCGCAAATGTAACAATCATGCCGATATTTTGCTCTGCAAACATAATAAACCCTTCAAATTGAATTTTAGGTGGAGCCCATTTTTTTATAATAACTGCCTCTGCAATTTCTAATACTGTTAACACTATTAACAAAATATACATACTCTTTTTCGCATGTAATTTTAAAAATTCATTTTGAATTAATTTTATCATTATGCTTTCACTCCCCCTGTAACTGCTAAGAATTCATCTTCCAATGATTTATTTTGAACTGTTATACTATACACAAGAACATCAGCATACACTAAATTTTTCACAATTTGCGGAATTTCCTCTTTCATAACAGATACGATAATTTTCTTTTCTTGTACTGTTCCTTTTATCAGTTCATTTGCTTTCTCTACTTGATCCACTTCAAACGCTACTACAACCTTGTCGTCGCCTTTTATCTGTTCACGTAGACTATACTCTTGCACAAATTGTCCATTCTTAATAATCACGACACGGTCACACATCAGCTCAATTTCACTTAATAAGTGACTGGATACAATGACTGCGATGTTTTCTTCTTTTGCTAAACGCTGTAAGTAATCGCGAATTTCACGAATTCCTGCTGGATCTAAACCATTTGTTGGCTCATCTAAAATTAAAATTTTTGGATTATGCAAAAGCGCTTGTGCAATCCCTAAACGTTGTTTCATACCAAGAGAATATGTTTTTACCTTTTTATGAATCGCATGTTCTAATTCAACAAGTTTTACAATTTCAGCAATTCGTTCTTTACCAATTGGTATAACAGCCATATTCGCAAAATGCTTTAAATTTTGCATCCCTGTCATATATTCATATAACTCAGGATTCTCTACAATCGCTCCAATGCACTCTAACGCTTTTTCACGTTCAGTACGTATACTGTGACCACAAATTGTAATGTCGCCTTCTGTTACTGAGATCAGACCTGTCATCATCCGAATTGTCGTCGTCTTCCCACTCCCGTTTGGTCCAAGAAAGCCGTACACTTCCCCTTCCTGCACTTCAAACGAAAGACCGCGAATAATTTCAGCACTGCCTATTTTTTTATGAACATTTTCTAATTTTACTACTACATTTCCCAATGATTATTCCTCCTTTAAACCTCTAATTTTTTGTCGATGATGTAGGATGTTATAAATATGAAGAGAAAGGTCGATAACAAAGTAACGCATACATACGTAATACTTACCCCCTCAATAGAATAAGATGATATTTCAAAGTAACTATTTTTACCCATAAGTGTAATGTTTTTGGTATACAATAAATAATTGTCTATTTTTTCGAAAACATTAGTTATAAAAATTTGAATTCCACCAAGAATCAAAAAGAAAAATATAAATAATACCTTACTTAATAAAGAGTTCACATTAAAGAGTTTTATAACTGCAATTATGAAATATATAGAAACCAATGTATTTGTTAAATCTACAATCAATGAAAAGATAGAAAAAAGATGATGAAGTGATCCATAATTATATAAGTGACGCATCGCTTGTTGAATCTCTCCATTTGTCTTTCTCTCATAAATATTCAAAGAAAAAAAATGAACAAATCCTAAACCGATTAAAGACAATAGCATAATCATTAGCGCAAAAAACAATAGATTTGCATATAAATATTTTTTAGCGGGAACAGCTGTATAACGAATCATCGAATTTTTTAACATTCTCCGAAAAGATGAGACTGCTATTAAACCAATCGAAAATACCGTTATACAAAATAATAATATAAACAAAGCTAATATTATGTTTTGTTTTACTGGAGTCATATGCTTAGCAGAACCCATAAAATTAAATAATAGAATAAGCGAAATTGTAATAAACCCTATGTAAATAATCCACATTTTCTTTTTATTACAGTTATATAAATAATGAAGAAGTTGATTCATTGTCCAAAAACCTCCTTGAACAACTCGTGTATTGCTTTTCCTCTTTGGAAACGAATATCTTCTACATTTTCATGTAACATAATTTCTCCGTCCTTTAAAAAGATCACTTCATCAAACAAGTTTTCAATTTCGCCAATTAAATGAGTAGAAATTAAAATTGTACAGTCTTCACGATAAAATTGAAGAATTAACTCTAGTACATGCTCTCGTGAGACAAGATCGATTCCGCCAAGCGGCTCATCTAACACATATAATTTTGCATGTCGTGAAAATGTTAAAATGAGCTGTAGTTTTTCTATCATTCCCTTTGATAAAGCATTAATATTTTCTTCTAACGGAATTTTAAATTTCGCGATTGTATCCACTGCTTTTTGAATATCAAAATCTTCATAAAAATCGCGATAAAAAAACAAAGCATCTTTTACAGTCATCCACTCTTCAAATATAGGACGGTCAGACATGAATGAAACAATTTTTTTCGTTTCTAGACCTACTTTCTTACCAGCAATGAAAATGTCTCCTTGAGAAGGGTGCTGCAAACCTACAATCATTTTCAGTAACGTCGTTTTCCCGCTACCATTATCCCCGACAAGACCAATAATTTTTCCTTCTGTTATCGTTACGTTTACATCTCTAATAACAGCTTTTAAATCGTAACGTTTCCATAGATTTTCTATTTTTACTAACTCTCGCATCTGTTTTCCTCCTTTTTCTCTTCTAATGAAGAATGGAGAATGGACAGCATTTCCTCCTCTGAAAACCCTAAGTTGTTCATTCCATTTATAAAGGCATGAAGCAACTCTTTCGCCATATCCTTTCGCAACTCCATAATCTTCTCCCCTTCAGTTGCTACATATCTTCCCATTCCTCTACGCGTCACAACGATCCCCTCGCGTTCTAACTCTTGAAATGTACGTTGAATTGTATTTGGATTCACTTGTAACTCACCTGCTAATTCACGTACAGAGGGAATTTTGCTACCAGGCGATAAATGACCTGTTGCGATTTCTTTTTTTATGTATTCCATCACTTGAATATAAATAGGGATGTTAGGGGAAAATTCAATTTTCATTTCTTCCTCCTATTGTTATAGTGTACTAGTTATATAATACACCGTTATGAAAATAATGTAAATAATGCAAATAATAGGTTCATCACCAAAAGACGGGGAGGACATATAGATAGATGTACACTCCACTCCGAGTGGACGCTTTCCGCGGGCGAGAGCGAGCCTCCTCGGCAAGCCTGCGGGGTCTCACTTCCCTCGCTATTCCCGCAGGAGTCGCCACTCTCCGTTCCGTGTATGAAAAATGATTCATTTTCAAAAAATCAACCCCATGTTACGGTGATGAACCAAATAATATGCATTTATAAACGTTATAAGTAGAATGATTTATTATATTCTGCTTTACAATGAGAGCTATGCAACACTAGAGAAAAGGAAAAAAAGGCTGTCTCCAAGAAGGAGATAGCCTTTTCTTCCTCTTAACTTTGTCCCGCATTAACGGGCAGTAAGACCCCCACCTCAAGATTGAGAGAGAATCGTTGTCCAGCTTCAGTGGCTAGAATGTTCGGTGGCTTCGCTTCTTCCTACGAGGTAAAAAACACCTCTACGTCAGAAGCTCCATCCCCCTCACATTCTGAACGAGCCACTTCCGCTTTTCTAAAGAAGATAGGTGGGGGATAACTGCCCGTAAAAGCCCGATTGGTTCAACTAACCACCAGTGGGGGATGAAGAAAACCCCCACTGATGGAAGTTTCACTTTATTTCGTTACCATTTCTGCTTCAGTTTCTTCAAAAGGCCACTTCGGTAACATGTTACGAAGCTCCTTATCAGAACGATATCCAAGTGCGTATTCCGCTTGCATAATCGTATGAATTTCACGTGTTCCTTCATAGATAACTGGAGCTTTTGCATTTCGTAAATATCGTTCTACTGGGAATTCATTCGAATATCCATAGGCACCATGCACCTGCACTGCATCATTTGCCGCTTCAAATGCAGCATCATAAGCAATCCATTTTGACATAACTTATTCAGTCTCTCATACCACTACATACACGTGAAGTGAAGCTTTAATCAGTCGAAAAATAACAAATTTATCACGAAATAAAAACATTATGTAAACTATAAACACAAAAAAGCTGCCTTCATATGAAAGACAGCTTTTTCAATCCTATCTATTAAAAATCAAATACAAAATCATCATCTGATAATTTTTCAACATTTGTTGCTTTTACATAACCATTCCCTTTTACAGAGAAGAAATCATGGTTTTTCGTATCCGTACGTAAGCCGTTTAGTACGATTGGGTTAATTTCCTCTTCTTCAAAGTGTGGTTCTAATCCTAAGTTCATAAGCCCTTTATTCGCATTGTAACGAACAAAACGATTTACCTCTTCCACAAGACCGATAGATGTATAAATTTCGTCTGTATATGCAGTTTCAATTTCATACAGTTCCATCAATAACTCTTGTGTTTCTTTTTGTACTTCTTGTTGCTCTTCTGCAGAAAGCTCTGCAAAAACTTGCTGTGCTAAAATACCGACGAATACGCCGTGGATGGACTCGTCCCTAATGATTAAATTAATAATCTCTCCACTCGCCGTTAATTTTCCTTGTCCTGCTAAATACAGCGGATAGAAGAATCCACTATAGAACAAGTAGCTTTCTAAAAATACACTTGCTACCATTGCCATGTATAGCTCTTTTTTCGTTACTTGAGGCTGTAATAAACGACGGTAGTAATTTGTAATGATATTTGATTTTTTCTCAAGTATCGGATGTGTATCTACCCATTCAAAAATTTCATCAATTTCTTCTTCACTTGCAAGTGTTGTAAAAATATGACTGTAACTTTTCGCATGCACTTCTTCCATAGCACCCATGAACGCAAGCACACTTTTTGCCTGTAAGTTTTCAAGATGCACAAGAATTAGCGGCATTCCCTCGCCGCCTTGCTTCGTATCTAGAAGTGTTAATCCCCCAAGTACACGCTTATAAGCAATTTGTTCTTCCTTAGATAACTGCACCCACGTATTTTTGTCAGAAGAAACAGCGATCTCCTCTTCTGTCCAAAACTGAGCGATGTTTTGCTTCCAAAACATTAAACTAAAATCGTCTTCTTTCTTGTTCCAGTTTACCGCGCGCATTGAATCGCCCCTTTATTATATTGTTGCATCGTTCTAACGTGCGGTAAAACTTCCATTTCATAATGAAAATCTAACCGCACGTTAGAACGTAAATTTCATAACTAAGCATGAGCAGGGCTTTTTTGACCCTGCTCATGCTGTTTTATATGATAAATATCAATTGTATGCTCTTCTGCTAAAAAATCACATTATACTGTGCAGGCTACACACTCTTCCACACTTAATTTACGTGTTCTTGTGTAGTACAAGCTCTTTAATCCTTTTTTATGAGCATAAATATAGTAACGTGCTAATTCACGAGTAGAAATATCACTATTTACATAAAGAATTGTACTAATCCCTTGGTCAATATGCTCTTGAATTTCTGCGATTAAATCAATGAGCTTAAACTGATTCATATCGTAAGAAGATTTATAGTACCAGAACGTATCTTTTGATAAATACGGCATTGGATAATATGTCGTTGCATTTGCGTACGTTCTTGATTCAATTTGGCTTACAATCGGCATCACTGATGAAGTGGCATTCTGCACGTAACTAATCGATTGTGTGGGTGCAATTGCTAGTCTATATGAATTATATAAACCATGCTTCTGTACTTGTTCTTTTAAGTTTGTCCAATCTTCTTTTGTTGGAATATGAATTCCTTCAAATAACAGCTGTACTTTCTCAGTTGCCGGACTATAATCCGTTGTTTCATACTTCTCAAAGTATGTGCCATTTGCATAATCTGACTTTTCAAAGTCTTTAAAGGTTTCACCCTTCTCTTTTGCAATTTCCATACTTTTTTCAATGGAGTAGTAATTCAGCATCATAAAGAATGTACGAGCAAATTCTTTCGCTTCTGCACTTTCATAAGCGATTTTACTTTTCGCTAAATAACCGTGTAGGTTCATCGCTCCAAGACCGACAGAATGAAGCTCATCGTTTGCTTTTTTCACAGTCGGTGCGTTCGGAATAATCGTCATATCAGAAACAGCTGTTAAAGCTTCCATTCCCGCATGAACCGCTTCACGTATTTCTTTATTCTCCATCACGTTCACGATATTTAATGATCCTAAGTTACAGTTAATATCACGGCGGATCATATCATCTGTACCATAATCATTGATTAACGATGTTTCTTGTAACTGGAAGATTTCAGTCTCGAATGTTCAACTGAGGTCGCTACTCTCAGCCCGTTGCTTACACAACTGCTGTATGTCACCATACAGGACAGACTATATCATCACCTACAGCATAACCTGATTAGGTGCTCCGCTTTTCGAACGCCAATTGCTTGCGCCCTACTCCCATATGGGATAGTCGTTAGGCTTTTACTTATCTTATTTTTTCAGAAAGTCTCTTATAATTAGGATACTTTTCACTATCTAAACGTCTTATGACAGTTGAAGTTGATACTCCTAAAGATTCAGCAGCCGCTTTAATGCTCTCATATACTAAACCATTTACATTCACCTTACATGTTGGGTTATTCGACTTTTTCTGCACTTTCTTCTTTGGAGAAATTCTCTTCCATTCTGGATAAGTGTCACTATCTAAACGATAACTTACAGTCGTTATCCCTAAATTTAAGGTCTTTGCAACCTCAGTTTGACTTTTATAGTAAATCCCTTCAATGATAACAGCACTAGAATTGGCTTGTCTCACAGATTCAATCATTTTTGCGGTCTTAGCCCTACCATATTGATGATTACCTTTCCCACTCATTTGTTTTCTTCTCATTTCACGAATCTCCTCTTTTCGAGGATTATTGGAAAAGATATCGCCACCAATAGCAGTAAGTTTAACATTGTAGTATTCTTGTGAGTTTACAGCATCAAGATTAAAAATATATTCTTCCTCTAAGCGATTTAATTCTTCTTTAGAAAATGCTTCAACTAGTATATGTTTTTCAAAATTTTCTTTTCCATACTTTCTAATCGCTCGTTGAAGATATAATCCAGATCCTAAGTACTTTTGCCAATCATTTTGTCTTTGATATATACATTTACCAATATATTTCATTCCATTTATCTTGTTCACTGTCATATAAATAAAACCATAAGGGACTTTCTGATTCATTTTATTTGCCACCCTCTGCATCTAAATTCCAAAATACAGTAGTTAACAAGGAACAATTAATTATCTAAGATAAGATTTAGCACGGTAGGTTACCTCATTTTTGAGGCTTTCCCCGTTTAACGGAGTTTTCGACTAGTATTTCTACTAGAAGGTGCTACATAGTTAACACAGGTTTGACATCTTCACAGTTCCAATACCCTTTAACGGATGCTGCTTATTCGCATTTGATTTAAACATTAAGTATGGATAGCCAGACTCAAGCTGAATCATTGCAATTTTAATGAGCATATCGCGTGTGCCAATATCCAGTTGTTTCTTTTTGATATTTGGATTGCTCATCAGTTCGTCATACATCTCATCAATGTCGATATCATCTAAATGTTTTCCGTACTCTTTATACACTGTATAAGGCGCGAAAACATGGAATGGCTCGTTTTTCTCAGCAAGCTCAAAGAACTTGCTTGGAACGATAATTCCGATGGAAAGAGACTGAATACGGCTCTTCTCGTCGGCATTTATTTTTTTTGTATCGAGGAACTCAATAATGTCCCAATGGAAAATATTTAAATATACTGCTCCGGCACCTTTTCGTTGGCCCAACTGATTCGCATATGAAAACGAATCTTCAAGTAATTTCATAACTGGTACAACACCACTTGCTGCATTTTCGATACCTTTAATTTGTTCACCGCGTGCTCGCAGCTTTGAAAGATTAAGTGCACCTAACACGTTCCATCAAGTTCGCTAAACTTAACGCGTCTCATCTTGAGACAGCTTACAGTTACCTGTAAGAGCAGACCATATCATGCTCTTTCGAGAAAAATTTTCTCATGAAGAGCCCTCGCTTTTCGAACACCTATCGCTTGTGTTCTACTCTACTCCCTTCTATTACAAATATATGCAATATGGTTTCGATGGTCGTTACACCTTTTAGATAATCAGTTTTCTTTACTCAATAAACATAAAACTTTCCATCACTTACATTAGTGATTTTATATATGTGTTGCAAAACATCCACCCCTAAGTAGCAATAATGCCCTAAACTGATTAACTAACTTGGCTCGGTATTATCTTAAAAACTTAAGACTTCCACCGAATTAACGAGGTTCTTATAACTAGCATTTCTACTAGTTGACGCTACTCAATTAACGCCTCCACCAATCTTACTTAGCTGCATCGCAGTATTAATATTAAACCCAATCGAGTTTAAGCTGTCGTCCATCTCTAACAAGAAACAAGACACCATTTCTCCTCTTCTGCTTCTTCCTGCATTTAAAAAGGTTGGTGTCGCTGGTTGATAGTTTTGTTTTACAATCATACTTGCGAATTGCTTCGCCTTCTGAGCGTTTCCTCGTCCTAAGTATAATGATACGATTGCTACGCGATCAGGATAGCTTTCTAAGTATTGTTTTTGATCATTCGTTTTTAACGCGTAATCTTTATAAAACTTAGATGCTGCCATATAGGATTGGAACTCGAAGTTTTCGCCATATGTGATATCGTATACAGCTTCTACCTCGTCCATCTTATATTCGTTTAACACATCATAGTAGTAATCATGCTCTACCATATACCCGATGCGTTCTGCCACGCTATCAAAATGAACGGTATTCTCTTTCGCCTCTTCCATAAAGACTGCTAGTGCCTCTTTATCTTTGTGAAGCTGATAGAACCCGTCCTGCATTTGCGTGATCTCATTATTCAATTCAATGTGTCGCAATCTCCAGCACCCTCTCTTTAAAAAATTCTACATCTTTATTTGTCCCAGATAACTCAAATTTTGATACAATCGGCACCTCATATCTCGTTGCAATCTTGTCCGCACTTGCTCCAAACATATCGCCCCAATTGCGATTTCCGCTTGCAGATACTCCTTTTAAACGCTCATGATTACGTTCTAAAAATTTCAAAACACGTTCCGGCACATTTCCAAAACCTGTTGTATACGTAATAAGGACAAATTCTTCATCTAATACGAGATTTTCATTAATTTGAACGGCCGGCATATTTAATTTGTGGATGAAACGCTTCACGTTTCCTGTCATAGAATCATATGCAACTAACATCTCCGACCCTCCCTTTACAGCTTTTTACATCTTGTTCGCCCATGATGATTTCCCTATATATTGTATTACTTTTAAAGAAAGGACACAATATATATGTGTAATTTCTTTTTTTTTTAAAATTTGTTTTTTCGACAGAAACGGCCGATCTTTTTACAATACAAAGAATATGAAACAACATTCTAAAACACATGTCAATAAAGTGTATTTCAAAAAAGTTGTCAACGGATTTACCCACATTTCCAAAAAAGTTCCTCGCATCAAATTGTCAAAAAAAGAAACATATATGCGAAATCTATTGCTCATTTGTCAAAAAAAAACAAACAGCTTCCCTATTAGAAACTGTTCGAAACCGGTTACACATTTTTTCTCTTTTTTAGTACACGTTAAACATGCTGCTTTTTTAATTACATGTTTGTACGCGCACGATATCGCTCAAAAATATATGATAGAAAATTTCATCTTTACATTGCATCGTAAAAACAGGTGATTCTTCATCGAAATATACAATCGTACCTTTCACTTTTTGAATAGAATTTTGAAGTTTTGCTACTACAAGCACACTTTGTTCTTGTTCATATGCTATTTTTAATTGCCCTATGATTTCCTTCATTCGCTTTCGCTTCTCCGGAAACATAACCATCCCAACAAATTTCCTTCCCTTCTCATCTTTCCAAAAACAGTCCCAGTGCGGAAGTATTCCTTGCTTAAACTCTCCCATATAATCGCCTCTCCTTTCTCGTTACCCGACTCTTAGCAAGTAGTTTTAATAGGAAATTCTTTTCCTTACGAACGCGGCGTTTCCATATATGTATAAATGATTTTCCCACCGTGCTGTGCGTTACCTCGAAAATGTTTAAAATCTTCCCGTTCTACTAAAACTTGGCGAAATGTATAAAACACTTCTTTTGATACAATGTATTCTTGTATTTCTTTATTTTTAAGCTGATCTAAAATCATATTTACTTGTTGTTTATCCACACTAATCACCTCTCTGTCGTATTTTTATTTCACGACTACTTCTGAATATATCCAATTCACTTCCAATACAGCGAATCATTTCCTATCACGCTAACTCTTATGATACAATAAAACGGACGCCAGGAGGGATAACATGATTCGAAAAGCAAAACAAACAGATAATGAAGCAATATCTCCTTTATTGTACAACGCACTGCATGAAATTGCTGAAAAATTAACAGGTGGCACAAACGAAACGGAAGTTCTAGAAGGTTTAGAATTTTGGTTTACGAAAAAACAAAACCGACTCAGTTATGAAAATTGTTTCGTTGAAGAACGAGATGGACAGGCTGTTGGTATTATTGTAGCTTACCACGGAAGTGACGCAGCCAAACTAGATAATCCAATTGTGAAACGGTTACGAGACATTAAACAAGATCCTTCTATTAAATTAGAAAAAGAAGCAGAAGAAGATGAATATTATATTGATACTCTATCAGTTTCATCTAAATATGGCGGACAAGGTATCGGTTCAAATTTAATTCTTGCTGCTGAAACACACGCTAAAAAAGAAGGGCATGACAAAATTTCATTACTAGTAAACTTAGAAAACAAACCTGCGTTTTCTCTTTATAAAAAACTCGGCTATATACAAGATAACACACTTATGCTCGTGGGCGAACCATATGCTCATTTAGTTAAACATATATAATACAAAGGCACAATTATAAAATTATAATTGTGCCTTTGTATTATATATAAAGTATTACCACTATTTCACTTTATGTATATGTTACAAATGCATTTCCCTCCATTACCTCATGAAAAGTATAAATTGTACATCCCCACGGGTTATTCTGCAATAGCAGTGGTCCACGCCATCCCCGCATACGTAACTCTTTACCAATCATCGCATTAAAATAACTGTGCCCAATAAGCGTAACGCGCTGATATACATTTGCATATCCAACTAACACATCAGCCGCTTGCTTCGCTCTTCTTTGTACTTCTAAATAAGATTCAACACCCCTGGAATAACCGAACGTCCAAAATGTCCGGCCTATAAATAGCCATACTTTCGGTTTACACTTTATCCATTTTGGGACAGGTAAAATAGAAGGAACGACAGCTTCACAAAAAAGTGAACTCTGGATAAACATGACATTGCTAGTCAACATTGTTGCTGATTGAACAGCTTTTTTTTGATCACTCGATACGATACATTTAGAAGCTTCAATCACTTCAATCGTTTCACTCGGAATTTCCATTTCTCTCATAATATCTCCATGCTCGTATCTTTGCAGCCACTCTTGAAATCCTTGTACTGTAATCGTTTTCTTTTGAACTATAGAGCTTCCATGACGTATGAAAGAAATTTGCATCCTTCTCACTCTCCGTTCAATATTTTCCTAATATATATAAATCCATTTTCATTTTTGCCATCTTTGTCTAGCTCTGCCTTCTAAAAAAGAAAGGGTTTTTATGTCGATTTTTTAATTTGGATTTATATAGAAACACACTTATATTATTCAGCACTTCCATCTTCATGACTAGAAAAAGAAGAAACGCTATCAACTCCCTCATAGTATATGTATGTTTCATGTTCACGAATCATTTTTAATTTTGTATATGCAAATAGAAACAACACAATAGCTATAAAGCTCCCTACAATCTCAAATACCATATTATCGTCTCCGTTTCATGACACTCCTATATTCACCTTACAATAAATATGAAGTTCTTACTATAAATTCATTATGAAAAATTAGTATTTTTTTCAAAAAAATATCATGGAAACATTTACAAATGAGGGAATATCGTTCAAAATAAAGGAAAATACAAAAAGAACGAATCTTGTTCTCTTTTTCGTAAAAATGTAACAAGGAGAGTTGCTTATGAAAATCGCAGAAGCTGGGGATGTCATTGAATTTAAAAATGGTTTACAAGGGCGCGTTCAAAAAGTAAATAAAAACTCCGTTATCGTTGATATAACAATTATGGATAATTTTAGAGAACTAGACATGGAACCTCTTACTGTTGTCAATCATAAAAACTATACAGTTATTACGCAACATACATAGAATACTAGAAAAGAGGGGGCAAGCCCCCTCTTTTCTTAACGATTATCTACTGTTTCTGGATATAAATCATGATTCATTAAACGATATTCAGCCATTTTTTCATATTTTGTACCAGGGCGTCCATAGTTACAATATGGATCAATAGAAATACCACCGCGTGGTGTAAATTTGCCCCATACTTCAATATAGCGTGGATCCATCAGTTTAATTAAGTCATTCATAATTACATTCATACAATCTTCATGGAAATCTCCATGGTTGCGGAAACTAAATAAATATAACTTTAAAGATTTACTCTCTACCATTTTTTGTTCTGGAATATAGCTAATATAAATTGTCGCAAAATCTGGTTGTCCTGTTTTCGGGCATAAACTTGTAAACTCTGGACAATTGAATTTCACAAAATAATCGCGATTTGGGTGATTATTATCAAACGTCTCTAAAATTTCAGGGCTATATTCAAATAAATATTTTGTATTTTGATTTCCTAGTAAGGTTACATCTTTTAAATCTTCATCTTTTCTTCCAGTCATCTTAAAATCTCCCTTCACTTATACACCGCGTTTATTCCCCCACACTAAAGCGTGGAGCTGCGGTAATACTTTCGCATCATTCATTTCCTTACATTGCACTGCTTTATCAATAAGCCACTCATATTTCATAAGAAGACGCTGAATTAATGAAGCATCATCAGTCGTCTTTGTATCATCATTTCCAACTTGCAAGAAAAATGGAACGTGCGGATAACGTTCATGCACTTCTTTTGCATATACAAAATCTTGATCATCAAATACAACCACTTTTAAACTAAAATCTTTTCCGTCTAACTTATCAATGATTGCATCTAACATAACAAAATTCGTTGTCATCTTTGAACTTGGCGGCTTCGGTGAGATTGTCACCTCATCTATATGAAGCAACCAATCTTGCCATTTACTTCCTTGCGTTTCAATTGCTGTACGAATTCCGTTCTTTTTTAATAAAGAAATCAATTCTCCTAAATGCTTTAACAGCGCAGGATTTCCACCAGAAATCGTTACATGCGAGAAATTTTCACCACCAATTTGCACTAGTTCAGAAAAAACCTCTTCTGGCGACATTTGACGAATTTGCTCTTTTGCAGAACCGTCCCATGTAAATGCAGAATCACACCATGCACAGCTATAATCACAACCTGCTGTACGAACAAACATTGTTTTTTGGCCAACAACCATTCCTTCTCCTTGAATTGTCGGTCCAAAAATCTCTAAAACAGGAATGTTACTCATCCATCATCCACTCCCGTCTTACTTCTGCATAGCTTGTTGGTGTTTCAAATAAGCGCACAAACTCAACACGCGCTCCTTTATATTCATTTTGCCTGTCACCTTTTGTTAGTGCCTCTTCCATTTTCTCAAAAATCCATACAACCATATTTTCAGCAGTTGTATTCATAGCTGGAAGTGTTTCATTTAAGTAACGATGATCTAAATATATTTCAATTTCATTTTTCCAAATTTCTTTTATATCACCAAAATCAATTGCTAAGCCAATTTCATTAACATAACCACTAATTCCAAAAATTACTTTATACGTATGGCCATGAAGGTTTTTGCATTTCCCTTCATAACAGTGTAGGTGATGTGCAGCATCAAATGTAAATTCTTTGCTCACCATAACACGCTTATTATGATACTTTAGTTGCTTACGCTCAATGTCCTGATCTATTTTTTGCAAATTTTCAACAATGCGAAATCCAAAGAAGTCTTGTGTCATTATGCTTTCGCTCCTTCACGCTCTTGTACATACTTATCAAGTCCTGCTTTACGAAGTTGACACGCTGGACATTCACCGCAACCATCACCAATCACTCCGTTATAGCACGTTAACGTTTTTTCACGGACAAATTCAAATGCTCCAAGTTCGTCTGCCAATTTCCATGTTTCAGCTTTATCAATCCACATAAGTGGTGTATGAATAACGAATGGATAATCCATCGATAAATTTAGTGTAACATTTAGCGATTTCACAAACACATCACGGCAATCTGGATAGCCGCTAAAGTCTGTTTCACACACACCTGTTACGATATGGCGTGCCCCTACTTGTTTCGCTAACACAGCTGCAAACGATAAAAACAATAAGTTACGTCCATCCACAAATGTCGACGGCAACTCACCATCTTCATGGGTAATTTCCATATCTGTACGCGTTAATGCATTAGGAGCAAGCTGATTTAATAAGCTCATATCAAGTACAGTATGTTTCACACCTAATTCTTTTGCAATTTCAGCCGCACAGTCAATTTCAAGTTTATGACGTTGATTATAATTAAACGTCACTGTTTCTACTTCTTCAAACTGTTCTAGCGCCCAAAATAAACATGTTGTACTATCTTGACCACCACTAAAAACAACAACTGCTTTTTCCTTTTTCATTTCACTCATTCTCCTCTATTCTCGATTCCAAGAAGAAAGAGCGTTCTTGAACTGTCATACTAAAAAAAACAAAACAATACCTAAAAGGATATTGTTCTCTTCATAGTTTTTTATAGAGGGAGTTCGCGAACCTCTCCCATGCTAGGCATGGATTGTCTTCTTTAACTTTCACATTACATTGTAACATACCGAGTAGATGTGTGAAAAACGTCTATTTTTTCTGTTTTTTCCGAAAATAATATTTCATTTTCTTCCATATTAATAGTATGATAATTTTATATATCAAACCTTTTATTTCTCGGTACAAGGAGGTTTTAAACCTGAAGCTTTTTATTATGTACCTCTTCATAAATATATTATTTATTTTAGTTACAATGTTAATTTATCACTCATTTTGGAGTGAAAAGGGAAATCGCTCTCCAAAGCTCAATTCGTTTGTATTTATTCTCTCCTGCAGCATTATCACTATTGTTTGTATGTCATTTGCTGCAAAAGTTGATTACGGTTTTCAATTTGACTTCCGACATATCGTGCTCGTTGTCGGAACATTATCGGGAGGACCAATAGCAGGCGGTGCTATTTTAGGTGTTATGAACCTTTATCGTTTTTTTATTGGCGGCAGCGGCTTCATACCTTCACTTATTGCCTCTATTATTTTGTACATTTTTCTCTTTACTACATACAAAATATATATAAAAGGGAAAATCAAAACAAAAATGTATTTAGCTTTTTTCTACAGCCTTATTTACGGTATTGGCTGGATTCCCTATTTTCTATCTATCGTTCCAAACCCAAAGGACTATACATCTTATTTTGTTATATATGAGTTATGCACAATTATAGGAACGATTTTAATTTTATACTTAATGGACGTTTTACAATCACAAGTCCGTTTTGCAAAAGAACTTGTGAACGCCGAAAAATTTCAACTCATCGGTGAGATGGCCGCTTCTATTTCACATGAAATTCGAAACCCTCTTACATCAACAAGGGGATTTCTTCAATTGCTGCAATCAAAAAATTACTCAGAAGAAGACAAACTGTTGTACTTAGACATCGCTATGCGTGGTATTGATCAAGCAAATCATGTATTAACAGACTACCTAACATTCGCAAAACCAAGTATTGAAAAAGTGCAAATATTACAGTTAGAAGAAGAGTTAGTTCATGCGCTTACACTCATGACACCATTAGCAAACCTTTCTAACGTTCGTATTCATTATACGAAACAAAGTAAAACATTTTATATCATGGGAGAAAAACAAAAGCTCAATCAATGCCTTTTAAACATTATAAAAAACTGTATTGAAGCAATGCCAAATGGCGGGGACCTTACATTTACTGTAACACCCGCTCATAAACACATCCAATTACATATTCAAGATACTGGGATCGGTATGAGTACCGAACAAGTAAAACGCCTCGGGTCCCCTTTTTACTCTACAAAAGAAAAAGGAACAGGCCTTGGAATGATGGTTGTCTTTAGTGTTATAAAAGCAATGAACGGAAAAATTGACATCTCTAGCAGGAGGAATATCGGAACAACTTTTCTTCTTACATTTCCCTTAACGAAAAAAACGTGATGCAACTGCATCACGTTTTTTTCGTTTCATCCACAAGTTCCGCAAAAGCCTTCACTTTTCCATGCGGCTGTTGATGTTCTTTTCGTGCCTTCCATTGCCTTTCTTGCTCCCGTTTTTTATTTCCCATTATTTCAACTCCTTTTCAGATGTCCTTATATATGTTCCAACATATGAAGTAGGAATATACATATACTAAATGGTGCAAAAACTATAAAAAATCCATCAGCTAGTAAATCAACTGATGGAAGTTTCACTTTATCCCGCACTAACGGGCAGTATGACCCTCACCAAAATTCAGAGAGAAACAAAGAACTGCCCGTAAATGCCCGATTGGGCGGGCTTTCCATCAGGACACCACTGATGGAAGTTTCACTTTATCTTTGCAAAATTGCATGTTTTGCTTCTTTTAACTGTGTAAGATGACGCTGTTCATGTAAATCTAAGAACTGTACCCACTGATATAAATTAAGCTCACCAAATACAGGATGTTTGAGCGATTTTTCAAATAGTTCTTTTTCATTTACAATACTATGCAGAACATGCAAAAGCTTTTCTCTTGAACTTTGCAGCAATTGCATCATTTGTGCTTTTTTCATTAATGTTTCTGTTGGTTGCATTTGTTGAGGGGCTTCTCTCTTTCTTGTTCGATCAAGTGTAGCTTGAAGGTCCTGGGGTGGAACAACTTTTCTTTCAGTTTTATGAAGCGCATATACTATAGCAGATGTAACAGATTGTTCAACAAGATGAAGGTGATGTAAAACTTGCATAATGCTCCATTTATCACGGCGCGGTTTCGTATTAATTTCTGTATCTGTTAACATTTCAATTTCTGATAAAAGCATCTGTCTTGTAGATGCCATTCCACGTAACAACGTTTCCATATTCATATTTGCATAAGATTGCATCATAATTTCTCCCCCCTTATTTGGTTAAAAAGAGGCGCTTCTTTTCAAGAAACACCCCCTAGTTTAATTATTCTAAATTTTCTCTTATTATCTCATTTTTCCCAATAATTGTCGATTGCAAATCCATAAAAAATAATGAATATTTTTATAGTTCTGTGTCATCTACTCCGTTCAACCAAGCATGAATCTCATCGATCACACCTTTCACACACCCATCAGCAAATGGTGATGTTAAATTTGCTACTTCAACTAATTGTAAAAATGATTTACTACCGCCTTGACGGCAAAGATGAACATAATCTTCCCATGCCTCTTGACGATTCTCTCTAGAACGTTTCCAAAATTGGAATGCACAAATTTGTGCTAACGTATAGTCAATGTAATAAAATGGTGAGTTATAAATATGTGCTTGGCGTTGCCAAAAGCCTCCGCGCTCTAAATAATCATTTTCTTCATAATCACGATGTGGTAAGTACTTTCTTTCAATGTTACGCCACGCTTCTTTCCGCTCAGCTGGTGATGCTTCTGGATGTTCATATACAAAATGCTGGAATTCATCAACAGATACACCATATGGTAAAAATAGCAACGCTGAACTTAAATGTGAGAAATAATATTTCTCTACATCTTCTTCAAAGAATAATTTCATCCATGGCCATGTGAAAAATTCCATACTCATAGAATGAATTTCACACGCCTCATATGTCGGCCAGTTATATTCTGGAATTTCATAGTGGCGGCTTTCATATACTTGGAAAGCATGTCCTGCTTCATGCGTTAACACATCAATGTCACCGGACGTTCCGTTAAAGTTTGAGAAAATAAACGGCGCTTTATAGTTTTCAATATATGTACAATAGCCTCCGCCAGCTTTTCCTTTTTTCGCAACAAGATCTAGTAAATTATTTTCTAACATAAAATTAAAAAATGTATTTGTTTCTTCTGACAGTTCTTTATACATCGTTTTGCCATGATTCACAATCCAATCTGCATCACCTTTTGGCACTGCATTACCAGATGGATATTCAAAGTTTTCATCATAATAAGCAAGCTTCTCTACTCCAATGCGAGCCTGTTGCTTTTGTCTAAGTTCCGTTGCAACAGGAACAATATAATCAAGTACTTGTTTGCGGAAATTCGCAACCATCTCTGCATTGTAGTCTGTACGATACATTCTTGCATATCCAAGCTCAACAAAATTATTAAAACCAAGTTTCTTTGCAATTGTCGTTCTTACTTTTACAAGTTCATCATAAATACGATCTAACTCTTCTTCATGCTCTGCTAAAAATCCATAATATGCTTCACTTGCCTGTTTACGCATATTTCGATCTCTCTTCTCCATAAACGGAGCAAGTTGCGAAAGTGTTCGTTCTTCTCCTTCAAATGAAATTTTAGCTGCTGCTAATAACTGTGTGTACCCAGAAGACAACTTGTTTTCTAACTGCAAATCTGCTACTACTTCATCAGAGTATGTTTTCATCTCAGCCTCTGCAAGTGCAAATAGCTGTATACCATAATACTCTTCTAATTGTTTTCGAAATGGCGATTGTGTTAATGCCTCATAATATTTTGTCACATACCCTTTCACAATTGGAGAATATTCATCAAAGAAATCTTGTTCTTCTTTATAAAATACATCCGTTGTATCTACACTATGACGAATAGAACAAATGTTATACATCGTGCTAAAATCATTACGAATTGCATTAATCCGTGCAATTATTTCTTTTTGTTCTTCCACTGTTTTAGCATTCTTAAACTGTTGTAAAGTCTCCGTAAATCTATCTTTCACTTCATCCATATTTGGACGTTTGTATTCATAATTCTCAAATGACATAGAAATAGCCCCTTTCTTTTCTAAAAAACATCCCTTTACTATAATTCCATATATTTCGTAAATTCCCTTTATTCATCAGTAAAATTCATCCACCTTATTCATGCACGTAAATTCACATCCGTGAGTACTAAATTTCCCTCTCATTTTCTTTACATCTTAAAGTATATAAATCAATTTTGATCTTTCCACATATAAGTCATTGCGGTGCAGAACCAAAAATAGGCCCGCGCTCGCTTTCTCCATTTGTTTTTAACCTTTGAATGAAGCAGAAAAAGGCCCTGACCGCTTCTAAACATGACCAGATGCTCTCACCCAACTAAAAAAGGGGGGTATTTCATTTTTTCAATTTGTATTTATATAGAAGTCTTACTGCCTACAAGTAGCAAGGTAAAGTGAAACTTTAATCAGTGGGGGTTTTCTTCATCCCCCACTGATTATCAGCCCTCACCAATCGGGCGCATGCCAGCAGTTTATCTCCCACCTAACTTCTTAAGAAAGG
>NZ_JAKUFS010000001.1 GCF_022663535.1 Bacillus cereus group sp. BfR-BA-01380 | reverse complement strand
AAGTTCAATCAAAGTCGATTTACTACAAAACGGTAAAGTGGTAGATACGAAAGAAGTAAGTGAAGCAACAAACTGGAAGTACACGTTCGAAAATCTCCAAGCGTACGATGCGAACGGAGTAGCATACAAGTATGAAGTAAAAGAACAACCAGTAGCTGGATATCAAACAGAAGTAAAAGGTTATGACATTACAAATACAAAAGTAGGCCAAACAAAAGTAGAAGGAACGAAGACGTGGAAAGACGATAATGCGAAAGATCGTCCAAGTTCAATCAAAGTCGATTTACTACAAAACGGTAAAGTGGTAGATACGAAAGAAGTAAGTGAAGCAACAAACTGGAAGTACACGTTCGAAAATCTCCAAGCGTACGATGCGAACGGAGTAGCATACAAGTATGAAGTAAAAGAACAACCAGTAGATGGATATCAAACAGAAGTAAAAGGTTATGATATTACGAATACAAAGATTAAGGAACCGACACCTGAAGTTCCTAACGAAAATACAAATAACGATCCCAAAGTTCCATCTAATAAAGAAAACGATAAGACGACAGTATTACTTCCTAAAACAGGAGGAACACCAGCGGAAATGATTTCAATTGTTGGAGGTATGGTATTGTTCGTTTTAGGTGGAATTCTATTCGCTCGTCAACGAATTAAACAATAAAAACCTTTAGATTATTATTGATATCCCCTTTAGGGAATCATTCAAAAAACCTCATGGAAAGATGGAGGGAAGAATGAATCCAGAAGGGGATTTTTTGTCTTTTCTTTAGGTGTCGCACATCATAATACAATTCGTTTCTCAATAAAAAAGCCACCAGTTCTAGATGGTGGCTTTGAGGATAATTAAGCAGCTTTTTGTTCTTTTTGTACAGCAGGTTTTTGAAGAACATTATAGACACCAGTACCAATGACTTCTAACGCCATTTTCATACGTTCCGGTGAAATGTTTTCTAACACATTATCTTGTGGTGTGTGGTATACCTTTTCAATGTGATAGATAAGTGGATCCCAGCTATCTACCCCCATCCAAATGAATAATGCTGAAGGGATGCCAGCGTAAGCAAATGGCACATGGTCACTGGAACCAAATTTCCCTTGAAGAGCAAGCTCATTATTTAACTGTTTACTAGCATTTAATGCTGCATCTGTTACAAGATTCGTAGAACCGTCAGGAGTCATTGCGTATAAATTTTTTGCTTTATCATAATTTGTAGCAACCATATCAGCATTGAAAACACCTAAAATACGATCACGTTCTTGTTTTGATAAGCTATCAACGTAGTGCTTAGAGCCAAGAAGCCCCATTTCTTCTGGACCGAAAGCAATAAAGCGGATTTCTTTGTCAGTTTCTACATTTTGGAATGTGCGAGCTAATTCTAATAATAATCCAGTTCCAGAAGCATTATCATTGGCCTCTGGTGCCCCAGCAACGCTGTCATAATGAGAACTTACGATGACAGCTTTTTCATTTCCAGCACTATTTTTCGGTTTCTTTTTTGCGATGACATTTAGAGATTGTAAGTTTGATTCATGTCGTGCCTTTAAAGAGAGAACGGTACTTCCCTTTTTTGCTAATTCTTCTTTGAGGGCATTTCCTTGTGCATAAGCAAGGCCAAATACAGGAATTGATTGTTTTTTTGTATTTTCAATCAATTAGTATTGAGAAATAAAGACAATAATGATTATATAGATAAAAAGGAATGCATCATTTCTGAGTGCATTCCTTTTATTTGATATTTATAGTTCTGTTAAAATAATTGGCTCACCGCGAGTTACAACGATTGTATGCTCACATTGAGCAACAAGGCTTTTATCTGGTGTGACAAATGTCCAACCATCATCACCGCGTTCGATAATATGATCTGCGCCCATCGATACGAAGGGTTCTACCGCTAAGACAAGTCCGTCTTTTAAGAGAGCGTTATCCATTGGATCGAAATAGTTTAAAATATGATTTGGTGCTTCGTGTAAACTAAGGCCAATGCCGTGCCCTGTTAAGTTTTGAATGACTTTATAACCATTTTTACGAGCATCATTAGTAACCGCACGACCAATTTGGTTTTGTTTTGCACCAGCTTTTATTTTTTTCATGGCTGCCCAAAATGCACTTTCAGCAGCAGCGCAAAGTTTTTCTTTTGCTTCGTCTTTCCCAAGAACAAATGAAATACCTGTATCTGCATAGTAACCATCAAGTGCCGCAGATACGTCGACGTTTACTAAGTCGCCCTCTTTTAGGACACGGTCTCCTGGGATGCCGTGTGCAACTTCTTCATTGACGCTAATGCAAGTTGTCCCTGGAAAATTATATTCTTTTTCAGGTGCAGAAATGGCACCGTGCTCATCTAATACTTTCTTACCGATTAAATCAAGCTCTTTCGTTGTCATACCTGGTTTCGCTTGTTTTTTCATTTCCTCGCGAGCAAGCGCAACGATGCGGCCGATTTTTCGTAAGCCTTCTAAATCTTGTTCATTGCGAATAATCATGAAAACCACTGTCCTTCCTCGAATGTACATCTCACATGATTGTATCATGTTTATTTTTGTCCTGCTACCGACGTGGAAAGTCACCCATTTCAAGATTTCCTGACATTTGTCATATTCATGTCATGACGTCTCATACTGTTTTCCACCTCTTCCAATTTATACAATATAAATATAAGAACGACGGAGGTGGAGAAATGGAACAGATAATTGAAGTAAATGGTGTTTCAAAAACATTTAAACATAAAAAGGCAGTAAATAACGTTTCATTTACAGTAGCGAAAGGAGAAATTGTTGCATTACTTGGACCGAACGGAGCGGGGAAAACGACAACAATTTCGATGATGCTTGGATTAAGGGATCCCTCAGAGGGAAAAGTTTCTATCTTCGGTAAAAGTCCAAAACACCGAGATGTTCGCAATCGCCTTGGGGCAATGCTGCAAGAAGTGAGCGTCATTGATAGTGTGTCAGTAGAAGAAGCAATTGATTTGTTTCGTAGTTATTATACGAATCCAGTTGCAAAAGAAACATTACTTAAGTTATCCAATTTAGAATCAGAAAGAAAGCAAAGGTGTGAAAAGCTATCTGGCGGGCAAAAAAGACGTTTAAATTTTGCACTCGCACTTGCAGGGAATCCCGATTTACTTTTTTTGGATGAACCAACAGTAGGGATGGACATCACGTCTAGAAAAAGCTTTTGGGATACAATTCGAACATTAGCAAGTGAAGGGAAAACAATTATTTTAACAACACATTACTTAGAAGAAGCAGATGCATTAGCAGATCGAATTTTATTATTTGGTAACGGTAAACTCATTGCCGATGGAACGCCAGATGAAATGAAAGCAACGATTTCTCAAAAAACAATTTCGTTTTATGTAAAAGAGGAAGTGCCGACGAGTATGCTTCACAGCCTACCTCATGTTACAAATGTTCGGTGCAATGAAAAGCATGTGGTACTGACAACAGATGATACAGATGCTACGCTTCAAGCAATTTTTCATAAAAACTTGCCTGTTATGGATATTGCTGTTGATCGCGGCAGCTTGGATGAGGCTTTTGAACAGTTTGTCGCTAATCAGAAGGAGGAAATCGCATGAGAGCGTTTTGGATGCAATGTAAAATAGAAATATTACGTACGTTTCGCAATAAACTATTTATCTTTTTCTCTTTATTAATGCCGGTTATATTTTATTATATTTTTACAAATGTGGTGTCAGTGCCGCAAAACGGAGATGCATGGAAAGCACATTATTTAATTTCAATGGCTACGTTTAGTATTGTAGGAACAGCACTCTTTAGTTTTGGTGTTCGTCTTTCACAAGAAAAAGGGCAAGGATGGACACAGCTTTTACAAATTACACCGCTGCCAGAAGGGGTATATTTAGCAGCTAAAATTATTGCTCAAACGGTTGTAAATGCTTTTTCAATCATTGTTATTTTCATCGCGGGTATAGTCATTAATGATGTACAGTTAACAATTGGACAGTGGATTGGCGCTGGATTATGGTTATTGGTTGGTGTTACACCATTTTTAGCACTTGGAACGATTATCGGTGCGATTAAGAAAGCGGATGCGGCTACCGGACTAGCGAATATATTAAATATGTGTTTAGCGATTCTAGGCGGCTTGTGGATGCCGATTGAAATATTTCCAAAGACGTTAAGAAGCATTGGGGAATGGACACCAACATATCACTTTGGAAGCGGAGCTTGGGACATTGTTGCTGGCAAGACAATTGGTTGGGAAAATGCGGCAATTTTAGGAGGTTATTTTATCGCTTTTGTTGTACTATCAATATATATAAGAAAAAGACAGGAAGCGGTATAACATGACTGAAAAGAAGCAGTTTGAACTCTTTCCGAAACATATGGGGTTTTTCCCTTATATATGGCTCGTATACTTGTTTTATCCTCTTTACAACTTGATGGGGCAATCAGGGTGGAAATTGATATTAGGAGGCGGTATGTTTGTAATCTTTGTTATTGCATACCGCCAGCTTTATTTTGTGCCAAAGAACTTTGTGATGTGGGTTTGTATTCAACTTGTAATTACTTTCTTATTCAGTACGTTTTATGACCCATATATGATTTTCTTTGGATTTTTTACAGCAAATGCAATGGGATTTACACCGACAAAAAAACAATTTCGGTTGTTGTTTTTCTTTTTTATCGTAATGATTGGTTCTTTTATGTTGGTGAACATCCGCGAGTTTACAAACACGTCTGCTATAACTGTGATTCCGATGTTTATTTTAATGATTGTTACTCCATTTGGTATGCGGAATTTTAATCAGAAAAAAGTATTAAGGACACAATTAAGTGAGGCAAATGAACAAATTCATGATTTAGTAAAACGCGAAGAACGGCAGCGCATTGCGAGAGATTTACATGATACGTTAGGACATACGTTATCGCTTATTACGTTAAAAAGCCAGCTTGTTGAGAAGCTTATTGTGAAAAATCCGGAACGTGCTTGTCTAGAGGCAAAGGAGATCACGCAAACATCAAGAAACGCGTTAAAACAATTACGGGAATTAATTTCTGATATGCGAATGATTACAGTGGAAGAAGAGTTAGAGCAAGTGAAGGTGATTCTTCAAGCTGCTAGTATATCATTAGAGGTGCAGCAGAAGACAAGTGCGAATGTATTATCGCCGCTAGAACAAAACATTGTTGGAATGTGTTTGCGTGAAGCGGTGACAAATGTTGTGAAGCATAGTAAGGCGACAGAGTGCATGATTACGTTACTTGAAGCACAAGGGAGATTAATTGTGCAAGTAAAGGATAATGGCATTGGATTACAAAAAAATCACGATGGGAATGGCATTCTTGGCATGAGGGAGCGATTAGCTCTTATTGATGGAGTACTTAAATTAGATGATATTCATAATGGAACGATGTTAACGATACATGTTCCAATTGTCATAAGAACAGGGAAAGAGGGTGCGCGTGCATGATCCGAATCATCATTGCAGAAGATCAGCGTATGCTTCGCGGAGCGTTAGGAGCTTTGCTTGACTTAGAGGATGATATTGAAGTTGTTGGGCAAGCGGAAAACGGAGAAGAGGCTTTGAAGCTAATTGAAACATTACAGCCGGATATTAGTATTATGGACATTGAAATGCCAATTCAAAGCGGACTGGATGTTGCTGAAACATTACGGAAACAACAATCACCGTGCAGAGTTATGATTTTAACAACATTTGCTCGTCCTGGTTATTTCGAGCGCGCAATGAAAGCAAATGTACATGGATATTTATTAAAAGATAGTCCGAGTGAAGATCTTGCAGCGGCAATTCGTAATGTTATGAATGGGAAACGAGAAATTTCTCCTGAGCTTATGTTTGGACTTTGGCAAGAACAAAATCCGTTAACAGATCGGGAAAAAGAAGTTCTTCTATTAGCGAAAGAAGGAAAGACGACAAATGAAATCGCCAAAACACTATATCTTTCATCTGGAACTGTTCGAAATTATATTTCGGATGTTTTAACGAAGTTGGATGCAAAAAATCGGATTGAGGCGATTACGATTGCGGAAGAAAAAGGCTGGATATGAGAAAAGATGTTTACCAATGTGAATCGGTAAACATCTTTTTTATTATTTTCTTTTTTGTACGTCAATCACTTCATTTTCTTGTGGTAATGCTTTGTAACCGTGTGCTAGGAATGCTTTGTCTACTTCTGTTGCCACAGCGTTACCATATAAGTCTTTTGCGGCTTGTACAATGTGAGAGTGAAGAGACTCGAAATCCTCCGCTGATGTTGCATAATTTTGCAATGCACGCATAACGATCTTACTTACTTTATCGTTACCTTGTTTTGCAACTGTTACACCATTATATGTTTTTCCTTCTGCCAATTGATAAAGAACGTGACTAATAATACCTGAATTTTGATGAGACTCTTGGTTGTTTCCATCATTATAGAAATCTTGTAAGTTTGTATATAGTTTTTTACCATGGTCACCAATTTCGTTTGGAATATCACGAATTGTTGGGCCGTCTAATGTATCACCCATAATCCAGTTTCCTTTGTCTTTCTTTACGTAAAACTCTATTTGTGTTCCCCAGAAGTCCGCAAGTCCTTCGTTTAATGCATTTGTTTCATCGTTTGGATATTTTACAACTTTATTTTTAGTTGTTCCGCTAAATACAGCGTGTCCAAATTCATGTGCAGTTACATCGATAGCAGATGTTAATTTTCCGTTTAAACCATCGCCAAACACCATTTGGTTCCAACCTGGATGCCAAAAGGCGTTTTCATAGTTTGTTTTTACACCATCACTTACTTCAGTAGAATCAAATCCATGTACGCTTGCAACAATTTTTGCATCTTTATTATCGTAGCTTTTTAGATTGTGCTTCGTTTTATAATAATCATAAATAGCACTCATGTTTTTCATAACACCAACAGCTTCTTTATCTGCAAATGTAGTTGTCGTACTAGAAACGAGTGTACCAGGATAACCAGCTTGATCATATCCACCTTGTGAATCTGCATAGTTTGCATCATAAATATAGATACCATTACCACGAGTTAGATCCGCTAAATAAAATTTCCCATCAGTTCCTTTTGCGATATTAAATAATGCCTTTTCTAGTAGTGCGTTTACACCAGCTCCGTGTTTTTTTACTGAAGATAACTGCGGAATCCCAGCTTGTGGGACAGGTTGCTTTTCTTTATTTTTCACCATTTTTTCTTGGAATAATTTTTCACCATGGATTAAGTCAATAATTGCGTGACCGCTAATGATTTGATCGTTATTTTCATATGTAAATGTAATGACATCTGCATATGTGTAGCTGTCGTCTTGTTTTTTATAAATGACAGTTTCACTAGTGAATTCTTTTTCTAACGAATCGTTTGGAATTTGCAGAGCACTTTGTAAGGAAGATTTTACTTCATTTTTCGACAAAAAATTTGTTATAGTAAGATTAGGTTGTTTTGATAAATTTTGGACAACCTTACCGCTGACAGTTGTAATTACTCCATTTTTATCTACTTTTACAATTAAGTCTTGGCCGTATACTTTGTAACTTTTATAAGTTTGGGTAAGACGTACTTCTGTTTGATTTTCTTTTGTCTCTTTATTTGTCAGTTGGAAATCAACACTTTTTTCAGTGGTAACTTGTTCTTGTTGTGCTTTTGCCCCTTGCACTTCACCTTTTAAGTATTTTTTCGCGATGTTTTCTTTCGTGTCATTTTGAGGTTCTGTTAATTTTCCGATTGTTAGACCGGGCTGAGCAACTTCAACTTTTACTTGGTTATTATTCATTTCTTGCGCATGAATTGCTTCAGTTGATAAAGGACAGAGTAGGCCGAAAGCAAGAAGGGCACTAGTCATTTTTTTGTAATTCATCTCTAACACTCCTAATCTTGTATTTGTATGAGATGAATTGTAAGAGGAAATTGCTAAATTTTATATAAATTATGCAATATTTCATATTGAAAATTGTCGAAAGGGCATTATTGTAGTGGTATAACCGCTTTTAAAAAATAAACTGTTATAAACGGGATGGTGAGCTAACATGCATGCACAAAAGCTGGGAGCCGAAATTAAACAAATTCGAGTAGTGAGAGGTTTGACACAAAAGCAGCTATCTGATAACATATGTCATCAATCAGAAGTAAGTAGAATTGAATCAGGAGTAGTATATCCAAGTATGGACATACTTCAGGGAATTGCGGCGAAGCTACAAGTACCTATCATTCATTTTTATGAAGTACTCGCTTATTCTGATATTGAACGAAAAAAACAATTTAAGGATCATATTCAATCGCTAAGCAAACAAAAGAAATATGAAGAAATTTATAAAAAGGTATGGGATGAATTAAAGAAAGAAGAAGATCATCCAGAGTTTCAACAGTTTCTTCTTTGGCACTATCATTTATCAGCATATGTGTTGAAAAAAGTGAATTGTGAATACTGCATTTTGGAATTAAAAAAATTAATAAATCAACAATTAATAGGTATAGATGTATTTCAAAATTTATATATCGAAAATTCAATTGCAAATATTTATGCGGAAAATGGATATATTCAAAAAAGCACCGAACTTTATCAAGGTATTTTAAAACAGTTGGAGTCATTACATAGTAGTGAGGAATTTGCTATAAAGGTTGGCTATAATTATGCAAAGGCATTATATTTAGATGAACAGTATGAGAAAGCGCTTAAGCAAGTTGAAAAAGCAATTGAAACATCATGCCGCATTAATAACATGACACTCATTGGACAGTTGTTTTATCAAAAAGGAGAATGTCTTGAAAAGCTAGGGCATTCAGAAGATAATATTAGAATTGCTTATGAAAAAGCTCTTTTCTTTTTTGAGCTATTAGATTTATGTTCTTACAAAAAGACGTTGTTAAAAAAAATGAATGCTTGAGCAGGAAAAAAATGGATATGCATAATTGCATGTTTTGAGGATAAAATTTCATGTTATATTAAAAAAAAGATATGGAGGAATGGAATATGAAGAAACTTCTTGTTGGTACTTTATTGACGTTAGCAATGTTAGCAGGTATTTCATTTGGAAATGCGGTAGTAGATCAAAATCAAGCAGTAACAAATCATAATGAGGTAGTACAATTAGCTTCAGATTTACCATTTGAACATTAAAATAGAAAGAAACAACCGTCTAATTAAGACGGTTGTTTCTTTTTAAGGTCTTTTTTTCTAAATTTGTATTTCCTTTTGTAATAATTCCGATACTGACGGGCTTACCATTCAATGGTGTTGCACAATGTAAGTGCATGTGAGACATAACCAAATCATATTTGTATATGTACCTTGCCTTTTCTGTATTTATAGAAAAAAAGAAAATAACGTTCCAATCCATTCTTTTCCTTTGTCAAAGAGGGATAGAGAAGAAACGTCTTCCATAGAAAGTAAAGTGGAAGATTCTAGATCTTGATCGATTTCTTTCTTCACTTGTTCTAAAAACGGTGAGTCATATAATATACAATTGATTTCATGGTTAATATATAGGCTTCGCTTGTCAAAATTTGCAGTTCCAATATCACAAATAGAGCCATCTACCATTATAATTTTCGCGTGAAAAAATCCATCTAGAAATTCATGAATATGACAACCTGCTTTAATAAGCTTCCGACAATACGGAAGTTTTGCTTCACGAACAAATGGATGATCTGCTTTTTTAGGAACGAGTATAATAATACGGACGCCCCTTTTTCGAGCGCGCAGCAATGCGTTCATTAGTTTTTTCCCAGGAATAAAATAGGGCGTACCAATATACAGCTCTTTTGTTGCCTTTTCAATAAGGTCGAGAAATGTTTGTTGTAAATATGCGCCGTCAGTTGGTACGAATCGATGAGAAGTTTCCCCTTTTTTTAGTATTGGAAAATAACGATTTTCATGCAATAAGTCTTCGTTTGTATCATCGCGCCAATCATGTAGAAACTGCGTTTGTAAATCTTGTACACCTTCTTCAGTAAGGCGTAGGTGATAGTCGCGCCAAGGTCCTAGTTCTTGGTTGTGCCCTAAATATTCCTCCCCGATATTGAAGCCTCCAATGTACCCAATTTTCCCATCAATAATTGTAATTTTTCTATGGTTTCTTTGGTTAACAGAGAAAAAGAGAAATGGAAGGCGAATTTTATGACAAAATGAAAAGTGCACACCGTGTTGCTTTAGTTTATGAATCATTTGTTTTGACAAATGATGGCTGCCGATTCGATCAAGAAGAAGGCGTACTTCAATACCTTGCTCTGCTTTTTCCATTAAAAGCTGTAAAAATGTATGACTAATCTCATCATTTTTTACGATAAAAAACAAAATATGTACATGGTGCTTAGCTTGTTGTATATCAGTAAATAGTTCCTTATATAATAATTGACCATATGTATAAAGTTTAAAATTACTATGGCGTACAGGAAAGGAACGCGGCTTAAGATTGTTTAAATGAATGTTTCTTCCATAGATGAAGTCAAAAGTGGCCCATAGTAAGAGAAAGATAAGGACGAGAAATAAAAAGTTCATGTAACCATTCCCCCCTCTATATTCATTTGTATCCCGCTATTCGCGGACAGTAATCCCCATCTCTGAATATTCAGATCCTGCTGGCATGTACCGGATTGGGCGGGCTAATCATCAATGGGGAATGAAAAAACCCTACTGATGGAAGTTTCGCTTTATAGTTTCACCGAAATAAAAAGCTTTATGAAAAAATATATTGTTGTATAACAAAAAACTGTTGACTGAATGCTCACTCATCATATAATGGGAGTAGGGGTAATGAATTCAGAAAATTATTTATTTTTGAAGATTCGAAAATAAAAAAACATACTACATGGAGAGGGGTTGGCAGAAATATGAATAGCCTATTAATTGTAAATTGGTTGGCGACAATCGCCATCATAGCGTATGCAGCATATTTATTTGTGTATCTCATACGAACACGGATTACCTACATACGATTAGGAAAGAAAGTAGAATTTGATCGCCGCTTCAAAGAAAGATGGGATCTTATTAAAGGGAATGTCTTTGGACAAAAGAAGCTGCTTAAAGATAAAAAAAGCGGCATCATGCACGTTATGTTTTTTTACGGATTTATTCTTGTCCAGTTTGGAGCCATTGACTTCATATGGAAAGGCTTAGCACCAGGATCACATCTTCCACTTGGACCACTATATTCTGCATTTACATTCTTCCAAGAAATCGTCACACTCGTTATTTTAATCGCAGTCTTTTGGGCTTTTTATAGAAGGTATATTGAGAAGCTCGTTCGCTTAAAGAGGAATTTTAAAGCAGGACTTGTTTTAATTTTTATCGGCGGCTTAATGTTATCTGTTCTCCTTGGGAATGGAATGGGTATTATTTGGCACGGTGAGGAATTATCATGGAGTGAACCGATCGCTTCTGCAATCGCTTACTTATTTTCCGGAGTTGGTGAAACAGCTGCAATTGTTGTGTTCTATTTTGCGTGGTGGCTGCATCTACTTATTTTGTTAACGTTTTTAGTTTACGTTCCACAATCGAAACATGCACATTTAATTGCAGGACCAGCAAATGTATACTTTAGCCGTTTAACAAATCCAGGGAAATTAGAAAAAATTGATTTTGAAGATGAAACACAAGAAACGTTTGGGGTTGGGAAAATTGAAGACTTCAAACAAACGCAGCTTATTGATTTATATGCATGCGTAGAGTGCGGCCGCTGCACGAATATGTGCCCGGCAACAGGAACTGGTAAGATGTTGTCGCCAATGGATTTAATTTTAAAATTGCGTGACCACTTAACGGATAAAGGTGCAGCAGTAACGTCGCGCGCACCGTGGGTACCAACCGTTGCGTTTAACAATACAAAAGGCAACCAATTAGCGATGATGGCAGCTGGAGATGGACAACATGAATCGGCAGCAACGCTCGCATACAATCCAAGTTTAATTGGCGATGTCATTACTGAAACAGAAATTTGGGCTTGTACAACGTGTCGTAACTGTGAAGATCAATGTCCAGTTATGAACGAACATGTTGATAAAATTATTGATTTGCGCCGCTACCTCGTTTTAACAGAAGGAAAAATGGATCCAGAAGCGCAGCGTGCCCTGACAAATATTGAGCGCCAAGGAAACCCTTGGGGACTGAATCGTAAAGAGCGTGAAACGTGGCGTACGATGGAAGAAGAAGTTTCCATTCCAACTGTGAAAGAAAAAGCAAAAGCAGGCGAAGGGTTTGAATACTTATTCTGGGTAGGTTCTATGGGATCTTATGATAACCGCAGTCAGAAAATTGCGTTATCGTTTGCGAAGTTAATGAATGAATCTGGTATTTCCTTTGCTATCCTCGGAAATAAAGAGAAAAACTCAGGAGATACACCGCGCCGCCTTGGAAATGAATTTGTTTTCCAAGATATGGCGAGTAAGAATATTGAAGAGTTTGAGAAAGCAGGCGTGAAGAAGATTGTTACAATCGATCCGCATGCGTATAACACGTTTAAAAATGAGTATCCAGACTTTGGCTTACAAGCAGAAGTCTATCATCATACAGAATTGTTAGCCCAGTGGGTGAAAGAAGGGCGCTTAAAGCCAGTTCACCGCGTAGAAGAAACGATTACGTATCACGATTCCTGTTATTTAGGACGTTACAACGAAGTGTATGAAGCACCGCGCAATATTTTAAAAGCGATTCCAGGTGTGAAGCTTATTGAAATGGAACGTAATCGCGAAACAGGAATGTGCTGCGGAGCGGGCGGCGGTCTTATGTGGATGGAAGAGACGGCTGGTTCGCGTATTAACGTCGCGCGTACCGAACAAGCACTTTCTACATCGCCGACGATTATCGGTACGGGCTGTCCGTATTGCTTAACGATGATCAGCGATGGTACGAAGGCGAAAGAAGTAGAAGAGCGCGTGCAAACGCTTGATATAACAGAGATTTTAGAGCGCTCTGTCATCGGACCAAAGAAAGAAGCAATGTAAGAATCCGTACAACTTTAGATAAAGAGAGGTGCAAACCTTGCACCTCTTTCTCACGACAGCTGCACTGAACGAGCGTTCAATCAACGCCGTAATAAGAAGGAATGGGGGAATATGTTTTGACAAGAACAGTAATTTTAAGTGCTGCAAGAACACCTGTTGGAAAGTTTGGGGGAGCTTTAAAGGATGTAAAGGCAACAGAGCTTGGAGGAATTGCAATTGGAGCGGCATTAGAACGCGCGAATGTTGCAGCAAGTGATATTGAAGAAGTTGTATTTGGGACGGTTATTCAAGGAGGACAAGGGCAAATTCCATCGCGCCAGGCAGCAAGAGAAGCAGGGATTCCGTGGGAGACTCGTACAGAAACAGTGAATAAAGTATGTGCGTCTGGACTTCGTGCCGTAACGTTAGCAGATCAAATTATTCGTGCCGGCGATCATTCGTTACTTGTAGCAGGCGGCATGGAATCGATGAGCAATAGTCCATATATTTTACGCGGCGCACGCTGGGGATATCGCATGGGGCATAACGAAGTTGTCGACCTAAATGTGGCAGATGGTTTAACGTGCTCATTTACTGGCGTGCATATGGGTGTGTACGGCGGTGATGTTGCGAAAGAAGACGGCATTTCCCGTGAAATGCAAGATGAATGGGCATACAGAAGTCATATGCGTGCCACTGCAGCGCAAAAGGAAGGCCGCTTTGAAGAAGAAATTGTGCCTGTATCTGTGCCGCAGCGAAAAGGGGATCCGGTAGTCGTGGCTAACGACGAGGCGCCGCGCGAAGATACAACGGTTGAAAAACTAGCAAAGTTAAGACCTGTATTTGATAAGGATGCAGCGGTCACGGCTGGTAATGCACCAGGCTTAAACGATGGGGCGGCAGCGCTCGTATTAATGAGTGAAGAGCGTGCGAAGGAAGAAGGAAGAAAGCCGCTTGCAACTATTTTAGGGCATACAGCGATTGCGGTAGAAGCAAAGGATTTTCCGAGAACACCAGGCTATGCCGTTAACGAGCTATTAAAGAAAACAGGTAAGAAAATAGAAGATATTGATTTGTTTGAGATTAATGAGGCATTTGCTGCTGTAGCAATTGCAAGTGCAACTATTGCAGGCATCGATCCAGAGAAGATTAACGTAAACGGCGGAGCAGTTGCGATGGGGCATCCAATTGGAGCAAGCGGGGCGCGCATTATCGTTACTCTTATTCATGCATTGAAGCAGCGCGGCGGCGGAATCGGGATTGCCTCTATTTGCAGCGGCGGTGGTCAAGGCGACGCAATCATGATTGAGGTTCAGTAAAAAAGGGGGCTATAAACATGACAGTACAAAACATTGTTGTAATTGGTTCAGGACAAATGGGATCTGGAATTGCACAGGTGTGTGCAATGGCAGGTTATGACGTATATATGCAAGATTTAAAACAAGAGCAGTTAGACCGCGGAATCGCGATTATTACTAAAAATTTATCTAGGCAAGTTGAGAAGGGCCGCATGAGCGAAGAAGATAAGCAGGCAACGTTAAATCGGCTGACAGCAACGCTTACACTTGATTGCGTAAAAGAAGCAGATCTTGTTATTGAAGCAGCTGTAGAGAGAATGGACATTAAAAAGCAAATTTTTGCGAACTTAGATGAGTTAGCGCCGGAGCATACAATTTTGGCAACCAATACATCTTCGCTGCCAATTACTGAACTTGCAGCTGTTACAAAGCGCCCTGAAAAAATTATTGGTATGCATTTTATGAACCCAGTTCCAGTTATGAAGCTTGTTGAAATTATTCGTGGCTTAGCAACAGAGGATGTTGTATATGAAACGATTGAAGATATTACAAAAAAAATTGGCAAAGTCCCAGTTGAAGTAAACGACTTCCCGGGATTTGTTTCTAACCGCATTTTGTTGCCGATGATTAACGAAGCAATTTATACACTATATGAAGGCGTAGCGACGAAAGAAGCAATTGATGAAGTGATGAAGCTCGGTATGAATCATCCGATGGGACCGTTAACACTTGCTGATTTTATCGGTTTAGATACGTGTTTATACATTATGGAAGTATTACATGAAGGATTAGGAGATAGCAAATATCGCCCATGTCCGCTCCTGCGTAAATACGTGAACGCAGGCTGGTTAGGACGCAAAACAGGACGCGGTTTTTACGTTTATGAATAATAAACACCTCTTTAGGTGTACTAGTGGTCTTACTAAATCGTTCAATCACGATAGAAAATAACTTGAGGTGGAACAGATGAACTTTCAATTTACAGAAGAGCAGCAAATGATGCGGAAAATGGTCCGGGACTTCGCCGGGAAGGAAATTGCTCCCTTTGTTCCTATTATGGAACAAGGGGTGTTTCCTAGAGAAGTTCTAAAGAAAATGGGTGAGCTTGGACTGATGGGAATACCGATTCCAGCGAAATATGGCGGAGCAGAAATGGATTTTATTTCATATATTTTAGCCATTCATGAACTTTCAAAAGTAAGCGCTACCGTAGGGGTAATTTTAGCGGTACATACCTCTGTTGGAACGAATCCTATTTTATATTTTGGAACAGAAGAGCAAAAGCAAAAATATATTCCGAAGTTAGCAACTGGTGAATATTTAGGAGCATTTGCATTAACAGAGCCAAGTGCGGGATCAGATGCTGGGAGCTTGAAATCAAGGGCAGTTAGGCAAGGTGATGAGTACGTTATTAACGGTTCGAAAGTATTTATCACAAACGGCGGCGAGGCAGATACATATATTGTCTTTGCTTCTACGAATCCAGATGCCGGTACGCGCGGTATATCGGCATTTATTGTAGAGAAAGATACATCGGGTTTAATTGTTGGAAAAGATGAGCACAAAATGGGGCTATTAGGCTCTCGTACAGTGCAATTAACGTTTGAAGATATGAAAGTTCCTGCTGAGAATTTACTTGGCGAAGAAGGCCAAGGGTTTAAAGTGGCAATGGCAAATTTAGATGTTGGCCGCATTGGTATTGGGGCGCAGTCACTTGGCATCGCTGAAGCAGCGCTGGAGTGTGCGACTGATTATGCGAAAGAGCGTCATCAATTTGGCAAACCAATTGCCGCGCAGCAAGGATTAGGATTTAAGCTAGCGGATATGGCAACAGCTGTCGAAGCAGCGCGCCTGCTCGTATACCGTGCAGCGTCGCTAAGAGCACAAGGTTTACCGTGCGGGAAGGAAGCATCAATTGCAAAATTATTTGCTTCCAAAACAGCAGTAGAAGTGGCAATTGAAGCTGTGCAGGTGTTAGGTGGTTACGGTTATACAAAAGAGTATTCTGCAGAGCGATTCTTCCGTGATGCAAAAATATGTGAGATTTATGAAGGAACAAGTGAGATTCAGCGCTTAGTTATTAGCAGAGCGCTTTAAGGGGGAGATAGAGATGCATTTTAAACTATCAGAAGAGCATGAAATGATTCGGAAAATGGTTCGCGATTTTGCGAGAAATGAAGTGGCGCCAACTGCTGCCGAGCGCGACGAGGAAGAACGTTTTGATCGCGCTTTATTTGATCAAATGGCGGATCTGGGCTTAACTGGTATCCCATGGCCTGAAGAGTACGGTGGAATTGGAAGCGATTACTTAGCTTATGTAATTGCAGTAGAAGAGTTGTCACGTGTTTGTGCATCTACAGGTGTAACATTATCGGCGCATACATCGCTTGCAGGATGGCCAATTTTTACATTCGGTACAGAAGAGCAAAAGCAGAAGTATTTACGTCCGATGGCAGAAGGAAAGAAAATCGGTGCTTACGCCTTAACGGAGCCGGGTTCTGGTTCAGATGCTGGCGGAATGAAAACAACGGCAAAGCGTGACGGCGATCACTATATTTTAAACGGTTCGAAAATTTTTATTACAAATGGCGGGATTGCGGATATCTATGTTGTGTTTGCGCTGACAGATTCAGAATCAACACAGCGCGGCACGAGTGCCTTTATTGTGGAAAGCGATGCACCTGGATTTTCTGTTGGAAAGAAAGAGAGTAAGCTTGGCATTCGTTCTTCACCAACGACAGAGATTATATTTGAAGACTGCCGCATTCCTGCGGAGAACTTACTTGGTGAGGAAGGTCAAGGTTTTAAAATTGCGATGCAAACGCTAGATGGTGGTCGTAATGGTATTGCAGCACAAGCGGTTGGTATCGCGCAAGGTGCACTTGATGCCGCCGCCCAGTATGCGAAGGAGCGCCATCAATTTGGGAAGCCAATTGCCGCGCAGCAAGGAATTGGTTTTAAATTGGCTGATATGGCGACTGGAGTAGAGGCGGCGCGCTTGTTAACATATCAAGCAGCTTGGCTTGAATCAGAAGGTTTGCCGTATGGAAAAGAATCAGCAATGTCGAAATTATTTGCAGGGGATACAGCAATGAAAGTGACAACAGAGGCTGTGCAAGTATTTGGAGGATACGGTTATACAAAAGATTATCCAGTGGAACGCTTTATGCGTGATGCAAAGATTACGCAAATTTACGAAGGAACGCAAGAAATTCAGCGCCTTGTTATTTCACGTATGTTAACGAAGTAGAAATTATCCCGCTATTCGTGGGCAGTAAGACCCCCACCTCAAGATTGAGAGAGAAGCGTTGTCCAGTTCCAGTGGCTAGAATGTGAGGGCGAGCCACTTCTACATTTCTTTGTTGTCCAGCTCTAGCGGCTAGAATCTCTGGTCGTTTCGCCCCCTCGGACGAGGCGAAAAGTGCCTCTTTGTCAGGGGCGTGGGCGTCCTGCGATTTTGAGCAAGCTGCTTCCGCTTTTCTAAAGAAGCTAGGTGGGGGATAACTGATGGAAGTTTCACTTTATGAGAAGCGTAGGGAATCTCCTACGCTTCTTCCTGCAAATTGAGAAAAAGGAGTGAAGGAGATGGTTAAGCACAATGTACAAGCATCTGTGAAAGATGAAAGACTAATTGCACTTCGGCGTGAGCAAATGATTAAAGGTGCTGTGCAGCTCTTTAAACAAAAAGGATTTCCGCGCACAACAACAAGAGAAATCGCAAAGGCAGCAGGCTTTAGCATTGGAACGCTCTATGAATATATTCGAACGAAAGATGATGTGCTTTATTTAGTGTGCGATAGTATTTATGAACATGTAAAAGAGCGCTTAGAGCAAGTGTTATGCAGGGAAAAAGGAAGCGTTGATAGTTTAAAAACAGCGATTACAAACTATTTTAAAGTGATGGATGAATTGCAAGAAGAGGTTCTTATTATGTATCAAGAAGTTCGTTTTCTACCAAAAGAATCGCTACCTTACGTATTAGAGAAAGAATTTCAAATGGTAGAGATGTTCGAAGATATTTTGCAGCAATGTGTTCAAAATAAAGTATTTACTTTAACAAAAAAAGAGATTCAACTGCTTGCTCATAATATTTTTATTCAAGGACAAATGTGGGGATTTCGTCGCTGGGCGTTGCAGAAACTTTATACATTAGAAGAATATACAGAGATGCAAATTCGCTATGTATTAAATGGTGCTCATATGATTCAAAATGAAAAAGGAAAATAACCTTCAATATGTAGAGGGAATCACTTGATGATTCTCTATTTTTTTTGTGGCATATTTGGTGAAGTTTTGTTTATAATGAATAGTATGGATTTTTTTTGAACAGGCCTTTATATAATATAGGATATATTTTAAGAAAGGAAGTGCCGAACAAGTGAATTTAAAGCAATTTTCACCAGAAGAGCTAAAAGAATTGTCCATGATCGAAGTTGTACATAGCTTGTTAGAGGAAAAAAGACAAGCAACACTATTTCACGATCTAGTTCAAGAAGTTGCTCAATTACTGGAACTGTCTGAAGAACAAGTTGCTGCGAAAATCGCGCAATTTTATACAGATTTAAATATCGATGGGCGCTTTATCAATCTTGGAGAAAATCGTTGGGGACTACGTGGATGGTACCCATACGAGCAAATTGATGAAGAAATTTTACCTCAACCGAAGCCTAAGAAGAAACGTAAAGTGGAAGAGGCGGAGTTAGATGCCTACATCGAAGAAGAGGAAGACTTCGAAGAAGAGGAAGACTTCGGAGAAGATGATGACGAAGATGTAGAAGATCTTGATGAGCTTCTTGATGAAGATGAAGATCTTGATGATTTAGATGAAGATGAAGATGAAGATGAAGATTTCGTTGATGAAGATGAATTAGAATACGACGAATCAGAAGAAGAAGAAGAGGAAGAGCTGTAGTTCTTGACTTTTCATTATCGTCCATGTAGAATCATTTTTGGGCTCTTTAAAAAAGACGATAATAACTTTTACGTGTAAATATAAAAGAAAATTGCTCCCTATTTATTACTTTTTGTGATAACGGGAGCAATTTTCTTTTTTGTTTTTTGTTTAGAAAAATGAAAGAGTCTAACAATAAGATAAGGTAAGTGTTATCTACATCCGTTGTGATTTGCAACGGTAATTATATAACAGCAAAGTGGAAGGGAGTACATTCATGACTAAGTATATTTTTGTAACAGGCGGTGTAGTATCGTCTCTAGGAAAGGGGATCACAGCAGCATCCCTTGGAAGACTATTAAAAAATCGTGGTTTAAATGTAACGATTCAAAAGTTTGACCCATATATTAACGTAGATCCAGGGACAATGAGCCCATACCAACACGGTGAGGTATTCGTAACAGATGATGGCGCAGAAACAGATTTAGACCTTGGTCACTATGAACGTTTCATTGACATCAACTTAAATAAATACAGCAACGTCACAACAGGTAAAATTTACTCTTCTGTTCTTCAAAAAGAGCGTCGCGGTGAATATTTAGGGGGAACAGTTCAAGTTATCCCTCACATTACAAATGAAATTAAAGAGCGTGTATATCGTTCAGGCCGTGAAACAAATGCGGACGTTGTAATTACAGAAATCGGCGGAACTGTTGGTGATATCGAGTCTTTACCGTTCCTAGAAGCAATTCGTCAAATTAAGAGCGATATTGGCCGTGACAATGTAATGTACATTCATTGTACGTTAATTCCGTACTTAAAAGCAGCGGGTGAAATGAAAACAAAACCAACGCAGCACAGCGTTAAAGAGCTTCGCAGCTTAGGTATTCAGCCAAACATTATCGTTGTTCGTACAGAACTTCCTGTTTCTCAAGATATGAAAGATAAGCTAGCATTATTCTGCGATATCGATACAAAAGCAGTAATTGAAGCACGCGATGCAGATACATTATATGCCGTTCCATTATCTCTTCAAGAGCAAAATATGGACCAAATCGTTTGCGATCATTTAAAATTAGACAATCCAGCTGCAGATATGACAGAGTGGAATGCATTAGTAGAAAAAGTACGTAACCTATCTAAGAAAACAAAAATCGCTCTTGTTGGTAAATATGTAGAGCTTCAAGACGCATATATTTCTGTTGTAGAAGCACTTCGTCATGCAGGTTACAAATTTGATACTGATGTAGAAGTGAAATGGGTAAATGCTGAGCATGTGACAGCAGAAAACGTAAAAGAATTAGTTGGCGATACAGATGGTATCCTTGTACCAGGTGGTTTCGGGGATCGCGGTGTTGAAGGTAAAATCGCTGCAATTCAATATGCGCGTGAAAATAAAGTTCCATTCTTAGGAATTTGCTTAGGAATGCAACTTGCATCAATCGAATTTGCACGTAACGTATTAGGATTAGAAGGTGCGAACTCTTCTGAAATTAATCCTGACACGCCTTACGCAATTATCGATTTATTACCAGAACAAAAAGATGTCGAGGATTTAGGCGGTACACTTCGTCTTGGTTTATACCCATGTAAGCTTACACCAGAAACAAATGCTTACAAAGCGTATAGCGAACCGGTTGTATACGAGCGTCATCGTCATCGTTATGAGTTCAACAACCAATTCCGTCAAGACATGGAAAATGCAGGATTCATTTTCTCTGGTACAAGCCCAGATGGCCGTTTAGTAGAAATTATTGAGTTGAAAGAACATCCTTGGTTTGTGGCAGCACAGTTCCACCCAGAACTTGTATCTCGTCCAAACCGTCCACAACCGTTGTTCCGTGATTTCGTACAAGCTTCTATTATTAATAAAGAAAGTAAGTAATAAGAAAAAGGCGTCCTACTATAGGGCGCCTTTTTCTTATTACTCATATTCATTCATAATGTCATCAATTGTAAATTTTAATCCATGATATGCAAATAAAGCTGTTATTAAACTTGGAAAGCCATAACGAGAGCCATCATCATCTGGAATTAATGGTTTTACAAGTTTTGTATCGATATGTGCATCGGTGAATTGTTCTAATGATAATTCACCTTCTTGTTTAGCTGAAATACCAACAATAAAATGACCGTTTTCCTGCAATTGTTTTGCTAGTGAAATGATTTCTTCATCTGTAGAAAAACGGCTAACCAGTAGTACACGATCGGCAGCGGTTACGTCTGCTTGTTTACCGTCTTCAAATAGACGTTTTGCATTTTGCATAGGCTCGGCTCCGTATAGGGCTTCGCAAATTACACCTTCCATCTCTTTCGTACCATGCAAATAAACGTGTCCATCTCCGACTAATGCTTGTGCAAGTAAACGAGCGCTATCTTCTATATTCATTTCTTCTTTTTGAGCAATTTTTGTGAAATAGCCACCTAGCTGTGTGGAAAAAATTTTAAACATGGTGATGCTCCTTTCTAGCATGCTTGCCGGCTTTCATTATAGCTTATTTATTCATAACGGTGCTAGCACTAGGAAATAGAAAGCGGTAAAATAAGAGAGAATAGGAAGGAATTTGATAAAAAGTAGCGAAAATAATCGAAAGAGATGCGAAAAATATAAATTATGCATTTATGTATAGAAAGGTTGGAGAGCATGGAAGGGAAAATTTTAATCGTTGATGATCAATACGGCATTCGTGTTTTATTACATGAGGTGTTTCAAAAGGAAGGTTACGAAACATTCCAAGCAGCAAACGGTTTTCAAGCCCTTGATATTGTGAAAAAAGATTGTCCGGATTTAGTTATTTTAGATATGAAAATCCCGGGTATGGACGGAATTGAAATCTTAAAACATGTGAAAGAAATTAATCAAGACATTAAAGTGATTTTAATGACGGCTTATGGTGAATTAGATATGATTCAAGAAGCGAAAGAACTCGGTGCGTTAATGCACTTTGCAAAGCCGTTTGATATTGATGAAATTCGGAGTGCTGTGCGAAAAGAAATCGCTGTACAAGCATAATCGTGAATTTTTTATTAAAAAAGATGGAAAAAAGCGTTTTCATAGACTAATGAGCAGGTGAATGCAGTTGAGTTTTTGAGTACAAGTTGGTATCCTATTGAGTGTAGAAAAAAGTCCGGTATGTTATTATACATATTTTTCCTTGTTGTGGTCATACTACCACCGATAAGAACTTATCGGATACAAAAAAACGTTTTTAGGAGGATTTACCATGCCTTTAGTTTCCATGAAAGAAATGCTAAACAAAGCGCTAGAAGGAAAATACGCAGTTGGTCAATTCAACATGAACAACTTAGAGTGGACACAAGCTATCTTAGCTGCTGCGGAAGAAGAAAAATCTCCTGTAATTTTAGGTGTATCTGAAGGTGCAGCTCGTCATATGACTGGTTTTAAAACAGTTGTAGCTATGGTTAAAGCTTTAATCGAAGAAATGAACATCACTGTTCCTGTTGCGATTCACCTTGACCATGGTTCAAGCTTCGAAAAATGTAAAGAAGCAATTGATGCAGGTTTCACATCTGTAATGATCGATGCTTCTCACCACCCATTTGAAGAAAATATCGAAACTACTAAAAAAGTAGTAGAATATGCACATGCTCGTAACGTATCTGTAGAAGCTGAGCTTGGTACAGTTGGCGGACAAGAAGATGACGTAGTAGCTGAAGGTGTTATCTACGCTAATCCAGAGGAATGTAAAGAACTAGTAGCTGCAACAGGTATCGACTGCCTAGCTCCAGCATTAGGTTCTGTACATGGCCCTTACAAAGGTGAGCCTAACTTAGGATTCAAAGAAATGGAAGAAGTTCGTGACGTAACTGGTGTACCTTTAGTACTTCACGGTGGTACTGGTATCCCAACAGCTGACATTAAAAAATCTATCTCTTTAGGTACTTCTAAAATCAACGTAAACACTGAAAACCAAATTGAGTTTACAAAAGCGGTTCGTGAAGTATTAAATAAAGACCAAGAAGTTTACGATCCTCGTAAATTTATCGGACCTGGTCGTGAAGCAATTAAAGCGACTGTAATCGGTAAAATTCGTGAGTTTGGTTCTAACGGTCAAGCATAATTCTAAAAATGACTTTAGAAACCGTCTAGCCTTTTAGACGGTTTCGTTTCGTTGTATAATGAAAGCGTGAACATTTTATGGAATAGACAAATTTCTACTTGTTAGGGCATTGAAGGAGAAATATTTTTATAATTGTGTAAAAATAAAGGAAACAAATAGCATGGACATACTCGCAAGTGTAAAAACGTATCGGAAGTAGTGAAACTACCCGTTAAAATAGGGGTTAGATTGGGGAATGAATTCACAAGAAGGGGGTTTGAGATGGATAAGTTGCTAATTGAAGGTGGTGTGCCCTTACGTGGTTCGATTCGTGTGAGCGGTGCAAAAAATAGTGCTGTCGCACTTATTCCTGCGACCATTTTAGCAGACACACCAGTTACAATCGGTGGTGTACCTAATATTTCTGATGTGAAAATACTCGGTGATTTATTAGAGGAAATTGGTGGATCTGTCACATATCATCAAGACGAAGAAATGACAATTGATCCTTCGAAAATGGTAGCAATGCCTCTTCCGAATGGAAAGGTAAAAAAATTACGTGCTTCTTATTATTTAATGGGAGCAATGCTTGGTCGTTTTAAACAAGCGGTAATTGGCCTTCCTGGTGGATGTCATTTAGGGCCAAGGCCAATTGATCAGCATATTAAGGGTTTTGAAGCGCTTGGAGCACATGTAACGAATGAGCAAGGTGCAATATATTTACGTGCAGATGAACTGCGGGGAGCACGTATTTATTTAGATGTCGTTAGTGTAGGCGCGACAATTAATATTATGCTTGCTGCAGTGCGTGCAAAAGGTAGAACAGTCATTGAAAATGCAGCGAAAGAGCCAGAAATTATTGATGTAGCAACACTTCTTACAAGCATGGGAGCTCGTATTAAAGGGGCAGGAACAGACGTGATTCGTATTGATGGTGTTGAATCGCTTCATGGTTGTTATCATTCTATTATTCCTGATCGCATTGAAGCTGGAACGTATATGATTTTGAGTGCGGCTTCTGGCGGTGAAGTTGTAATTGATAATGTGATTCCGCAGCACTTAGAATCTATAACGGCTAAGCTTCGAGAAATAGGTGTAAAAGTAGAAACACACGATGATCAAATTGTGGTAGGTGGAGATCGTCAGCTAAAAATGGTGGATGTAAAAACGCTCGTATATCCAGGATTTCCAACTGACTTACAGCAACCGTTTACGACGTTATTAACGAAGGCAAGTGGAACGGCAGTTGTAACGGATACCATTTACGGAGCGCGTTTTAAACATATAGATGAATTACGAAGAATGAATGCGCAAATTAAAGTGGAAGGTCGTTCTGCTATCGTGACAGGGCCTGTTTTACTGCAAGGGGCTAAAGTGAAAGCGAGTGACTTACGTGCCGGAGCTGCTCTTGTCATTGCAGGTTTAATGGCAGAAGGGATTACAGAAGTTACAGGATTAGAACATATTGATCGCGGCTATGAAAATTTAGAGGACAAGCTTCGAGGTCTTGGAGCAAAAATTTGGCGTGAAAAAATGACAAGACAAGAGATTGAACAGATGAAAAATGCCTAAAGAGCTTGGCATAAGATAAAGGTATTAAATGTTAATTGTGGGAGAAATATTAAGGTTTAAAGGAGAGGGATTATAGTGGAAAGAAGTTTATCCATGGAATTAGTACGTGTAACGGAGGCTGCAGCGTTATCATCAGCACGCTGGATGGGACTTGGTAAGAAGGATGAAGCGGATGGAGCAGCAACTTCAGCAATGCGCGATGTGTTTGACACAGTACCAATGAAAGGAACTGTAGTAATTGGTGAAGGGGAAATGGACGAAGCACCAATGCTGTATATCGGTGAAAAATTAGGGACTGGATATGGTCCGCGCGTTGACGTAGCAGTTGATCCATTAGAAGGAACAAATATCGTTGCAGCAGGAGGATGGAATGCGTTAGCAGTCATTGCCGTAGCAGACCATGGAAACTTACTACATGCACCTGACATGTATATGGAGAAAATTGCGGTTGGCCCAGAAGCGGTTGGTGCAGTTGATATTCATGCACCTGTTATTGATAACTTACGTGCTGTTGCGAGAGCAAAAAATAAAGATATTGAAGATGTTGTAGCAACTATTTTAAATAGACCGCGCCATCAAGCGATTATTGAGGAAATCCGTAAAGCGGGAGCGCGCATTAAATTGATTAACGATGGTGATGTAGCTGGTGCTATTAATACAGCGTTTGATCGCACAGGTGTTGATATTTTATTCGGATCTGGCGGTGCACCTGAGGGAGTTTTAGCTGCCGTGGCATTAAAATGTTTAGGCGGAGAAATTCAAGGGAAGCTTCTTCCACAAGACGAAGCAGAATTAGAGCGCTGCAAAAAGATGGGGATCGGTGATGTCAACCGCGTTCTTCGTATGGAAGATTTAGTAAGAGGTGACGATGCAATCTTTGCAGCAACAGGTGTAACGGACGGTGAATTACTGCGCGGTGTTCAATTTAAAGGAAGTACTGGTACAACACACTCCCTTGTTATGCGTGCGAAATCAGGAACAGTTCGCTTTGTTGACGGGCGTCACAGTTTAAATAAAAAACCAAATTTAGTTATGAAATAAAGTGAAACTTCCATTAGTGGGGATTTTTCTTCATCCCTGCTACCGGAAATGATAACTAATCGTGCTCTTATGGGCAGTTATCTCCATCTATCTTCTTTGACTTTGCAGAATTTTGAGCATCAGCAGAAGATGTTTATGTAATGGGAATTTGGCTGTCTGCATAGATAAAATAAGAAGTGTGAAAGTGATGGATAGAGCGAAGACAAATTTTTGTTGTCTTCGCTTCTTGTATTTGTCTCGTAACATATTGATTAAAATGAGGTAAAAGGGTTACAATAGTGAATATTACTCTACTTGTACTTATTGCCTTTCATTTATATGTATTCGCCTTCCGCAATTACCCTTACCCAGTGAAAAAGAGAATAATATTAAAGTGTGGTGTCCAAATGAATTTAACAATTTCAGCATTAGAGAACATGAAGTTAAAAGAGTTATATGAACTTGCAAAAGAATTTAAGATTTCTTATTACAGCAAATTAACGAAGAAAGAGTTAATTTTTGCAATTTTAAAAGCACGAGCAGAAAAAGAAGGTTTCTTTTTCATGGAAGGTGTACTTGAAATTATTCAATCAGAAGGATTTGGATTCTTACGTCCAATCAACTATTCTCCGAGTTCTGAAGATATTTATATTTCAGCTTCGCAAATTCGTCGTTTTGATTTGCGTAATGGAGATAAGGTTTCTGGTAAAGTGCGACCTCCGAAAGAAAATGAGCGTTATTTTGGATTGCTGCAAGTTGAAGCGGTTAATGGAGATGATCCAGAATCGGCAAAAGAACGTGTGCATTTCCCAGCGTTAACACCGTTATATCCAAATCGTCAAATGAAATTGGAAACGGAAACGAAGAAATTATCAACACGCATCATGGATTTAATTGCACCAGTTGGGTTTGGGCAACGTGGTCTAATTGTTGCACCTCCAAAGGCTGGTAAAACGATGCTGTTAAAAGAAATTGCGCACAGCGTTACAACAAATCATCCAGAAGCAGAACTAATTGTACTTTTAATTGACGAACGTCCAGAGGAAGTAACAGATATCGAACGTTCTGTAAAAGGTGATGTTGTAAGTTCTACTTTTGATGAAGTCCCAGAAAACCATATTAAAGTAGCGGAGCTTGTACTAGAGCGTGCGATGCGTCTTGTTGAACATAAAAAAGACGTTATCATTTTAATGGATAGTATTACCCGTTTAGCGCGTGCTTACAACCTTGTGATTCCGCCAAGCGGACGTACTTTATCTGGTGGTATTGATCCAGCGGCATTCCATAGACCGAAACGCTTTTTCGGAGCGGCTCGTAATATTGAAGAGGGCGGTAGCTTAACAATTTTAGCAACAGCTCTTGTTGATACAGGGTCTCGTATGGATGACGTCATTTATGAAGAGTTCAAGGGAACAGGAAATATGGAGCTTCACTTAGATCGTGCTTTAGCGGAACGTCGTATTTTCCCAGCTATTGATATTCGCCGTTCTGGTACACGTAAAGAAGATTTATTAATTCCAAAAGAACATTTAGACAAATTATGGGGTATTCGCAAGACAATGAGAGATACGCCAGACTTCATAGAAAGCTTCTTGCGTAAGTTGCGTCAAACAAAGACAAATGAAGAATTTCTACAAAATATCCCTGCAGATTCAAAGAGATATGTGACGATGAAGTAATGCTAAAAACAGGTAGTTGCAAAATATAGATAGCCTTGTTATAATTTCATCATGTGCGTTTCATCAATATAGTTGTGATTGCAGCTAACGATGAAAAAACTCTGTTTCGAAAATGATTCAGGGCGGAAGGAGATGAAAAGAATGAAAGCAGGAATCCATCCAGATTACAAGAAAGTTGTATTTATGGATACAAACACAGGCTTTAAATTCTTAAGCGGATCTACAAAAGGTTCTAACGAAACTATCGAGTGGGAAGATGGTAATACTTATCCATTACTAAAAATTGAGATCAGTTCTGATTCTCACCCATTCTACACAGGACGTCAGAAGTTTGCTACTGCAGACGGACGTGTTGACCGCTTCAACAAGAAATACGGCCTTAAGTAATAACAAACATAAAGCAGGCAAGTGTATATATCCGCTTGTCTGTTTTTTTTGCGAAAATATAAATCTTTACCTACTTAAAGTGAGAATAAGCATATAAATCCAAATGAAAAAACGACATAAAACCATCTTTTTTAGGTGGCGAGGACATCTGGCCAATTTATATGTCGGAAAATCAAAATGGATTCATATAGGTGAACGGAGGAGCTTTTATGTACGTAATAAATCAACACGGTTGGCTTGAAGTGATTTGTGGAAGCATGTTCTCCGGGAAATCAGAAGAACTTATCCGTCGTGTGCGCCGTACGCAATTTGCAAAGCAAAATGCGATAGTCTTTAAACCGTGTATTGATAATCGTTATAGTGAAGAAGACGTTGTGTCGCATAATGGATTGAAAGTAAGAGCAGTTCCTGTTGCGGCTTCAAAAGAGATATTTGAACACGTAACGGAAGATATTGATGTTATAGCGATTGATGAAGTACAATTTTTTGATGGGGACATTGTGGAAGTGGTGCAAGAATTGGCAAACCGCGGCTATCGTGTAATTGTTGCCGGTTTAGACCAAGATTTCCGTGGTCTACCATTTGGACAAGTTCCTCAGCTTATGGCAATTGCGGAGCATGTAACAAAACTGCAAGCAGTATGTGCTGAATGCGGATCTCCTGCAAGTCGTACGCAACGTTTAATCAATGGGGAACCAGCTTCTTTTGATGATCCAATTATTTTAGTTGGCGCATCAGAATCATATGAACCACGTTGTCGTCATTGTCATGCTGTACCAATTGAACAGAGATAAAAACTCGCTACATAAGGCGGGTTTTTTTAGAAAATGCGTAGGAGCTGAATGAGCCGTCGCCATTTTTAAATATAATTTGCGTTTTTTTTGTTATGTACCATATACTATTTGTATTAGATTAGAGACTAGGATGTTGAGGTGAATGTTGTGTTAGATCGTTTGCAAGCTGTAGAGGACCGTTATGAAAAGTTAAACGAGCTTTTAAGTGATCCAGAGATTATAAGTGATCCGAACAAACTTCGTGAGTATTCAAAAGAACAATCTGATATACAAGAGACGGTAGAGGTGTACCGTGAGTATAAAGATGCTCGTGAACAATTAAGAGATGCAAAAGCGATGTTAGAAGAGAAGTTAGATGCTGACATGCGTGAAATGGTAAAAGAAGAAGTGTCTGAGCTAGAGGGACAAGAGAAGGAATTATCAGAGCGTCTGAAAATTTTACTTGTTCCAAAGGACCCGAATGATGATAAGAACGTTATCGTAGAGGTTCGTGGTGCTGCTGGTGGTGATGAAGCGGCATTATTTGCTGGTGATTTATACCGTATGTATAGCCGTTATGCTGAGGTGCAAGGTTGGAAAACTGAAATTATCGAAGCGAGCTATACAGAACTAGGTGGATATAAAGAGATTATCTTTATGATCAACGGTAAAGGCGCTTTTGCAAAGTTGAAATTTGAAAATGGTGCGCACCGTGTGCAACGTGTTCCGGAAACAGAATCTGGAGGACGTATCCATACTTCTACAGCAACTGTAGCTGTATTACCGGAAGCAGAAGAAGTAGAAATCGATATTCATGAAAAAGATGTTCGTGTGGATACGTTTGCTTCTAGTGGTCCTGGTGGACAAAGTGTTAATACAACGATGTCAGCGGTACGTTTAACGCATTTACCGACTGGTGTAGTTGTTTCTTGTCAGGATGAAAAGTCACAAATTAAGAATAAAGAAAAAGCAATGAAAGTATTACGTGCGCGTGTTTATGATAAGTTTAGACAAGAAGCGCAAGCTGAGTACGATCAAAACCGTAAACAAGCTGTTGGTACGGGAGACCGTTCTGAGCGTATTCGTACGTACAACTTCCCGCAAAATCGTGTTACAGACCATCGAATCGGTTTAACGATTCAGAAGCTGGATCAAATCTTACAAGGTAAGTTAGATGATTTCATCAATGCCTTAGTGATGGAAGATCAGGCGCAAAAGATGGAGGCAGCTGAGTAATGCGTGTCTATGAAGCCCTGAAATGGGCTTCTTCTTTTTTACAAGAAAATGGGCGAGATGAAAATGCGGGAGAAATTGTCCTTTGTCATGTATTAAAGACGAATCGAACAGGTTTAATGATGAACATGCGTGAAGAAGTAACGGCAGAACAAGAGCGCATTTTTGCAGGCTTTATCCACAAGCATGTAGCGGGCATGCCTGTTCAGTACTTAATTGGATATGAAATGTTTTATGGGCGTTCATTTTTTGTCAATGAAGAAGTGCTTATTCCAAGACCGGAAACAGAGGAGCTTGTGCTAGGAATATTAACACGTATTCGTCGTAAATTTGGAGATAAGGGTGTACATGTGGCTGATATTGGCACTGGTAGCGGGGCAATTTCGATTACACTTTCTTTAGAAAATCCCCGTTTACATGTATATACAGTCGATATTGCTCCGGAATCGATTGAAGTGGCGCAGAAAAATGCAGCAGAATTACAGGCGAATGTAACGTTCTATCACGGTGATTTATTGTCGCCGTTTCAGGAAACGAAGCAAAAGCTAGATGTTGTTGTGTCTAATCCACCTTATATTCCAGAAGAGGATTGGAGAGGGCTTTCTTCTGTAGTGAAAGAGCATGAGCCAAAGCGTGCACTCGTTGGCGGTGAAGATGGACTTGATTTCTATAGACGCTTTATGGAGGAATTGCCAAAGGTGCTGCAAGAAGAGGCGATTGTTGCTTTTGAAGTGGGTGTAGGACAAGGTGAAGATGTGTGCGCTTTATTGAAAGAAACATTCCCACATGCACATGTGGAAGTGGTCTTTGATATTAATGGGAAAGATCGCATGGTCTTCGCAGAAATGTAATTTTAAAAGGGGGCTGACCTGATTGTCAGCCCCCTTTAGTACGTCTAGTATGTCGAAACGTCAATATATTGTGAAAATCGTCGATATATCGAAAAGAACGAGCGGACATGTAATCACCCATCTAAAAAACGAATAGATTCTAAATTTACTAGTTTAGAAACAAAAAAACTTGTCTACACTGTTTTACTGAAGGGACGGTGGAGATAAGATGAAAAAACAAGCGATTGCTTACTTACTTTTATTATTAATTGGTGCGCAAATGATTGCGCATTTTGGATATATGAAAGTTGATGCAAAGGAACCTGTCGTGATTCCGAAAGAAGCGATTCGATTACGTATTTTGGCTAATAGTGATTCGAAGGAAGATCAAGAGTTAAAACGTAAAGTGCGCGATGAAGTGAAAGTACAAATCGATGGTTGGGTGGCAGATTTAAAATCGTTTGAAGACGCGCGTCGTATCATCCAAAGCCGTATCCCAGAACTTGAAAAAACAGTTGCAAACACGTTAAAACGAGAAGGTAGTAAGGAAACTTTTACAGTTCAGTTTAATAAACATATAAAATTTCCGACGAAAGTATATGGGAATTTTATTTATCCGGCTGGAGAGTACGAAGCAGTACTTGTGACAATTGGGAAAGGTGAAGGAGCGAATTGGTGGTGTGTGCTATTTCCTCCGATGTGTTTCATGGATTTCTCTAGTGGTACAGCCGTGAAGCGAGAAGAACATGTAGTAAAGGCAGAAACAATTGACGAGGACGATATAGAAGAAAATTATGTGCAAAAGGAAATTGTAAAAGAAGAAGTAAAAAAATCTCTTAAAGCTAAGAAAGAGACGCACATCGCACCTAAACAAAAAGTGAAAGCAAAGGCTGTGCAAGAAAGCCGTGTCGAAAAAGAATTACAAGAACAAGAGGAGAGTAAGCAAGAAGAACCACGTGTTAGTAAACGAGAAGAGCAAGTGAAGGTAGTAGAAGAAACGGAAGAAAAGCCAGAGGTTAAATTGTTTATCGTTGAAGCATTTACATCTTTATTTTCGAAATAGGTTCTAAAAGATAATTCTTCCTCATATATAAAAGTATGGGGAGGGATTATGTTATGAAGCAAATACGTTTTGCTACAAAAACAGATGTAGAAAGGCTGCAAAACTTTTTTGGACAAGCTCACGTGAAGGAAGAACGTTTAGATCAATTATATAGGAATTTTATGATGTTAGAAGAAGAAGAACAAATTCAAGCGGCTGTTGGATATGAGCGAGCTGGAAGCGATGCGCTTCTTCGTTCATGTTTATTCACACCTTCTGTGGATAAAGCTACGTTCTTACATTTTTTCGAAACGTTTTTGCAGTATATGAAAGAGAAAAATGTTGAACAATTATATTTACTCACGAATAGTCCACAGTCCATTACAATATTCCGGTTTTTTCAATTTGAAACGGTGGAAAAGGATGTTGTATCAAAAGAAATACAGACATTAGAACATTTTTGTAAAAATGTAAATCAACCGAATGTAATTATACTAAATTGTCAGCTATTCACAAAGTTATCCACTGATTAAATGAGTTTATCCACATTTTGTGGATAAACCTTATTTGTCTTTTGGATAAATCTCATAGTAAACTATACATAACAAGTATTTCATGGCAGAAAAGGACGTGGAAAAAAATGAATACAAAAATGTGGACTGTGGATAATGTTGTGGAAATAAAAACAGATTATCCACAATTACAAGAAGCAGCGCATTTATTACGAGAAAATGAAGCAGTAGCATTTCCGACTGAAACAGTGTATGGACTTGGTGCGAATGCATTAAGTGATGAGGCTGTTGCAAAAATTTTTGAAGCAAAAGGAAGACCAAGCGATAATCCGCTTATTGTACATATTGGTACGGAAGAACAATTACATGGTATTGTAGCTCATATTCCACCAGTTGCGAATGTATTAATGAAGCATTTCTGGCCAGGGCCTTTAACACTTGTTTTCCCGAAAAAAGAAGGGATTTCTGAAAAAGTAACGGCTGGATTACAGACGGTGGCAGTTCGTATGCCAGATCACCCGGTAGCATTAGCGCTTATTGAAGCAGCGAGTGTACCGGTTGCAGCCCCAAGTGCGAATCGTTCTGGGCGCCCTAGCCCGACTCTCGCTTCTCATGTATATGAAGATTTAGACGGAAAAATTGCTGGTATTGTTGATGGCGGGGCAACCGGTGTCGGCGTTGAGTCTACTGTAGTAGATTGTACGAGTGAAATACCGACAATTTTGCGCCCAGGCGGTATTACAAAAGAACAATTAGAAGAAGTGATTGGCCCTGTTTTATTAGATCCGGCATTAAAAGATGAAACGGAAAAACCAAAATCGCCAGGAATGAAGTATACGCATTATGCGCCGAAAGCCCCGCTTAGTATTGTTGAGGGGTCGCGTACATTTATTCAACAACTTGTGGATAATAAAAAGCAAGAAGGTTATAAAGTAGGTGTATTAACAACAGAGGAATATGAGCATGTATATAAAGCAGACGTTGTTCTCTCTTGTGGAAAACGTAGTGATTTAGCAACCGTTGCAACAAAGCTTTATGATGTATTGCGTACATTTGACGCAAGCGGTGTAGATATTATTTTTAGCGAGTCATTCCCAAGTGAGGGGATTGGTAGTGCAATCATGAATCGTTTAACAAAAGCTGCAGGTCACCAAATCATCTTTGAAAAATAAATTCTAACTCTCCCCGGACGTGCATATTGTGAAGTAGCAAGTCCGAGGGGGGACATTATGACAATTGAACATATTATAAGCGAATTGTTGCCGCTCTTTATTATGGCATTTGCGCTAGGGCTTGATGCGTTTTCTGTTAGTCTCGGTATGGGGATGATTACGCTTAAGTTGCGTCAAATCTTTTATATCGGCATTACAATTGGTATATTTCATATAATTATGCCTTTTATCGGTATGATACTTGGCCGTTTTTTATCAGAGCAATTTGGCTCCATTGCTACTATTATAGGTAGTGTTTTATTAATGGGATTAGGATTTCACATTGTGTATACGTCAATATTCCACGACGATGAGCATAGAAATGTTCCGGCCGGGGCAAGTTTACTATTGTTTGCTTTTAGTGTAAGTGTGGATAGTTTTTCTGTTGGCTTAAGTCTCGGTATTTACGGAGCGCGTATGCTTGTCACAATTCTCATATTTGGTGTTGTGAGTATGATGCTTACTTGGTTCGGATTGTTAATTGGCCGCAGGGCACATAGTATTTTGGGAACATATGGAGAAGTACTTGGCGGTATTATACTTGTTGGATTTGGAATAAAATTATTGTTTTCGGTATGAACGCAGCCAACTTCTTAGAGGGGATCACGGTTATGGTTAAATTAGCGAAACCGACGAAAGAAGAAATAGAATCATTTCGTGAAAAGTTATGGCATAAAAGCCCAGCTACTATAAGTAGCTGGGCTTTTATAGTGTATACATAATATATCGGCGCTTCTACAATAGACGATAAGAATATACTTCTTGGTTGGAGGTCTCCAGTTAATATCTAGCTCCGGCGGCTAGAACAGTCGGTGGCTTCGCGTCTTCCGCCGAGGCAAAAAGCGCCTCTATGTCAGAAGCTCCATCCTCCTCTTGTTCTGGGCGAGCCGCCTGCGCTTTTAACTATGGCCTTACAAGTTCAAACTGTTCCCCAAGCTTTGCGTAGTTATGACCAGCTAATCGGCTTATTGGTTTTAGTTGTTCAGCATGAATGCGTCCATTTTCATATAAGTGCTCAGCGATATGGAATCGTACAATGCGACCGATTAATAGATCACATGCTGGGGAATCTTCTGTTCCTCCTAGTTGAATAGCGTGCTCTAATACACATTCCATACGAATACTTGCTTCTTTTACCCCTGGTACAGAAATTACATCGCTATCAATTGGTGTTAGTTTGGCAAGTTTAATTTCACTTTCATTCGGAGGAAGATTAGCTGCTGTTTCGTTAATGGCTTCTGCATAAGATTCATCAGAAATATGAACGACGAATTCTTCTTTTTCCATCGCATTTCGTGCTGTATCTTTTGGTTCTCCGTCTTTTCGTTGTACAGAAACTGAGATAAGAGGCGGATTCGCAGCAACAATATTAAAGTAGCTAAATGGGGCGCCGTTTAGTACCCCATCATTTGTAACCGTTGTGACGAAGGCAACTGGGCGCGGAATAATGCTTCCTGTTAGTAATTTGTAATTGTCTTTTTCAGTTTGTTCATTTGGATTAATAGACAGCATATATGTAATCTCCCTTCTTATATCTGTAACGCTTCTTTGTTTGTTTACAAGATAAAGGAGGAAAACTCCTGCTGAAAAAATATATTTTTGTAAAGGGTATGATAAAAACCCTCACAATTGTGAGGGTTTTTATCTCGAATTCAAGATATTTAATTAAATTAAAGTGTAAGCACCAGGTCCAATAAGTGCAACGCCAACTGCAACTGTGATTAAAACAAGGTTATATTCAAAGCCATTTTGTGTAACCCAGTAGCCATTTTTACCGTGAACTGTGATGATGGATACTAACATCGTACCGACAATAAATAGAGCACCTACCCAAGTAAAAATACCGGCAGCAAATAAGAAACCGCCTAGTAATTCAGTTGCCCCGGCCATAAATGCCATAAATACGCCTGGGCGTAAGCCGATTGATTCCATCCAGCCGCCAGTTCCTTTTAAACCGTGACCACCAAACCAACCAAATAATTTTTGAGCGCCATGCCCCATGAAAGTAAACCCGATAATAAGACGAATGATAAGAAGACCAATGTTCATCATTTTACAAAACCTCCAAAAAGTTATTTACTTATCTTATGTAAGTAATAATAAAATAGTTACTTACTTTAGTCAAGTTGATTCTGTAAAAAACGAAAATAAATTTTACAAATAGTAAATGGAAAAATAATGATGTTGTTAAGGGTTTTAGCCAATTTGTGAGAAAAAGTGAAAGAAATTCGCTTCTTTTTCAATCGAATTCAGACAATCTGAATTGACTGGAATTTTTTGAGACGATACAATAAGAGTCTGGTTGACAATTTCATTTTTATCCCGCATTAACGGGCAGTAAGCCCCCACCTCAAGATTCAGAGAAGCGAAGAAGGTAGGTGGAAGATAACTGCCCGTAAAAGTCCGATTGGGCGGGCTAATCATCAGTGAGAAAAGCATCACTGATGGAAGTTTCACTTTATGGAAACGTTTTTATATCGCTAAAGCGGTGAATTATAAGGAGGATTATCCTATGTTTAAAAAATTATTTGGTTTTGGTTCTAAAACAAATGCAGAAACAATTGTATCTCCATTAACTGGAGAAGTGAAAAATATTGAAGAAGTACCAGATCCAGTATTCGCTGGTCGTATGATGGGAGAAGGTGTTGCAATCGAACCAACTGAAGGTGTAGTAGTATCTCCGGTAGATGGCGAGATTGTACAATTATTTCATACAAAACATGCTGTAGGTATTAAAGCGAAAAATGGTGCAGAGATCTTAATCCATATTGGGTTAGAAACTGTAAAAATGGAAGGCGAAGGCTTCGAAACGCACGTATCTGAAGGACAAGCGGTTAAAGCTGGCGATAAATTAATCTCTTTTGATTTAGAATTAATTCGTGAAAAAGCTAAAAGTACAATCACACCAATCGTTATTACAAACACAGATGCAACAGAATCTATTGAAACAACTGTAGGTGTAACAGCTACAAAAGGCTCAACTGGAGTAATGAAAGTAACAATGAAATAATCGTTTGCTGAATCGGGAATCCATTTCATAATTGAAATGGGTTTCTTTTTTATGTCAGTTTTTTAACTTATATATACATTTCTTTTTTTCGCTACCATTGTGAGTTATGATGAAAATAGATATTCATCATAAGGAGTGGTGTTTGGTGAAGCGAGTATTATTCGTTTGTACAGGAAATACGTGTCGCAGCCCAATGGCAGAAGCGCTATTACGTCATCATGGTAAGGGGCAGTTTGATGTGCAATCTGCCGGTGTTTTTGCGACAGTTGGTAGTGATGCATCTTCTCATGCTAAAAATGCGCTAGAAGAAAAAGGAATCCGGGTTGCACATTCTTCAAAACAAGTGACGGAAGAGTTGCTAGAGTGGTCCGATGTTGTATTGACGATGACAATAGGACATCGTCAACTTTTATTAGCGCACCATCCAGAAGTAAGCGAAAAAGTGCATACATTATATGAATTTGTAGAAGGTACAAATAAGGATATTTCTGATCCTTTTGGCGGTTCGCTTGCTGTCTATCAAGCAACACTGGAAGAAATGGAACAACTTGTGCACACTTTGGTGAAAAAACACTCAGAAAGTTAATGTTTCGTGTATAATACGATATTGGAGATTATGCTGATTTAATGGAAAGAAGAGATTTCTACTGATAGAAGTTTCATTTTATATTTGGAGGGGCTTAGAATGAAAGTAGTAGTAGCATCAGATCATGGTGGATTGAATATTCGTAAGGAAATCGTAAGTCTATTAGAAGAATTGAACATTGAATATATTGATTTAGGTTGTGAGTGCGGGGCAGGTTCTGTAGATTATCCTGATTTTGCATTCCCAGCAGCAGAAATGGTTGCAAATGGAGAAGTAGATCGCGGTATTTTAATTTGTGGAACAGGCATTGGTATGTCAATTGCGGCAAATAAAGTACACGGCATTCGCTGCGCATTAGTGCATGATACATTTAGTGCAAAGGCAACGAGAGAACATAATGATACGAACATGTTAGCAATGGGTGAGCGTGTAATTGGAGCTGGATTAGCACGCGACATCGCAAAAATTTGGTTAACAACGGACTATGAAGGCGGCCGTCACGAAAATCGTGTAGGAAAAATTAAAGCGTACGAAGCGAAGTAATTGTAGTCTAACTTCTAGTAAGAAGTAATATAATTTGTTGAACCTACCTGCGAAAGGAAGAGCGTAATGAGTGAAATATCACAATTAAAAGAGCAGTTGCAAACAGCGCTTTTTGAATTTCAAGAGCAAGCCACGCTGCGGAATGGGAACCTTTTTGTTGTGGGATGTAGTACGAGTGAAGTGCTTGGTGAAAGAATTGGAACATCAGGAACGATGGAAGTTGCAGAAGCGATTTTTTCTGAGTTAACACATTTTCAAGAGCAGTATGGCATTACCCTAGCATTTCAGTGCTGTGAACATTTAAACCGCGCTTTAGTGGTAGAAAGGGAAGTCGCAGAAAAGCATCAGTTCGAGATTGTAACTGTTACGCCTGTCAGATCAGCGGGTGGGGCTCTTGCAACATATGCATATCATAATATGAAAGACCCCGTTATCGTAGAGTTTGTAAAAGCGGATGCAGGTATTGATATTGGAGATACATTTATCGGTATGCATTTAAAACATGTAGCTGTTCCGGTTCGTACGCGAGTGAAAGAGATTGGGCATGCTCATGTAACGATGGCAAAAGCGCGTCCGAAGTTAATTGGCGGAGCGCGTGCAGTATATGCAATAAAAGAGGAAACGTTTACTTGTAGTTAAGTAATAAAAAAAGGCCAAATTTGGTCTTTTTTTCTTTTATCATGTGTGGAGTCGTGTTAGAATGTAGTTGAAAATGTGAAGATTTAAAAGGATTACAACTAGAACTTTCGTTTTTTCTTAGAAAATGAAGGGAAAATATCGGAAATAGGTGTAGTTCGTTCAGAAAAGGGGGATTTTGGTGGAGCATTTAAAGCGTCAAGATGAAAAGGTGTTTGCTGCAATTGAATTAGAATTAGGAAGACAGCGTTCAAAAATCGAGCTTATTGCATCTGAAAACTTCGTAAGCGAAGCAGTAATGGAAGCACAAGGTTCTGTATTAACGAACAAGTATGCAGAAGGATATCCTGGGAAACGTTATTACGGTGGTTGTGAGCATGTAGATATCGTCGAAGATATCGCTCGTGATCGCGCACAAGAAATTTTTGGCGCAGAGCACGTAAACGTTCAACCGCACTCTGGTGCACAGGCAAATATGGCTGTATACTTCACAATTCTAGAGCAAGGTGACACAGTGCTTGGTATGAACTTATCCCACGGTGGTCACTTAACACACGGAAGCCCTGTTAACTTTAGTGGTGTACAATATAACTTCATTGAATACGGTGTAGATCCTGATACACATCGCATTAATTATGAAGATGTATTAGAAAAAGCGAAAGAGCATAAACCAAAATTAATCGTTGCCGGTGCTAGTGCATATCCTCGTGTGATCGATTTCAAGAAATTCCGTGAAATCGCTGATGAAGTTGGCGCATATTTAATGGTAGATATGGCACATATCGCAGGACTTGTAGCAGCAGGCTTACACCCAAACCCAGTACCATACGCTGATTTCGTAACAACAACAACTCATAAAACATTACGCGGACCACGCGGCGGTATGATTTTATGTAAAGAACAATTTGCAAAGCAAATTGATAAATCCATCTTCCCTGGTATTCAAGGCGGACCGCTTATGCATGTAATCGCTGCAAAGGCAGTTTCATTTGGAGAAGTATTACAAGACGACTTTAAAGCATATGCACAAAACATTATTAACAACGCAAATCGTTTAGCTGAAGGTCTGCAAAAAGAAGGGGTTACTCTTGTTTCTGGTGGAACGGACAACCACTTAATTTTAATCGATGTTCGCAATTTGGATATTACTGGAAAAGTTGCGGAACATGTATTAGATGAAGTTGGTATCACAGTAAACAAAAACACAATTCCATTTGATCCAGCTAGCCCATTTGTAACAAGCGGCGTTCGTATTGGAACTGCAGCTGTAACATCAAGAGGTTTCGGATTTGCTGAAATGGATGAAATCGCATCAATTATTGCTCACACATTAAAAAATCATGATAATGAAGCAGCATTAGAAGAAGCACGCGTGCGTGTAAATGCCTTAACTGATAAATTCCCAATGTATAAAGAGCTATAAGATAGAGAAACGAGATGGTGAACGTAGAGGACACCGAAAAACATACGTTTTTCATTTCACAAAAAGTATGTAAAGCTAAAAGGCGACTTTCCGTTCACCCTTGAACGGAAAGTCGCCTTTCTCTATGTTCTTTCTCAATTCGTTTTTAATTCATACAAATAATCTGTATATCAAAACAATATTTGTTCGATATACAGATTATTTGTACAATACTTATAAAATAATATAATGGCAATAAATACTACTTACATTACTGCTTTTAAAAGATCTGATACTAATGGAATGATTGCACCTAGGAATTTTAAAACTGCCATTGCGATTTGCATAAATAATCCCCTTTTTCTGAATATTCACTTATTTATTTATGCTTTTATTATACTTTAGGGTAATAAACTTTACAACTTATTTTGATATGCAATATTGCATGAAATGTAATTCGCCTAAAGGGTTATAATAATAGGTGTTGAAAGGTTCTAACAAAGCTATATACCGAAGGGTAAATAGTTAGAACAAAAGCCCAAGTAGATAAAAAGGGTTGTCTCATAAGTCTGTATAACTGATTTATGGGACAACCTCTTTTTATGAGTAACAATCCATCTACTTTCATTTTTATAACATGGGTCAGCTCATTCTACCGATGGACTATAGCGAAAAAGATTATGTAGTAAGAAATGATCCATGGCACGGTGGAATAATTATCCTAAAAAAACTATTCTTGTCTTGATATTGTTAAATTATTACGAGAGCATTTACCGATGTCCAAATGTTTCTATATTAAGCTCATGTATTTCCTTTGGAGAAGAGAAAAAGTATGTTTTTTGTCTAAATAAGAAAAATAAACAGAAATGACAGCGGTTTCACATCTATATTCCAAATTCACCCTTGAATATTAGAAGCGTTTTCTTTACAATCGTACATAGTGTAAAAAACGCGTGCCCTCACGCATCAATATCATCTGAAGGAGCGATTCACATGGGAAAACTGTATGTTTTTGATCACCCTTTAATTCAACATAAGATTACATATATTCGGGATAAGAATACAGGTACGAAAGAATTTCGTGAACTAGTAGATGAAGTAGCAAGCTTGATGGCGTTTGAAATTACACGCGATCTTCCGCTTGAAGAAATTGAAATTGAAACACCTGTAAGTAAAGCGAAAACAAAAGTGATTGCAGGTAAGAAGCTGGGTTTAATTCCTATTTTACGCGCAGGATTAGGAATGGTAGACGGGATTTTAAAATTAATTCCAGCAGCAAAAGTAGGTCATATCGGTTTATACCGTGATCCAGAAACATTACAACCTGTAGAATACTATGTGAAACTTCCAACTGATGTAGAAGAACGTGATTTTATCGTACTTGATCCAATGTTAGCGACAGGCGGCTCTGCATCAGAAGCGATTACTTCCTTAAAGAAGCGCGGTGCGAAACATATTAAATTAATGTGTATCGTCGGTGCTCCAGAAGGGGTAAAAGTTATCCAAGAAGACCATCCTGATGTGGATATTTATGTGGCTGCATTAGATGAAAAATTAAATGATCATGGATATGTTGTACCAGGTCTTGGAGATGCTGGCGACCGTTTATTTGGAACGAAGTAAGAAAACAGACGAGAAGATGTCCTTCTCGTCTATTTTTTATGCAACATAATATTTGGTGAAATTGCATATAATATAGAAACTTCTTATTTGAGAAAAATATATAAATAGAAGGGAAATGATATATTCGGAAAATGAAATAGTGGCAAACTTGTGAACTTTTTCTTCTATTATAAGGAGAAAAGGCCTAGAAGTTAGACATCTATAAAGAAAAAAGGTCTAGAAGTTAGACATCTTTTAACATTTTTTTGAAGGAGAACGTTTTCAAATATGGGAATAAGTACCTAATACTCAAATTTTTTGATTTTTTTCGATTTGACGTTGACACTGTTTAACACCCTATTGTATGCTAACAACGGGGATAGATGGTAGGGTTTTCATTGACAAATTTTCGTCTATTCTTTGACAGAAAAAATAATTTTCTCATTTAAATAAGATTTATGCAAAAAAATGAGTTATTATTAACACATTCTTTAACACATAGTGAATGAGGCTTTACATATGGAGGGATGAATCCTTGGAGGAGAACAAGCGTAGTCCATTTAAGGCGTATGCTTTAATGACTGGAATTCTTTCTCAGCTCGTTGGCGCTATTTTAGTTGGAATTTTTGGCGGGCAATGGATTGATAATAAGCTTGGAACGTTTCCATTATTTTTAGTAATTGGTTTATTACTAGGACTTGGAACAGGGGTTTATGCTATGATTCGGCTCATTCGACACTTTTATTCAGGAGAGCAATGATGATAGAAGTACATGAACTTGTCCAGAGGCAAAAGAAATATATGTACAACCTTCTCGCACTCTTTGTATTAGGATGGGGCTTTACCTCATACAAAGATGTCTTTCTAGGACTGATTATCGGAACGATTTTCGGTTTTCTTAGTTTGCGCATCGTTGCACATAAGACGGACAAGCTGTTAGATCGCGTTACACAAGGAGAGAGTGTAAAGTATAAAGCGACCGCAGTGAGTACATATTCGAGATTAGCCGCGATAGGGCTATTAATTTTATTTGCAGCAAAATATCAACATTTAATGGCGATGTGGAGCTTAGGAGTAGGATTGCTGACAGAATATCTTGTCATGATCATAGATTTTCTTTATCTACAGTATAAGAGCAGGGAAGAGAGGTGAATTACTAGTGGAACACGGTAAATTAGTTGAATTTCTAGGTTTAACATTCGACTTGTCGTCTGTTATGATGACGACTGTTGCGGCAGTAATCGTATTTATTATTGCTATTATGTGTACCCGTCGCTTAGCCTTGCGCCCAACAGGAATGCAAAATTTCTTTGAATGGGTTGTGGACTTTGTAAAAGGTATGATTGATAGTACGATGGATTGGAAAACAGGCGGACGCTTTTTAACGCTTGGAGTTACACTCATTATGTATATCTTTGTAGCGAACATGCTCGGTTTGCCGTTTATGATTGCTACAGCCGAAGGCGGAGAGCATATTGCATGGTGGAGATCTCCAACGTCTGACCCAGCAGTTACTCTAACATTAGCCGTGATGGTAGTTGCCCTCACCCATTATTATGGAGTTAAAATGAAGGGTACGAAAGAATATTTAAAAGGCTATATTCAACCAATGAAATTCTTATTCCCTTTAAAGGTAATTGAGGAATTTGCGAATACATTGACGTTAGGTCTGCGTTTATTTGGTAACATTTATGCTGGTGAGATTTTATTAACGTTACTTGCTCAGTTAGGAGCAAACGGTACGTTTGGCGGCGCATTAGGCGCTGTTCTACCGATGTTAGCATGGATGGGATTCAGTATTTTCGTAGGTGCTATCCAAGCATTTATCTTTACAATGTTAACGATGGTATACATGGCTCATAAAGTAAGCCACGACCATTAATATATTTAAAGTAAGTACAAAATTTATTTTTTATTGATAAAAAGGAGGACTTTTAAAATGAGTTTAGGTGTAATCGCAGCTGCAATTGCTATTGGTTTATCTGCATTAGGTGCTGGTATTGGTAACGGTCTTATCGTATCTCGCACAGTTGAGGGTGTTGCTCGTCAACCAGAATTACGTGGTGTACTTCAAACAATCATGTTCATCGGGGTAGCGTTAGTTGAGGCGCTTCCAATCATCGGTGTAGTAATCGCGTTTATCGTATTAGGCAAATAAGGGATAGCTCCCCTTACAATAAGTGGCGAAGATCGTTTTGGGACCTTCTTCGCCATTGCTTTATGAATGAAACATTACTTGTCTTTTCATTTGTTTAATTTAGATTTTTGAAGGGAGTGAATCCTTGTGCCAACTCTATTATTAGGAGCTGCTGCTGTCCCATACGGAACAGTACTTTATACAATTGTCGTTTTCCTAATTCTATTAGCATTACTTCGTAAATATGCATTTGGACCTTTAATGGGAATTATGAAGGAACGTGAAGATCATATTTCTAGCGAAATCGACGCTGCGGAAAAGAACAATGCAGAGACGAGAAAGTTAGTAGAAGAACAACGTGAAATGTTAAAACAATCACGTATTGAAGCGCAAGAATTAATCGAGAGAGCGAAAAAGCAAGCAGAGGATCAAAAAGAAAGTATCGTTGCTGCTGCAAAAGAAGAAGCAGTATCTATTAAAGAATCTGCTGTACAAGAAATTCAACGCGAAAAAGAGCAAGCAATTGCGGCTCTTCAAGAACAGGTTGCTTCTTTATCTGTCCAAATTGCTTCTAAAGTTATGCAAAAAGAACTGAAAGAAGAAGACCAAGTTCAATTAATTCGCGATTATATTAAAGAGGTAGGAGAAGCGCGATGAGCAATGAGATTGTAGCTAAACGTTATGCTGTCGCTCTTTTTCAAATCGCAAAAGAAAAACACGTACTAGAAATGTTTGAGGAAGAACTGCGCCTTGTGCAAAGTGTTTTTGTAAGTAGTAAAGAACTACATACTTTTTTAGGACAACCAAACATTTCGGCAGAAAAGAAAAAACAATTTCTTTCTAACGTGTTTTCTACTGTTTCTCAGCCGATTTTAAGCACGTTATATCTTTTAATCGATAATCATCGCGAAACATTAGTACCTGAAATTGTAGATGTGTATGTTGCGCTTGCAAATGAAGAGCGTAACGTAGCTGATGCAACGGTTTACTCTACTCGTTCTTTATCAGAAGATGAGAAGCTTAGCATTGCAGAAGCATTTGCAAAGAAAACAGGAAAAGATGCAATTCGCGTTCAAAATGTTGTAGATGAAGATTTACTAGGCGGTATTAAAGTACGCATTGGAAACCGCATTTACGACGGCAGTTTACAAGGAAAGTTAGCACGTATTCAGCGTGAACTTATGAAGAATAGATAGGGGTGAAGCGCATGAGCATCAGAGCTGAAGAAATTAGCGCACTGATTAAGCAACAAATTGAAAACTATCAGTCTGAGATCGAAGTTAGCGATGTTGGTACAGTTATTCAAGTTGGTGACGGTATTGCACGTGCTCATGGTCTTGATAACGTTATGGCTGGTGAGCTTGTTGAGTTCGCTAACGGCGTTATGGGACTAGCACAAAACTTAGAGGAAAATAACGTAGGTATCATTATTTTAGGACCTTATACTGAAATTCGTGAAGGTGACGAAGTACGTCGTACAGGTCGCATCATGCAAGTGCCAGTAGGGGAAGAATTAATCGGTCGTGTTGTAAACCCACTAGGACAACCAGTAGACGGTTTAGGTCCAATTAACACAACAAAAACTCGTCCAATCGAAAGCCCAGCACCAGGTGTAATGGATCGTAAATCTGTTCATGAGCCACTTCAAACTGGTATTAAAGCGATTGACGCTCTTGTACCAATTGGCCGCGGACAACGTGAGTTAATCATCGGTGACCGCCAAACTGGTAAAACAGCTGTTGCTCTTGATACAATCTTGAACCAAAAAGATCAAGATATGGTTTGTATCTATGTAGCGATCGGACAAAAAGAATCTACAGTTCGTAACGTAGTTGAAACATTACGTAAGCACGGTGCATTAGAGTACACAATCGTTGTAACTGCATCTGCTTCTCAACCTGCTCCATTATTATACTTAGCTGCATATGCTGGTGTAACTATGGGTGAGGAATTTATGTACAACGGCAAACACGTATTAGTTGTATATGATGACTTATCAAAACAAGCAGCTGCATACCGTGAATTGTCATTACTATTACGTCGTCCTCCAGGTCGTGAAGCGTATCCAGGGGATGTATTCTACTTACACTCCCGCTTACTAGAGCGTGCGGCGAAATTAAGTGATGCAAAAGGCGCTGGTTCTTTAACAGCACTACCTTTCATCGAAACACAAGCAGGGGACGTATCAGCTTATATCCCAACAAACGTAATCTCTATTACAGATGGACAGATCTTCTTACAATCTGATCTATTCTTCTCTGGTGTACGTCCAGCGATCGACGCAGGTACTTCTGTATCTCGTGTTGGTGGCGCGGCTCAGATCAAAGCGATGAGCAAAGTATCTGGTACACTTCGTCTTGACCTTGCATCTTATCGTGAATTAGAAGCGTTCGCTGCGTTCGGTTCTGACCTTGATAAAGCAACACAAGCGAAATTAAACCGTGGTGCACGTACAGTAGAAGTATTAAAACAAGGCTTACATAAGCCATTAAAAGTAGAGAAGCAAGTTATGATTCTTTACGCATTAACACGCGGATTCTTAGATGATATCCCAGTAGTAGATATCACTCGTTTCGAAGACGAGTTACATGCTTGGTTAGATACAAATGCTGCTGAATTATTAACTGAAATTCGTACAACAACAAAACTTGCTGAAGACGAAAAAATGGCAGCAGCTATTAACGGCTTCAAAAAAGTTTTCGTGGCTTCTGAGTAATAATAAAAAGCGGAAGCGGCTCGTTAGGCCGCTCCACTTCTATATAAACAGGGCTCTTACATAGAGTGCTAACGGATATGAAGAGGAAAAGAGTAGGTGCACCTATTCTTTTCCTTCAATCATGAACAAGTATAACGATTAGGAAGATCAACAAAATGGAGCTCTTTCTGATCATGCCAACTTCCGGAAAAAAGGTGGTGAAAACCTGTGGCATCTTTACGCGATATAAAAGCGAAAATTAACTCGACAAAGAAAACGAGTCAAATTACGAAAGCGATGGAGATGGTATCTGCATCGAAATTAAACCGTGCAGAACAAAATGCTAAATCTTTCGTTCCGTATATGGATAAGATTCAAGAAGTAGTATCGAGCATAGCGCAAGGTAGCGGGGTAAATCACCCAATGTTAACAGCGCGTCCTGTAAAGCGAACAGGATACATCGTTATTACATCGGATCGCGGACTAGCAGGTGGATATAACAGTAACGTTTTACGTGCAGTAAGTAACGTAGTGAAAGAGCGTCACAACATGGATGCAAATCAGTACGCAATTATTGTGCTTGGACGTCTAGGTCGTGATTACTTAAAACGTCGTGGTTTTAATATCATTGATGAAGTAATTGGATTATCGGATCAACCAGTATTCGCTGATATTAAAGACATTGCTTCAAGAGCAATTTCTATGTTTACAGATGGTGCTTATGATGAATTGTATATCTACTACAATCATTATGTAAGTAAGATCTCACAAGAAGTAACGGAGAAGAAAATTTTACCGCTTACGGATGTGGCATCTAACAAAGCAACAACTTCGTATGAATTTGAACCATCTGAAGAAGATATTTTAAAAGTATTATTGCCACAATACGCAGAAAGCTTAGTTTACGGTGCATTGCTAGATGGTAAAGCAAGTGAACACGCAGCGCGTATGACAGCAATGAAAAGTGCTACAGACAACGCAATGGAAGTTATTGATACACTTACACTTTCCTTCAACCGCGCTCGTCAAGCAGCGATTACGCAAGAAATTACGGAAATCGTCGGCGGTGCAGCAGCGTTAGAATAGTAATAAAAAGCGGAAGCGGCTCGCTCAGAATGGGAGGGGGATGGAGCTTCAGACGTAGAGGCGTTCTTTGCCTCGTAGGAAGAAGCGAAGCTACCGAGTATTCTAGCCGCTGGAGCTGGATTAAATAAAAAGCAGTAGCGATAATCTCAAAAGCGAAATGAAATATAAAAAACGAAAACCGACTGTTCGCAGAAAAGCCGGTTAATTTAAAGAAAGCTAGGAGGGAACCCGATGAATAAAGGGCGCGTTACGCAAATCATGGGTCCGGTTGTAGACGTTAAGTTTGACGGCGGAAAGCTACCTGAAATCTACAATGCCCTTAGAATCAAAGAAGACGCAATGGACTTAACTTTAGAAGTTGCGCTTCATCTTGGTGATAATACAGTTCGTACAGTAGCAATGTCTTCTACAGACGGACTTGTTCGTGGTACAGAAGTAGAAGACACTGGTAAACCAATTTCTGTTCCAGTTGGTGATGCAACACTTGGTCGTGTATTTAACGTATTAGGTGATGCAATTGACTTAGGTGAAGAAGTAGCAGCGGATGTACGCCGTGATCCAATTCACCGTCAAGCACCTGCATTCGAAGAGTTATCTACAAAAGTAGAAATTCTTGAAACTGGTATTAAAGTAGTAGACTTATTAGCTCCTTATATTAAAGGTGGTAAAATTGGTCTATTCGGTGGTGCCGGCGTAGGTAAAACGGTATTAATCCAAGAATTAATTAACAACATCGCACAAGAGCACGGTGGTATCTCTGTATTCGCTGGTGTAGGTGAGCGTACTCGTGAAGGTAACGACTTATACCACGAAATGAGTGATTCCGGCGTAATCAAGAAAACAGCGATGGTATTCGGACAAATGAACGAGCCACCTGGAGCACGTCAACGTGTTGCGTTAACAGGTTTAACAATGGCTGAACATTTCCGTGATGAGCAAGGACAAGACGTACTTCTGTTCATCGATAACATCTTCCGTTTCACGCAAGCTGGTTCTGAAGTATCTGCCCTACTTGGTCGTATGCCATCTGCGGTAGGTTACCAACCAACACTTGCAACAGAAATGGGTCAATTACAAGAGCGTATTACATCAACAAATAAAGGTTCTATCACGTCTATCCAAGCGGTATATGTACCAGCCGATGACTACACTGACCCAGCACCAGCAACAACTTTCGCTCACTTAGATGCAACAACAAACTTAGAGCGTCGTTTAACACAAATGGGTATTTACCCAGCGGTAGATCCATTAGCATCTACATCTCGTGCACTATCTCCAGAAATCGTAGGAGAAGAGCATTATGCAATTGCTCGTCAAATTCAGCAAACGTTACAACGCTACAAAGAGCTTCAAGATATCATCGCAATCTTAGGTATGGATGAGTTATCTGAAGAAGATAAATTAGTTGTACATCGCGCTCGTCGCGTTCAATTCTTCTTATCACAGAACTTCCACGTAGCAGAACAGTTTACAGGTCAAAAAGGATCTTACGTACCTGTAAAAGAAACAGTTCGTGGATTCAAAGAAATTCTAGAAGGAAAACATGATGACCTTCCAGAAGATGCATTCCGTCTTGTTGGTGGTATTGAAGAAGTTGTTGAAAACGCGAAGAAAATGATGGCATAAGGCCTTAGGAGGGACGAATTATGAAGACATTTCCAGTCAGTATTGTAACTCCTGATGGACCGGTTTACGAAAACGAAGTTGAAATGGTAAGCGTAAAAGCAGAGAGCGGGGAAATGGGGATCTTAGCAGGCCACATCCCAACTGTTGCACCGCTTAAAATTAGTGCAATTCGCTTAAAAAATGGTGGACATACAGATTACGTAGCAGTTAGCGGTGGCTTTATTGAAGTCCGCCCTGAGAAAGTAACAGTATTAGCACCATCTGCTGAAACAGCAAATCATATCGACATTCATCGCGCAAACGAAGCGAAGCGCCGCGCTGAGCAACGTATGCAAGATAAACAAGCACATGTTGACTTCAAACGTGCAGAAATGGCACTTAAACGTGCGATTAACCGTTTGGACGTTTCAAATATGAAGTAAATAAGAAGCCGTAAAGGGATGAACCTTTGCGGCTTTTTATAATGTTTATTTTTGACTTTTCTTAAGTAAATCTAAAAGCTGCTTTTTTTCCTCATGATTCAAATTAGAAAATTGTGATGCCTGAAAGTGTTCTTGATTCGGAACCACGTCATGAAATAACTGTGTTCCTTCCTCAGTCAATGAAAGGTATTTTGTTTTCCATTCCTGCTCTCGTTTAATCAATCCCAATTCTTCCATTTTGCTTAACAGTTGCGTAATATTTCCCTTTGTAACAAAAAGCTTATTTGCTAATTCTTGTTGAGATAATTTTTCGTGTGAACCGACTTGAACTAAGACGTCAAACTGGGCTACCGATAGATTCCATTTTTTTAGGTGTTGATTTGATTCGCGAATACTCTGGTTATATACGCGTGATAGACGGAACCATAACATTAAACCGAGACGTTCCTCTTGTTTAGCTAATGAAGAATTTTCTTTCATCATGTCACCTAATTCTTTCCTTTTTACATTGAATTTATGGCTAAACTGATGGAATGTCAATATTATGTTTGGTTTCCTTTTGTTTTAATTTTTGCATGTGGCAGGAAAACTCCCTGACTGTTTCTATGCGCGGCTAGATGCTCTCGTCCCCCTAAAAAGAAAGGGGGTTTTTAATTTGTATTTATATATTTGATACTATCCGTATTTTGTCCCGCATTAACGGGCAGTAATACTCCCACCTCAAAATTCGGCGAAAGCAAAGAAGTTAGGTGGGAGATAAACTGCTCGTAAAAGCCCGATTGGTTCAACTAATAATTAGTGGGGGATGAAGAAAACCCCCACTGATTAAAGTTTCACTTTATCAGAGGCAACTTATGTAAGTTTTTTGTCCTTTTTTCCAATATATCGACATAAGAATTTGAAATTTGCTATAATATCTATAATTGCATTATTTAGAAAAATTAAAAAATAATAAATGGTGCAAATGAATCATAACGTGTACTGAGTGAACTTGTTTTTGTGAGGAGGGAGAGGGTTTCACGATGGTAAATGTATATGAAAATAGTTATATGATTGTCGGCATTTTTTTGCTATTAGGTATATTATTACCGGTTGTAGCACTCACCTTGGGGAAATTGCTACGTCCACATAAACCAAGTGCAGCGAAGAAAACAACATATGAAAGTGGAATTGAGCCGTTTCATGATGCAAACGTCCGCTTCCATGCCCGCTATTATATTTTTGCATTACTTTTTGTCATTTTTGATGTGGAAACTGTGTTTTTATATCCGTGGGCGGTAGCGTATGACAAACTAGGGTTATTTGCATTAGTGGAAATGCTCATTTTTGTTATTATGCTACTTATTGGTCTTGCATATGCTTGGAAAAAGAAGGTGTTACAATGGCTATAAATTTTGAAGATATTCATCCGCAGGAACGTGCTGAGTTAGAAAGAAATATATTTTTTACGACGCTTGAGCAAGTAAAAGGTTGGGCCCGCAGTAATTCATTATGGCCGATGACATTTGGATTGGCATGCTGTGCAATTGAGATGATGGGAGTCGGTTCTTCGCATTATGACTTAGATCGATTTGGCTCGTTTTTCCGTACGTCCCCGCGTCAATCGGATGTCATGATTGTATCTGGGACGGTAACGAAGAAAATGGCCCCAATTGTTCGTCGTTTATATGATCAAATGCCAGAACCGAAGTGGGTCATTGCAATGGGTTCTTGTGCAACCGCGGGCGGACCGTATGTAAATTCGTATGCTGTTGTAAAAGGGGTAGATCAAATTGTACCGGTGGATGTGTATATTCCTGGTTGTCCACCAAATCCAGCAGCTTTAATTTACGGTATTAATAAATTAAAAGAAAAAATTCGTTACGAAGCAAAGACAGGAAAGCAGGTGACGAATAAATGAGCGATCAAGATAAAAGTATAGATGATCTGAAAAAAGAAGCGGCAAGACGTGCAAAGGAAGAAGCAAAAAAGCGGCTCGCGGCACGTCAGGAAAATGAGGTTCATCATGTAGAAGAGAAAGAGAAAGCGCTATCAAGTGAGAATGAAATAGATATAGCAGAAGCAAAGTGCCGCGCAGCGGAGGAAGCAAAAGCGGCAGCGCTAGCAAAGCAGAAAGAAAAGGAGCAAGCAGCTGAGTCAGAAGATGAAGAGAAAGAAAAAGCGATCGCAGCAGCGAAGGCAAAGGCAGCCGCAGCGGCAAAAGCAAAAGCGGCAGCGTTAGCGAAGCAGAAGGAAAAGGAGCAAGCAGCTGAGCCAGAAGATGAGGAGAAAGAAAAAGCGATCGCAGCAGCGAAGGCAAAGGCAGCCGCGGCAGCAAAAGCAAAAGCGGCAGCGCTAGCGAAGCAGAAAGAAAAGGAGCAAGCAGCTGAGCCAGAAGATGAGGAGAAAGAAAAAGCGATCGCAGCAGCGAAGGCGAAGGCTGCAGCGTTAGCGAAGCAGAAAGTATCTGAAGGTGGAAACGTAGATACGGAGAAAGAAAAAGCAATTGCGGTCGCAAAAGCGAAAGCAGCAGCTGCAGCAAAGGCTCGCGCTGCTGGAGGAAAGAAAGAGGCAGAAGCGAAAGTAGAAAAGCCTTCACAAAATCAGCCGTATTTGGATACGTACGTTCAGGCAATTACAGCGAAATTGGGCGAAGGTGTGCTTGAAGATTTCTATATTAATACGTTGTCTAAAGATGTTCCAACACTCGTTGTGAAGCTAGAGCATTATTATGAAGTGATGGAGCTGCTAAAGAAAGATCCTGAATGTGCATTCAATTATATGTCAGAATTGCATGCGACAGATTTTGGGGCGCATATGGAAGTGTATGTGCATTTATTTTCATACGGTAAGAAGCAATCTGTAGCGGTGAAAGTAAAACTTGACCGGGACGAGCCGAGAGTGTCTTCAATTGTACCGCTTTGGAGCGGGGCAGATTGGCCGGAGCGCGAGGCGTATGATTTGCTTGGCGTTGTGTTTGAAGGGCATCCAAATTTAAAGCGTATTTTGATGCCAGACGATTGGATTGGTCATCCGCTGCGAAAAGATTATGAGCCGTTTGATGCGGGGGTGTAAAACTTGATTCGTACAGAAGAAATGCTTTTAAATGTAGGGCCGCAGCATCCGAGTACGCACGGTGTATTTCGGCTCGTTATTAAAATTGATGGGGAAATCATTAAAGAAGCTACGCCTGTAATTGGCTATTTGCACCGCGGCACAGAGAAAATTGCGGAGAGTTTGCAGTATACGCAAATTATTCCGTACACAGATCGAATGGACTATTTAGCAGCGATGACAAATAACTATGTGATCTGTCACGCAGTTGAGACGATGATGGGGCTTGAAATACCGGAGCGTGCTGAATATTTGCGCATACTTGCAATGGAGCTTGGACGCGTGGCGAGTCACCTCGTTTGGTGGGGGACCAACTTGCTTGATATTGGAGCGGTCAGTCCATTTTTATATGCATTTCGCGAACGCGAGATGATTATTAACCTACTGAACGAATTATGCGGAGCGCGTTTAACATTCAATTATATGCGTGTTGGCGGGGTGAAGTGGGATGCGCCGGACGGCTGGATTGAAAAAGTGCGTGAGTTTGTTCCGTATATGAGAGAGCAGTTAAAGGGATATCACGACCTTGTGAGCGGCAATGAAATTTTCTTAAACCGTGTAAAGGGAGTCGGTATTTACTCAGCAGAGGATGCTCTGCAATATTCGTTAAGCGGAGCAAACTTGCGCTGCACAGGTGTGAAATGGGATCTTCGTAAAGATGAGCCGTACTCTATTTATGACCGATTTGAGTTTGATGTTCCTGTTGGCGAGGTGGGGGATGCTTGGGATCGTTACGTTTGCCGAATGGAGGAAATTGAAGAGTCGCTGAAAATTATTGAACAAGCGGTAGAGCAGTTTCCGAAAGAAGGAGCAATCTTAGCGAAGGTACCAAAGATTATTAAACCACCAAAAGGTGAAGCATTCGTGCGAATTGAGTCACCGCGCGGCGAGATTGGCTGTTATATTGCAAGTGATGGAAAGAAAGAGCCGTATCGCTTAAAGTTTCGCCGTCCCTCTTTCTATAATCTGCAAATTTTACCGAAGCTCTTAAAAGGCGAGAATATCGCAAACTTAATTACAATTTTAGGCGGAATTGATATTGTACTTGGGGAGGTTGATGGGTGATGATACAAAACCTCTTAGAGTCACCCGCAAGCTGGACGAATTTTCTTATCTTTTTCGGATTAGCAACATTATTGTTGTTTGTCGTTCTTGGCTTTGTTACATATGGGATTTTAGCAGAACGAAAAGTAATGGGATTTATGCAAGGACGTATAGGGCCGAACCAAGTGGGCGGTCGTTTTGGACTCCTACAAACAGTGGCGGACGTGTTAAAACTTCTATTAAAAGAAGATACGATTCCGAAAGCGGCTGATAAACCGCTCTTCATATTAGCACCTATCATTGCGTTTGCACCGGCCTTTATGGTATTAGCGGTCATTCCGTTTACAGATAAGTTGCAGTTTGCCGATATTGGTGTCGGTTTACTGTATTACATTGCAATCTCAGGCATTACAACAATTGGCGTTGTGACTGGGGGATGGGCGTCTAACAATAAATATTCGTTACTCGGCGGAATGCGCGCCGCAGCACAAATGATCTCCTATGAAATTCCACTTGTGATGAGTGTAATTGGGGCCATCCTTCTAACAGGCAGCTTAAATTTAAATGATATTGTCGAAGCTCAAAAAGGGATTTGGTACATTTTCGTGCAGCCGATTGGCTTCATCGTCTTTTTAATCGCATCTGTTGCTGAATTGAACCGGACGCCGTTTGATTTACCGGAAGCCGAATCGGAGCTCGTTTCTGGATATCATACGGAGTATTCAGGATTTCGCTGGGCGTTCTTTATGCTTTCTGAGTACGTGTATTTCTTCGGAATGGCATCGCTTATGACAGTACTATTTTTAGGAGGTTGGCAGCCAATTCCGTTTCTAGCGTTTATTCCAAGAGCTGTTTGGTTTGCGCTCAAATTTAGTGCCGTAGTCTTTCTATTAATTTGGTTCCGCGTGACGTTCCCGCGTATACGGGGCGATCAATTAATGGAGTTTGGCTGGAAAGTATTACTGCCGATAGCACTTGCAAATATTTTCTTAGCGGCATTGATAAAAGAATTGTTCTTCTAATCTAAAAAGGGGGGCAGGAGTACAATGAAGGGATTATTTAAAGGTTTAAAGTATACACTTAGCAATTTAAGTAAGAAGAAAGTAACGTACGACTATCCAAATCAACCACTACCACTCCCAGATCGCTTTCGCGGTATTCAAAAGTTTTATCCAGAAAAATGTATCGTTTGCAATCAATGTGCAAATATTTGTCCGACAGACTGCATTCAACTAACAGGGAAAAAGCATCCAGATCCAGAGAAGAAAGGGAAAATCATTGATACGTATGATATTAACTTTGAAATTTGTATTCTTTGCGATCTTTGTACGGAAGTGTGCCCGACAGAGGCGATTGTAATGACAAATAACTTTGAGCTAGCTGAATATTCGCGTGATGATTTATTTAAAAACTTACAGTGGCTTGATGAAAATGATCAACATGTGAGAAAGGAGAATAAAGCATGAGCGGCGAGTTAGTAGCATTTTTCGCATTAGCCTTGCTTGCGATCATGGGCGGTATACTTATGTTGAACTTAACGAAAGTGATGCATATGATGCTCGCTCTAGTGTTTACATTCCTTAGTATTGCCGGGCTTTATTTTATGTTATCAGCAGAATTTGTCGGGGTTGCCCAAATTTTGATTTATTCCGGTGCGATTACGATCATTATGATTTTTGGCATTATGTTAACGAAGCATAATGATGAAGAAGAAGCACGTTTTGGCCTTCGTAAATTGATTGTTTTTCTTGCTGTTGTAATCTTTGGTGCAGTGATGTATTTTGCGGTGAATAATGTGGACTTTGAGAGTGGGAATGTTCAAGACGGTACCCTACTTCATGAACAAAATACACGTCAGATCGGCGAATTGTTGTATTCGAAATATATAATACCATTTGAGTTAACGTCTGTTGTATTACTTGTTGCTCTTGTCGGCGCAATTGTACTTGCGAAGAAGGACGAGGAAAAGGAGGATTCGCATGAATAGTATTCCAGCTTCTGCGTACTTGACACTTGCGATTATACTGTTTTGCATCGGTTTATTTGGAGCGTTAACGAAGCGCAATACAGTAATTGTATTGATTTGTATTGAACTTATGTTAAATGCGGCGAACTTAAATTTAGTTGCCTTTAGTAAATTAGGGATGTTTCCAAATTTAAAGGGACAAATTTTTTCATTGTTCACAATGTCCATCGCTGCGGCAGAAGCAGCGGTTGGTTTGGCGATTTTAATTGCTCTGTATAGAAACAACGCTACGGTCAATACAGATGAAATGGATTCGTTAAAGCATTAAGGTGATGACCGAAAAGGGGAGGAGGAATTGATGATGGGTGGTTATGCATGGCTAATACCGCTTTTCCCGCTTGTGTCTTTCGTTTTACTCGTGATGTTTGGCAAGAAATTAAAAGAAGGAAGCAGCTGGATCGGCATTTTGCTCACCTTTCTTTCATTTGCGGGTGCGGTACTTGTATTAATAGAACGGCTATCATCAGAAACTGTAAAGCAGCAATGGGCTTGGCTCCAAATTGGGGATGTGAATATTTCCTTTGGCTTCGAAGTAAATGCATTAAACGCATTAATGCTCTTTATTGTCACACTTGTGAGTTTGCTCGTTCATATGTATTCGAAAGGGTATATGCATGGCGATGAAAGACTCCATATTTTTTATGCATACTTAGGATTATTTACATTTGCGATGCTTGGCCTTGTCATCTCTACTAACTTATTACAGCTTTATATATTCTGGGAGTTAGTAGGACTCGGTTCCTTTTTATTAATTGGGTTTTATTTCTTTAAAGAAGAGGCAAAGGCAGCTGCAAAAAAGGCGTTTATTATGACGCGTATTGGGGATGTCGGTTTGTTTATCGGGATGATTCTATTATTCTGGCAAGTTGGCAGCTTTGATTACGATGTAATCTTTCAGGCCGTACAAACTGGAGAGATTTCGGAGACGATGATTACATTAACGGCGATTTTAATCTTTGTCGGTGCAATGGGGAAGTCAGGTCAGTTTCCACTGCATACGTGGCTTCCAGATGCGATGGAAGGTCCGACGCCAGTATCGGCGCTGATCCACGCAGCGACGATGGTTGCTGCTGGGGTATATTTAGTTGCTACCATGTTCCCGCTTTTCGCAGCGAGCGAAGCAGCGATGCAGACTGTTGCAATTGTTGGCGGTATTACAGCCATCTTTGCAGCATCCATCGGTATTGTACAAACAGACATTAAGCGTGTATTAGCGTATTCCACGGTGAGTCAGCTTGGCTACATGATGCTAGCGCTCGGTTCTGCAGGGTACGTAGCAGGGGTTTTTCATTTAACGACGCACGCTTTCTTCAAGGCATTATTGTTCTTAGCGGCTGGAAGCGTTATTCATGCGGTACATACGCAAAACATCGAAGAAATGGGCGGTTTGTTTAAGAAGATGAAAGTGACCAGCTCATTGTTTTTAATTGGAACGTTTGCGATTAGCGGTGTTCCGTTATTTTCTGGATTTTTTAGTAAGGATGAAATTTTAGCGGCGACGTGGGAACGTGGCAATTACGGTTTATTCGTCCTTGCGGTAATCGCGGCTTTCTTCACTGCCTTTTATATGTTCCGCTTGTTCTTCCTTGTCTTTACGGGAGAGGCGCGCGGGGAGCAGAAACATGTGCATGAGTCTCCAAGTGTAATGACAGTACCGATGATGGTTCTTGGCGTTCTAGCAATTGTGGCTGGTTATGTGAATACACCTTGGTTCGGGACTTTTCTTGGGGATTGGCTTACAAAAGACGCGGCGTTTCAAGTGAGCCAGGCCCATGGCCCGGCCTGGATTATGATTGTGGCAACGCTCGTTTCATTGGCTGGGATTGGTTTAGCATATTTGATATATGGAAAACGTACCATTTCTCGTGATTGGCTTGGCGGGAAGAATACGGCCATGTATAGCTTGCTCAAGGAAAAATATTATATTGATGAACTGTATAGCAAAGCGGTGCTTCCGCTCGTTAACGGAATTGCATATGTTTTATATTTTTTTGAAATGTATATTGTGGAAGGGGCCATGCAGCTTATTAGCGGCATTGTAAAAGGTGTGAGTACGATTGGCTCGAAACTACAAAACGGACAAGTGCAAATGTACGGAACAGTCACAGCAGTTTGCTTAGCCGTACTCGTAGTGATTCTGCTATTGACAGGGGGGTATGGACAATGAATTCCTTTCTATTATCTTTCCTCATTTTCTCCCCACTGTTAGGTATCATACTATTGGCATTTGTACCGGAGAAAGAGGAGAGAGCGGCGAGGATTGTCGGTCTAATGGGAACATTACTTCCGCTTGGATCCACGCTCTTTATCGTGAGTACATATGCATCAGGAAAAAGTTTAGCGATGTTTGCAGAAAAGGTAAAATGGATTCAATTTGGAAACTTTCCAGGTGTAAAGAAAGAATTGTTTACAATTTATTACGAACTCGGCATTGATGGCTTCTCACTTGTTATGATGTTTCTTACGGCATTATTGGCGACATTGGCAGCTATTGCGGCCTTTTCTGTTACAAAGAACGTAAAAGGTTTCTATATGTTGCTGTTTATGCTTGAAGTCGGCATGCTTGGCGTCTTCGCTGCGGAAAACTTGCTACTGTTCTTCGCTTTCTTTGAAATTACACTGCCAGCTATGTTTTTACTTGTTGGGAAATGGGGAAAATTTAGCAGTGAAAAAGCGGCGTACAGCTATTTAATTTATAACGGCATCGGTTCAGCGATTTTACTGATTGCTTTTTCCATTTTATTTGCAAGAGCAGGTACAACAAATATTGCAGAGCTGCAAGCTGTTTTAGCAGGAAAAGAAATGACAACAGTTGGTGAACTGTCTGACTCCTTGCAACTTGGTTTATTTATCGCGATTATGATTGCATTGATGATTAAACTTCCGGTCTTTCCGCTGCACCGCTGGATGGTGAATGTCCACGTTGAGGCGCACCCAGCGGTAGTAATGCTGCATGCGGGTGTTCTCTTAAAGATTGGAGCGTACGGGATTGTTCGCTTTGGAATGGGACTTTTCCCAGAGCAGTTTGAAAGGTTCGCAGTTGTCTTAGGGGTTTTAGGAGTTATTAACTTGCTGTACGGAGCACTCTTAGCGCTTGTTCAAACGGATTTCCGAAAAGTGCTCGCCTATTCCAGTATTTCGCATATGGGAATTGTATTAATCGGTTTAGCCGCGCTGAACACGGCTGGAATGAAGGGGGCATTGTTTCAAGTCGTTTCTCATGGTTTAATTGCGGCGCTGTTATTTTTCTTGCTTGGCATGATCGAGCAGCGCTTTGGTACTTCTGATATTACAAAGCTTGGCGGCTTAGCGAAGCAAGTGCCGGTGCTTAGCGGATTCTTGTTAGCGGGAAGTATGGCTTCGCTCGGACTTCCTGGAATGTCTGGCTTTGTTAGTGAATTTCTCGCATTCCTCGGCTTGTTTCAGGAGCACCGGGTATTAGCGGCGATCTCAGCAATCGGTATTATTTTAACAGCAGTGTACGTACTTCGGGCAGCTATGCAAGTTATATTTGGAAAAAGCGAATGCGAAGTGAAGGACGATATACGCGGATTGGAGTATATCCCAGTGGTGATTTTGCTGGCGTGTATTCTTGTTATCGGTATCCTGCCAGATGTACTGGGTGAACCGCTTCGTGACACATTACAATCGTTAGGAGGTAGATAGAAGGTGGATATGAAAACATTACTAGGCTTATCATGGCATTTAATGACGCCAGAATTCATCCTGCTTGGCGGGGCTATTCTTCTATCGCTTCTGGATTTGTTTGCAAAACAAACGTTTCAGCGCCGGAATTTATCGTACGGAGCAATTGGTGTGGTCATACTCGCACTTGTGGCACTCGTTACATTGTACGGTGCACCAGCTGGAGCGATTTTAGATGGATCATTCCTATTAGATGGATTTTCAAAAGCCTTTAAAACGCTCTTATTGCTCGGCGGCATTCTTGTATTACTTCTTGCGGTGGAAGGCGATGATAAGCAGCCGATTGAAGACTTAGGAGAATATTATTACTTATTTTTAACGGCACTTCTTGGCGCGATGTTTATGGCATCTAGCAGTGATCTTATTACACTGTTCATCGGTCTTGAACTATTGTCATTGTCTTCGTACATTTTAGTCGGTATTCGTAAGAAGAATAAAGCTTCGAATGAAGCAGCAATGAAGTATGTAATAAACGGTGGTATTTCTACAGCAATTACGTTGTTTGGAATGAGCTATTTGTACGGATTGACAGGTTCAACAAATATTTTAGAGATGCAGCGTGTATTCATGCAAGGTGTGAGCGGCGGTATACAACTTTTGTTGTCACTTGCGTTTATCCTGCTTTTTGTCGGTTTGTCTTTTAAGATTGCGACTGTCCCATTTCATATGTGGGCACCTGATGTGTATGAAGGAGCAGCAACGCCTGTTACGGCATTGTTAGGGACCGTATCGAAAATTGCTGGATTTGTAATGATTGTTCGTATTTTCTTAGTCACTTTCGCAGCTATTCCTGTTCAGAACGGAGCAGCATCACTATTTAGCAATATGAGCATCTATATTGCTGTTCTTGCTGGTGTAACGATGATTGTTGGGAATAGCGTAGCCCTAAAGCAGCGCAGTATAAAGCGGATGCTTGCGTATTCAGGAGTGGCACATGCTGGCTATTTACTCGTACCGCTTGTTGCGATGTCGCCATTTCTTATGGATAGTATGTGGTTTTATATGTTTGCTTATGTACTGATGAATATCGGAGCATTTGCAATTATCCATGGAATCATTTTACGAACGGGGCAAGGAAATATATCTGCTTTTGCTGGTTTATATAAACGATCACCATTTGCTGCGATCATGATGACAATTTTTATTTTGTCACTTGCTGGTATTCCTGGGACCGCTGGATTTATCGGGAAAATTAACATCTTTTTAGGGGCCTTCATCGTTCAGCCAGCTCATTACGTGCTAGCGTCGATTATGATGGGAACAACTGTTATCTCATTCGTCTACTATTTTCGCATCTTGCAGCAAATGTTTTTTCGCCGGGCAGAAAGTGAGGAGCGTATCGTTCTTCCGGTTAATTTGAAAATCGTTGTAAGCCTTTGTGCGATTGCAACAGTTGTGCTCGGTATATTACCAGCGAGCGGTTACAATTTCTTTTATAATTATTTTCCGCTTATGAAAGATTTCTTCTTTCTTGGGAATATGGTACAATAGTACAAATTGAAAGTGTAGAGCATAAACTCTGCACTTTTTATTTTGGTAAATTTTCGTTTACTACAGTCTGGTTCATACGGGTAGTTGCCCGTTAGAGCAGGAGGGTCGGTCTGTTATGGCACAAATTTTAGGGCAACAAGCACTCATCGCAATTGTGTCGCATTTACTGTTTATTACCATTACGTGGTGGGCGCTGCAAGGTCTTCACCTAGAACGCTTAATGAAGTCGGGGAAAGTACTGCAAACGAGAGTACTTCTTATTCTTGTAACGATTGCCATCGGCACATCTGTAAGTAATTTTTTTCTTGATTATTTAGGCTATTCAAAGAGTTTAACGTACCTTGTAAAGTAAAAAAGTACAACGTATAGAACCATCCTTCTCCGTCAACAATGGGGACTAGGAGGGGATGAACGTGAAAAAAATGCAAGCCATGATGTTGATTGTCGTGAGTGTGGTTATATTTTTAGCTGGATATAGAGAAATGAAACCTGTGAGCGACCAGGAAAAAATGGAGAGTATGATAGCTGTTTTAGAGAAGAACGGTGCTGATGTTCAGCGTTGGTCTTGGCTAGCAAGGGAAACGAAGACCATTTCGAATATACATACGTTTGAAGAGTTACTAAAGCAACTGAAGGAACGTGCAAATGTAGAAGAATGGGAAATTGAGCAGTCTAAAGATGGCTACAAGGCAACTGCACAAAAAAATTTTTCTTCTTATGAAGAAAGACTAGTAGTTACGTGGACAATGGAAAATACTAAAGAAAACACTTTTATTATATATGAAGTGAGCGGAGCAAAATGGAATCCTAAATATATTGATAAAATGAATCAAATTTTTGATACAAAACCAAAAATTTATACTTGTATTCAAGGTGCGCTCAGTGATAAGATTGAAGGTGTTTTGCAAGATAAAGTAAATGAAGTTTTGAAGGGTTTTTCAGCAAAAGTAATTGAAAAAGTAGAAGAAAGAGCATTTGTGTCAGTCTCCGCATATAATAAAAAATGGAATGACGCTCTTTCAACAAATAAAGAGAAAATCAATGTGCAAATAGCAATACGTTCTACAAACAACAAGAATACAATTGTGGTAGGCACACCGATCATAACTTCTGAGTATTGAATAGATGTGAAAAAAGGACACGGAGGGGAATAAATTGGAAAAGATCATCGTCCGTGGCGGAAAGCGGTTGAACGGCACAGTGCGCGTAGAGGGCGCAAAAAATGCTGTATTACCTATAATCGCTGCAGCCCTATTAGCGAGTGATGGAAAGAATGTACTATCTGAAGTACCAGAATTATCAGATGTATACACAATTAATGAGGTATTACGTCATTTAAATGCTGAAGTCGTATTTGAGAATAACCAAGTAACAATTGATGCTTCAAAGAAATTAAACATTGAAGCACCATTTGAATATGTAAGAAAAATGCGTGCGTCCGTTCAAGTAATGGGGCCACTTTTAGCACGTAATGGTCGCGCTCGTATTGCACTTCCTGGCGGATGTGCAATCGGTTCACGTCCAATTGACCAACATATAAAAGGCTTCGAAGCAATGGGAGCAAAAGTAAAAGTTGGTAACGGATTTGTTGAAGCACATGTAGACGGTAAATTAACAGGTGCGAAAATTTACTTAGATTTCCCAAGCGTAGGGGCAACAGAAAACATTATGTCTGCTGCTGCATTAGCAGAAGGGACAACAGTTCTTGAAAACGCAGCAAAAGAACCAGAAATCGTAGACTTAGCGAACTTCTTAAATGCAATGGGAGCAAAAGTACGCGGTGCTGGAACTGGCACAATTCGTATTGAAGGTGTCGATAAATTATATGGTGCAAACCATTCTATTATTCCTGATCGTGTTGAAGCGGGAACGTTTATGGTTGCAGCAGCAATTACAGGCGGAAACGTCTTAATTGAAAATGCTGTACCAGAACATTTACGTTCTATTACAGCGAAAATGGAAGAAATGGGTGTTACAATTATTGAGGAAAACGAAGGTGTACGTGTTATCGGCCCTGAGAAGTTAAAAGCGGTTGATATTAAAACAATGCCACACCCAGGATTCCCAACAGATATGCAATCTCAAATGATGGCACTATTATTGAAAGCAAACGGCACGGGCATGATTACAGAAACAGTATTCGAAAACCGTTTCATGCATGTGGAAGAGTTCCGTCGTATGAATGCAGATATTAAAATCGAAGGTCGTTCTGTAATTATGAACGGACCAGGTAACCTGCAAGGTGCTGAAGTAGCAGCAACAGATTTACGTGCTGCAGCAGCGTTAATCTTAGCTGGTTTAGTATCTGAAGGTCATACGCGCGTAACAGAATTAAAACATCTTGACCGCGGATATGTAAACTTCCACGGCAAGTTAGCTGCATTAGGTGCAGATATTGAACGTGTAACTGAACAAGTGGAAGAAGTAGTAGAACAACAAGTATCTGATCTTCACGCTTAATAAGGATAGCTTCTATGCAAAGGCATGGAAGCTATTTTTCATGTACTCTTATTGTTATAGTCAAGAAACATAATATTTATGCCTGTTTCATTGAAAATTCTAAAAATTTAAACATGAAATAGATGAAAAAGAACGTGTTCTAAATGCTTGTCTTACTCCATAAGAATGAAATGAGTCTAATTTCATAGTGGAGGAAGATAATGAAAACGACAAAGCCCGTTATCGTCATCATAACGCTGTTAGTAGCGTTAGTGATTATCGTACCAAGCATGCTTGTTTTTCCGTTTGGAAAAGTTAAAGAAGGCAAGAATCATTTACCTTCTGCTCCTAAGTCCGCACAAGACGTACCAGCTCCTTCAAATGCAAAAACTGATGTGCAAGTATCTGTGTATCGCAGTCAGCAAAAAAAGACCGAAACGGTTTCAATTGAAGACTATGTTGCCGGCGTTGTCGCGGCAGAAATGCCAGCAAACTTTGAAATGGAAGCATTAAAAGCACAGGCATTAACCGCGCGTACATTCGTTGTGAAGCGTATGTTAAGCGGACAAAAACTCCAAAATAAAGCGGATGTAACAGATACGGTAGAAAATCAAGTGTACAAAAGTAAAGGGGAGTTAAAAGAACAATGGGGAAAAGAGTATGAAGGTAAAATGAAGCGGATTGAAGAAGCGGTATCAAAAACAGCCGGACAAGTTTTAACGTATGAAGGCAGCCCGATTACAGCGTCATTTTTCTCGACAAGTAATGGCTATACAGAAAATGCCGCAGATTATTGGGGCAGTGACTATCCGTACTTAAAAAGTGTAAATAGTCCTTGGGATCAGCAAGCACCGAAATTTACGAGTGAACAAACTTTTACTGTTGCTGACTTTCAAAAGCGTCTTGGCGTGAAAGTGTTAGCGAACGGGAATGTAGGTAACATTAAAGAACGCACGGAGGGAAAGCGCGTTAGGGAAGTTGAATTTCAAGGAAAGGCATTAACAGGAAGAGATGTAAGGGACAAATTAGGCTTACGTTCCTCTGATTTCACGTGGAAGCAGCAAGGTGATCAAGTTGTTATCACAACGAAAGGCTATGGTCACGGTGTTGGAATGAGCCAATACGGTGCGAACGGAATGGCGAAGGAAGGAAAGGCATATACAGATATTGTTGCGCATTATTATAAAGGCGTGGCAATTTCACCCCTGAATCAGTATGAGGGGAAATTGACGGCGAAGAAATGAAAGCATAGTGCGGTGGCGCTATGCTTTTTTATATATGGATGTTTCGTTTTATCGAACGATCTTTACAGTGTGTCGAACGGTAGCTCTGATACGAATACATTGCCTTAAATAAAGTGAAACTTTAATCAGTGGGGGGTTTTCTTCATCCACCACTGATTATCAGCCCTCACTAATCGGGCGCATGCCAGCAGTTTATCTCCCGCCTAACTTCTTAAGAAAAGCGGAAGCGGCTCGCTCAGAATCGCAGGACGCCCATGCACAGGGCGGAGAGGCGCTTTTTGCCTCGTCCGAGGGGGATGGAGCTTCTGATGTAGAGGTGTTTTTTACCTCGCAGGAAGAAGCGAAGCCACCGAACATTTTAGCCACTGGAACTGGACAATGCTTTCGCTGAATTTTGAGGCGGGAGTATTACTGCCCACGAATAGCGGGATAAATAGAATTGTTGTAATTCTGTGTCAGACTTTGTAGAAAAGATAAGAAAGATTGTTGGTTTTTGCACATGTTTGTCGTGTTATAATACAGTTGTATCTTTAAATATACAATGATAACAGGGGGCATGTAAGATGATGATGGATGTACCACTTCTCATTCCGGCAATGATGGAACGGGCAGAGAAGTACTTTTCCAAAAAGGAAGTTGTCTCGCGTACGGCATCACGAGTTCAAACATTAACATACGGAGAAATTGCAAAGAGGACAAGAAAGCTTGCAAGTGTATTAAGGAAAATGGGAATTGAGACAGGAGATAAAGTAGGAACAATTGCCTGGAATCATCACCGCCATTTAGAAGCATATTTTGCAATTCCAGGAATCGGAGCGGTATTACATACGATTAATTTACGCCTTTCCGCGGAACACATTTCTTACATTATTAACCACGCCGAAGATAAAATTATTTTGGTAGATGAAGATATGGTTCCTGTATTAGAAAGTATTCAACACGAAATTCCTCATGTGAAAGCATTTATCATTATGACAGATGACGATACATTACCCCATACAACGCTATCACCAGCATATCATTATGATCAACTCCTTAAAGAAGGCGATGAAACATTTCAATTTATAACAGATTTAGATGAGAAAGCACCTGCCGGTATGTGCTATACTTCCGCAACGACAGGAAAACCGAAAGGCGTCGTGTACACGCACCGTAGTATTGCACTTCATAGCTATACGCTTGGACTTGTAGACGGAGGGGGCATATCAGAAGCAGATACGTGTATGCCTGTTGTTCCGATGTTCCATGTAAATGCGTGGGGACTTCCATTTGCAAGCACATGGTTCGGCACAAAGCTTGTCTTACCAGGACCGCACTTTACCCCGGAAATTTTAGCTGGGTTAATTGAACGTGAGAAAGTAACGATTACTGCCGGTGTTCCAACCATTTGGATTGGCTTACTGCAAGAGCTTGAAAAGTATCCGTATGATATTAGCAGTGTCCGTACGATATGGTCAGGCGGATCAGCAGCACCAAAAGGTATGGTTCGCACATATGAAGAAAAATATGAAATTGCGTTCAGACAAATCTACGGAATGACGGAAACAAGTCCGGCCGTTGTCATTAATTGTCCGAAATCGTATCAACGTGATTTACCGAAAGAAGAGTATTATGAGTTACGCTCCCGCCAAGGTTATTTACTCCCAGGTCTTGAAATGAAAGTCATCGGTCAAGAAGGTGAAATAAAATGGGACGGTGAAGAAATGGGAGAGCTTTGCCTTCGCGGGCCATGGATTGCTGGCAGCTACTATAATGATGAACGCACTGAAGAATCGATGAAAGATGGCTGGCTGCACACAGGCGATATCGTAACAGTGGACCCGGAAGGTTTTATTAAAATTGCTGATCGCACAAAAGATTTGATTAAAAGCGGCGGCGAATGGATTTCCTCCGTTGATTTAGAAAATGCTTTAATGACACATGAAAAGGTATTAGAAGCATCTGTCGTTGCTGTTCCGCACGAAAAATGGCAAGAGCGCCCTGTCGCATGTGTCGTTTTAAAAGAAGGAGAAATGGTCAATCAAGAAGAGCTCTACGACTTATTAGAAAGCCAATTTCCAAAATGGTGGATGCCAGATGATATTTTATTTGTAGAAGAAATTCCGAAAACATCTGTCGGGAAGTTTTTGAAGCGAGCACTTCGCGATCAGTTGAAGAGTTATATGATGAAGTAAAAAGGTAAAAGCAGGCTACCTCGATGTGAGGTAGCCTATTTCCGTGAAAGGAATAGATGATGTGGTTTTGCAAATCTGTTCCCCTCGCATTACGTATGAATTCGAATCTTCTAATATTAGGAATTTTATCACGGATTTCCATAAAACGTCTGATATAATGGAACAAAAAAACAACATAGGGGTGAGAGGATGGCGTTATTAGAACTGAACCAATTGGCAAAGACGAATGTTTTGCCATCTATTCAGTTAGAAATCGAGAATGGACAGTGTGTTGTGCTGCAATGCAATAATCATATTGGTAAAACGTTGCACCGCATTATTATGGGAGAAGAAGAAGCATCAACGGGGACTGTGTTATTTGATGGACAGCCGCTTGGGAAACATTCTTTTTCTCGAATCGGCTTTTGTTTTTTAGATGATGAGGCGTACGAACGCTTAACGGTAAAAGATTACTTTATTTTTTTGCGAGGATTGTATGGTAATGGATTATCGGTAGATGAAGTTGTCCAGCTTGTGGGTCTTTTAGATAAAAAAGAGGTAAAGATAAAGGAGTTAACCTTTTCTGAAAAACGCCGCCTTCATATTGGAAGGAGTATGATACATAATCCGGATCTTGTTATTTTGGAAGAACCGGAACAAAACGTAGATATTGAGAGTACAATCATTATTCGAAATGTCATTACGAAGTTAAAAGAACAAGGAAAAGCGATTTTTATTACTTCTGCCTTTCTTTCGGATGCTTTATCTTTAACGGAGGACGTGTATGTATTACATCAAGATGGCGTGAAAAAAGTGGAAATTGAGAAAGAAGAACAGGGAGAAGCGGAAGACGAAAAGGTAATCGAAATGATTCCGCAGCTGAAATTAGAACGTATCCCAGCGAAAGTAAACGATAAAATTATTTTATTAGATCCAATGGAAATTCAATTTATTGAAACGCAAAATGGTACTACACATATTCATGTGCGTGACGGTGATTTTACTTGCGCACTTACGTTAAGTGAATTAGAGGAACGACTACAAGGCTTCGGATTTTTCAGGTGTCACCGCTCTTATCTCGTGAATTTACAACGTGTGCGAGAAGTAATTACGTGGACGCGAAATAGTTATAGTTTAATTCTTGATGATGAACGAAAAACATCGATTCCACTGTCAAAAGGAAGAATGGATGAACTGAAAGATGTAATTGGACTGTAAATGTATGCTGCGTTAACCCCAATAATTACTTCACTCGCCTCTTATGGTGTTTCAATGAGCTAAAACTACGCTCCATTCACCGGTAAAAATACTCCTTTTACCGGTATTTTACTGCAAGGCCCCTTTGTTTTTCATATGATTGACTCAAGAAAAACGAAACGAACAAACGAAATTCGCTGAAGTGAGTTTCATCTATAAATGAAAAGCAAAGGGGATGACGTAATGACGTTGGCAATTGAAATGAAAGACGTGATGAAAACATTCGACAGCAAAACAGCGCTTCGCAATGTAAATATTGAAGTGAAACAAGGAGAAATCTTCGGGTTCCTCGGTCCGAGTGGATCTGGAAAAACAACAACTGTAAAAATCTTAACGGCTCAGTTACTTCATAGTGTAGGAACGGTAAAAGTGCTAGGACATGATATTACAGGACCAGGAAGCATTGATTATAAACGAATTGGTATTTTAACAGATAACAGCGGCCTATATGAAAGACTTAGCATTTATGATAACTTACTATTATTTTGTGACTTATACGACTGTCCAAAAGAACGAATTGATGAAGTGTTAGCACAAGTGAACTTATTAGACGATAAAAAAACACAAGTGAAAAAGCTGTCAAAAGGAATGAAGCAGCGTGTAACGCTAGCAAGGGCGATTCTTCACAAGCCGGATATTCTCTTTTTAGATGAACCAACATCAGCGCTTGATCCAGTGAATGTACAAAACATTCATAATATCTTAAGAGATTTAAATAAAGAAGGAACGACAATCTTCTTAACAACGCACAATATGGATGAGGCAGAAACACTTTGTGACCGCATTGCGTTCTTATGCGGCGGGGGAATTGTTGCACTTGATACGCCAGAAAATCTCCGTTTACAATATGCAAAAGACAAAATTGAAGTTGTGTTAAAAGATAAGAAAAAAGAAACAGTGCAAAAAGATGAATTAGGGGCAAAACGTATTTCAGAATGGATGAAAAAAGGTGAATTACTATCGATTCATTCTTATGAGCCGACGCTCGGGGATATTTTTATTGAAGTAACTGGGAGGGGATTATGATGACATTTTCTATGAAGAGGTTTTCGGCGATTGTAAGGAAAGAAATATATGATGCGGGGAAGAATTCACAAGTTTTACTTATGGCGCTGCTGCCAATTATACTCGCTCTTTTCTATAGTAATATAGGTTCGGATAAAGAATTTTTAGCTGGTTTTACGATTGCAATGACGCTTACAATGGTAGGATGTTATGTGCAAGCTATTATTATTGCTGAAGAAAAAGAAAAGCATACATTACGTGTATTGATGTTATCACCGGCAAATCCATTGGAAGTTATTTTAGGGAAAAGTATATTAACGATATTATTCGTCATAGCTGCAAGCTTTGTTAGTTTATTAATTTTAGGAACCTTAAAAGGAAACATTGGAATGTTAGTTGTAATTCTTCTGTTAGGTACATTGTTATGTATTATATTAGGTACAATTGTTGGATTATTATCACAAAATATTGCGCAGACATCCATTATAGGTCTACCGGTCTTCTTATTGTTTATGATGGGACCGATGTTACAAGGGTTTGTGAAAAATGAAATTGTAATAAAAACGGTTAGGTTTCTTCCGACAAACCATATTACAGAGGCTCTCAATAAAGCGTTACACGGAAAGGGCTTCTCTGCCATTCAAGAGCATTTAATTAATAACGCCATTTGGATGGCGGCACTGATGATAATTTGTTTCTTCGTCTACAAAAAGAAACAACTAGACTAAAAACTGAGCCAAAACGCTCAGTTTTTTCTTTTTTTTTATCATTTCCTCGGAAATTTTGTAATTCTAATACATATTTTTACAAATTTTGTCGAAAAGTAATTCGTTATAGATTGTATAGGATGCGTGAATCTTGTTCAAAATGATTGCTGAGGTGATGATAGAATGAGAGAGAGGGAAAACAAGAAGTCTTCTCGAAAAGTAGTGCATTTGTTTCAAAAACGTTGGGTATTCCCGACACTATACATTGTGTGTGCAGCGGTCATTTTAACAGTTGCATTATGGTATCAGGCAACGAATACGAAAAAGATGCCTGAGAAAAATGAAGCAACGCAGCAAAGTCAAAGTGAAAATCCAACAATGCCAGTAATCAAATCTTCAGAAGTCGTGAAGATGCCAACTGCAAATGGCACAGAAGTTGTTGTAAAGAAGAAGTTTTACGAAGATAAGGCAGCAGCTGAGGAGCAAGAACAAGCACTCGTTTTTTATAACAACACATACTCTGCGAATACAGGAATTGATATTGCAGCGAAAAATGGTAAAGAGTTTGATGTAACAGCAGCATTAAGCGGAACAGTTACAAAAGCGGAAAAAGATCCACTTCTTGGCTATGTTGTAACAGTTGACAGTGGCAATGGTATTACAACGTTTTACCAAAGCTTAGGAAATGCGAAAGTGGAAAAAGGCGCAAAAATTAATCAAGGTGAAGTGTTAGGGAAAGCAGGGCTAAGCGAAGTGAATAAAGAAGCAGGCTATCATGTTCATTTCGAAGTTCGTAAAGATAATGTTGCTGTAAACCCAGAGCGTTACTTTGACAAATCTGTTGCGGATATTAAAGTTGAAAAGCAAGAAAAGAAAAAAGAAGAGAAATCAACAAGCGGCGCAGCTGATGATAAGAAAAAAGAAGAGAAATCAACAAGTGGTTCAGCTGATGATAAGAAAAAAGAAGAGAAATCAACAAGCGGTTCAGCTGATGATAAGAAAAAAGAAGAGAAATCAACAAGTGGTTCAGCTGATGACAAGAAAAAAGAAGAGAAATCAACAAGTGGTTCAGCTGATGACAAGAAAAAAGAAGAGAAATCAACAAGCGGTTCAGCTGACGATAAGAAAAAAGAAGAGAAATCAACAAATAGCTCAGCAGAGAACGAAGATACATCTTCTTCTGAGCAAACAGAGTAATATACAAAACCATCAACTCTTTATACGAGAATTGATGGTTTTATTTTTATATAAAAATAAAATGTATTTCTAAAAACCTTGCAATAGCAAGGAAATTGGACAGAATTCTCGAATATATATAACTAAAGGGAGGGGATTGTTTTGTCGTTATTGTTCGTTGTGTCGATTGCATTTATTTTATTATTTGTTTTATTTTCCTTATATTATTTAATTACAAGCAAGAAAGAAGTCCCCCGTCAAAGCCTTTTGGAAGAAGAATTTGATCGAGAAGAATGACGCTTTTTAGAAGGCGTCATTTTTTGTTGTCTGTGTACAAAAAGGAAAATATTCATTTTTCACCGATTTCTCAAAAAAAAATGTAATTTTTGTCACTGTAGTCCGCAAAAATGGAGAACTTGTAGCATATAAATACAATGCGGGCAATACAATGGTATAAACCAAAGCAAAGAGAGTGTTTGAGGTGAGAAATCGTGAATCATTTCATTATAAATCCTAAAAAGTGTAACGCTTACAAACAGCACTCGAACTTACAGCTTAGTCATATGCAGCGAGTCTCATTTCACCCTTCTCACATCCAATTTAGGGAGGCGAGTGGTGTGCACGATTACATCAAAGAGAGAACAATCAAGATTGGCAAGTATATCGTGGAGACAAGAAAAACAGTTCGTGTTATTGCGAAGGAGTTTGGTGTGTCAAAAAGTACTGTGCATAAAGACTTAACAGAACGCTTACCAGAAATTAATCCAGAGCTCGCAAATGAAGTGAAAGAAATTCTTGATTACCATAAGTCAATTCGTCACCTTCGGGGCGGCGAAGCAACGAAGCAAAAGTATCAAAAAGAGGATACAGAAAAAATCGTGCGTCAATAATCTGACACTTAGCAAACATTCTTAAAAAAGAAAACTTTTTTTACTATAATTCATTTCTTCAATATTACGTTTCAGAAAAGAATATGATAAAATTAGGAATTAGGTGAGAAAGAATTCGGGTTTAACCTGATTTAGATATTGAGGAGGAAAATACAGGAATGTTTGCGAGAGATATCGGAATTGACCTTGGCACGGCCAACGTATTAATTCATGTAAAAGGTAAAGGAATTGTATTAAATGAACCATCTGTTGTGGCAATTGACCGCAATACAGGAAAAGTATTAGCGGTAGGTGAAGAAGCAAGACGTATGGTAGGGCGTACACCTGGAAACATTGTAGCGATTCGTCCACTTAAAGATGGTGTAATTGCTGACTTCGAAATTACAGAAGCAATGTTAAAACATTTCATCAACAAGCTTGACGTAAAAGGCTTTTTATCAAAACCTCGCATTTTAATTTGCTGTCCAACAAACATCACATCTGTAGAACAAAAAGCAATTCGTGAAGCTGCTGAGAGATCTGGTGGTAAGAAAGTATACTTAGAAGAAGAACCAAAAGTAGCTGCTGTTGGTGCTGGTATGGAAATCTTCCAACCAAGTGGAAATATGGTTGTAGATATTGGTGGAGGTACAACGGATATCGCAGTACTTTCTATGGGCGATATCGTTACCTCCTCTTCCATTAAAATGGCGGGCGATAAGTTTGATATGGAGATCTTAAACTATATTAAACGTAAGTATAAGCTATTAATTGGGGAGCGTACAGCAGAAGATATTAAAATTAAAGTGGGTACAGTGTTCCCAGGTGCACGTAGTGAAGAGCTTGAAATTCGCGGTCGTGACATGGTAACAGGTTTGCCTCGCACAATTACAGTATGCTCTGAAGAAATTACAGAGGCATTGAAAGAAAATGCAGCTGTTATTGTACAAGCTGCAAAAGGTGTATTAGAACGTACACCACCTGAATTATCTGCTGATATTATTGACCGTGGCGTTATTTTAACAGGCGGCGGTGCATTATTACACGGTATTGACATGCTTCTTGCAGAAGAGCTAAAAGTACCTGTATTAATTGCGGAAAATCCAATGCACTGCGTAGCGGTTGGAACAGGAATTATGTTAGAGAATATTGATAAATTACCACGTCGCGCGTTGCGATAAGGGAAAAAGCATAAAATGCAAAAAGCCGAAAGAAAACATTTTTCTTTCGGCTTTTTGCGTAGTTATAGAAGATAAATAGATGGAAACGGTGAAGAAAATTGGTCTGTTGATGAGTAGGATACATGAATGCACCATTTGACAGTGCTAAAAAATAAAAAGGTATTTCTGATATATCGTTAAAAAAATATATATACATATCCCCATCTATTTTAAAAATATTAAAATTTTAAGAAAAAACAGAGAAAAGTAAAGAAAAAAAGAGAAAAGTCGTCTTGAATTGAAAAAAATGCAGAATTTTGTCGTTTTTATATCATAAATAATTATATTATAATGAACTCGAATACGACAAATGAGGGGAGACTTCCCCTAACTTGGGCATACGCTTTTTCTATCTCCGTGTGAACCGTAATTATGTTTGTTATACCCAAACTTGTAGAGAAGAAAGAGTGTATGCATTTTTTGAAATAACCCGAAGCAGAAAAGTCTGCTTCGTTTTTTTGTAATGACAAATAATAAACAAAGTGGGATAATATATATAACCTAGTACTAAGACTAATGTCTAAAAAAGGAGCGAGATGTGATGTTAAACATAGAGCAAATTAAAGAAATTATCCCGCATCGCTATCCATTTCTACTTGTTGATCAAGTTCTTGAAGTAGAAGAAGGAAAACGAGCGGTCGGTATTAAAAACGTATCTGCAAATGAAGAATACTTTAATGGTCATTTCCCTGACTACGCAGTAATGCCTGGTGTACTCATTGTAGAAGCATTAGCACAAGTTGGCGCAATTGCTGTTTTAAAGAAAGAAGAAAACCGCGGCCGTCTTGCTTTCTTTGCTGGCATTGACAACTGCCGTTTTAAAAGACAAGTACGCCCAGGTGATCAGCTTCGTTTAGAAGTAGAAATGACACGTGTACGCGGGCCGATTGGCAAAGGAAAAGCAGTTGCAACTGTAAATGGTGAAGTAGCATGTGAAGCGGAAATTACATTTGCGCTTGGAGATAAGAAAGAGTAAAACCGTCATGACGATGACGGTTTTTTTATTTATCCCGCTATTCGTGGGCAGTAAGACCCCCACCTCAAGATTGAGAGAGAATCGTTGTCCAGCTCCAGTGGCTAGAATGTTCGGTGGCTTCGCTTCTTCCTACGAGGTAAAAAACACCTCTACGTCAGAAGCTCCATCCCCCTCACATTCTGAACGGACCACTTCCGCTTTTCTAAAGAAGATAGGTGGGGGATAACTGCCCGTAAAAGCCCGATTGGGCGGGCTAACCATCAGTGGGGGATGAAAAAATCCCCCACTGATGGCAATTTCACTTTATTGTAATTTTCTCATGAAACGTTTAACTTTTTTGAATTTAAAGTATATTCAAAAATATCATTGTTAATATAAGTAAATTATTGTATGATTTGGTATGTGGTATTTTCTTGGGAAGAAATTGTTGAGTAGCTTGCGATTTCTTATGCTAGGAAAATGTATATCTCGCTATTGTCACCTTAAGGATAGAAAGAACTTCTAGTATGTACTGATGATTAGTGGGGAATGAATCCCTGTTGATGAAGGTTTCACTTTTTATCCCGCATTAACGGGCAGTAATACTCCCACCTCAAAATTCGGCGAAAGCAAAGAAGTTAGGTGGGAGATAAACTGCCCGTAAAAGCCCGATTGGTTCAACTAATAATCAGTGGGGGATGAAGAAAACCCCCACTGATTAAAGTTTCACTTTATGAGGAGGATGTCGTATATGTTTTTTCGTAAACGTCTGCAATCAAAGCGGAAACTTATTGCATATGAAAAGCCGCAATCTGTTCTTGCCGAACAATATCGTAATATCCGAACAAATATACAATTTGCTTCTATTGATCAAAAGATTCGTTCTCTTGTCGTTACATCGGCAAATCCCGGAGAAGGAAAAACAACGACGACTGCCAATCTTGCTGTCGCTTTTGCACAGCAAGGAGATAAAATATTGCTTATAGACGCGGACTTACGAAAACCAGTTCTTCATCAGCTATTTCATGTTGACGCTGTTTTTGGATTAACAGATGTATTATCAAAACAACGAACGTTACAGGGGTGCATTGCAAAAACAGATGTAGAAAACGTACATCTGTTACCATGCGGACCTATCCCGCCAAATCCAGCAGAATTATTAGGATCAACAATGATGGGTGAATTACTGCAAGAAGCAAAGGAATATTATGACCTCATTCTGTTCGATACACCACCTGTTCTTGCCGTTACAGATGCTCAAGTTATTGCCAATCAATGCGAAGGTACGGTACTTGTACTATGCAGCGGAAAAACTGAAAAAGAGCAAGCGTTAAAAGCGAAAAATGTATTACATCACACAAATACAACATTGCTCGGTGTTGTGCTTAATGCGAAACCGCGATCCGAACATACATATGGATATTATTAATGACAAAAATAAGAAACCTAGGTAAAATTTATTGACTCCTAGGTTTTTTGTATATATAAATATTTTAGGGGTATAAAAAATATATGATCTTATATATATAAATATATGATCTTTTATTATGCGTTTATTGACAAATTCATGAGAGCATGTTGTCAGATTTAGTCTGATTTTGTAATATTAAGGTAGGGTTTTTTAAAAATCGGAAAATGGATAAAAATATCATGAGTAGACAATAGCATAAAGGTTTTTATAAAAATCTTATGTTTTTATAAAAACCCTATGTTTTTTTTATGTTATACTCTTTGTTATGTAAAATTATGAGAGCCGGGGGAGCTTATGGAAGAAACGATTAGTTTAAAAGAGTTATTTCAAGTTTTACGAAAGCGCTTCGCAATGATTCTTTCTATTACATTTGGAGCAGCAATCATTAGTGCGATTGTGAGCTTTTTCTTTATGACACCAATCTATCAATCTTCAACGCAAATTCTTGTTAACCAAAAGAAACAAGAAGGAGCAGCGATTCAATTTAATGAAGTTCAGACGAATGTTCAATTGACCAATACATATAAGGTTATTATTAAAAGTCCTGTTATTTTAGATCAAGTGAAAGAAAAGCTAGGTTTAAATATAACAACGCAAGACTTAAATAAAAAGATTGAAGTTGCTAATGAGAAAGATTCGCAAGTGGTAACGGTAACAGCGCAAGATAAAAATCCAAAAGTAGCACGTGATATTGCAAACACAACAGCGGAAATATTTAAAGTTGAAGTTGCCAAAATTATGAGGGTAGATAACGTAACTATTTTATCGAAAGCAGAAGTGGCAGAAAATCAATCTCCGATTAAGCCGCGTCCGATGATCAATATTGCGATTGCGTTTGTTGTAGGGTTAATGGCATCTGTTGGACTATCATTCTTACTAGAATATTTAGACAACACTGTAAAGAAAGAAGAAGATGTAGAGAAATTACTAGGATTACCAGTTCTCGGTATCGTTGCACGTATGGATGGAGAAGAAGTAGGAAAGAAATCACGTGCAGCATCAACGAAGAAAGTGAGGGGGCAAACAATTGGTTCTTAAAAGCTTATTTAAGAAAAAGAAACATCATCGTCAACGCCGTCAATTAATTGCATACAATCAGCCGAAATCACCAATCTCTGAGCAATATCGCAACATTCGTACGAATATTGAATTTGCCTCAGTAGATATGAGAATTCGTTCCTTAATGGTGACGTCTGCGAATCCAAGTGAAGGGAAAACGACGACAACATCAAATATTGCTGTTGTATTTGCCCAGCAAGGAAAGCGTGTACTACTTGTCGATGCAGACTTACGAAAACCAGCAACGCACCAAATGTTTCACATTGAGAACATTTTCGGTTTAACAAATGTATTAACAGCTGGTGAACGATTAGAAAAATGTATTCAAAAAACAGCAGTAGATAAATTAGATTTTCTCCCATCTGGCCCAATTCCGCCAAATCCTGCCGAACTACTTGGATCAAATGCGATGAAAGAACTGCTTAGTCAAACTTACAGCTTATATGATCTAGTAATCTTCGACTTGCCGCCAATCTTGCCAGTTACGGACGCACAAATTATGGCGAGCCAATGTGATGCATCTGTACTTGTTGTACGTAGTGAACAAACAGAAAAAGAAGCAGCAGTAAAGGCAAAAACATTATTAGAATCTGCAAAAGGCAAGTTGCTAGGTGTTATTCTGAACGATCGTGAACGTGAACAGAGCTTATATTACTACTACGGTGCAAACTAAAGAGATGTGCGCGCGGCGCACTTCTCTTTTATCTTGAAAATTCATAAGAAGAAAGGGTGAGGACAATGATCGATTTGCATTGTCATATTTTACCTGGTATTGATGATGGGGCCGGGACGTTAACGGATAGTCTAGCAATGGCACAAAAAGCAGCGGCAGAAGGTATTCATACGATCGTTGCAACTCCGCATCATCAAAACGGCAAATATATGAATGAGCGTGCAGAGATTCTTCATCAAGTAAAACAATTAAATGAATCGCTCCAAGAACATGATATTCCTCTCACTGTGTTACCAGGTCAAGAAGTTCGTTTATACGGGGATTTATTAGCAGATTATGAAGCTGGCAAAATTCTCACATTGAATGAAACGAATAAATATATATTAATTGAATTTCCATCCAATCACGTACCACGTTATGCTGAACAAATGTTATACGAATTACGAGTAAAGGGCATGATTCCTATTATTGTTCACCCCGAACGTAATGCCGAATTAATCGAGCAGCCAGATAAGTTATATAACCTCGTAAATAAAGGAGCGTTAACACAAGTAACAGCAGGGAGTTTACTTGGAAACTTCGGTAAGAAAATTAAAAAATTCTCACTGCAGCTCGTTGAACATAACTTAACCCATATGATTGCATCGGATGCGCATAACACAACGACAAGAGCATTTCATTTACAAGCCGGCTATGATGTGATTGAAAATGAATTTGGCGCAAATACGCTCATGGATTTCAAGGAAAATCCATACTTGTTTATAAGTGGTAAGATGATCTATAAAGAAGATCCACAACAAATTCGTCGTAAAAAATTATTTGGTATTTTTTAACGTAAGCAATGGTGATGTCTCCTAACCATTATCAACGGAGGCACTCGGTTGTGCTGTGGGTAGAAATTTTATTTCAACCTACCTTAGACGCTTGTCGTCGGGAGCATGGCGTGAGGATGGGTTAGATGCCCAATATAATTTATAAAAACTCTAGCTATGGAGTTGTGCATAAGGACACTGTAGCTAGGGTTTTTATTTTTAATATTATTATAGATGGATATAGAGAAAAAAGTGTGATTAGGGGGAATTATTTTGAAACAAGTAAAAAAAGCAATTATTCCAGCGGCTGGACTGGGAACAAGATTCTTACCAGCAACGAAAGCAATGCCAAAAGAAATGTTACCAATTGTCGACAAACCGACAATTCAATACATCGTAGAAGAAGCAATTGAATCTGGCATTGAAGACATCATTATCGTAACAGGAAAAGGAAAACGTGCAATTGAAGATCATTTCGATCATTCCTTTGAACTGGAAGAAAATCTATTAGCAAAAGGTAAATATGAAATTTTAGAAAAAGTACAAAAATCTTCAAAAATTAATATTCATTACATACGTCAAAAAGAACCAAAAGGGCTAGGACACGCAGTATGGTGTGCGCGAAAGTTTATCGGGAACGAACCATTTGCAGTATTACTTGGCGACGACATTGTCCAAGCGGAAACACCATGCTTACGTCAGTTAATAAATGAATACGAAGCAACAAGCGCTTCTGTCATCGGTGTCCAAACAGTGCCAGACAATGAAACACATCGCTACGGTATTATCGATCCAACTATGCAAAATGGCCGTCGCTATCAAGTGTGTCAATTTGTAGAAAAACCAGCACAAGGAACAGCGCCATCTAACTTAGCGATTATGGGTCGTTACATTTTAACACCAGAAATCTTTATGTTCTTAGAAAACCAGCAAACAGGTGCGGGCGGAGAAATTCAATTAACAGATGCCATTCAACGTTTAAATGAAATGCAACGAGTGTTTGCTTATGACTTTGAAGGAACACGCTATGACGTTGGAGAGAAGTTTGGCTTTATTAAAACAACAATTGAAATGGCACTTCAGCATGATGAATTAAAAGAAGAATTGATGAAGTATATGAATGAATTGGTGCGGAAAGAGAATGTGCATGTATAAAAAGTGAGGTGGGAGAACTTTGAGCTTGATAAAAGTATCAAGTGGAGATGCAGAGAAGGGGAATAATGGAGAGCTTATTTTGAAAGATGTGAACGGTCGTAAAGGTTATTTAGCAGCAAAGCGATGCATGGACTTTATTGGTGCGCTATGTGGCCTCATTTTATTATCTCCTATCTTCCTCATTGTGGCGATACTTATTAAATACGAGGATTCAAAGGGACCTGTATTTTTCAAACAAATTCGTGTTGGCAAAGACGGAAAAGAATTTCATATGTATAAGTTTCGTTCGATGGTTACGGATGCGGAAGAGCAATTAGACGATTTACTAGAATATAACGAAGTATCAGGTGCAATGTTTAAGATGAAAGACGATCCTCGTGTAACGAAGATTGGGAAATTAATTCGGAGAACGAGTATTGATGAGTTGCCTCAGTTACTTAATGTATTGAAAGGTGAGATGAGCCTGGTTGGTCCGAGGCCGCCACTATCGAGAGAAGTGAAAGAATATACTTCTTACGATAAACAGAGATTACTTGTTACACCTGGGTGTACGGGGCTTTGGCAAGTGACGGAAAGAAATAATGTTGGTTTTAAAGAAATGGTAGAGCTAGATTTAGAGTATATAAGTAAACGTGGATTCATATATGACTTGAAAATTATTTTTAGAACGATTCAAATAATGGTTAGATCTAATGGGGCATCTTAATACGATTAAAATAAGGGAGTTCAAAAGGATGAAAATAGTAGTAGTCGGTACGGGATATGTAGGACTTGTAACTGGTGTATCACTTGCTGAGATTGGCCATAGTGTTACTTGTCTTGATATAAATGAAGAGAAAATTAATATGTTACGTCAGGGAGTTTCTCCTATTTATGAACCAGGAATTGAAGAGTTAATAGAAAAGAACTTAATTGGCGGGACATTGTCTTTTGAAATTGCGGATAGAAATGTATATAAAGAGGCTGATGCTATATATATTGCTGTTGGTACACCGGAGTTGGAAGACGGTTCAGCTAATTTAACATATATTTATAAAGTCTGTGAAGATGTTGCTCATTCTATTACAAGAGATGTTACAGTTGTTGTTAAAAGTACAGTGCCAGTGGGAACAAACCATAAAATTAAATCGTATATTGAAGAGCGTTTGGTTGAAAAGAAAGTTAATGTAGAAGTTGTATCTAACCCTGAGTTTTTACGTGAAGGCTCAGCTGTTTATGATGTGTTTCATGGGGATCGAATTGTAATTGGTGCGGATAATGAAGAAGCAGGAAACTTAATTGAAGAGATTAACAAGCCATTTGGAATAGCAATTTATCGTACGAATACTTGTAGTGCTGAGATGATTAAATACGCATCAAATGCATTTCTTGCTACAAAAATTTCATTTATAAACGAAATAGCTAATATTTGTGAAAAAGTAAACGCGGATATAGAAGAAGTAGCAATGGGAATGGGACTAGATAGTCGTGTTGGTAATCAGTTTTTAAAAGCAGGTATCGGTTATGGTGGTTCTTGTTTCCCTAAAGATACAAAGGCACTTAAGAAAATCGCAGAAAATGTAGAGTATGATTTTAGCTTGCTAAGCGCAGTTATTGAGCTTAATAATAAACAGCAACGTAAGCTAATTGATCAAGCAATAAGTGATTTTGGAACATTAGAAGGAAAAAAAGTAGGGGTACTAGGTTTAACCTTCAAACCAAATACGGATGATATCCGTGAAGCAGCTTCGTTAGTCATTGTTCCAGATCTTATTAAAATGGGTGCTCGCGTTAAAGCATACGATCCGATTGCATTGGATAACGCGAAGAAAGAATTACCTGATGAAGTAGAGTATGTAAGTGATGTTATTGAAGCGATTAAAGATACTGATATTGTATTTATCTTAACGGAATGGGAAGAAATTAAATCTATATCATTAGAGACATTTGAGAAGAATATGAAAGAAGCTAATGTATATGATGGTAGAAACTGTTTTTCATTAAGTGATGTTCAAAATAGGAATATAAATTACTATTCAGTGGGAAGAAAGTCGGTTATTAAAAATCTTGTACGTGTATAATTTGAACAATACAAAGGCTATTTTACTACCTTTTTAGGGTAGGTCATTGAAAGAGGGAGAACATTGAAAATATGCTTTGCTGCTTCATCTGGAGGACATTTAGAACAATTAATGATGCTTTATCCTATGATGGAAAAAAATGAAAGTTTTATCTTAACAGAGAAAACAAATTATCAATTCAATCCTAAAGGTATTAAACATTATGATGTAATTCAAATTAATAGAAGAGAAATTACCTTCTTTTTTAAATTTATAATTTTACTTGTACAAACTTTAATTATTTTATTAAAGGAAAAACCAGATGTCGTTATTTCAACTGGTGCACTAGCAACGGTGCCAATGTGCATATTAGCAAAGTTGTTTAAGAAAAAATTAATATTTATTGAGTCTTTTTCTAAGATAACTTCGCCAACCATTACTGGTAAGCTAATGTATAAGCATGCAGATTTGTTCTTAGTTCAATGGGAAGAAATGAAAAAGTTTTACCCAAACGCAACTTATGGGGGCGGAATATATTGATTTTTGTTACAGTGGGGTCACAGAAGTTTCAATTTAATAGGTTGTTAAAAGCAATTGACCATTTGGTTGAAGTGGAGAAAATAAAACCTGATGAAGTATTTGCTCAAATTGGTTATTCAACATATGAACCACGCTATTATCCATATAAGAAATTTTTAAATAAGGAAGAGTTTTTAGACTTAATGGAGAAGAGCGAAATAATTGTTACTCATGGAGGAACTGGGTCTATTATTAATGGTGTAAAAAAGGAAAAAAAAGTGATTGGTGTTCCTAGAACTGTAGAATATGGCGAACACGTAGATAATCATCAATTTGAAATAATAGAGCAGTTTACGAATTCTAATTTGATATATGGGATTTCAGATGTTGATGAATTAGGAAATGCATTAGAGGCTGTAAAATGTATGGAATTTAGAAAATATGAATCTAATACTAATAATATTATTGGAATATTAGAGACGTTTTTAGCGAAGAACATATAATGTTACATCTGAAAACTTAAATTTAATTTAGTATAAATAACTCTACATATGAAAAAGATTAGAAAAAGGTGAATCAATGAATGTTATCATGATCGGATCTCATTTACGTGTAACAGGTGGGATTACTAGAGTGGTAAAAAACTATATGCAAGCTGGTCTTGGGAAAAAGGTTAATTTGGAATATTTACCCACCTATTATGGGTTTAATCATTTTGTAAACATAATGTATTTTATAATCCAGTATATAAAGCTATTCATTAAAATTAATGTATTAAACCAAAAATATGATGTTGCACATATTCATATGTCTTACAGAGGTAGTTTCATTCGAAAAAGATATATCATACAACTTTTGAATAATAAGTGTATACCTATTGTGTTACATATGCACGGGTCGCAATTTAAAGATTTTTATAATGAAAGTGATGATAATCGTAAGAAACAAATTATAGATACATTAAATAAAGTAACTGTAATTTTAGCATTAGGGGAACAATGGAAAGAGTATTACGAGTCTATCTGTACAACTAAAGTTGTATCATTAGATAATGCGGTTTTTCCGAAAGAAATCAATGGTAGTTTGGATGATAAAATATATATCACGACAATGGGGGTGCTTTCTCAGAGAAAAGGTACTTATGACCTAATTGAAGTTGGAGCAAAATTAAAGGGGAAAATAGATAGTAAGTATAAATTTGTTTTAGCTGGTGATGGTGAGATTGAAAAAGTAAAAAAAAGGATTAATGATTTAGGTTTAAATGATTTATTTATTGTGCCTGGTTGGATTTCAGATGACAAGAAAATAGAGGAAATTTATCGGAAAAGTATTATTTATGTATTGCCTTCTTATAATGAAGGTATGCCAATGTCTATTTTAGAGGCAATGAGTTATGGTTTGCCGATTATATCCACTTCTGTTGGTTCTATTCCTTCAGTAGTTGAGAAGGAAAATGGATTTATTATTAAGCCTGGAGATATAAATGAGCTAAAAAATAAAATTATCGACCTATTGAGTGATAATTCAACTACTAATTCGATAAAAAAATACAATATTGAAAAAATAAATATGAAATATAATGTTTATAATTCGTTAGATCAAGTGTTTTCGTTATATGAAAAGATTATAAAAAGTTCACAATAAAAGTTATAACTAAAAATTTTAGTTAAAGTGAGTTGAGTGTGATGCCTGGCTTTTTTGGCTTTATTTCAAATAAAAAAGAGGTATTAGATAGGGATGTTAATGTTTATGAGATTATTGATAAAAATAGCTATTTAATTGAAGAGGAAGCGGTAGTTACTACTTCAATGTTATATGGAAAGTTTTTTAGAAATGCAGTTAAGAAATTTGAAAGAGATAAAACATTTTATGAAGATCAAAATAATTTTCATATTTTAGATGGCGTAATTTTAAACAAGAGTGATTTGTATAGAGAATATAATATTGATGAAGATAGAATAGCAATGTTGTTAAATGAGATGTCCAATGCAAATTCAAAAGCATTTTTCCAAAAGCTTAGAGGTAGTTTTGCGGGTGTTTTTTTTAACAAAGAAGAAAATATATTTACTCTGTATACAAATCATGTTGGGGACAAAGAGGTTTTTTATCACATTCATGAGAAAGAGAGCACACTTTACTTCGCTACTGAATTTGAAGTACTTATAAGGTTAATTCATAAAAAAACTGGTAAAAGATTTCGAATTAATCATAATGCGGCTTATAGCTTAATGACACATTCTCACGTCTTGTGTAATGAAACTTTATTTGAAGAGGTATATAGGTTAACACCAGGACACTATATCCGTTATTCTACAAGTCAAATTGAAAAAAAATGCTATTATGTTTTAAGTAATAAGTCTATTGATATTTCAGAGGCAGAAGCATTAGTAAAATTAGATAGTTATTTTAAAAATGCAATTAAAAGATCATTTGAGAAGGATCTAGAGTATGGATATAAACACCTGGTGGCGTTAAGTGGTGGATTAGACTCTAGGATGACTGCCTGGGTTGCTCATACTATGGGATATACTAATATGCTCAATTATACTTTCTCTCAAACAGATTATTTGGATGAAAAAGTACCTAAACAAATTTCTGATAAATTAAAAACAGAGTGGATGTTTAAAGCATTAGATAATGGAACCTATATTTATAAGTACTTTGATGAGTCAGTCCAAATATCGGGAGCTAGGAGTCAAGCTTGTACTATTGCACATACATTAAGTATGGTTAGTAATATTAACTTAGATAAATACGGTATAATTCATACAGGGCAAATTGGTGACGTAATAATTGGAACTTTTTACGATAATGGAGAACGACAAAGTTTTAAACCAGGCGCCGGGGCATATTCTACTAAACTTATTGATAAGGTAGAATACAATATAGATAAGGCCTTTCATTTGGAGGATCAAGAGATCTTTAAATTTTATAACAGGGGCTTTACAGGCGTCAACATTGGATTAAAACCTATGTTTCAATATACTGAGACTATTTCTCCATTTTTAGATATTGATTTTATGGATTTTTGCTTATCTTTACCGCTAGATTATAGAAAAGGGCACAGTATTTACATTAAATGGATAAATAGGTATTATCCCGAAGCTGCAGATTTTGTTTATGAAAAAGTAAAAGGTAAAATAAACAAAAAAGTAATAACTGTTAAAGGGGTTCCAGTTCCGTGGACGAGTATTCCAGCTGCAGGTATTAAATTAATTAAAAACAAATTAGGATTAAAATTGAATTCAAGAAACCATATGCATCCGATGGATTATTGGTATAGAACAAATGAATATTTGAGTGACTTTTATGAAGAACAGTTTTATAAAAATATTGATTTATTACAAGATACTTCTCTAAAAAATGATTGTGAAGTTTTATTTAGACAGGGGAGTACCCTTGAAAAAGATCAAGTAGTTACATTATTAGTATTTTTAAATCAAATGAATAATTATATTAGATAATTTATATGTTTTAAAATACGAGAGATTAAACTCAAAATATAATGGGAGAATTTATAATGAGAATAATGCATTTAAATTCTGAATTGTTTCTTGGTGGTGGGCTAGAAAGAATTATTGTAGATTTAATGATAAAAAATAATAAAACTCCTAGTTATCTATGTGTGATAAATGATAGATGGAGCAAAGAGTATATAGAAATGCTTAACAAAGATTCCCTTCTATTATGCAATAGAAGGGAAGGAACGAGAAATCCAATTATAAATTTGCGTACTATTTATAAAACCTGTAGGTTTATGACAAAAAATAATGTAGATATTATTCATTGTCATGACACATTCAGTTTAAAGTTTGCTTATTTACTTAAGAAAATGATGAAAGTTAAAGTTGTGTTTACTGTACATGATACAAAGATATATAATGAAAATTTAAATAAGTATCCTGTTGATAAATATATAGCTATTTCGAAGGCTGTCTATAAAACTGTAAGTAAATACGTTCCTGAAGAAAAAATCAAGTTAATTTACAATGGGGTAAATCTTGAAAAGTTTGGCAGTAGTATTGAGTTATCCAATAAAAATAAAGATGTTCTTAATATTGCATGTGTTGCACGTATCGTACCAGAAAAAAAAGGTCAGGATATTTTAATAAAGTCACTTAATATTTTGAGGAATCAGTATGGGTATACAGATTTTAATTGTTTTTTTGCCGGTGCTGCTACAGATCAAAAACAAATTGATCAGTTAAATGATTTAATTTTACAGTATCATTTAGAAAAGAACGTTAAATTCTTAGGGAATATTGAGAATATAGAGAGAGTATATGCAGATACAGATATTTTTGTTTTACCATCTAGATACGAAGGCTTTGGATTAGTAGTAGTAGAAGCCTTAGCAGCTGGATGTACTGTAATTGTTAGTAAACTTGAGGGTCCCCTTGAAATAGTGAAGGAAAATGAAGAGTATGGTTTATGTTTTAAAAAGGAAGATTATAAAGAACTAGCTGAAAAACTATACCGTTTAGTAAGCGACGAAGATTATCGTAAGCAATACGAGAAGAATAATAAAACTACTGAATATTTAGAACGTGAATATTCTCTAGAAAATATGATTAAGAGATATAATGAAGCTTATAGAGAGTTGTATATAAATATTTAAATAAAATGATTTATGCCGAATTATAATCTTTGTATATTAAATATGAAAAAATTAAGATAAAGGTATCCATGTATGAAAAGTTTAAAAGTTAACTTAAACAAGTATTTCAATCATAGCCTGTTAAAAAACCTTAGTATTGTATTCTTGGAAAGTGTTATAACAAAGGCATTGAGTTTTATAAGTATTCTAATTTTATCTAGGCAACTAGGTCCAGAAGATTATGGGAAGTATTCATTCATTTTTGTAACGGTGGCTTTCTGTAGTGCATTTTTTGATTTTGGAATGGAGAATACAGCAGTCCGATTTTCAGCAAGAGGTAAAGAAAAAATCCAAAGTATATTTGGATTATATTTTTTTACAAAGATAATTATTACTGCAGTGGTTATTGTGGCACTAATTTTATTTGGGGCTCAGATTTTTTCTATTCAGGGTAAAGATGAGATAACTCTATATATTCCGTATTTAATTGTAGGTTATTTAGGAGAATCTCTACTGTTTGTAAATGATACGTATTTGCAAGCAATTCAGAAGTTTAAACTTAGAGCATGGATTAATATATTTAGGTATCTTGCTTTGATTCTTGTGATTTTAAGCTTAGTAGTAAAAGACATGTTGCTTTTGAAGTATGTATTTATTTTATACTTCTTACCAATCATAATCTCTTTGCCATTTCTATTTAAGTATTTTAAGTTTGTTAAAATTTACTTTTCTTTACGTTTACCTAAGGAGTTACTAAAAGAGATTATTAACTACGAAAAGTGGATGTTAATGATTTCTATCCCTAATAACACCTTAGGTAGAATTGATTTCTTTATGATTTCTTTATGGATTACTTACGAACAAATTGGAATTTATAATGCGGCATTTCAATTATCTGCTATTGTTTCATTTATTCCATTTGCTTTTGGGAAAGTAATGTTACCTGCAATGTCGGAATTAGATGCACAAGAAGTAGTGAGGAGAACCAAAAAAATTATAAAGCCTACGTTAATTGTTTCTGCTGTTATGTTATGTATGATTCCTTTAGTACATGTGATAGTCCCAATCCTTTTAGGAGAAAAGTATTTAGGTTCAATTAATATTCTTCAAGTAATGTTGATATCGGCAATATTGGCATTTGTCATTGTTCCTATTGAACAGGCTATTTATTCATTAGGAAAACCGATGTTTATTACAATAGGAAAGTATATTCAAATTGGGGTAATTATACTTTTGATTTTTGTGACTGTACCCTATTTTGGGGTAATTTGGGCTGCAATTAGTGTGGCACAGGCTCGATTATTATATGCAGTGATATTAATGAGAATGTATTTAAATTATAAAAATAAATACGTTCTTAATGAAAACAGAGAAATTATCAAAGAAGATACTGTGTTATAGCGTTAAGATATCGAAATAGAGAAAAAAGCAAAGGATATTTATAAGTCTATAAGTATCCTTCATTTAGTATCATCGCTTTAGGTTTGAAGAGCGAAATATCTTCTTTTTAATTTTGTTATAGGGAGTTTTAATTTAAATTAAGGTAAAAGATGTATAGTTTATTATTTGAAAGAGATAAGGTTATAAAATTCTTTGATGTATAACATATGTAAGCGTGATATGTATAACTGCCTTATAGTTTCGACATATGAATTTTCAGTTGAATATGTTGTATCAACAGTAGTTGTGTAATGTAATTCATTTTACTCTCATGATATATACATCGGAAAATCTAATCAGTTAAATATATTAAGAGGATATTGAGGAATAATATGAAAATATCATTAAAGCTAGTTACTATTAATTTAGTTCTCCCCTTAATTTGTATTATTGCATTTTCTTTTTTGTTGGGGACAAATTACTATGTCTATTTTATATATGTATTACTTGGGTTTCTTTTTTATTTATTAACAAAGTTTTTAGGGTGGGAGGTATCATTTCTATTCATAATTCCAGTTCTTATCATTGCACTGGTCTTAACAGGAAATTTTTTCTTTCTTGATTTTTATAATAATAATGGATTAAATCCACTAAAGATTCATCCTTTTGTCTTGTCTTGGTTAACTGTTTTCTTTCTATACTTTATGGAAAATTTAATAAAGGGAAGAATCATTTTTGATAAGATTTCAATTTTGTGTGTATTAGTTCTTTCTATATTTTTTGGAGTAACCTTTTACATCAAGGGAACTAGTGGAATGTCGTTAGCAATTCATAATTATCTTGGTCCTATTTCGTTCTTTTTGTTCTTCTATTGCAATAGGAAAATTAACTTAAAAAAAGTTAATAAGGCAGTTGAGATTATGATTTGCTTTTCAGTATTAATTGGACTGCTAGGAATTTGTGAATATCTTACTGGAGTCAATATTTTTCAAAATCTTTATAACGAAAATCATCCAGCATGGTTATACTCAACAATCCGTGATGGATATAGAATTAAAACAATAATTGGGCATCCGTTAGATAATGCGATTTTCTTCCTTTTTTCAATGATTATTGTGCAAATGAAGATCGAGAATACAAAGTTAAAGTATGCATTTCTGCTATTATTTATAATTGATATTTTATTAACAGGCTCAAGAAGTATTTTTGTTATAGCATTCATGGTACTTTTATATAATAAACAGGTCTTTAAGGGGGGCTGGAAGAATGCCAAACAATATCTCATCACTATAAGCGTGATAGGGATTGCGGTTTTCTTGACATTTAACACATCTTTAGGATCTACTTTTATAAATCGAGTTGGTGGTGCAAGTGACTCTACACAAGTACGGTTTATGCTAATAGATTATTTTATAAAACATTTGTCTTCATTTCAAATAATGGGTTTAGGAGGAGCTTCAGAGAACATAAAAATAATTGGTCAATTTAATACTCCTATAATTCTTGAAAACCCTTGGATTATTTTATTTTTTGATGTAGGATACTTCATTTTACTGTACATTCTTTTACTAATTTTTATTTTGTGCAGAATAGAGTACAAAATATTGGTAATCATTTTCATTTTTGCGCTCTCCGGATATAATTCATTTGGAGTGAAAAATAATGCTAATTATTTTTTATTTTATTTGTTAACCTATGGATATATTTTAGCAAGGGAGAAAAAATCTTCATCTTTATTAAAAACAAATGAGCAGGATTTTTGAATGAATTAGCATACATATAAATAATAATGAAGATTCAATTGAAGATATGATTCGAACTGCTTGAAATTAGAATATTTTTCATTCAAGTGGTTACAAGACAGAGGTTGTAAGTTAAGGATAATCACTGGAAAAACAACCTTAGATTTTAAGGTTACTATTACAGTGATAAAGAATAAGGAAAGCAGGAATCCGGTGGAAGCCAGCTTTTTTGCGTGTGTTATTTAATCAAATGTTTGTTTAACCTCTATTTTGTATGTTTTTATTTATATGAATTGCATACTATGTGATTATTAATGAGATGGCTGAGTAGTAACAACAAGAATATGTAAAAAATCACTAGTGTATTTACAACATCTTGATACAGAATAAATAAAGAAGATATGTGAAGTGGGACGGAGGTAAATCACCTCAGTCCCACTTCATTGTTTTCTATTATCTAGTTCGTAAAGTACTGAGAAACAACTTGCTTCAATTGTTCCTTATTCATTATCAACTCATCGTTATTATTCTTTAAAACATCATCATACATAGTCTTCCACTCTCCACCAATTTGATGATATTGTAATTGTTTTTTAGGATCAAAGTCTTTTGCAGCCATTCCTAAGCTCAACATATCTGTTGTCGTCATATTGGATGCGATTAAGAAGTTTGGAATTTGTTTTACGAACCCTGGTAGTTTTGTTATATTCTCAGGCTGTAGTGCTTTCTTAGCAATCCCTACTAATGCTTCCTCTTGTAATTTTTGACGATCATACTCCCCATTTTTAAGAGAATAGCGTTCATGTACAATTTCTGTCACCATTTTTCCATCTACTGAATGTGTGCCAGCATTTATCACTTTATTTTTATTTTCTTGGTACCAAGGATGTGTAAGTTTTACATCGAACGGCACATTCATTTCAATGCCACCAATTGCATCTACCATGCCCTGCAAGCCTTGATAGTTTGTTTCTACATAATAGTTAATATTTACACCTGTTAATTCAGTAATGGCTTGTATTGCGGCATCTACACCTTTTTGCTGACCTTCTGTTGCTTGTTTAATGTATTGTACGCTTGTCAATTTTGTATAGCCGTAGCCATCAAGGTGTACGCGTGTATCACGAGGAATGCTCATCGCGTGATATTCTTTTTTATTCAAGTCTACATGAACAATCATCATGGAATCGGAGTGACCGACGTTTTGTCCTTTTCGTTCATCTGAACCGATTAATAAAATGTTAAAGGCACCGTTTTGTGCTTTTGTGTCCTGACTTGAATCTACCTTTTTATTCGAGTTGGCATTTACTACAGGAACATTTTTAAAATGGTTCTTGGGCTGCAATTGCGTGTAGGCATAAGCGCCTCCCCCTACAGCAATGATGAGTATAGCCAACAAGCTGAAACCGATAATTTTCCATATTTTCTTTCCTTTTTTCATAAGAGCCTCCACTGTATTCTAATTATCTAGATATATATAAATAAACTTATTGAATGTATATGAAATAATTTTACTATATAATGAATGCGTTTTTCTACCTCGTTTTCCTGTATTTTGAATTTGTAATACATATCGAAGATTCAGCAGGAAAGGAAACTCTCGTAGAGTAATAAAATTTCCTAGATGTAAAATCAAGGAATAGTATTGAAAAATTTGAGGGATTCTATTGTGTGTAATTCAAAAACTAAAATAAAATGTAAATATTTGTTAAATGATAAGAGTATTGGTTCATCACCGTAACATGGGGTTGATTTTTTGAAAATGAATCATTTTTCATACACGGAACGGAGAGTGGCGACTCCTGCGGGAATAGCGAGGGAAGTGAGACCCCGCAGGCTTGCCGAGGAGGCTCGCTCTCGCCCGCGGAAAGCGTCCACTCGGAGTGGAGTGTACATCTATCTATATGTCACCCTCGTCTTTTGACGATTAACCAGAATATTGTTAATGTTCTATTGATTTAAAGGAAAGAAGGAATAAAAGATGAAAAAGAAAATTTTATTCTGGATTCTGGGTATTATAGGTCTTCTCGTAGTTGCTGGAGGAGCTTATACATATCATATTTATTCTAATGTATCAAATACATTAGATGCGGTTCATAAACCATTAGAGCGTGATAAGTCAGATAAGCGAGAACAAAAAGTAGAAGTCGTAGATCAAAAGCCTATTTCGATTTTACTAATGGGGAGTGACCGACAAAAAGATGAAGTTGGCCGTGCTGATTCTTTAATGTTATTTACTTTAAATCCAAAGACAAAGTCGATGAAAATTGTAAGTATTCCACGTGATTCATATACGGAAATTATCGGTAAAGGTAAGAAAGATAAGATTAACCATGCGTATGCATTTGGCGGAATTGATATGACTGTGAAAACAGTGGAAAACTTCCTTGATGTTCCTGTTGACCATTATATTGAAGCGAATATGGCTGGATTTAAGGATATTGTAGATGCGGTTGGCGGTGTAGATGTTCATAATGATTTAGAGTTTACACATGAAGGCGTACATTTTGCAAAAGGTGATATTCACATTAATGGTGATAAGGCTCTTTTATATACTCGTATGCGCTCTGAAGATCCTCGCGGTGATTTCGGACGTCAAATGCGTCAACGTCAAGTGATTCAAGCTGTAATTAAAAAAGGAGCAAATGTTTCTTCACTTGCAAACTACGGTGATGTATTACAAGCGATTCAAAAGAATGTGAAGACAAGCTTAACGCAAGATCAAATGTTTAATATTCAACAGAATTATAAGGATTGTATGAAAAACAGTGAAGAGATTCAAATTCCTGGTGATGGTCACAAAGCTGAGGATGGCATTTGGTACTACTTTGTAACAGATCAAACTCGCAAAGATTTATCTAATAAATTAAGAGAGCATCTTGAGTTGCCTAAGAAATAATTTTCCATAAACCAACTACGTTTACAGTAGTTGGTTTATTTTTGTATGCTTTTATACTAATATATATGTAGTATGAAACAGATGAGGTGAACGAATGAATAAAAAAGCATTTCTTGTGCTTTTTGTTTTTGTGTTGTTTGTTGCTTCTATTGTGAGCGGTAAGTTGTATTGGAATAAGAAAGTTGCCAATGCAACGCAGCAAGAGGCAGTAAGTACACAAAAGCAAAGTGCACAGGCAGAAGAGAAAAAAGCGGATACAAAAGGGTCTTTTAATGAAGCATATGCAAAGAATTTACCTAATGCGGTAAAGGAAAAGTTGAAGAAAGCAGCAGCTGATAAGAAAGCGGTGAATCTTGTTATTGTTGGGGATCAAGCTTCGGCGGCTGATGCTTGGCCAGCTAAGGTGACTGTTAATTTAAAAGAGGCGTATGGTGAAGGTCTTTGGAATGTTACTGTGAAAGAGTTTAAGGATGAGGGTACAGAAGATTTAATTGCACATAAGCGTGATAAAGAAATTGCAGATGCAAAGCCAGATGTGATTTTATTTGAACCGCCGTTTGTTACAGATAATAGTAAGATGGGTAACGGTAATTCTGTAGCGAATACGCAAAAGTTTGTACAAGCACTTCACAGTAGTGCGAAGGATGCTACGATTATGATCCAACCGCCAAATCCAATGTATAGTGCAAAGAATTATCCGAAAGCTATTGCTGCTTTGAAGCAGTTTGCAGAGCAAAACGGTTATACATATATTAATCATTGGGAAGTATGGCCGGATTCAACGACGAAGAATATCTTGCCATATTTGCAAGATGAGTTTGGCTTCCCAAGTGCAAAAGGTCATGAGCTTTGGGCGCAGTATGTGACGAATTATTTTATTGCAAAATAATTATAGTTTAGTAGAGTTATTAGTGAATGTAATAGAGGGAATTGTCGTCAATATATAGTCGATAATTCCCTCTATTTTCATTTTTGATCTTTGTTATACTATATAAATCACAAATAAGTTGCTACTATAATACAACATGACCGCTACTAGCTTGCTCTCTTTGTTTAAAACATGGCATGTGGCAGGAAAAGGCCCTGACCACTGCTATGCAAGGCCAGATGCTCTCGCCCTCCTTAAAAAGAAAAGGAGGTTTTTATGTCGTTTTTTATATAGCTTCGAAAGGAGGAACTCCATGAAAATACTTGTAGTCGATGATGAGTCGAGCATTTGTAATTTAATTCGGATGCAGTTAGAGATGGAAGGATATGAAGTACTTACAGCTGCGAATGGAAATGAGGCGTTGCGAAGATGGGAAGAGAAGCCTGATGTATTGATTCTAGATGTGATGCTTCCTGATATAGATGGTTATGAACTTCTTCGACTGTTTCGGGAGAAGGATCGCGATATTCCTGTGTTAATGTTAACGGCGAAGAGCCAGATGAATGATAAGTTGCTTGGTTTGCAGCTCGGTGCTGATGATTATGTGACAAAGCCTTTTCATTATGCAGAGCTGCTTTTGCGTGTGAAGAATATGACGCGACGTGTACAGAAGAAGGAAACGATTCATCATGAAGTCATTCAGGCCGGTGAGTTTGTGATTTGTCCAAAGGAACGAAAGCTACATGTGAATGGACAAGAAATTCATTTAACGTACCGAGAGTTTAACTTGTGTCAGTTGTTTGCGATGAATCCTCAGCGTGTATTTATGAGAGATGAGCTGTTAGAGAAAGTATGGGGTTTTGAATATATTGGCAATACGAGAGCGGTTGATATTATGGTGCAGCGTCTGCGGAAGAAGCTTGGAAGTAGCGGAGAAAGTATTAAAACGATTTATGGCGTTGGCTATAAGTTAGATTGTTAAAGGTGATTTGATGTCATTAAAACGAAATATGGTATTTGGTATAGTGGGGTTATTAATTCCTATTCTGTTTCTTCTTTACATGGTAATTTATATTGTACTTGAAAAGAATATGTATTGGAATGCTGCAGGTTCGTTAGAGAAATTAAGTGTAGAAGCACAAATATATACAATGAATTATTTAGAGAAGGAATCGGACGTGGAGACACTAGGGCCAAATTCATTGTTAATTGCTTCTTATTTAGCGAAGCGGATGGACGTTCGTGTCCAGATGATTGGGAAGAATGGAGAAGTTGTGGCGGATACGCAAAAAGGGGCACTGCTTTATCGGAATGTCGATATTGAGCATTCACTGCAGGGAAAGAAGGCTTATGTTGTTGAAAATAGTGATCCAGCTCCGTTGTTATTGTTTTCAAGTCCAGTTTATCATGGGAACGAAGTGATTGGGGCAATCCGGTTTGTAGATGAACTGCGTGATGAGAAGGAAGTATTAACGAATGTGAGTTGGACATTTGTAGTGACATCTATTTGTTTAGTGGCAGGGGGAATTTTCTTTGCGATTCGTTTGGCGAAGTCACTTCATAAGCCGATCGATCAATTGAGGCAAATGGCAAAACGTCTTGCAAATGGTAATTATAAAAATAAAATTGAGCTAACAGAGTATGTGGAGATTGCTCAGTTATCAGCTTCTTTTAATGCGATGGCCGATGCAATTGAGCTACATATGTCGCAATTACGGGAAGAGAAGGAGAAGCAAAAGGATTTCCTGGACCGTATTACGCATGAGTTAAAAACACCGCTTACTGCCATTATTGGTTATGTCGATTTAATTCCGAAGTTACAGCAGGAACAAGAGATAAAGGAAAGTTTGCATTATGTTTCGGTAGAGAGTCAGCGTTTATTGTCTTTAGTGGAGGAGTTATTACAATCTTCTAAGTATGGAACGAGTACGTTTGAAGTATCGCCGACGATTGTGGATATAAAGGAGCTTGCGGAAGAGGATTTCGGTTCCTGTCACAAGTCAGCATGCCAATAACATTTCAAAAGCCGTAAAGGATCAGGATGGCTATTGGTATGGTTATGAAGTAGAGCAGCTGGCGATCGCTATTAATAAGGAGCGATGGAAACGGGAAATTGAACCGCTTGGACTTTCGTATCCCACGGAATGGAAAGATTTATTACATCCTGCTTACGCCGGGAAGATCGTTATACCTGATCCGAATGTATCAGGAACAGCGTATACGCTGTTTCAATCACTAATAGATACGTTTGGAGAAGAAGAGGCAGACAATTATGTGAAGGGGCTTGCCAAACAAGTTGCAAAAGTAACGGTTAATGGTTATATGCCTGCAGAATATGCTGCGAGCGGCGAATCGATCATCGGTATTAATTTCATCGGAGACCAACATATGCTGCAAAAGCAAGGCTTTCCGATTGTAAGTAAGGTACCGAAGCAAACAGGGTTATCTGTCAATGCGATTTCTAAAATACAACATGCACCGAGTGGCATTATAGCGGATTTATTTATTGATTATTGTTTATCAGAAGAAGCGGGGCATATTTTAGAAAAGGTTTCGTTTGGCATACCAACGATGCTTACAAAGCGGCAGAAAGAGATACAAAGTCAGCCGGTTGGAAGAACGAATCAATCAGTATCAGATAGTGGAATCATCGAGTTATGGAATAGACAACGTCTCTCTCAAAAGTGAAAAAAGGAGAAGAGATAATATGTTTAAATGGCTTAAGCCTGCACCAGCAATCGAGCGTTTGCCAGCGAATATGATTGACAAATTATACACACTACTACGTATTCGCGTGTTACTAGGAATTTCGGTTGGGTATGCAGCGTATTATTTAGTTCGTAGTAACTTTACGTTATCTAGTACGTACTTAATGAAAGAATATGGTTTTACTACAACGGATATTGGGTTACTAGGTTCTGTTGTGGCGATTGTGTATGGACTAAGTAAGTTTTTTATGGGGAATTTATCAGATAAAGCGTATGCGCAGCGCTTTATAGCGGTTGGTTTATTTATATCATCAATTATAAATATTTGTTTTGGCTTTGCATCTTCATTTGGCATGATTTTAACATTATTAGTGTTAAATAATATTTTCCAAGGAATGGGAGCCCCTCCTTGTAGTACTGTAATGGCAAAGTGGTTCTCGAAGAAAGAGCGCGGTACGAAAACAGGACTTTGGAATATTTCGCATAATATCGGTGCTATGCTTGTACCACCGATTGTTGGAATTGGTTTTGGTATTTTCGGTGAAAGTCATTGGCAGGCTAGCGTGTTTATCTTCCCGGCGATCATTGCAATGGTGATTTCAGTTCTTATGTGGATCAATGCGAAGGATACACCAGAATCTGTTGGTCTTCCACCAATTGATGAATATCGTAATGACTATGAAGATCTTGAGAAGGCAGACAATGCGGGCAAAATGTCACCAAAAGAAATTTTAATGAAATATGTAGTGAAAAATAAATTTGTTTGGTATTTATGTATTGCGAACGCATTTGTATATTTAATTCGTTTCGGTGTAATTAACTGGGTACCAATTTATTTAACAACAGTTAAAGGATTTACAAAAACAGAAGCACATGCAGCGTTCTCAATCTTTGAAGGTATGGCAATTCCAAGTTCATTAATCGTTGGTTTGTTAAGTGATAAGTTATTCAAAGGGAAACGTATGCCACTATGTGTGTTTAGTATGGTTGGTGTTGTTATTGGAACGATCGTATATTGGCAAGCAACTAGTGTACTTGTTGTGAGTGCTGCAGTTTCGATTATTGGTTGTTTAATTTATGTACCACAATTTTTAATTGGTTTAAGTGCGATGGAATTAGTACCAAAATTTGCAATCGGTACAACAGTTGGTATGTGCGGCTTGTTCGGTTATTTAGGTGGAAGCCTAGTTGCAAACGCAGCGATTGGTATTATCGTTGATCGCTCTGGTTGGGACGGCTGTTTCATTCTATTAATAGCAGGTGGTATTTTATCTACTGTATTCTTATTCATCGTTCAATTTGGTCATGAGAGAAAAGCGTCTAAGAAGCAAACTGCTTAATCATTTCGAAGAGGAGAATCTATCAATTGGTAGGTTCTCTTTTTTTAATGAAACGTTTGTTTAAATGTGAGTCATTCTTGTTCTGTAAAATATAAAAAAATTACAATTCATTCACAATACCTTAACTTTATATTGTTAAAATTAGGTAATTAACAATATGGAAGGTGAGATGTTGACATGCAAATGTTTACTACTGAAGTGGAAAGAGTTTATCGTTGTACAGCAACTGTTGTAGCTGGTGAGAACATGTATGAATTTAGACTGCGCAGTACAGAAATGGGGGTTGCAGTTCACTTGTTGGATGAAGAGAAAGAAGAATGGTCACCGTTCTGTATCGAAACATTTATAGATGTTTCAGGATCTGCTTTCCCTGATGAAGAATCGAAGGACCGATTTCGAGTAGAATGTAATAGTGAAACGGGTTGGATTTTACAAATGTACGGTGAGGATTTTGGACGTGAGTATCAACGACCAATGACGCTAGGCGAACTCAAAGCGTTCGAGTTTGTGAATGAAAATATACCAGATGAGATGGTGATTGCACCGAAACAAGCGATTATGTTGCAGTAACAACATAAAAGCCCTTTTTTTATATGTGTAGTTGAATGGTTTGTGTAACAATACCACTTCAACTACACAAACCAGCCCCCACTTAATAACATGTTTGAAGTGCGCCTCATAAAGTTAGACAAGTTATTTCGTTAGGCGGCGGTTAAGGTCTGAGCTCGGTATTATACTGGGCTCAGACCTTTTAATTTTCCCTTAATTCGTTTGTGATTGTAGTAACTACACTTTGTATATTAGAGGTTTAGTTCATTAAGCAACGTGCATCTACCCAACCCAATACTTTGTTTCCTACTTTGATTTTTTTCCAATTAACTGATCCTTTTGTAGCGCTTCGAACAACTTGTACATTCTGATAACTATATTTATTGGTAGGGTCAACCCAACTTGCTCCATTTTCACCATAAGGAACACTCCAGATTCCGTCCCCTTTCGAAGAAGAGCCCATTGTAACAGAATAATTTTCATCTTTTATATCCTTTAAACCAGCTGAAGCCCTCTCTCCATCGATCCAACCTAACAACTTACCATCTTTCTTCACTTGATACCAGTTTGTATTCCCTTGCGTTACAGTGTTAACTACCTGAAGTGTTTGATAAGCGTAATCCTTCGTACTGCCTAAATACTGAGCACCTGTAATTCCATAAGGTGAAGTCCATATACCATTGTCATAGGTTCCGCCGATTGTAATCGTAAAATTGACAGGTTTTGCTTCCCCGGCATTATCTAATGCTTTTTTATCGATCCAGCCAATCACCTTACCGTCTATGCTAAATTTGTACCACTGCACATCACCATATGTAGCACTTTCTACTAACTGAAGGTCACGATAAGCATATAAATCCGTTGATCCTAAATAATTCGCGCCTGGTACACCATATGGTATCGACCATATACTATTAGTTGTTGTTGCACCCATCACGGAAGTCTGATTAATCGATTGAATATTTTGTAAACCACTTAATGCTTGGCTATCTAGCCAACCAATAATTTTACCACCTATGCTAAATTTGTACCATGTAACTGTATTCAAAGTCATTTTTTCAACTAGATGAATTTCTTTACCGACAAAATCATTTGTAGATCCTACATAATTAGCATCCGGTAGCCCATAAGGAGATGTCCAAACAGAATTTCCCTCTGTCCATTTCACGATTTGATTCTCATTCACACTAGTTGTAGGGTTATGATCTGCTTCATAATAAGCTTTCGTCCCTTGTAGAAAATCGTCCCACAAACCACGATCCATTATGTTTCTTGGACAGAGTTTCCCGCTCCAGTACTGATGTTTTTTTACATTATCCAAGGATATATTAAGTTCCTTCATTAAATGAGCTGTTAATTTACGTGCATTTTCCACAGCTTTATCATAATTTCCATCTTGATTCACTGCAATTTCAATCGCAATAGATTGTCTATTACCTGTACCGTTTGTTCCATCACCTGCATGCCATGCATTTTCATCGAGAGGTAGATGCTGATAAATCTCCTTATCATCTACTGTGAAATGCCAGGATGCACCTCGATCTGTATTACCTGTCGCTTGGTTATACAAATATTGCGCGTGATTTTTTGCACCTGCACCAACACTCGTATTATCAGTCTCATGAATGGTAATATAATTTGGCTTCATCCAGTAGCCAGGACGAATATTTGAATTTCCTTTTGGAATAATCCATTCCGTAAACGGAACATCATTAACCATACCTTTCTTCAATGTTGAAGCAGACCTACTTTGAAGCAAAGAAGATTTTCCAACTGCAGATTTCCCTGGATCTTCAACAATTGCCGCTTCATTATCACCTCGTCCATCCTCATTTTTCATATGCTCCTCAATACTTTTCAAAGCTTGTTCATCTACTGACTGTAACTCTGTTTGTTCCTTTTGTTTCACCTGCTCCGCAAAAGAGGACGTCGGAACTGCAAATACTTCTAATGCAATTGACATTGCTAAAAATTTATAGATTGATTTTTTCATATTATCGGTCTAACACGTATCATATATGTATAATATTTCGTGCTAAATTTCCCTCCCTTTCTAGTAAAATAACATTTGCTCCTTCAGAAATTGCCTTCATCAATTATTCTGAAATCAAAAAATCAATTCTCACACAAGATGTATACCATTATATAGATTAACATACTAAGTAATGTTCATCACTGGACTTTCATATCTCAACATGAAAACTTAAGCATAAAAACATCCATGATTTAAGATTTCCTGGTTGAACCTTATTAGACATTCAACATATACCTAATTGTATTATCAAACGTTTGTTTAAGAAAAATATGCATATTAGAAAATATTGAATTTTAAAACAAGCCATTGTTTGATACAATTTATAATATGTAAACTATGTAATATAAATGTAATAAATGTCGAATGTTTGTTGAGATATTTTGGAAAAGTTTGTATAATCTAATTATATTAACAATTTAAGTAAAAGGAGAGAGACAATGTTACCAGATACGGTTCGTACTCCGAATAAAAAGAAAAAGTGGATTATCATTGGGGTTATTGTGCTTATTATTATCGTTGCTGCTGTAAACATTTTTATGATGCAGAGTAAGAAAAAGGGTGGCACAGCAGATGTGAAGTATACAGAAGTAACAGAACGTCAACTCAATAATACAAAACTTATTTCCGGTCAAGTGAAACCAGGAAATATTGAGAGTTTCTATGCAGATGCGACTAAAGGAAAAGTAAAAGATATTGCTGTAAAAGAAGGACAAGAAGTGAACAAAGGGGACAAGTTGTTCTCTTATGATAATGAAGAAATTAATTTGCAAATGAAGCAAGCAGAAATAGAACAAAAAGTGACTTCAATGCGCTATGATCAAGGGAAGAAAAAAATAGATTCATTGAAACAAGATATTAAAAAAGCGAAGGATAGCGGAGCGACGAAAGAGGCGATTGAGCCGTTAGAATCCCAGCTAAATGAAATGGAAATGCAACAAAAAACAGCTGACCTTGAAAAAGAAAAAGGGAATCTTCATATAGAAGAATTAAAGAAAAAACAAGGTGAACTTACGGTTTACAGTAATTTTGCCGGTGTTGTGCAAAAGCTTGATAAAGATGCTTCCCAAGGTTCTACGCCAGTAATGGGCGGACAAGGCAAAGCATTTTTACAAATTGCCTCTAAGGATGCATTCCAAATTCAAGGTACATTAACTGAACTACAAAAATCACAAATCCAAAAAGATCAACCGATTACAGTGACGGCGAAGGCAGCGTCGAAGAAGAAGTGGACTGGAAAAATTACAGAGGTAAGTGAATATCCGACAAGTGCGGAGGGAAATGTACAAGCTTCAGCAGGCGGAGAAGCAGGACAAAATATGTCTTATTATGCATATAAAGCATCACTAGATTCCCAAGATGGATTATCACCAGGGTATCATGTGTCTATTCAAGTAAACGTAGAGAATAAAAAAATGGTTGCTGTTCCTCATAAAAGTATTGTAGAGGAAAAAGGTGAATCATTTGTGTATGTAGAGGATAAAGGAAAGCTTCGCAAGCAAATTGTGAAGAAAGGTTCAAGCGATGGAGATTGGGTTGAAATGCTTGAAGGCGTAACAGTAGGACAAAAGGTGGTTGAAAATCCTTCCGATAAAGTGTTTGACGGAATGGAAGTGAAGAAAAAATGATTACCTTAAGCAATATTCATAAAACGTATTATCAAGGGAGTTTAGCTGTACCAATTTTACATGGTATTAGTTTAAAGATTGATAACGGTGAATTTGTTTCGATTATGGGACCGTCTGGATCGGGGAAATCAACGCTTATGAATATTATTGGTTGTCTCGATCGTCCAACAGAAGGTGAATATATGCTGAACGATGTGAATATTTTAACAGCAGATGAGTCAAAATTGGCGCTCATTCGAAATGAATACATCGGTTTTGTTTTCCAGCATTTTAATTTACTGCCTCGTCTTTCGGCGGTGGAGAATGTAGAGCTTCCGCTTGTTTACGGCGGTATAAAGAAAGCGGAGCGCCGCGAGCGGGCATTAGAGGCATTAGGGAAGGTTGGACTAGCAGATCGCGTACATCACTTGCCAAATGAATTATCGGGTGGACAAAAGCAGCGCGTCGCAATTGCACGTGCGATTGCGAATGATCCAACATTCATTATGGCCGATGAACCAACAGGTGCGCTTGATACGAAATCAGGTGAACAAGTTATGAATATTTTCACTCAGCTGAACAAAGAAGGTACAACGATTGTAATGGTTACGCATGAAGAGGAAGTAGCAGCGTATTCATCTCGCCGCATTGTGCTCAGAGATGGGAAAATTACAGAAGATAGAAGGTGTGCTGTATGAGTTTACTAGATAGTATTAAAATTGCGCTTTCTTCTATTCTAGCTCATAAGCTGCGCTCCGCACTGACGATGCTTGGGATTATTATCGGTGTTGGCTCGATTATTACTGTCGTTGCGATTGGGCAAGGCGGGGAAGCGATGTTGAAGTCTCAATTTGCAGGTGTAGGTAATAATGTGATTCCACTTCAGTTTCAAACGGATATCGATGATCCATATTCGATGGGGATCGGAGAACGCCCTGAATTAAGAGAAGAAGATATTCTCGCGCTAAAACAATTGCCAGAGATTAGTCATGTCATTACGACGAATTCGAATGTGGAACCACTCGATATTAATGATAAAAAGGGCATGACTAAGATTATTGGACTTGATAGTGAATATTTTGCAGGGAATAAAATCAAATTGGTTGAAGGCCGTTCTTTAAATGAATCAGATATTGAGCATGGTAATAACGTTGCGATGATTAGTACGAAAACAAAGGATACTTTTTATCCGAAAGAAAATCCTGTTGGGAAAATTATCGAGGTAAAAGGCCAGCCATTGCAAATTATCGGGGTGTATAAATCAGATAATAACTTTATGGGTATGGGGGTGTCGGAAATATTAATTCCGCTTTCGCTTTGGCCAACACTATATGGAAAAAGTGAAATTCAAAATATTGCAGTACAAGTGAAAAGTGTTGATCAAATGGAAGGGGCAGGGAAAAGAGCTGCTGACGTTTTAAATGACCGAAAATCAAATGATATTCCAGGGAAGTATGAAGTTGTCGATATTGAGAAAATGAAAGAAAGTATTTCACAAGTAACGAGTATTATGACGATGATTATCGGCGGTATTGCGGGTATTTCCCTTGTCGTTGGCGGCATCGGCGTTATGAATATTATGCTCGTATCTGTTACGGAGCGTACGCGTGAAATTGGTGTTCGTAAAGCACTCGGTGCAACGCGCGGGAAAATCTTGCTTCAATTCTTAATCGAGGCCGTGATGTTAACACTTCTTGGCGGTTTAATTGGAATTGGTATTGGATACGGAGGCGCTTATATCGCTTCTACGTTTGCAAAATGGCCACCGCTCGTTTCATGGGAAGTTGTGCTTGGCGGCGTCCTATTCTCAATGACGCTCGGCATTATTTTCGGACTGATTCCAGCAAACAAAGCAGCAAAATTAGATCCAATCGAAGCATTGCGCTATGAATAAAGTGAAACTTCCCTCAGTGTGGGCCTTTATCCCCCGCTGAGGGAAGCACGCACAATCGGGCTTTTACGGGCAGTTTTATTTCCTGCCCACGAATAGCGGGATAACACTCAGTTCTTGTGGGTGGTGAATCTCTGTTTGAAAAAGTGGAGATTCACCACCCACAAGAACGGGTATAAAAATAAAGGAGGTTTTACATATGGAAGCGAACGTAAACACGCAGAAGGTAAGCGGAGAGAAACCCTCATTATTTGGAATGATTACCTCGCCTAGTTTGCAATTTGAGAGAATGAAGAGTAGTAATGCAGTTTGGGGCGCTTTTTGGATAATGGCTTTACTGACTGGTATTGTCGGTGCAATTGGGGGGTATGTTAATTCTCAAACACCGGAAGCTATTAAAGCGAATCAACAATTAGGATTAGAAGTATCCCCAGGGGTAAGTGCAGGCTATGGATTTGCACTCGTTTTCTTTGGATCTATAATTGGATTTTTTATTATCGCGGCTGTGTATAAAGTATTGATGATGCTTATGGGCAATGATACAACTTATAAAAAATTATTAACAATTATTGTATATACAGGTATTATTTCAGTTATTGGTGGATTAATTAACGCACTTCTGGCTTTAGTTTTTGATGGAAATGGTAAGGAAATGTACACAAGTTTAGGACCGCTATTTGCTTCTTCTGGTGGCGTTGTACATGGGATTGCAAAGTCAATTGAAATTTTTGGGATTTGGGGATTGGTTGTAACAGGATTAGGGTTACAGATTACAGCTGGTTTAAGTAAGAAACAAGCAACAATCATTGTTGTAGTTTTCTTTATCATATCATTGGCATTTGGCGCAATTGGTGGCTTAGTTAGTGGCTTAGTCCCAAAAGTATAATATAAGATCATGTTTATCGAAACGGCTCGTGTAGAGCCGTTTTATTCGTAGAAGTTTCCTTTTGTTTTACTGATAGTATGGGAAAGCCATTTTATTCTTATGGGCGGTTCGTGTGCAAAAAGAACGGCTCATAAGAATGGAATGTACAATAAAAAGGGGAGATTTGTATATGGAGCCGAATGTAGACGTACAAAAAGTAGGGGGAGAAAAACCATCTTTATTTGGAATGATTACATCCCCGCGTTTGCAGTTTGAAAGAATGAAAACAAGTAGCTCGGTGTGGGGTGCGCTTATTATCTTAGCTGTGCTTGGCGGAATTGTATCGATTATTAACAATTATATAAATTTTAATTCGCCTCAATTACAAGCGGTGATGGAGAACGAGCAAGCTGCAATGTTTAAAAATATCACAATTGGGACTTCATTTTTTACTGGTATGCTTGGAGTGGCAATGGGATTCATGTTTGCAGCTGCAGTTTATAAAGTTATTATGATGTTTATAGGCAATGATACACCTTATCAGAAATTGTTATCTATCACAGTGTATACAGGTATAATTACATGTATTGGCTTGTTAATAAATGGTGTATTAGCAATCGTATTCGGCGGGGACGGTACTGTGAAATATACAAGCTTAGGACCTTTATTTGAAAAGGGTACAGTGGCCTTTGGAATCGGAAGTACAATTGACATTTTTGTAATTTGGGCCCTCGTTGTAACAGGATTAGGACTGCACATTACAGCGGGCTTAAGCAAGAAGCAAGCAACAATTTTTGTTGTAGTTTTCTTTATCATATCATTGGCATTTGGCGCAGTTGTTGGCTTAGTTAGTGGCTTATTCCCAAAAGCATAATATAAGATCATGTTTATCGAAACGGCTCATGTGGAGCCGTTTTTTTGTTGTACATTGGCGAGGAATCCTTATATGGCGCCGAAGGTAAAATTGCTATGGAATTTCACATAAGACTAGCAGAATTTTAAATGCTGCATAGGTAAATTTGAAATTTTGCTAGTCTATCATGAAATGCAGTGCGGTGAAAGGAGGGCTGTTTTCTTATAAGGTAAAGGTACCGCGGAATAACAAAGAGGTATACCTTTTAGAAATGGGTCAAACGTGAAGCCAGTTACCTTTACGGAAACAGTAGCGCTGTATGAAAAGATGATTAAAAATCAAATGAAGAAGCTTTGTATTTACCGAGATTATGAAGAGTATTTTCAATGCGGACTCATTGCACTTTGGCGGGCGTATGAGAAATATGATGAGGAGAAGGGAAGTTTTCCGGCATATGCGCTTGCGACGGTGCGCGGTTATTTGTTAGGGCAGTTAAAGAAGGAGAGGTGTTTTCAAGACCGTGAGACTTGTACGGAGCTGTATATTTTAGAGAATATAGGTGGTGAGGAGAAGCGGACGGAGGTGTTTGAGTATATGAGTATGCTAGAGGAGAATGAACAGTTTGTCTTATTTGAGCATTTCTACGGTGGAAAGAAAATGCACGAGATTGCAGCTGAGTTAGGTATGACCTATCATCAAGCGCGCTGGATCTATAGGCAAGCGCTGAAAAAAATGCGGGCAGATGCAGTGGACAAATGATAGAAAAGGGAGGCAGGTAGGTAGTCTCCCTTTTCTATATGTATGCAGAATTTACTTAAAGAGGAGGGAAGAAACAATCTACTGGTAGTTTCATTTTATCTAGAAGATTGAGTTTTGCTAAAATATGACCAGCTCTTATCCACTGCTTCTCCATTTGATTGGGACTAATAGGGAAAATTTGATTTTTGCCGTTACGAAAATGTATGTTTGTGTGGCGTGAATCATGACGCTCAAGTCTTTCTATGTGAGCATAAAATATCCAGGAGCATGGCCAAGATGAAGGTGACTTTGTAGGAATGGCGCAAATGTAGTGTTGGTGATCAATAGGGATTGGGATGTTTTGTTTAAAATGACAACATTCTTGAATGGCTAATCGTTTTCCTTCATACGTAGAGTAGTTTCGCATAATGCAACTTTCACGAATGAGTTGCAACGGTGTTTTCACTGAAAAGATGATTCTTTGCGTTTCCCAAATTTTTGTTTGATAAACAGGATGAGCGTACGCTTCAAGTGCCATCGTTTGCGCTGAAATTTCATACCAATCAACTAAGTCAGTCAATGAAAAAGCCTCCTCATATTATAATGGATGATTACATTTTCTATTATAAAAATAAAGTATAAAAGTAATTTAAAGAATTTGTAAATTAATGTTAAAAAAAGAATATATTTACTGTTTTCTCCCGATATTTGTGGAAGGGATGCCCTGCTAGAAATTTGTAGCTATTTAGGTTGTCTAATTTGCAATGCGATTCCATATATATGAAAATAGAAAGGATAGGCGGTGAGGGAATATGAAATGGAAATATGTGCTTCTCGCTTTGGCTCTAGTGTTTTTCGTATATTTAGCAAATAGTAACCCGAGTAAAGGGGAATATACAGACTGGGCAGCAAAGCAATTTATGACACGGAATGATATGAATAAGAAATTGACGGAAGTTGAGCAAGAAGATAAAGAAGGGCTTCTTGGTGAGCTAGCTACAATTGGAAAGAAATTAGCGAAGAACTATGTAGAGCCGCAAGTTGGTTTATTAATTGATCACTATACGAAGCGTAATGACTATATTTTTTTCTCAACATATACAACAGAGTTTAAGATAGGGAAAGAAAATTATAAATATGTTTCAGTGGGTATTTCACATATCTTTATACCAATTGAAATGCCAAAAAAGAAAGAGGGGTAGCCGCATTGGTTACTCCTCTTTCTTTTTTGCTTATATGTTAATTTTTACTTCAGAAATTCTCTTCTCGACAATGCGTGCACCTTTTTTGCGAGCATGCTGCCCAAGTGTTAGAAAAATACCGGCGGATATCATTGTGTCCATTACACTATTTACTGTTTGTTCATTTACAGGTGTAACAGGATTTTCGATTGAGAAAGTTGTTGTTTTACCGTCGTCTTTTAAGAAAACGAGTTCTAGTACTTCCATTTGTTATCCCCTCCTTTTGTTATAGATTAGATACGTCAGTTGTGCTAACAAGCTGAACTGAATCAAGCTTGTGCTGTTGCAGTGAAGCAATTGCAGCTGCGACTTCGTGTACTTTTCCTAAGTCTGCATTTGGTTTAACATTTTTAAATTGTTTGTTTTTCATGATAGCTTTGCCATTTTTGTCTGTACCCCCGTTTAGGACAAGACGTAAGCTCATATCGGACACAATTGTTTGAATCGCCATGTTTTTCACCCCCTCTTCGTCATATATATAGGTGATAAAGTCATATTTTTGGCGTGAAATTTTTTCCTTTTTTTGATACGCTTAAAGGAAATAAAGTAAGGAGCTTCAAACATGAATCGTAAGTGGTTATTTTGGATTCCCGTTTTAGTGTGGATGGGGATCATTTTTTATTCATCTTCTCAAACATATCAAGAGCAAGATATACGTCCAGATATCACAAAATATGTGAATGTGGAATTTGTGAAAGAGCATTTTTCATGGGTATCCATTGATTATGGCGGGGGTACTCCTGTTAGCATTGTGAACAAAGGGGTCGATGGTTTTCTCGAATTTTTTATTCGTAAAGGTGCTCATTTTATTGTGTTCGGTATTCTTGGCACATTGTCATATTTCGCGTTATTGAAGTGCGGCTTTAAGCGAAAGAAAGTTTTCTGGTTGGCGCTGCTTCTCGTCGCTATGTATGCGAGCATAGATGAGATTCATCAAGCCTTCACAGGTGACCGTACACCGATGTGGCAAGATTCTGTATTAGATACGTGCGGTGGTTTCACAGGCATTTTAATAAGCAATTTCATTTGGAAAAGAAAAAGGAGCTGAAATAGCTCCTTTTTTTATATCGACGCTTTGGGAATATATCGACCGCAATTTAAAATATATCGACGCTTCGACAATATAAGACAAAATTGCTTATACTCCTAAAAGTTCTTTCAGCTCGTTTGTTGATAGTTCTGTAATCCAGTTTTCGCTTGTAATAATCGCATTATTGAGCGATTGTTTTCGCTCGAGCATTTCATCAATTTTTTCCTCAAGTGTTCCCGTTGTAATGAGTTTATGCACATGGACAAAGCGCTTTTGACCGATGCGATAAGCGCGGTCTGTCGCTTGGCTTTCAACGGCAGGATTCCACCAGCGGTCATAATGAATAACATGGTTGGCCGCGGTTAAGTTAAGTCCTGTTCCACCCGCTTTTAAAGAGAGCAGGAAAATGCCATGTTGTCCGCTTTGGAACTGTTCAATCATTTTATCGCGTTCTTTCTTCGGTACACTGCCGTTTAAGAAGATGACGCGCTCTCCGAAATGTTCTTCTAGCAATGTTTGCAACATATTTCCCATTCGAATATACTGCGTGAAAATGAGGCAGCTTTCATGCTGATCACGTATGTTTGCAACGAGTTCTAATAATGTTTCTATTTTCATAGAACGCTTGGTTAAGTTTGCGGGTAGCTCTTCTTTTAAATAGAGAGCAGGGTGGTTGCAAATTTGTTTTAGTTTATTTAACATGAGCAAAATAAAGCCGCGGCGCTCAATACCTGTTAATCCTTCCACATTCTTTAACGTATCTTGAACGAGTTGTTCATAGAGCGATGCTTGTTCTGCCGTTAACGGGCAGTATGCTTTTTGCTCTTGTTTATCTGGTAAGTTCAAGGCAACCGACTTATCTTGTTTCGTGCGGCGCAGTAAGAATGGTGCGATTAAGCGCTGCACTTGCTGAATCTTTGTTTCATCGCGATCTTTTTCAATTGGTGTCACGAAGCGGCGCTGGAACTGGGGTAAACTGCCAAGGTAACCGTGATTCAGAAAATCAAAGATAGACCATAATTCTGATAAACGGTTTTCCATCGGTGTTCCTGTTAAAGTGATTTTATGATTTGCTTGTAATTTCCGAACAGCACGCGATTGTTTTGTGTGCGGATTCTTTATATTTTGTGCTTCGTCGAGAATAATTGCATCCCAGCGCTGTGAGCTAAGCTCTTCTTCATCAAGCTGCGTGAGTGCATAGGATGTCAAAATTACATCGGCGTCTTGCACAAAATGGGACAAATCTTCTCCTTTTGCCCGGCTGCTGCCGTAATGGAGTTTCACTCGTAAGCTCGGTGCAAAGCGCTCGAACTCTTTTTGCCAGTTACCGAGAACAGATGTAGGCGCCACAATAAGTGCTGGGCCTGTTTTTAGGTCGTGTTCTTTTATATATAGTAAGTAAGTGATTGTCTGGATACTTTATGACGATAGGTAAGTATTTGATACGATCTCCAACTTTTCCCCCGTCCCACACCGTGCATGCACCTTTCAATGCACACGGCGTTCCATCGATAGTGTTCTACTCACAGGTAGTTTTCTCTACCGACTAGTGCCCTTCGCTAAGATGTTTTTCTGCTCCGTGACACTTCCACAGCATTTCGTCTGCTTTATAGTCACATCAACGCCCATCTATTATCGCTACTATGGCATCGCTGACTTTCAACTCGCATCATCGTACCTTTATACTCCACGAATTGAATCTCAAACGTTCCGTATCGTTTATCCCTTCTTTTGTATTCCTTAGGTGCCCTCTATACACCGGAGTTACTTCGCTCAAGTTAGGTTGACCTTAACTTCTTGAGCCAACTTCGTCATTTAGGCAAAGTAACGAAGTAGCATCTGTATCTTAGGAAAATATACAAATATTTCACTCAGACCATCCTTTAACCTACGTAAGATGGCTATGGGTAACGGTGCGTGCATGACGAGGGTTCGTCTTCGCTCACCATAGAATACTTTTAAGGACTACCGCCTCAGATTGGGGAGTGTAGGCTCCCGTCAGTAGACGACTTCACCTGGCTCTCATACAGCAAGTTATAAAGGTAATTTGCCGCATGCAGGAGTATTATAGATAGAACAGAAAGGCCATTTGTTCTAATTAGGAGTTTCACCTAATGTTTCAACGATACAGTTAGAATAAGGTGAAACCTTATTCTCGTAATTTCGTGTTTAGGAAACACTTATATACGAACGTTTCGCACTTCCAAGTCCCATATCATCCGCTAGTAACGCGCCGAATCCTAGCTCTCGTAAATAGAGGAGCCACTCGACTCCTTGCTGTTGGTATGGCCTTAATGTTGCTTGTAAGGAAGTTGGCACTTGTATAGATGGAATCTCTCCAATGTGCAGCAATCTTTCAAACAGCTTGTCATAATAATCGTCGAGTTCGATTTCCATATCTGCAAATGGGCTTTCTTCTTCGACTACTTCTGTTTCTGCACCTCGAAGTAAGCGCTGCTGTACGACATCTTTCATTTCAAGTCCGTATTTGTCTGCTTTCTTCATCAGCTTTTTCACTTCTTCGATAAATGCAGGATCAAGTCTCATCCATTGTCCGTTTATATGGATAAGGCGTCTGTTTTGTTCAATGAGTGCGAGAAATTCGACCTCTGATAAATTGATGCCGTTTGTAGAAATACGCCAGTCAAAATCTACGAGCGTATTCATTCCAAAGAATGCCTGTCCTGCTTTTGCATTATGTTTCACTTGGACGCGCAGTTTTGGTTTATTTGCTTTCAAGTTTTGCCACCATGATGGCAGTAAAATATCAATACCAGCTGCTAGCAATTCATTGCTGGCTTCTGTTAAAAAGCGCCATGCTTCCGCTTCGTATAATTCATTTCGAAATATATCATCTTCTATTAACCAAGGTACGAGTTTGCCGAAACCTTCTTGCGTTTCAGTAATACGAGCTTCGTGGTTCAACCATCTTTTTGGCAGAGATTTGGCATCTGTATATACGTATATTCGATGAGTGCCGCGCTTTGGTGTTAATATTGTTTCGAGTTGCCACGTTTCAAAATCATTCTCTGGTTCTTGGAGGCGGAGTCCAACTGCAAATGGTAGATCATCTTCGATATAGCCGATTTTACGCAGCCAATCGTTTTCATGAATGGCTGTTTCGAGCTGTCTTTTCGTAAAGTCATAATGCTCATATAAGCGCTTTGCATCTTCCCATGCCTCGCCAGAACGAGTATGATGGCGAAGTGTTTCATTAATTGCTTCTGAAAACAGTGTTTGCACCGTTTCATCTATTATTTCTTCATGAGCGATTTTCCAGGAAGGATGTTGATGCCATTGTTTTATATCTGGAAGGAAGTCTCCTGCCCTGTAAGCCTCCCACATTTTTTCTGCTATTGGCGCGAGTTCGCTAATAGCTGCACTTATTTGTAGGTTTGTAAATGAATTTACCGGTTTTTTGGCGATATATTCAAATGCTTGAGTCGCGTTTAAAATGATACCGCTCCGTTGTTCATATGTTCCTTCTTGCAGAAGTGTTCCATAGAAAGAAGAGGAGTGCCATGTGAACGCATGTTGTTTCCAACTGCTAAAAGGCAAACTGTTCCCTGTTTCATCCTCTGCCCAAAGAAACCAGTTTTGTTTCATTCGTTCGAGCCGAATGGTAATGTCAATTTGTGTTGTCATGGATCAACTTCCCTTTCCGCAGTTCTTCTTGTAATGCTCGCAGTCGTGAGTGAGAGGAGGCAATGATCATAATGAAGGACTCCCATTCATCTATCCGTTTGAGCTTTTTATAAAGTGTTCTTAGTTTTTTTAAGTAGCGAACAGCTCTGCGGTACGATTTGCGATTCTTTTCTTCAATAGCTTGCATTGCAGCATAATGATAGAGCGGAAGAGCAGCTTCCGGTGCTTCTTTTTCAACTTCTTTTAATGGTTCTTTTAACAATTCAATGGCTTCAAATCCATACAGTAAATGGAGCTCTGTCCATGTATGATATTGCTTTTTGGCGAGTACATATTGCTCATAGTTGGTGAAGCTATATGGTAATAATTCTTGAAGAATCATCTCATAGCCAGCTTGTTCATTCATATGCGTTGCATATGTTTCATACATCACCATAAATAAGCGGACAACATCTTTCACAAAGTATGAATCGTGCTCGGTCGTTATCGTTTCTTTCACTCGCTTGTAAGTGAAGGAAAGCCACTCTTTTGCTCGCTCCCACTGCATGGAACTTAATAAATCTTCAAGCCAATCAAAGTAAAGGCCAACAACTTGTGGTGACTGCGCTCTTAGTACATCCATTGCCTCTTCATCTTTTTGCTGTAGAAAGAGAAGGTGAGCGGATGCAAGTGCTTTTGACAAGGGATGCATTTTTGTTTCAATCCGCTGCTGCTCTTCCTGTATCCAAGCCGGTTCTACGAACAGCTCTCTCCATAGGTGGCGATAAATAAAAAATCGCTCCTGTGTATAAGAAGGGGCAGAGAAGAAGATTGTATGCAGCATTTCAGCGATGTTCTGTAGAAATGGCTGCAGTATATCTTGAAATGGTTCAGCTTTCAAATCTTGTACAATGTTTTCTATTTTATTCACAAAGAGTCTTACAATATTGATTGGTTGATGATAAGAATAGAGTTTATCTGCTTCAAATGTTCGAATCTCCTCAAGCAACTTCTGAAAAGAAAAGAGTGCTGCACTCAGTTTAAATAATTCGTGAACCGTAACAATGCGCGGTGCTTTTCGTTCTATTTTCATATAGAATTCTGTGAAAATATTCATCAGAAAATACATTTGTTTGTATGAAAGACGTGCGTGTTCTTTAGCAAATGCATCGTACTCAGATTCAAAGTACGGAAGCCAGCTTTCATAATCTGTATCGTTAAAATCGGTCATTTGCAGCATTTGCCGTGCTGTGCGGATGGGTGGGAGCGCCGGTTTCGTTTTCTTCTTAAATAAAGTTAGAATGTCTCCTACTTGCCCAAAACTTGAGGCTGCATATAGTAATACGGCGAGCATATGCTCACATTGCGTCGGTGAAAAACAATCACAATAACTTTCGGACACGTTTCGAATTGGAATATTTACACTATAAATATCCCCGCCATGTTCGATTGTCCCTGACAATGTATATCCATCGAAATCCACGTTATACACGAGGCCACTACGGTAGAGTTGAAGCGCATTTGATACTTGTTCTTTGTCAGTTGCTTGCTGTGGATCAAGTCCTTTCAAAAATTCATTGGCAATTTCCATAATTTCATCTTTCGTAATTGAATGTTGCAGCATAATGTTCCTCCGCGCAAAAGATTTCCTTCTTTTCTATTATAAAGTGAAACTTCCCTCAGTGGGGGTTTTGTTCTCTCCCACTGAGGGTTAGTTGAACCAATCGGGCTTTTATGGGCAGTTGTCCCCCGCCTATCTTCTTCGTCTTTCCCTGAATCTTGAGGTGGGAGTTACTGCGCGTTAATGCGGGATAAAGTGAAACTTCCCTCAGTGGAGGAGTAGTTGAATGAATCAGGCTCTTATGGGCAGTTATCTCCTGATTCTTTCCTTTTCATTCCTTTAACATCTAATTAAACAGAGAAGTAATGTAAAAAGACTATCTCTTTCACGAAGAGGTAGTCTTTTGTTGTAATATGCTTTGCACATAAGAATCTTGTAAAATCATTTCGATTAAAGGAATCGTTTTATTTTTGAAATGGAGTCCAGTATCGATTGGAAATGGTTTTTGGCTCCCAGGTTTGACGCCGTATTGTATGATTTTGTATTCTACGTCCCCGCCGTGTTGTAAGATGATGAGTCTATAACGGTTATCATCATGCTCTAATGAAAAATCAATTGCAGTTGCATCGTATGTAACGGCATCTTTATATATATACGGAGTTGGTGTACCAATCCAGTCAACGTTTGCATTTATATCCATATGAATGCCTCCTTTCTTCTATTATAAGAAAAATAAGAGCCAGCTCTCAACTGATGAGAACTGGCTCGCTTTTTTTAGCAACAATAGTAATTAGTCTATAATTTTCACTTTTACAGTTTTACGTCCCCATTTGTTTGCAGCGCTGTCAGAGCCTACTAGGACGTCGATACGATTTCCTTTAATTGCACCGCCAGTATCACCAGCAACTGCTTCACCGTATCCTTCTACCCAGATTTTTGATCCAAGTGGAATTACTTTCGGGTCAACAGCAACCATTTTCATACTTGGATTTGCTGTTAGGTCATGACCCATTGCAGTTAATACATGACCGCCGTGTGTGCCGCCATTTTCGCTTGGATTAGCTGTGTAAGCAGTTGCTACAACTGTTAATTCACGGCCATCAGCTTTCGCAGCTTTTGTTTCTGTAGCAGTCTGCGTTTCTTGAGCTTGAGCTTGCCCGGCTTTTGCTGGAGCAGGTGCTTGTTCTTGTGCTGTTACAACAGGTGCATCACCTGTTAAGAAAGGAACATTTACATAAGCTGTTTTTCCGTTATATTCAAATTGTAACCAGTCGTTTTGCACTTGATGTGTTGTTTCGATTACATCATTTTTCTTTAATGTCCCCAGAATTTCTGAGTTTGTGTTTGCATCAGCACGTATATTTAATACGTTTGCTGTTACATAATAGATGTTTTTCGTAAATTCTGCGCTTACGAATCCTTCTTTACCATTTAGGTTCACTTTTAGCCAACCGTTTTCTGTATTTTTAACATCTAATTTATTACCATCTAATACTTTGCCTACAACTTTTGATTCAATATTTGGGTTTTCTCGTACGTTTAGTACATCTGTTTTAACAACTGTTTCTGCTTGTGCAGAAGAAGTGAAAATCCCAAGACCAAAAACTGCTACTGTTGCTATACCAATTAATTTTTTCATGAATAGCCTCCAATGCTTTTGTTTTCGTGTCCTCATTATAGCAACAGATTTTTTGAGAAAATGGGAAATCACACAATTACAAACCATTCGTAACAGTTCATTAATAATTTGTAATATAAAAAGGAGCATAAAGAAAACGCTTTTTTCTTATGTTTTAAGGGATTGTATTACATATTTAAGGATTGGAAAAGGGAAATGAGATATTGCGAAGTAGTTAATCGTATTTCACTCATATTACAAAGTTATTATGGAAGTGTTGCATAAATAGATGGTTTTATTAATTTACAAGTAATATAGTTATAAAAATATAATTAATTTGTGTTGATTTTCACAATTTATAGCCTAATTTCAAGAAAAATCCTCATATAATTGTTACAAAAAAAGAAGGTGTCATAGAACAAATTTGGCTTGTTTCATTTCTGTAATAGTATATGAGAAGGGCTTGGTTAGTAATATTTCTCTATATATGTGAGTTGAATGTCTTTGCAAAATACCATTTATAATTGTAAGCGGGAAGGCAGAAAGAACGATTGGGAAGCATCATTAGGCATGAGATATTTAATTTTGTATGATATTTACAAAAAAGTGTCGAAAATGTGTTGTCACTTCTTTCTATATGTGTTATATTATTTCCTGTAAGCGATTTCAATTAAAGTTTCATGGCAATCCAGGGGAGGACATCAAGAATAATGAAGCGTTACGAACGAAAGTGGAAACATATTTGTTTAAAGCGTGCTACGCAACGAGCGGTACATGAAAACGCAGAGCAGAAAATAGAGAAAACTACAGAGGAGCGAGAAAAGCAACTTGTCTCGCAAAGGTAGTATCCACTTTTTTTCGTATATATTATAAGAAAGTATTACGTTCATTGGGGGATGGGCGTGAAGTAACTTTCAACTAAGGGGTATTAGTTCGATATATAAGTTTTACGGCTAAAAAATAAGCGCAGAGCATACGGCAGCTCTGCGCTTATTTTTTAGTTTATTAGATCTCTCTATATATAAGTTAAAATTAGGGAGGACGAGAGCACCCGGCCGTGCATGACAGTGACTTGAATGTCGAAAAATTAAAATGAATTTATATAGATAAGAACCAAGTGTAAATAAAAATCCATCTTCAGTGAAAGATAAACTGAAGATGGATTTGTTTATTTATTAAAACATCATGCCTGCTACAGCAGCGTTTAAGAAGTTTGCTAATGTACCTGCAATTACTGCTTTAATTCCCAGTTGTGCAATTTGTTGACGGCGTGAAGGTGCAAGTGTACCTGTCACACCTAGTTGAATAGCAATAGATGAGAAGTTTGCGAAGCCGCAAATTGCAAATGCTAAAATAATGTTTGTTTTGTCAGAAAACTCCGCCATATGCTTAGCTAAGTTTCCGTATGCAACGAATTCATTTACTGCAAGCTTTTGTCCGATATAACTAGCTGCATGAATCGCTTCATGAGGCGGAACCCCGATTAGTATAGCAAATGGAGAAAGGATGTAACCAAAAATTAAATCAAGGCTTAGTTTGAGATGGAACAAAGAACCGACCCATCCTAGTAGACCGTTTAATACAGCGATTAATGCGATAAATGCCATAAGCATTGCTGCAACGTTAATAACAAGCTGCATCCCTTCAGATGCACCGCGTGCTGCTGCATCAATAACGTTTGCATCTGTACGCTCTGTAGAAAGTTGTACATCGTTATTTACTTTTTCTGTTTCAGGCATCATTAATTTTGCAATTAATAAGCTTGAAGGTGCAGCCATAATAGCAGCTGCAAGTAAGTGTTCGAGTGGAATTCCCATTGCTGCATAGCCAACAAGAACAGAGCCGGCAACAGATGTCATACCGCTAACCATAATAGCGAAGAATTCACTATTTGTTACGCGATCTAAGTAAGGTTTAATTAAAATCGGTGCTTCCGATTGTCCTAAGAAAACAGTTGTAACAGCATTTAAGCTTTCTGTTTTTGAAGTTCCAAGAAGTTTGCTTAACCCGCCGCCAATAATCGTAATAAACCATTGCATAATACCAAAATAATATAATACAGCTACGAGTGCGCTAATAAATACAATTGGAAGTAATGCTTGAATAACAAAGACGAAGCCCCAAGGCCCTTTCGTGCTTACTAAATCGCCAACAACAAATCTAATTCCTTCATACGAGAAATTAATAAGAGTTTGTACGCCGTCAGCTGCATGCTTTAAAGCACTTTTTCCTGCGCCCCATCTTAAGACGATGAAGGAGAAAGTAATTTGAAGTGCAAGCGCAATTGAAATTGTGCGCCAATTAATAGCTTTGCGATTGGAAGACAGTAAAACTGCAATTACCAAAATTCCAAGCACGCCGCCAATTCCCCATAAAACATTCATGCTTGTAAATCTCCTCTCTGAATTATCTAAACATTGCAAATAGTAGAATTGCTCCGTTTCTCTGAAAACATTATCTTATGTAACTTATCACACCAGACATCAGAGGTCAAACGTCTGTCGAAAAGTCAGAATAGGAAAACAATAGTTGGAGTAAACGCATATAAGATGAACGATCGAGAAATTATATAAGGCCATTTTGACTTTTCGACATATAAGTCACTGCTATGGAGAGAAAAAGAACCCTGGACTCTCTTTCTCCCTTTGTTTTAACCCATGCCTGTGGCAGAAAAAGCTACTATACATGTCCGGATGCTGTTGTCCATCTAAAAAGAAAGAGGTTTTATGTTAGTTTTTCCATTTGTGCTTATATATATATACTGATTTTGATTTTTTAACATATAAGTCGCTGGTATGGAGAAAAAAGAGCCCTGGATTCTCTTTCTCCCTTTGTTTTAACTCGTGCCCGTGGCAGAAAAAGGCCCTGATCGCCGCGCTACTATACATAGCCAGATGCTTTCACCCATCTAAAAAGAAAAGGGTTTTTATGTCGTTTTTCCATTTGTATTTATATAACAAAAGAGCCTTCTAGTAATCTAGAAGGCTCTGAAACTATTAATTAATAAGGCTTAGAATATCCTAAGAAATGGCTGCTCCAATATGAGTTATTTAATGATGCTTCTTTAACTCCATTGTCTCCAGCTTGAATAAATCTGCCGCCGCCAAGGTAAATACCCATATGAGATGGACCGGATTTATATGTATTTTTGAAGTAAATCAAGTCGCCTGGTTGTGGGTTAGATGTATGCTGGAAGCTGCTCCAATATCCAGCTACGCTTTGACGACTGATTGAATAGCCAAATTTGTTATATACGTGATAGATATAACCACTGCAGTCCACACCGTTTGCAGAAGTGCCGCCCCATACATATGGAACACCTCCCATTGATTGTGCGTATGCAAGTAGTGATGAAGTATCACGAGAGTTATTGCTTGTATTGCTATTATTGTTGCTGTTGTTGTCAGCTGGTGTTTTAGATAAGAAGCGAGTTCCTACATAGCCAGTGCGGCCGTTATAGTTAATTTTACTCCAGCCATATGATTCTGAAACTACTTGTACTTTTTGTCTTTGCGGTAACGCACCAATTACACTGTAGTCCATCCCAGCGCCGCTACGTACATTTAGTGCGCTTGCATTGACGTAATATTCTCCGCTTCCTTGAGATGAAGTTTCGTTGTTGTTGTTGTTGTTTGCTGGCGGATTAGATGTAGAAGTACCGCCTTTTACGAATTTCACAAATTCGCTGCTAACATAACCTGTAGTGCCGTTATGCTTTACTTTGAACCAACCATTTTCAGCGCCAATAACGTTTAATGTTTGTCCGTTTAATACGCCACCAATGATACTGTGGTATGTAGCTGGGCCTGTACGAACACGTAAAGATGTAGCATTTACAACATAAGTACCGCCTGTTTGAACTGTAACATTGTTGTTATTTTGTGCAACGTTTGTATCAGAACCGCCTTTTGTTACATAGTCCTTGCTAACATAAGCGTTTTGTCCACCGTAGTTAATTTTGAACCAATCTTGTACTTCACCAATGACTTGTACAACTTGTCCTTTCTGTACAGAGCCTAATTGTGTGTGTGACGTGCTAGGGCCTGTACGAACGCGAAGGGAAGATACATTTACTGTATAGTTTCCACTTGCTTCTTTAACAGTTGAGTTGCCTTGTGCTTGAGAGCCCGTATTTACAAATTCACCACTAACGTAGCCAACTTTTCCATTATGGCTAATTTTGAACCAGCCGTTTTCCTGGCCAATTACGTTTAGTGTTTGTCCCTCATATACATGGGACGTAATATCATAAGAGGTGCTAGGACCTGTACGAACGCGTAATACGTCTGCATTTACTGTGTATTTTGAGTTGCTTTTTGTAGCTGCTTTAGCTGTTTGCGTTGTAGGTTGTTGTACATTTTGGTCAAGAGGTGCTGCTTGAACTGTTCCCATTGCCGGGGCTGCTGCACCTGCTACAGACACTGCTGCAAGACCAGCAAGATATTTTTTCATAGTTTGTCGATTCCTTTCTGTCTGTATTTTAGGTGATGAAAAAATTACCAACTATGAAAAATTCTAAAATGGTTGTCGACTGATGTCAATGTTTATAACTAAATCCATATATGGTAAAGAAGAATAAAAAAAAAGAAAGGTGCCAATTTGCACCTTATTTTAGGAATTAAATCTATATATTTACAAGAAACAGATATATCATCATTCGTTTTTAAGGTAAAAAGGCGTTGGGAGTCGAAAAGCTTTGCATAAATGTCTTTTGCAGTGATTTTGTGACAGGGCCTACTTGTCCGTTTTGAATAGGAGTTCCATCTAGATGGGTAAGCGGCATTACTTCAAAGGTTGTGCCTGTAAAGAAGCATTCATCTGCTTTATATACATCATGAATGCTAAATAATTCTTCTCGCAAGGAAATATGTAATGTATGGGCAAGTGATATAACATATTGTCTAACAATGCCATTTAAAATGAGATGGTTTGCAGGGTGGGTGTATAGTATGCCATTTTTCACAAGAAAGAAGTTAGAATGACTACCTTCTGTGACAATGCCATTCCGAACGAGAAGAGCCTCTTTGCAGCCTTTTCGCTCTGCTTTCGTATTAGCTAGTATATTTGGTAACAAATTTAATGATTTAATATCGCAGCGAAGCCAGCGAATATCAGGTTCTGTTATCGCACGAATTCCATATTCAATCCATAAAGCAGGTCGCTCTTTTTTTCGAATGTAAGCATAAATAGTTGGAGTTGTATCAAAAGAGAAGGCATGACCACGAGGCTTGACACCGCGTGAAATTTGTGAATAAATGATGCCGTCTTCTTGAAATTGATTCTTTTCAAGTAGCTCGTATAAGGATGAGATAAGCTCAGCTTTTGAAAGAGTAAGGGACAGCTCAATTTCTTCCATAGAGCGGTATAACCTTGTTATATGTGGATCTAATAAGTGCAAAGTACCTTTATAGATACGAATAACTTCATATATGCCATCACCGAACTGTAGACCGCGTTCCTCTAAATCAATATGAGGTTGTTCTTTTTCTGTATCAATCATTTTTCCATTCCATAATACAAAGCGTTCATACTTCATGTTTTCCCCTTCCTTCTCCGAGTAGTGTTTGCACATACAAATTCGAAGGTTGAAAGGAAGAATCCTGCTTCATGATACAAAAAAAACAACGTTCTATAGTAGAACGTTGTATCAGGAGGGTAGCCTGTTTATTAGGGACAAAGCTTATATGTTTTATTATAGATATGTTTCGTGAATTTTATGTAAAATCTTGGTGAAGATTATGTAATGATTACGCAGCATTTTTCTTGAATTGATGTTGCCGTATAAAAAAAGACGCTGATTACTCAGCGCCTTTATCTTTAATTATTGTTTTGATTGTACCTGTTTTTATTTTGTTGCCTTCATAGAAGCGAAGTAAATCGCCTTCTATAATTTTATCAGACATGTGCAATTCATTTTGGGCACGGTCAATCATTGCTTGTGCTTCAGCTTTTGGTACTTGTGCAACCTCACCTGTTTGGCGGTTATAGAATGTGCTATTTGTGTAAAGGTACTGATCTGTAACGAAGCTTCCATCACGTAATACGACAAATGGTTTGCGTTCTGGTGCGAACAAGTCATGTCCGAAGTGAATATCATTTGTTGTATCAACACCTAGTAAATGAAGAATTGTTGGTTTTACATCAATTTCTCCAGCAGGTGCTGAAATTGTTTTACCTTCTTTTTGACCAGGAACATGAATGAAGAATGGTGTACGTTGTAAGTTCATTTGGTCAAATGTTGTAATTTCGTTTTTCCCTAAGAACTGTGCCATTGCACGGTTATGGTTTTCAGAAATACCATAGTGATCACCGTAGAATACAATAACAGAGTTATCGTAAAGACCTTCTGCTTTTAAGCGTTCAATAAAGTGTTTTAATGCTTCATCTAAATAACGAGCTGTTACCATGTAACGGTCAAATACACCGTCACCAGAGTTATAAGGTTCGATTAATTTTGTTCCCTCATCGTAATCAAATGGATAATGGTTTGTTAATGTAAGGAAACGTGTATAGAACGGTTTCTTAATATTTTTTAACATATCCACTGATTGATCAAAATACTCAATATCTTTTAAACCCCAACCTAGTTTTGTGTCAGGCGTAATTTTATAATCTAATTCGTTAAAGTAACGATCGTAACCAAGTGCTGGGTATACGATGTTACGGTTCCAGAACGTTGCGTTGTTTGCATGGAACACAGATGTGTAATAACCTTGCTCGTGCAAGATTTCTGGTGTTGCAACAAACTCATTGTTACCGTGTGTAAAGAATACAGCGCCGCGATCTAATGGATATAATGAGTTGTCTACAAGAAACTCTGCATCAGATGTTTTCCCTTGGCCTGTTTGATGATAGAAGTTTTCAAAGTAATAGCTTTCTTTTGCAAACTGATTTAAAAATGGTGTTACTTCTTGGCCATTTACTTTTGCACCAATTAAGAATTGTTGCATGGACTCAAGAGACACAACAATTACGTTTTTCCCTTTTGCTACGCCGAACATATTTGGGTCTGGCTTTTCTTGTACTGTCTTCACATAGTTTTCTGCTTCTTGCAACTTACTTCCATCTGCAAATGCTTTTTGTGAACTTGATTTTGCTTGTAAACCAAGATCATATACTTGGTGTGTGTATAAACCTAAGTTTTTCACAAGCATGACGCGGTCAAATGAACGCGTTAATAATTCAGGACGCTCTGTTTCTGCCAGTCCTAAGTTTGCGAAGAAAATAGCAATTGTTGATACAAAATATAATGAGCGCATTGGACGTGAAACACGCTCTGTTTTTACATAATCTTTCTTTTTCTTTAAAAGAATAAAGAAGAAGATAAGATCAATAAAAGCAACAACAATTTTGTAGTTAAATAGCTCTTTCGCACTAGAGCCAAGACTACCAAAGTTTGACGTTTGTCCAAGTACAGGTAATGTTACGAAGTCATTATAGAAACCATAGAACATTACGTTACCGACAAGAACAATGGTAAGAACAAAGTCGATTCCAAGTGCAATATAATTTCGTTTCTTTCCTTTTGCAAATAATGCAAGACCCACTAGAAATAATGATGTTGCTAATGGGCTAATAAATAAAATAAATTCTTGCGTAAAAGATTCTAATTTTAAGTCGAAGCTAGTACGTGTGATAATGTACGTTTTTAACCACACTGTAAGGGCAACAAATAACGTAAATCGCACGTTTTGAAATTGTAATTTCAAAGATTCCTTCATCCAATTTCACCCTTTCTCTATCAGGCTCGGTCAATTTTTGAGAGGAAAATGCTCAAATAAAAAATACATAGTTTTCTTTGCCATGGATAGAGTTTTTTTTCTTTCATACATCCATATATGACTTGAACTATGCATACCGTTTTGTTTTCCTGCCTCTATGTTGCTTTGTAAGCACAATGTCATTTTTGTATTATACAACAAAATTTGGTTATTAGGAACACACTGAAATCTTACATTTTTTTGTATTTTTTCTGTTGTAGCTGACAGTGAAAACTTTAACATTGGTTTATATGCCCGTCAACTAACAAATATAACAAAATTGGGGAAGAATATATAGTAGGAGTGAGTATTTTATATTGAAAAAAGTTTAAAAATATATGACGAACACTTGTTCCTTTCGTGTTTGTTTGCTATAATGAAAGCATATGATAAGTAACGTTGCCAAGCTAGAACCTACACTATATTGTATGTGTGTAAAGTTTGCTTATGTTGTAAATAAACTCGGTATATATAGAAATAATGTGAAATTTCCATTAGCAGGAGAGATCTTCTGCCAATGAAGCGCTCTTACCAAATTTCTTTATTTTGTCACAAATTGACCGCGAATAGCGGAATAAAAGAATAACGAGGGGAGATTTCATAGTGAAGGAGAATTTTTCAGTTGAGGCGTTTTGGAATAAAGTAAAATATGCGGCAATTAAGGCGGGGCATTCAGTTATTTATACTAGTTTGCTACTGTTTTATGTATTGCAAAAACGAGATGTTCCAAAACGAGTAAAGCTTGTAATTATTGGTTCTCTTGCGTACTTTATTGCACCGCTTGATGCGATTCCTGATTTTGTAGCTGGGCTTGGTTATACAGATGACTTAGGCGCATTAACAGCTGCACTCGTACAAGCTGCTATGTATGTTGACGAAGAAGTGAAAGAACAAGCACGTACAAAACTGGGAGAATGGTTTGGTTCTGATGTGGATACGTCACTTATCGATCAAAAGTTAGATTAATGCAGTGAAACGTCTAACGGAAGGAATGGGATATGCCGTCAGGAAAAACACACACGAAGATAAACTTAGTTTCTCTTCCTATCGTATTATTTATGCTCATTTCTTACGGGGTAACAAATTTTGATTTTTTACTTATGTTTGCGATTGGGTTTATTGTTGGGACTTACTTTTTAACGCCGGATTTGGATATCCATAGTGCTGCTTATCGAAAATGGGGGTTACTTCGTATCTTTTGGTATCCATATCAAACTGTAATGCCGCATCGATCACCGCTTAGCCATACCATTATTATCGGTGACTTAATTCGTCTTCTCTACATGCTGCTTGTTTTCTCGCCGTTTTTATACGTGTTAAATAAAACGGTGTTAGAGGGAAATCTAGCCGAGATTGCAAAGGCACATGAGGTGGAAATTGTCACGTTTGTACTGGGCGTTATAGCTGCTAGCGCATTACATATTATAGCGGACGGTGTGAATACAAGACGGAAAAAGATGATGCACCGCAAACGGAGAAAAAGAAGATAGTAAAAGCACTTGCACACTGCAAGTGCTTTTATTGTTATATATAGCGGATTATATTGAAAGGAAAATAGGGAGCTGACTAAAAAAGTTCATTTTCGGTATGATCCAGTTTAGCGGCTCGACTACTCATATGTCGAATATCGCCGAAAAGTCGATATATTGTGTCGAAGCGTCGATATATTCTAAATAATGGCCGATATATCGGTGGACACAGAAAAAAGAACTGACTCCAAAAGACACTTATGTGCCTTTTGGGTCAGCTCCTTGTTCCTTATACGCAAATATACTATCTAGCTGTGACATCTTTCACTGCTTCAGAAATACGATCAACTGCTGCTTTTCCAGCATCTTCAACAGTATCAATTGCATTTTGCATTACATCGCTTGCTGCTTCAATGCCGCGTTTTGTTTTATTACGTCCTTCGTCAATAGCGGCTTGATTTCGATTTTGTTCATCCATTCGCTATCCCTCCTAAAATCAGTTTTCAACTTTAGTATAAGAAAATGTTATTTTACTATTCATGAATTAACTGTAAATAACAATGCTATCTGAATGAGTGCATTCGTTACAGCTTTGATTTCTTTGTAGGAAGTACAAATTAGGTGTGTGGGTGCAGATCGTTTTTTTACAAAACATATAATTATACCATGATTGTGAAATGTTGAACAAAGAAATTGTGAATAAAATTCGAAAATATGATTGTAAATAAAGGAAAATATGATAAAGTATAAATATCACATTAATGAAAACGTTTTCCTAAAACGTTTTATTTTTAGGTATAAAGGTATGATGACCTGGTGGTCTACTTATATGGTCGTTAGAAAACAGGGGATACGAGAAAGGAAGAGGGACTATGAGCACATGGACACAAACTTATGATCCGCTAGGTAACATTTGGCTTTCGGCAGCAGTTGCAATGATTCCAATTATATTTTTCTTTTTAGCGTTAGCAGTTTTTCGCATGAAAGGCTATGTTGCAGGATTTATTACAGTTGTATTAACAGTTATAATTGCACTTTTCGTTTATAACATGCCATTTACGATGGCAATGGCAGCAACCGGTTATGGCTTTGCTTATGGATTATGGCCGATTGCATGGATTATCGTTATGTCAGTGTTTTTATACAAAATTTCGGTAAAAACAGGACAGTTTGATATTATTCGTGCATCTGTTCTTTCTATTACAAGTGATCATCGTCTACTTGTTATTTTAATTGGTTTTTCATTCGGTGCATTTTTAGAGGGGGCAGCCGGATTTGGGGCACCGGTAGCAATTACGGCAGCACTTCTTGCGGGACTTGGTTTAAACCCATTATATGCAGCGGTGCATTGTTTAATCGCAAATACAGCACCGGTAGCGTTCGGAGCTATGGGTATTCCGATTTTAGTAGCTGGTCAAGTAACAGGTATTGATCCTCATAAAGTAGGACAAATGGCTGGGCATCAATTGCCGCTTCTATCATTATTTGTTCCATTTTTCATCGTATTCTTAATGGATGGATTAAAAGGTGTGAAACAAACGTGGCCTGCATTATTTGTAGCAGGTGGATCGTTCGGGATTACGCAGTTTATTACAGCAACATATCTTGGACCTGAGCTTCCAGATATTACATCAGCGTTAGTAAGCTTAGTGAGTTTAGCATTATTCTTAAAAGTATGGCAGCCAAAAGAGATTTATCGTTCTGGAAAAGGACAAGCTGAGGCTGCGGCAACGGTAGATGCTGATTTCACAATGAATTTAACGACGGGAAAAGTTTTAAAAGCATGGTCACCGTTTATTATCTTAACGGTAATGGTTGTCATTTGGAGCCAAAAATTCTTTAAAGATCTATTTGTTCCAGGCGGCGCACTTGAAAGCTTAGTGTTTAAATTTAAAGTTCCGGGTCTGCATAATTTAGTAATGAAGGCAGAGCCGATCGTTAATAAACCAACGCCATATGATGCTGTATTGAAGATTGATATTTTATCGGCAACAGGAACAGCAATTTTGATTGCATGTATCATTACAATGCTTGTTTTAAAAATGAGTCCAAAACAAGCAGTAGCTACATTTAAAGAAACGTTGCAAGAATTAAAAATGCCAATTCTATCAATTGGATTAGTACTTGGTTTTGCATTTATCGCAAATTACTCTGGACTTTCGTCAACGTTAGCATTAGCGTTAGCAGGAACTGGAAGTTTATTCCCGTTCTTCTCACCATTCCTTGGATGGATTGGGGTATTCTTAACAGGATCAGATACATCTGCAAACGCATTGTTCTCAAACCTGCAAGCTATTACAGCGCAGCAAGTAGGGGTAAAGGAAGTATTACTTGTTGCTGCAAATACAACAGGTGGTGTAACGGGTAAAATGATTTCACCGCAATCTATTGCAATTGCATGTGCGGCAGTTGGACTTACTGGGAAAGAATCGGATTTATTCCGCTTCACAGTGAAACATAGTTTATTCTTTGTGACAATCATCGGTATTATCACATATATTCAAGCTTATTATTTAACGTGGATGATTCCATAAACAAAAACAAAGGGGGCTTCTCTTATCATGAGGTCCCCTTTTTGATTATTTCAGATTTTGATATGGAAAATGAACGGTTTTAATATGGTGTAAATTGAAATGAACATGCTGGTTACGTGCTGTAATGAGCTCAATTTGACTGTCAGTCACTGCCGTTAATTTTCCAACTTTGTAATTTAGTATGCCTAAATCAAGTAATACAATATGTTGTTTTAGTTTTTTCATTTGTTCAGAAAATGTCCGGGCAAGTGTGAGTTTTGATGCTGCGGGTGATAGTTTCTCTTTTTCTAAGCCGTAAGGTGTTTCTGTGTCTTTATACGGAATAAGGTATTTCACGTGATGAAATGGGACGTATAACGTTTGATAGACAGGTGAGAGGAAGACAAAATAATCATTCATAATATGAGTGACATACCCATGTAAAAAATGTTCGTATGATAGTGCAAGTTCAATAAATTGTCCTTTTGCGACTTGTAGTGTTTTTCGAAGTGAAATCGTGGATTCGGTTGATATTATATCTTGTGGTAGTAAACATTCTGGAATTGTGAGATTTTCAAAGTGTAAGGATTCTATGGATGGAGTTAAATATTGAATGTGTAAACTAGAGATATACATGTATTTTTCTCCATCGTACAATACAATAATATCTGATCCTTTATCAATCATAATCCCTTCAAATGGAAGGTCTCCAGACAGCATTACTTGCACGGGTTGATTGATATATTTTTGTAAATGAAGCATAGTAATCTCCTTTCTTGTAATTACATACGTTTCTTCTTCTAACTTTTAAGCTGCAAAGATAAATGTAACCCAATAATATAAGCAAAGTAGCGTGAAAATGACAGTTGGCGGAATGACGACGAATGTAGCTTTCATATACGTGCCCCAGCTGATATTTACTTTTCCTTTCCTTGTAATAAACATCCACATTAAAGTTGCTAATGTACCGATTGGGAGTAGTAGTGAACCCATGTCACTACCGATAATGTTCGCAAGATAAATCGTTTTCAATGTGATCGGATCTAGTCCCATTTCGGTAAGAGCGATCGTACCAATCATTAAGGTAGGATGGTTATTAAAAATGTTAGAGAGGACAGAGATTAAGCCTCCCATAATAAAGCTGGCATGAAATAAACTACTGGTGACGAGTGGATGAAGTTTCGTAACGAGCAGTTCAGTTAAACCGATGTTATGAAGTCCATATACAATTACGTACATAGAAAATGCGAACACCAGCACATGCCAAGGTGTTTTTTTAATCATATCAATCGGAGGGATGCGCAGTTTATACCATCTCCAACCAAGTAAAATAACAGAGCCAATGACTGCTGTGACGGCGATAGAAAATTGAAAGTACGATGCGATAAACAAACTGATACGAACGCATAAAACAAATAATAGAATTCTAAACATAAATCGTGTTCGCGTGCGATTTTTAGCTATTTCGGGTCGTGGTTGCAGCGGATGAAAGGACTTTTTTACGAAATTTTCATCTAAATGTATCGGTAAGACCGAGAGTGTTTTCGGTAATTGTTTCTGATAGATGAGGAATAATAAGGACGCCATAAAGAGGAGACCTAAAGTGGCAGGCACAAACATCATTGCTGTATGCATATATAAATCCATATGGACAATTTTTAAGGCGATTAAATTTACAATATTGCTTACGCCAATCGGTGCACTTGAGGCAGTGGCAATGAGTGCACCGCTTATTAAGTAAGGTATTTTTTGATCATGTGTAAGTCGTAAATGGTGTAACAAAAGCAGTAAAATGGGAGTTGTAATTAAGATGCTACCATCGTTATTGAAGAATAATGTCATGAGAAAACATAGAAGATTTGTATACCAAAACAGGCGAATACCAGAGTTTTTTGCTTTTTTCGCAAGTTGAACGGCACACCAGTGAAAAAAACCAAAACTCTCTAGTACAATAGCCATAACAATGGTAGCCATAATTGTTATGGCAGCGCCAATAATTTTTGAGCTAATATCACCTAAGTCGGTAAAAGAAACGGCGCCGCTTAAAATGACAATTATTGCCCCAACTGTTGCTGGAATTGCTTCGTTCATTCCTTTTGGTCGCCAAAAGATGATGAGTGTAGTTCCGAGAAAGGCGAGTATGGTTATGGTGGATTGTAGGCTAATCAACTCTTTCACCCCTGTTCTTAAAGCGAAATTTCTGTACAAGACGTATGTCATACACCGGCTTATATTATATATGTATGAAGTGCAGATTCGGCTTGGACTAAGTGAAATAACTATTTTTTTAGTGAAAAAAATGTAAATACTTTGCAATTGTTAGACAATGATGTATGATAGGAGCGTAGTAAAAATTTAATCAGTGATAAACTGGGGGTGCCTGGTAGTGCCGGGCTGAGAGAGAAGCGTGTTGAAGCTTCTTAACCCTTTGGACCTGATCTGGTTTGTACCAGCGGAGGGAAGTTGTCGGCTCTACATAACAATGTCTTATGTTGCCAGGTCCTATTCTTTATGATGGACCTGGCTTTTTTATTTGGCATTGCTAGCCGCTAGTTCTCGTCCTTGTCGTAAGAAAGGTGGAGCCGACTGTTTAGACCCGTCGGCTAAGGTTCTTTCGCACAGAAAGCGCTTTTTGTTTTCTCGTGCGGAAGGTTCTTAGACGGAAGGGTCTAGGAGGCGAAACTGGATCTAAAGAAAAGTGAAGACACAGGGGAGGAAAAAATGATGAAACAATCTGTTTCAGCTGAGCAAATTGAACTAAAGTCAAGTTTACCAGGAAGCAAGAAGGTATATGTAGAAGGTACGCGCAAAGATATAAAAGTACCAATGCGTGAGATTGCACAAAGTGATACAAATGGTGTACCAAACCCGGCTATTCGTGTGTATGATACGAGTGGTCCTTATACGGACCCTAATTATAAAGTGGAGTTAGAAAAGGGAGTTCCAACGCCGCGCCGCTGTTGGATCATGGAACGGGGAGATGTAGAAGAGTATGAAGGCCGTGAAGTGAAACCGGAAGATGATGGGGTGAAAGCAGCGTCTGAACATACGCCTGTATTTCCGCAAATGGGACGGAAGCCGCTTCGTGCAAAAGACGGGTTAAACGTCACGCAAATGCATTATGCGCGTAAAGGCATCATCACGCCAGAGATGGAATATGTAGCAATTCGCGAAGGTGTGGAGCCAGAATTTGTGCGAAAGGAAATCGCTGAAGGTCGTGCTATTTTACCCGCAAATATTAATCACCCGGAAGCAGAACCGATGATTATTGGCCGCAACTTTCATGTGAAAGTAAATGCGAATATTGGGAATTCAGCTGTTTCATCCTCTATTGCTGAAGAAGTTGAGAAGATGACGTGGGCAACGCGCTGGGGTGCTGATACAATTATGGACCTTTCTACTGGGAAAAACATTCATACGACGCGTGAGTGGATTATTCGTAATGCGCCTGTACCAGTTGGAACAGTGCCGATTTATCAAGCGCTTGAAAAGGTAAACGGAATTGCGGAAGATTTAACGTGGGAAGTATACCGTGATACGCTAATTGAACAAGCGGAGCAAGGGGTAGATTACTTTACCATTCATGCTGGCGTGCTGCTTCGTTACATTCCGCTTACAGCAAAGCGTGTAACAGGAATTGTCTCACGCGGTGGTTCAATTATGGCACAGTGGTGTTTATACCATCATCAAGAAAACTTCTTATATACACACTTTGAGGAAATTTGTGAAATTATGAAGAAGTACGACGTTTCCTTCTCTCTTGGAGATGGATTACGCCCTGGTTCGATTGCGGATGCAAACGACGAAGCACAATTTTCTGAGCTTGAAACATTAGGAGAGCTTACGAAAATTGCTTGGAAGCATGATATCCAAGTGATGATTGAGGGGCCAGGACATGTACCGATGCATTTAATTAAAGAAAATATGGATAAAGAACTTGAGATTTGTCACGGTGCACCGTTTTATACGCTTGGACCGTTAACGACAGATATTGCACCTGGTTATGATCATATTACTTCGGCAATTGGGGCAGCGATGATCGGCTGGTTCGGTACAGCAATGCTTTGCTATGTAACACCGAAAGAACATCTTGGCTTACCAAACAAAGATGACGTTCGTGAAGGTGTTATTACATATAAAATTGCCGCGCATGCTGCTGACCTTGCAAAAGGTCATAAAACAGCACATCAGCGCGATGACGCTCTTTCCAAAGCGCGCTTTGAATTCCGCTGGCGTGATCAATTTCATTTATCATTAGACCCTGAACGCGCAATGGAATATCACGATGAAACGTTGCCAGCAGAAGGAGCAAAGACGGCGCATTTCTGCTCTATGTGTGGTCCGAAATTTTGCAGTATGAGAATTTCTCATGATATTCGCGAGTATGTGAAGGAGAATGATTTAGAAACAACAGAAGCAATTGAGCGAGGTATGAAAGAAAAAGCAGAAGAGTTTAAGGAAACGGGTAGTCAGTTGTATAGATAAGTAGAAAAACTGAAATAAAAAACCTTTCTTTTTGGGGTTGGCGAGAGCGTCTGGCCATGGATAGACGCGGTCAGTGCCTTTTCCTGCCACGTGCGAAGTTTAAAACAAAGAGAGAGAAAGAGTGGATGTCCGGTTTTGATTTGTGCGCCGGTGGCTTATAAATAGATTTATATAGAAAGCACCTTTCTGAACACCTTTTCATCTATGATCATGTGTGCCTAACCTAATATAGATAATTATCCCCCTGCTGAGCGAGAGCAGGGGGATTTGTTGTTCTATTGAGAATGCTTTATATAGAAAGACGATTTGGAGGGGGAAAATCACATTATATAGTCCTAATATTGTGAAAAATGTAAAATTAGTTAAAATGCTATATAATGAATATGCGGAATAACCAATATTTGGTTTGTTTGTTATATGTTATGAAAAGGGGATGGGGTATTGGAATTAGATAGATTAAGAGAGAATATAGAGGTAAGAGGTAAGAGGTAAGAGGTAAGAGGTAAGAGGTAAACGAGGATTACATTTTATTCTGGCTTCAATCATTATCTGGAGTGCTATCTTAGTAGTATGGCTACTTCCGATAAAAGAGGTATCGACAAAAAACTTATTAACATTTTGTATTACTGCAACGCTTTTACCAATTGCTTTTATGATGTCTAAATTAATTAAAGCAGAATTTTCAACGAAAGATAATTCGTTAAACAATTTAGGGATATTATTTTCTTGTAATCAATTCTTATATATTTTAATTGCAATGTGGATTTATCAAGCGGCTCCTGAAAAAATGGTTATGATATTAGCAGTAATATTTGGAGCGCATTTATTACCTTTTGGATGGTTATATAAATCTAAGGCGTACTTTGTAATGGCTATCGTTGTTTCTTTCGCAGCTTTTATAGTAGGAATTATTTTTAGCCCAGTAATAGTGGCAATAGTTATGATATCTTTAGAAATTATATTTTCTACATGGTTAAGTTTTGAGATTAAGACTTTATGAAGCAGCGGTTTCTATGTTGAAATCTCAAAATAGAAAGTACCTTTCTATGCAGCTTTTACTACCTAACCCAATACAGATAATTATCCCCCTGCTGAGCGAGAGCAGGGGGATTTTGTTTCGTTTGATAAGTTAACGAGCGAAGACGAGTTGTACCCAGTAGAATAAGAGGAAGAGGGTTACGATTGTGGTGAGTGGAATGACAATTAAGGAGACGCTCAAGTAATCTTTCCATTTTACTTTAATTTTATTTTGCTTTAAGATATACATCCAAATAAGAGAAGCGAGTGTACCGATTGGTAATAACAATGATCCCATGTCGCTACCAATGATGTTTGCAAGGTAGATGGTTTTGAGGGTAATCGGATCTAATCCCATTTCTGTTAAGGTAATCGTTCCGATCATTAAGGCAGGATGGTTGTTAAAGATGTTTGATAGAAGTGAAACGAGTCCCCCCATGGTAAAGCTGGCATATAATAAACTCTGATTGACAACTGGTTCGCATACTTGTACAAGCCAAGCTGTTAATCCAGCGTTATGAAGCCCGTAAATAATAACGTACATGGAAAAAGCGAAAATGAGAATATGCCATGGTGTCTTTTTTAATATATCGACTGGGTTTGTTCGTAAATAGTACCATCTCCAGATGAGGAGAACGAGAGAGCCAATTACAGCGACAATCTCAATCGGAATGGAAAGGAATGAGGCAACGAAAAGGAGACAACGCATAAGGAAGACAAACAGTAACACTTTTAACATAAATTTTGTGCGTTTACTTTTTGTATCAATAGAACCTTTCCCTTTTAATGGATGAAAGTGTTTTGTGAAAAAGACTTCTTCAATGTCGTAAGCGGAGTTTGGTAGTTGTTTCGGTAATTTCTTTCTCACAACCATATACATGAGCCATGACATAAAAATAAGTCCTAACGTTGCAGGTACAAACATCATTGCTGTATGCATATAGAGCGTCATATGAACGATATTTAGTGCGATTAAATTTACAATATTACTAACGCCAATTGGAGCACTAGAAGCTGTTGCAATCAATGCGCCGCTTAATAAATATGGAATTTGTTGATGTGGTTTTAATTGGAGGTTTTTTAGAAGTAAAATTAAAATTGGTGTTGTAATTAAAATACTACCATCGTTATTAAACAATAACGTCATAAGAAAACAGAGTAATTGAATGTACCAATATAAGCGATGCCCGGAGCCTTTTGCTAAGTTGGCGAGTCTGGCTGCTGCCCAGTGGAAGAAACCAAAACTTTCTAATATAACAGCCATAACAATTGTGGCGATAATGGTAATAGAGGCGCCGCCGATTTTACTAATAATATCAGCAATGTCACTGCGTGAAACGAGTCCAGTAATAATGATAATTCCCGCCCCGATTGCAGCTGGCCATGCTTCATTTAATCCGCCTGGTCGCCAAAAGACGATGGTCATGGTAAGAAGAAAAACAATAACCGTAATCCAAATTTCAATACCCATAGCTAGCCTACCCTTCTTGAGTGCTTAGTTTGAACAAGAGCATTTCAACTTGTCCGATACTTTATACTTAATCATATTCAAAGTGTTAAAAGAAGGTTTGGGGTATTACACTAACTATTATAAATATGTACGTTTAATACTTTAGGGAAAAGACATAGCATATCGGGAATTTTGAATGAAAATAGGCACATATTCAGTATGTGCCTATTAGGTATTTATAAGAGAAAAGTTGCTGCGTGCATTTACCTAATTTTCTTTTAGTAGGTAAATGTGGAGAGAAATATGCTGCTTATTTCGTGGTAGATGATGTTTGACTAAGAATTTTTATAATATAACCGACAGAAAACTCTTTTTAGGTGGACGGGAGCGAGTAAAGGTCCTATTTTGTTTTGCGTGCCAGTGGCTTGCTTATTTGTTGCCTAAAGGGCGTCCGCAGCCTCTGCAGTGAACCATTCGTTTCACTTTAAAAATGACCGATCTTTCAAGAATAAGTTCCAGAAGAAGATGAAGCCTGGTAATAAAATTGCGATACCGATTGCATAGAGGACGAGCAGTGCATAAAATGTTTCTGTCGTTGTAAAGCTTGTGAAAACCGTCACGTCTGGATAAATAATATATGGAAGATGCGAGGCGCCGTAAGCGTAGCTTGCAAATCCATATTGGGCGACGACAGAAAGAACAGCGATGCGCGGCCAGCCTAGTATTCCTTGTTTTTTGTTCGTCCACCAAAGTGAGGAATAGCCGATGATAAAAAAGAAAATTGAGATTGTAAACCATAGGAACTGTTTAATTAAACCTTCCATGAGCCAATGTGTTTCCGGTTCCATGACGACAAGTGCGATGATAGCGGTGACAAGCGTTGCAGGGCCGAGTAAGATGGCATTTCTTCGATAGAGACGATATGTATCTTTAGAGCCTTGTTCACTAGCAAAGTCGGCGAGAAAGAGTGCTGATAAAAAGAGTTCGGATGTTAAGCCAAAGAGCATGTACCAATATACGACCGGGCTTGATAATAACTTTCCATATAGTAACGTTTCTTTCCCATTAGCAGTCGTAATGAAAGCTCCTTCTGTTACAGGGAGAACTGTAATTAAGAGAGCTGGAATTAAAAGACCTGTAATGCCTGAAATTGTGCGCAATATACGTTCGTATTTTGGCACAGAGTAAGCGAAGACCATAAAGGTACTGCGAATGGCAACGAGAATGAGAATTAAGGTAACAGGTACAAACATTGCTGTTGCAAGTGTAAATGCAGCCTTTGGAAAGAAGCCGAGAAACGCTACAACGACAAAGACTAGAAATGTATTCGTAACTTCCCACGTTGGAGACAAATAGCGATTCGCAAGTTTTCCAGCAAGTGTTGGATGCTTTGCATACACCATCCCCCAAAAGCCGGCTCCGAAATCAATGGAGCCTAAAATGCTGTATACAAAAATGACGGCCCAGAGAATGATAATAGCGATACTTGCTTCATGCATGTGAATCCCCCCTGTTCGGTTGTAAGTCGTTCTTTAATGGATGGCGCTTAAAGAATGTTCGTAATACGAAGATAGTTAATGCACCAAGTGCGATGTAAAGGACGACAAATACGATAAATAATGGTCCGACAAAATCAGCGCGCGTGGCAGCATCTGTCGTCCGCTGAAATCCATAAATTGTCCAAGGCTGCCGGCCGCTGCAGCTGAAAATCCAACCAAATTCAATGCCAAGAAGCATAATCGGACCGCACGCCGCAGTGGCCCACAGCATCCATTTCGGCAATTGTCCTCCTTTTTTTCGGTAAATGAAGTACCAATATCCAAGAGCAATTGCAGCGACGGCAAATGTATATGTAGCTGTTCCGACCATTAAGTCAAAGAATAAATGAGTGTAAAAAGGTGGCCATGTTTCTTGTGGAAATTCATTTAATCCTTTTACAACTGTACTTGGAGAAAAACCAACTAACATGCTCAGCAGATTTGGAAATTCAATGGCGTATTTTAATTTGTTTGTTTCTGGATCAAGTACGCCGCCAACAGCTAGCGGTGCATGTGATTGTGTCTGATATAATGCTTCTGCTGCTGCTAATTTCTCTGGTGAATGCTCATGCAGGGCAATCGCAGATTCATGTCCAGAAAGCCACATAATTGCACCTGCAATAAATGTGACGGTTAAACCTAAATATAGTCCTTTTTTATGATAGGTAATCTCCTGTGCACTTTTATTTCGTTTTAATAATTTAAAACCGGCGATCGAAGCGATGACAGCAGCTCCTGTTGCATAAGCTGTAATGACGACATGAATAGAGCTTGTGAAGAAGCTTGGATTAAAAAAGGCTTTCCAAGGATCGACATTATAGACCGAGCCGTCTGCGGCCATTGAAAATCCGGCTGGTGTATTCATCCATGTGTTTGCCGATGTAATAAGTACCGCAGATGCAGTTGCTCCGAACATCACAAAAAAGAGCGATACTAATCGCATGAATGGTGGCAATTTATCTGCAGCATACACATAAATAGACATGAACAATGCTTCTAGGAAGAAGGCGAAAATTTCAATTTGAAACGGGACGGAAATGACTTGTCCGACAATCTTCGCAAAGCCAGGCCAAAGTAAGGAAATTTGGACGCCCACAATTGTTCCTGTTGGAATGGCAACACCAAGAAGAATCGCAAATGCTTTCGTCCATCTTTTTGCCATCACAGAGTAATCGGGGTCCTTTTTCCAGTGATATAATACTTCACTTATAAAAATCATTAAGGAAAGCCCGATTCCTAGCGTTGCAAAAATAATATGGAAGGCTAACGATGATCCAAAGAAAGCGCGCGATAATGTAACAGTATCCATATGTCTACTCCTCTTCTTTTTTGCCATTATTTTCTTACCGTTATGGGAAATTTATTCAAAAAAGTGACAAAAAATATGTATGTACTTTAGAGAAGATTATGATATTATAATGTTGGAATCTTTAGAGAATAAATAAAGAGAAGAATATATATTTTAGAATTGTACTTTGAAGAAAAATATTTTATAATTCTTATGCGAACATAAGTTCTTTTTGATTGGTTTTTACAAACTATACAAGTCAGAAACGCTAATGTTTACTGGGTTTAGTCTTATTCATGAAACGGAGGGGAAAGTTTTCATGTATCCAGAAATCATTAAAAAAATGGCATTTTCGAAAGAGCATAAAGATTTATTGTTAAAGCTATATAATAAAGAAATTACAAGGCGTGAATATGATCGTCTCGTACAAGCATTATATCGGCCGGCAAAAGAAAGTGTGTAAAATCCATTCATAGTGATTGGATAACTTCATTCTATCTATAACAATAAAGAAAAAGAGGTAATCTGAAAAAGGTTACCTCTTTTATATGGTTATGGACACTTTTTCATACGATTTACGGAATAGTAAGCCGAATTGTATTTACACCGTAAGAACTCATAATTAATGAAGAGAAATAAAGCGAATTTAGCATAGAGAATTTTTGTTTATATGCTCGTCATATGAGAATTCCCCTAGACATATATATAGGTTAGCTTAACCTTATGGGTAGCTGGAAATAGCTAATGAGAAAGGGGGCATCATATGAACATTTTGCTTTGCTGCGCTGCTGGTATGTCAACGAGTTTGCTTGTAACAAAGATGGAGAGAGCAGCAGAGGCGCAAGGGATAGAAGCTAGAATTTGGGCTGTGTCCGGGTCGGAAGTGCGTAATCATATTGATGAAGCGGATGTATTATTACTCGGCCCGCAAGTGCGCTATTTATTACCGAAAATGCAAGAGCTCTGTAAAGAAAAAGGAGTACCTGTTAATGTCATTCAACCTATGCACTACGGACTTTGTAATGGGGAAGCGGTGTTACAAGCAGCATTGTCAATGAAGGCATAAGGAGAGTGGAGAGAATGACGGGGTTTTTAGAAAGATACGTTATGCCTGTAGCGGGAAGAGTTGCAGAGCAGCGTCACTTACAAGCTGTTCGAGACGGAATTATTTTAACGATGCCTTTCTTAATTATCGGATCATTTTTCTTAATCATTAGTGCGTTGCCGATACCTGGGTATAATGAGTTTATGGCCAATTTATTTGGACCTGGCTGGCAAAAATCATTAGGGTATCCGGTAAGTGCTACGTTTAATATTATGTCTTTAATAGCCTCTTTTGGAATCGCTTACAGACTGGCGGAACAATATAAAGTAGATGCATTAGCGTCAGGGGCGTTGTCGCTTGTGTCCTTCTTATTAGCAACACCATTTCAAGTTACTCATATTGTAGAAGCGACGAAGGAAAGTATTTTGGTAGAAGGTGTGATTCCGGCTGTACTTACTGGCAGCCAAGGTTTATTTGTGGCGATGATTTTAGCACTTATATCTACAGAAATATACCGTGTTATTATACAGAGAAATATTGTAATTAAAATGCCAGAAACAGTACCGCCAGCCGTGTCGCGTTCATTTATTGCACTGATTCCTGGTTTTGTTGTAATTACTGTTGTATGGATTATACGGCTAATTCTAGAACATACTTCATTTGGAAGTATTCATAATATTGTGGGACAATTGCTACAAGCGCCGCTTAGTGCACTTGGTGCTAGCTTATTTGGAGCTGTGGTTGCGATTATTCTTATTCAAGTATTGTGGGCATGCGGGATTCACGGAGCGGCAATTGTCGGCGGAGTGATGGGGCCAATTTGGCTCTCATTAATGGATCAAAACCGCGTCGCCTTTCAAGCTGGGCAAGATGTACCAAATACAATTACGCAGCAATTTTTTGATTTATGGATTTATATGGGCGGTTCTGGAGCAACGCTCGCACTTGTCGTAGCGATGTTACTATTCGCACGAAGTCAGCAATTAAAAAGTTTAGGCCGGTTATCTATTGGACCAGGTATTTTTAATATTAATGAGATGGTGACATTTGGAATGCCAATTGTATTAAATCCCCTTCTTCTTATTCCATTTATTCTTGTTCCTCTTGTTTTAACGATTGTGACATATTTTGCGATGGAATGGGGCCTTGTGGCGCGGCCAAGCGGCGCAGCTGTACCGTGGACAACACCGATTCTATTTAGCGGCTATTTAGCAACGGGTGGTAAGGTTTCAGGTGTTGTGATGCAGCTAGTAAACTTCTTCTTAGCTTTTTTCATCTATTTCCCATTCTTAAAAATGTGGGATAAGCAAAAGCAGGAAGAAGAAAGGGGGGAGCAATAGAGGGAAATGGATACGATAGAGACAACGGCTTTTCATCTAATTTTACACGGGGGAAATGCGAGAAGCTCAGCGATGGAGGCAATTCAATTTGCGAAACAAGGAAAGCTTTCCGAAGCGGACGGAAAATTGCAAGAAGCAGACAGCGAGTTAAAGGAAGCGCATCGCTTACAAACAACATTGATTCAACAAGAGGCAGGCGGCGAAAAGGTCGAACTTACATTACTGTTCGTTCACGCACAGGATCACCTTATGAATGCTATAACAATGAAGGAATTGGCGAGTGAGTTTGTTGATTTATATAGGAAGATGTTAGAGGGGAAATAGGCCTTGCGTATGCAAGGTCTTTTTTATTCCGCTATTCGCGGGCAGTAAAGGCTGGAGAAGAGCCGGGAAGAAAACTGCCCGTAAAAGCCCGATTGGTGAGAGCTTTCCATCGGTGGGGGGAGCTCCCCGCTGATGGAAGTTTCACTTTATGCGCCGAAAACGCCAAGTTAAACAAATAACGGGACCACTTATGTACATATCCATTTATTTTTTCCACATTTATGTAAAAATGAAGTAGTAAGGGGGGCTGATATGAAGATTCATATTGATTTAGACCCAGCACATGAAGAACTAGAAATCGTGATAAGGACGAAGGAAATGACAGAAGATATTCAGCACATTTTAAAAATATTAGAAGGGGGGACAATCAAGCAAATTGTTGGGATAGAAGATCAACAGTTTTATTTATTGGAGTGTAAGGAAATATATTGGTTCTATTCGGAAGGCAGAAAGGTATTTGCCCAAACGACAAAAGGAAACCTTGAAGTAAAACACAGATTGTATGAATTAGAGAGTACCTTACAGCGAGAAGGATTTGTTAGGTTCTCAAAATCGACAATTGCAAATATAAAGCATGTGAAAAGTTTTGAAATGTCGTTTAGTGGCAGCATGTGTGCTCATTTTTCAAATGGGATGAAAGAGTACGTCTCGCGAAAATATGTTCCGCTTATTAAAGAAGTTTTGAATATAGGAGGTTAGTATGATGATGGATAGAATAGGTGCAAAGTTGGCAGCTGGTATGGGGATGGCGATGTTTTATAGCTTATTATTTTTGGGGATCGGTTATGCAAATGGGATGGAGACAATAGAGATAAGGACATTGTTAATTCAACTTGTTGCAGCAAATATAATTGGGATAATCTTCTCTGTTGCTTCTTTTGTTTTTGAGAGGGAAGAATGGAGCTTGTTAAAGCAAACAACCATTCATTTCATTATATTACTAGGAACATTTCTTCCGGCGGCAATATGGATGGGGTGGGTTCCTAATCACGCAAGTGCCATTCTCATTTGTGTAGGAAGCTTCATTATCATTTACTTCATGATATGGTTTGCAATGACAATGTATTGGAAGAAAAAGATTGATGGGTTAAATAATCACCTTAAATAGGAAAGAGTAGAAAAGTACGCCGAGTGTGAAATGAACTTGGCGTATTTTTTTATTACTTTAACTAAATAAGTCTGGGGAACGATGAATGAAGCGCATCATTTCCAACATGAGCTCATACAATCAGAAGCAAGAGGAGAAAAAGCAGAAATGGTAGTAAGACACTGAATAAGAAATTAATGCGAAAGGAGAACATGTCGCATGCGTGGGATAAAAATTGCAACAATTGGCGGTGGCTCTAGCTATACGCCGGAGTTGATTGAAGGTTTTATTAAGCGCTATCATGAACTTCCTGTTCGGGAAATTTGGTTAATTGATGTGGAAGAAGGAAAAGAAAAGTTAGAGATTGTTGGTAACTTAGCAAGGCGTATGGTGAAAAAGGCAGGAGTACCAATTGATATTCATCTGACGCTAGATCGCCGCGAAGCGTTAAAAGATGCGGACTTTGTGACAACGCAGTTTCGTGTTGGTTTATTAGCAGCGCGCGGAAAAGACGAAGCCATTCCGTTAAAGTATGATGTAATCGGTCAGGAGACAAATGGTCCTGGCGGTTTATTTAAAGCTTTACGAACGATTCCGGTTATTTTAGCTATTTGTAAAGACATAGAGGAGCTTTGTCCAAACGCATGGTTAATCAATTTCACAAATCCAGCGGGCATGGTAACAGAAGCGATTCTTCGCTATACAAACATTCAAAAAGTCGTTGGGCTATGCAACGTTCCGATTGGGATTCGTATGGAATTAGCAAAGATTCTCGATGTAGATCCAAGCCGTGTACACGTTGATTTTGCAGGCTTAAATCATATGGTGTACGGACTAGATGTGTATGTAGATGGTGTGAGCGTCATGGACCGTGTGCTCGAATTCGTGACCGATCCAGAGAAACAAATTACGATGCGAAATATTGCAGCGCTTGATTGGGAACCTGATTTCATTCGCGCGCTTCGGGCAATTCCATGCCCATACCACCGTTATTACTACAAAACACGCGAAATGTTAGAAGAAGAAAAGCAAGCGTCACTAAAAAATGGTACACGTGCAGAAGTGGTGAAAAAGTTAGAGAATGATTTGTTTGAACTGTATAAAGATCCGAATTTAGATAGTAAACCACCGCAATTAGAAAAACGTGGCGGCGCATATTATAGCGATGCTGCCTGTAGTTTAATTACGTCTATTTATAACAATAAAGGTGATATTCAGCCTGTAAATACAAGAAATAACGGTGCAATCGCAAGTTTGCCAGCTGACTCTGCAGTTGAAGTAAACTGTGTAATTACAAAGGATGGCCCAAAACCAATTGCGGTTGGTGACTTACCAGTACCAGTTCGCGGTTTAGTACAGCAAATTAAATCGTTTGAACGTGTAACAATTGAGGCTGCAGTAACAGGTGATTATCATAAAGCGCTGCTTGCGATGACAATTAATCCGCTTGTACCATCTGATAAAGTGGCCAAACAAATTTTAGATGAAATGCTGGAAGCCCATAAAAAATATTTGCCGCAGTTTTTTAAAAAGGTATAAAAGCCCCTTTCTTTTTAGGGGGGCGAGAGGAACTGGCCATGTATAGGAGCGGTCAGGGCCTGTTTTAGCCCCGTGCGATGTGAAAACAAAGAGTAGATAGCGAGTGCAGGGCAATTTTTACTTTGTGTACCAGGCAAGCGTCTGTTGAAGAAGATGTACCTAGGAGGGGACGTAATGATTCAATTAATTGTAAACGCAGATGATTTCGGGTTAACAAGAGGTGTGAATTACGGCATTATTGATGCGCACGTGAATGGGCTTGTTAATTCTACAACGATGATGATGAATATGCCGGGTTTAGAACATGCCGTGCAATTAGCGAAGCAATATGAGACGCTCGGAGTTGGAGTACATCTTGTATTAACAGCAGGAAAACCGCTTCTTTCTGACGTACCTTCTCTTGTAAAAGAAGATGGTTCGTTTCATTCGCAAAGTACGGTGTGGGAAGGAAGGATAGATCCATATGACGCCGAGCGAGAGTGGATTGCACAAATTGAAAAGTTTCTATCATATGGTTTAACGCCGACGCATTTGGATAGCCATCATCATGTACATGCACTGCCGATTTTGCATGATGTATTAGAGCGATTAGCAGAGAAATATCATCTTCCAGTGCGCCGCTGTGAACAAGAACGTGCGGTACGTCCATTTTCTGATGTGCTTTTTTACGATTTTTACGGAGATGGTGTAAAGGACGACTACTTTATGACTTTGCAAGAGCGTGTGGCGGACGGAGCGACAGTTGAAATCATGGTACATCCAGCTTATGTAGATGCAGAGTTGATGAAATGTTCGTCTTATGTGATGAAGCGTGTTGAAGAGTTGCGTATTTTAACAGAGAGCAAGCTTCCGAGCGGGATGGAGCTTGTGAAATTCTAGTGAATGGGCGATTCGCGCGTCGAACATTGTCGGAGGGTCTTTAAATCGTGTCGAAGCGCCGATAAATGTATCATTTCCGCCGATATATTGCAAATACCGCCGATATATCTGGTGAACACGTGAAAAGGAGCGTACTCGAAAGGTGCTTATGTGCCTGCTGAGTGCGCTCCTATTATTATTTTGCCCAAAGTTTGACTGATTCTAAATCACTAGCTGAGTATTCTTTTTCTCCGTAACGGACTTTTTCATAGACTGGTATAATATTTGCTGGCTTATTCAGTCTTAATAGCCACTGCTGCAAGGTTTCATATGGTTTTCTTCTGTTATGTTTAGGTAGTTGCTTTTCCCATTTCATTAGTTCTAGCCGGATTTCATTCTGAATTGAATTGATGTCATTGTTATGTTCATCTGCTATCGTAGTAGTTTCTGTGTGAGTTTGTTGGGTAGGACGTAAAGTAGAGGCGGATTCGGCTGATTTTTTCTTTTTGAAATATAGAAAAGCAAGAATGATAGTTGCGGTGATAATTATTAGGATAGTTATCCATGATTTTTTGTTATTTTGAATGGATTCATTGATAGTACCTAAAATCTTAACTTTCCATGACATTTGAATCGGTTGACCTTCTAGTTTCTCATTGTCGTCTTTAATTTCATATCCTTCATCACTTGGAATACCTGGTGGCTTCCCATTCCAATCCGCTTCATAGTTATAGTAATGCCCCCAACCTATAAATTTTCTAAATTCCTGTTGTGTAAATAAAGAAAATGTAGATAGTCCCCATGAAATGACTACAAACATTACAACAATCATCATTCGAGAGAACCAGAGCCGACTTTTAGGCATGCGCAATGCACCTCCTATTTCTAAATTTGTTTATTCTATAAATCGTAACATAATTTGCAATAGTAATAAATTGAATGTTGTGAAAATTGACGATGAAGTCCTCCAAAGTGTAAGGAGGATGTAAAACCAACTTTTATAGTACCGACAAAACCATCCCGCTGATCGCACCAATTATCACAATGACCCACGGCGGCATTTTCCAGAAGGTAAGCATCGTAAATAAGAGTAATGCGACAACGAAATCAGCGGGCTGCATAACCGAGCTTGTCCAAATTGGATGATAGAAAGCGGCAAGTAAAATACCGACAACAGCTGCATTTATACCAAACATAGCCCCTTGTACGTATGGTTTGCGGCGCAGTGCATCCCAAAAAGGCAATACGCCGACAACGAGTAAGAAGGCGGGGAGGAAAATGGCAATTGTCGCAATTGTTGCCCCGACGGCTCCGTTCATGATTGCTCCGATATAAGCGGCAAATGTGAATAATGGTCCGGGAACGGCTTGCGTCATTCCATAGCCAGCGAGAAATTGTTCTTTCGTTATATAACCGTTTGACACAAATTCATTTTCTAGGAGCGGAAGAACGACATGACCGCCGCCAAAGACGAGAGAGCCTGAGCGATAGAAACTATCAAACATAGCAATCCAGTGCGAGAAAGGGCGGAATATCGGCAATATTATTAATAAGAGAAAAAATAAAGATAGGCATAGCGCTGCGACTTTGCGAGAGATTGGAATAGATATTTCTGTTTCAGCTGTGATTGTGTGCTCTCTGTATAAGAGCCATCCAACGATGCCCGCGAATAGAATAACGATGATTTGTATCCAAGCTGATTGGAATAATAGAACAGTAGCCGCAGCGATGACTGCAATCGTTGCGCGGTTTCGGTCTGGTGTTAGTTTTTGCGCCATTCCCCATAATGCATGAGCGACAATTGCTACGGCTACTAGCTTTAAGCCGTGAATCCATCCCGCGTGTGCGATATCGATCTGCTGCAATAGCGAAGCGAACAGGACAAGCGCAAGAACGGAAGGGAGTGTAAATCCAAGCCAGGAAACAATGGCCCCAAGTATACCGCCCCGTGATAACCCAATTCCGATTCCGACTTGACTACTAGCAGGTCCAGGAAGGAATTGGCAAAGCGCTACGAGGTCGGCATAACTTCTTTCATCCATCCATTTTCGCTTCTGAACGTATTCGTTATGAAAATAGCCAAGATGTGCAACAGGTCCTCCGAAGGAAGTGAGCCCGAGTTTTGTGGAAACGAGAAAGATTTCTATTAATATTTGCAAGTGTTTTGATATACTTTGTTTAGATTTCATAGTAATAGGAGTCACCTTTTTCTTTCATACAGTTTTTTCAACATATAAGCCGCTGGAATGCAATGCAAAACAGGATCTCCACTTGCTCTCTATCTTTGTTTTAAACTTGGCATGTGGCAGGAAAAGGCCCTGACCGTTTCTATGCACGTCCAGACGCTCTCGCTCATTAAAAAAAGGGGCAGTTTTTCAATTTGTATTTATCCCGCTATTCGTGGGCAGTAAGACCCCGACCTCAAGATTGAGAGAGAAACGTTGTCCAGCTCTAGCGGCTAGAATCTTCGGTCGTTTCACCCCCTCGGACGAGGTAAAAGGCACCTCTCTGTCGGGTGCTCCAACGTCCTGTGATTCTGAGCAAGCCGCTTCCGCTTTTCTAAGGAAGATAGGTGGGGGATGAAGAAAACCCCCACTGATGGAAGTTTCACTTTATATATCATACCGAATCTATGTAAATAAGAACACGTCGAGAATGTAATGAATATGTAAAATTGCATATTGGGGAAGTAACTTTTTATGCTACAGTAGACATGTAAGAAGATAGCCTCCTAACTATCTTTGATTCAACGGATAATAGTTCTACAAAATGACTTGTCATTGAGAAGGAATGAAAGGAACCTCGTCATTGAGGTTCCTTTTTTTCTTTCTAAACGAATTGATTTTTAATAAAGAAATTCATTATAAAAACCACTTCAACCAATTTCAAGTGCTTTTCAATTGGTTGAAGTGGTTTTTATTTTTACATGTTTTAAGGTGTTTTTTTGGTTATATCAAAATATATAAATCTATTTTAATGTTTCGACATATAAGTTGCTGCTATGCAGAATACATCATGACCTGCACTTGCAAAACATTGCATGTGGCAGGAAAAGGCCCTGACCGCTCCTATGCACGGCCAGATGCTCTTGTCCTCCTATAAAAAGAAAGGGATTTTATGTCGGTTTTTTAATTTATCCCGCTATTCGTGGGCAGTAATACTCCCACCTCAAAATTCGGCGAAAGCATCGTCCAGTTCCAGTGGCTAGAATGTTCGGTGGCTTCGCTTCTTCCTACGAGGTAAAAAACACCTCTACGTCAGAAGCTCCATCCCCCTCAAATTCTGGGCGAGCCACTTCCACATTTCTTTGTTGTCCAGCTCTAGCGGCTAGAATCTCCGGTCGTTTCGCCCCCTCGGATGAGGCAAAAAGCGCCTCTCCGCCCTGTGCGTGGGCGTCCTGCGATTCTGAGCGAGCCGCTTCCGCCTTTCTTAAGAAGTTAGGTGGGAGATAAACTGCTGGCATGCGCCCGATTGGTGAGGGCTGATAATCAGTGGGGGATGAAGAAAACCCCCACTGATTAAAGTTTCACTTTATATACATATAAAAGTTGAACAGCTTTAGTAGAGACTAAAGCTGTTACAATCTTGCGTCCTTCCAAAAGTTCACTTCTAAATGAGAGGAAGGATTGTAAGGAAGGAGTGTATATCCTTGTGAATGAAGATAGTCAATGACTTTTGGTAAGATTTGTACAGTGACATTTGAATCATGCATTAGAATGACTTCTACTGGATCATCACTTTGATTTATTACTCGTTCTAATACGGCAGACGGATTATGAGCGCTTTTCCAATCGTATGTATCGATTGTCCAATCCCACATTTTATAGTGAGATGCAACGAGAGCGTCGCGATAATTTTTCTTTAAATAGGGCATGCTGCCATAAGGAACGCGAACGAGGTGTGTGTCAATTCCAGTGATGGACCGAACAATTTCCCGAGCTTGTTCCATTTCAGAAACTAAAATAGAGGGGTCACCATTATAGAGGTACTTCGCATTATGAGACATGCTATGTAATCCTAGATAATGACCTTCTTCAATGACTCGTTTTGTTGTTCGAGGGTAACGAGAGACGCGTCCACCGATAACAAAGAAAGTTGCTTTTCCATTTTTTTGCTTTAAGATGTTTAAAATTTGTGCTGTATATTTGTTTGGTCCATCATCGAATGTCAAATAAGCTACTTTTGTTTGTGGAGTAGCTGTATATTGATGAGGCAGTTGTGTTTCAAAATGAGAGATAGGGCGATTCTCATATGAAGATACAACAGCAGCCTGCATAGGTGATAGAAAACATAAGATGATAGTAGAAAACAAACAAATAAGGAAAAATGTTTGCTTAATCATGATGCTCACCCTAATTTGAAGATTGTACTGTTATCTTGCTCCAAGGGGGACATTCTCAAACAAACTATATTTTGGAAAACAAAAAAACAGGAAAATTTCTTTAAAGAGATTTTCCTGTTTGTATATTTTTATGTTGTATTGGTTATACTATTTTTATTCTTCACGTCTTTTTACTTTTTTATAGACTGAGATAATTGGTTTATAGCGATCATGTACAAGACCGATAATCTCTGCCACAATTTCAGTAATTAAAGTAAGAAGGAATAGAAGAACAATGGAGAGCCATAATGTTGCTTTTGAAAAAATAATGGCATTCACACTAAAGAAAATACCAAATGCATAAATAATTAGCACCGTTGTTCGATGAGAGAACCCTATTGCAAGTAAGCGGTGATGCAAATGTGATTTATCTGGTGCTGAAATTGGTTTCTTATTTACAAGGCGTCGAATAATCGCAAATGTTGTATCAAAGATTGGTACTCCTAAAATAATAATTGGAACGATAAAAGTAAACAATGTTACACTTTTGTATAGTCCAAGTAGTGATAGTACCGCAATACAGTATCCTAAAAATAGTGCTCCTGTATCTCCCATAAAGATTTTCGCTGGATGGAAGTTATAGAATAAAAATCCAATTGTACTTGCTAATACGATGAGTGCAAGCGGTAAAATGATTGCACTACCGGCACCAGTAACACTGGTAGCGGCCATGTAAGCTAACGTTGCAAGAACAATGGAAGAAATTCCAGCTGATAATCCGTCAAGTCCGTCAATTAAATTAATCGCATTTGTAATACCGACAATCCAAAATACTGTAATTGGATAAGATAGCCATCCAAGTTCAGTTTCTCCTAAAATTGGAATGTAAAGCACTGGTATTTGTAAATTTTTCACGATTAGCAATGCGACTGCAAGTTGTCCGCCGAATTTTACTTTTGCAGATAGTTCATACATATCATCTAATATACCAATGATAATGATGATGACAGCACCTATACTAATTGATACGATACGCTGTTCATACAAACCACTGACAAAGCACCCTATAACAACTCCGATAAAGATAGCCAGTCCGCCAAGACGAGGCATAATGTTTTGGTGTACTTTACGAGCATTTGGCTTGTCTGTTGCCCCAATCTTATAGGCTAACTTAATTACGAAAGGGGTAGCAATCAGTACGGTAATGAAAGATGCCAAAACTGCATAAATAATTCGTGAGTCCATTAATACCCCACCTTTTATATTTTAACGTATTGAAGTCTCTCTTTTACTTAAAAAGTTCAATATAAGTTTTTGGCTCATAACATATGGTATCATAAAAAGAGTGGAATTCAATCTTTTTTTCGTATGACTTTAATTTGTAATGACTGAAATATATGACATTTTTAAAGCGAATTATAGATGAAAATTAGTCTTAATATGGATGTTTTACAGAAAAATATGTATGTGTCCTATTTAAGGACGATGGTAAATGTTATATGAAGGTCATGGTAGAATCGTATCATATATGTTGAGAAAAATGTATAATAAAGGAAACTTCCATTCGTGAATGCTTTTCTTGTTGATGGAAAGTTCGCACAATCTAGCCATTAGAGGAAGTTTGATTGTACAGGGATGGGAATGCCTTGTGATATGGAGCTATAGCGATAATACATTTTTCGTAGGGGGAGAAACCATGATTTTAGTTGTTGGCGGAGCAGGATATATTGGAAGTCATACAGTGAAACAATTGTTAGATCAAAAATTTGAAGTAGTCGTATTAGATAATTTATCAACGGGTCATCGTGAAAGTGTTGATGAAAGAGCGATCTTAGAAGTAGGAGATTTAAGTAATGCGGCAGATTTAGATCGTGTATTTAGTAACTATTCTATTGATGCTGTTATGCATTTTGCGGCAAATAGTCTTGTTCCGGAATCTGTTTCCAATCCATTGAAATATTATAAAAACAACGTGACGGCAACGATTACGTTGCTTGAGAAAATGATGGAGCATGGCGTAACATCATTTATCTTCTCTTCAACAGCGGCAACGTACGGAATTCCGGATACAGATATGATTACAGAAAAGACTGCAACGAACCCAATCAATACATACGGGCGTTCTAAATTAATGGTTGAGCATATTTTACAAGACTTTCATGCAGCTTATGGTATGAAATATGTTGTACTTCGCTACTTTAATGCAGCGGGAGCTCATGTATCAGGAACAATTGGAGAAGATCATACGCCAGAGACACATTTAATTCCGCTTGTGCTTCAGCACTTATTAGGAAAACGTGAATCGATTGCTGTCTTTGGTACAGATTATGATACATATGATGGTACGTGTATTCGCGATTATATTCATGTGACAGACTTAGCGGAAGCGCACATTTTAGCGCTGCAAAGTTTACAAAACGAACAAAAAACAAATGAAGTATATAATTTAGGAAATGGAAAAGGATTTTCTGTAAAAGAAGTGATTGAAGCGTGTGAACGTGTAACTGAGAAGAAGGCAAATGTGATTCACGCAGAGCGCCGCGCTGGGGATCCAGCAAGGCTTATCGCTTCGTCAGCGAAGATTTATAAAGAATTAGGTTGGAAGGCGAAATATTCGCTTGAAGAAATGATTCAAACAGCTTGGGAATGGCATACATCCCATCCAGACGGATATAGTAAGTGAAAACAAGTCAGCTACTGGTAAAGTAGCTGACTTGTTTCATATGTTTATTTAGAAAATATTCCCTTTTGTCATTTTGGATTCTCATATATAATAACAATTGTTATCGTACATGATGAATTGAGAAACTGAAAGAAGAGAGGAATTGAATATGACAGAACGCATGAAAGTAATGACGATTTTTGGAACGCGTCCGGAAGCTATCAAGATGGCCCCTCTCGTGTTAGAGTTGCAAAAACATTCACAGCAAATTGAGTCTATTGTCACAGTAACAGCACAACATCGTCAAATGCTTGATCAAGTGTTGGACATTTTTAATATTAAGCCGAATTATGATTTAAATATTATGAAAGACCGTCAAACGTTAATTGATATTACAACTCGTGGTTTAGAAGGTTTAGATAAGATTATGAAAGAAGCGAAGCCAGACATCGTTCTTGTACATGGTGATACAACGACGACATTTATTGCAAGTCTTGCTGCTTTTTATAATCAAATTCCAATCGGTCATGTGGAAGCTGGCCTTCGTACATGGGATAAATATTCTCCATATCCAGAAGAAATGAACCGTCAATTAACAGGTGTAATGGCAGATTTTCATTTTGCACCAACAGCGAAGGCTGCAACAAACTTACAACAAGAGAACAAAAAAGAGGCAAACATTTTTATTACAGGAAATACAGCGATTGATGCGTTAAAAACGACAGTGAAAGAATCGTATACACATCCGGTATTAGAGAAGGTTGGAGATAATCGCCTTGTTCTCATGACAGCGCATCGCCGTGAAAATTTAGGGGAACCGATGCGTAATATGTTCCGTGCCATTAAACGTCTTGTTGAAACACATGAAGACGTGCAAGTTGTATACCCTGTACATATGAATCCTGTTGTTCGTGAAATTGCAGGAGAAATTTTAGGGGAGCATAATCGTATTCATTTAATTGAACCGCTTGATGTAATTGATTTCCATAACTTTGCAGCACGTTCATACTTAATATTAACAGATTCTGGCGGTGTGCAAGAAGAAGCACCATCACTTGGCGTGCCAGTTCTTGTTCTGCGTGATACTACAGAGCGACCAGAAGGTATTGAAGCAGGTACATTAAAGCTTGCTGGTACAGATGAAGAAATAATTTTTAGCTTAGCAAACGAGCTATTATCAGATAAAGAAGCACACGATGCAATGGCAAAAGCATCGAATCCATACGGTGATGGTCATGCGTCAGAGCGTATTGTGAAAGCAATTGTAGAACATTTTACTAAATAATAAATTTTATTTTTGGAAAGTGAAAAAACAGCTGCTCCTGGAAAGGAGACAGCTGTTTTTAGTGTTTAGACATTTGCCATTCTTCATCTGATTGACGGTTGGATGAAGGTGTCTTTTGTGTATTTGAATGATGATTTGGTTTCGTTGTTTCTTGCTTCCCAGCCTGTGTATTTGAATGATGATTCGGTTTAGCTGGTTCTTGTTTTTCTTGCTCTGTATTTTGACCGTTAGTTGGTTTAGCTGGTTCTTGTTTTTCTTGCTCTGTATTTTGATCGTTAGTTGGTTTAGCCGGTTCTTGTTTTTCCTGCTCTGTATTCGAGCCGTTAGTTGGTTTAGCCGGTTCTTTTGTTTCAGATTGTTCTTGCGTATCTGATGCAGTGTCTGGTATTTCTAAGTTTTGTATAAAGGTCTGGCGCACTTCTTGAACACTTACTTCGTTTGGAACGAAATAATAAATGCCATCTACTTTCGTATCTTCGCCTTCCAACTTTATAGTTTGAATGCTAGATGCATCAAAGCCAGAGAATTTCTTATAGAGTACAAGACCATCAGATACAGGTATATCCGTTTTAATATACTTTCCAATTGCTTTGGCAAGATCATTTATTTTAAATACAGTAGAAGGTGAGTTTAACTCCTGTACGACCGCCCCAAGTACTTGACGCTGGCGCGCTGCACGTCCAAAGTCTCCGTTTGGATCTTGTTTTCTCATCCGAACATAGGCTAATGCTTCTTCACCGTTTAAATGCTGCTTTCCTTTTTTAAACTCGATTTTTTTGTAATAGTTCACATCAGATCGTTCCCAAAAATCAAACGGAACATCGATTGTAACGCCGCCAACGGCATCGACGATACCTTTAAATCCTTTAAAATCCAATTTTACATAATGATCAACAGGTACTTTTAAGAAGTTCTGCACAGTTTCGATCGCCATTTTTTCTCCGCCGTAGGCATGAGCAGCGTTTATTTTATCTTTTTTGTCACGTCCAACGATTGTCACGCGGGAATCACGTGGGATGCTCATTAAAGACACTTTTTTGGAATTTGGATTAATTGTTGCAAACATTAAGGAATCAGTTCTTCCGTTTTGACCGCCTGTTGCATAATCTTCAATTCCCATAATTAAAAGACTAAATGGTTTTTTCGTAATTTCTACATCTTCTGTACGGAGTTTCGATTTATCGTGCTGCATGCCGCTATAAATTCCCATTAAAGAAGAATAGGAATTATAAGCATAAACTCCTGCGCCTCCGATAAGGAGAGCGAAAATGAGGAATATGAACCCTTTGCGTCTTCTTTTCTTTTTTGTTCTTCTATTCTGGAGATGATGATAACGATCTTCCATAAATAATCTCCTTTAAGTATAAATTAGTGTTGCACTATATCTTGTTCTAAATATAGCATCTCATCTTCGTTAATTGTACATTTCCCATTTGTGATTTCAATCATCCATTCTGTAAATGATTGTTTTTGATCTTCCTCCACATATGTATCGAACATGACATGCTCTAAGTAGTGTATGTCTTTAATAGCATATATAGAGTTGCGTAGTGCATTTTCAACTTTTCCGAGCAAAGTATAATCAATTTTCGTTTTCATGACGCGCATCAATTTTCGTTCAACGATGCCGACATGATTGAGACCTTCACTTGTACATTTCCCATATGCGCGAATTAAACCGCCTGCTCCTAATTTAATGCCGCCGAAATAACGTGTGACAACGACCACAGTATCTTTTAAGTGACGCTTCTTTAATACTTCTAGAATGGGTACACCAGCCGTGCCGCTAGGTTCCCCATCGTCGTTTGCTTTTTGGATTTGGTCATGTTCACCAATTAAGTAAGCGGAGCAGTTATGGGTTGCATTCCAATGTTGTTTTTTAATTTTTTGGATAAATTCTTGTGCTTCTTCTTCTGTTGTTGCGCGGCTTACATAGCAAATAAAGCGAGATTTTTGAATAGCTATTTCATGTTCGCCATATCCTTTTACTGTAAAGTATTGTAATAGCAATGATATACGCTCCTATCTTTGTAAATTGCAACTTTGACTTAAGCTAATCGTTAACCCTATGAAATCGGACTTTCATTCTATCTTAATCTTTTTTCGCTTCTCAGAAGGTGAAGGAATTACAAGATAAATAATCAGCACTTTTTATTCTAAAAGGGCTAGTTTTGAGTTTCAAATCTTTTTTTGTAGAAGTTTAACTCTTTCTATTATAATTTGAATTTTTTTGTTGTAAATTGGTGAGATAGTATTTATAATCTTAACCTTTCGCTTTTTCGTCAGTTAATGCACCTTTTTCCATTTTCATGTACAATAAATAACAAAACTGTGTATAAGGTAGGTACGAAAATGAAAATAGCTATTGTAACTGATAGTACGGCATATATACCAAAACATGTACGTGAAGAATTAAATATATATATGATTCCTTTAAATGTTATTTTAGGAAATGAATCTTATCAAGAAGAAGTGGAAATTACAGCGGAAGCTTTTTATGAGAAAGTCAGGGACCAAGAAGAACTGCCAAAGACATCACAACCAGCTATTGGGAAGTTTGTTGAGTTATTTGAAGAGCTAGGGAAAGAGTATGATGCGGTGATTAGCATACATCTTTCTAGTGGCATTAGTGGTACATATCAGACGGCAACGACAGCTGGTCAAATGGTAGAAGGAGTAGACGTATATACATACGACTCAGAAATTAGCTGTGAAGTACAAGGGTTTTATGTACGTGAAGGCGCAAAAATGGCAAGTGAAGGAAAAGGTCCTGAAGAGATTATTGCTCGTTTTGATGAAATGAAGAAAACAATAGACGCGTACTTCGTTGTTGACGATTTACATCATTTGCAGCGGGGTGGACGTTTAAATGGTGCACAAGCATTTCTTGGAAGTTTATTACAAGTGAAGCCGGTATTATATTTCCGTGATAAAATCATTATTCCATTTGAAAAAATCCGTACACGTAAAAAAGCATTAAAACGTATTGTAGAAATCTTTGATGAACAAGCAAGTAAAGGTATCCCAATGGAAGCTGTTATTATTCATGCGAATCGAGAAGAAGAAGTAAAAGAATGGGAGCGGGAATTGAAAGAAATATACCCGCATGTTGAATTTCGAATCAGTCATTTCGGACCAGTAATTGGAACACATTTAGGCGAAGGTTCACTTGGATTAGGTTGGTATACAAAATAAAGTGAAACTTTAATCAGTGGGGGGGTTTCTTCATCCCCCACTGATTATCAGCCCTCACCAATCGGGCTTTTACGGGCAGTTTATCTCCCACCTAACTTCTTAAGAAAAGCGGAAGCGGCTCGTTCAGAATCGCAGGACGTTGGAGCACCCGACAGAGAGGCGCTTTTTGCCTCGTCTGAGGGGGCGAAACGACCGGAGATTCTAGCCGCTAGAGCTGGACAATGCTTTCGCTGAATTTTGAGGTGGGAGTATTACTGCCCACAAATAGCGGGATAAAAATGAAGCTCTCTTTCAAGCAGAGAGCTTTTTTGGGTAAAAATATAAAAAATAAGTTTTCTTACTTACTTTTTATAAGAAACTATTTTATAATAGAGGTGAGGTGAAACATATGGAACATAATCCGTGTTTATGTCCGAAGTTCGAGTCTGCATTTACACTTCTTAGTAAAAAGTGGACAGGTTTAATTATTAAATCATTATTAGAAGAACCGAAACGATTTCGCGAAATTGCTGATATTATTCCAAATATGAGCGATCGTATGTTATCAGAGCGTTTAAAGGAATTAGAGAGTGAAGGAATTGTTGTGCGTGCCGTTTATCCGGAAGTGCCAGTACGTATTGAATATGGTTTAACAGATAAAGGGAAAGCGTTAGAGAGTGTCATGCAGGAAGTACAAAAATGGGCAGAGAAATGGGTTCATTAATAAAGTGAAACTGTAATGAGTGGGAGCTTCATACTATTCGTTGAACCACTCGAGATTTTATTGCTAAAAAGTGCAAGGAGGTGCTCTTGCACTTTTTATTTTTTTATATAAATACAAATTGAAAAAATTTTTTTAGAATAACGAAATTATCTGGAAATCATAGAATAAAATGGGATGTTGGAAAATAAAAATGTTATATAAAAATAAAAGAAAAACGGTGGACTGGTAAATTATTCTATGTAATAATAAAAGAGTTTGAGGATGTTACATAATTGTAAAAGAACTGAAATTATAAGACAAAAGAAAAAGAAGTATCGTTTCATTTCTTTATTTCTCTACAAGAAAATACAATATTAGAATGGAAGTGTCAAAAAACTACAAGCATAATATTACATTTCTTTTACAAAACCGTAACATTACAAAAAAACATTGGTAATTATGGTATAAATTTATTAGATAAATTCGGGAAAATAAGAAAAAAGAAAGCGGTGTAAAACACAATGAAAAAAATAAAAATCGCATCTTGTGCATTAGCTGCAGGATTTATGATGTTTTCAGTAGTAACACCAAACGCATTTGCTGAAGATGTAAATACACAAATTCAACAACAAAAAGACACTTTACATAAACAACAACAAGAACGTGATGGCATCCAAAAACAAATGGATGAATTAAAGAAGACAATTCAAGGATTAGATAAGTCTGTTCAAGAGAACGAAGCGAAACTTGCTGAGACGCTAAAGCAAGTAGAAGATGCACAAAAATTAATTGAACAAAAAGATAAAGAAATTGCAGAGTTACAAACGAAAATTGCACAGCGTGAAGAACTGTTAAGAAAGCGCTTAGTTGCTCTTCAAGAGAAACCAAACACGAACGTTGTAACAGAAGTAGTTGTAAACTCTAAAAGTCTTGCTGATTTAGTTGATCGTTTAACTTCTGTTTCACAAATTCTTACGTCTGACCAAGACATTATGAAAACGCAGCAAGACGATCAAGCTAAAGTGAAAAAAGATGTAGCACTTATAAAAGAAAAACAAAAAGAATTAAAAGATGCACAGGCGAAAATTGAAACTGCGAAAAAAGAACTTGATGCTGAGAAAGCGAAAAAACAAACAGCAATCGATGAGTTAAGCGCAAAAATGCAAACGGTTGTAAACGGAATGTCTAGCACAGAGGGTCAATTAAAAGACCTAGAAAAACAAGCTCTATATTTACAAAGCTTAGCTGAGAAAGCAGCGCAACAACAGGCAGCACAACCAGCAGCACAACCGGCACAACAACCGGCACAACAACCAGCAAATAATGGCGGCGGACAAGCTAAGCCGCAACCAACACCACCACCAGCTCCAGGGCCAGTTCCAGATGTAGGTATACTTGGAAAAGCGAAACAATACCTTGGTATGCCATATGTTTGGGGTAGTGCAAGCCCATCTAACGGTGGATTTGACTGCAGTGGTTTCATTTCTTACGTTTATGGTGTAGGTCGTCAAGATGTAGCGGGATACTGGAATTCTACGACGCATATTAGCGATCCACAACCTGGTGATTTAGTATTCTTCCAAGGTACGTATAAAGCGGGTCCATCTCATATCGGTATTTATGCTGGTAATGGACAAATGATTCACGCTGGCGATAGCGGTATTGGATATTCTAGCTTGAGCAGTTCTTACAATCAACAACATTTCTTAGGATACGGTAGATTCTAAGATTTCTAATGAAATAAATTACGTGTATAAAGTCGATAGCTTACTATTTTAAGAGTAGGTTATCGGCTTTTTTGCTTTTTTACAAACTCTTTCCATGTTTTTATAGTAAAACAGAAAGGGGGAGTAGGATGCTAGAAGGTCGTCAATTATTGTTAGAGGAAGTATCTGTATCAAAAGAAGAACTGTATCAGTTGGAGCGAGAAGGTTATATTCGTTATGAGAAAGGTGTTGTAAAGAAAAACTCTCGTTATATGTGTCAGCGCTGCGGAAATAAGGAGCGGCGACTATTTTTTTCATTTTTATGCTACCGCTGCGATAAGGTTTGTGTGTATTGCCGCAAATGTATCATGATGGGAAGGGTGAGTGAGTGTGCAGAGCTCGTTCGCTGGACTAGTCCTATACAAAACGAAGTGATCGCGAATTGTTTGAAGTGGAACGGTCAGCTATCAGAAGGACAGCAAAAGGCTGCGGACGGAATTGTCTGGGCTGTAAAGCGAAAAGAATCGTTTTTCGTCTGGGCTGTATGCGGAGCGGGGAAAACAGAGATGTTATTTCATGGTATACAAGAAGCGCTGCATAAAGGAGAACGCATTTGTATTGCGACGCCGCGGACAGATGTTGTACTCGAACTTTATCCACGTTTACAAGAGGTGTTCCCATCGGTTTCAATTTGCGCATTATACGGGGGAAGTGACGATTTATCTAAAAATGCACAGCTTGTTATTTCGACAACGCATCAACTGCTTCGTTATTACAGGGCGTTTGATGTAATGATTGTCGATGAAATTGATGCCTTCCCTTATTCAATGGATGAAACACTGCAATACGCAGTTCACTTTGCTAGTAAAGAAAATGCTTCGTTTATTTATTTGACAGCGACGCCGCCAAGGGAGTGGCAGAAAAAGCTTCGTAATGGAAAACAAAACGGCGTAATTATTCCGGCTCGCTACCATCGTTATCCCCTCCCTGTACCTATCTTTCGCTGGTGTGGGAATTGGCGGAAATCCATCGGGAAGAAAACTTTACCTTCCAACGTTTTGCGGTGGCTTCGTGTATATTTAGAAAAACAATATCCTATATTCTTGTTTGTTCCTCATGTTCGTTATGTAGAAGAAATCGTTTCTATTTTAAAATGTATCGATCATCGTATAGAGGGGGTACATGCGGAAGATGCAAAGCGGAAAGAGAAAGTGGCTTCGTTTCGAAAAGGAGAGATTCTGTTATTAGTGACGACAACGATTTTAGAGCGGGGCGTTACTGTTTCGAATTTACAAGTGGCAGTGTTAGGAGCAGAAGAGCAAGTGTTTTCAGAAAGTGCGCTCGTTCAAATTGCAGGACGAGCAGGGCGCAGTCGTCATGCTCCTTCTGGAGATGTCATCTATTTTCATTACGGCAAGACAGAGGCGATGGTTGCAGCGAAAAAACAAATTCAAATGATGAATAAACGAGCGAAGCAAGAAGGGTTAGTTGACTAATGCATTGTCTTCTTTGCGACGATGTTGTCTCTGCTTTGCCAAGCTGGTTTTCTTTTTTTATTGAACAAGACAAGAGGGCGGTATGCACGTACTGCGAACAAAAATTTTCTTATATTATCGGAGATATTTGTGCAGATTGCGGAAGATCGTTTCAATGTCTAGCAGATGAATATAAGAAAGGAGAGTATTGTCAGGATTGTTTGCGCTGGAGGCAAGATCCGTATTTTCAGCATGTATATGTAAAAAATCGATCTGTCTATGTATATAATGATTGGATGAAAGAAGTGTTAGCTCGGTTTAAGTTTCGCGGTGATGCAGCTCTTGTGCAAATATTTGCTTCTGCTTTTGCGAATACTTTTCGGCAGTATTTTCCGCATTGTAATTGTATTGTTCCGATTCCGCTTAGCTTACCACGTCAATATGAACGAGGATTTAATCAAGCAGAATTATTAGCGGCATGTTTATCGATTCCGGTAATGAAAACATCTCTTATGAGAAGCGATGCAGAGAAGCAAAGTAAGAAAACAAGAGCGGAGCGATTGCGACGTTCTCGATCTTTTTATTTTGCGGCGGAAGAGTCTTTTCATGGGAAGAATATCGTTTTAATAGATGACGTGTATACAACTGGTATTACGGTGCGTCAAGCAGCGCAATGCTTCTATGAAAGAGGTGCAAAGAACGTTTCGTCTTTGACGTTATGCCGCTAGTGTGCTTTCAAAGTGTCTCTATTTTAACTAGAAAAGCAAAAAGAACTTGTAGTAATCACTACAAGTTCTTTTTGAGATAATAATAAGGGTAACACAAACTATTTTAATAAGCAAAACAGGGGAAACTACCTAGGTGATTATTTGACAAGTTTATTATATAACAAATATTAACATTTAGAGAATATAATTTTGAAAATTATGTGAATTAGGAAAACCAAACGATTTACTATGTTTTTATTCATTCAAAAAACTTTTTTTCATCTTATATAAAAGTCTTTTAATCCACATCGTAATATCACTTATTACATGCTTCGTTTTTCAATATGTATACGAAAACATTTTTTGCTATATTTAGACTCACACAAATGATCTGCACATCAATTCACCTTTGATAGACAGATCGTTTGTACGATGATTTATTATATCTGGCGAGAAGACCCCTACCTCAAGCGTGCAACGGTAGGTGGGGGTAGTTCAATATAAGTGCGAGAAGCTTACATGAATGCTTTTAAAAGAGTTGTGATTAACGGAATTAATCCACCTAAAAATGATAACACTGCAATTGCGATCGCCATAATAATTCCTCCTCTATTATTTTCTGAATATTAAGAATTATATGAGTTTAGTATATTATAGATTTAAGAATATGACAATATGTTTTTTGAAATTTTATATCATCATAGTATTTATCTACTCGAATTACGTACTGACACGATTGGATTTTTGCTTGGTGAAATGAAATGTTAATAAGACTGAAAATTCTATCTTTTTTATTATTTGTCTATTATTTAATTAACTACAAATGATTGGATAAACCTCAGCATAACATAATTGTATGGAGGGTGTAATTTAAAATTCAATAAGGGGGTCTGTTATGTTACATAAGTTCAAACGTTTTTTTGCATTATTAACTGTTTTTATTTTTGTTTCTTGCTCTTTTCCTATTTCATCTACTTTCGCTAGTTCTGTGCAAATATCTGGGGGGATTTTTCCGCCATCAGAATCGTTTACTCCAGGAGATTGGTTTTTAGGGGCAGCTCCTGAGAATAGTTCAAATAAACCACCTATCGTATTCGTTCAAGGTAAGAATGGAAATGCTAAGAACTGGTATGGCGAAACAGTCTATCACGGTATGAACGATATGTATAGCTATGCTTACAATGCAGGGTATCAAACTGTTTTTGTTCAGTTGTATGATGCGGCTGGAAAAGGTTCAGCAAGTGAGTGGGATAATGGGCGTTTGCTCGCTTCTATGCTAGAGCAAATCTATAATCATTTTGGGAAGAAGGTTAATATTGTCGCGCACAGTAAAGGTGGGCCAGACACACAAGCAGCACTTGTTCATTACGGTGCCAGCCGTTTTGTTGATAATGTAGTGACGCTTGCTTCCCCGCATTATGGATCTAACTTAGCAGACTTAGCCTATAGCTGGTGGGCAGGTTGGCTTGCTTCTTTGTTAGGGCAACAGGATGCTGGTACGTACTCTTTGCAGACTGGGGAAATGGCGCAGTTCCGTAATATAACGGATAGTAATCCAAACGCTAAATTGAATCGTTATTATACAGTGGCGGGCACAAGCTGGGGACCAGCCTTCTCTGCATTGTCTGTGGGTGGATTTTACCTCTCCTGGTATGGTGCTAATGATGGATTAGTTAACGAATGGAGTACGAAGCTTCCTTATGGAAAACATCTATTCACAGATTCTAGTCTCGATCATGATAGCATTCGAAAGGGATCAGCTGTATTTTCGCGGATTGAGCCTTATTTACGTAGCACTTCACCATCTCCCTCTATGGTACCCGAAAATATATTGGAAGAATCACAGGGGAATCTGGCCGTTAATGCTAATCAAACGGTATTTGGAGGGGAGCTCCCATCAAATAGCTGGGTGGAACGAACCTTTGCGGTGGATACTGTAACAGATGGAAGTATTTCTGTATTGACTGCAAATCCAAATGTGCAAATACAACTTATTGCTCCATCTGGTAAGATGTACACAAATCAAAATAGCAAAGCAACAAGTGGAGAAGAATATGCTTATTTTCACGGAGCGACCATCCGAACATTCCAAATAGATCAAATGGAAGAAGGGGAGTGGCACTTGAAAATGATGTCAAAGGAAAAAAGTGATGCGTACTTGATGCTCGCTAATTATAAACAAACTGCACCTTTTACGTTAGAAATGCCAGGTAAAGTCAAACAAAACAAAGCAGAATTTAAGTTAACGAAATCTCAAAAGCGTTCCGTAAAGCAAGAAAACGTATCCTTTGATGTACACGTTGTAGATCGGAATGGGAAGTTAGTTTCGAAGTCTAATACACTGCAAAAAGAAGATGCAGCCACATTCACTGGGAAGTTGCCAAATGTTGAAAAATCAGGTGTGTATAACGTAACGATCGATATTAAAGGGAAGAATAAAGAAGGAAAAGCATATACTCGGACGATTGTGCGTTCGGTGTATATTGAGAAATAAAGTGAAACTTTAATCAGTGGGGGTTTTCTTCATCCCCCACTGATTATTAGCCCTCACCAATCGGGTTTTTACGGGCAGTTTATCTCCCGCCTAACTTCTTAAGAAAAGCGGAAGTGGCTCGTTCAGAATGTGAGGGGGGATGGAGCTTCTGACGTAGAGGTGTTTTTTACCTCTTAGGAAGAAGCGAAGCCACCGAATATTCTAGCCACTGAAGCTGGACAATGCTTCCGCTGAATTTTGAGGCGGGAGTATTACTGCCCGTTAATACGGGATAAAATATGTCGAAAGGTACAATAAAAAGACGATAAGTCTTCTTTGACTTTCCGCTTTCTTATTCGTTATAGTCAAAGTACAGGGTAGATGCCCTTATTTTAAGATTGAAGGGAATGGAACGATCATGCAAGGAAAAGTAAAATGGTTTAATGCAGAAAAAGGTTTTGGGTTTATCGAGCGCGATGGAGGAGATGATGTTTTTGTTCATTTTTCTGCGATTCAGCACGATGGATATAAATCGCTAGAAGAAGGACAAAAAGTAGAATTTGAAATTGTAGAAGGCGCGCGTGGTCCACAAGCGGCAAATGTTGTAAAGTTATAATCATTTTATCTGAGAAACATGGTACGCTCTAAAGACCAGCGTTTCACATAAGAGAACCTCCGTTGCATAGCTAGCGGAGGTTTTATCATAAAGAAAACGTTGTCAAAAAGTTGTAGCATTTTTGTAACCGATTCTTCACACATACATACAGTAAATATAATGTGAATAGGATAAAATAAGGGTAGGAAAGATAATACATTTTCTTTTCTACAAAAATCGATAAAAAATATCGATTTTATCAAAAATTTTTAAAATGTAGGAAGGATTTTTGATACCTTTGTCGAAAATCTTATACATAGGCTTGAAAGGAGGAGTTCATCTATGAAATTCAACATTCGCGGTGAAAATATTGAAGTAACTCCAGCATTAAAGGAATATGTAGAGAAAAAGTTAAGTAAATTAGAACGCTATTTTGATACTTTTCCAGAAATTAAGGTAAACTTAAAAGTATACTCTGACAAGCAAAGGGTGGAAGTAACAATCCCGTTTCCAGATTTATTACTTCGCGCTGAAGAAACAAATGGCGATATGTACGCTGCTATTGATTTAGTAGTAGATAAACTGGAAAGACAAATTCGTAAACATAAAACAAAAGTAAACCGTAAGTTACGTGAAAAAGGCTCTGTAAAAGCAATGTTGATTCTTCCAGATCAATCAGCTGTGCAAGAAGAGGTTGCTGAAGATGAATTAGAGCTTGTCCGTACAAAACGATTTGACTTAAAACCAATGGATGTAGAAGAAGCGATTTTACAAATGGATATGTTAGGTCATAACTTCTTCGTCTTTACAAATTCAGAAACAAATGAAACAAATGTTGTATATGGCCGTAAAGATGGAAAATATGGTTTGATCGAAACTAAATAATAATATAAAGGAAAACGCAGCTGTCATGGCTGCGTTTTTTTAGGTTGTATATGAATGTGAGCAGAACGCTGTTTTATTTTCCTATAGATGCATATATGCATTTGGCCGATTGTTGTCATACACATAAAACAAGTGTTACAATTGTCAGTAGGTTTACACTTTTTTAGTAGGCGAAAGAATTCTGTTTTTCATACAAAAATGAAATTGAGTGTTATTAGCGACCAATCAGTGAAAAGGAAACAGACACTGATGGGAGTTTTATTTTAATAAAAGAGGAGCGTATTCTCATGATCGGTATTTTAAAAAAGGTGTTTGATACAAATGAACGTCAAGTAAAACGTATGCAAAAAACCGTGGATAAAATAGAAGCATTGGCAGATCAAATGTCACCACTGACAGATGAACAGTTAAAAGGAAAAACAGTAGAGTTTAAAGAGCGAATAACAAAAGGTGAAACAGTAGATGATTTGTTGCCAGAAGCTTTTGCTGTTGTGCGTGAAGCGGCAACACGTGTACTTGGTCTGCGTCCATATCCTGTTCAGTTAATGGGTGGTATTGCCCTGCATGAAGGAAATATCTCTGAGATGAAGACAGGGGAAGGTAAAACGTTAACTTCTACTTTACCAGTATATTTAAATGCTCTTACAGGAAAAGGTGTTCACGTTGTTACAGTCAATGAATATTTAGCGCAGCGTGACGCAGGTGAAATGGGACAATTACATGAGTTCCTTGGTTTAACAGTTGGTATCAATTTAAATCATATGTCACGAGAGGAGAAACAAGTTGCGTATGCTGCTGATATTACGTACAGCACGAATAATGAACTTGGATTCGACTACTTACGTGATAACATGGTGCTTTATAAAGAACAGCGTGTACAGCGTCCACTGCACTTTGCCATCATCGATGAGGTAGACTCCATTTTAGTTGATGAAGCACGTACACCGCTTATCATTTCTGGACAAGCGCAAAAATCAGCAGAACTATATATATTTGCGAATGCATTTGTGCGTACGTTAACAAATGAAAAAGAATATGCATTTGATGTGAAAACGAAAAACGTTATGTTGACAGAAGAAGGAATCAACAAAGCAGAAAAAGCGTTCCACATTGAAAACTTATTTGATTTAAAACATGTCGCGCTTCTTCACCATATTAATCAAGCGCTTCGTGCTCATGTCGTAATGCATCGTGATACAGATTATGTTGTACAAGAAGGCGAAATCGTAATTGTTGACCAATTTACAGGTCGTCTTATGAAAGGTCGCCGCTACAGTGAAGGATTGCATCAAGCAATTGAGGCAAAAGAAGGCGTAGAAATTCAAAATGAAAGTATGACGCTTGCAACGATTACATTCCAAAACTACTTCCGTATGTATGAGAAGCTTTCTGGAATGACAGGTACAGCGAAAACAGAAGAGGAAGAATTCCGTAACATCTATAATATGCAGGTTCTTGTTATTCCGACGAATAAGCCGGTTATTCGTGATGACCGTGCCGATTTAATTTTTAAAACGATGGAAGGGAAATTTAATGCCGTTGTAAACGATATTGTTGAACGTCATAAAAAAGGACAACCTGTTCTTGTTGGTACAGTAGCAATTGAAACATCTGAGTTGATTTCGAAGATGTTAACGAGAAAAGGCGTACGCCATAATGTCTTAAACGCGAAAAACCATGCGCGCGAGGCAGAAATTGTTGCTGAAGCAGGTTATCAAGGTTCGGTGACAATCGCGACAAACATGGCGGGACGTGGTACGGATATTAAACTTGCAGAAGGCGTACGTGAAATCGGCGGTTTAGCCGTTATCGGTACAGAGCGTCATGAAAGCCGACGCATCGATAATCAGTTGCGCGGTCGTTCTGGACGTCAAGGGGATCCAGGTGTGACGCAGTTCTATCTATCAATGGAGGATGAACTGATGCGTCGTTTTGGTGCTGATAATATGAAAGCGATGATGGATCGTTTAGGTATGGATGATTCACAGCCAATCGAAAGTAAAATGGTATCTCGCGCTGTTGAATCTGCACAAAAACGAGTAGAAGGTAATAACTACGATGCACGTAAGCAGCTTCTTCAATACGACGATGTACTTCGTCAGCAGCGTGAAGTTATTTACAAGCAGCGTCAAGATGTAATGGAATCAGAGAATCTACGCGGTATTATTGAAGGAATGATGCATTCTACAGTAGAGCGCGCGGTAGCTCTTCATACGCAAGAGGAATTAGAAGAAGAGTGGAACATTGCTGGTCTTGTTGAGTACTTAAATACAGCTCTTTTACAAGACAGTGATGTGAAAGAAGAAGAACTACGCCGCTTAGCGCCAGAAGAAATGATCGATAGCATCTTTGCGAAAGTGAAAGAACGCTACGACGAGAAGGAAGCGCAAATGCCAGAAGCACAAATACGTGAATTTGAAAAAGTAGTTGTATTCCGCGTTGTAGATACGAAATGGATGGATCACATCGATGCAATGGATCACTTACGTGAGGGTATTCATTTACGTGCGTATGGTCAAATTGATCCACTTCGCGAATATCAAATGGAAGGCTTTGCGATGTTTGAAGCGATGATTGCTTCTATTGAAGAAGAAATTTCTCGTTACATCATGAAGGCGGAAATTGAACAAAACTTAGAACGTCAAGAAGTAGCGCAAGGAGAAGCAGTTCATCCACAAGATGACGATGACTCTGCAAAAAAGAAACCAGTCGTAAAAGGTGACCAAACAGGCCGCAACGACTTATGCACATGCGGCAGCGGGAAAAAATACAAAAACTGCTGTGGAATCGGGAAATAATATAGAAAAGCGGAGGCGGCTCGTTTAGAATGGGAGGGGGATGGAGCTCCTGACAGAGAGGCGTATTATGCCTCGGAGGAAGGCGCGAAGCCACCGACCATTCTAGCCGCAGGAGCTGGACAATAAAGAAAAGCGGAAGCGGCTCGTTCAGAATTTTTTTCTCATGAATGGAAAATTTTAATAAACATTCATATAATAACAAGAGATGAACTCTCTCTCGCAAAAGCAGAGAGAGTTTGCCTTGTTGCTAGGATAAAGTAGTGAAGAGCTTACCGCTCTTTCATATGGGATAAATGAAGTAATTACATAGAGGTGACAAAAATGGAATTGGTAGAAATTAGACAAGAACTAGAGAAAATGGCTAAGAGATTAGCGGCGTTTAGGGGGTCTCTTTGACCTCGCTGGAAAAGAAAAGCGAATCGCAGAACTAGAAGAAATTATGATGGGGGTAAGCTTTTGGGATGACCAAAAGAGTGCGCAAACAGTCATTAATGAAGCGAATGCTTTAAAAGATATGGTTGGTAAGTTTAACACACTTAACGAAACGTTTGAAAATCTAGAAGTAACACATGAACTTGTAAAAGAAGAATACGATGAAGAATTGCATGCAGAGCTTGAAGCTGAAGTGAAAACTTTATCTGCAGATATGAACGAATACGAACTTCAATTATTACTAAATGAAGAACATGACAAGAATAATGCTATTTTAGAGTTGCATCCAGGTGCAGGTGGAACAGAATCACAGGATTGGGGTTCTATGCTGCTTCGTATGTATACACGCTGGGCGGAAAAACGCGGTTTTAAAGTAGAAACGTTAGATTATCTTCCTGGTGATGAAGCTGGGATTAAAAGTGTTACGTTATTAATTAAAGGGCATAATGCTTACGGTTATTTAAAAGCAGAAAAAGGCGTACACCGTCTTGTGCGTATTTCACCATTCGATTCATCTGGCCGTCGTCATACATCTTTCGTATCTTGTGAAGTGGTACCAGAGTTTAACGATGATATTGAAATTGAAATACGTACAGAGGATTTAAAAATAGATACGTACCGTGCAAGTGGTGCGGGTGGACAGCATATTAATACGACTGACTCAGCTGTTCGTATTACACATATTCCAACAAATGTTGTGGTAACATGTCAATCTGAGCGTTCCCAAATTAAAAACCGTGAGCATGCAATGAAAATGTTGAAAGCGAAACTGTACCAACAAAAATTAGAAGAACAACAAGCAGAGCTTGATGAAATTCGCGGTGAGCAAAAAGAAATTGGCTGGGGAAGTCAAATTCGTTCATATGTATTCCATCCATACTCTCTTGTAAAAGATCATCGTACAAATACAGAGGTTGGTAATGTTCAAGCAGTTATGGACGGAGAAATTGATGCATTTATTGATGCATATTTACGTTCCCGTATTTCGTAACAGGATTATTTTCCATTAATAAAAAATGCCAACAGGGCGTTGGCGCATACGTGAGAAAATACGAAGTATACCTTCTATATAGAGGGGCAGAAAGAGGAGAGAAGTTGTATGGCGACTTCTCTTTTTGGTGGGTGTAGTTGTAGCATACAAGCTGTATATTACTTTGTAAAAAGTAGAAAATAATAAAATGCTGAATGTGATAGAACAAAAAATAGAGTGCATTTTGGATTCTTTATACTATATAAATACAAATTGAAAAAACGACATAAAAACCTTTCTTTTCTAAATGGGCGAGAGCATCTGGCCATGCATAGCAGCGGTCAGGGCCTTTTCCTGCCACGTGCAAGGGTTTAAAACAAAGAGAGGAAACGAGTGCAGATCATGTTTTGTTCTGCATAGCAATGATTTACATGTTGGAAAATCAAAATGGATTTATAGCGGGAACATTTATTTTTTTTTTGCACCCTATCACTTGTTCACGAAATTGAAACAATTACTGAAAAGCCTTAAGCTTGCAAGAGACCATCATAATTTAGGATAATATTGGGTATGAAGGTAAGTTTTGAAATTGCAGGGAAATCATTATAATGCTATTGAGGGATCAATTAACAGTGGGGAGTGATATAGATGAAAAAGAAATTATTGATGATTGTATTAGGCACATCGTTAGCCCTTACAGTAGGAGCATGTGGAAAAAAAGAAGAAAGTAAACCTTCTAGCCCTGGCCAAGCAGCAAGTGCTGATGGTGCTGAGAAAATATTCCAAAAAAGCTGTGCAGGTTGCCACGGTAATGACTTACAAGGATTAACTGGACCAGCGTTACAAAAAGTGGGCGGAAAGTATGAGAAAGAAGATATTGAAAAAATCATCACTAAAGGCCGCGGCGCTATGCCAGCTGGTTTAATCCAAGGCGAAGATGCAAAAAAAGTAGCAGAATGGTTAGCTGAGAAGAAGTAAGAAAGAAAAGCGGAAGCGGCTTGCTCAGAATCGCAGGACGTTGGAGCCCCCCGAAAGAGAGGTGCTTTTCACCTCGTCCGAGGGTGCGAAACGACCGGAGATTCTAGCCGCAGGGGCTGGACAAGAAAAGCGGAACCGACTCGTTCAGAATCGTTTTATGGAATACAAATAAATAAGACCTTTTTGTGTGTCGGCAGAAGGTCTTATTTGTTTGTTACATGTATATTTTGCGCTGTGTAACATAAATGTAACAAACTTGTATCCGAATTTAAAACGGAATGATGGTACAATGTAGGTCGTAGTGCCTTCTTGTAGAATTTTGGAGAAAAATTTTTACATATTTAGATAATGTAATAGTGAAAAAAAGTAGAAACGACCGAAGATTTTAGCAGCTAGAGCTAAACACCAAGAGTAGAAAGTGTCGAAAAAATCATTAGTATTGGGTGATAAATAATGATAACAATGACGAATGTTTATAAGGAGTATCCAAATGGCATGAAAGCCGTTAATGGACTCACAGTAAAAATTAAGCAAGGTGAATTCGTATATGTAGTAGGACCGAGTGGAGCCGGGAAATCTACATTTATTAAAATGATGTATCGTGAAGAAAAACCGACTACAGGATCTATTAATGTAAATGGTTTAGTAATTGAAACTTTAGCAGAGCGTGACGTACCATATTTTCGTCGTCAGCTAGGCGTAATTTTCCAAGATTTTAAGTTACTTCCGAAGTCAACTGTATATGAGAATGTTGCGTTTGCTTTAGAAGTAATCGAAGAAGAACGCGAAGTGATTCGTGAGCGTGTTATGGAAGTATTAAATCTTGTAGGTCTTGAAGAACGTGCTGATTCAGTGCCAAGTGAGCTTTCTGGTGGGGAACAACAACGTATTGCAATTGCAAGAGCGATTGTGAATCGTCCGAAAGTTGTAATTGCCGATGAACCAACAGGTAACCTTGATATAGATACAGCGATGGATATTATGAGTATCTTTAAGCGCATTAATGAGCGCGGTACAACAATTATTATGGCAACGCATAATGCAGATATTGTAAATACAATTCGTCATCGTGTAATTGCGATTGAAGATGGAAAAATTGTTCGAGACGAGATTGAGGGAGGATACGGATATGAAGACTAAAACCCTTAGTCGCCATTTACGAGAAGGTATCAAAAATTTATCCCGTAACGGATGGATGACATTTGCTTCTGTAAGTGCAGTAACAGTTACATTATTGCTTGTAGGTGTCTTTTTAACAGCGATTATGAACATGAACCATTTTGCAACGAAGGTAGAACAAGACGTAGAAATTCGTGTACATATTGATCCAGCAGCTAAGAAAGAGGATCAAAAGAAATTAAAAGAAGATATTTCAAAGATTTCGAAAGTCGAGTCTGTCAAATATTCTTCTAAAGACACAGAACTAAAAAAATTGATTAAAAGTTTAGGTGATAGCGGAAAATCATTTGAGCTATTTGAACAAGATAATCCGTTAAAAGATGTATATGTTGTAAAAGCGAAAGAACCAACTGATACAGCTGGTATTGCAAAGAAAATTGGAAAAATGCAATTTGTAAATAAAGTACAATACGGACAAGGCGAAGTAGAAAAATTATTTGATACAGTAAAAGCTGGCCGTAATATAGGGATTATATTAATTGCTGGTCTGTTATTCACAGCGATGTTCTTAATCTCTAATACAATTAAAATTACAATCTATGCACGAAGCACTGAAATTGAAATTATGAAACTTGTTGGAGCAACAAACTGGTTTATTCGTTGGCCATTCTTATTAGAAGGGTTATTCCTAGGTGCACTAGGTTCAATCATTCCAATTATTATGATTTTGACTTCGTATAATTCGCTTCAATCTATGTTTAATGAGCAATTTGCAGGAACAATTTTCGAATTGCTTCCATACAGCCCGTTCGTTTTCGAGCTATCTGCATTGTTAATGCTAATCGGTGCATTAATCGGTATGTGGGGAAGCGTTATGTCAATCCGTCGTTTCTTAAAAGTATAAAGTGTAAAAAGTTGCAAACATATTTCGTACAAGCTTATCATATAGTAGAAATAGTTAAAGGCATCGCACAGTGTGTGATGCCTTTTCATACACCATTGTGTGTTCGGAAAGGGGAATTCCGCATTGAAACGTAGAGTTGCGATTATAGGAATGGTTGTAGCGTTCTTCATTGGCGCTGGCGGAATGTTTGCGGGGATGTATTGGTTTGGAAATAGCTCTTACACCGCGCAATCTATTACAGGAAGAGATGCTAATGTAAAACAAGCGGATTTGGATAAAATTCGCGAAGCGTATGCATTAATTGATTCACGTTATGTTGAGGAAGTGAAGGATGACAAGCTAGTTGAAGGAGCTATTCAAGGGATGCTTGCAACACTGAAAGATCCATACTCTACATACATGGATAAGAAAACAGCGACGCAATTTGAGCAATCGCTTGACCCGGAGCTAGAAGGAATCGGTGCTGAAGTCAATAAAACGGATGAGAAATTAATTATTGTGTCACCAATTAAAGATTCGCCGGCAGAAAAGGCAGGTCTGAAACCGAACGATCAAATTTTAACAGTTGATGGAAATGGTGTGAAAGACTTATCCCGCGAGGAAGCAGTTATGAAAATTCGCGGAAAAAAAGGGACAACAGTTACGCTTGAAGTGAAGCGTTCAGGAGTTACGGATCCGTTAACATTTAAAATTAAGCGTGATAAAATTCCGATTTTCACTGTATTTAGTTCTGTGAAGAAAGAGAATGGAAAGGATATTGGATATATACAAATTACATCATTCTCTGAAAAAACAGCGAAAGAATTTAAAGATCAGTTGAAAGAGCTTGAAAAGAAAAATATACAAGGGCTTGTCATTGATGTGCGCGGAAATCCAGGCGGTTATTTAACAAGTGTTGAAGATATTTTAAAAGTGCTTATGACAGACAAAAAGCCAATGCTTCAAGTAGAGCAGCGTAATGGTGAGAAGCAAAAGTTCTACACATCGTTAAAAGAGAGAAAACCGTATCCAATCTCTGTATTAGTTGATAAAGGCAGCGCCTCTGCTTCTGAAATTTTAGCAGGAGCGTTAAAAGAAGGAGAAGGCTATTCTCTTGTTGGTGAGAAAACATTTGGGAAAGGTACTGTTCAGCAAGCTGTACCGTTTACAGATGGCAGCAATATTAAATTGACAATGTTTAAATGGTTAACACCAGAAGGCAACTGGATTCATAAAAAAGGAATTGAGCCGACGGTTGAAGTGAAGCAGCCTGATTACTATCATGCAACGCCAATGCAAATTGAAAAAGCGTTGTCTTACAATGATAATGATGAGCAAGTGAAGCATGCACAAGAGATGTTAAAGAGTCTTGGATATGAACCAGGTCGTGAAGATGGCTACTTTAGTAAAGAAACAGAAGCAGCTGTGAAAGCATTCCAAAATGCAAACAGTATGGATGCAACGGGTAAGCTTGATAAAAAGACAGCAGAGACAATCCAGAATAAAATTGTTGAAAAAATTCGTTCTGGTGAAAACGATCTGCAGCTTCAAGCAGCACTGAAATTAATGGCGAAATAAGAAAAACTGCCGGGAAGAACCCGGCAGTTTTTCTATATCTTGATGTGATAAGTATAATGTTCTGTATATTTTTTAGGTATTAAACAAACGTTTGATTAATTATGATAAGATAAAATGAAATATCTTATAAATGGTGGTGAATCGTTTCGTGGAAAGTTGGTTATTAGAAATTATGAAGGCAATCTTGCGTCTTTTGGTGCATCCTGCTTTGTATGTTTTCTTTATAAGTAGTTTTTTTGTTGGATATTTACGAGTATTACGGGAACGGAAAGATTTTTCCTTTAAGGTGTATGATGTTTGGTATGAAATGCGTACATCTATATTTGCAGGAATTGGTTTTGGACTCATTTTATCATTGATTGTAGTCGGAGCAGGACTTGTTGTATCACAAGCAAGTTTGTTTATAATGGCGATTTGGACGGTACCGTTTGCTATCATTGCTCAGTATAGATTCTTATCACCTGCATATACGTTAGGGATTGCTATTGTAGCAGCGGTATTATCTTCAAAACTTCCATTCCCTTTCTTACAGCTTCAAGAAGGGGAAGAGAGTAGCATTGTATCATTAGCGATTTTACTTGGGCTTATGTTAGTTGTCGAAGGTTTACTTATTTCGAAGAATGCTGTGAATTATTCGACGCCGAAATTGCGAAAAGGAAAACGCGGTTTAAATATTGGATTGCATGAATCGAACAGATTATGGTTGGTACCGTTATTTGTTCTTATACCAGGTGATGCTTTAACGCAGTTTGTATCTTGGTGGCCAGTTGTCTCTGTTGGATCACAAAAGTTTTCTTTATTCTTAATCCCGTTCTTAGTTGGATTTACAAGAACGGTGAAAAGCTTTGAGCCAAAAGAAGCGTTGTTATTCACAGGACGCCGCGTATTTGGACTAGCTGCAGTTGTTCTTTTATTAGGGATAGCGAGTTATTGGTGGCACACATTAGCAATTGTAGCTATGGGAGTAGCAATGCTTGGACGATTGACAATTGCTGTGCAAGAGCGTTTGGAAGATGAACGGCGCCCTGCATACTTTTCTTCCCGCGATAATGGTCTAGTTGTACTAGGCACAATTCCAGATACAGCCGGAGAGGAACTGGATTTGAAACCAGGGGAAATCATTGTGAAAGTGAACGGAATCGTTCCAACAACTGCAGACGAGTTCTACAATGCACTGCAATCAAGAACAACAGGTGCTTTTTGTAAAATGGAAGTTGTTGATACGAACGGTGAGCTTCGCCTTGTACAATATGCTATTTATGAAGGGGAGCATCACGAACTTGGAATTGTTTTTGTAGAACAAGAACATCAGTGGGATACGGAAGTTAGCTGATGTTGTTAAACGAATGGCATATAAAAACGCATCTAAAGCTAGATGCGTTTTTGTGTGCTATTTTTTATTATTTTCTAGTAATATGCAAAATTGTGTATTCGCACCTTTTTTTATTACGATATAATATTTAAATATGAATTTATGAAAAAGGAAATATGGGGGGAACAGTATGAATGAAGCAGTATTAAATATGAGTAATAAAGAAAGGAGCAAACTTAATTTAACATATAAAGACTTATTGATAATAATTGTAAGTATTTTTGGCACTTCATTTATGGTGGGAATGCTTCTTGCTTTAGCTACTGGGGTTTACGGAGAAAAAGCAGTGCATAATATTTTTCAGGGTTATTATTTGCTATTAGTAGATGCAGTTGTTGTTATGCTTGTTTTATTTTTATATAAACCAGCACGCTATTTTATTGCAGATATCTGGAATGTATCAGCTTTAAAAACAGGAAAAACATACATATATATAGTACTTGGGTTTATAGTTATGGGGTTAACACAATATGTAATGTTGGGATTATTAGGTGTAGAAAGTGCGGAGCAGCAACGGAGTCAATTAGGAGTAGAAGCACTTAAAAATGTAGTACAAAGTGTTATATATATTTTAAGTGTGGCTGTTATTACACCAGTTAAAGAAGAAATTATGTACAGGGGTATTTTATATAGATTTCTAGAGAAAAAATATCATTTTCTAGTCGGCCTGATTGTTTCATCAGTTGTATTTGGCCTTTTACATGGCGGTTTTCCAATTACAGCAATGATTATGGGAATGGTACTTGCTATTTTATATAAAAAGACGCAATCTATTTTACCAAGTATGATTTTGCATATTGTATGGAATTTAACTGTAAGTATCCTTACGATATTATCGCTATAAGAATCAAAAGTTTAGAAAGTAAAGTGAAACTTTCAGCAGTGAGGAAATAGCGAGAGAGATTATATGGTTTATCTTTAGTAAGCATGAAATAAAACTTTTTCATGCTTATTTTTTGTAGGTCTTATTATGTCATATATAATTGACATTTTCTGCATTTCACTATAAAATGTCACATATAAATGACAAAAATATAAAGGAGGTATGTATTTGAATAATGTTCGAAAATATCGAAAGCAGGAAGGGCTTTCTCAGTTGGAACTAGCTAAAAAAGTCAACGTTGCTAGACAAACAATAAATTTAATTGAGAACAATAAATATAATCCCTCTTTAGCCTTATGTATTGAATTAGCGAAAGCATTAAACACGGATTTAAATACTTTATTTTGGGAGGAGAGTTAAGTGATGAAAAACAAGTGGAAAGAAAAATTATATTTAAATTTCATAGGAGCGATGAGCGAGAGAGACGAATACCAAAAACAAGAAATAAATAAAGAATTAGCTGTGGCAGGAGTACTGCTATGGTATTTGAATATGTTAGTGATGGTTATCATGTTGGTAGTTGATACGATTCACAACACCCTATCTATAGGAACTATAATTGTTTTCGTAGTGAATATGATTTACGCAACTTATTTAATGCGGAATATAAAAAAGAAAAATTTAAATGATACGGAATGTGCAACAAAAGAGGAATATTTAGAAAAAAAGAAAAAACTAAAAATAGACAGTTTAAAAGCAGGTATGTTTTGGGGAGGGACGATGTTTATCCTCATGTCTTATATTTTTCCTTATTTAAGGTCAGGAGAGATATCTGTTTCTTCATTTAATATTATTATATGGAGTTGTGGAGGAGCATTTTTCGGATTCTCTATGTATGGAATAGCATTGCTTAATTTAAAGAAGTTGTATTAACGAATGAAAATTTCGTAAAAATATAACATATTCTGCTTCTTGAAAATGTCATTGAAATGTCTTTATACATTCTGGTGCAGCAAAATAAATTATGCTATGATGTGGACAAACATAGAATAAAGCCATCTAACGGAGGGATTCACATGCCGCATGTTGTGTTTCGTGGAATTACTACTGAACAATTAAAGGATATAAGTAAACCATTAGTAGAAGAGCTCGCAGAGATTTGTGAGTGTGGTACGGATAATTTTACGTTGGAGCTACCAAGTTCTACATTTGTATACAATGGAGAAGAAATAGAGGCATTTCCTCTTATTGAAGTGAAATGGTTCGAGCGTGGACAGGAAATTCGTGATCGATTTGCCAAGGCTATTACTACATATCTAATGGACTTTGGACTTCCTGAAGTAGAGGTTGTGTTTACGGTTTTCACAGAGTCAGCGTATTATATTAACGGAAAGCATTGTGCAAGTTAAAGTTCGATAAGAGAATGATTTTGTGAACCCTTTCTCAACTAGGAGAAGGGGTTCTTTTCATATGGACTTTAAGTTGTCTTTTTAGCGAAATCGTTTAGACTAATAGAGAGGTGAGAACGAATGAAAGAGAAGGTTTCAAGTACGAAATGGTTCGGACTTGCTGTGCAATCTTTATTGGTACTAGCGGATTATGATGGTATTTGTCCTAGTGCAATTATGGCTGAAAAGTTAGGAACAAAGCCACTTTTTTTAAGAAAAATCCTTACTCATTTAGTTAAAGCAGAACTAATTGTAGCGAAAGAAGGACGAGATGGCGGTTATTATTTAGCTAGAGCAGCAAATGAAATTACATTAGTAGAAGTTTATGATGCGATAAGAGCAGATCCGTATTCAAAAGGATTTCTTGATGTAGATGGAAAAGAGTGTTTTTCTCCTTCGACATGTTCAGCGTTATATGAATTACGAGATGAAATGGAAAGATGGCTTGTAGAGGGGCTGGCAAAGAAAAAGCTAGCTGATTTACTTCCTAAAGAATAAATAAAGTGAAACTTTCATCAGTGAGGACAGCGTCACTGATGGAAGTTTCACTTTATATTTAACTGTTCTTGACAAAGGAACAGTTAGAGGAATATACTGTTCTTAAATTCAGAACAGTTAAAGGGGAGAAAAACCATGTCAGCAAAAAAATCTGCAGCAGAAGAGTATTTAAATAAAATACATGAACTTAATATTCATACGGAAGAGCCGAAAGAGATTACAGATACAGATTTTTTCACAATTGCTAAGGAGCGCCAATCTATACGTCATTACGATCCTCACTTTAAAATGGATGAAAAAGACATTCGTGAAATTTTAGAGCTCGCAACTTTAGCTCCGTCATCGTCAAACTTACAATCATGGAGATTTCTTGTTGTGCAAGATGAAGCAGCGAAAGAAGAATTATTACCAATTGCAAACAATCAAAAACAAATTGTCGATGCTTCTATTGTCATTGCTGTTTTAGGAGATAAACAGGCCTATAAAAATGCTGAGAAAATTTACGGAGAAGTAGTGAAAAAAGGAAGAATGACAGAAGAAACGAAGAATTTCTATGTCAATTCAATTGTTGAAAACTATGGGAAATTCTCTAATGAACAAGCTACTCGTGTGGCAATGATTGATGGTGGTTTAGTAGCGATGCAACTTATGTTAGCGGCAAAAGCAAAAGGTTTTGATACTGTACCAATTGGCGGTTTTCATCCGCAGAAATTTGTAGAAGCTTTTCATGTTCCAGAAAATCTTGAACCTGTCATGTTAATTTGTGTAGGGAAAGCAGTGCAAGCTGGGTTTGACAAAGTTCGCCTTCCACTTGATGATGTGTTAACGTGGAATAAATTTTAATCGAAAAAAACGGGGCTGATCTGGGTCAGCCCTCTTTAGTGTGTTCAGCAAGTCTAATGTTGTCGAAGGATCTTTCTTAGTGTCGAAGCGCCGATATATTGCAAAGAACAGTCGATATATCAGAGGGCAGATCTTTTGCATTCTTGAATTTGACGCAGCAATTGCTCGTATTCATTTTCAAGGAGAACAACATCATCGTGACGCCCTGGCATCGAAATGCGTCCAATTACTTCTGTTAGTTTTGTTTGGAGACGCAATAGTTCCTGCTCTGTTGGATTGATAGAAGATTGTTCAGTTCGTTTCGTATACTGCTCGTAATTGCCTTGAAAGATTCGCGGTTCGTTTTCATCTAGGTGTAAAATGTGGTCAGCAATTTTATGAACAAATGTACGGTCGTGACTAATGAACAACACAGTACCAGGATAATCTTTCAGCATGTGCTCTAGTTCTTCTTGCGTAGCAAGGTCTAAATAGTTTGTCGGTTCATCAAGAAGAAGCAAATTGTAGTCTCCTAAGAAGATTTTTGCTAGTGCGACCTTTACACGTTCGCCGCCGCTTAATACGTTTACTCGTTTATAAACATCGTCTCTTCGAAATAGAAGGCGCGCGAGAATTGTTCGGACGAAAGCTTCGTTATAACGCGTTTCTTCCATTACGTTTTGTAGAATGGTTTTGTCGTTTTGCAATATGGCTAATGTTTGTTCGAAGTAACCAATTTTACAGCTTTTTGAAAGCTGAATTCCACGTTCCTTTGTTTGAATCATATGAAATAGCGTTGTTTTTCCGCTTCCATTTTTTCCGAGAATCGCAAGCTTTGCACCTGGAGTTATACTTCCGTTTATATTGTGAAAGAGCGTGCGGCTACTAATTTTTTTCGTAACTTTATTCAATTGCAGGGCCGTTTTACTATGAATGGGTGCATGATATTGTACATCAAACTTTGTATGCACAATTTCTTTTGGTTTTTCTTTCTTTTCTAATTGCTCTAATCTTGTTTCGAGTGCTTTTGCGGCTTTTTCAACATTGCCTTGGCTATAAGCTGCTCCCATTTTATATAGTCTAGATTCAGAAGAACTAAAGCTTGATCGGATTTTTGTCATACCAGAAGCCCGCTGTTGTCTGCTGGCGATTGCCGTTTCTAAGCGCTGTTTTTCTTTCGTATATTTTTCATATTCCGCTTGCTGGTGCTGCCTTTGTTGCTTCTTTTGCTCCCGGTAGTTTGTGTAATTTCCTTTATATTCTCGAACGGTACCATCTTCAATTTCGATCATCTTTGTACAAATGGCGTCCAATAAGGCGCGGTCATGAGAAATTAAAATAATCGCTCCTTTATAAGATTGTAATGACTGTTCTAGTTGTTCTGTGCCATGCATATCAAGATGACTGGTTGGTTCATCAGCAAATAAGATAGTTGCTTCTTGTTCAAGAGCATGAGCAATTTTTAAACGCCCGCGTTCGCCGCCGCTCATATTTGTTGTAATGTGAGAAATGCCCCATTGTCCTTTTGCAAGAGAAGAGGCTGTTTCCAATGTCTCCTCATGGAACTGCGGAATGGTGGCGATTGAACCGTAATGAGTAATCGTTCCTTCGTCAGGTTCTATTTCCTTACTTAATATTTGTAATAGCGTTGATTTCCCGGCGCCGTTTACACCGACGATTCCAATGCGGTCGTGTACATGGATATCAAGTGCTTGTAACGTAAATAAAGTGCGGTCACCAAAGCTTTTTTCAATGTTTCGTGCTGTTAAAATAGTCATAAAAAAACCTCCCTAGTTTCACTAGAGAGGACAGATTTCACCCGTAGTATGTAAAAAGAGATGCACAAAAAAATGTACACGTATTTTTACATGTTCCTGTCAAAAGAAAGTTATCGACAAAAGGGCATACTAATCCTCTTCTAGTTTTCATCGTTTTGTTTCACTATTTGTGATGGATGAATAAGACGAGAATTAGAACTTCATTGGCCGATGTACCTTCCTTTCATAATTTCACCTTTATTGTATGCATTTGGATGTTTGTTTGTCAAATCATTCTGTTAATTTTTCTTAAAAATTTGATTATATAGTTTTGCCTTTTCGGTTGCTTCTTTGTCATTCACAATCTCTCCTGGTGCATTGGCAGATCCAATTATATAACCTTCAAAAGAAGCATCGACAAAGTCAAAAATGTACTGAAACTGTGCAATGAGCGGAAGTGCTTTTAACTTTGGATTGTCGCCGCCGACAATGACAACATATATTTTCTTATCTTTCATACGTTCTTTGAAATGAAGGGATGCATCTCGTAAGCTTTGCGACCAGCGATCTACAAAGTTTTTCATATATCCGCTCATACCGTACCAATAAAGCGGCGTTGCAAAGACAATGGTATCATGCTCAAGCATTCTTTTAATGATGCTTTCGTAATCATCATCAATTGGTTGAAAGCCCTCCGCATCGTGGCGCTGATCTGTAATGGGTTTGATGGTATGATTGCGTAAATATACTTCTTCAGTTTGGACGCCTTCTAACAGCATATGTGTTAATTGTTCTGTATTCCCATTTGGACGTGAACTGCCGTGTAAAACGAACATCGTATATCAATTCCTTTCCTTTAACAATGTAATGTGTTTTTGTAAATTCGTTTCGATATGAGAAAGTAACGAAATCTGCTTTTTTACTTCCGCAAGCTTATCTTCGTAAAGTGTGATGATACTGCTGCACGGGTTATCGTATAAGTGCGGCTCTATTTCTAAACAGCGCAGCATTCTAGCGGTTTCTTCTAAATTTAGTCCAAGCTGTAAATACATTTGAATAAGCTTTACTTGTTCAATCGCCGTTTCATCAAAATCACGATAGCTATTTGCAAGTCGTTTTGAAGTCAGTAAGCCTTTTTCCTCGTAATGCCGTAGTGACCGTTCGCTTACGCCTGTGCGTTTCGATAATTCTCCAATGCGCAAATCTATCACTCCTTCATTCCTCATTTTAAACCTTCACATTAGTGTAAAGGTCAACGTTGTTGATTCGCAAAGCTTTGCACATGATCTAAAAATACTTGAATCGCGTTAGAAGGAATAAAATATTTTCCCCGTACAATGGAGAACGGGCGCATGAGCTTTTCGTTTGGCACAGGTATGTGACATACTTCACCAGCTTGAAGTTCCTTACGCACTGTCCAGTCTGATAAAATGGCAATGCCGAGTCCGGCAGCAACGGCTTCTTTTACACTTTGAATGCTGCTAAATGTGAAGTAACGCTTCATTTTTAAATGATGGTCGTGAATAAAGCGGTCGCTGTAAGCTCTCGTTCCTGAACCGGTTTCGCGGAGCACCCATACTTGATCTTGCAGCATGTTTGTTTGAATGGGACTTGTTATTGTCAGAGGATGATTTGGCGGAACGACAAGCTTCATTTCATCCTCCATAAATGGTTCTACGTCTACATCTGTGTAGATGACTTGCCCTTCTACTAAGCCAATATCTAGTTGATTCGAGCGAACCCCCTGTAATACCTCTTCTGTATTCGAGATAAAGGTATGAACTTCAACGCGTGGATGTTCCTTTGCATAGTTTGCTAATATTTTAGGAAGAAGATATTCTCCAATTGTAAAACTAGCGCCAATGCGCAGTGTCCCCGTAACGATATTATGAAGTTCATTAATTTCTTGTTTTGCTTCTTCATACAGTGTAAGCATTTGTTTTGCATGTATGTATAAAATGTTTCCCGCTTCTGTGACTTGGACATGTTTTGGTGAGCGCTGAATGAGCGTTGTGCCAAATTCGTTTTCTAAATTGCGAATGTGCATGCTTACACCTGGCTGGGAAAGGTTCAACATTTCAGCAGCTCTAGAAAAATGTTTTTGCTCTACGACTGTTACAAAAATTTTTAAAATGTCGGTGTTTATGAGACTCATTCCTTTCGTTCTTTAAAATTCTATCGTAACTACTCAGCCATACATTTTATTTAGCAATTTGGTAAGGGGTATGATTCCAGTGAAAATACGCCCCTTATTCCCTATAGAAAGTTATGTTCATCTTTCAGCATATAGATTGTTGCTATGAAGATAAAGTGAAACTTCCATCAGTGACGCTTTTCTCACTGATGGCTAGTTGAACCAATCGGGCTTTTACGGGCAGTTGTCCCCCACCTATCTTCTTAGCTTCTCTGAGGTGGGGGTCTTACTGCTCGTTAATGCGGGGTAAAAATGGACCTATACCTTGCTGCCTTTCTTTGTTCTAAAACTTTGCGCGTGGCAGGAAAAGGTTCTGACCGCTCCTATACATAGCCAATCCCTCTCGACCATTCAAAATAATGCTTTTCTGCCTTTTTTTCATAGAGTGACTGAGTAGTTACATTTTATCATAAGTATTTTTGATGATTGAGATAGTATATTGGTATTAAACTTATGATTGAAATGCTCTTATAATGAAAGTAGAACGAACATGCATGTTACAAGATAGTTATTGGAGTGGTACAAAGTGAATCAAATGATAGCGTTACAAAAGGAGAAGCGTTTCGGATTCGCGCAGGGTATTGGGATTACGTTACTTATTGCTATTGTTGCAAAATACTTGGCGCAGCTTCCGTTTTTAAGTATTATGGGCCAATTGGTAATCGCCATTCTCATCGGAATGATATGGAGAGCGGCAATTGGTGTACCGAATCAAGCAATTGCAGGAACGAATTTTGCAAGTAAAAAACTACTGCGTCTAGGAATTATATTACTCGGTATGCGATTAAATTTAGTTGATATTGCGAAGGCTGGCCCAAAGGTATTGGTCATGGCTGCGATTGTCATTACATTTGCGCTTACTGTTGTGTATGCATTAACACGTTTTTGTAAAGTAGAGAAGAAGCTTGGCATTTTAACAGCATGCGGAACAGCGATTTGCGGGGCGGCAGCTGTTATTGCGATTGGACCGCAAGTAAAAGCAAAGGACGAAGAAGTTGCAGTTAGCGCAGCAATCGTTGCGATTTTAGGAACTATTTTTACATTAGCATATACACTGCTGTATCCTGTGCTTCATTTGTCACCGTATGGATATGGGGTTTTTTCAGGGGCGACATTGCATGAAATTGCTCATGTAATTGCAGCGGCAGCACCTGGTGGAAGTCAGTCGGTTGATATTGCGGTAATTATGAAGTTAACGCGCGTTGCCTTTCTTGTACCTGTGGCACTTTTAATTGGCATATGGTTTCAGCGCGGAGAAGAAGCGGGGCAAAAAAAATCTTGGCGTGACATTCCGATTCCATGGTTTATTTTTGGTTTCTTAGCAGTGAGTGCGTTTCATTCGTTAGGAATTGTGCCTGAAAAAATTGCGAGCGATATTGTGGTTGTTGCCTACATGCTTATGGCTATGGCGATGGCTGGGCTTGGCTTAAATGTAGAATTTAAGACTTTTCGTAAACTAGGAACGAAGGCATTTGTTGCAGGACTAATTGGATCGGTATTGCTTTCTGTTCTTGGGTATACGCTTGTGTATGTGTTGCATTTTGTGTAGAGGGCTTGCTGAGCAAGTCCTTTTTTATTGGAAATTTTGTAAAGATATCTTTACTTGTGTTGGAAAATATTTATAATAAAAGTAAAGATATCTTTACTTTTTGAAGGTGGATTCTATGGGTGTACAAAACAGAATTAAAGAATTAAGAAAACAAAATCATATTACGCAAGTTGAGATGGCAAAAGCAATGCAAGTGACGCGTCAAACAATTGTTGCGATTGAAAATCATCATTACAATCCGAGTTTGGAGTTGTCGCTCAAGATTGCCAAATATTTTAAGATGAGTGTGGAGGAGATTTTTACGTTGGAATAGGGGGGGAATGGTGATGGGAAGTTATAAATCGTTATACATAGGGGCTTTTTTAGGATTAATTATAGGAGATATTCTAATATTTATGATGGATTCTTCTATACCGAAGATACCGGTATTATTGAGTAATGTTTTAGCAATGGTATTTCTGATTTTATACACTTATTCCAAAAAGAAAAAGTTTGAACGTGAAGAAATTCCTGAGATCGATGAACGGGTACAGGATAATATAAAGAGATACTTAAATATTTCTTTTATGATGTCATTTATTATTCTCATTTTCTACATTTGTATAAGTAACGCGGTCGGCAGAGAAACGTTACCAATACAAGAAATGTTTCTGATCTGCTGCGCCTTGATGGTTGGGAGTTTTATTGTTGCAACGGCATTTGGAAAACGAGCGTAAAGTAGAGATCGAGTGTAGCGACTTATATGTTGAAAAAGTAATGTATGCAATTAATTTAATAGCTTCTAAGAGGATGAATAATGACTTTGAGGGAGAAATGAATCATGAAAAGACGGGTCGATGAATACGAATGGCACATAACAGGGAAAGCCTCTAGATACACCTTTATGTTTTACGCTACATGCCTTTTAATTTGGACATTTTACGACATGATAACAAAAGGGAAAACAGGCTGGGAGTTCCCAATTATGGTGACTGGTAGTGCGATCTTTTTCTCGATTTGTGCATGGGAGAAACGAAAGCTTAAAAACCTGGAAGACGATGAATAAGAATGATTTCGATAAGAGCTGTTTACATGAACTTAGATGTAAACGGCTCTTTATTTTTATAAAACCTCTTGAAACTAACGTTACGTCATCTTTTATAATGAAAGTGAGAGGGTGATGGAAATGATTTCTATTCAGAAATTAACGAAGGAAACAAGTGTTACAGTAAGGACACTTCGGTATTATGATCAGATCGGTTTGTTAGAGCCGAGCGGAAAGACGGAAGGCGGACACCGGTTATATAGTGAACGTGATGTACTGAAATTACAGCAGATTTTGTTTTTAAAAGAAATGGGATTCGCCTTAAAAGAAATTACGAATATGTTAGAAACAGAGCGTGTAAATTTCAAAGATGTTTTGCAAAAGCAATTGTTGTTCGTAAGAGAAGAGCAGAAGGCATTTTCGCGTATGGAGAAAATGCTGAAAGCTGTTTTGTATTCTACCGAGCTGGAAGGCGAGCTTAATTGGGATATTATGTTTGAGCTTATGCAGCTTTCGCAGCAGTCGCCGCGTATGCGTCAGCTATTTCAGCAACAAGTATTTTCAAAGGAAGAAGAACACCTGCTTAAAAATTTACCAAACATGAGTGAGCAAAATGAAGAAGTACAAGAGTGGATTATTTTGCTGAAGCGAATGCGTCAGCTCATGCAAAAGAAAAAAGCACCAAGTGATGCTGAAGTACAAGGAATTACTGGAATCATTTTAGAGAAATGCAGGGAGATGGCAAACGGTGATGAATCATTTTTAGATAAATTGTGGGAAGTACGTAAGTCGAAAGAGCAGTCGAACAGGATGAATATGTATCCGATTGAAGAAGAACTTCTACAATATATGGATGCGGCTTTTGAACTGTATATAGAGGGAGAGGAGAAAGAATGAATATATTAACCGAGTATCGCTGGGCATTTTTAATTGGCGCTGAAATTGTGTTTTGGAGTGCAGCGATTAGTTTCTTTCTGTTAAGGTATGCTTTTCAATTGCGTAAAGCAAGTTTCATTGCAGGGATTGTATTATTGCTGAATGAATTATTTATTTTAACGTTAGGTGTCATTGATTATTATGAAACAGGGAAGTTTTCTCAATTTCAAATTATTATCGTCATCATCTTATTGTATGCTGTTTTTTACGGAAAGAAAGATTTAAGGAAGCTAGATTTACGTATGCAACGAATGATTGCAAAGTGGCGGGGAGAAGCACTGCCAATGATAGAGGAAGCGGTAGAATTAACGGGCTGGGCACATACGAAGCAAGAGTTGTTGCATTGGGGGATTCACTTTATTATATTTGCGGGTGTACACATTGTATTTTTCTTTTTGTATGGATTGGTACCTATTGAACACATATCTAGTTGGGATGCAGAATTGTTTTTAAATGAAACTGCGAATCGTGTGAGTAAAGTGTGGAGAATTGTTTTCGGTGTAGATACGCTTATTACTCTCTCTTACGTTATTTTTCCGAAAAAGAAAAAGAACGAGATGTTGTCGCGCTAGGGTAACATCTCGCTTTTTTCTTCATTCCTCACGGCAGATACAGAACGTTTTTTGGATAAATACATTCAATCCACCTTGAACAGAGTTAGAATTTGAGACACTCAAGCTTTTAAAGTTTTCTAGATGAAATATTCTTGTACTTTCTGTAATTATAGCAGTAATAGGGTTATGGGGACTTTTTGTTATAATGGTTACTGCTAAAGGTAAAGGCTCTTCACCTTGTAATGAGGCAGAAGTTAACTGAAGTAATGTTTTATTGTGATTACTAGTAAAATCTTGCGAAACAGGTTGATGACTAGTGTCTCCTGGTACGAGAACTAGTACTGGTGAATCTGTTGATCCAATTGTATGATTTTCAACAAAATAGTTATCAGTATTTGAGTTATCTTTAAGGCATTTCTCATCAGATTCTTCATGGTGATCAGGCATAGTGGGGTTAAACCTCTTTTCTTTATTTTTGATACATTGTATTCCATAAGTAGAAAACACGTGTGGACAATACGTGATGAGCTAGCTGTTCGTTCAAGTTGAAAGTTTCTCGTTTGAGCCATATGGATTTTGTGTATGTCAATATACAAAAAAAGCTGCTGCCATTAATGGACAACAGCTTTTTTATTCCCCCGCTCTAACAAGCAGTAAGCAAAAATGGGAGTACAAGAAGAGGAACTGCTTGTAAGAGCCCGATTGGTTCAACTAACCTTATGCAACGTCTTCTTTTTCTTCGTTTTGCAGCGTACTGTTTTTATAACCGTAGCTGAAATATACAATTAATCCGATCACTAACCAAACGAAAAAGCCAATCCATGTTGTTGCGGGAAGTTGTAATGTTAAGTATCCGCAGAATAGAACCGCTAATATCGGAACCAATGGTACGAATGGTACTTTAAAGGCACGCGGTAGGTCTGGTTGTTTTTTGCGTAAGATGATAACGCCGATTGATACAACGATGAATGCGAATAATGTACCGATGTTTGTTAATTCTGCTAGCTTGTCTAAAGGAACGAAGCCAGAAAAGAAAGCAACCATAGCTGCTGTAATCCAGCTGTTCATAACTGGTGTTTGCGTTTTTTTGTTTACACGAGAAAGTGCTTTTGGCAGTAAGCCGTCACGGCTCATTGCATAAAATAAGCGAGTTTGTCCATATAGCATAACGAGTAATACTGTTGTAATCCCAGCAATTGCTCCTAAAGAGATAAGTCCGGCAACCCAATCTTGATGAATATATTGCAAAGCATATGCAACAGGGTTCTTTACATCTAATTGGTTGTAGGGAACGATTCCTGTTAATACTAATGAAACAACGATATATAAGATTGTACAGATTGCTAAGGAAGCAATAATACCAATTGGCATATTACGCTGTGGATTTTTTACTTCTTCAGCAGCTGTTGATACAGCATCAAATCCAATATAAGCAAAGAATACAGTTGCTGCCCCAGTTGTTACGCCAGAGAAGCCAAACGGCATAAATGGTGTCCAGTTCTCAGGTTTTACATAGAAAGCACCAACGCCGATGAATAGAAGAACAACAAATATTTTGATAGCTACCATAATAGCATTGAAGCGAGCTGATTTTTTTGCGCCCCTTGTTAATAAAAATGTCATGATGAAAATAATACAAATTGCTGGTACGTCTACGTATGTGCCTGCTGCAGGATTATAAGCGCTTGTTAAGGCGTGAGGCAATTTAATGCCAAATCCAGATAATAATCCTTGGAAATATCCTGACCAACCAGATGCAACGGCTGAGGATGACAAGCCGTATTCTAGGATTAAGTCCCAACCTAAAATCCAAGCAATGATTTCTCCAAATGTTGCATAGCTGTAAGTGTACGCGCTACCTGATACCGGTACGGTTGAAGCGAATTCGGAATAACATAATGCCGCAAATACGCAGGCTAAACCGGATAAAATAAACGATAAAATAAGTGCTGGTCCTGCATGTTTTGCTGCGGCAACACCGGTAAGAACGAAAATACCTGTTCCAATAATGGCGCCGACTCCTAACATTGTTAAATCAAATGCGCCTAGCTCCTTTTTTAAAGAGGCGCCTTTCTGCTGCGATTGCGCTAGCAGTGCGGAAATGGATTTTTTTCGAAATAGATTCATATAAGCTCCCTCACCCTCTAGTTGTTAAAATATTCTGAACTTTAAGTTCGATTTGTCGTATAATGTCGAATCTTTAAACGTATTGTAATATGAAAAATGAGGGTTGTAAATACAAATTTTTTAGAAAATTCTACCTATACAAAAAATGATAAATTTTTTGTCGATATTTGTATAGGTATTTTTGTTGCTACACTAAGTTATTTCATTTTGAATGGTAGTATAAAGCGAAACTTCCATTAGTGGGAGTCTTACTGTCCGCGAATAGCGGGATAAAGTGAAACTTTAATCAGTGGGGGTTTTCTTCATCCCCCACTGATTATTAGCCCTCACCAATCGGGCTTTTACGGGCAGTTTATCTCCCACCTAACTTCTTAAGAAAAGCGGAAGTGGCTCGTTCAGAATCGCAGGACGCTTTCGCCGAATTTTGAGGTGGGAGTCTTACTGCCCGTTAATGCGGGATAAAGTCAAAATGGGCTGGAGAGGATCAAGATGAGAAAAGGAATTGTCTTATTATGTTTTCTATTCTACATAGGCGGTTTGGCGGGTTGTTTATCCTCTATAAAAACGGGAAATCAGAAAAATGATGAAGCAAAAGTTGATAAAAAGAATGATATCATCGTAAAAATAGGTGGAGAATCTAATTTAGATAAGTTTCAGCAGTTTCTAAATCATGTGAAAAATGGTAAAGCTGATAAAGTTCGTATTGTGAATTATACAGATGAAGGAGATCCAATTTTTCAAACATTAGATTATGATGGAATCAATATAAACTATCTTTTCGATGATTCCAACGACAAATTTGGAGGAAGTCAAAAAGGGAAAAAAAGTGATGTGTGTAAAGGAATTATGAAAGAAAAAAGCGATGAAGCTGTAATTTATCAATTAAGTGAATGTAAAAAGAATCATAAAAATATGAGTTATTTTTTGCTGGAGGTACCTCATGAATGACTATGGGAAGATGCTGAGTAAATAAGCATCTTTTTTGTTGTCATATATTGAATTTACAGAAAGGGTGTCGAATTATTTATCGAATACTTGTTCGTTTTTTTGGTTTTTTTATGGGCGTTCGTGGTAAAATAAAAATACAGATTTTTTACAAGGAGGTCGGATGCGTTTGGAACACCAATTTGAAATTGTCTCAGAATATTCCCCGCAAGGTGATCAGCCAAGAGCGATAGAACAGCTGATAGCAGGGATTAAAAATGGTAAGAAACATCAAGTGTTGCTTGGAGCGACAGGAACGGGTAAGACATTTACGATTTCAAATGTCATTAAAGAAGTGAAGAAGCCAACACTTGTAATGGCTCATAATAAAACGTTAGCAGGACAGCTATACAGTGAGTTGAAAGATTTCTTTCCGAACAATGCGGTTGAATATTTTGTTAGTTACTACGACTATTATCAGCCGGAAGCGTATGTACCACAAACCGATACATTTATTGAAAAAGATGCAAAAATTAATGATGAGATTGATAAATTGCGTCACTCAGCGACATCGGCTTTATTTGAAAGAGATGATGTCATTATTGTAGCGAGTGTGTCTTGTATTTACGGTTTAGGTTCTCCAGAAGAATATAGTGAGCTTGTTGTCTCTTTACGCGTTGGTATGGAAAAGGAACGCAATCAATTGCTTCGTGAACTTGTTGATGTGCAGTACGGCCGTAATGATATTGACTTCCAGCGTGGAACGTTTCGCGTGCGCGGGGATGTCGTTGAAATTTTTCCAGCATCCCTTGATGAACATTGTATTCGGATTGAGTTTTTTGGCGATGAGATTGATCGTATCAGGGAAGTGAATGCATTAACAGGTGAAGTATTAGCAGAACGTGAACATGTGGCAATCTTTCCGGCATCTCACTTCGTTACACGCGAAGAAAAAATGAAAGTTGCTATTGAAAATATTGAAAAAGAATTAGAAGAACGTCTAAAAGAATTAAATGATAACGGTAAATTGTTAGAAGCGCAGCGGATAGAGCAGCGGACACGGTACGATTTAGAAATGATGCGTGAGATGGGCTTTTGTTCAGGGATTGAGAACTACTCCCGTCATTTGACGCTCCGTCCAGCTGGTTCAACACCATATACATTATTAGATTATTTTCCTGAAGATTTTCTCATCGTGATGGATGAGTCGCATGTATCAGTGCCACAAGTAAGAGCGATGTATAACGGAGATCAGGCGCGTAAGCAAGTGCTTGTTGATCATGGATTTCGTCTGCCATCAGCGCTAGATAACAGACCGCTTATGTTTGAAGAGTTTGAAGAGAAAACAAATCAAGTTGTGTATGTATCAGCAACGCCGGGTCCATATGAACTTGAACATTCACCGGAAGTGGTGGAACAAATTATTCGTCCAACAGGGCTATTAGATCCGAAAATTGATGTAAGGCCAATTGAAGGACAAATTGATGATTTACTAGGAGAGATACAAGACCGGATCGCGAAAAATGAGCGTGTATTAATTACGACATTAACGAAGAAAATGTCAGAGGATTTAACAGATTATTTAAAAGATGTTGGGATTAAAGTAAACTATCTTCATTCTGAAATTAAAACGTTAGAACGGATTGAAATTATTCGCGATCTTCGTCTTGGCAAGTTCGATGTGCTTGTCGGTATTAACTTGTTGCGAGAAGGGCTTGATATTCCAGAAGTATCACTCGTAGCTATTTTAGATGCAGATAAAGAAGGATTTCTTCGTTCAGAGCGCTCGCTTATTCAGACGATTGGTCGTGCAGCTCGTAATGCAAACGGTCATGTTGTGATGTATGCAGACCGAATTACAAGATCGATGGAAATCGCCATTGAAGAAACGAATCGTCGTCGCCGAATGCAAGAAGCGTACAATGAAAAGCATGGTATTACACCGAAAACAATTCAAAAAGAGGTGCGCGATGTCATCCGTGCAACGATGGCTGCGGAAGATACCGAAACGTATGAGACAGCACCAGTAACTTCTAAGAAAATGACGAAAAAAGAACGAGAAAATGTAATTGCAAAAATGGAAGCGGAAATGAAAGAAGCTGCAAAAGCGCTCGATTTTGAGCGGGCAGCTGAGCTTCGTGATCTATTATTAGAATTAAAAGCAGAAGGGTGAAGGCAATGGGTAAAGATTTTATCGTTGTAAAAGGTGCGAGAGCCCACAACTTAAAAAATATAGATGTCACCATTCCGAGAAATCAGCTTGTTGTTGTAACGGGGCTATCCGGTTCAGGGAAATCGTCGTTAGCGTTTGATACGATTTATGCAGAAGGACAGCGCCGGTACGTAGAATCGCTATCGGCGTATGCGCGGCAATTTTTAGGGCAAATGGATAAACCGGATGTCGATGCAATCGAAGGGCTATCACCGGCAATTTCAATTGACCAAAAAACGACGAGCCGTAACCCGCGTTCAACCGTTGGAACGGTGACGGAGATTTCCGATTATTTACGTTTATTATTTGCGCGTGTCGGAACACCGATTTGTCCAAATCACGGCATTGAAATTACATCGCAAACAATTGAGCAAATGGTAGATCGTATTTTAGAATATCCGGAGCGTACGAAGCTGCAAGTGCTCGCACCGATTGTATCAGGACGTAAAGGTGCGCATGTGAAGCTATTAGAAGATATTAAAAAGCAAGGGTATGTCCGCGTTCGCGTTGACGGAGAAATGCTTGATGTCTCAGAAGAAATTACGTTAGATAAAAATAAAAAACATTCGATTGAAGTTGTAATTGACCGTATTGTGGTGAAAGAAGGAATTGCAGGTCGTCTTGCTGATTCATTAGAAACGGCTTTGAAGCTTGGTGAAGGCCGCGTTTTAATTGATGTGATTGGAGAAGAGGAGCTGCTGTTTAGCGAGCATCATGCTTGTCCGTATTGCGGATTTTCTATTGGTGAACTTGAGCCGCGTATGTTTTCTTTTAACAGTCCGTTCGGTGCGTGTCCGTCTTGCGATGGCCTTGGTTCAAAGTTAGAAGTAGATCTTGATTTGGTTATTCCAAGCTGGGATTTATCATTAAACGATCATGCAATCGCACCTTGGGAGCCAACAAGCTCACAATATTATCCGCAATTGTTGCAGTCTGTTTGTAACCATTATGGCATTGATATGGATGTGCCGGTAAAAGATATTCCGAAGCATTTGTTTGAAAAAGTGTTGCATGGAAGCGGAGAAGAAAAAGTGTATTTCCGCTATGTGAACGACTTTGGTCAAGTAAAGGAAAGCGAGATTATTTTTGAAGGTGTAATTCCGAACATTGAGCGCCGTTATCGAGAAACGGGCTCCGATTATATTCGTGAGCAAATGGAAAAATATATGGCGGAGCAAGCTTGTCCAAAATGTAAAGGCGCTCGTTTGAAGCCGGAAACCTTGGCTGTTTTTGTAGGTGGAAAAACGATTGCGGAAGTGGCGCAGTTTTCTGTGCAGGATGCGCACGAGTTCTTTACAAATATCGAATTGACAGAAAAGCAACAAAGTATTGCGAAGCTGATTTTGCGCGAAATTAAAGAGCGTCTTAGCTTCTTAATTAACGTGGGACTTGATTATTTAACGCTTAGCCGTGCAGCTGGAACGTTATCGGGCGGAGAAGCACAGCGCATTCGCTTAGCGACACAAATCGGTTCGAGCTTAACGGGGGTATTATATATTCTTGACGAACCTTCAATCGGTTTACATCAGCGTGATAACGATCGCTTAATTCAAACACTGAAAAATATGCGTGATTTAGGAAATACGCTTATCGTTGTGGAGCATGATGAAGATACGATGATGGCCGCGGATTATTTATTAGATATTGGTCCTGGTGCGGGGATTCACGGCGGGCAGGTTGTTTCAGCGGGGACGCCGCAAGAAGTGATGCAAGATGATAAGTCTTTAACAGGACAATACTTATCAGGTAAAAAGTTTATTCCAGTCCCGTTAGAGCGCCGTAAAGGTGATGGCCGTAAAATTGAGGTCATTGGAGCGAAAGAAAATAACTTAAAAAATGCAAAGATGTCATTCCCGCTCGGCACATTTGTTGCGGTAACGGGTGTATCTGGTTCGGGGAAAAGTACATTAATTAATGAAGTGCTATATAAAGCAGTGGCTCAAAAATTATATAAGTCGAAAAGTAAGCCTGGTATGCATAAGGAAATTAAGGGCCTTGATCATTTAGATAAGGTAATTGATATTGATCAATCACCAATTGGACGTACACCGCGCTCTAACCCAGCGACATATACAGGTGTATTTGATGATATTCGTGATGTATTTGCGCAAACGAATGAAGCAAAGGTGCGCGGTTATCAAAAAGGTCGCTTTAGTTTTAACGTGAAAGGCGGCCGCTGCGAAGCGTGCCGCGGTGATGGGATTATTAAAATTGAAATGCACTTCTTACCAGATGTGTACGTTCCATGTGAAGTTTGTCATGGGAAACGTTATAATCGTGAAACATTGGAAGTAAAATATAAAGATAAAAATATTTCTGAAGTGTTAAAGATGACAATTGAAGATGGAGTAGAGTTCTTTGCTAATATCCCGAAAATTAAACGTAAGCTCCAAACGCTTGTGGATGTAGGGCTTGGCTATATGAAGCTCGGTCAACCGGCAACGACGTTATCGGGCGGAGAAGCGCAGCGCGTGAAGTTAGCATCTGAGCTGCACCGCCGTTCAACAGGCCGCACGTTGTACATCTTAGATGAACCGACAACGGGACTTCATGCACATGATATTGCTCGTCTGTTAAAAGTGCTTCAGCGTCTTGTTGATAATGGTGAAACGGTACTTGTTATTGAACATAACTTAGATGTTATTAAAACGGCAGATTATCTGATTGACCTTGGTCCTGAAGGTGGAGATAAGGGCGGACAAATTGTTGCAACAGGTACGCCGGAGCAAGTTGTGAAAGAAGAACGTTCTTACACAGGTAAGTATTTGAAAGGTGTTTTAGAACGTGATACAGCACGTATGAAAGAAAAAATGAAAGAAGTAGAATTAACACAGTGAAGGAACATGTAACAGAGGAGCGGTGCTTCTCTGTTACATGTTTTCTGTTATCCCGTATGAACGGGCAGTAATCCCCCACCTCTGAATTCAAGGGGAGACGAGGAAGATAGGTGAGGGGTAACTGCCCCACTGATGGAAGTTTCACTTTATATACAACATCCAAAGGGGATGAGGATGTGGATTCTACCGAAAAAGTTTTAGCCTCTTGTTGTTATTTTAGTATTTTTGTGGCTCCGTTATTATTTCCAATCATTGTGTATTTTGTTGTTCCTCATGAAGAAGTGAAATCTCATGCAAAGAAAGCTTTCATTTCGCATTTACTACCGTTCTTTTGTTTATTTCTCGTTTTTCTACTTGGATTTGTTATGAACACACCAGAACAAATCGGTGTAATTGTGCTTATTGCGATGTTGTTATTTGGATTGGTGAACCTTGTTATTTTCATCTGGAATATTGTGAAAGGTGTACAGTTGCTTGTGAATGAGTAAATGATTTTGGTAAAGAATTGCTCGTGAGAGGAATCTTATATGCGGTTTCATTTCATTTGTTCTTGGTATTTTTGGCGGATTTCAAGTATTATTGTTGGTATATGTAGTTTGGGTATTCATTGTCCCTAGTGAAAAGGAAGTGTAAAGAACATGAGATGGATTATATCACTTATTGTAAACAGTATTGTGCTAATTGTTGTATCAGGTCTTCTCAAAATATTTGCACCAGGTGCGTTTGAAATAGCCAATATACAAACCGCAGTGATTGCAAGCATTATTTTGTCTCTTTTAAATGTATTTGTTAAACCGTTATTAATTTTAATTACGCTGCCAATTACTGTGTTAACATTTGGCTTCTTCTTAATCGTTATTAATGGGATTACGCTAGAAATTACAGATTGGGTACTTGGTGATGCATTTAATTTATCTGGATTTGGCGCAGCAATTGTTGCGGCAATTTTTATTTCAATCTTAAATATGTTAATTGAAAAAGCGATTATTGAACCGTTATACGAGAAAGAATAATCGGACGGCAGAGAGTATCCGACAAAACATAAAACATTTTGCGCAAAGCGTGAAATGTTTTTTTCTTTTTTAAAAGAAAGCGTGTTTCGTGTTTTCAGAAAAAAATGGTACAATAGCGGGTAGAGTGGTAGTACGCTGCCTAGATACATTCCGCAACGTGGAGGTTTATATATGCCAAAAGTTCGAACGAAAGATTTAATTGAACATTTTCAGTTAGAGTTAGTAAGTGGCGAGGAAGGAATTCACCGTCCAATTGATACAAGTGATTTATCACGCCCTGGAATTGAAATGGCAGGATTCTTTACATATTATCCAGCTGATCGTGTTCAGCTTCTTGGGAAAACAGAGCTAACTTTTTTTGATACGTTAACAGAAGAACAAAAGAAAAAACGCATGCAAGCGCTTTGTACAGAAGAAACACCGTGTATTATCGTAACGCGCGGCCAAGATGTACCCGAGGAGTTAATGCAAGCATCTCGTCAGACTGGCGTGCCGTTATTATGTTCGCCGCTAAAAACAACACGTTTATCGAGTCGTTTGACGAACTATTTAGAAAGTAAATTAGCGCCAACAACAGCTATTCATGGGGTATTAGTTGATATTTACGGTGTTGGTGTAATGATTACAGGACAAAGTGGTGTCGGGAAAAGCGAAACAGCACTTGAGCTTGTGAAACGCGGACATCGCCTTGTGGCTGATGATAGTGTAGAAATTCGTCAAGAAGATGACGATACACTAGTTGGTAGTTCACCAGAGTTAATTGAGCATTTACTTGAAATTCGTGGCCTTGGCATTATTAACGTTATGACGTTATTTGGTGCAGGTGCTGTGCGTAATCATAAACGTATTTCACTTGTAATTAATCTTGAGATTTGGGATCAAAAGAAAAATTATGACCGCCTTGGTTTAGATGAAGAAAAAATGAAAATCATTGATACAGAGATTACAAAGATCACACTTCCAGTACGACCAGGTCGAAATTTAGCTGTTATTATTGAGGTAGCAGCGATGAATTTCCGTTTAAAACGTATGGGCGTAAATGCAGCGCAGCAATTTTCAGAGCGTCTTATGAGTGCGATTGAACTAGGGGATCAAAATTAAATATAAGTGAAACTTCCGTTAGTGGAATAGAAAGGGAGTAGAGAATATGCTGTTAGGGTCTGTACCGCAGCTTAATCGCGTGGCAATTCAGCTAGGACCGTTTCCGATTTATTGGTATGGTGTCATTATTGGTACTGCTGTTTTGCTTGGATTATGGATCGCAACCCGAGAAAGCGAGCGTCTTGGTGTTCCGAAAGATACATTTATTGATTTAGTCCTAATTGCGGTGCCGCTTGCAATCATTTGTGCACGTGCATACTATGTTATTTTCGAATGGAGTTACTATTCGCAAAATCCGATTCAAATTTTTAACATTCGACAAGGTGGTTTAGCTATTCATGGCGGATTAATCGGAGCAGTTCTTACAGGGATTGTATTTGCGAAAAAACGCGGTCTATCTTTTTGGAAGTTAGCAGATATTGCAGCGCCAAGTATTTTACTTGGACAAGCGATGGGACGCTGGGGCAACTTTATGAACCAAGAAGCTCATGGCGGTGAGGTAACGCGTCAATTTCTTGAAAGTTTGCATTTACCACAGTTTATTATAAATCAAATGTATATTGATGGCGTGTATTACCATCCAACATTTTTATATGAATCACTGTGGAATTTTGCTGGGTTTATTTTACTTATGTTTCTTCGGAGAGCGAATTTACGCCGCGGGGAGCTGTTCTTTACGTATTTAACTTGGTACTCTATCGGTCGTTTCTTTGTAGAAGGATTACGTACAGATAGCTTAATGCTTGGTCCGCTTCGCATTGCGCAAGTTGTATCAATTACCTTAATTCTCGTCTCTATCATTTTTGTGTTTGTGAGACGAAAAATGGGGTATGCGGATAAACGATATTCAGAACAATAAGGATAGAACTTCAGAGATGAATGAGAAAAAGTAGCGTCAGACATGCGGCGCTGCTTCTTTTCATATCCCGCTCTAACAAGCAGTAAGCGAAGAAGAGAATGCGAGAAGAGGAACTGCTTGTAAGAGCCCGATTGGACGGGCTAACCATTCGGAGGAAAAAGCATCTCCGAATGGAAGTTTCACTTTATCATACAACAACTAAGGGTGGCGAAAAGATGAGCATAAATACAGTGTTATTTGATTTGGACGGAACGTTGATTAATACGAATGAACTTATTATTTCTTCATTTTTATATACTTTAGAAAAGTACTATCCAAATCAGTATAAGCGTGAAGACGTACTGCCGTTTATTGGTCCATCATTGCACGATACATTTAGTAAAATTGACGAAAATCGAGTAGAAGAACTAATTCAATGTTACCGCGACTTTAATCATGAACATCACGATGAGTTAGTAGAAGAGTATGAAACGGTGTATGAAACTGTACAGGAACTTCGAAAGAAAGGTTATAAAATTGGGATTGTAACAACGAAGGTGCGCCAAACTGTCGAAATGGGATTAAAGCTATCGAAATTAAAACAGTTTTTTGATGTTGTGGTGACAATTGATGATGTAGAGCATGTGAAGCCGCATCCAGAACCAATTCAAAGAGCGCTGCAATTATTAGAGGCAAAGCCGGAAGAAGCTTTAATGGTAGGGGATAATCATCACGATATTGTTGGCGGACAAAATGCTGGCGTGAAGACAGCAGCTGTTGCATGGACAATTAAAGGACGCGAATACTTAGCGTCTTATAAACCGGATTATGTGTTAGAAAAAATGAGTGACTTGTTAACAATTTTGCCTCATGAACTAGGCTGACAAGGGGAGAGAATGGTGCGACGGACAACACGCTATCCTGTGTCAGAAGCAAATTCATTATGGAACGTATATAAGACAGTTCCATTTTGGAAAGTGATGAAAAACTTCATTGTCATTCAAATTGCGCGTTATACTCCGTTTTTACGGATGAAAAATTGGTTATATCGCACATTTTTGCGAATGCAAATTGGAGAGCGAACTTCTTTTGCACTTATGGTTATGCCAGATATTATGTTTCCGGAGAAAATTACAGTTGGGCATAATTCGATCATTGGTTATAATACAACATTATTAGCTCATGAATATTTAATTACAGAATATCGCCTTGGTGAAATTATAATTGGAAACGAAGTAATGATTGGAGCGAATTCGACTATTCTACCAGGTGTTGTCATTGGAGATGGAGCGATTGTTTCAGCCGGTACACTTGTTCATCGTGATGTACCGAGCGGTGCTTTCGTTGGTGGAAATCCGATGCGTATTATTTATACGAAAGAGGAAATGGCAGCGAGAAAAGGGAAATGTTAGAAATGTAACATTTTCCTTTTCTTTTCGGGAATAAAAAGGAAATATTTGCGTATAATATACTGTTTTGTTTTTAGGAGAATCGTTTATACTTATAGATAGAAGAATGAAATAATGGAGGATCTATGGGGAAAAATCAAGAAATTCATAAAGATAACGGACAAGTTATTTCTTTTAATCAATTAGCCGATTTCTTTTATGATAAGGGGATGAAGGCTTATCGCAATCATCATTTAGAAGATGCAATTAAATATTTTAAAAGAGCGGCACAAAGTCAGAAAGAGCCGTTTATTTTATGTCAATTAGCAACGGCATTATCAGAAGTGGGAGAGTATCACGAATCTAATCAAATTTTATTACAAATTGTTCGTACGGGTGAACAAATAGAAGAATGCTATTATTTTATGGCAAATAATTATGCGTATCTTGGTTTATTCCAACAAGCAAAAAAGTATGCAGAGCGGTATTTAGAAATTGCGACGGATAAAGAATTTATTGCGGAGACGATGGAACTTTTAGAGATTATTGAAGAAGAAGAAATGGATGGACCGGAGTTTGAAGATGAAGATGGATTAATTGTAATGCAAGAGCAAGCAAATCATTATATTCGGAACGGTCAATTAGAAGAGGCGATTGCGACGCTTGAAGGGGTTATAACGGAATATCCGGAATTTTGGTCGGCACATAATAATTTAGCAATTGCTCATTTTCAGCTTGGGAATGTTGATCAAGCATTGAAAATGACAGAGTTAATTTTAGGGAAGAATCCAGGGAATATTCATGCCTTATGTAATACGCTTATTTTTCTATATTCCATTGGGGAACATAAGCAAGTAGAAAAGTTAGCAGAGCAATTGGAGACAGTGTATCCGATGTCGTTTGAACATCGTGTGAAACTAGGGACAACATTTGCGACAATTGGTCGTTTTGAAAGTGCATATAAATGGTTAAAAGTTTTAAAGCGTCAAGGTTACGAAGGTGATGTTAGTTTTTATTATTGGTTTGCATATTCTGCTTATATGGTAAATGATGAACAAACAGCAGAGAAAATGTGGACGCATGTCGTGGAGTTACATCCTGATAAAAAAGGAAAAGAGCCTTGGAATGCTATTCATTTAGCAGATGAAGGCCAAAATATTTTATTTCAAGAGCTGCAACGATCTTTTCAGCAAAGTGAAACGTTGGAAGAACAAATGCTGGCTTTATATTTAATGAATGAGCTGACAACACCAGAGAAAATCGGCTTTTTCTTTGATGTAATGCAATCTCCTAAGCGTGTTCCGATCGTATCACAGCTCGCACACTATTTCTTTTTAATTAATAGTCATAAAAGTATTCCGCAAGGGCTTCAGCCGTTTGAACAATGTGTTCGCATTGCAGATGCTTTATACAATTATACAAAAAAAGATGATGGACTGATTGAAGAATGTTTACATCTTTGGTTTTGTACGTTTATACGCCTATACACGAGCGGAACGGCATTTACAAATGTATATGGCTGGTCAGCGGCAGTTGAATATATTGTAAGAGGCGAATGTCAAGATAAATTGACGCAAGCAGAACTTGGGAATATATATAATGTATCGGTAGCAACTGTACGAAAGTATGTGCAAGCAGTAAGATGCGTGCATTCATAAGAGCGAGCAAATCATTGGGAAAAAAACATTGCCGACAGTATAATGAGGGTATCAAAAGAACGATAAGAACAGGAGATGACGAATATGGCAGAAGAAAAAATTTATGATGTAATTATTATCGGAGCCGGTCCGGCAGGGATGACAGCAGCTGTGTATACATCTCGAGCAAATTTAAGCACGTTGATGTTAGAGCGTGGTATCCCGGGCGGACAAATGGCAAATACAGAAGAAGTAGAAAATTATCCAGGTTATGACCATATTTTAGGGCCGGACTTATCAAATAAAATGTTTGAACATGCGAAGAAATTCGGTGCAGAATATGCATATGGTGATGTGAAACAAGTTATTGATGGAAAAGAATATAAAACAGTAATTGCGGGAAAGAAAGAATATAAAGCGCGTGCAATTATTGTAGCAAGCGGTGCAGAATATAAGAAAATTGGCGTACCAGGCGAGAAAGAACTTGGCGGACGCGGCGTATCATACTGTGCAGTATGTGACGGTGCATTCTTTAAAGGAAAAGAGCTTGTTGTTATTGGCGGCGGCGACTCAGCTGTTGAAGAAGGTGTGTATTTAACACGTTTTGCAACGAAAGTAACGATTGTTCACCGCCGTGATCAATTGCGTGCACAAAAGATTTTACAGGATCGTGCTTTCCAAAATGAAAAAGTTGATTTCATTTGGAATCACACTGTAAAAGAAATTAATGAAGCAAACGGAAAAGTAGGAAGCGTAACACTTGTAGATGTAAATAGTGGTGAAGAACAAGAGTTTAAAACAGAAGGCGTATTTATTTATGTCGGGATGTTACCACTTTCTAAACCATTTGCAGAGTTAGGTATTGCAAATGAAAATGGTTATATTGAAACAAATGAACGTATGGAAACAAAAGTTCCTGGTATTTTCGCAGCTGGTGACATTCGTGAAAAAATGCTTCGCCAAATTGTCACAGCAACAGGTGATGGAAGTATTGCAGCACAAAGTGCACAGCATTATGTGGAAGAGCTGTTAGAAGAATTAAAAGTAGAAAAATAATGAACAAAGAAGAGAAGCTGTCTTTATTGAGATGGCTTCTTTTTTCTATATAAATACAAAGGGAAAAACCTTTTTGGCGGTGCATAGAAGCAGAAGTTCGGCGAACAAAAAAGCTAATCTTGCTGAAATGTTACACTCTTTTATGAAAGAATGGAATATAAAATCTGTTATTTATTCAAATGATGAGCGATTTGATAAATATAATCTTAGTAATTTTTTTACAAATGAAGGGGCGATACGTTTTCATAAATGGGATTTAGCCCATAAGGAAGAAAGTATTGAATTTACAAAAACAGCTGATATCGGAATTACGTTTTGTGATATCACTCTCGCAGAATCAGGAACCATCGTTTTGTATAATGATGGTATGAAAGGAAGGCACGTTAGCCCTCTTCCTGAATCGTATATTGCTATTGTTCCAAAAAGTACGATTGTCCCTAGGTCAACACAAGCTACAAAAATGATTCATCATCAAAATGTTGAGGGTGAAGCGCCTCCATCTTGTTTGAACTTCATCTCTGGTCCGTCAAACAGTGCTGATATTGAAATGAATTTTGTCGTAGGTGTACATGGACCAATAAGAACAGCGTATATTATTGTGGATGATCAATAATTATGATTACTATAAGATGATGGGAATAGTCTCCCATCATCTTTTTTCATTTGCTTTAGATATGGGGTTCCTTCGTTGTGACAAACTGTATTTGATAGTATAATGAAGGAAGTATATAATGGGGATTTCTCCATTAATAGCTGAGGTGAAGAAGCTTGCAAAGAGTGACAAACTGTGTGTTAATCAAGGATAATGAAGTTCTTCTATTACAAAAGCCTCGTCGAAATTGGTGGGTTGCTCCAGGCGGTAAGATGGAGCGCGGGGAAACAGTAAGAGAATCGGTTGTTCGCGAATATCGCGAAGAAACGGGTATTTATTTGAAAAATCCAGCATTAAAAGGTGTCTTCACTTTCGTAATCCAAGAAGGAGACAAGGTCATTTCCGAATGGATGATGTTTTCTTTCTTAGCGACAGATTTTGCAGGAGAAAATAAACTGCAAAGCGAAGAAGGGATAATAGGTTGGCATACATTTGATAAGATTGATGAGTTGCCAATGGCACCAGGAGATTATCATATTATTGAGTATTTAATTAAGGGAAATGGTATTATTTACGGTACATTTGTATATACACCAGACTTTGAATTACTTTCGTATCGGTTAGATCCGAGTTAAAAGATGAGGGGGGATATTATGGACGCGCATAATGATATTAAAATGGTTATTATTACAGGAATGTCTGGAGCCGGAAAAACAGTTGCCCTGCAAAGTTTTGAAGACTTAGGATATTTTTGTGTGGATAATTTACCGCCCATGTTGTTGCCGAAGTTTGTTGAATTAATGGCAGACTCGAAAGGCAAAATGAATAAAGTAGCGCTCGGTATTGACTTACGCGGGCGAGAGTTCTTTGATCACTTATGGGGAGCGCTTGATGATTTATCAGAACGCACATGGATTATTCCACATATTTTATTTTTAGATGCAAAAGATAGTACACTTGTAACGCGTTATAAAGAAACAAGGCGTTCACATCCACTTGCTCCAACAGGTCTTCCATTAAAGGGAATAGAAGCAGAGCGTACGCTATTAACAGATATGAAGGCGCGTGCGAATATTGTACTTGATACGTCAGAATTAAAGCCGAAAGAACTAAGAGAAAAGATTATTCAATTATTCTCAACAGGGGATGAACAAGCATTTCGCGTAAACGTAATGTCATTTGGATTCAAATATGGTATTCCAATTGATGCTGATTTAGTATTTGATGTTCGTTTTTTACCAAATCCATACTATATTCCACACATGAAGCCATTAACAGGTCTTGACGAGGAAGTATCATCATATGTGCTCAAATTTAATGAAACGCACAAATTTTTAGAGAAGTTAACAGACCTTATTTCCTTTATGCTTCCACATTATAAGCGCGAAGGAAAAAGTCAGCTTGTTATTGCTATTGGATGTACAGGAGGACAACATCGATCCGTTACACTTGCAGAATATTTGACGAAACATTTGAAGCAAGAATATACAACCCATGTGTCTCATCGTGATGTGGAGAAGAGAAAGGGACATTAAGAAATGGGAAAAGAGAGAAAACCGAGAATCGTTATTATGGGAGGCGGAACGGGTCTATCCGTTTTGTTACGCGGTTTAAAAAAGTATCCTGTCGACATTACCGCGATTGTAACGGTTGCTGATGATGGGGGAAGTTCTGGGAGACTTCGTGATGAGTTAGAAATTCCGCCTCCTGGAGATATTCGTAACGTACTTGTTGCGTTGTCTGATGTAGAGCCACTTGTGGAAGCGTTATTTCAACATCGTTTTACATCAGGAGAAGGATTAACAGGACATGCGCTTGGGAATTTATTGTTAGCTGGAATGACGGCTATTACAGGTGATTTTTTTCATGCTATTACGGAAACAAGTAAAGTATTAAATGTAAGAGGGCGTGTACTTCCGGCTGCGAATCAAAGTGTTGTTTTGCACGCGGAATTGGAAAATGGCCAAATTGTAAGCGGGGAATCGAAAATTCCATATTACGGTAGAAAAATTAACCGTGTCTTTTTAACACCGGGAGAAGTAGAACCGCTTCATGAAACATTAACGGAAATTCAAAAAGCTGATTTACTTGTATTTGGACCGGGGAGTTTGTATACGAGCATTTTGCCGAATTTAATGGTGAAAAAAATCGGGGATGCAGTTCTTCGGGCAAAAGCGAAGAAGGTATACGTTTGTAATGTCATGACCCAAGCTGGTGAAACAATGGGATATACGGCGTTTGACCATGTGGAAGCATTGCATGATCATCTTGGAGAAGCATTTATAAATACAGCAATAGTGAACAATGAACCAATTCCATTTGAGCTATTAGGACGTTATGCAGAAGAAATGTCGGAGCCAGTTGCGATTGATGAAGATCGCTTTGTCGCGCATAATATTAAGTTGATTAAAGATTGTTTAGCAAAGTATGATGATCAAGTTGTGCGTCATGATACGATAAAGCTAGCTTCGATTTTATATTCATTAATATAACTTGTCAGCTTGAAAAAGCTTACATGGTAGAAGGCGTTACTTCTTTGAGGTAACGCTACAAGTTCATTTAGGGCATAAAAGTAAGTTGACTGTTAGGAGGTGAAACGGTTGTCCTTTGCATCAGAAACAAAGAAGGAGCTGACAAAGCTCGAAATGAAGGAATGCTGTGAGAAGGCAGAGTTGTCAGCATTACTTCGTATGAATGGTTCACTCTCCTTTTCAAACCGCCGTGTAATCATTGACATTCAAACGGAAAATGCAGCGATTGCTCGGAGAATTTATACGTTATTGAAAAAAGGATATAACGTGACAGTTGAACTACTTGTGCGTAAGAAAATGCGTTTAAAGAAAAATAATGTGTACATCGTTCGTTTAGTTGAAAAAGCACGTGAAATTTTATCAGATTTGCACATTGTACGAGAGGACTTTTCGTTTATTCGTCATATTTCACAAGAATTAATTGAGAAAAAATGTTGTAAACGTTCGTACTTACGCGGGGCGTTTTTAGCTGGTGGTTCCGTTAATAATCCGGAAACATCATCGTATCATTTAGAAGTTTTCTCATTATACCAAGAACATAATGACGCGATATGTGAGCTTATGAATGAATTTGCATTAAATAGTAAAACGTTAGAAAGGCGAAAAGGGTATATTACGTATTTAAAGGAAGCGGAAAAGATTACCGAGTTCTTAAATATTATTGGTGCTCATACCGCTCTTTTGAAGTTTGAAGATATTCGTATTGTGCGCGATATGCGTAATTCTGTAAATCGTCTTGTAAATTGTGAAACAGCAAACTTAAATAAAACGATTGGTGCAGCTTTAAGACAAATTGAAAACATTCGTTATATTGAAGAGACTGTTGGACTTGATTTTTTACCAGATAAATTACGTGAAATCGCAGAGCTGCGTATCAATTATCAAGATGTTACATTGAAAGAATTAGGAGAAATGGTTTCTGGGGGAAATATTAGTAAATCGGGTATTAATCATCGTTTGCGTAAAATTGATGATATTGCTGAGAAATTACGCGCCGGTGAAGCGGTTATAAAAAAATAATAGGTAAAGGGGAATGGAACAGTGGTTCAAAAACGGGTAGAGGTGCTGTTGAAGACTGGATTACAAGCACGTCCGGCAGCGTTGTTTGTACAGGAGGCAAATCGTTTTCAAGCTGATATTTTTATGGAGAAAGACGGTAAAACGGTTAATGCTAAGAGCATTATGGGGATTATGAGCTTAGCTGTTGGATCTGGATGTGAAGTTACAATTACGACAGAAGGATCAGATGAGACAGAAGCATTAGAAGCACTTGTTGCTTATGTGCAAAAAGATCAATAAAAAAAGCTATCGCAAATTTGCGATAGCTTTTTTTGTAGATAAGGTGTTTGGTGTGTCGAACGTGGTCGAAGGGTCTTTATCACGTGTCGAATCGCCGATATATCGAAAAAAGCGCTGATAAATGAAAAAGAGCTATCGTAAATGATAGCTCTTTTCTTCTGATCTAGCTCCAGTGGCTAGAATGGTCGGTGGCTTCGCTTCTTCCGCCGAGGTAAAAAGCACCTCTATGTCAGAAACTCCATCCCCCTCCCATTCTGAGCGAGCCGCTTCCGCTTTTCTTTGTCCAGCTCCGCCTCCTAGCCCCTTGCGTCTAAGAACCTTCCGCACGAGAAGATAAAAAGCATCTTCTGTGCGAAAGAACCTTAGTCACCGGGGCTGAACAGTCGGCTCCGCTTTTCTTAGCGATTTGTAAAGATCTTATCGATTAAGCCGTATTCTAACGCTTTTTCTGCTGTCATGAAGTTGTCGCGTTCTGTGTCGCGCTCGATTACTTCTAATTCTTGACCTGTACGTTCAGAAAGAATTTTGTTTAGTTTATCGCGTAAGAATAGGATACGTTTTGCAGCGATTTCGATTTCTGTCGCTTGTCCTTGTGCACCTCCAAGTGGTTGGTGAATCATAACTTCACTGTTTGGAAGAGCGAAACGTTTTCCTTTTTCACCAGCTGCAAGTAAGAAAGCACCCATAGATGCAGCCATACCGATGCAAATTGTAGATACGTTTGGTTTAATGAATTGCATTGTATCGTAAATTGCCATACCTGCTGTAATAGAGCCACCAGGACTGTTGATATATATATGAATATCTTTTTCTGGGTCTTGTGATTCTAAAAATAAAAGCTGTGAAACGATTGAGTTTGCTACGTTGTCATCAATTGCGCTGCCAAGCATGATGATGCGGTCTTTTAATAAACGAGAGTAAATATCATAAGCACGTTCCCCGCGATTTGTTTGTTCAATAACTGTAGGAATTAAATTCATGTGTAACTTCCTCCTTTAACACATAGGTTAATTTTATAATACAATTATGGTCAATAAAGGTCAAACGAAACCACTTCAGTTTTAAAAAATATGTAGGTGTATCATGTTAATTCGCTATGAATAAGGAATTCCCTTCTTCTGTACTTTCCTCATCATAACCGAATTGGGTGAATTTAAACATAATTATAGAAGACGCTCAGCAAAGCAAGGAATAAAAAAAGAACGCCGTTACATATATAAGCGTTCTTTTTCGTACTATTCTTTAAGTAAATAAGTTACTTTATTTAAAATTTCCTCTAGCCTCTTGGCATTGTGTGCATACATGTTCGCGGCGGCACTTGATTTCGTTTCTAAAGAAAAGAGTTCAAGGTCAGCATGACACTTCTTTAAGGAAGCGAGTAATAATGGTTTGTCTTGAGGAGAAGGCATTTGAATTTTATCGTTGTATATGTCGACAGTGAGTTGACCGTAGGAGTCGACTTGTCCAATGAATACGTTGTCGATTGCAACCCCTATTTTTTCGAGTTCAGTGCGAACCCAAGCTCGGTTATGACCGCTTGCTGCAAGAGGTTCATCTAGTATATTTCCATCCATAATGATTGTGTGTGTTTCTTTTTCATTTGGTAGTTTTAATCCGATATCTTTTGCGGTTAATGGTTGTTTGTCTTTCTTTAATAATACGTTTAATTCACCGCTCGGTTCTAATATAGCGAATTCAACATCGGTTATGTTGAATACATCTTTTTTCCGAAGAAGCTCTAGTAGTTCGTCGCTCGTATATTTTTCCTTTTTTAAATTATCTTCGAGTACTTTGCCATCTTTTATAAAAATAGTGGACTTACCCTCTACAAAATCTCGTATCGTTTTATTTTTTAAGGCAAGTAGTCCTGCGAAAAAAGGTATGATAGCAAAAACCAGCATACTAGAAATACCATGGAAGAAGTTTTGTTCCAATCCTGTCGATACTTCTGCAGCGATATCACCAATCGTCATACCTGCTATGTATTCAAAAAAGGAGAGTTGAGAGATTTGTCTTTTGCCAAGCCATTTCGTAATGGCGAATAAAACAATTAAGACACATAAAGAACGTATAATGACGAGCGGCCATTCTGGTATGTGAATGTTAGGCATATATATTCCCTCCAGTCTTCCTAAAATCCTTTATATTGTGGCTCTTCTCGTTCTAATGCTGAAACTCGCCCTTGTACATCAGCAATTACACTATCGATCTCTAGCATACATTCATGAAAAACGCGCTTTGCTTCTTGATCAGCAGAGTTTTGTGAAAGGGCGCTTAAACTTGCTTGTGCACCTTTCAAACTAGCAAGGCATGTTTTTACGCTTGCAACAACGGTCATGAGAACACCCCTTATCCTTTTGGTTTAAATAATAAAGCTCCGATAAATCCGAAGATAATTGCGGCGGATACACCAGCACTTGTTACTTTAAACATTCCTGTTATAACGCCAATGATGCCATGTTCAGCCGCTTCTGCCATTGCACCGTGAACGAGAGCGTTCCCGAAGCTTGTAATAGGAACCGTTGCACCTGCTCCGGCAAAATCAATTAACGGTTCATACAAATTAAATCCATCTAATATGGCGCCAATGACAACGAGTGTTGCCATTGTATGAGCAGGGGTGAGTTTGAAGACGTCGAACATAATTTGCCCAATAACACAAATGAGGCCGCCAATTACAAAAGCCCAAAAAAAGATCATGTATTATACACCTCCAACTTCAATGGATACTGCATGGGCGATACAAGGAATCGTTTCTTGTTGCTGGAAAGTTAATGGAGAAAGTAAAGCTCCGGTAGCAACTACAAGTATTTTGCTAAACTCTCCTTTTTTCATTCGGTTTAATAAATGCCCATATACAACAGTTGCTGAGCAGCCTGGACCACTTGCTCCTGCTAAAACAGGTTGGTCTTCTCTGTAAATGAGCAATCCGCAATCTTGAAATTGTTCGCTTCGTATAGATGTTCCTTGCTTACGTAGTAAGTCAAAGGCAATTTCGCGTCCTACATGACCGAGATCGCCCGTTACAATTAAGTCATAGTAGGATACGTCGATTTGTCGTTCTCTTAAATGTGCTTCTATCGTGTCGACAGCAGCAGGAGCCATAGCTCCTCCCATATTAAACGGATCCGTTAACCCCATATCAATCACTCTTCCAATTGTTGCTGATGTTACGCAAGGTCCATTTCCTTGATCACTTAATAAGGCAACGCCGGCTCCTGTTACTGTCCACTGCGCAGTAGGAGGTTTTTGTCCTCCGTATTCAGTTGGATACCTGAATTGTTTTTCTACAGCAGTATTATGGCTTGAAGCTCCTGTTAATAAGTATTTCGCTCCTTTTCCATTTACAATGCTTGCACCTAAAGCAAGTCCTTCCATCGAGGTAGAACAAGCCCCGAATAATCCGAGATAGGGAGTACCGAGTGTCCGGCAAGCAAAACTTGAAGGAGTAATTTGGTTAATTAAATCTCCCGCTAGGATAAATTGAACATCTTCTTTTCGTAGTTTTGCTTTTTCAGTTGCTCTGCTGCAAGCTTCTTCAAATAAAACTCGATGTGCCTTTTCATAGGAGTCTTGTCCTAACCATAAATTATCGTGCAATGTATCAAAATCCTCAGGGATGTTGCCGTTCGCTTCAAATGGTCCGCCAATGACACCAGTTGATATAATCACGGGTTTGTTTTCAAATACCCATGTTCGGTGGCCTTGTAACATTTAAAACCCTCCCCATTGGACTAGAATTGTTCGAATCAGTGCGATTACAAAAGCGGAAAATACGCCAAATAGAATAACAGATCCGGCTAATTTAAACATATTCCCGCCCACTCCAAGAACAAAACCTTCCGTACGGTGCTCAATACAAGCTGATATGACGGAATTTCCAAATCCGGTAACAGGAACGGCTGTACCTGCCCCGCCAAACTGAGCTAATCGATCGTATACACCAAAACCCGTTAGGAGCATAGAAATAAAGATCAGTGTAGCTACAGTTGGGTTACCTGCAGACCGTTCAGTAAAATCGAAATAAGTAATATAAAATGTGGAGATAAATTGACCGATCAAACAAATGAATCCACCAACAAAAAAAGCTTTTATACAATTTTTTAGAACAGGACGTTTTGGTTCACGCTGCTGTTCAAACTTTTTATATTCTTGTTGCATTGGTGTTAAGTCTTTATTTTGGCTTGACATATGAATCCATCCTTTTCTATGTTGAAAAGTATTATCCCGCTATTCGTGGGCGGTAAAAGCTGGAGAAGAGCAGCGAAGAAAACTGCCCGTAAAAGCCCGATTGGGCGGGCTTTCCATCAGTGGGGGATGAAGAACCCTCTACTGATGGAAGTTTCACTTTATTACGTATCGGAATGCATTTCTTCTTTGACTACTTTTAGTTGTTTCTTTATTTCTTTTTTATCTGCTTCTTTGTTTTTAATCTTCGTTTCCAATTTATCTAGTAACATGAAAATTTTTTTATCTGTACTGACATAAATTTTTAAATTAGGATACATCTTTTCTAATGTCTGTTTCATTTCCTTTTTTAATTTCTTTAGTTGAAAGCGTTCGTGGTGCTCTGGTTTCGCGGCTACATACAGTTCGTTATCTAAATTAACCGCTTTTACGTCAATCATTTCTTCCATATTAAAAATCTTATCTTTCGCTTTATTTGCTATGGATTGATCAACAGACTCCATACTGACCTGTTTTAATTTTGTCTCTTTTTTATTTGTTTTGTGCTCTTCTTTCTCATTTGCTTCTTTTTTTACTTTTTTATCTAGTGGACTGTTACAGCCGCTTAGGAAACTGAAGAAGAGAAGGAATAACAAAGTAATGATCCTAAATTTTCGCATGGTATCATTCCATTTCTATAGCTCTATGTAATTTGAGTTGAAAAAAGGATGATATTGTATCACCCTTTTTTCGATTCGGCATAAAGTGGGTATTATTCTGTTTGTTTTAAACGCCCTTTACTGCTGTGTATATTGAGGTTCTTCTTGTTGAACCTCTTGAACGCGCGGACTTAAAGAATCAATAATTGATTGCGTTTGCTGCGCTGCACCTTGGAATAATTGCTTCGCTTGTTGGTTATCAGTATCAAGAGCGAATCCCTCTAAGCTTGCTTGTGCACTTTTTAATCCTGAAACAGTTTGTTTAAGTTTTGTAATTACAGTCATAACGTAATTCCTCCTCTAATTGAATTGAACTTCAATCATTAGAATTTGTGAATGTGTGTTGAAATATAATTACCAATTTTAGGGTCTTTTCAAAATCTATAAATGCTCATCCGTATGTAATATGAAAATATGAGGAATTAGCAGGTTTTCTATATATACAAGTTAAAAAACGACATCAAACCCCTTTCTTTTGAGGTGGACGAGAGCATCTGGCCACGCATAGAAATGGTCAGGGTCTTTTTCTACCATATTCAGGGTTTAGAACAAAAGGAGAAAGAAAGTAGCGGGCATGTTGTATTCTGCATAGCAGCGACTTATATGTCGGAAATTTAAAATGAATATATACATCTTCATGATGATAAATTATAGTATCATTAGTTGTGTTTATTTAAGAATAACGATTAGATATGAATTTGTAGGCTTTTAATTGAGGGTATTTTTAAGAAGTACATATTTTATATTTCGTTGTTCAAAATATCATGTATCAATTAAAATAAAGAGAATAAAAAATAGTAAATAGCCATTAAAAGGAGAAAAAGTCATGGATCATCATACTTTAGTTAGATGGTTGGAAGCGGTACTAATTATATTGGCACTAATTGCAATTTGGTTTTCTGCAAGTAATTTCAGTAGTGTGAAGCGCTTTTTAATAGGTCGTCCGATGCGAACGTCAGAGCTTCATGCACAACATAACAAATTATTTTGGTTAATTGCGCTGCCGATTCTTTCAGCGGATTTGTATTCATCTGTTGCATATGGACCTGAATCAGGAATGACAGAGCTTGCGGGACTTGGCCCTGATGCGAAATGGTTTATTTTGCCGATTACCATTTCTACTATCGTTCTTTTGGCAATTTTGATTGTATCGTATATTATGGGGATTTTGGCATATCCAAATGGCGGGGGAGCGTATGCCATTGCGAAAGATAACTTCAAGCCGCGATGGGTTTCTCTTGTTGCCTCTAGTTCTTTGCTCGTTGATTATGTGTTGACCGTAGCTGTATCTGTATCTGCAGCTATAGAAGCGGTTTCTTCTGCGTATCCAGTAGTCACTCCATATGAAACGATTTTGGCAATCTTATGCGTCGTTATCCTAGTGCTTGTGAACTTACGCGGAGTAGCAGAATCGGCTCGCGTTTTTGCTTGGCCGACATTCGGATTTATGATTTGTATGTTAATTTTAATTTTTACTGGCTTTTTTGACGAACTTCGTCACGGGTTTATTCAACCAAGTACACCGAGCTTTGGAACAGTTCCAGAGGGCTTAACAACTTTGTTAATTTTGAAAGCTTTCAGCTCAGCTTGTTCAGCGCTTACAGGAATTGAGACGATTTCAAACGCAGTTCCTATTTTTAGAGAACCACAGCAAAAAAACGCAATTAGAACGTATATTGCTTTAGGTTCAATCACAGCTGTGACACTGTTAGGGTTTTCGTATCATTTGTATGTGAAAGGTATTACGCCAGACCCACACAACACGATGTTGTCACAGTTAGCTGGCATGTATTTTGGACATGGAATTTTATATCAAGTCATTATATGGTTTACGTTCATTGTGTTAATTTTAGCGGCAAACTCTACATTTACAGGATTTTCTCAGCTTGCTGCGATTGTAGCGGCAGACGGATTTTTGCCTCGAAGTTTAACAAATCGTGGAGACCGTTTAGGATATTCGAATGGAATTATTGCGCTAGCATCACTAGCATGTATTTTGATTATATCGTTTCATGCGCATACGAATGCGTTAATTCCGCTTTATGCGATCGGTGTTTTCCTTTCGTTTACAGTAGCGCAAATTGGTTTGATGCGCCGCTGGAAACGAGTAAAAGGATCAAACTGGAAAATCAAGTTTACAATTAATACAGTTGGTGCTGTTATTACATCAATCGTTGCCGTTATTTTTGCTGTTACAAAGTTTACGGGCGGCGCTTGGGTTGTATTAGTTGTATTGCCTATTTTGATTTTTATCTCATTGACAATTCACAGACATTATGAAGACGTTGCAAAAGAATTGCGCATCGATATGCAAACTACACGTCCGGAAGCAAGCGATGTAGTCACGCTCGTTTTAGTGTCAGGCGTTCATCGTGTTGTGCACAACACGCTATCTTTTGCAAAAAGTTTAGATGTTGATCCGATTGCTGTATACGTTGGTTTCGATAAACAATCTATAGATAAAATGGAGAAGAAGTGGAAAGAATGGGGAACTCCTTGTAGACTGGTAGTTCTTCGCAGTAAATATCGTTCTCTTCTTGAACCGCTGAATCGTCTTATTAAAGCAATAGAGGCGAAACAAAAAACTGGAGGGCATATCCATATTATTATTCCACAGTTTATTGCGCACAAATGGTGGCATAATGCGTTGCATAACCAAAGTGCACTTCTTTTACGAATGTGGTTTATGCGCAATAAAGATATCGTAATTACAACGGTTCCGTATCATTTGCATAAATAATATCGTTTAATTATTGGCGGCCTACATCATTACATGATGTGGGCCGCATATTGCATGGAAAGTTATTCAGGAATTACGACATAAGAAGTAATTGCTTCCGAAACGAAGATATCGTATAATAAACAGTGCGCGATAGGATCAAAAGGTGTCCTTTTGCTATAGAATGTATGATCATGCGCCCATAGCTCAGTCGGATAGAGCGGTGGTTTCCGGTACCACGTCTGCCGGGGGTTCGAATCCCTCTGGGCGCGTCGAACAAACCTAACTTATATTGAAGTTAGGTTTTTTTATTAATATAAAAGAGAAAAAGAGTAGTTTAAGTATAATGAGGTTTCACTATATTTAAACTACTCTTTTTAATTGTTATTTTTTAAGATAGGAGTTACTATTAGTATGTGGTATAAAAAATATGGATATTTTTAAATTTTGGCATTCATTCCGCCTGATATTATTCATTTTTTAGTTGTAATATATAAACTTGAATAATACATATAGAGTAATAATGTGTGGATATGGGTGTTTTGTAAGGATTCTCCTTTTTATAAACTTATTGTACAATAGAAGTGAGGGGGAGATTAGGGTGAAGGCAAGTCTTTTACAAGAACAAAGTTTACGTTTGGCAATGACGCAAGAGTTAAGGCAAGCGATTACAATGCTCCAGTACAATGTGCAGGAATTAACGGAGTTTTTGTATGAGCAATCGCTGGAAAATCCCCTTATTGAGCTAGGTGGCTTTGATAGGGAAAAGAAAAAGAGTAAAACAACAAGTAAACAAACTGAGAATCAAATGGAAATTTATAGTGTGGATTCAACAACGATTCAACAGCATTTAGTAAACCAATTACAGTATTATAAAATAGATGGAGAGCAAAGAAGAATTGCCTCTTTCATTATTTTAAATGTGGATGAGAACGGGTATTTACAAGAAACGAATGAGGAATTAGCGTCGTTATTATCGGTATGTATAGAAGAAGTAAATAGCTGCATGGAGCTTGTTCAATCTTTAGAGCCAGCAGGGGTAGGAGCGAGAAATATTCAAGAATGTCTATCCATTCAATTAAAGCGCTTACAAAAAAGGAGCGCTTTAGCGGAAATGATTGTAGATGAACATTTTGCATATTTTGTAAAGAAAGATTGGCGCAAGTTAGCAAATGTATTGAAATGTAGTACGGAAGAATTACAAGAAGCTGTTCATGTGATTACATCATTGCAGCCAAAACCGGGTTTGGCGTTTTCTTCGGAGAAACCGATGTACATTGTCCCAGATATGGCAGTGAAAAAAGAAGGTAATCGCTTGCTGATTCAGATGAATGAGCGTAATATGCCGAGAATTGAAATTCATTCGGAATATAGTGAGCTTCTTCATAATAGTGAAAGTGACGTCGCTTCTTACGTTTCGGAAAAATATCAGCATGTACAATGGATTATGCGTAGTTTAAAGCAAAGAAAACAAACGCTTTTAAATGTAATGGAAGTAATTATTGAAAAGCAGCGCGACTTTTTTATGAATGGTCCGCAATATTTAAAGCCACTTGCGTTAAAAGAGGTGGCTGAAATATTAGGTGTCCATGAGTCAACCATTAGTCGGGCAACGCGCAATAAATATGTGCAAACGCCATACGGTTTATTTGAAATGAAGTCGTTCTTTAGCAATGCGGTAGCAACAACAGAAGACGCGGCAATTTCAACGAAGAGAGTAAAGCAGCTCATCGGGGAGTTTGTAGGGAAAGAAAATAAGAAAAAACCACTTTCAGATCAAAAGATTTCAAAAATGTTAGAAGAAGAACATGAAATTGTTGTTTCACGCAGAACAGTAGCGAAATATCGAGAACAGTTAAATATTCCAGCTTCTTCTCTGCGAAAAACGATTGTATAGGTGATGAATATGGAGGTTATTCTATATACAAAAGAAGAATGTGGTCTTTGTCAGAAGGCGAAAAAACTTCTGCAAGAGTTGCAAGATGAATACGTATTTGATTTGAAGGAAATAAATATTTATGAGGATGAACAGCTGTTAGAGAAGTATCATCTTATGATTCCCGTCGTTGAAATCGAAGGGGAAGAGGTAGAATATGGGAGTATTCACAAAGATGTCATAATAAACAGCCTAATTCGTGCGATAAGAGTTGAATAACTTTGCATCTCCTGTTACAATAATAAACGTAGCAGGGATTATTTTTTTACTCTATGCGGGACACAATATGTCACTGCGGGACATATAATGACCATATGGAGAATGAACCAATGTAGTGAGGAGATACAATATGATGCGCTCATGGATTCAGCATACAAAAAAATTATTACCTGATCTGCTACCTGTTATGCAAAAGAGAATGCAAATTCTTCAGTACATCCGGTTAACACAACCTATTGGCAGAAGGAATTTATCTGCAAGTCTTGGTATGACAGAACGAGTATTACGAAGTGAAGTCCAGGTTTTGAAAGATGAGAACTTGGTTCACGTCGCTTCTTCTGGAATGACATTAACAGAAGAAGGAACAGCTGTTGTTCTTGCTTTGGAAGACTTTATGAAAGAAATTTCTGGTTTGAAGGTTTTGGAAAAGCAGCTTAAGGAAATATTAGACTTGGATGAAGTTTTCGTTGTCCCTGGTGATAGTGATGAATCACCTTGGGTCAAGCTGGAGATGGGCCGCGCTTGTGCTACTTGTATAAAAGATCGTCTGACAGCGAATAATATCGTTGCTGTGACTGGAGGAACCACGATAGCTGCCGTAGCTGATATGATGCAAATTGATTGCAGGGATTTACATATGCTATTTGTCCCAGCACGCGGTGGAATAGGAGAGAGTGTTGAGTTAGAAGCAAACACGATTTGTGCGAAAATGGCACAAAATACGATGAGTAATTATCGCTTATTGTATGTTCCTGACCACGTAAGCAGCGAGGCGTACGCATCCATTGTGACAGAGCCTTCTGTGAGAGAAATTCTTGAGTTGATTCGATCTTCCAACATTGTCATTCACGGAATCGGTGAAGCCTTAACGATGGCGCGTAGAAGAAGTACTTTAGAAGCAGATTGGATGAAAATTAAAGAGAGCAAAGCAGTCGGTGAAGCCTTTGGATACTACTTTGACGAACAAGGTGAAGTCGTTCATAAAGTACAAACAGTTGGCATGCAACTTGAAGATCTACAATATGTATCTCATGTCGTGTCAGTTGCTGGAGGTTCATCAAAAGCAAAAGCAATTCAAGCAGTAATTAAACAAGGGCACACTTCATTACTTATTACAGATGAAGGTGCAGCAAAAGAGTTAGTAAAGGGTAAATAACCCTTAATATACATCCCCCAAGGAGGAATTTCAAATGACTAAAATTGGTATTAATGGATTTGGCCGTATCGGACGTGTGGTATTCCGCGCAGCTCTTAACAACCCTAACGTGGAAGTAGTAGCAATTAACGACTTAACAGATGCAAAAACATTAGCACATCTTTTAAAATATGACTCTGTTCACGGAACAGTAAATGCAGAAGTATCTGCAAACGGCGACAGCATTATCGTTAACGGTAAAGAAATCAAAGTTATCGCTGAGCGCGACCCAGCTCAATTACCATGGAGCGACTACGGCGTAGAAGTAGTAGTAGAATCTACTGGCCGTTTCACTAAAAAAGCAGACGCTGAGAAACACTTAGGTGGATCAGTTAAAAAAGTTATCATCTCTGCACCAGCTTCTGACGAAGATATCACAATCGTTATGGGCGTTAACCATGAGCAATATGATGCAGCTAACCATAACGTAATCTCTAACGCTTCTTGTACTACAAACTGTTTAGCACCATTCGCTAAAGTTCTTAACGAGAAGTTCGGTATCAAACGTGGAATGATGACAACAATTCACTCTTACACTAACGACCAACAAATCTTAGACTTACCACATAAAGACTTACGTCGTGCACGTGCAGCAGCAATGAGCATGATCCCAACTACAACTGGTGCAGCGAAAGCGGTAGCATTAGTATTACCAGAACTTAAAGGTAAATTAAACGGTGGTGCAGTTCGTGTTCCAACTGCTAACGTATCTCTTGTTGACTTAGTTGTTGAGCTTGAGAAAGAAGTAACAGTTGAAGAAGTAAATGCAGCATTCAAAGCAGCAGCTGAAGGCGAATTAAAAGGTATCCTTGGATACAGCGAAGAGCCATTAGTATCTATCGACTATAACGGATGCACAAGCTCTTCTACAATCGATGCATTATCTACAATGGCTATGGAAGGCAACATGCTTAAAGTTCTTTCTTGGTACGACAACGAAACTGGTTACTCTAACCGCGTAGTTGACTTAGTAGACTACATCGCTTCTAAAGGTCTTTAATTCTTAAGTTTATCAGTTATCAATGACAAAACGAGGGAGAGGGTTTGTTCCCTCTCTCTTCTTTCGTTTTATAAGCAAATGTGATAAGCTTTTGAATGGGTTTTGTCAATCCTAACTAGTCGGAGGGAAATCCAATGAATAAAAAATCAATTCGTGACGTAGATTTAAAGGGTAAACGAGTATTTTGCCGCGTTGACTTCAACGTACCAATGAAAGAAGGCAAAATTACAGACGAGACTCGTATTCGTGCAGCTCTTCCTACAATTCAATATTTAGTAGAGCAAGGCGCGAAAGTGATTTTAGCAAGCCATTTAGGTCGTCCAAAAGGACAAGTGGTAGAAGAAATGCGTCTAACTCCAGTAGCAGCACGTTTAGGTGAGCTTCTTGGTAAAGACGTGAAAAAAGCGGACGAAGCATTCGGCGATGCTGTACAAGAAATGGTTGCAGCAATGAACGAAGGTGATGTATTAGTTCTTGAAAACGTGCGTTTCTATGCGGGCGAAGAAAAGAACGATGCAGAACTTGCGAAAGAATTTGCAGCTCTTGCTGATATTTTCGTAAACGATGCATTCGGTGCAGCTCACCGTGCTCATGCTTCTACTGCAGGTATTGCAGATTACTTACCAGCAGTATCAGGTTTCTTAATGGAAAAAGAATTAGAAGTACTAGGTAAAGCACTTTCTAATCCGGAACGTCCATTTACAGCAATCATCGGTGGTGCGAAAGTAAAAGATAAAATCGGTGTAATACGTCATCTACTTGATAAAGTTGATAACTTAATCATTGGCGGCGGACTTGCTTATACATTTGTAAAAGCACAAGGTCATGAAATCGGACAATCTCTATGTGAAGACGACAAAATTGAACTAGCAAAAGAGTTTATGCAACTTGCAAAAGAAAAAGGTGTAAACTTCTACATGCCAGTTGATTGCGTAATTGCAGATGACTTCTCTGAAACTGCAAACCGACAAGTTGTAGATATCGATTCTATTCCTGCTGATTGGCAAAGTTTAGATATCGGACCAAAAACAAGTGCAATTTATGCAGATGTAATTAAAAACTCTAAGCTTGTTGTATGGAATGGACCAATGGGCGTATTCGAAATGGCTCCATATGCAGAAGGTACAAAAGCAGTAGGACAAGCATTAGCAGATGCAGAAGGTACATACTCTGTTATCGGCGGTGGTGACTCTGCAGCAGCTGTTGAAAAATTCGGTATGGCTGATAAAATGAGCCACATTTCTACTGGCGGCGGTGCGTCATTAGAATTTATGGAAGGCAAAGAACTTCCTGGTGTAGTTTGTCTTAACGACAAATAATTAGCAGCCAAGAAAAAGGACGGTGCAAAGCATGCGTAAACCAATTATCGCAGGTAACTGGAAAATGAATAAAACTCTATCTGAAGCAGTTAGCTTCGTAGAGGAAGTAAAAGGTCAAATCCCAGCAGCGGCGGCTGTTGATGCAGTTGTTTGCTCACCAGCTCTTTTCTTAGAGCGTCTTGTAGTAGCAACGGAGGGAACTGACTTACAAGTAGGTGCACAAAACATGCACTTCGAAAAAAATGGTGCATTCACTGGCGAAATTAGCCCAGTGGCACTTAGCGACTTAAAAGTGAGCTACGTAGTACTTGGCCACTCTGAGCGCCGTGAAATGTTTGCTGAAACAGACGAAACAGTAAATAAAAAGACGTTAGCAGCATTTGAACATGGTTTAACACCAATCGTTTGCTGTGGTGAAACGTTAGAAGAGCGCGAAAGCGGAAAAACATTTGATCTTGTAGCAGGTCAAGTGACTAAAGCACTTGCAGGCTTAACAGAAGAGCAAGTAAAAGTAACTGTTATCGCATATGAGCCAATTTGGGCAATCGGTACAGGTAAATCTTCTTCTGCACAAGATGCAAACGAAGTATGTGCGCACATTCGTAAAGTTGTTGCTGAAGCTGTTTCTCCGGCAGCTGCAGAAGCAGTTCGTATTCAATACGGCGGCAGCGTAAAACCTGAAAACATTAAAGAATACATGGCGCAATCTGATATCGATGGTGCTTTAGTTGGCGGCGCAAGCTTAGAGCCTGCTTCCTTCTTAGGTCTTTTGGAGGCGGTAAAATGAGAAAGCCAACAGCTTTAATCATTCTTGACGGTTTCGGTTTACGTGAAGAAACATACGGGAATGCTGTAGCACAAGCTAAGAAACCTAATTTCGACGGTTACTGGAGCAAATTCCCTCACACAACACTAACAGCGTGCGGTGAGGCAGTAGGTCTTCCAGAAGGTCAAATGGGTAACTCTGAGGTAGGTCACTTAAATATTGGTGCCGGCCGCGTTGTATATCAAAGCTTAACACGTGTTAACGTTGCAATTCGTGAAGGTGAGTTCGATCAGAACGAAACGTTCCAAAGTGCAATGAAACACGTAAAGGAAAAGGGTACAGCTCTTCATTTATTCGGTTTACTTTCTGATGGCGGTGTGCATAGTCACATTGACCATATGTTTGCTCTTCTTCGCTTAGCTGCAAAAGAAGGCGTGGAGAAAGTATATCTCCATGCGTTCTTAGATGGCCGCGATGTTGGTCCGCAAACAGCAAAAGGTTATATCGATGCAACAAATGAAGTAATCAAAGAAACAGGAGTAGGACAGTTCGCGACAATCTCCGGTCGTTACTACTCCATGGACCGTGACAAGCGTTGGGATCGCGTTGAAAAATGTTACCGTGCCATGGTGAACGGCGAAGGCCCTACTTACAAAACAGCATATGAGTGTGTGGATGACTCTTATGCAAATGGTATCTATGATGAATTCGTATTGCCGTCTGTAATGGTAAATGAAGATGAAACGCCAATTGCAACTATCAATGATGATGATGCAATCATCTTCTACAATTTCCGTCCAGACCGTGCAATTCAAATTGCTCGTGTATTTACAAACGAAGACTTCCGTGAGTTCGATCGTGGTGAAAAAGTACCTCACATTCCAGAATTCGTTTGTATGACACACTTTAGTGAAACTGTAAAAGGTTATGTAGCATTCAAGCCAATGAACTTGGATAATACGTTAGGTGAAGTTGTTTCACAAGCGGGATTAAAACAACTTCGCATTGCGGAAACTGAAAAGTATCCGCACGTTACATTCTTCTTTAGCGGTGGTCGTGAGGCTGAATTCCCAGGAGAAGAGCGTATCTTAATTAACTCACCAAAAGTCGCAACATACGACTTAAAACCAGAAATGAGCATTTATGAAGTAACAGATGCTCTTGTAAATGAAATTGAGAATGACAAACATGATGTAATCATTCTTAACTTTGCGAACTGTGATATGGTTGGCCATTCTGGGATGATGGAACCAACAATTAAAGCAGTAGAAGCAACTGACGAATGTTTAGGAAAAGTTATAGAAGCAATTCTTGCAAAAGATGGTGTAGCACTTATTACTGCTGACCATGGTAATGCTGATCAGGAGTTAACTCCTGAAGGTCAGCCAATGACTGCTCATACAACGAACCCGGTTCCTTTCATCGTTACAAAAGAAGGTATTGAGCTTCGCGGCGACGGTATTTTGGGAGATATCGCTCCAACAATGCTTACACTTCTTGGCGTTGAACAGCCAAAAGAAATGACAGGTAAAACAATTATTAAATAATTACTTATATAAAAGGAGAGAAATAATATGCCAGCAATTTTAGATGTTTATGCTCGTGAAGTTTTAGACTCTCGCGGTAACCCAACTGTAGAAGTAGAAGTATACACAGAAAGCGGCTCATTCGGACGCGCATTAGTACCAAGTGGTGCATCTACTGGTGAATACGAAGCAGTAGAATTACGTGACGGTGACAAATCTCGTTACCTTGGTAAAGGTGTTCTTAATGCAGTAAATAACGTAAACGAAATTATCGCTCCAGAAATCGTTGGTTTCGACGTAACTGACCAAGCTGGAATCGACCGTGCTATGATCGAATTAGACGGCACTCCAAACAAAGGTAAATTAGGCGCTAACGCTATCCTTGGTGTATCTATGGCAGTAGCTCATGCAGCAGCTGACTATGTAGGTCTTCCATTATACCGTTACCTTGGTGGATTCAATGCAAAACAATTACCAACTCCAATGATGAACATCATCAACGGTGGTTCTCACGCTGACAACAACGTAGACTTCCAAGAGTTCATGATCTTACCAGTTGGTGCTCCAACATTCAAAGAAGCAATCCGTATGGGTGCTGAAGTATTCCATGCATTAAAAGCTGTATTACATGACAAAGGTCTTAACACAGCAGTAGGTGACGAAGGTGGATTCGCTCCAAACCTTGGTTCTAACCGTGAAGCATTAGAAGTAATCATCGAAGCAATCGAAAAAGCTGGTTACAAAGCTGGCGAAAACGTATTCTTAGGAATGGACGTTGCTTCTTCTGAGTTCTACAACAAAGAAACTGGTAAATATGATCTTACAGGTGAAGGACGCAGCATGACTTCTGCAGAAATGGTTGATTTCTACGAAGATCTTTGCAATAACTTCCCAATCATCTCTATTGAAGATGGTTTAGACGAAAACGACTGGGATGGCCACAAGTTATTAACTGACCGTCTTGGTAAAAAAGTTCAATTAGTTGGTGACGATTTATTCGTAACGAACACGCAAAAACTTGCTGAAGGTATCGAAAAAGGTATCTCTAACTCAATCTTAATTAAAGTTAACCAAATCGGTACTTTAACTGAAACTTTCGAAGCAATCGAAATGGCTAAACGTGCTGGTTACACAGCAGTTGTATCTCACCGTTCTGGTGAAACTGAAGATGCTACAATCGCTGACATCGCAGTTGCAACTAACGCTGGCCAAATCAAAACTGGTTCTATGAGCCGTACTGACCGTATTGCAAAATACAACCAATTATTACGCATCGAAGACGAACTAGGCGAAATCGCTGTTTACGATGGCTTAAAATCTTTCTACAACCTTAAGAAGTAATTTCTGTAAGGTAGTACAATCGTATTGCTTTTAACCTCCTATAACTGTGGGACATCCACAGTTATAGGAGGTTTTTTAGTTTTTTACTATAAAGTGAAACTTCCATCAGTGGGGGTTTTCTTCATCCCCCACTGATGGTTAGTTGAACCAATCGGGCTTTTACGGGCAGTTTATCTCCCACCTAACTTCTTTGCTTTCGCCGAATTTTGAGGTGGGAGTATTACTGCCCGTTAATGCGGGATAAATGTTAAGCAAATGAGGGACCGCTAAACATTTATAGTAAAAAAACAATTGCTAATTCTGTTTACAAATACAGAAAAATTAGAATGTAAGCGTATACCACATTGTGCTAAAATTGTCAACAAAAATAATTGAAGGTCTGCACAATTTGTACTATGATGAATGTAGGAAATGTCAACAATCACATAATAAAGGATGATAGATAGATGAAATTCACAAAAATTATTATCCAAGTAGTAGCACTTTATGTGTTTTATATGATTGGAACGTGGATAGAAAGAGCGCTTCATCTTCCGATTCCGGGAAGTTTAATAGGGATGTTTTTGTTATTTATATTGCTTGGTTTGAAAGTTCTTCCTGTGAAATGGTTTGATTTTGGAGCAGAAACATTGGTTGATCTTATGCCCTTTTTATTAATTCCTTCAATTATTGGTTTAATGAATTATGGTTCTTTTTTTGTGCATAAAGGTATGTCGCTGTTACTTACTGTTGTCGTGAGTACGTTTTTAATTATCGTTGTAGCAGGACATACAGGACAATACTTTGCGAATAGAAAGGAAAAAGAGATACAATGAGCATAGTAATTGGAATTAGTTGGATTATATTAACAGTGTTATTATATCAATTTTCAAAGAAGATTTATGAGTGGTTTCCAACGCCGTTTACCATTCCCATGCTTGTAGCAACAGCTTTGATGATTATATTGTTAGTTGTATGTGATATACCATATCAACAATATATGCAAAGTGGTGGGGGCTGGATTTCGAAATTGCTTGGACCCGGTGTAGTAGCGTTTGCGATCCCTCTTTATAAACAACGCGGTATTTTGAAGAAGTATATTGTACCAATTGCTGGCGGTGTATTGGTTGGAACAATAGTTGCCATTACAAGTGATATGATGATTGCAACCGTTATTGGAACGGATAAAACCTTAATTTTATCTTCACTGCCGAAGTCAGTAACGATGCCAGTAGCTATGAGTGTGTCAGAAGAAGTTGGTGGTGTACCATCGTTAACAGCGGCTTTCGTAATAGTTGCCGGGATATCTGGAACAATTTTTGGTCCTCTTTTATTAAAATGGAGCAGAGTGACAAATTCTGTTGGAAGAGGAATTGGGTTTGGCTGTGCATCGCATATTATGGGCGTTATGCGGGCGATGAAAAATAATGAAAACGAAGGTGTAATCGGATCGGTAACGATGACATTAACAGCAATCTTAACATGTTTACTAGGTCCATTAATTGTAACGTTTTTTATTTAATCTGGTGAAGTATTAGGTGTATGAGACGCTCTCGCTTTTCCAATTCTTTTATGTTACATTTAAAGTAATTGAAACTTTAGGAGGCATGTAAAGTGCATACGTTTTTATCAGTTTTACTTATTATTGTATCGCTGTTATTAATTGTACTTGTATTAATGCAATCTAGTAAGAGTGCTGGTTTATCCGGTGCAATTTCTGGTGGCGCGGAGCAATTATTCGGCAAGCAAAAAGCACGTGGAGTAGAGGCTGTATTAAACCGCATTACAATTGTTCTTGCTGTATTATTCTTCGTGTTAACATTTGCTGTTACGTATTTACAAGTATAACAAAAAAGATTCACCTTCCCGGGTTGAATCTTTTTTTATTTTATCGAGCGAAAGTTTCTGATTAGATTATGGAAAAGAAACTATGTTACACTATAAATAGATCATATATGAAGATTACATTATAGGAAGAGAAGGAGAACGTGAAATGAAGCTAGCATCCCCAAAACCATTTACATTTGAAGCGGGAGAACGTGCAGTTTTACTATTACATGGATTTACAGGGAACTCTGCAGACGTTCGTATGCTCGGACGTTATTTAGAGACAAAAGGTTATACATGTCATGCGCCGATTTATAAAGGTCATGGTGTACCACCGGAGCAGCTTGTACACACAGGTCCGGAAGACTGGTGGAAAGATGTTATGGAGGCGTACCAACATTTAAAAGATAAAGGGTATGAAAAGATTGCAGCGGTTGGTTTATCGCTTGGCGGCGTTTTTTCATTAAAGCTCGCTTATACAATGCCGATTATTGGGGTTGTACCAATGTGTGCTCCGATGTATATTAAAAGCGAAGAAACGATGTACCAAGGTATATTAGCGTACGCACGCGAATATAAAAAGCGTGAGCGTAAATCACCAGAGAAGATTGAAGAAGAGATGTTTGCGTTTAAGCAAACACCAATGAACACATTAAGAGCACTGCAAGAGCTAATTCGCGATGTGCGCAATAATATTGATATGATTTATGCACCAACATTTGTTGTGCAAGCGCGCCATGATGAAATGATTAATACAGATAGCGCAAATATTATTTATAATGGAGTAGAATCAAATGTAAAAGAAATGAAGTGGTACGAAGATTCTACACATGTAATTACGCTTGATAAGCAGCGTGATGAGCTGCATGAAGATGTATATAACTTCTTGGAGCAACTAGATTGGTAAGATCTAGTTGCCTCTTTTTTACATATATAAAAATTAAAAAGCATTTTTCTTTTTAGGGTGAGCTAGAGGAACTGGCCATGCATAGAAGCGGTTAGTGCCTGTTTGTGCCACGTGCGAGGTTTAAAACAAAGGGAGAAGGCAAGAGTAGGTCCTGTTTTGTTTTTCATAGAAGCGATCTATGTGTTGAAGCAGCAAAATGGATTTATATATGGTTATCTTTTCGGATACAATATAAAATACGAGGATTTAGAAGGAGGTTTTTGTACTTGGAGGAAATTATTCAAGCAAATATCGATAGATTGTTATCGTTTATGAAAGAAGAAGCATATAAGCCGCTTACTGTGCAAGAGTTAGAAGAAGCGTTCGGTATTGAAGATGCAGCGGATTTTAAAGAGTTTGTGAAAGCACTTGTCATTATGGAGGAAAAAGGACTTGTTGTGCGGACAAGAAGTAATCGCTACGGTCTTCCAGAGAAAATGAACTTAGTGCGCGGCAAATTGATTGGACATGCTCGCGGCTTTGCGTTTGTCGTACCGGAAGAAAAAGGAACAGATGATATTTTCATACCGCCAACAGAATTAAAAGGCGCACTGCACGGTGACACAGTATTAGCGCGTATTAGTTCAGAGTCAAGCGGTTCACGCAAGGAAGGGACAATTGTTCGTATCATAGAGCGCGGAACAAAAGAATTAGTTGGTACATATACAGAATCGAAAAACTTTGGATTTGTGATTCCTGATAATAAACGCTGGACGAGCGATATTTTTGTTCCAAAAAATGCTTCTATGGGTGCGGTAGAAGGGCATAAAGTTGTTGTTAAAATTACAAGCTATCCGCAAGATCGTTTAAGTGCAGAAGGAGAAGTTATTCAAATTCTAGGTCATAAAAACGACCCAGGCGTTGATATTTTATCCGTTATTCATAAGCATAACTTACCGCTTGCGTTTCCGGCAGATGTAATGGAGCATGCGAATAGTGTACCAGAAACAATTGATGAGAACGATTTACAAGGGCGCCGTGATTTACGAGATCAAACAATTGTTACAATTGATGGTGCGGATGCGAAAGACTTAGATGATGCAGTTACAGTAACGAAGCTTGAGAATGGCAATTACAAGCTTGGTGTACATATTGCGGATGTAAGTCATTACGTGACAGAAGGCTCAGCAATTGATCGCGAAGCAGTTGAGCGCGGAACGAGTATTTATCTTGTAGACCGTGTTATTCCGATGATTCCGCATCGTTTATCTAACGGAATTTGTTCATTAAATCCAAAGGTAGACCGCTTAACTTTATCTTGTGAAATGGAAATTAATGAGCAAGGGGAAGTAGTGAAGCATGAAATTTTCCAAAGTGTGATTAAAACAGCGGAGCGTATGACGTATTCTGATGTGAAGCGCATTTTGGACGATGAAGATGAAGAATTAATGGTGCGTTATGAGCCGTTAGTCCCAATGTTCCAAGAGATGGGGAAACTAGCTGCAATTTTACGTGAAAAGCGTATGCGCCGCGGGGCAATTGACTTTGATTTCAAAGAAGCGAAAGTATTAGTGGACGGAGAGGGCAAGCCGACAGAAGTTGTGTTACGTGAGCGTTCTGTTGCTGAAAAGCTCATTGAAGAATTTATGCTAGTCGCAAACGAAACGGTTGCAGAGCATTTCCACTGGATGAACGTACCATTTATGTACCGCGTTCACGAAGATCCGAAAGAAGATAAACTAGAGCGTTTCTTTGAGTTTATTACAAGCTTTGGGTATGCGGTAAAAGGACGCGGAAATGAAGTACATCCGCGTGCGCTGCAACAAATTCTTGAAATGGTACATGGTCAACCAGAAGAGGTTGTGATTTCAACAGTTATGCTTCGTTCTATGAAGCAAGCACGTTACGATGCGGATAGTTTAGGCCACTTCGGTTTATCGACAGAGTTCTATACACATTTCACATCACCAATCCGCCGTTATCCTGATTTAATTGTGCACAGATTAATTCGTACATATTTAATTAACGGAAAAGTGGACAATGAAACACAAGCAAAATGGCGTGAAAATTTACCGGATATTGCTGAGCATTCTTCTAATATGGAGCGTCGCGCTGTTGAAGCAGAGCGTGAAACAGATGAACTGAAAAAAGCTGAGTACATGCTTGATAAAATTGGTGAAGAATACGACGGAATCATTAGTTCTGTAACAAACTTCGGCTTATTCGTAGAACTTCCAAACACAATTGAAGGTCTTGTTCATGTTAGCTATTTAACGGATGACTACTATCGTTATGACGAACATCATTTTGCGATGATTGGCGAACGTACAGGAAACGTCTTCCGTATTGGTGATGAAATTACAATTCGCGTTATTAACGTAAACAAAGATGAGCGTGCGATTGATTTTGAAATTGTCGGCATGAAAGGCAGTGTGAAGCGACAACGAAAAGATCGTCCTGTTGTAATTGAACAGCCAAAAGGAAGTAGAAGAAAACGCAGCGATCGTGATAACAATCGCGGCGGACAAGGAAAAGAATCAGACCGAAATGGAAATGGAAAACGAAATGGCAACAAAAAGAAAAAGCCATTCTTTGAAAATGCACCGAGCTTTAAGAAGAAAAAGAAAAAACGTAAGTAAGAAAGAAGCCATATATGGCTTCTTTCTTCATATTTTGTTACAATGATACAAATGAAGGGAGGCAGAAAAGAGATGCCAAAAGGTCAAGGAAAAGTCATCGCACAAAATAAAAAAGCATTCCATGATTATTTTATTGAAGAAACATATGAAGCCGGTCTTGTCCTTCAAGGAACAGAAATTAAGGCAATTCGTGCAGGTCGTGTAAACTTAAAAGATGCCTTTGCACGTGTGCAAAATGGTGAAGTATGGGTACATAATATGCACATTAGTCCGTATGAACAAGGGAATCGTTTTAATCATGAGCCGCTTCGCGCAAGAAAATTACTTCTTCATAAAAAAGAAATTTTAAAGCTAATCGGATATACGAAAGAAACAGGCTATACGCTTGTGCCGCTTAAAATTTACTTGAAAAATGGATTTGCGAAAATGGCACTTGGTTTAGGTAAAGGTAAAAAGCAATACGATAAGCGCCATGATTTAAAAGAAAAAGAAGCAAAACGTGAAATTGCACGTGTATTCCGCGATCGTCAAAAAATGTAATACAGAAATTTACAATTGCAAAATGACGATCGTGTGCTATAATAACAAATGTAAGGTCAGTTGAACATTGAAAAACAGCTCAATAGCAGCTATCACGAATATACTTCGTATGCTCCATTTCTTATATGGGGACGTTACGGATTCGACAGGGGTAGTTCGAGCTTAGGTTGCGAGTCGAGGGGATCGGCCTCGTTAAAACGTCACAGCCAATAACTGGCAAACAACAAAACAACTTCGCTTTAGCTGCTTAATAACAGCTTTTAGCGGTTCGCCCCTCCATCGCCCATGTGGTAGGGTAGCGGACTCACTCTAAGTGGGCTACGCCGGAGTTCGCCGTCTGAGGACAAAGGAAGAGAACAACCAGACTAGCAATTCGGAAGCCTGTCGATAGGCCGAAGAGTTTGCGAAATGCCAATATATCGACTACACTCGTAGAAGCTTAAGTGCCGATACTTTTGGACGTGGGTTCGACTCCCACCGTCTCCACCAATACATATTTGGTGGTTTTTTTATTTTGTGTGTAACAAGAAGCATAAGATGGCCGTTCCGGTCAATTTATGCTTCTTTTAGTTTACGGCAAACTTATGCTTCCAGGATTTGAAGAATATTTTTAATGTCGCCCTTAAATAAAGTCGCGACTTTTAGGGATAGCATTACATTGCCATCAATTTAAGAAATTCATTGTTCCTCAAAATGAAAAACGAGCTGAATTCCCATAAATAAATGTAGAAAGAACAAACTTCGTTGTGGATACATTTCAAAGTCTCAAGTAGATAGGCATATGGCGGCTCATTTTTAGAATTGTTTTTATGTGTCAATGATAGAAATATATTTTTTATTATGGCTACTTTTCAACTAGTACGATATCATCAAGATAGGCATCACCGATTACACTTCCATTAATTTGTAAGAAGAATGTATATGGATCATTAGTATTTAGAGTAGTAAATTCAACCGATTTTTGTTCATACTGTGAGGAAGTAAAAACCATATGAGGTGTGTCTTTCCCCCCCAGGAGACAGTGCTCCTACGAATAAGCTTTTATCATCAGGAGTCGTTACTTTTCCAGATGCGGACAGTATGTATGTAGTATTAGGCTTCAAAGTTACGTCCCCTATAAATGCACCGTATCCTCCACTTATATGAAGTCCTTTAGAATTATTTACTCCTGCATGCTCTTCAATATTGTAATTTATATCGCCATATGGTTTAAAAATCTCTAAACTTGAATTGCGGTCAAAATCAATATTTAAAATATAAGATTTCTCCTTTTCCTTTAATTGTACATTATCAAACTTAGCCCTCCCATTTGCTGTAGAAGCAAGTTTGACAGCAAAGTTTGACACATCCTCCTCTGTTTTAAACTTTATCTCATGATGTTCCGGCTTAAATCCTGTATACTGCTTCTTTGTTAATGGAACGATTTCTTGATTGGCATTCAGATTACCTACTGTTACTTCTGATGGGGAAACTATACTTCCCGCTATATCAAATGTTAATGTATATTCTGTATTCGGCTTTACAGTAACAAGCTGATAGGCTGTGTCTGCATGTATTAATTTCAGATAATGATTGCCTGGTTCAGAAGTGCCGATATTCTCGGTAGAAGAATTAGGATTAGATAAAATCCAGTTATTTAGCCCATCCTCAAAATCTCCATTCCTAACTTGTTCATTTGCAGATGGACTATCTGCTGATACAATACCTGAAAAACCTATACTGGCACTTAATACAATTGCTGTAGAAAATACTCCTATACCGACTTTTTTAAACAATTTCTTCATCTCCTTTGGTCAGATTAAAATTTATTTTTTCATACTTTCTATATATATTTGAATAAACCTGCCAAAGAACGACTTTATTAATAAATGATTTATAGGTTATTTTCAATTGAAAGATCTTCAACATATACAAGGACACCTCGCTCAAAGTGAACGGGTAAAGAAAGCATATCAAGAGAGCAAAGTGACCTATTAACGAACTGAAGCGTCAGTTCCACTTGCTCATTTATTAAGGTTATTCGTATCAATTTGACCAAACATTATTCCAAAGCTACATTAATAAAACACACGGCAAGCTTATGGGTTAATAATTAACTCACGGCCAATTTATGCTTCCAACTGCGGCCAACTTATAGGTAAAGTGACATGTGGGGATTTTGGTGTCAAGTTTTGTCGATAAGTCGATATTCTTTGTCGAAACGTCGATATATTTTAATTTGCGTCGATATATTTAGAGTTATGTTCAATATATTTGAAAAAACGTCGATATATTTCTAGAGGAGTGATAAAGATGATTGTAAAAGAACGAAAAGTACCGATTTATTTACGTCAACTAGAAGCGCTGCTCAGAAGATTGCCTGCTCATCATTCAAAGTGGAATGTAGTTTCTGAAAATGTAGCGAAGCATAGGGCAGGTTATAAAGGTGAACAAGCTATTGATTACCCACTAAGCTTCCTTCCAGAGAAAGAGTATAGCATTTTACATGATATACGATTGTTTGATCAAGATCACTATTTTCAAATTGATACCATTATCATTTCTTCACGGTTTCTTCTTTTTCTAGAAATAAAAAATATAGTAGGTACATTACTTTTTGATTCAAAGTTTAATCAGCTTATTCGAATATCTGAAGAAAAATCAGAAGGCTTCCCCGATCCGATTTTACAAATTAAAAGGCAAGAGATACAGCTTAGAAAGTGGTTAAACTTACATGGATTTTCTAATCTCCCAATCGAATCCCTCGTTGTTATTAGTACCCCTCGTACAATTATTAAAACTTTAGATGATACCCTTCTTCATACAATTATTCACAGTGCCAATTTACCGCATAAAATAAAGCGGCTTGAAATTAAATATAAGAAAAAAGCTATAGCTAATGTCCACGAGCTTATTCATCAAATGATAACAGATAACGCCCCCTTACAACAAAATATCCTTGAGCAATATAAAATAACAAAAGAGGAATTAGTAAGAGGCGTGCAATGTGAGGCGTGTTCAATGGCACCGATGGTTAAAATAAGACAAGGTTGGCATTGTCCAAATTGTAAAGATATTTCTAAATGGGCGCATAAGTTTGCCTTGCGAGATTACGCACTTCTTATCAGTACGACATGTACGAATCATGAATTGAAGGACTTTCTTTGTATACAATCCGGTGCAACTGTAAAAAGATTACTTCATGCGATAGAAATTCCGTATACTGGTAAAAATAAAGGGAGGACGTATGATTTAACACCCTTTAGATTATAATTTTGCATGCCCAGCTTAGCTGGGCATGCAAAATAGTAAGCGTCGTGGTAAATGATGAAATCCACGCAACTCCACAATAATTATTAGGATATTATTTGGTTTTACGAGACCATAAAATTACAGGTACTAAGATCAGTGAGAACAGACCACCAACTAATGATAATGTCGTATAGCTTGAATTTGCAACGACCATCCCAGACATAGCTCCTCCAGATGCACCTGCCAAGGCAATAAAAACATCCACTGTACCTTGAATTTTTGCTCGATTAGAAGAGAGTGTGTGGTCAATAATTAGAGTTGTGCCACTTATTAAGCCAAGGTTCCATCCTAAACCAAGTAAAGCAAGTGCAATAACTAAAGAAACCATACTCTCGCCTGATCCAAATGCTCCAACTAAACCTGCAAGTAGCAAAGTCACTGTAGATGCAATTGCCATTGATATTCTTCCAACTTTATCAATCAAATAACCTGTAAATAGTGATGGAAGATACATAGCTCCTACATGGATACCAATCACAAGTCCTATTGCGCCCATATTATGTCCATGATGTCCCATATGAACAGGGGTCATCGTCATAATGGCAACCATGATTAATTGTGTAAGAATCATAATTGTTGCGCCCAGGATAATTCCTTTATTATTACTTGAATGACTCACAATAAAAGTCTTGTCTTCTTTTTTATTTTCTTTGTTATAAGATTCGATAGCTTGTGCAATAACAAATGGATCTGGTTTAAGCAAAATGAAGAGGACGAACCCTGCTAATATAAAAGCCACACCAGCTAAAATAAATGGTCCTGCTAGAGCAGGTACACCAATTGAAAGAGCAAAGTCCCCCATCACTTCGACTAAATTAGGGCCAGCTACAGCACCAAATGTTGTAGATACCATTGCTATACTTACAGCTGCCCCGCGCTGTTTATTAGTCGCTAAGTCTGTTCCAGCATATCGAGCTTGTAAGTTTGTTGCTGTCCCCGCACCATAAATAAACAGCGAAATAAATAAAAGAAAAACGCTATTCATTATTGCGGCGATAACTACGCCAAGAGCTCCTATTCCTCCTACTAAGAAGCCTGTAAATAAACCAACACGCCGACCAAATCTCTGTGAGAGTCTCCCAACTAATAAGGCAGCTCCTGCTGAACCTAAGGTGAAAAGAGCAGCTGGTAATCCAGCAAAAGCTTCCGTCTCAAGCATTTGTTGAGCAAGGAGAGCACCTACCGTTATCCCAGCAGCTAAACCTGCTCCTCCAAAAATTTGAGACATACTAACAATGAGTAAGGTTCTTTTGTATAATTTCCTTTGTTCTTCAGGGGAATGAATATAGCTTTTCATCTGTAAGTCGGCATGGCTAGACATTTTAACACCTTCTTATTCTAGATTGTAAATCTTGAAAATTAACATAGTCATTCATTATAGAAATTGAGCATGAAGTTGCAACATCCTACTAATGAAATTTCAGGAAAACTAAATAAAGATTGGATTTTTATCAATGATGAAACAAGGTTGTTTCATAAAGTGAAACTTTAATCAGTGGGGGTTTTCTTCATCCCCCACTGATTATTAGTTGAACCAATCGGGCTTTTACGGGCAGTTTATCTCCCACCTAACTTCTTTGCTTTCGTCGAATTTTGAGGTGGGAGTATTACTGCCCGTTAATGCGGGATAAAAAAGTATGAAAAGAATAGGGGGATGAAATAGTGCTTCTCAGTTAACTGTATAAAAATAGTGTACTCATGGCAAGGCTTTGCTTCAAAGTGAGGCAGATGTATGGTTCAAATCACATTTTATTGTTGTGTAGGGAGATGTATTCAAAATAAACTTGCTGGCAGCGATATAGATTCATATAACGGATGGAGATTTTCACTCTCTTAAGAAAAACTTAAGAAAGCTCCCCCATATTTATTAAGAAATGCTATCTATACTGAAAGCTATCTTACAAATATCGAATGAATGGGGAGATACTTTATGCAACTTATTACATTCTTGACGGAATTTATTAAGCATCCGAAACATACTGGGGCAATTGCACCTAGTTCAAATATATTATCAAAAAAAATGGTAGATGCGATCGATTTTGAAAAAGCACAATATATTGTGGAATTAGGTCCTGGAACAGGAGCTTTTACCCGAGAGATTATGAGGAGAAAAAAGGCAGAAACAATATGTATCCTTATTGAAATTAATGAGGTTTTTTTCAAAAAGTTGCAGAAACAATTTGAGAGTAATCCAAGTGTTATTGTCATACATGGATCAGCTGAAAATATTCAAAAGTATATGGAAGAGTTAAAGATAGAAAAAGTTGACTATGTATTATCTGGATTACCATTTACCTCATTACCACAAGAAATATCAGTACGAATTTTAAAGAATGTGATGGAATCATTACAAGAGAGCGGAGAGTTTATTACATTCCAATATTCACTTGTAAAAAAAGAGTTTATACAAGCTTTTTTTTCAGAGATTTCGTTAAAAAAAGTTTGGTTCAATTTTCCGCCAGCCTATGTCTTTAGTTGCAGAAAAGAGACGAGGAGGTCTTATGCATAATGGAGTTACATGAGTTATTATCGTATATTGAGCAGTATGGCTATGCCGCTTTATTCTTTTGTTTATGGTTAGGGATTATAGGCATGCCAATTCCAGATGAAATGATCGTAATGAGCGGCGGGTTTGTATCGTCAATGGGTGTATTAAGTGTAATTCCAGCCTTTTTATTAATGTATTTAGGTGTTGTGTCAGGTCTCTCTTTAGGATATATACTTGGAAAGATATTCGGCGCTAAAGTACTTGATAAATTAATGAAAAAGAAGAAAACAAAGTATTTGTTAAAATCACAAGAAATGATAAATCGATACGGACATTATGCGTTAGTAACAAGCTACTTTATACCTGTCGTTAGACATATCGTTCCTTATTTAGTTGGTATGAACCGTATGTCTTTTAAAACGTACGCTTTGTATTCGTACACAACAGGGTTTGCCTGGACTTTTCTTTATTTTATACTCGGTTCTATGTTCGGGAAACATATCGAGCAGATTGTCGAAGTGGCGACGAAGTATGGCATCTATTTCGGTAGTATAATTGTTGTTATAGCAAGTATTTCTTATTTATATATGCAGAAGAGAAATCAGGTAGATACCTTGTAGTATGTATGGTTACTAGGGAAATGGAGGATTTATTTCATTGCCTATTGCGTCTTCTATTACTTGCTGTGAAGTGTAATGATACAAGCTAAATATGTCGCTTACACGACGAGATAAAAAGAACTCTTATTAAAAGGGTTTTTTAATTCCGCATTAACGGGTAGTAAGACTCCCATCTCAAGATTGAAAGGGAAGCGATGAAGATAGGATGAATGTTTACTTTCCTATTGACCTTCAAGTTACTTGAAGGATTAGAATATGAGTAAAGAGTCATAAAGGAGATTGAAAAAATGAGTCAAGAACTTAAACTGCGCCCTTTAGAACGAGAAGATCTGAAATTTGTTCATGAATTGAATAACAATGCACATATTATGTCTTATTGGTTTGAAGAACCTTATGAAGCTTTTGTGGAGTTGCAGGATTTATATGATAAGCACATTCATGATCAAAGTGAACGCCGTTTTATCGTGGAAAAAGATAATAATATGATTGGATTAGTTGAATTAGTGGAGATTGATTATATTCATCGAAGAACAGAATTTCAAATTATCATTGATCCAAAGTATCAAGGTTATGGTTATGCAGAGTATGCAACTCGTTTAGCGATGGATTACGCTTTTTCAGTATTAAATATGCACAAACTTTATTTAGTAGTAGATAAAGAAAACGAAAAGGCTACACATATTTACAAAAAAGTGGGCTTTACAGTTGAAGGTGAGTTGCAAGATGAATTTTTCGTTGATGGTAACTATCATAATGCAATCAGAATGTGTATTTTCCAGCATCAATATTTAGAAATGAAATAATAAATTTTTTGAGGTGATTTGTATTTTGGAAGCATGAAATAGAGATTCTATTAGCTAAAGTAATACAAGAACCTACGCTTCAAATTATGATGAATCATTCCCTTCCTTTTACACCGAAATATTCTTAAGCAATATCAAACTACGAAACATGAATTATTAAAAGGAGTACACTCTGGATTTATCAAGACCTAATTTTTAAAAACACTTTAAAACCAAGACCTCAGCATATTAGACATATATAATATGTTGAGGTCTTTCTTGTCTCATTAAAAAAGGTGTTTTCTGTATATGGAAACACCTTTTGTTAACATAAAATCAATGTATCCCCAAATCTTTAAAAAAGTCCCTTCAGAAGAAGATCTAAAGAGACTTTTAATTCCTGTTATATTCCATAAATTAAAAATACCCTAAGAAATATTTTTCTTTACCTTTTTCGCAATAGAACGTGAAGATAGTCTACCATGCAGTAAATAGTAAACCCCAATTCCGATTATTATAAGGAATGAACAATAAAAATATAATGAGCTATGATCAATTTTAGCTGCTGCAATACCAAAGATAAATGATCCAATGCCAAACCCAAAATCGAATATAGAAAGGAATGTAGCCGTAGCTAATGCCCTCTTTTTAGGAGGTGCTACTTGAATGGCAATGGTTTGAAGACTGGGAAATGTGGTTCCCCAACCCAATCCAATAAGGGCTGCTGATGAAAGAAATAACAAGGATGTATTCGATATACTCAATAAGAACGTACCGATTGCAAAGCATAAAATAGCGGGATAAATTATAATATTTGCCCCGAATAAATCAAACCATTTTCCAGTAAAAGGTCGAGAAATTAAAAGGACCACTGCGTACACAACAAAGAAATAACCAGCAGCTTCCACTAAACTATGCTCTTTAGCATATATGGATACGAAGGAAACAATTCCCGAATAAATAAGTGCAAAGAAAGCTGAAACCATTGATACAGGAATGGTAGGTATTTCCAAATAATCTCCAATTTTCATACCGGTTTTTCGTTCCATTGTCCGTTCTGACATAACAGTTTTCCTAGGTAATTTAACGAATAGTCCTGCAACGAGTGCAAAGAGAGCGCATAATGCATTGATGATAAACATGAAAGTTGTCCCTGCTTGTTGCATAACAGTCAAACCCAAAAAGGGACCAATGGCCATACCAAGATTTAGCGTTAGTCCATAGTACCCCATTCCTTCTCCTTTGCGGGAGTCCGGGATGAGATCTGCAACAATTGCTCCAGTGGCTGTTGTGGCCATTCCAAAGCCAATTCCATGAAAAAAGCGAAGAATTAGTAAGCCAATAACAGATTGTGGAATGAAATAGAAAATTGAAGCTGCGAAAAGAACAAGGAGTGAACTTATAAAAACGATATACTTTCCTGACTTTTCGATCCATTTACCTGCAAGTGGGCGTGTTAGGATGGAGGCAATCAAAAAAACTGTAGTAATAAGTCCTGCTTCAGATTCGGCACCGTGCAATTCTTGTAAAGCATATATCGGCAGTGTAACCAACAAATAATAAAATGTTGTAAACACAAGAAAATTAGTAATGGCAATACTGATAAAATCCTTTGTCCATAATTGGGGTTTATCCAATACTTCCACCTCCCATATAATATTAAGTTCCTACGTGTTTGTCTTTCTCATCGGACAAACATTAAAACCCATGCTTGCGTTATTTTAACGCTACTTTATTTGCTCACTTATATTATCATCCGTATAATTATATGAAAAATATCTATAATGTTATTTATATATATCAAAATCATATATATTGGAGGTAAACGATGGACATAAGACAATTACGCTATTTTCTTATTATTGCTGAAGAAGGGCAAATTTCTCGTGCTGCTAAAAAACTTCACATGGCACAACCTCCATTAAGCCAGCAACTTCGACTTATGGAAGAAGAGATTGGTGCCGTATTATTAGAACGAAAAAGAAATGGGAAGACCATGGAACTCACTGAGGCGGGCAAAATTCTATATAAAAAAGCCCAGAATATTTTAAACTTATTTGAGGAGTCGATATTAGAAGTAAAAGAAGCTGGTGAAGGAATTAGAGGTTCTCTATCCATTGGTACAGTTGTATCATGTGTCTCTTATCTGCCTAAAAGAATGCAATATTTCCATGAAAACTATCCAATGGTTTCATTTAAACTGTGGGGAGGAGATCCAGGTGAATTGAGGAAGCAGTTGGAAAATCGTAATATCGAACTTGCTATTGTTCGTCTTCCTTTAGAAGTTGAAGGTCTTTCTATGATACCTTTGGAAGCGGAATCATTTGTTTTTGTGGTACCGAAAGATTGGGAAACTTTCCATTCAAAAGAAGCTATTCAAATGAAAGAGATTGAAGATGTACCTTTATTGCTGGTCCACAGAACGAAGGGAGAAGGGCTGTATGAAAGAATTATAGAAGAATGTGAACGATTCGAATTCCAGCCAAATATTTTGTGCGAATGCCCAGATGTTAATATACTTCTTTCTTTAGTTGAAGCTGGCATTGGAGCAAGTATACTTCCTAAATCTTCAGTATCTACATTTCATAATATCGAAATTAGGGTATTGGACATCATAGATTCCTCTCTTCAATCAGAGACAGCATTGGTTTGGCTTAAACAACGATATCTTTCCAAAGCAGCACGTAGATTTATCGAACTATTTTAGCTAACCACTCAAGCAAGTTATAAATTTTCACTAAATGACAATGTATTCATAATCATTTATTTCTCTGTCAAATCGCTGATATTTTAGAATGCCCCTATTATTAGTATCCCGCATACATCGATAATGATAGAATAGAAGAAAAATTACAGGAATTTTAGGGGGAGCAAGGTTTGCGAAATAAGAAATTGTATTCCAAGTTATATAGTAATTTTGTGCTGACAGGAGGAGCTTTACTGCTTTTTGCACTTCCTGTTCAAGCGGCGGATAATCCTCCTGCGACTAGCGTACAAGAGAATCAAATTGTGGCATGGACGACAGGGAATTCTATTTGGACGCTTCCTTATGGATTAGCGGGTGCTAGTTATGTAGAATCTACGAATGATTATGCAGGTAAAGATATTCAGCTAGTTCAGAAGATGACATTGAATAATGTGGTGTGGTATCAATTTCGTATAGATGGTCAAGTAATCGGTTGGCTTGATAGTAGAGCGTTGAGTGATTTGAAAAATATCCAAACGATCAATCAGACCGCTGTGATGGGGGCAACGACAGTCAATAGTGTATGGTCGATGCCATACGGTGTAGCGGGCGCGAATTATTTAGGCTCAACGGATCTTTACGCTTACCGAGATATTCAGTTAGTAGAAAGTGCTACATATGGTGGTGTGCAGTGGTACAAATTTAGCATAGATGGCAAAGTAATCGGCTGGATAGATCAAAAGGCGTTAGATCATGCTGGGGAAGCGCAGGCTGCCAATTTTACGGTTACAATCGGAAGAAGTTATAACAATGGTATATGGACAACACCTTATGGGATTACAGGTGCTCAGTATGTTGGAAGTACGAATGATTATGCTTATCAAACGGTTCAAGTGGTGAAGACTGTAAAAAGAGGGAATGTAACTTGGTACCAAGTGATGAAAGATGGTAAGCTGTTAGGCTGGGTCGATGGAGAGAAGGTAGTGTCAGGCTTAACCAATGTAAAAGATGAAAATTACACTGCTGTAATTGGTTTTTCCATGAAAGGAGACGGAATATGGAGTGATCCTTACGGCGAATATGGCGCAAGTTGGGTTAATTCTACTAATAGCTATAGTTATCAAAACGTCCAGGTTGTACAAAGCGCCACGAAAGGAACCGTTACGTGGAATAAAATTATGGCAGGCAACAAAGTATTGGGCTGGGTGGATGCGCGTGTCTTTACGAAAACGGTATCGAATATAAAAGACGAAAATCGAATCGCACTTGTTGGAGATACAGATGGTCATGGGGTATGGAGTACGCCTTATGGTGAAAATGGCGCATCTTATGTTGGGTCTGCAAGTAATTATGATAGTCGTCCGCTTCAGATTATCCGCAGTCTAGATAAAGATGGGGTACATTGGTATTATTTTAAAGTAGATGGTCATGAAGAAGGCTGGCTGGATGCAAATGCAATTTCTAGTGCAACGAATATTCAATCTTTAAACAAGGCCGGGCATGTGACCAATGCAGCGGGTAATGCAGTTTGGACGAAGCCTTACGGAATGCAGCATGCTAATTATGTTGGTTCTGCAGCGGATTTTGCTAATCAAAACTTGAATTTGTTACAATCAGCAACTTATAACGGAGTGATGTGGTATCAATTTGAGCAAAACGGACGCACTGGTTGGATCGATAGCCGAGCGGTTAGTTTAGGAGAGATCACACTTGCAGATAGGTTCCATACAATTGGTGATAACAATCAATTAATTGTTGTTACAACAACTGGTTACGGGACAAACTTAGCACGTATTCGTACGTTTGAACGTGTAAATGGTGCTTGGAAGCAGCTGTTAGATATGAATGGGCATATTGGCCGTGATGGATTTGCACCCCAAATGAGTGAGAATGTCGTGCAGTCGCCGCGAGGGAAATATTCGATTGGTACCGCATTTGGTCGTTATGGCAACCCAGGTACAAAATTACCATTCCGTCAGATTACGTCGGATGATGTTTGGGTTGATGACTCGAACAGCGCTCTTTATAACACATGGCAGTCTCGCAATGCGACGAGGGGACAATGGAGAAGTGCTGAAAACATGGATATATCTGCTTATAATTATGGATTTGTTATCAACTATAATACAGATAGAACTCCGGGTGCCGGAAGTGCAATCTTCTTCCATGTTTCTGATATGTATACAAATGGCTGTACTGGTACGGATCAGCAAGACGTTATTTCTATTTTGAAGTGGCTAGATCCAGCTAAAAATCCGGTGATTATTCAAAGCCCGGAATCAGAGCTTGGGAATTATTAAAGAGAAAGAAAAGGATAGATACAAGCAGTTACATACTGCCTGTTCTATCCTTTTTTTTATAGTAAAAAAATATCCCGTTTTAGGGAATGCTAATACAAGCTGCACTAGCAATTATCTGGTTTTATAAATTAGCAAAATAAAGCATCTAGGAGGAAAACAATATGCATGAAATTTTTATGTCAACTTTAGCGGGATTAATCGTAGGAGTAATATTTACGTTATTAAAGCTCCCAATTCCAGCACCTCCAGTTTTTTCAGCGATTATGGGAATCGTTGGGGTATGGGCGGGAATGAAGATAGTTCAATTCTTTTGGAGTTAATAAAAAGGAAGCGGGTTTAAGCTTCCTTTTTTTGTTATGCCCGGGGAGGGTTGTCAATAAAAGAAGACTATGGCAGTATATAGAAGTATAAATAGCGAGTGGAGGAAATACAATTATGTCTAATTTACCAAATTGCCCAAAGTGTAATTCAGAATACACTTACGAAGATGGAGTTTTATTTGTATGCCCAGAATGTGCGCATGAGTGGACGTTAGAAGCGGCAAATAGTGAAGATGAGAAAGTAATTAAAGATGCGAACGGAAATGTGTTACAAGACGGGGATTCTGTAACAGTAATTAAAGACTTAAAAGTAAAAGGAACTTCATTAGTCGTAAAAATTGGTACGAAAGTAAAAAATATTCGTTTAGTTGATGGCGATCATGATATTGATTGTAAAATCGATGGTTTCGGCCCGATGAAATTAAAATCTGAATTTGTGAAAAAGGCATAAAGGATTTATAGAAATGAAAAAGGATTACCTTGTATATGTATAAGAGGTAATCCTTTTTAATCTGTTTTCTTTTTCCTAAGCATCGCAGTCTAACTCCTTTAAGCGATTTCTATCATTACATGAAAAATTGATGAACGACTTTAATCAAACCAGCAACACTAGATAGTACTACAAAGCCGCCTAAGCAAGAACCAGTAACAATTTGAGTGAATAATAAATCTTGACCTTCGTTCATGAAAATCCGCTCCTTTGTCATATTTTCTAACTTTAGTTTACATGGAATGAAGAAGCGGAAACATTGAATTGCCTAACAAAATTCTTACATTATTGTAAGAATTCTTTTGTTTAAGAAATGCAACGTTACTGATTCATCATATAGTGTAATGGCAGGTGGTCAAGACTATGAAATCAAAGACCGTTTTATGAATTAGATTCGTTGTTTTTATCTTTATAGTTAACTTGTTAGTTAGGTATATCCATACAGGAGTAATCACAAATAATCATATTTTAGAATCATTAGGGTATACGATCGTTTTTAGCCTTGCTTATTTCATCATTTCCAAATTAAAGAAAAGGTAAACACTATAATTCCTTCAAAAACAAAATGAACTTCTCCAAACTTTGTGACCTTTGTTTTCCTCGTTTCATAATAAAATCAATCTTTATTTTGTCTCGTAGTTTTTTATGGTGTATGGCTTGTATTTCTTTTATAACATCTGCTGGTAAGATGCTTACCCCAAGTCCGGCATGAACCGCTTGTAGAATGGATTCAAGGGAATCGAATTCGATTATGGCTGGTGGATTCCAATTCTGTTTCTCTGCGAAATTTAATAGTTTATTTCTATATATACAACCTGGATCGCTATTTACAAGTAGCGTCGGTTGCTGCTGTTCACTTGGAGAAATTAGTACGATGTCTTCAAAATAACGGTAAACACTTTCGAACTGCGAATCGTTATATGTACCGCTTATAAAAATTCCATCAACCTCTCCGTAAGCAAGCATTTCTTGTAATTTTCGTTTATTATTCGTTTTTACTTTTACATCAATATTGTTATTGGACTGTAAAAAGGAAGAGAGTAGACGGGGAACTTTTACAGCGGAAATGGTTTGCGGTGCCCCGATAATTAAAGATTCTCGCCACTTTTTAGGGTTTAGTTTTGATTTTGCTTCGTCCATTAACATCATAATTTGATTTGTATAATTCAACAAAACTTTCCCGTCTTCAGTCAATGTTACGCCTCTGTTATTACGTTTTAATAATTTGACGCCTAGTTCTTCTTCTAAGCTTTTTATACGCTGGCTTATATTTGGCTGCACATATCCGAGTCTTTCGGCGGCTCTAGAGATAGATTGTAATTCGGCAACATGTTTAAAAATCCATAAGTCATGACTTTCCAAAATAGATCCCTCCACTGATATCATTTGAAATGATACCAAACTCATTATTCAGTATTATACCTTTCGCAAGAGCAAGGATACAATGAGTGATAAAGTGAAACTTCCATCAGTGGGGGGCTTACTGCCCGTTAATGCGGGATAACAAATATGATCAGAAGAGGAGCAGAGACAGTGGAGATAAAAGATAAAGTAGTCATTATAACGGGCGGCGGTACTGGTATCGGAAAGGCGACAGCTTTGAAACTAGCAGATGCAGGGGCGAAGGTTGTAATCAATTACAGCCGTTCGGAACAAGAAGCAGTAGAAACAAGGGACGACATTGTAAAGCGCGGAGGTACAGCGCTTATTTTGAAAGCTAATGTAGCCATAGAAAAAGAAGTGGAAGACATGGTGCTGCAAACTGTGCAATTTTTTGGAGCGGTAGATGCTTTAATAAACAATGCGAGTATAACAGCACAAATACCAATGGATGATTTGCAGTCTGTAACAGATGAAGTGTGGGATTCTCTTTTTAACGTAAATGTAAAAGGGATGTTTCATTGTATAAAGGCTGTTGTTCCTTATATGAAGAAGAAAGGGTCAGGGGCGATTGTGAATATAGGCAGTGTTGCTGGAATAACAGGGCTAGGTTCGTCTGTTCCATATGCAGTCACAAAAGGGGCCATTCATACGATGACAAAATCGTTAGCCATTTCACTCGCACCTCAGATTAGGGTAAACAGTATCGCTCCTGGTGCAGTTCATACAAGATGGTGGGCGGATCATGAAGAGAAGATGCATCAACTTGCTGGGAACATACCGCTGAAAAGAATTTCAACGCCTGATGAAATTGCGGAGGCGATTCTGTTTCAATTGACGCAGGAATCCATTACGGGACAGATATTTACAATTGATAACGGACAGACGCTTTGAAGTTAAGAGAGTGCGGGCGCTAAGAGATAGTTTTCCTATAGATATTTGTCGTATAATAATTGCTAACAATCCACGTAATTGAGTTATTGTCTAGTTCTCATTTCCATCATCAGATATAATATGGTTTAGAAAGGATGATCTCTATGGAACAGCGCTCACTCGTCCTGCTCGGTTTGCTTATGAGCCAAAGTCAGCATGGATATCAAATTAATGAATTTATTGAAAGAAATTTAAGTACAGTTACAGATATGAAAAAACCTACTGCTTATGCAACGTTAGATAAACTCAATAAAAAGGGATACATTGATGTTCAATTGGAGCAAGAAGGAAACAGACCATCCCGAAAAGTGTACTCTATTAATGAAAAGGGTAAACAATATTTTTACAAATTATTATTGAACAATTTATCTTCAGCTGAGAGAGTTAATTATCAAGGTGATATAGGACTCATGTTTATTGATTTTCTTCCGTTAGAAAAATCTTTGCCAGCTCTAGAGGAACGATTACATAAAAATAAGAAATTAATTCATATTTTTAAACAAACCCCAGTTCATGAGATGAGGATTGGAGTCAATCTGGCAATAGAGCATAAAATAACAATGTTAGAAGCAGAAATTGCGTTTCTTGAAAAAGCGGTTAAAACGCTTCTTTCTAAAATTTGAATCGCCTCTATATCTAAATTTATTTTGCAACATATAAGTCGCTGCTATGCTGGACCAGATGTTCTTGGTCTCCTAAAAAGGAAGGGATTTTTATGTTGTTTTTTATTTGAATTTATATAGTCACGTTTTTATTAGTCAGAGTTGACTAATAAAAACGTGGTGTATATAATGAACTTAATTAGTCACGCGTGACTAATTAAGTTGAAACCTAAAGATACCATTATAGTAAAGCATGATGAACGAAAAACAGCATAGATGTCATGCAGATAGTTCATTCGAGGAAGTTTTCACAAACATTAAGGAGGTTTTTGAGGATGATCGTTGTTACAAACAGAATTAAAACAAAAGTAGGGTTTGCACAAAAAATGGCCCCAGCATTCACTCGTTCAGGTGCATTGCAACAAATGGAAGGTTTTATAAAAGTTGAAGTTTTAATTACACAAAACTTAACTGAGTATGATGAATTAAATGTAAATATGTATTGGGAAAATGAAGAGAGCTTTATGAAATGGAGAAATAGTGATGCGTTTAAAGAAGCGCATAAACGACCAGAGCCAGGCTCTAAAGAAGCACAACAAGAATCACCAATTTTAGGTAGCCAAATTATTGTCGCAGAAGTGGCATCTGTCATGGAGGCACTTCCTGAAAAATAATATATAATTGTTTAAAAATAGGGGCGGGTATATCCGCTCCTATTTTATTCTGTGCCCCCAAAAGATACTATCTTTTGGGGGCATTTTTCATTTGGAAAGAATAAGTCGGTAGCGTAAATCAGTAGATAAGGGAAATTCTTATAGGTATGACATGTGGTATATAACGTAGAGGTTTTTCGTTTTCTTCAGAAAAACTTAAGAAATCTCTCTGCTATTTTTTAAGAAATGCTATTTATACTGAGACCTATACAATACTGATTAAACGAGGGGATGTTTCGTGCAACTCATTACGCTTTTAATTGAGTTTATCAAGCATCCTAAACACATTGGAGCGATTGCACCGAGTTCGAAAATATTAGCGGAAAAAATGGTGGATGCAATTGATTTTGAAGATGCACGATACATTGTAGAAATCACAACGAAGTACGGTTTCGTTTTTGGGAGTTTTCTTGTAGTAATATTCGGTGTGCACTATATAGATAGAGAGAGTAAGGAGTAATGTAACAAAACCTCAAATTTGTTTGTTAAAATATTCCTATAATAGATTGATAATGTTGGGGGAGAGATTGTGAGTCAAGAAACAATACTTGTTGTAGATGATGAAAAAGAAATTCGCGATTTGATTGCGATTTATTTGAAGAATGAAGGATATGAAGTGTTGCAGGCTGGGGACGGTGCAGAGGGATTAGAAATATTACAAAAGCACCAAGTACATTTAGTTGTATTAGATGTTATGATGCCAAAATTAGATGGGATTCATATGTGTATGAAGGTAAGAGAAATAGCCGAGATGCCCATTATTATGTTATCGGCAAAAACGCAAGATATGGACAAAATTTTAGGCTTAACAACTGGAGCAGATGATTATGTCACAAAGCCTTTTAATCCACTAGAATTGATTGCCCGTATTAAATCACAGCTTCGCCGATATATGAAAATGAGTGGAGGCTTTATTCAAAATGAAGATGAAATTGAAGTTGGTGATATGAAAGTAAATGTTGCAACGCATGAAGTAATTGTGGGACACGACGAAGTGAAACTCACACCGAGGGAATTCTCTATTTTAGAGTTACTGGCGAGAAATCGCGGGATGGTATTTAGTGCGGATCAAATTTATGAACGGGTATGGAATGAACCGTCCTTTCAATCTGATAATACGGTAATGGTACATATTCGAAAAATCCGCGAGAAGACGGAAGAGAATCCAAGGAAGCCTCGTTATATAAAAACGGTTTGGGGAGTGGGATATAAGATTGAGAAAGATAATTAAAAACATATTTAGACCGATTGGTTGGATGATTCGAACTTTTAAAAAAATAATATATAAAATCGTAAGAGGGGTACAACAGAGTATACGTGTGCAACTGATAACGACATTTGCTTTTTGTATTTTGCTTGGTGTGATAGGAGGGTGGGCTTCGTCTCCACTTTTTCAAGGAGCCAATAAGCACGCTGTCATTGATTATTCGTCGGGTATGCGAGGAATCGATACAACTGCTGAAAGACTTGTTGGGGTAATTACAAGAGAGAGTACTTTTCATGTACAAGAAATTCTTGAATGGCCAGAGTACCAGAGAACATTGAAAGTTTTAATTGTAGATGAGGGTGGAAAAGTTGTCTATAAGACAAAAGGTGCTCAGGAAGAACAGATTAATCTTCATAGTACCATTCGTAATATCATGAGTTTTAAAATAAATCGCTCTAGTTACGAAGATCAAGATGTAATACATGAAAGCAAGCGTAAAGAATTTACAACGTTTTATCCTGTTACTATTCAAGAAAAAAACATGTATTTAATCGCAAGTGGTATACCACAAGGGGATATTATTGAAGTTCAGAATGATAGCCCGCTCCCATTTTTAATTGGTTTTGTCGTCTTTTTGGTTTCCTTCTTCTATATAACAAAGCGAAAGATGAAGCAAATTGAAGCGATGGCAGAAGGTGTGAAAGAGATTGCAAAAGGAAACTTAGCATATCGGATTGAAGAAAAGGGCAAAGATGAAATGGCCTTATTAACAGAGAATATTAATCATATGGCAGAAGAGCTTATGGTGAATATTGAAAAAGAACGAAAAATTGAAAAGCAAAAAAATGAATTGATTACAAATGTATCGCATGATTTACGAACACCGCTTACTTCGATTATGGGGTACTTGCGCTTATTACGTGATGGTAAATATGAAAATAAAGAACAATCCGATGAGTATGTAAAAATCGCCTTTTCAAAGTCAGAGCAGTTAAAGAATTTAATAGAAGATTTATTTGAATACACAAAGCTAACAAATGAGAAGATTATATTAGAAAAACAAGAAGTATGCATAAACGAACTTCTTGATCAATTAATTGAAGAACTTGTACCACAAGCAGAGGAACATGGTCTTTCCTTTGTGAAAGAATTTCCCGAAGATCGTCTATACGCTTCCTTGGATTCAGAAAAAATGGTTCGTGTGTTTGATAATTTATTAATGAATGCCATTAAGTATAGTAAAGATGAGGGAGAAATTATCGTTTCGCTTCAAAGAGAGCGCCGTAACATTCGCATTTCTATTGCAAATGAGAGTGAGGAGTTTACAAAAGAAGAGTTAGAGAATTTATTTGAACGCTTTTATAAAAAGGATCAATCAAGAAGTAGAGTTTCAGAAGGCTCAGGGCTTGGGCTTGCGATTGCCAAAAGCATTGTGGAATTAGAAGGCGGAGAAATTCGAGCAGAATATGCAGATGGGGTAGTTCGGTTTATTATTGTATTGCCGGTTGTGACGGGGGAATGCTAATGAAAAAAGACAGAAAAGATGATGTGTCTTGGCGGATCTTGAAGTTATGGATATCAATCCCGAGAAGTATCCGTTTCGCATTTTTGTGGTCCATCATTTTAGGGTGTTCTTACTTAGGTTGGGTAAAAATCATACGTAGATTATTTGAATTTGAGTGAAATGTGGCAATTGGGTGATTCAGCCAATCCTGTTTAGAAAAAAGCTTAGAAGCTCTGATCTTTAATTTTTGATAAGTATATATATTAGTAATAGCGCGAGGATTGTTCCAGGAAGAAAGATATGATTCGGAAGAAATTTTAATACCCAAAGAGAAGTTGTAATTGTAGATACTAGAAGAAAGGGCATCCATTCTTCATGGTCAAATTTCCTTTTGTTAAATACAACAATTATATATCCAATTAGAGGGATAACGATACAGATTGTATACAAAAACTTATCTCGTAAATACCAAGGCCTTTGTTTCATATTTTTTCTCCTGTGCAAATTGGATTATATTGTAATTATTATACAAAAGGAAACTTTATCTAGCAATATATGGATTTTACAAGTGGTTTGTAAGATTATGTAATGGTATTATATAGGTAATACTATTTAAAGTAAGGGGAAATGGTAATGGGGATGTTCACAGCGATTTTAGTAACTAGTTCGATTTTGTTTTTAGCTTGGGCTGTAGGGAACCGAGAAAAGGGGCATCAACAATAATATTAGGTCATCATAATTGTAAAAAAAGATAGGAGAATTAGAGATGAGCCAGACTGAAAACATCTTTACAAAAAGTTTAGTTTCAGCTATTTTTAGTTCCTTATGTTTTATAATAGCGGTATTTCTTGTATATTCTGTTGTCAAACATCCACTGCCGAATTTATTGCTATTAAGTGTTGTATCTTTTCCGTGTTTTTATTTGGCGAGGGTAACTCGTTATAAAATTCAACAAAACCGTAGTAAGTAGTCCTTCGTGAAATTGGGGCTACTTTACAACATTCCACTAAAAAGAAAAAGCACCTCAATCTCCAATGAGGTGCTTCTTTTCTATCTATTTACACACGTACAGCTGTACCGCTTACCGCAACCATTAACATTCCATCGCGAACGACTTCGTAGTCTACATCGATACCAACGATTGCATTTGCGCCTTTTTGCGCAGCAAGTTGTTTCATTTCTTCCATCGCAATGTCACGCGCTTCTTTTAATTTACTTTCATATGCACCAGCACGGCCGCCAACAACGTCACGAACAGAAGCGAAGATATCGCGTACGATATTTGCACCCATAATTGCCTCACCGTTTACGATGTCTACGTACTCAATAATTTCTTTTCCCTGAATAGTATTAGTTGTTGTTACGATCATGATCAACACGCTCCTATAATTTCTAAAAATTTATTGTTATTTCGTATGTTCTTATTATTACATGGAAATAGTAAAGCAACTATCTCATAACCTTACATAAAGATGACAGTTTCGTAAGGTTCGATAAGTTATTTAATGATAAAGGATAAAATCCCTATAATTATACAGACAATCCCGCTTAAAAATTGTCCTAGGCCAGAAGTTTGTCCTAAAATTAAGAGGTTAAAAATGCTTTTTCTTGTTTGCGTTTTTCCGACAAATGCTGGATCTTTTTTCATTCTATATATACCCCAGAATACTAAGCCGATTCCGAAAAGGATAAATAATAGTTTTAAAATCATTGTAAAGTTGCCTCATTTCTTTTTTTGTATATTTGCTTTTTCTTATATTTTTATTATTACATTTAAATATGAAATGAACTATCTAAAAACCTTACGTAAAGATGACAGTTTTGTAATATTTCCTAAGTACTGAAATATAGCATAGTTTAAAAAATCTTTTTTAGGCCGCTTGACTTCCGTTCTTGTTGTAACTATAATAATTACAACAAGGTGGTGATAAATATGAAAATTAGTAGTTGTTTTACAATTGCTGTGCATATTTTATCTCCCCTGAAACATAATCCACCTTCTATTTGTACTTCAGAGTATATGGGGGAAAGTATAAATACAAACCCAGTGATTATTCGGAAAGTCTTATCTTATTTAAAAAAAAGCAGGTTTTGTTGAAGTGCGCCGCGGCGTAGGAGGGGCTTATCTTGCGAAAGAGTTGTGTGAGATTACCTTGTTAGATGTGTACCGAGCCGTAGATGTGGTGGAAGAGGAAAAGTTATTTCATTTTCATGAAAATCCAAATCCTGATTGTCCGGTGGGAGCAAATATACAAGCCGTTTTAGAAGTGATTTTAGTTCAAGCACAAGAAGCGCTTGAGCTCGTATTGGAAAGCATAACAGTGGAGAAACTAGTTACATCATTAGTAAATCAAATACACTCTGTAAAGTAATTTTTTTTAATTTAGTTGTAACTAAATTAGTTACAACTAAAAAGAGAAGTGAGGGAACATAAACATGACTGTAAAAATTAAAGCGTATTCTGATTTTATATGTCCATTTTGTTTTTTAGGAAAAGGTCCTTTGGATGAGATTGTAAAGGAAAAAGATGTAGAAGTAGAGTGGATGCCATTTGAATTACGTCCGAGTCCATATCCGAAAATCGATCCGTGGAAAGAGCCTGACAAGTTAGGTTCATGGGATTCATTTATTGTTCCTACCGCCAAAAAATTAGGGGTGGAAATGCGATTACCTCGTGTTTCTCCGCATCCATATACAAACCTTGCCTTTGAGGGTTATCACTTTGCGAAGGAACACGGAAAAGGAAATGCGTTTCACGATAGAGTGTTTGCTGCCTTTTTCCAAGAAGAACAAAACATCGAAGATATCGAAGTATTAACAAAATTGGCAGGGGAAGTTGGACTCCCTAAAGAAGCATTTAAAGAAGCATTAGTATCAAGAAAGTATAAAGACGCACAAGAAGAAGCGTTGCGACATGCTTACGAAGAGGCGCAAATTATGGCTGTTCCAACATTCATCATTGGTGATGAAGTGATTCAAGGGTTAGCGAGCAAAGAAAGATTAGCAAAAGCAATCGATCAAGAGCTAGCAAAAAGTAAGGAAAATGAGTTAGATGGAATGCAATGTAATGTAGATGGATATTGTTAAATTGTGTGCATGATCGACAAATAAAATATTGGAGGAATGAAACATGTCAGTTACTACAACAAATTTAAAAGATGTAATTATGAACCGCCGTTCTATTCGTAAAGTGAAAAAGAATGAAAACATTACGAAAGAAAGAATTAGTGAGATTTTAAAAACTGCTTTATATGCACCATCAGCTTTTAATATGCAAAGTGGCCGCCTCGTTGTATTAATGGATGCAGAACATGAAAAGTTTTGGGATATCGTAAAAGAAACACTTCGCGCCCTTGTTCCAGCAGAAAATTTTGAGGCAACTGTAGCAAGACTGCAAGGATTTCGTGATGGAGTGGGAACAGTATTATTCTTTGAAAATCAAGAAACAGTGAAGACGATGCAAGAAAACGCACCATTATACAAAGACCAATTCCCGTTCTGGTCTCATCAAGGAAGCGCCATGCTGCAATATGCAACATGGATGGCTTTATCTGCAGAAGGAATTGGGGTGTCTCTACAACACTACAATCCAATTGTTGATGAAGAAGTAAAACAAACTTGGAACATTCCAGCAGAGTGGAGCCTAGTAGCACAAATGCCATTTGGTGAACCAGATGAGCAGCCAGGTGAAAGAACGTTTTTACCTTATGAAGATGTGGTGAAATTTTATTAAGAAAAGCGAATGATTTCCCTAATGAGGAACACACAGTTATTATGGGGAATGGATTCAACTTAAGAACTGGAGTATGACTATACTTAACGAAAAAACGTCTCAAAAATTAGAGGCGTTTTTTTATATTTATATAAGGTTTAAAAAAGTTAATCACATTATTGTTTGTTCAATATTATATGGGAGTTTGGATAGTTAATGTGATAAAATAATCTTGTTTCCTTATGGATTAAGGTATATTTATTTATCACAAAATAATACAGAATATTGTTAATTATTTTTCATTTATTGTAGGGAGGGTAATTTACAGTATATTTTTTGATAAACATTTATTTTAATATAAAAAGGAGTTATTTATTTGAAGAAAATATTTAAAGTATTTTTATTACTAGTAGCATTAGTGATTGGTAGTGTAGCGATATTTTTAGCTTATATTATGATTACGGATGAGAAACCTGTTAGTGTTCTGAAATTAAATGTAGAAAATAAGAATGACAAGGTTTTAAAACAAGGAGACACATTTACAGCGACGACTTTTAACATAGGCTATGCTGGTTTGGATAAAGACCAAGACTTTTTTATGGATGGGGGACAAAGTTCTCGTTCTAGTAGTAAAGAACAAACAGAAAAGAATCTTACCAACATGCTATCCTTTTTACAAAAAGAAGATTCTGATTTCATCTTATTGCAAGAGGTGGATACAAAATCATCAAGATCATTTGATGTGAATGAATATGACGTATTTAAGAATGGTTTGAAAAACTATGAATCTACTTTCGGATATAATTATCACGCACAGTGGGTACCCGTTCCGATTACAAATCCGATGGGATATGCGAATTCAGGAATGAGTTCGTTTTCTAAGTATAAGGTTGATACAGCAACAAGATTTCAACTGCCGGGGAAAGAGCCTTGGCCAAAACAATTATTTGATTTAGACCGAGCAATCGTTGAGCATAAAGTTCCTGTGAGTAATGGGAAATATTTAAGACTCGTCAATCTTCATTTATCTGCTTATGATAAAGGCGGAAAAATAAGAAGACAACAAGTTGATTATTTGAAAAAGTATATGAACGAACACTATAAAAACGGTGACTATGTGATACTCGGCGGTGATTGGAATCAACTAGTCTCCGATGTACAGCTAAAAGATCCGAAGTTTCAAAAGGTATGGCCTGAATGGTTAGTACAATTGCCAAAAGATTTCACGGACGGTGGGTTCCAGTGGGCAGTAGATCCTACTGTTTGGACCGTTCGTGATGATGTGAAGAAATATGTAGAAGGTGAGAATTTCGTTACGATTATTGATGGGTTTTTAGTTTCACCAAATGTAGAAGTCGTAAATGTACATGGAAATGATTTGAAGTTTGAAAATAGCGATCATAATCCGGTAAGTGGAGTGTTTAAATTAAAATAATCTTCATTTTATGAATAGGTTTTTGTAGCGACACAAGTGAAACAGTTAGAAGTAATTTTAGAGAAATAGACGAACTGATTTGTCTTAAAAAACGTCTCAAGCTTTGTTGGGACGTTTTTTTTATGCAAGAAATATAAATTTTTGAAACCAAAACATTCCATATCCTATCTAATAAGTGGAAGGAGGGATAAGATGGATGAAATAAAATTAGTGAAAAAAGCGAAAAAGGGTGATGATGCCGCATTTGAACAGCTCATTAGCCTTCATCAGGACCAATTATATCGCACAGCTTATATGTATGTGCAAAATAAAGAAGATGCCTTAGATATCGTACAAGAAACGGTTTATAAAGCGTACTTATCTTTAGAGCAATTACAGAAACCAAACTTTTTTCTAACGTGGTTGACGCGTATTTTAATACATAATGCTTATCAGTTGTTAAATGAGAAGAAGAAGTTTCAAAAGTTAGAAGATAGCAGGGAATATAGGGACGTACGAAACACGGCAAACCGAATTGAGCAAAATATAGACTTACAAGTAGCAATTGGGAAACTGGATGAAAACTATCAAACTGTTATTATTTTACATTATTATTATGATCTTCCGATAAATCAAATTGCGTGGCATATGCATGTGCCTGAAGGGACAGTCAAAACGTATTTGCATCGAGCGAGAAAGTCGTTAAAGAAATTATTAGGAGGGAGTGATGAGAATTGGATAAACAGTGGTTTAATGATGAAATAAACAAAATCGAAGTTCCTCAGGAAGACTTACAGATCGCGATAAAAAAAGGTGTGAATAGAGCAAAGCAAGAAAAACCAGTAAAAAGAAAATATAAACGAAGAAAGATTGCATGGTTAGCTGCTGCGTCAGTATGTATAGGTGTGCTAGGTTCAGGTTTTGTTTTCCCGCAAATGAATCGTGTGCTAGCAGAAGTTCCGTTTATAGGAAAAGTGTATGATTATTTTCATGATACGATAGGTCAAGATCTTACAGAGAGTAGACTTGTAACAGAGTTAAATCAACAAGCAGTAAGTAATGGGATTAGTCTAACGATGAAAAGTGTCTATTACGATGGGGGCAGGATTGGGATAACATTTACGGTTGATAATCCGGATAAAGTAGGAGAAAGTGCTGTATCTCATAATCATTTTTATTATACATATAAGCTTGTTGATGGAAGTCCAAAGTGGATGAAGGCCGCTTCAGGTGGAGGAAGAGTAACAAAGGATGGTTGGTTTGGTAATATCGAAATTGACTATCCAGAAAAAGAATTACCTCCGAATACAACACTGCCAATTACCATTACATCTATCGGTGAAACGAAAGGATTCTGGAAGTTTGATGTTCCAGTAAAGCAACTAGAGAATAAAAAAATTAACCCGCAGCAGTCAGTTAGCAGCGAGGATCAGCAGCATACATTTAAATTTGAAAATATTACAATCGGTAAAGGAGCAACAACGATTGACTACAAAGCAATTTATCCGCTTGTAGGAGAGAATGACTTAGCAAGAATCCATAAAATAACAGATGATAAAGGAAAAGAAATTGATATGTTCACTTCAGGAATTGAATTTGGTAGAGAAAAAGTGGGTAATCATGTAGAATCTGAAGAACGTTCTATTTTTGGGAAAATTCCTGATAGTGCGGAGTATATTACAATATATCCTGTTGTACGATTGTCTGAAAAACAAGCGATTGTAAAGCTAGATGAAAAAACACCATTTGAAATAAAGAGTACGCGTAGTGACTTCAAAATAATTATGAATAAAATTCAGCATAAGAATCAACGGCTAATTGTGAATTACACACTTCAAAATGTGGATACGAAACATATATCTATGGATGAATTAATCAATTTTGGTGAGATCATGAATATAACTGATTCTTCGTACGTGGGTCAAGATATTGTACCGCGTGGACATAATGTAAAAGGAAGTACTGTGAAAGTATTAGATAAGGAAAAACTGCAATTTGAAGGAACATTCCAACTGGACGGGAAATATGGTGTAGAGAATTTTAGTTTAAAGGATTACGTATTAGAGGTACTGATGTCACCGTATCACCCAAATAAAACATTACCGCCTGTTCAGATTAAGCTAAAATAAAGCGATACTTCATGATTTGATGTGCAATTGGTTATAGTAACAAAAGAACGATAACCAAGGAGGCTATAAGCATGGATAACAGTAGTAATTTTGTAGAGAAACTGCACGATACACAGGAGAAGGCAGAACGAAATAAAAAGCGTCAAGGTAATGGTAATCCTGGCAAAAAGAAACCGAATAAAACACATAAATAAAAAGCAACCCACCTTTTGTTTAGAAGGTGGGTTTTCAAAATTTCAGTGCGTTGCATTTGTCTTTTTTCTGCGAATGTATAGAAAGGCAAAAACGGCAAGAACGACTGACAAAATTAATAAAATTAAACCATAGCGGTGAATGGAGTGGCTAATTAGATGCCAATCTTTTCCGAATACTAATCCTAATTGAATAAAAGTAAAGCTCCATATCAATGCTCCTAAATAAGCGTAAAGGCAAAATGTTCGAATGCGCAGGCGAGAAATACCGGTTAAATAGGCAGTAACGTGCCGCACTCCTGGTATGAAGTAGCCAAAAATCAGTAAAGTGGGACCGATTTTTTGAAATAGAGTTTGTGTCCGAGCGATTTTACTCTCTGTAATATGCATTTTAGGGCCAAATTTTTTTAAGAAGGGAAGCCCAAGTCTTTTTCCTAATATGTAACTAAGCGAAATACCAACCGCAGAGCCAAACCATGCGCTTAATAAGGCTATATAGAAGTTCATTTTCCCTTGAAATATATAATATCCTACAAAAGTTAATAACGTTTCATCTGGTATCGGTAATCCGATAATTCCCCCAACTAACGCCATGATTAGTCCGAAATATCCATAATGCGAAATGACATAATTTAAGTGCTGTTCTATTTGTGATCACCATCCGTTTCATCTACGATAAGAACTGTTATATATGTCTTTTAGTTTCACCTAATTACGCGTAATCATTACTATATTGCTGCTTCATTTTTTGTGAAATGGTATGTATAAATCTACCCTATATATATTTATTTATTATAACAAATCTTGTTTCAGAGCCAAAAATAAACAACGTTTTGCGTTAGTATAAAACGTTGTTATTTTCATTTCTAAAACTTTTTTTAAAAATTTTTTAAACGACGGACATAAAATGATAGATCGCTTCGAATAATATGATGAATAATTATATTCATCATATATATAAGGAGGAATAAAATATGTTTAAAACAGTAGAAAAATATGAAGCTATTGCAGAGATATTAAAAGTATTGGCACATCCTGTGCGTTTAAATTTAGTTGAAACATTAATTGCAAAAGGCCCTACGAATGTAACAACAATGTATGAAAAGTTGGGGATGCCTCAAAGTACAGTTAGTCAGCACTTAGCAAAATTAAAAGCTGCTAAAATCGTTTCGGGCACTCGAAAAGGGTTAGAAATTTATTATGAAGTAGTGGATAGTCGTACGAAGATGATTGTAGCCAATATCATTTAAATGAAAATGACGGAGTTCGTATATTTTTTAACAGTCTAATATTTTATTGTAGACTCTAAAATATAATATTAGACTGTTAAACGATTTATCGAGAGAAGAGATTTAAAATCATATCAAAAAGCACAATTCGGTTAGAGGGAATTGTGCTTTTTTATGTATTATATTTTCATGTTAGAAAATGTAACATGTGTTTATTTTATGTAAGCGTTTGTATTGGTGAGTATTTTAAAGAAAAACAAAGAATTCGAGAGATAATGTAATGTGGAGTTGTTGTTTTGTCGAAAATTGTTGATTTTTGAATGGATTTAAATTACAATTGAATTTGTGTAAGAAAAAAGGGGGGGACAACATGATTAGCATTCTAGAACAATTCGTTGGAGCAACGAATAATATTCTATGGACTTACGTACTTATTGCGATGTTAATTGGCTTAGGTCTTTATTTTTCTTTTAAAATTAAGTTTGTTCAAATGCGTCATCTAGGGGAAATGATACGTTTAATGACAAATGGATTGATAGGAAAAACGCGTAAACAAGGAAGCGTTTCTTCTTTCAAAGCTTTCTTTATGAGTTCGGCAGCCTGTATCGGGATTGGGAACTTAGCAGGGGCAGCACTAGCGATTTCCATGGGAGGTCCAGGTGCGGTATTTTAGATGTGGTTAATTGCAATTATTGGAGCATCTTCAAGTTTTGTGGAGAGCACATTAGCGCAAATTTATAAAATGTTACACTTGCTTTTAAGAATTAAGAATGCATTTGGTCTTGAACGTTATATATAAGTCCAACCGGCATGCGGAACAAGCATGATGGTGCAGCTGTTAGCTGTACGGTTACATGTTATGGATATTCGTATAAACGAGGAAATACCATTTTCATAGAAAGTTTTAACCTGTGTTGCATGTGTATATGAGATGAGTTTATTTATGTCGGAAAAATCAGATTATTTTATATGGATTAGGCTACTAAATTTTGATATGAGGTGATGATATGGAACAATTTTTGACGAATCTATTGGGATTAACAAATGACTTTCTGTGGTCTAAATTGTTAATTGTTATGCTTGTTGTTTGCGGAATTTATTTCACATTTAAATCGAATTTTGTACAGTTTCGGATGTTAAAGGAAATGGTCCGTGTGTTAATGGAAGGGAAATCTGGGTCTAAAGACGAAGTTTCCCCATTTCAAGCGTTCTGTATTGGTATGGCCGCTCGCGTCGGAACGGGAAATATCACAGGAATTGCGATTGCGATTGCATTAGGCGGTCCTGGAGCGGTATTCTGGATGTGGATTATTTCTATTATTAGCTCAGCATCCAGCTTTGTTGAAAGTACATTAGCACAAATATATAAAGTAAAAGATAAAGCAGGTTTCCGCGGTGGTCCATCCTATTATATGGAAAAAGGATTAAATAAACGTTGGATGGGAGTATTATTCTCCATTTTAATTACGATTACTTTCGGTCTTGTATTCAATTCTGTCCAATCAAATACCGTTACAATTGCTTTTGAGAACGCATTCGGTACAGATCGTTTAACTTTAGGAATTATTATGGCTCTTGCTTTCGCTGGGATTATCTTTGGCGGTGTGCAGCGTATTGCAAAAATAGCTGAATACAAGGTAATGTTTCTAGCGGTGTTATACATTGGTATTGCATTATTTGTTATCATTACAAACATAACAAAAATGCCGGAAGTTCTTTCTCTTATTGTTCAAAACGCATTTGGTTTTAAACAAGTAGCAGGCGGTTCAATCGGTGCAGCGCTCATGCATGGGGTTAAACGTGGTTTATTCTCAAATGAAGCTGGTATGGGAAGTGCGCCAAACGTTGCCGCAACGGCAACAACAAGCCATCCGGTGAAACAAGGACTTATTCAAGCACTTGGCGTATTAACAGATACATTGATTGTTTGTACAAGCACAGCATTTATTATTTTACTTTCTGATGCATACAAACAACCAGGGCTAAATGGTATTGCACTTACACAAGCAGCATTAAGTGAACATGTCGGCTCTTGGGCATCAGGGTGTCTTGCTATCTTTATTTTCCTATTTGGATTCGGTGCGTTAATTGGTAACTATTATTACGGAGAAACAAATATTCGATTCTTAAACAACAGTAAAGTATGGTTGATGGTATACCGAATAAGTGTGTTATCCATGATTGTATTCGGTTCGGTTGCAAAGATCCAATTTGTGTGGGATTTAGCGGATTTATTTATGGGCTTTATGGTTATCATAAATTTAATCGCGATTGCGTTTCTTGGTAAATTTGCATTTGCTGCACTTACAGACTATATGAAGCAGAAGAAACAAGGGAAAGATCCTGTATTCCATGCAAGTTCTATCCCAGGACTAAAAAATGCAGAATGCTGGGAAGATCCAGTGATTGAAAAAGAAAAGCAATTAGGATAGTAACGCAAAGGAACATAGAGGCGGGACTCTATGTTCTTTTTTGTTTATTTTTCCCTCTTAAAAATATATTGCTTTTTGTAAAGATAACGCTTACAATCAGTTTATGGATGAAACAAAATGATATCATTCTCATATTCCACAATAACTATTCAGTATAGAATTTCATTTAATGCAAACGCTTACTGATGTAGGCATTGATTTGCAGAGGTATTTATTTTTTTAATCTGAATTGTCAGACGTCTATCGTTAGACGACTGGTGCATCTTGGTAGATAAAACTACAAAATGGAGGATTCAAGTATGAAATTTGTCATGTTTCTTGTCGGATTAATTGCTGTATTTATATTAGCGTTTCTTGTAAGTAGCGATCGGAAAAAGATTAAATATAAGCCAATTGCTATTATGCTTGTTATTCAATTAGGATTATCATATTTCTTACTAAATACACAGGTTGGATATTATTTAATTAAAGGAATTTCTGACGGATTTAGTACAATTTTAAAATTTGCGGATGCTGGAATTAACTTTGTATTTGGTGGAATGGTAAATAAAGGAGAATTCACATTTTTCCTTTCTGTATTACTTCCAATTATTTTCTTAGCGGTGTTAATTGGAATTCTGCAACATCTTAGAATTTTACCAGTCATTATTAAAGCAATTGGATTCTTATTAAGTAAAGTAAATGGTTTAGGAAGATTAGAATCTTATAATGCAGTAGCAGCGGCAATTGTTGGTCAAGGTGAAGTTTTCATTACAGTAAAAGATCAACTAAGTAAGTTACCAAAAAATCGTTTATATACACTCTGTGCATCTTCTATGTCAACAGTTTCCATGTCAATCGTTGGTTCTTACATGAAAATGCTTGACCCTAAGTATGTTGTAACAGCACTTGTTTTAAACTTATTTAGTGGATTTATTATCATTCACATTTTAAATCCTTACGATGTGAATGAAGAGGACGATATTTTAGAGTTGAAAGAGGACAAGCATCAAACGTTCTTCGAAATGCTAGGCGAGTACATTATGTTAGGATTTTCAATTGCGGTTACAGTAGCAGCGATGTTAATCGGATTCATTGCATTGATGGCAGCAATTAACGGTCTATTTGATTCTATTTTCGGTATTACATTCCAAACGATCTTAGGATATGTGTTCTCACCATTAGCGTTCATCATGGGTATTCCAACATCTGAGATGGTAACAGCTGGACAAATTATGGCAACAAAATTAGTAACAAACGAGTTCGTTGCGATGCTTGATTTAGGAAAAGCAGCAGCTCATTTAGCACCTCGTACAATTGGTATTTTATCTGTATTCCTTGTATCATTTGCGAACTTCTCATCTATCGGAATTATCGCAGGTGCAACGAAGAGTATCGATGAAAAACAAGCAAATGTTGTATCTTCTTTCGGATTAAAACTTGTATACGGTGCAACATTAGTAAGTGTCTTATCAGCAATTATCGTTGGGGTTATGCTATAAAATAAGAAAAGCAATGAGCATCGGGCTCATTGCTTTTTTTGTTTACTCCGCAGGCGGAGTGAATGTACGTTTTTCTAATTCAGCATCTAACATAAACAATGCGTTTGAATCGCTTGTAATACGTTTTAATTTTTGAATGATGCTATCGAAAGATGCCTCTTCTTCTACTTGTTCGTCAACGAACCATTTTAAGAAGGTGATGGTAGCATGTTCGCGCTCATCCCAAGCAATATCAGATAAGTTGTAAATACGTTTTGTAACCTCACGTTCATGCTCAAGAGCGATTTCAAAAGCAGATAAAATCGATTCATATTCGTTATTTGGATGATCAAATCCAGTGATGATTGCACGTTCACCGCGATCGTTAATATAATTGTACAACTTCATAGCATGGAAACGCTCTTCTTCTGCTTGTACAAGAAAGAAGTTCGCAAATCCATCATAGCTCTCTGATGTACAGTATGCTGCCATTGCCATATACACATGGGCCGAGTAAAATTCAAAATTCATTTGATCATTTAGTGCTTCGCGTAATTTTGGAGATAACATAAAAAAGACCCCTTTCAGATTATTACAATATAATCATATCATAGATGAAAATAATTCTCATTTATTATTCAAATCGTTTGGAAAGTTTTTTTACATGTGTTTCCATAATATCTTGTAAATCTAGGTTGTATTTTTGCGCCAAAATAATAAGATTTCCTAGTACATCTCCAAGTTCTTCTTTTAATTCTATTGTTAATTCTGCTTCGCTCTTCGTCGTTTCATCTGGGCGATCGCGGCCGATTTCGATAGCGCGCACAACGCGAGAAACTTCGCCAACTTCTTCTGCTAAAAAATTAACGCGAATAAAAGAATTATATTGGGACCAGCCCCGATTATGATAAAATTGTTCCACCCAACTTTGAAATTCATTCGTATTCATCCTTTTCTCATCCTCCCAATATGTAGTATGATTACATTGTAGCATAACAATATATAGTTTTGGGGTGGCAGAATGAAACGGATTTGTGTGTTTGCGGGATCGAATGTTGGGGAGCGTCCAGATTTTCAAACAGAGGCTCGTCAGCTTGGGAAAATACTAGTTCAAAATAATATAGAGCTTGTATACGGCGGCTCTTGCGTTGGATTAATGGGAGAAGTAGCAAATCAAGTATTAGAGCTAGGAGGCCGTGTAACAGGCGTTATGCCGCGTGGATTATTTAGAGGAGAAATTGTTCACCACGGTTTAACAGAACTAATTGAAGTAGAAACAATGCATGAAAGAAAAGCAAAAATGAGTGAACTTGCTGATGCATTTATTGCATTACCAGGCGGATATGGAACATTTGAAGAGCTGTTCGAAGTTGTATGTTGGTCGCAAATCGGGATTCATGAAAAGCCTGTTGGATTACTCAACATTGCAGAATTCTACACACCATTATTACAAATGGTGGACCGTGCAGCAGAAGAAGGATTTATGAATCCATCAAATAAAGAATTGCTTGTTTCCGCACAAACAGCTAATGAATTGTTTGTGCAAATGAAGAATTACAAAAGACCAGTTATGGGGAATAAGTGGAAACAGTTAACATGAAAAAACCGAGTGGGGGGTGTCCCGCTCGGTTTTTTGTATGTGTTTCTTGTCGGATATCGTCGAAGAGTCGATAAATGGTGCATTTGCGTCGATATATTAGAAAAAGAGTCGATATATTGGCGCCGCTTTTCTTCTGAGCGAGCCGCTTCCGCTTTTCTTATTGATTCAAGAATGCGCGTAACATCCATGCGTGTTTTTCAAGTTCTGTGTAGATGCCAAGTAGTAGGTCAGATGTCATTTCATCATCTGCATCTTGTGCAATTTCCATGCCTTTTTTCAGTTCGCCTAGCATCATTCCGTAGTCCTTCATAATTGCTTCGACCATTCCTTCTGCCGTTTCTCCGTAATGTGCCTCTTGAACAGAAGATAATGTTAAATATTCTTTCATTGTTGCTACTGGTTTGCCTCCAATTGCTAAAATACGTTCTGCGATTTCATCGATGTGCGTAGCCGCTTCTGTATAAAGTTGTTCGAATTTCTCATGAAGTGTAAAGAATTGAGGTCCTGTAACATACCAGTGGAAATTGTGTAATTTTGTGAATAAAACGTTCCAGTTTGCTACTTGTTTGTTTAATACTTCAATTACTTGTGTGTTCATATGATCAATCCCCTTTAAATTATTATTTTATACTTTTTACTAATTTATAATTATTATAATTTAATAACGGGTATAAAATCAACCCTTTTTGCATATATAATTTTTAAATATTTTGTGACGCACATGTATGTTTAAAAGAAGAGCTAATGTGACATACAAGTAACAGAGAATAAAGAGAAAGGAGAATGAAAATGCAGCTCCCATTTCAAAAGATATATCAACAAGCTGGGAACTGGTATGTACTTGATGACGATTTTCCATGGGATATAAATCAAGTAAAGAGGGATGTTTTCTCATTAATTGGACGGCGTGAGATACCGGTTATTTTCTGTGATACGTGTGAAACGAATGATGTGTTAATACGATTAGGAGAAGAGGAAGAAGAATTTTTGTTTCCGTTGAGCGGATTTTATCATAAAGAAAAGCGGCTCATTTTTGTTTGTATGTGGGAGAAGTATGAGAGCGTACTAGAAACATTGTTGCATGAGTTTCGGCATGATATGCAGCATGAACATAAGCTATTGTATGTGGGAGATGAAATGTATGAAAAGCGGTGGATTGAAAAAGATGCAAGGGTGTTTGCGAGGAGAAAGCTGAGAGAATATAGGAGAAGGTATGTGAACTAAAACATAGTATATACTATGTTTTAGTTCTTAGCTTACCAAAATAAAGTAATTGACATTTATTTAGTTTAATTCTAAACTGTAATTACAAAGCTTAGCAAGACGAATCAACATTTAAAAAATGAGATTTGTCTGCTGCACAATGTAATGAATGAGTACGAATTAGACAGGGGAGCATACAGAAGTAGTTCCCCCGCAAGAAAGTTTTCAAGCAGCCCAATTTTGTAAGCTCACTCACGAGGAGCAGAAGCAACTGCTGGAATGATTAAGAAAGTTACCGTTATAAAAAATTTTAAATAAATATCTCGAATTCGAGATAATATGGGGTGAAAAATATGTTTAAAAAAGTTGATCATAAACAAATGAGAAGAGCGAATCACGGTTGGTTAAATACACATTTTCATTTTTCATTTGCAGATTACTACAATCCAAATAATATGAGATTCGGTGCACTTCGCGTTATTAATGATGATTTAGTAGCAGCACAAACAGGATTTGAGATGCATCCGCACCGTGACATGGAGATTATTTCTTATGTAGTGGACGGAGCATTAACACATCAAGATAGTATGGGAAACCGCGGAACAATTGAGCGTGGACATGTACAATATATGAGCGCTGGAACAGGTGTCTTCCATAGTGAGCACAACTTAGGCGCTGAAACATTGCGTCTTCTGCAAATTTGGATTTTACCAGACCGTGCTGGTCATACACCAAATTACGGTGAATTTAAATTTGATTGGAATAAACGTGAGAACACGTGGTTTCACATGGTTTCGCCAATTGATGGCGGTGCATCGATTGAAATTCATCAAGATGCAAACTTGTACTCCCTTGCTTTAGAAAAAGGAAAAGAGGTTACATTCTCAGTTAGTGAGGGTCGCCAAGCTTATTTGGTTCAAATTGAAGGAAGCGGCGTTGTGAATGGGGAAACGTTAGTGATGAGAGATGCAGCAGAAGTAATTGAAGAAGATATCCATATTCAAGCAACGGAAACAGCTCATTATTTAGTAATTGAGATGAAGAAACAATAATTGTAGTAAGCGAGTAGCGTCTAAAAAAGGGCGCTACTATTTTTTTTTAGAATATTCTGTCTGAATTTTCTAAAAAAATAAATGAAGGGTATTACTAATTTCTCTAGAATTGTATAAAAGTGTTAAATAATTCAGGGATGGGGAGTGTTGTTTTTGAAAAAGAAGGTTCTATCTTCAACGCTAGTTTTGTCTATGGCTTTAGGGGCATTTGCGACATTAGGTACGTCACGTACATATGCAGCAGAGGAAAATATTCAATACAACCAAGAGTTTCAGACACCATCTTATATTGGGGAAGAGTGGAAAGCACCGGAAGGATTAGATAAAAAAGAAACGGTGTTTGAGTACTTAAAAAGTAAAAAAGACATGTTTAAATTAGCAGGAAATATTGAGAAACATTTTGAAGTCGTTGGTGAAGAAAAAGATGCACAGGCAGAAACGACACATGTGAAGCTTATTGAAAAACATAACGGTGTTCCTGTATATGGATCTGATCAAACAGTATCACTGGATAAAGATAATAATGTAAAAGCATTTTTTGGACAAGTTATTCCGAATTTAGAAGATAAAAATATTCCATCGAATGCGAGCGTTTCAGGAGATGAGGCTGTAAATGTTGCGAAGGCTGATATTGAAAAAGAAATTGGCAAAGTAGATAACTATGATGGTATTAAAAAAGACTTATATGTATATGAAAAAGATGGAAACTACTATCTTTCATATCTTGTAAAAGCATCTATTTCTAAGCCGGCACCAGGATACTGGCATTACTTTATTGATGCAACAAACGGAAATGTAATCGAGAAGTATAATGCCATTGATCATATTACTGGATTTGGTTACGGTGTAGCGGGAAATCGAACAAGTTTTGAAATGGCACAGGATCCAAAAACTGGGGCTTTTCATTTATTCGATGGAACACGTGGAAACGGTGTTCATACATTTGATGCACAAAATATGGATGAAAATTGGTTCGACTTATTCTCACAATGGCTTGGATATACCGGTGAGGAAATAGAAAGTAAAAATAAATTCTTCGAGGATAAAGCGGCTGTCGATGCGCACGCTAATGCTGAGAAAGTATACGATTATTATAAGAAAACATTCAATCGTAATTCCTTTGATAACAAAGGAGCGAAGTTAATTTCTACTGTTCACGTAGGGGATAAATGGGATAATGCAGCGTGGAACGGTATTCAAATGATGTATGGAGACGGTGATGGAAAAGAGTTCGTTCCATTCTCAGCAGGACTTGATGTTATTGCGCATGAGCTTACTCACGCAGTAACAGAGTACACTGCAAATCTAGTGTACAAAAATGAATCTGGTGCATTAAATGAATCGTTATCTGATATTATGGGTGCAATGGTTGACCGTGATGATTGGGAGCTAGGGGAAGATATTTATACACCAGAGATGCGCGGAACTGTACTGCGTTCTTTAAAAGACCCAGCTTCTATTCCAAATCCATTAAAACCAAGTGAAGGCTACCCAGATCATTATAGTAAGCGTTACACAGGAAAGATTGATAATGGCGGTGTTCATATTAACAGCAGCATTAACAACAAAGCGGCATACTTAGTTTCTGAAGGTGGTAAGCATTACGGTGTTACTGTAAATGGTGTAGGACGCGAGGCAACAGAAAAAATTTATTACCGCGCTCTTTCAAAATATTTAACTGCAAACTCAAACTTTAGTATGATGCGAAAAGCTGCAATCCAAGCGGCTACAGATTTATACGGACAAAATTCTAAAGAAGTACAAGCTGTAACGAAAGCATATGATGCAGTAGGAGTAAAATAAAGTGAAACTTCCATCAGTGGGGGATTCTTCATCCCCCACTGATGGAAAGCCCTCACCAATCGGGCTTTTACGGGCAGTTTTCTTCCCGGTTTTTTCCATCCTTTACTGCCCGTTAATGCGGGATAAGAAACGAAAAGACCTGACTTATATCAGGTCTTCTTTTTCGTTTAATCACGAATGCCTAATGCAATTTTAGCAAATCGGGACATGCGATCTTTTGTCCATGGCGGATTCCAAACAACATTTACTTCAATTTCATTTAATTCAGGAACATTTGTTGCTAATACCATTTTGACATCAGATACAATTTGCCCAGCCATTGGACAACCGATAGAAGTCATTGTCATTGTAATGACGGCATTATGTTGTTCGTCAGTTGTAACGTCATATACTAACCCAAGATTTATAATATCGACGCCAAGCTCAGGATCAATAACAGCTTCTAAATTGGCATATACTTTATCTTCTAAAGTTTGAGACATATGAACACCTCTATTAATGATTGATATTTATTCTCATTATAACGGATTTGCAATAAAGGTGCAGTGATCTAGCTCACAGTATTTTTTATATAGAAAAAAGTATTCCGTATAACAGGGAATGCCTTTGCTACATCATCAAAAAATAGATTGTTCTACATATTTTTGGCGATAAGTGTATAAAGTCCAGGGAGACGATCTTCAATTCCGTTCGGAGCATGAGGGGGAAAGACCCACTTTTGCTTTGGACCACATTCTTCTGTGAGCTCTTCGATGCGGAGTCCTGCTTGTGCAATGTTTGTTACAATTTCGCCTAATGTCCATCTGCGAATCATGTTTTTGGGTAAAGAGTTACGCTCTTCTTCTGATAAGAGCATACTGTAGGCTACATCTACTTCGATTACATCTTCATAAAAATAATTGCCGCTTGCAACTGCTTCGTTATTTTCTATTTGCACTAGTTTTGTGTACAGCGGGTGATAGTCGCGTAAAATAAATGTTCCACCTTGTTTTAGCAATTGAGAAATGATTGTAAATAAAGGCTTTAAATCTATGAAATAATGGAGCACGCCAAGCTCGAGTAATACTACGTCAAATGAGCCGATTGTTTCTTGTATATGGAGCACATCAGATACAATGTATTCAATATGTGTTTCAGCGGCAGCGGCAAGTTCTCTCGCATATGTTGCGTTGCTCTCTGAAATATCGACGACCGTTACCTCTGCTCCTAGCAATGATAGAGCAACCGCCTTACTTCCTTTTGATCCCATTAGATTTATAATTCGTTTCCCTCGTACATTAGCTATGTAAGGCAAATAATAGGCGACCTCGGCAGCGGGATTTTCTCGTATTTGTTTTCCGTAAGACTGCGGCGTTCCGTGGCGATTCGTCCAAGCTTCATAAGCCGCTTTGCTCCATCCTACTTTATTCGTTGCACTTAATTGTTGTTGATTCAATCGTATCGCTCCTTTCCGTGAAGGTGTATAGTTTCCTTATGAAGGTGACAAATCCTGCTTATTATTTACAAAAAGTTTGATTTTTCTGTATAATAGCTATACAATGTATATGACATATGAAAAGCGTTGAAGAGGAAAAGTAGAATGACCCCATTCTTTCCAGAGAGCTTCGGGAGCTGAAAAGAAGCAAGAATGATCATTTGAACAATGGCCTCTGAGCTTCGTCCTGAACTTATCAGTTGATAATAGTAGGCGGCGGCGAGTGTTGGCTCTCGTTATCAAAGTCACAGTATACGAGCAATGATTGCTCCGTACTTGCAGAGGTCAATTGTGTGAGCAATTGACGAAATAAGGTGGTACCACGACTGTATATACAGCCTCGCCCTTATCTTTTTAGAAGATAAGGGCGGGGCTTTTTCATTTTTAAAGGAGGAATGTAGGATGAATATTTTTATTGGAGGCGCTTGGCCATATGCAAATGGATCGTTGCATCTTGGTCATATTGCTAGTTTACTGCCAGGAGATATTTTAGCTCGTTATTATCGGCTAAAAGGGGACAATGTGTTATATGTATCGGGAAGTGATTGTAACGGTACACCGATTACAATTCGTGCTAAGCAGGAGAAGGTAAGTGTAAAAACAATTGCGGATCATTATCATGAAGAATTTGAACGATGTTTTCAGGCGCTTGGTTTTTCATATGATTATTATGCTCGTACGGACTCTGCTTCTCATCATCAAGTCGTTCAGAATATTTTCTTGAAGCTTTTAGAAAAGGGGTTTATTTATAAAAAGACGGTAGAGCAAACATACTGCGAAAATTGTGTGCAATTTTTGCCGGATCGTTATGTGGAAGGAATTTGTCCACATTGCGGTGCAGGTGCGCGTGGTGATCAGTGCGATGCGTGTTCTGCTATTTTAGATCCGATAGATCTGCTCGAGAAAACATGTAAACTGTGCGGCACTGCACCAACAATTAAGGAGACAGAGCATTTTTATTTTGCATTAACGTCATTTCAGCAGAAGCTAGAAGAATATGTAGAAGCAGTAAAGAAAAGCGGTACGTGGCGTGAGAACGCTGTGCAATTAACGCTGCGCTATTTACAAGAAGGTTTACAAGACCGTGCTGTTTCAAGAGATTTACCAATTGGCGTGAGCGTTCCCATTTCCGGATACGAGGATAAGAAGGTCTATGTGTGGATTGAGGCTGTGTCTGGTTATTATTCAGCAAGTCAGCAATGGGCGCAAGAAACAAATCGTGATGATGCGCTATTTTGGCAAGAGGATACACGAACGTATTATGTGCACGGCAAAGATAATATTCCGTTTCATACAATGATTTGGCCGGCTATTTTGCAGGGGATACAAGAGGAAGCATTACCTGAATATATTGTTTCGAATGAATATTTAACTGTTGAAAAAAGAAAGTTATCGACGAGTAAAAACTGGGCTGTTTGGGTTCCGGAAATTTTGAAGGAATATCATCCGGATTCGATCCGTTATTTTTTAACTGTAAACGCACCTGAAAATCGAGATACGGATTTTTCATGGCGAGAATTCATTTATAGTCATAATGGTGAATTGTTAGGAGCGTACGGAAATTTTGTAAATAGAACGCTGAAGTTTCTTGAAAAATATTATGAGAACACTGTGCCGACTGGTCAAATAAATAAAGAAATGGAAGAAAAGCTAAAGGAATTGTACGTTGAAGTAGGGAAACTCATTGAAACAGCACATTTTAAACAAGCGCTGGAGACGATTTTTGAGCATATTCGCTACGCGAATAAATATTTCGATGAAAGACAGCCGTGGAAACAAATAAAAGAGGATAAGACAGCGTGCGATGACACGATGAGAAACTGTATTCACCTCATCGTGAATTTTGCACAAGTGTTGGCACCGTTTCTTCCGTTTTCATCTACACAAGTAGAGCAAATGTTAGGAGTTTCAAAGAAGGAATGGAACTATACGACGGAAAGTCCAGTTCGTATTTTGAATGTGTCACCGTTATTTGAACGTATTGATGTGAAGAAAATTGAGGAAGAAGTGAAAAAGCTAAACGAATCTTTCAACGGTATATGAGAAACGTGGATTATGCCGGTTCAATCATTGTGGCAATAAACAAATGGAAGTGAGTATTGGTTGGTGATATATGTAAGTCTATTTCAATTTTTCGACATATAAGTTGCTGCTCTGCAGAATACAACATGACCGCTACTTGCTTGATCCTTTTGTTTAAACATTACATGTGGCAGGAAAAGGCCCTGACCGCCTCTATGCACGGCCAGATGCTCTCGCCTGCCTAAAAAGAAAGAGGGTTTTTATGTCGACTTTTTAATTTGTATTTATATAGAAAGTGATCTCCTTACAAAAATGTAAGCTTGTTGTAAGTAATTAAGATAGTACTTCTCGTGTAATTTTTATACAATTAAAATACGAAATAAGTACGTTATAGAAGATTGAGTATCAGCAAGAAAAGGAGATGTCGACATGGAATGGGTTCATGAATTATTTCAACAGTACGGATACTACGTTGTACTTGTTGGGTTACTGTTAGAATATATTGCACTTCCGTTTCCGGGGGAGCCAACATTAGCTTATGCAGGATATTTAGCGCATACAGGTGAGTTACACTTACCGCTATTAATCTTTTTCTCTTTTTTAGGAACAAGTGTTGGGATGACAATTCAATATTTTGTAGGGAACAAGCTCGGGATGCCGTTTATTCAAAGGTACGGAAAATATGTTTTTTTAACGCAGCGTAAAATTGATTTAACGCGGAAGTGGTTCGACAAGTATGGATATTTCCTAATATTTATTGCATTTTTTATTCCTGGTGTACGTCATTTTACAGGGTACTTTGCGGGGATTATTAATTTACCGTTTCGCCGCTTTGCGATAACAATTTATTGCGGGGCATTATTTTGGGCAACGTTCTTCTTAGTAGGTGGTTATTGGTTAGGTGGTAACATAGATGCTATTTTTGGATTGCTTGAAGATCATATCGGAAAGATTATTATCGGTGTTGTTGTGATTGTGGCGGTAAGTGTAGCTGTACGATTCCGCAAAGAAATTAAACGTGTGTTTGTACACACAGTAAATTAAAATGATCCATTTCATGTTGAGAAAGGCAGTGCTTAGGGAAGCACTGCCTTTTTATATGGGTAAGCTAGTTTTTGGTTCATTATTTATTTTTGAAAATCTCCAAAAAACTAAAATTAGAATAAGAAGAACAACATCGATAAGGACGTAAATGTATGTAGTATTTTATAACCTAAACTCAGAGATGAGAGAACCAAAACCCAGAGATGACAGAGAACCAAAGAGCAGTATTACATATTTGTATAAAGCTCAATATGAGTGCTACCTTTTTCTTTTTTAATATACTTATAACAAAAAGTAAGACGTAAAAGATGATAAGAGCAGTCCAAAATGGATTGTCAGAAATTGTAATAGGTAGTAATTCTTCAGGTATTTGAAGAATGAAGAACAGAATAGGCATGAAAATCATGAGAAAGGGAATACAGGCTAGTAGGGTAAATAATACACTTCTATAACGAATACCTTGAATTACTAGTAGAAGTGCAAACAATATAATCGACAAAAGTAATGACATCGCAATACATGCTCCTTTACAACAATAGTGTAATTTTACACTTTTCATTGTAAGGCGTAGTCTGGAATTTGTAAATATTTTTAACAACTTATAATAAAAAATAATACAAGAGCATTTTTTATCCCGCATTAACGGGCAGTAATACTCCCACCTCAAAATTCGGCGAAAGCGTTGTCCAGCTCTAGCGGCTAGAATCTCCGGTCGTTTCGCCCCCTCGGACGAGGCAAAAAGCGCCTCTCTGTCGGGTGTTCCAACGTCCTGCGATTCTGAGCGAGCCGCTTCCGCTTTTCTTAAGAAGTTAGGTGGGAGATAAACTGCCCGTAAAAGCCCGATTGGTTCAACTAATAATCAGTGGGGGATGAAGAAAACCCCCACTGATTAAAGTTTCACTTTATCATGAGCTGTTCGTCATCTAAAAAGAAAGGGATTTTCAAATCGTTTTTTCAATTTGTATGTATATAATGCTTACTTTTATGTTATATACATAATTTAAAAAAACTGTACTCATAGCGATTAAGTTAAGAAAATAATAGAAAAAGACCATCCTTCTTCAAAGTTAACTGAACAAGGATGGTCTTTCATTTGTTTTTACCTCTATTATTTCTATAATTAGTGGTTACTTATTATGAATTGCTTTCCACCTGAACATGACTGTCATCTTGTAGCAAATGAAAGATATCTGCCATGAAAAATGCGATAAACCAAGTCCAAAGACCATGGAAGAAAGCTGTGCTAAGTTGCAGTGGTAAGTCATAATTCGTTGTTGAAAATGAGATACAAGCACCGACGATGCCGATCATTGTTAAAAGCGTCGTTTTTCTAGTGTTTTCTGCCCGATTGAAAAAGAAGAAAATAAACGAGCCTAAAACGGAAGCGCTTACAATGGAATCAATACCATTAATATATAGATCTTTACCAATATGAGTATTTGTCCAAAAGCACAAGAGACCGCCTGCTATGGCAAATAATGTTGCGATAATAAGTCTAAATTTCTTGTTCATATGCTCTGCTCCTTTATCATCATAACTTGAATAGGAGAACCAATATATAAATCCATTTTGATTTTTCGACGTCTTTGTCGAGCTCCAGCGGCTAGAACAGTCGGTGGCTTCGCGTCTTGTTCTGAGCGAGCCGCCTCCGCTTTTCTGGATAAGTCGCTGCTATGCAGAATACAACGTGACCGCTACTAGCTTAAACCTTGTATGGAGTAAGAAAAGGTCCTGACCGGATGCTCTCGTACACCTAAAAAAGGTTTTTTTATGTCGTGTATATATGTATTGCTTACTTTTATATGATATACATAGTATAACATGTTTTAGATTCGAATAAAAATAATTATCAGATAGTTTGATTTTTTGTGTGCGTTATTCAGCAAAGCGCTTTACACTATCATGAAGTGAAAATAAAAACGCAAGGACATCATCCTTGCGTTTGGTTATATTATATACGTTTAAATCGTCCGACTACTTCTACTGTTTCTGTAATATTAATAAAAGCATGGCTATCAACGTACCTTATCAGACGTTTAATTTCTCCTAGTTCATAGCGCGTAACAACTGTGTAAATCATTTTTTTCTTATGATTTGTATATCCACCGACAGCATCAACCATTGTTACACCACGAATCCCGTTTTGGAGTAATGCACCTTTAACCATATCTCCTTTTTCTGTAACGGTCATCACTGTTAACTTAATGTGCTTCGTATGAATGGAATCGATTACTTTACTTGCTACAAATCGGCTGATGAGTGTGTAAAGTGTAATATCCCAACCGAAAATAAAACCAGCGATTACAAGTAAAATGAGGTTAAAGACAAATATAATAGATCCAATCGAAATATCTCTATGTTTTGCAACAATTAACCCAATAATATCGAATCCGCCTGTCGAAGAAGCAAATCGGAAAATGATTCCTGTTGCAGCCCCGCACAGCACACCGCCAAAGACAGAAGATAATAAAATATCATCTGAGATTTGATGAACGGGAACGATGTTCATAGCAAGCGTCGATATAGTAACAAAGTATGCTGTTAAAAAAGTCGTTTTCTTTCCTAAGTAAAAATAGCTAAGAAAGAGAAGTGGAATGTTTAATAAAAAGATGAGTGCACCAATGTTGTAGTGCATTAAATAACCGATAATCATCCCAACGCCAGTAAAGCCGCCACTAATCATGTGATGTGGAATAAAAAACATATTCATTGAAACCGCATAGAAAATTGAAGCAACTAAAATAACAATAAGTTGAATTACAAATTCTAAATGCCATGTTTTTGCAGCTGGGAATGATAAAAAGGCGGTATCGGGAACGTAATCGGCGTCTCCTAGTTGGCCCATGTCTATTTTCATCTCCAAATTCGTTTTTGATTACAAGAAGAGAATAATGCTTTTTTCAACAACTGACAATAGTTTTATTATTATGCAAAAAGTTTATAAAATTTTAACAACTTAAATCTATGTATAAAAAACATAAATATGTAAAATATAAGGAATTTACATATTGAAGCAGTATGATATAATCCTGTCATAAGGATGTGAAGAGATGGAATTTCTATTGCAAGATGCAATGTTATATATATCTGTTGTAACAACGGCACTTTGTTTATTAGAAGTTTTGTTTCTCACTAATGTTTCGCGTTTTGTGCGCCAGCAAACATATAGAGGGAGACAGAAAGCTTTCGCATTTGTTGAAACGTGCGAGAAGCATATAGGGAATATCTCGTTTTTCTCTATCTTTTATAAACATGGAATGGCACGCTCAGTCCGCAGGCAAGAAGCAAGTGGAGAGAGTGATGATGTAGGTCCGTATATACCAATGTTTCGCTAACGAATTATGAAACATTGGAGGAATATATATGTTTAAATCATACCGAGCTTGGCTCGTAAGTTTATCATTATTACTTGTTGTTGTTTTATCAGGGTGTGGTAATGCAAATGCGAATGCAAATGCAGCACCAATTGATGCGAGTAGTCCTGGATTTTGGAATCACTATATTGTATATCCAATTTCTGTTATGCTGCAGTTTGTGGCACACCATTTGCCGAATCATAGCTTTGGTATTGCCATTATTATTATTACGATTGTAGTTCGTACGATATTATTGCCACTGACGATTACGCAATATCGCAGTCAATTAAAAACAAAGAAAATGCAGCCAGAGCTTCAGAAGTTGAAGGAAAAGTATGGCGATACGACGAAAAATCCGGAGAAACAAAAGCAATATCAGCAAGAAATGATGATTTTAATGAGAACGAACGGTGTGAACCCGGTGATGGGTTGTTTACCATTGTTACTTCAAATGCCAGTCTTCTCAGCATTGTACTATGCTATTAGTCATACGGAAGAGATTCGTTCAGCTTCTTTCTTATGGGTGAATTTAGGACATGCAGATCCATATCACATTTTACCTGCCCTTGCTGCTATGGCAACATTTCTACAGATGAAAATATTGCAGTCCAACATGACAGGAGATCAAAATCAAGCATTGAAAGTTCAGCAGTTTATGATGCCGGCAATGATTTTATTTATGGGATTTGCGGCACCGTCAGGACTTGTCTTGTACTGGATTACAAGTAACCTATTTACTGTTCTTCAAACTGTGCTATTAAAGAAAGTAATGGATCGTGAAGATGGACAACTGCAAGAGGCATAAGAGAAGCTTGTTATAATATAAAGAAGGAGTTAACTCAAAATACTGCTCTAGCGGGAATTTTGATTAACTCTTTTTCTTTATAAATACAAAGTGAAAAACGATAAAGTGAAACTTCCATCAGTGGGGGGGGTTCTTCATCCCCCACTGATGGTTAGCCCGCCCAATCGGGCTTTTACGGGCAGTTTATCTCCCACCTAACTTCTTAAGAAAAGCGGAAGCGGCTCGCTCAGAATCGCAGGACGCTGGAGCCCAGGGCAGAGAGGCGCTTTTTGCCTCGTCCAAGGGGCGAAACGAACGGAAATTCTAGCCGCTAGAGCTGGGCAACAAAGAAATGTGGAAGTGGCTCGTCCAGAATGTGAGGGGGATGGAGTTTCTGACGTAGAGGTGTTTTTTACCTCGCAGGAAGAAGCGAAGCCACCGAACATTCTAGCCACTGGAACTGGACAACGCTTTCGCCGAATTTTGAGGTGGTAGTATTACTGCCTGTTAATGCAGGATAAAAACCCCCTTTTTTTAGATGGGCGAGAGCACCTGGCCGTGCATAGAAGCGGTCAGGGCCTTTTAAAACAAAGGGAGGGAGCGAGCAAGTGCGAGAAGAAGAAAGGCCCGCTGATGTTACTTTTATTTCATACAACTGTTATACTATACTGGAATAACTTTGTTCTGTACTATAAAACACACTTGCTTTTTTTAAAAAATTCAATATAATGAATATTAATAACAAAATTCGACATTATAAAAGTATTGATAAGGACATGATCTATTTTTTACGATTTTCAGAGAGGGGAGCCTTAGGCTGTGAGTTTCCTAATACGAATGAATAGTTTACCACCTTTGAACTGCAGCAGTGAACGAATATCTAGTAATTGTTTGCCGGCAATCTCCGTTATCTGAAACTTGAGCAATTGGTGATTTGTGTCTTCATGCCAATTGGAACAAGGGTGGAACCACGAATATAACACTCGTCCCTTTTATTAGGGATGAGTGTTTTTTATTTAAATCAAACTAGGGTTAGAGGGAGGACACACAGTTATGCATCACGATGACAAAAACAAAATTGGCCTAACGGTCGCGTTATCAATCGTTGTTGGAACAATTATCGGGTCTGGCGTATTTATGAAGCCAGGTAAGGTATTGGATTACGCCGGAAGTTCTAACATGGCAATCTTTGCTTGGGTAGTAGGGGGTATTTTAACATTAGCAAGTGGCTTAACGGTTGCAGAAATCGGAGCGCAAATTCCGAAAAATGGTGGTTTGTACACATATCTAGAGGAGATTTATGGTAAGTTTTGGGGTTATTTATCTGGCTGGATGCAAACACTTGTATATGGACCAGCAATTATTGGGACATTGGGATTGTATTTTAGCTCATTAATGTTAAACTTTTTTCATATTGATAAAGTGTGGAACTTACCAATTGCAATTGGAACAGTTGTATTCCTTGGTGTTATAAATAGTGTAGGAACAAAATATGGGGGCATTGTTCAAACGATAACAACAATCGGGAAAATGATTCCAATTGTGCTTATTATTGTGGTGGGATTTTGGAAAGGGAATAGCGATGTATTTAACGTTGTTGTACCAGAGTCTGCAAATCAAAGTATAGGGATGGCCATTTTAGCAACATTATTTGCATATGATGGCTGGATTCTACTCGCATCTATCGGCGGTGAAATGAAAAATCCAACAAAGCTATTACCAAAAGCATTAACAGTTGGGATTCTTGTTGTAACAGCGGCATATGTGTTAATTAATATGGCATTATTGAAAGTTTTACCAGCACCGCAAATTGTTACACTCAGTGAGAATGCGACAGCGACAGCAGCTGATATGTTATTAGGTCAATATGGCGGGAAATTGATTAGTATAGGTGTTATTGTTTCAATATTTGGATGCTTAAATGGAAAAATTTTAACATTCCCGCGTATCCCAGTATCAATGGCAGAGCGTGGTCAGCTTCCGTTTTCAAAATTTATTTCAAAAATTAACGATAAGTTTCAAACGCCAGCAAACGCAATCTTTGTTGAAATTCTACTAGGTATTATTTTAATGCTGATTAGTGATCCGAATGAACTGTCTGAGCTTTCCGTATTTATTATTTATATTTTCTATGTTATGACATTTATCGGGGTGTTCATTTTAAGAAAGCGTAATGCCGGGAAAAAACGTGAATATAGTGTTCCTTTATATCCAATCGTACCAGTATTAGCAATTTTAGGATCACTATTTGTAATTGGAAGTGCAATTATTAATGAGCCAATTAGATGTTTCTTATCAATTGGTATCGTGTTAACAGGATTACCAGTGTACTGGTATTTAAATAAGAAGCAAGTGAATAAATAGAGGTTTGGAAAATAGGCATCTTTTGAAGGTGTCTATTTTTTGTGCAAGGATATGGGAAGAGATTGAGGAATGTGTATATATAAGTAAAAAAACGATATAAAACCCCCTTTTTTTAGGTGGGAGACGAGAGCATCTGGCCGTGTATGGAAGCGGTCAGTGCCCTATTTCTGCCACGGTCGATGTTTGAAACAAAGGGAGTAAGCAAGTAGCGGGCATGTGGTATTCTTCATAGCAGTGACAAAATAAATCTATATAAAAAGAGGAGGTGGTAGTTAGGATGGTAGGATCTATGATTGGTGCTCTATTTACTATGCTTCCTATATTTGTGCTTGTCTTTGTACTTCGCTGGATTCGATTTATATATTTAAACTCAGAGGAACAAATCAAACAAAATGAGCAAATCATCTCGTTATTATCGGATATTAAGAAGCAAAACGAAGAACGGACATGAGTAGGCATACATGTCCGTTTTTTAATAGCGTAGTTTCATTAAGAGGCTTCGAATTTCCTCATCATTCATAAATAAATCATGATGTTTCTCGGTAATTTTCGCAAGGGCAACATCATGATAGAAAAATTCTGTGAAAAATTTAACGAATGGCTGGGACATTGTTTTCATCGCTTGCCATGAGTTTTGCTCAACACCCGCAAATAAAATTTCACGATCATCAATAATGATGAGTAAAAAGCGCTCAAGCGCATGGTGTTCTTCTGTTGGGATGAGGAGATGGATTTTTTCTAATGTTGTATCAAGGCTTCCGACAACAAGAGCTTCTATCGCTACGCCTTGTTTTTTCTTCTCTTCTAGAATCGGCATATACTCATGGAATGTATCATTCCATGCAGACATCCGAATGGATTTCTTCGCGTCTTGCACAAGTTGTTTACTTTGCGCATGGATAGAAGATTGTACTTTTAAGCTCCATACACGGTCATCTGTAAATATTTTTTTCGATACGTTGTTTTGTAACTCTTCAATATTTGCTTGAAATTCTGTAGTTAATTTTTCGATAGCAAGTTGCAGCGGTAGAGCTGTATATAGTTTTTTCTTTTCTGAAACAGAACCCATCACCATGCCTTTATCAACAAGGCGTACTAATATTTCGTATATTTTTGCTTTTGGAACACCAGAATGCTTTACGATGCTCGTTGCATCAAGCGGCTCTTCGCTTGAAACGAGAACTTCATAGGCTTGACTTTCATATTGTGAAAAACCGAATCTCTGTAACATAATTCCTGGTTTAAAAAACTTATAAAAATCTATCAAAACGTTGGCGAACCAAGACAAAAGCCAACTACCGAAAAGGAATCTCACCTTTTTCCTGTCCGCAAGGCTATCACCTTCTCATTCACCTACTGTGAAAGAATAACGGCAGGTTCCTGTTAGGAACGGTCTTGTTTTGCGCATAATCATTCATCCGAGTCAACTATACGCAAAGCGATATAAGTTTTAAACCAGGTTCCCTCCCTTCTTGATTTGAAATAAAATTTGTTGATTACTCATATACACTGTTTTATGAAGGATACTCCATAATTTCCAGTTGTGATGGTCTTTCCATGTTGCGATGGTTTGTAACCATTTCTTATATAGCTTTTTGGTATTCTTATTGCTTTCGTCCAATGAAGCAATAAGAATCCGAAGTTTCGTTGCGATTTGGTTTTGTAACAAAGAAATCATTTCTTTTGGTAGCTTTTCTTGTAGTCCGAGTCCACGACGTGCAATCGTAAACGCAGCCGTTTCATGAACGCTAATCCCATACTTTTTACTATATTTTAGTTTTCCAATCACGCTTGTATAAGCAGGGTTCACCGTTTTGACGGAAAATCCATGGCGAAGCCCCATTCTAATTAAACTACTTACCATCTTCTTGTAGGTAAACTGATGAAATTTGCGATTGCTGTATGTGTCTGTATCATGAGATTGTTGAAAATGTAAATCTTCTAGGACAATGCCGCCAACATGTTGAGAAAATAACCAATCTTTGATTTGTTGTGTCATTTGCCCGATTACTGTAGCACGTTTATCCGTAGAAAACGTATCTAGATTGTGTAAATAAAAGATTTTTGATTCTTTGAAATTCCCTTGCTTCGTGCATAAACTAACGGCTATACGATCAGGATTGACATCGATCCCTGCAATCACATCAGATATTGGGATTTCTTTGAAGTCTAACCTACGACCTACTTCCGTTTCCTCAAATGTAATGTTTACATAGAATTCATCATTTTTACGAAGTAATTCTACACTATATGTTTGATGGTCAATCATTGGTTTTCCTTTTGAATTCACACCTGTTTGTGTACCCATGACAACATCTGTGATTTCCTTGTAATAACGATACGGAATTGTAATCGGGACTATAATACGAGGACTTGTTCTTTTTCCTAAAGTCAAGCCTAACGGATTGGCGATTTCTAACCACCCTTGGCCGTTATCATCAATTGTGATCCGCATATTTAAATTTCCTTTTTTACTTTTATCACCTCTTGAATACAATTGCCGTGTCCGTAAATCTTTCCATTCTTGATTGGAAATGTTTTGTTTCATGCGTTCATAAAAGGCTTTTCGACCACCGAAAATAACAGGCGGTAATGTACCGTTTGCCATATGCGTTTCATACATCGCAATTTTTTGTTCTACTTTTTGTTTTCGCTTTCGTAAACCGTTTAAACAAACGTCTAATGGTACTTTTTTTGGTCTTTTTCTACCACTTTCATATTCCTCTATTTTTTGTAGGGTTTGTTCTAACTTTTTTTGATTGTTTTCTAGATAAACAGGAAGGAGTTCTTTTTGGGAGGAAATGATGGTTTGTGCTTGTAAAACAGCATCTTCACAATAACGTTTATTTAAGGAATACACGTGTTGTAATTTCTTGATCAATTCTTTATCGTGATGTCCTTCTGTTAAACGATTAAAACTATAACGTTTGGCACTTTCAAATGTACGAATCAAATCAAGAAGGCGTTCCCTTTGTTCTATTGTGATGGTTGTGATTTTACAAGAACGTGTTGTTTTCATCTAGTACTCTCCTTTCGTTAATCAATTTTCAATCTCTTTACTTGCTTTTTTGCCTCTGCGTTTTCCGCCGCTTCTTTCATTATTATCATTCTTCCCATAAAAAACAACTCCATTTTTGTTATTTGTCGAAGGATCTTTATCCCGCATTAACGGGCAGTAAAGACTGGGGAAGCACGTAGAAGAAAACTGCCCGTAAAAGCCCGATTGGTTCAACTAACCATCAGTGAGAAAAGCATCACTGATGGAAATTTCACTTTATATTGTGTCGAAGCGCCGATATATCGTAAAAAGCGCTGATATATTTTTAAAGAGGAAAAAAATCTTGTACAATGGTAAGGAATCTATCGAAGAGGTGAACAAACATGGCAATTGTTGATGTTACCATTATTCCAGTTGGAACAGGTAATACAAGTGTAAGTGAATATGTAGCAGAAATACAAAAAGTACTTGAGAAAAATGCAGATCGCGTGAAGTATCAATTAACACCAATGAATACAATTATTGAAGGAGAACTTCTAGTATTATTTGAAGTGATTCAGCAAATGCATGAAGTTCCGTTTTCTAAAGGTGCAGGCCGCGTAGCAACAAATATTCGCGTTGATGATCGCCGTGATAAAGTTAGCTCAATGGAGAAAAAGTTACAATCTGTACAATCGAAGTTATAAAGTGAAACTTTAATCAGTGGGGGGCTTTATCCCCCCACTGATTATCAGCCCTCACCTAACTCCTTAAGAAAAACGGAAGCGGCTCGCTCAGAATCGCAGGGCGCCCACGCACAGGGCGGAGAGGCGCTTTTGGCCTTGTCCGAGGGGGCGAAACGACCGGAGATTCTAGCCGCTAGAGCTGGACAACAAAGAAATGTGGAAGTGGCTCGTCCAGAATGTGAGGGGGATGGAGCTTCTGACGTAGAGGTGTTTTTTACCTCGCAGGAAGAAGCGAAGCCACCGAACATTCTAGCCACTGGAACTGGACAATGTTTTCTCAGAGTTTTGAGGTGGAAGATTACTGCCCGCGAATAGCGGGATAAAGTGCAAGGGAAGCAGCTAAATTAGGCTGCTTCTTTTTTGACGAATGATAAAACATTTGTTTATTATCAACTTTATAGAAATACGAAGGAGGAATGAGAGGAATGAGCGACAAATTTCAAGAACAGTTTGATGGATTGTTAGAGAAGTATACAGAGCTCTTATTAGGAGAGAGCGATGAAGAATATAAGCAAAAGGTTGAGAAGTGGGCGTTATATTCGTATATCGCTAAAACGATGCCAGCTCTTGTAAAGCATTGGAATGAAACGTATCCAGATGCGAAAGAAGAGATGATACAGTTAATTACAGAAATTAAAAGGTTGAATGACGAACATAGACAAAAGAAGTAAAAAAGAAAACTATGTATACATGTTGAAACAGCGACCAAAAACCTTTCTTTTTAGATGGACGGGAGCATCTGGCCGTGCGTAGAAGCGGTCAGGGCCTTTTCCTGTCACATGCAGGGAGAGAAAGCGAAATTGCCCATGAATTATTTTTGTATAATGTTTATCTATATATCAATTTTATATGAAAGCGAAGGGATACTTGCGTTTTAAATTATAGAGAGGATAGGATACTCAAAACATTTGTCGAATTTGCTGCCGAGAGATGTACCTGGCTATTCATCCCTTAACATTTCTGTATGTCGAAAAATTTTTTTGTGATTTTTCTTTTTAAAATTCAGATATGCAAACATTATCGTGTTATTGTGTCAATTATCTAAATAATTATTTGTATCAAATAATTTCAAACAATGATATAATTTAGAAGAGGGGAAAAAACAGACAAAGTACAGTCATAGGGGTGAAAGACATGGAACAATTAATGCGTAATTCTTTCCTGTTTTTATCAAAAAATAAAGCGCTAACAAAACTGGCGAAAAAGTACGGCTTACGCTTTGGAGCAGGGCGCTTTGTTGCGGGAGAAACAATTGACTTAGCGGTAGCTGCTATTAAAGATTTAAACAGACAAAACCTTTGCGTTACGATCGACTATTTGGGGGAATTTGTTGATAACGAAGCAGAGGCAAATGAGATGGCGGATGAATCAATTGAAGCAATTCGTGCAATCGGTCGTGAAAAGCTAGATTCTCAGCTTTCATTAAAAATGACTTCTATGGGTCTAGACATTTCAGAAAATTTAGTTATGAACAATATGCGCCGTATTTTAGATGCAGCGAAAGAAAACGGTGTGTTTGTAACAATTGATATGGAAGACTATTCACGTTGCGGAAAAACAATTGACATCTTCAAGAAGTTAAAAGAAGAATATGACAATGTTGGTACAGTAATTCAAGCATATTTATATCGAACAGAGAAAGATATAGATGATTTAAATGCGTATACACCAAATTTACGTCTTGTAAAAGGGGCGTATAAAGAGCCCGAGGAAGTTGCATTCCCAGAAAAGAAAGATGTAGACGAAAATTATAAAAAGATTATTAAAACGCACTTATTAAATGGTAATTATACAGCAGTCGCTTCACATGATGATGCAATTATTGAATATACAAAAAAACTTGCTGAAGAATACAACATTTCGCGTGATCGGTTTGAATTCCAAATGTTGTACGGCATTCGTACAGAGCGTCAACTTGAGCTTGTGAAAGAAGGATATAAAATGCGCGTGTACGTACCATATGGAAACGACTGGTATGGCTATTTCATGCGTCGCTTAGCAGAACGTCCAGCTAACGTAGCATTTGTATTAAAAGGAATGGTTAAAAAATAACCAAGGAAGTTTAAACTTCCTTGGTTATTTTAATTGTTTAAAAGCATATTCTGCCATCTTTTTGGCATCGGGATATAGTGTTTCTCGGCCAGAAGAAAGGACAACTGTAATAACCCTTTTACCGTCTTTTTCATCTATTGTGACGACTGTATATTCTGCTAGCGCAGAAAGGCCGCTCTTACTTCCAATGGCATATGGATCAGCGTACAATTCTTCACGTCCATAGTTTGCGATTTTTTTCGTTTGCATGGATGTTTTCAATGTTGTATGAATGGTATTCATATCTTGTAAGACTATTGGAAACTTTAATACTTCTTTTGTAATAAGTGCTAAATCATAAGGTGAAATTTTATTTCCAAGCGCATCAGCTCCGCTTGCGTTTTTAAATGTTGTATGTTTTGCTCCGAGTTGTTTTGCTCGTTCATTCATCATTTTTACAAACTTTTCTTTGGAACCGGCGATATTCTCTGCAATGGATTCGGCAATTGGGTCGGCACTAATGACAAGCATGAGCTTTAATGCCTCATTACGCTTTAACTTTTCTCCAGCATGTAGTGTAATTTTTTTACTTTGGCTTTCTGTTTTTATCGCATGCTCTGTCACGGTAATCTCTTCATCTTCTTTTACGTTCTCCAGTAAAAGGAGAGCCGTCATCATTTTTGCTACACTTGCTGGATGGGATCGTTCATGTTCATTTTTTCCGGATAAAATATCTCCTGTTTTTGCATCAATCGTCACGCCATATTTCCCGGATATATCAGGCTGATTAGCCTTAACTTTTTGCCTATGTGCATATAAAGAAAAAATCATTGCAATAAATAATGTAGCTGTAATAACAAGTAGTGTAATGGTTCGTTTCATTCTGTACCCTCTTTTATGTATGGAATAGGCAGCGATATAGCCCATTTTTTATTATGCCATGTTCGCTGCCTATATTTGTACTCTTATTTTTCACCCATGTTTTGTTTTTTATATTGTTGATTATTTCCTTGGCGGCCTTTTTCGATGCCGCGGTCAACTGGACTAGCACTTCCTGTTACGCTTGTCGAACTAATACCTGCTTTTGATGGATTTTTCTTAATTTTAGCCATAAGTTATGCCTCCGCTTAACCAATTATTTTAAGAAGGGAAGTTCACTACATATCATGCCCGAAATATAAAAAAAGAAATAAGTTCAGAAAATTTTATTTTTAAATATATTGCGAAAATTTAAATGATATCATATATTTATTAGTAGAGGCTCATTCATAGATTGCGACGCTTGTCGAAAAATTGAATGAGCATTCATTCAAGAATAAGGGGGAGAATTGGATGTTCCAAATTAAAAAGGCTGCAGTTCTTGGTTCTGGGGTAATGGGTTCTGGAATTGCTGCACATTTAGCTAACATCGGTATACCGACATTATTGCTTGATATTGTACCACCAACGCTGACGAAGGAAGAAGAGGCGAAGGGACTTACATTAGAACATAAAAGTGTACGAAATCGTTTCAGTAGCGGAGCGCTGCAAAAATTATTAAAGCAAAAACCAGCTCCTCTTACAGTAAAAGGAAACTTAGCGTTAATTGAAGCGGGCAATATGGAAGATGATATGGAGCGCCTTGCTGATGTTGATTGGATTATTGAAGTGGTTGTTGAAAATTTAGATATTAAAAAGAAAGTATTTGAAAAGGTAGAAGCTGTTCGTAAACCAGGTTCTATTGTGAGCTCAAATACATCGGGTATTTCCGTTGAAAAGATGATCGAAGGGCGTTCAGATGACTTCAAAAAACATTTCCTAGGAACGCACTTTTTTAATCCACCACGATATTTAAAACTTCTTGAGATTATACCAACAAAAGATACAGATCCACATGTGTTAGACTTCATGAAATTATTTGGCGAAGATGTACTTGGCAAAGGTGTTGTTGTTGCAAAAGACACACCAAACTTTATTGGAAACCGCATCGGTACGTATGGACTGCTTGTAACGCTGCAAGAAATGGTAAAACGTGGTTATAGCATTGGAGAAGTAGATTCTGTAACAGGTCCGTTAATTGGCCGTCCAAAAAGCGCAACGTTCCGCACATTAGATGTTGTCGGATTAGATACATTCGTTCACGTTGCAAATAACGTATATGAAAATGTACAAGAAGAAGAGCGTGAAGTCTTCAAGGTACCAGCTTTCATGCATGACATGTTAGAAAGAAAATGGCTTGGAAGTAAAACAGGTCAAGGTTTCTTCTTAAAACAAGGAAAAGAGATTTTAGAGTTAAATCCTGAAACGATGGAATACGAAGCACGTAAAAAATTAAAAGCAGCTTCTATCGAGCTAAGTAAACAAGAAAAAGGATTAGCGAATAAATTGAAAGCGCTTGTATATGCAAAGGACCGTGCTGGTGAATTGTTATGGAACATTATGACACCAACTCTTCTATATGCAGCGAAGCTTACGAAAGAAATTGCTGATGATATTGTCGCAATTGATAATGCGATGAAGTGGGGCTTCGGTTGGGAGCAAGGTCCATTTGAAATTTGGGATGCAATTGGTGTTGAAAAATCCATTCAGAAGATGGAAGAGAACGGTCAAGTTGTTCCAGATTGGGTAAAAGAAATGATTGAGAAAGGTGTTACATCGTTCTATAAACATGATAATGGCGAGAGCTATTACTATGATAACGGTGAATACAAACAAATTGTTCGTAATAAAAAGGCAATTTCTCTAAAACAATTGAAAGAGAAAAATGGCGTATTAAAGAAAAATAGCGGTGCGAGCCTAATTGATTTAGGAGATGGCATTCTTTGCTTAGAGTTCCATTCTAAGAGCAACGCAATTGGCATGGATATTACGCAAATGATTAATTACGCTGTTGATGAAGTAGAGAAGAATTATAAAGGACTTGTTATTGGGAACCAATCGAAAAACTTCTGCGTAGGTGCAAACCTTGCAATGATTTTAATGGAAGCGCAAGATGACAACTACTTTGAAATTGAGTGGGTTGTGAAAAACTTCCAAGATGCAATGATGAAAATGAAGTACTGCTCAAAACCAGTTGTGGCAGCGCCTTACGGTATGACACTTGGCGGCGGTACAGAAGTTTGCTTACCGGCAGCTAGTATTCAAGCTTCTAGTGAAACGTATATGGGATTAGTAGAAGTTGGTGTTGGTTTAATCCCTGGCGGAGGCGGTAATAAAGAGCTATACATCAAACATTTGAACAAAATGGCAAATGGTGTTGAGTTTGATCTGCAAAAAGTCGCAAACAAAGTGTTTGAAACAGTAGCGATGGCGAAAGTTTCCACATCTGCGCAAGAAGCAGTTTCTCATAACTTCTTAGGCGATAAAGATGGCATTAGCGTCAATGGTGATCACTTACTATACGATGCAAAACAAAAAGCACTTGCTTTATATGAAGCTGGCTATAAAGCACCGATTCGTAAAAAGATTCCAGTTGTTGGGGAAACAGGATATGCAACGCTTGCGCTTGGAGTAGAAGCAATGCATTTATCCGGCTACATTTCCGAGTATGATCTGCACATTGCGAAAAAACTCGCATATGTCATTGCTGGAGGAAAAGTCCCATACGGAACAGAAGTGGATGAGCAATATTTATTAGATGTTGAACGCGAGGCGTTTATTAGTTTAGTGAGCGAAATGAAATCACAAGCAAGAATGCAGCACATGCTTGTAAAAGGAAAACCATTACGTAACTAAGGAGGAAGATTGTTCATGAGAGAAGCTGTTATTGTTGCAGGGGCAAGAACGCCTGTCGGGAAAGCGAAGAGAGGATCATTAAATACAGTGCGTCCTGATGACTTAGGAGCATTAGTTGTAAAAGAAACGTTAAAACGCGCAAATAACTATGACGGTCCAATTGACGATTTAATTTTTGGCTGTGCGATGCCAGAAGCAGAGCAAGGCTTAAATATGGCACGTAATATCGGCGGGCTAGCAGGACTTTCTTATGACGTTCCGGCTATTACCATTAACCGTTACTGTTCTTCAGGCCTGCAAAGTATCGCTTACGGTGCAGAGCGTATTATGCTTGGTCATTCAGAGGCTGTACTATCCGGCGGCGCTGAATCAATGAGTTTAGTGCCAATGATGGGGCATGTTGTTCGTCCGAATAGCCGCCTTGTTGAAGCGGCTCCGGAATATTATATGGGCATGGGACATACAGCAGAACAAGTCGCTGTAAAATATGGCATTTCCCGTGAAGAGCAAGACGCATTTGCGGTAAGAAGTCATCAGCGTGCAGCAAAAGCATTAGCAGAAGGAAAGTTTGCAGATGAAACTGTGTCTGTTGATGTAATGCTTCGCACTGTTGGAGCAAATAACAAGCTGCAAGAAGAGACAATGGTGTTCTCACAAGATGAAGGAGTAAGAGCAGATACAACGTTAGATGTACTTGGGAAACTGCGCCCAGCATTTAATGTGCGCGGCACTGTAACTGCTGGTAACTCATCACAAATGAGTGACGGCGCAGCGGCAGTATTACTGATGGATCGTGAAAAAGCAGTAAGCGACGGGCTAAAGCCGCTGGCGAAATTCCGCTCCTTCGCAGTAGCTGGTGTACCGCCAGAAGTAATGGGAATTGGTCCGATTGCAGCGATTCCGAAAGCATTAAAATTAGCAGGCTTAGAGTTATCTGATATCGGCTTATTTGAACTAAATGAAGCATTTGCATCGCAATCCATCCAAGTTATTCGCGAACTTGGACTAGATGAAGAAAAAGTAAACGTAAACGGCGGAGCGATTGCCCTTGGACATCCGCTTGGCTGTACAGGATCAAAATTAACATTATCTCTTATTCATGAGATGAAACGCCGCGATCAACAATTCGGCATTGTAACAATGTGCATCGGCGGCGGAATGGGTGCTGCTGGAGTATTTGAGCTGTTATAAAAAGTGGAAGTAAAACAAAGGGAGGGCTAGCTTCTCTGAAAACAAGAGAAGCAGCCTATGAAAATATGAAGGAGGAATTTTTCATGGAAAAAACAGTAGGAAGCGCAGTAAAAGGCGGTAGCTTTTTAATTGATGATATTACAATCGAGCAAGTGTTTACGCCGGAAGATTATAGCGATGAGCATAAATTAATTGCAAAAACGACAGAAGATTTTATCGTAAATGAAGTATTACCAGAACTAGAATATTTAGAACAACATGAGTTTGATCGCTCTGTTCGTTTATTAAAAGAAGCTGGCGAGCTTGGCTTATTAGGTGCCGATGTACCAGAAGAGTACGGCGGTATTGGTCTTGATAAAATTAGTTCTGCATTAATCTCAGAGAAATTTTCTCTTGCAGGCGGCTTTGCAATTACGCATGGTGCGCACGTTGGGATTGGATCGTTACCAATCGTATTATTTGGTAACGAAGAGCAAAAGAAAAAATATTTACCAGCTCTAGCAACAGGCGAAAAGTTAGCTGCATACGCATTAACAGAGCCAGGTTCTGGATCTGATGCATTAGGTGCAAAAACAACGGCTCGCTTAAATGCGGAGGGTACACACTACGTATTAAACGGTGAAAAACAATGGATTACAAACTCTGCTTTCGCTGATGTATTCGTTGTATATGCGAAAGTAGATGGCGAACATTTCACAGCGTTCATCGTAGAGAGAGAATACCCAGGCGTATCTACAGGCCCAGAAGAAAAGAAAATGGGTATTAAATGTTCGTCTACTCGTACATTAATTTTAGAAGATGCATTAGTACCAAAAGAAAATGTACTTGGTGAAATTGGTAAAGGTCATGTCATTGCCTTTAACATTTTAAATATCGGCCGCTATAAATTAGGTGTTGGTACAGTTGGTTCTTCAAAACGTGCGTTAGAAATTTCAGCGCAATATGCAAATCAACGTCAACAATTTAAACAACCAATTGCTCGCTTCCCATTAATTCAAGAGAAACTTGCAAATATGGCAGCGAAAATTTATGCAGCGGAAAGTTCTGTATATCGTACAGTTGGTTTATTTGAAAGCCGTATGAGCACATTATCCGAAGAAGAAGTAAAAGACGGAAAAGCTGTTGCAGCTTCTATTGCTGAATATGCAATTGAGTGTTCTTTAAACAAAGTATTCGGTTCTGAAGTGCTAGACTACGTAGTAGATGAAGGTGTCCAAATCCATGGTGGTTACGGGTTTATGGCAGAGTACGAGATTGAAAGAATGTACCGCGACTCTCGTATTAACCGTATTTTCGAAGGTACGAACGAAATTAACCGCTTGATCGTACCAGGCACGTTCCTACGTAAAGCAATGAAAGGTGAATTACCACTTTTACAACAAGCACAAAAATTACAAGAAGAGTTAATGATGATGATGCCAGAAGAAGTAGGCGATGAGCCATTAGCACTTCAAAAACATTTAGTGAAAAATGCGAAGAAAATCGGCTTAATGGTTGCTGGTTTAGCTGCTCAAAAATACGGTAAAGGCTTAGATAAAGAACAAGAAGTTCTTGTGAACATTGCGGATATCGTAAATAACTTATACGCAATGGAATCAGCTGTTCTTCGTACAGAAAAAGCAATCAAAGTAACTGGCCTTGAGAAGAACAAACAAAAAGTTCTTTACACAGAAGTATTCTGCCAAGAAGCGTTCAACCAAATCGAAGCAGATGCAAAAGAAACAATTATCGCTGTTGAAAATGGCGATATGCTGCGCATGATGATATCTGCACTTCGTAAACTAACACGTCACACACCAATTAACGTCATTCCAAAGAAACGTGAAATTGCAGCGAAAGTGTTAGAGGATGAGCGTTATACAGTTTAATAAAGTAAAACTTCCATCAGTGACGCTTTTTCACTGATGGAAAAAAAGGAGCTGCCTTGGAGGGCAGCTCCTTTTTTCGCGTTTGACAATATATCGGCGCAAATAGCGGATTTATCGGCGTTATTTGTGATATATCGACGCAAATTTACCATTTATCGACGTTTCGACACAGTATATCGACTCTTCGATAATGTTCGACATGGGAGATCGTCGAGTTGTTGATATAAAGCGACTCTGCTTTCTTTTTTTGCACAAAAATGGAATTTTCAGTGACAAAAACTAATGCCATTAGTATAATAAAACTAACGACATTAGTTTTTAAGAAGGGGAGCTGGAAATATGAGAATGATGCACGAAAAAACAGTATATCAATTGTCATTTTTACCAAGAGTGTTTCCTGTGAATTGTTACTTTGTGGAGGAAGAAGATGGTTTAACTTTAATTGATGCGGCACTGCCATATAGCGCAAAAGGTATCTTACAAGCGGCTCAGAAAATAGGAAAACCGATTACTAATATTGTATTAACACATGCACATGATGATCACATCGGTGCGCTAGACGCATTAAAGGAAGTACTTCCTGATGTTCCTGTTTATATTTCTAAGCGGGATGCACGGTTGTTAGAAGGAGATACGACATTACAAAGAGATGAACCAAATACGCCAATAAAAGGCGGTGTACCTAAAAAAGTGAAGACGAGACCAGATGTTTTATTAGAGGATGGAGATCGAATCGGATCACTGCTTGCGATAGCGGCGCCGGGGCATACACCAGGCTCCATGTCGTTTCTTGATACGCGAAATAACGCTCTTATTGCCGGGGATGCATTTCAAACTAGAGGGGGCATGGCTGTTTCGGGACAAATGAAATTTTGGTTTCCGTTTCCTGCAATGGCAACGTGGAGTAAAGAAATAGCATTACAGAGTGCAGAAAGGCTAAGAGAATATGAGCCTTCCTTACTTGCGGCAGGGCATGGGAAAATGATAAAGGATCCAGGCGCTGCAATAGACCGTGCCATTGAGGAAGCAAAGCGAAATGTAGAAAGTATGAAAGAGGGTTAATTTATGTCACCGAGAATCGGACTTACATTACAGAAAATTGTAGATACAGCGGCAGAAATTGCAGATGCAAATGGGATACAAGAAGTAACATTAGCGTCATTATCGCAAAGGCTGGGAATACGTTCTCCCTCTCTATATAATCATGTGAAAGGGTTACAAGATGTACGGAAAAATCTTGGTATTTACGGAATAGAACAGTTGCATGGGGCGCTGAAAGAGGCGGTAGAGGATAAATGTATGGATGAAGCAATTCATGCATTAGGAGGAGCGTACGTGTCGTTTGTCCGAAAGCATCCTGGATTGTATGAAGCAACTTTTTTACGAGATGAAGAAGTGCAACAAGCAGGTGATGGAATTGTAGAGCTTTGTCTTCGTGTTTTACAACAATACGGTTTAGAAGGTGAGCGGGCGCTTCATGCTACACGCGGACTAAGAAGTATTTGTCACGGATTTGCATCGATTGAACAGCAAGGTGGATTTGGGTTGCCGCTGAATTTAGATACAAGTTTACATTTATTACTAGAAACGTTTATTAAAGGGCTGCATGTTATAAAAGAGTGAATTAGGAGAGAGAAACCATGAATTTTTTGCTGTTTATGCTTCTTTTTACAGTAGGTTGCGGTTTGTTAGAGGCGAAAGTGCTAAAGGATGTGAAGTGAAATGTTTGCAGGACATTTTGGCTTAGCTGCAGCAGTGAAAGCGAAGGCACCGAAAATACCGCTTTGGGCTCTCATGTTAAGCACACAACTATTGGACGTCATCTTTGTGCCGCTTTATGTTTTAGGAGTAGAAACAATAGAGCCTATTGGTGGTAATGGCTATGGTGAAGCGGTGATTCATGCGGATTATTCACACTCTTTAATAGGAGCACTGTGTATTGCCTTTTTTGCAGGAATAGTGGGTAGGAAGTTTTTGGGAAAAAGAAGTGACTTTGTTATTGGAGCGATAGTTTTTAGTCATTGGATTCTTGATCTACTTGTGCATCGCGCTGATTTGCCGTTACTTCCAAGCAATTTTGGAGACTTTCCTTTGCTGGGTTTTGAGTTATGGAGATTTCCGTATATTGGTATTGTGTTGGAATGTATTCTTATTGCGTTAGGTGGTATATTATATTTCCGATTTGTTGTTTCGAGTGTAGAGCAACAAAAGAAATTTATAGCAAGAGTAGCCGGCGGTGTAGTAGTTGTGTTATTAATTCTTTCGTTAATTACAGATGTATTTGGCTTTGCGGCTTGAGTATAAATAAGAGTAAACCTTAGAAGCGATTCTAAGGTTTTTTCGTGCATACAATCCAAAAATAAATAAATACTAAATGTTGAATGAACAAAGAAAGGAAGGCTGTTACGATGCAAAATTTAAATGAGCTTGAAGTGGAAAATTTACGTCATCTTATTGGCGGGCATGCAACAGTTATTAACAAATTACAAGATTATGCACAGGCATGTACGGATCCGCAGCTGAAGCAGATGCTACAAAAAGATGTGCAAGATGCACAAAATACGAAGCAACAATTAATGTCTTTTCTAGGATAGGGGTGTAAAGAACATGAATGAAAAAGATATGGTGAATGATTATTTAGCTGAATTAAATGCAAGTTTAACAGGCTATGCGAATTATATTGCTCAAACGAATAACGAGCAATTATATCAAACGTTAATTCAAATTCGTAATCAAGACGAAGCACGTCAACGTAATCTGTATGAATACGCGAAGCAAAAGAATTATTACCAACCAGCAGCTCCAGCAAATCCAACGATTGTTCAGCAATTGAAGAGTCAATTAAGTATGCAATAAAGTGAAACTTCCATCAGTGGCGCTTTTCTCACTGATGGAAAGCCCGCCCAATTGGGCAGTTATCCCCCACCTATCTTCTTTAGAAAAGCGGAAGCGGCTTGCTCAGAATCGCAGGACGCCCACGCCCCTGACAAAGAGGCGCTTTTTGCCTCGTCCGAGGGGGCGAAACGACCAGAGATTCTAGCCGCTAGAGCTGGACAACGAAGAAAAGTGGAAGTGGCTCGTCCAGAATGTGAGGGGGATGGAGCTTCTGACGTAGAGGTGTTTTTTACCTCGTAGGAAGAAGCGAAGCCGCCGAACATTCTAGCCACTGGAACTGGACAATACTCTCTCTCAAGCTTGAGGTGGGGGTCTTACTGCCCGCGAATAGCGGGATAAGAACAGAGTTAGAAACGGGTGACGTGATTGAGACGTTACTCGTTTTTTTGAAAGTAAAACATTCGGAACTTTGTCGAAATTATGTGCAAAGGGACATAAAATGTCTATATTATTTGTGATACTTTTCACAAGTTGTACATGGTTTCTATAGTGAAAGCTTCTATAATAAAACGTGTGAGGTATATAAAACAAAGAAGACTACATTAAGAAGCAGGGGAGATCATCATGAATAGAAGTACTAGAAAAGTTGCAATTATAGGTACTGGGTTAGTTGGATCTAGCTGTGCGTATTCTATTGTGAATCAAGGAATCTGTGAAGAGTTAGTGTTAATTGATATTAATCATGAACGAGCAGTTGGCGAAGCGATGGATTTGTCACACTGCATGAATTTTACAAATACAAGAACAAAAGTATATGCAGGAACTTATGAAGACTGTAAGGATATGGATATTGTTATTATTACAGCAGGACCTACTCCAAAACCAGGACAAAGTCGTCTTGATGTTTTAAGAGCAGGTGCAAAAATTATGGAAAGTGTCGTATCAGGAGTTATGGAAAGCGGATTTCAAGGTATTTTCTTAATTGCCTCTAATCCAGTTGATGTTATGACTTATCAAGTTTGGAAGTTATCCGGTTTTCCGAGAAACCGCGTGATTGGTACTGGAACATCTTTAGATTCTTCTCGCTTAAGAACAATTTTGTCTGAAATATTTGAGGTAGATCCGCGTAGCATTCAGGGTTACTCATTAGGACAACATGGCGATTCACAAATGGTTGCTTGGTCTCATGTAACAGTTGGCGGAAAACCAATTCTCCAAATTTTAGAAGAGCAAAAAGAACGATTTGCAGATATTGATTTAGATTTGATTGTTGAACAAACTGCAAAAGCGGGTTTAGAAATTTCTAAACGAAAAGGAACAACTTATTACGGCACCGGGAACTCCTTAGCTTATATTGCACGTTCTATTTTTAATGATGATTATCGTGTTATGGCTGTAGCAACAATTCTAGATGGTGAATATGGTGAATATGAAATTTGTACAGGTGTCCCAGCTATCATAACAAGAGATGGTGTAAAAGAGATTGTTGAGCTGAACTTAACAGAAGCTGAAGAAAGCCAATTTGCACAATCAAATGACATTTTACGGGACTATATGAAAATAATTGGTTGCTAGATTAGAAGAAGGTAAACAGATGAAGGAATATATCATGCCTCGTATATTTAAAGGGTCTGCAGGAATTGCACAAGGTATTTTCGTATCTCTTGGAATTGGTCTACTGATTGAGAATATCGGAAGAATTGTCGATATTCCAATGTTAATTACAATCGGAATTGTTGCGAAATCACTTATGGCGCCGGCAATTGGAGCAGGGATTGCTTTTATGCTCGGAGCAAATGGACTTGTCATTTTCTCAGCGATGGTTGCAGGATCGATTGGAGCAGGATCGATTTCGATTACTGCAGCCGGTTTGATGATTAAAACTGGTGAACCAATCGGCGCGTTATTAACAGCGACGTTAGCAGTTTATATCGGTAAACGGTTAAGCGGAAAAACAGCTTTAGATATGATGCTCGTTCCGTTTGCGGCAATATTAGGTTCAGGTTTAGTCGGTATTTGGCTATCTCATAATATTAGCCCGGTCTTACATGCAGTTGGTGCATTTATTAAAGATAGCTCAGCTGGTAACCCATTTATCGCATCTGTTGTACTTGCAGTTGTTTGGGGATTGTTATTAATGTCTCCAGCGTCATCGGCAGCTCTAGCAATTGCACTTAGCCTAGATGGTGTGGCGGGTGGTGCTGCACTTGCAGGATGTGTCGCTCAATTTATCGGATTCGCTGTTATTTCTGCGAAAGAAAATAATTTAGGCGGTATTTTAGCACAAGCTCTTTGTACACCGAAAATACAACTTCCGAACATTACGAAAAACCCAATGATCCTTGTGCCAACTGTTGTTGCGAGTGCGATTGTAGGCCCTGTATCAGCACTTGTATTCCAAATAACAGCAGGGAAAGAGATTGCAGGTCTTGGACTTAGTTCTTTAATCGCACCAATTAATTTGATTTCAAGCAAAGGATTGAGCGTTGTTCCAGCGATGGTGATTACTTATATCGTAATTCCAGTAGCTGTTTCTTATATAATGTATATGATTTTGAAAAAAGCAGGTCGCATTAAACCTGGCGACATGACTGTACCACAATCTTAAAGACTAGTAAGAGTGTTTAAAAATATGCCAATTTGAAAATCTCCTCTTACATAGAGAAAAGCAGACTGAAGAAGCCACAGTCTGCTTTTGTTGTTATAGGTTATACTCCAGCTTGCACAGTAACCTTTTGCTCACGTGATTCAAATACATAGTGCATGGCTGCATAAAGGAAGCTTCCTAGTACGACGCCTGCTACCGCATCTACGAAGGCGTGCTGTTTTGTAAATAAAGTAGATAAAATAATGAGTACGCCAACAAATGTTAGCAGGTTATATACCCATTTGTTTTGTTCCTTTCGCTTATAGGCTGTAATCATAATGACAAATGTTGTGAGTACGTGAATACTAGGAAAACAATTCACAGGTTGATCGATACTATAAATGTAGCGCACTAAATTAGCAAATATATCATTGCCGATCACTTCAGGGCGTATTACTGTTGTTTGCCACATATAATAGATGCTAAAAGAAGTGAGTTTACCTAATAGTACACTACTTAATGTAACGTAATAGAGCTTTCGATCAGCAAAGAAGTAATAAATAAGAGCGCCGTATAAATAAGGAAACCAAAGTAAATATGGAACGATAAATTCTTTAGTAAATGGAATCCATTCGTCTGCTCTTGTTGTTACATTTACAGCACCTACTGTTAAGTGATTTAGTACGTCATAAAGAGGGCTTACAAGTACGAGTAGGAGTATATAAGATAATGGAATTAAGGCTGAAAACTTATTATTTTTCATAGTAGTTCTCCTATTTGTAATATAATAACTTGAAAAATTATAATAAAAAAAGTGTAAATGAGCTATTGATTTTTCTTACATTTTTTACGAATAACCTTACAGTTTTGTCATTATATGAATACAACTTGAAAAAACGATATAAAAACCTTTTCTTTTTAGGTGGGCGAGAGCAGGTCATGTTTGTTCTGCGTAGCAGCGACTTATATATATTGTATTGTAAGTTACTGATATGGTTGCATGTAGGGGAAGATACAATTAATCAAACGTTTGTTTAAGACGTATGTTCGAATTTGTGGTCTTAATCAAACGTTTGTTTAAGGCATATGTTCGACTTCATAGTACGAATCAAAGTGTACAAACAGTTCAAATGCAAGCATCATCAAGTACAGAAATATTAAATCAACCATGCAAATAAAAAAAGAGACGACTAATTAATATAAAGTCGTCTCTCATTTCAAAAAATCTTAGCGTCTTTTTCTTAATTACTTAAACACACAAATGATCTGTATATCAGAAGCGTGTTCGTTTGATATACAGACCATTTGTGTGATGACTATTAAAAATAAGTGCAAAATATGTTTACATAAATGCTTTTAATAACTGTTGTATAAATGGAATGATTCCACCTAAGAATGATAAGATTGCCATTGCGATTGACATATCCAATTCCTCCCTTTTCAGAAAATTTTGTTATTACACTTTTATTGTATTTTAAAATAATGAAATTAGCAATTCCTTTTAATATGCAATATTGCATATTAAAAATGAGAGGAATGGTCCATTCCTCTCATTTGAAAACTAGCAACACCCTTTTTAAAAAATGAATTGTTGTGATAAGTCTAAATATATTGTATTTAAGATAATCATAATTTTAGTATTTTAATATAAAGGTTTAACTAATATTTAAAAATAAGACTGAAAATTAAGAATTGTTTTTGTGGGTGTTATAATAAGTTAATTATTTTACGATTAGTAAAATGCTTTAATAATGTACGAAAAAGCAAAGATTTTGCAGGAAAAAATAAATTTTTAGCGAAATAAGTTAAAGTTTGAAATAAAAAGATATTTTTTATATGATAAGAGTAGTGAAAAGTAGGTGAATGTATGTCAGTAACATTTTATTCATATCCAAAATGTGGAACATGTCAAAAGGCAAAAAAATGGTTAGACGCAAATGATGTAGTATATGAAATGGTTCATATTGTCGAAAATCCACCTTCTAAGGAAGAACTTCGTAGTATATATGAACATAGTGAATTACCATTAAAAAAATTCTTTAACACAAGTGGGATGCGTTACCGTGAGCTTGGGTTAAAGGACAAGCTAAAAGATGCAAGTGAAGAGGAAATGTTAGACATGCTCGCTTCTGATGGCATGTTGATCAAACGACCAATTGTAACAGGCGGTAATGATGTAACGGTTGGCTTTAATGAAGAGCAATTTGAAAGCGTGTGGAAAAAGTACCAATAAGGTGCTTTTACATAATTAATACATTCATTGGAGGTACAGACATGAGCATTCCAAAACAATTACGTTACTCTGAGGAGCACGAATGGGTACAAGTTGAAGGCAACCAAGTTATTATTGGTATTACAGATTTCGCACAACACGAATTAGGAGATATTGTATTCGTGGAACTTCCTGAAGTTGGTGCAACAATTGCAGCTGACGAGCCATTCGGAAGCGTTGAATCTGTTAAAACAGTTTCTGAATTATACGCGCCTGTAGCAGGTAAAGTTGTAGCAGTAAACGAAGAGTTAAATGACAAGCCAGAGCTTGTTAACGAATCTCCATATGAAGGTGCATGGATGATTAAAGTTGAACTTGAAGATGCAGGTCAAGTAGATAACTTATTAACTGCAGAGCAATACGAAGAAATGATTAATCAAGACTAATTTGGAAAGGACAGCTATGAGCTGTCCTTTTTAGTTGTATAAGAAACTGTCTTCCTTGCTTCTTTCTAGGAAAAGATTCCTCTGATTCTGACCAAGCCGCTTCCGCTTTTCTTCACAAAAATAAACAGGAAACAACATTAAAATATCGAATATACTATATACTAAAGGTGATGTTGTATCATAGTATATGGTGATCGGGTGATGCCAAGTGATCTATGTGGAAAAAGTAATTATTGTTGAAGGTAAGTCAGATAAGAGAAAGATCGAAGCGATTATTAGAGAACCGGTGGAAATTGTTTGTACAAATGGTACAATTGGTTTGTCGAAAATGGATGAACTCATTGACGAGCTGTACGATAAAGAAGTGTATGTTCTTGTGGATGCAGATGATGCAGGAGAGAAATTACGCAAACAGTTTCGTCGAGAATTTCCACGTGCTGAACATATTTACATTGATCGTTCGTATCGAGAGGTTGCGACTGCACCATCATCTCATTTAGCGAACGTTTTATGGGGAGCTGACATTGACGTCTATACAGAATTTTTACGGTAAGGAAGGGTACAATGATTGAGTGGACAGGGCATGAAGCAGTAGTTGCAGTTAGAGATCAAGATAAAACGGTGTTATACGTATATACGCTAATGTGCGGTACGTGTCAGCTTGCTAAAAAAATGTTAACGGTTGTTGAAGCAACGTTGCCTGATTTAGAAATTGGGATGCTGAATGTAAATTATGTACCGCATTTTGCGCTGGAGTATAAAATTGAAAGTGTTCCGTGTTTGCTTATATTTGAGAAGAACCAACTTGTAAAGAAAATATACGCATTTCAATCTGTGAAATATTTATATATGGAATTACAATAGGCGGCAAAAATTTTGCCGCCTCGACATATTTCTTGGGAAATAGTAAGAAATAAATCGTTTTTCGTACAGCTTTTGTCGAGAGAATAATACAGGAGAGCGTGTTATAGAAATGGAATGGTAATATGTAAAACGTGATATGAGGAGTGTGATGAAGTTGAAATTGTATTCACTGCTTCAATCATTTGTAACATATGCCAATACGCAATGTCACTTAGAACCACTATTACCACAATTCGAAAGGGTTGTTTGTTTTACTTTCCAAGATGAGTGTTATTCATTAAATATTTCAAGAGAGAAAATTGAACTTATAAACGGTGCGGTGGGGACAGAAGAGCTTGTTTGTTTTCAAGAAACAGATCTGCAGTTGTTGATTACAGGGCAAGTTCGTTTGCAGTTGCTATTGCGCAGAAATGCAATTACATATAGAGGGACATATCGAACGATGTTATTATTAGAATCTGTATTTCATATTTGTAAACCGCTACGAGTTGGCGCTTAAGTTTCAGAAAGTTTATTCTTTGCGAAAATTTCTGTTGACATCTATTTCACGCGTTGATACAATTCAAAACATAAAATAACGAAAACTTCATAACGATAAAATCAGACGAATTTTATATCTGATTTTCTCTTATCAAGAGAGGTGGAGGGACTGTGCCCTGTGAAACCCGGCAACCGTCAACTTATGTTGAAATGGTGCCAATTCCTGCAAAGCGAATGCTTTGAGAGATGAGAGGAAAGGATAATAGTAATTTATGTATATAAACCTTTCTGCTCATTTTAAAGCAGAAAGGTTTTTTTGTTGTTTCAGTGCAGGAAGACGCTTGAAGAACAAAACGTTTTTATGGCTATAGCGGAGAGCCGCTTGCGCTTTTTATAATCTAGCTTCAGCGGCTAGAACAATTGGTCGTTTCACTCTTTCCTATGAGGCAAAAAGCACCTCTGCGTCAGGAGTTCCAACGCTCTTTTGTTCTAAACGAGCCGCTTACGCTTTTTAATTAAAAAGGGGTGACATCGATGATCATATTAGAAAATGTAAAGAAAATATATCGCTCCAAACACGGTGATGTTACTGCTGTGGATGATGCGAATTTGCAAATAGAAAAAGGCGAGATTTTCGGGGTTATCGGATATAGCGGTGCCGGAAAGAGTTCGTTAATACGCTTGTTTAATCAATTGGAGAAACCAACGTCTGGAAAGATTACGATTGGAGAGCGGGTGATTTCGGCAATTACAGGTAAGGAACTTCGAGAAGCACGTCAAGAAATTGGGATGATTTTTCAGCACTTCAACTTACTTTGGTCACGAACTGTTCGTGAAAATATTGCTTTCCCGCTTGAAATTGCTGGGGTGACAAAAGAGAAACGAAATCAGCGTGTAGATGAATTGATTCGTCTTGTTGGTTTGGAAGGACGAGGCGATGCGTATCCATCTCAGCTAAGTGGTGGACAAAAGCAGCGCGTTGGTATTGCGAGAGCATTAGCAAATAATCCGAAAGTGTTATTATGCGATGAAGCAACGTCAGCACTAGACCCAGAAACGACAGATCAAATTTTAGATTTGCTTCTCGATATTAATAAGCGCCTTGGGTTAACGATTGTACTCATTACACATGAAATGCATGTCATTCAAAAAATTTGTAACCGCGTTGCTGTTATGGAGAAAGGAAAGATTGTTGAAAGTGGCAGCGTATTAGATGTATTTCGTAATCCGCAGCAAGACATTACAAAGCGCTTCGTTAAGCAAATAACAGATTCTGAAGATGCAGATGAAGCAATTGAGCATTTAGTAGAGAAGTACCCGGAAGGAAAGGTCGTGAAACTGCAATTTATTGGTGAAGCAGTAGAAAGACCAGTTTTACAGGATTTAATGAAGCGAGATGGAGTGGAAGTGAGCATTCTGCAAGGGAATATTGCACAAACGACAAACGGGGCGTATGGCAGCTTAATTGTCCACTTAAATGGCGACGAAGATGTGATTGCAAAAGCAATTGAAACGATTCAACAAGAGCAAGTCGAGCTGGAGGTGATTGCACATGGATAATCTGTTTCAAAATGTTGATTGGGATACAATGTTAGAAGCTACCGGAGAAACGTTATATATGACGGGAGTTGCCACACTGGCAACGCTTGTATTGGGGCTTATTCTTGGATTATTACTGTTTCTTACGGGAAAAGATAATTTATGGGAGAACAAACCGGTTCATGTTGTAATTGGCGCGTTTGTAAATATTTTTCGTTCTATCCCGTTCATTATTTTAATTATTTTACTCATTCCCTTTACGAAGTTTCTTCTAAATACAATTCTCGGAGCAAGTGCTGCATTGCCAGCATTAATTGTGGGAGCAGCGCCGTTTTATGCGAGAATGGTTGAAATTGCCCTTCGTGAAATTGATAAAGGTGTCATTGAAGCGTCGAAAGCGATGGGAGCAAAGACGAGTACAATTATTTTAAAAGTATTAATACCAGAATCTTTGCCAGCGCTTGTTTCAGGTATTACTGTAACAGCAATTGCACTTGTTGGTTATACGGCGATGGCTGGAGTGGTTGGTGCAGGCGGCCTTGGAACACTTGCTTATTTAGAGGGATTCCAGCGGGGTAATAGCGATGTAACTCTTATGGCAACAATTCTTGTGCTTGTGATCGTATTTATTATTCAAGTGCTTGGTGATTTCTTTACGAAGCGGCTTGATAAAAGATAAAGGGTGGTTTTCGTCTCAGACGAAGACTTTCTATAAAATGACTATTTAGAATATTGGGAAAAAGAAAGGGTGTCAGAATATGAAAAAGGTATTATTTTCAGCACTTATTGCTGTATTTGTATTTGCATTGGCTGCTTGTGGTAGCGGCGCAAAAGATAAGAAAACAATTGTAGTTGGTGCTTCTAACGTACCGCATGCGGTTATTTTAGAAAAAGCGAAACCACTATTAGAGAAAAAGGGTATTACATTAAAAATTAAAAAATTCCAAGACTATGTACTACCAAACGAAACGTTAGCTAGTAAAGATCTTGATGCAAACTATTTCCAACACATTCCGTATTTAGAGAAAGAAATGAAAGATAAAAAATATGATTTTGAAGTAGCAGGGAAAATTCATTTAGAGCCAATCGGTGTATATTCTCAAAAGTATAAAAGCTTAAAAGACCTTCCAGATGGAGCAACAATCATTATGAGTAACTCCGTTGCTGACCATGGACGTGGGTTAGCAATTTTACAAAAAGAGGGTATTTTAAAAATTAAAGACGGTGTAGAACCTGTTAAAGCGACTATAAAAGATATTGCGGAAAATCCGAAACACTTGAAGTTCAAAACAGACATTGAGCCTGGTTTATTACCGCAAGTGTATAGCAATAAAGAAGGCGATGCAGTTTTAATTAACTCAAACTATGCGATTGATGCGAAATTAAATCCAGAGAAAGATGCAATTGCAATTGAAGGTAAGGATTCTCCATATGCAAACGTAGTTGTTGTTCGTAAAGGGGATAAAGATAAGAAAGAAATTAAAGCACTTGTAGAAGTATTACATTCAAAAGAAATTCAAGATTTTATTAAGAAAGAATACAAAGGAGCAGTGCTTCCTGTAAGTGAATAATGGAAAAAAAGGGCTGGAATTTCTTAGCCCTTTTTTCTTTATATAATTAGGAAGAAAGGTGTATCATAATATAATGTGCAGAAAATTCCTGTTCGGATTTGTAGAAAAATTGTTACATTTTTTCTACGTTTGCGATATCATTTTATTTGATATAAAATTAGAATGAGAATAAAATGAGAATGTGAACGTTTTAGGAATTTTTAAAATGTATATATAGAATTATTGGAGGTATTGAGATGGCTGGTTCTACATTAACGATTAAAGATTTACATGTATCAATTGATGGAAAAGAGATTTTAAAAGGGGTAAACCTTGAAGTAAAAGGTGGAGAAATCCATGCAATTATGGGACCTAACGGAACAGGTAAATCAACTTTATCTTCTGCAATCATGGGTCACCCAAAATATGAAGTAACACAAGGCAGCATCATCATCGATGGTGAAGATGTATTAGAAATGGAAGTAGATGAGCGTGCACAAGCTGGTCTATTCTTAGCAATGCAATATCCGAGTGAAATTAGCGGAGTAACAAATGCTGACTTCTTACGTTCTGCAATTAATGCGCGCCGCGAAGAAGGCGATGAAATTTCTCTTATGAAATTTATTCGTACATTAGATAAAAACATGGAATTCCTAGAAATGGATCCATCAATGGCACAACGTTATTTAAATGAAGGTTTCTCTGGCGGTGAGAAAAAACGTAACGAAATTCTTCAATTAATGATGATTCAGCCAAAAATCGCAATCTTAGACGAAATTGACTCTGGTCTTGATATCGATGCATTAAAAGTTGTATCTAAAGGTATTAACGAAATGCGCGGCGAAGATTTTGGTTGCTTAATGATCACGCACTACCAACGTTTATTAAATTACATCACTCCAGATCATGTACACGTTATGATGAATGGTCGTGTTGTGAAATCTGGCGGTCCTGAGCTTGCACAACGTTTAGAGGCTGAAGGTTACGACTGGATTAAAAAAGAACTAGGTATTGAAGACGAAACAGAAGAGCAAGAAGCGTAAGAGAGGAGCATAAACATGACAATTGGTACATTACCTTTCGATCAAGATTCTATCCGTCAATTTGCAAGTGAAGCGAATGAAGCTGCTTGGTTGACTGAGTTCCGCTTACAAGCTCTTGCAAAGGCAACTGAACTTCCAATGCCAACACCAGATAAAACGAAAATTGATAAATGGGATTTTATCGGCAAAGGTAAAACTGCAAAACAAGAGCCTGTACGTTCTTTAGAAGAACTTCCAGAATCAGTGAGAAATTTAATCGATGAAAATAATAACGTACTTGTACAGCGCAGCGGTACAACTGCATTCGTTTCTTTATCAGAAGAAGCAAAAACAAAAGGCGTTATTTTTACAGATATCGTAACAGCTGCAACTGAGCATGCTGAGCTAGTGCAAAAATATGTAATGAAGGACGGCGTGAAAGTTGACGAGCATCGTTTAACAGCACTTCATGCTGCACTAATCAACGGTGGTGCGTTCGTATACGTTCCGAAAAACGTTGTTCTTGAAACACCGATTCAATCTGTATTCTTAGTGGACGGCGAAGAAGCAAATGTGTATAACCACGTACTATTCGTTGCAGATGCAAACAGTTCTGCAACATATGTAGAAAACTACGTGGCAAATGAAACTGTTACAGGTATTGCAAATATCGTGGCAGAAGTAATTGTAGAACAAGGTGCACAAGTGAAATTTGGTGCGGTTGATTTATTAGCAAAAGACGTAACATCTTACGTAAACCGCCGTGGCGTAGTTGGACGAGACGGACGTCTTGAGTGGGCATTAGGTCTTATGAACGATGGAAATACAATTTCTGAGAACGTAACGAACTTAATGGGCGATGGTTCATTTGCTGATACAAAAACAGTAACAATCGGCCGTGGCAATCAAACACAAAACTTTACAACAAAAGTTGTTCACTTCGGTAAACACTCTGAAGGTTTCATCTTAAAACACGGTGTACAAAAAGATAGCGCAACATCTATCTTTAACGGAATTGGTAAAATTGAGCATGGTGCATCTAAATCAAATGCACAACAATCTTCTCGCGTTCTTATGTTAAATGAAAAAGCACGCGGCGATGCAAACCCAATTCTTTTAATTGATGAAGACGATGTAATGGCAGGTCACGCAGCTTCCGTAGGACGCGTAGATCCTACACAACTATACTACTTAATGAGCCGTGGTATTCCGAAGAAAGAAGCAGAACGTTTAGTCATCCATGGATTCTTAGCACCTGTAGTAAATGAGCTTCCGATCGAAGGAGTAAAAGCACAGCTTGTTGAGGTAATCGAAAGGAAAGTTCGCTAATGGATATTCATGAAATACGCAAACAGTTTCCAATTCTTGATCAAAAGGTGAACGGCAAACAACTTGTTTATTTCGATAGTGCGGCAACTTCTCAAAAACCGATTCAAGTCATTGAAACGTTAGAACATTACTATAAAGAGTACAATTCAAATGTGCATCGCGGTGTTCATACGCTCGGTACGAAAGCAACCGATGCGTATGAAGGCGCACGTGAGAAAGTTCGTAAGTTTATTAATGCAAAATCTATGGAAGAAATTATTTTTACGCGCGGTACAACAACGGCGTTAAATACAATTGCGGCAAGTTATGGTATGGAACATGTAAAAGAAGGCGATGAAATTGTTATCTCTTACATGGAGCACCATAGTAATATCATTCCTTGGCAACAAGTTGCTAAGAAAACAGGCGCAACGCTAAAATATCTTCCGCTTCAAGCAGACGGAACAATCTCATTAGAGGATGTTCGTCAAACGATTACGCCAAATACGAAAATCGTTTCTATTATGTACGTATCAAACGTACTTGGAACGATTAACCCTGTAAAAGAAATTGCAGAAATCGCACATCAAAACGGCGCAATTATGGTCGTTGATGGTGCACAAAGTACGCCGCATATGAAAGTGGATGTACAAGATTTAAACTGTGATTTTTACACTTTATCCGCTCATAAAATGTGCGGACCTACAGGTATCGGCGTATTATATGGTAAGAAGGAATTGCTTAACAATATGGAGCCAATTGAATTTGGCGGTGAAATGATCGATTTTGTAGATTTACAAGAATCTACGTGGAAAGAGCTTCCGTGGAAATTTGAAGCAGGTACACCAATTATTGCGAATGCAATCGGACTTGGAGCTGCGATTGATTTCCTAGAAGAAATCGGTCTTGACAATATTGAAAAGCATGAGCATGAATTAGCGCAGTATGCTTTAGAAAGACTATCAGAAGTAGACGGTGTTACAATTTATGGTCCGAAAAAACGTGCAGGTCTTATTACATTTAATATTAATGAAGTACATCCGCACGATGTGGCAACAGTATTAGATGTAGAAGGGATTGCGGTTCGTGCAGGGCATCACTGTGCACAGCCGTTAATGAAGTGGCTAAAAGCTTCTTCTACAGCACGTGCGAGCTTCTATTTATATAACACAAAAGAAGAAATTGATACATTTGTCGAAGCGCTGATGAAAACAAAGGAGTATTTCACAAATGTCATTTAATAATTTAGATACGTTATATCGTCAAGTTATTATGGATCATTACAAAAATCCACGTAACCATGGCGTGTTAGAAGATAGTGTTACGGTGAATTTGAACAATCCAACTTGCGGCGACCGCATTCAACTTACGATGAAAGTAGAAGACGGGATTGTTCAAGAAGCGAAGTTTGAAGGAGAGGGCTGTTCTATCTCTATGTCTTCCGCTTCCATGATGACGCAAGCAGTAAAAGGAAAGAAAATTGAAGAAGCACTTCAGCTTTCGAAAATTTTCTCTGATATGATGCTAGGAAAAGAGTATGATGACAGCATTGATTTAGGAGATATTGAAGCATTACAAGGTGTATGTAAATTTCCAGCGCGTATTAAGTGTGCAACATTAGCTTGGAAAGCGTTAGAAAAAGGCTTGAACGAAGAGAAGTAATGCAGATCGCTTCCTAAAAACGAGGTTATCCAAGGAGGGACATACGAACATGGCGAAACAGCTGCCAGATATCGGCGATTATAAATATGGTTTCAAAGATAAGGACGTTTCAATTTTCCGTGCTGAGCGCGGTTTAACAAAAGAAATCGTAGAAGAGATTTCACGTATGAAAGAAGAACCACAGTGGATGTTAGACTTCCGTTTAAAATCCCTGAATCACTTCTATGAAATGCCAATGCCACAATGGGGCGGAGACTTAAATGATTTAAACTTTGATGAAATTACGTACTACGTAAAACCATCTGAGAAATCTGAGAAGTCTTGGGATGAAGTACCTGATGAAATTAAAGCAACATTTGATAAATTAGGTATTCCAGAAGCAGAACAAAAATATTTAGCGGGTGTATCTGCACAGTATGAATCTGAAGTTGTATACCACAACATGAAAGAAGACCTAGAAGCACTAGGAATCGTATTTAAAGATACAGATAGCGCATTAAAAGAGAATGAAGATATTTTCCGTGAGCATTTCGGAAAAGTAATTCCGCCAACAGATAACAAATTCTCTGCATTAAATTCTGCAGTTTGGTCTGGTGGATCATTCATCTACGTTCCAAAAGGTGTGAAAGTTGATACACCACTTCAAGCGTATTTCCGTATTAACTCTGAAAATATGGGACAATTTGAACGTACGCTTATTATCGTAGACGAAGGCGCACATGTACACTACGTAGAAGGTTGTACAGCACCTGTTTACACAACAAACTCACTTCACAGTGCGGTAGTAGAAATCATCATTAAGAAAGATGCATATTGCCGTTATACAACAATCCAAAACTGGGCAAACAACGTATACAACCTAGTTACAAAACGTGCAGTTTGTGAAGCAAATGCAACGATGGAATGGATTGACGGTAACATCGGATCAAAATTAACGATGAAATACCCAGCTGTTATCTTAAAAGGCGAAGGCGCACGCGGTTTAACATTATCAATCGCAATTGCTGGTAAAGGCCAACACCAAGATGCTGGTGCGAAAATGATTCACTTAGCACCAAATACATCTTCAACAATCGTTTCCAAATCGATTGCAAAACATGGTGGTAAAGTAACATACCGTGGTATCGTACACTTCGGACCAAAAGCGACAAACTCTCGCTCTAACATCGAGTGTGACACATTAATCATGGATAACCAATCTACATCTGATACAATTCCTTACAACGAGATCAAAAACGATCATGTTTCACTTGAGCACGAAGCGAAAGTATCAAAAGTATCAGAAGAACAATTATTCTACTTAATGAGCCGCGGTATTTCTGAACAAGAAGCAACAGAAATGATCGTAATGGGCTTCATCGAGCCGTTCACTCGCGAACTTCCAATGGAATACGCAGTAGAAATGAACCGCCTAATCAAATTTGAGATGGAAGGTTCTATCGGTTAAATAGAAGGCGAAGCTGGACAGTATTAAAAATGGAGGCGGCTCGTTCAGAATGTGAGCGAAGCCACCGAGTATTCTAGCCGCTGGAACTGGATAATAAAAGAAAAGTAAAAGCGCCCTGTTTACAGGGCGCTTTTTTAATTGGATGCAAATATATCAATTGTTTCTCCCGGTATATCGGTGTTATTTTTGAAATAACGGCGCTTCGACACGATATAAAGTGAAACTTCCATCAGGGATGTTCTTTTCACTGATGGAAAGCCCGCTCAATCGGGCTTTTACGGGCAGTTTTCTTCCCTGCTTTTCTCCAGCTTTTATTGCCCACGAATAGCGTGATAAAGGCCTTGCGACGATGTTGGACATGTGAAAATCTGCAACTATCTAGTTTGAGTAAGTAAAAAAATTTTATCAATATAAAAAATTTAGAATTATATGATATAATTTTTTTGAAAAGGAGGTGAGTATTTTGAAAGCTCTCAACCGTGTTGAAGGAATAAAATTTCTAGTATGTTTATTAGTTAGTTTATGTACGATTAATTATTCGTTTATTTCCTTCGCTGAAACATAAACAAGTAATCGAGCTGATGTAACAAACCTATTCTAAAAAAGGAGTTGAGTTTTTTGAAAATTACAAAAAACGTTAAAGGAATCAAATTACTAGCATGTTTATCAATTGGCTTATGCACTTTTAATTATTCCTCTATTTCCTTCGCTGAAACACCTAAAAGTAATTCAGCTGATCAGGCAAAAAAAGCTATGGACATTGATACTGGTATAGGAAATCTAAAGTATAATAATCAAGAGGTTTTAGCAGTAAATGGTGATAAAGTAGAGAGTTTTGTTCCGAAAGAGGGTAAAAATTCAAATGGTAAATTTGTAGTGGTTGAACGTGAGCGTAAATCACTTACAACTTCACCAGTGGATATTTCAATTATTGATTCTGTGGCTAATCGTACTTATCCAGGGGCAGTACAACTTGCAAATAAAGCTTTTGCAGATAATCAACCTGATTTATTAGTGGCTAAGAGAAAACCTTTGAATATTAGTATAGACTTACCTGGTATGAAAAAAGAAAATACAGTAACTGTCCAAAATCCAACATATGGTAATGTGTCTGGAGCAGTAGATGAGTTAGTATCTACTTGGAATGAAAAGTATTCAAAAACACATACGTTACCTGCAAGAATGCAGTATACAGAATCTATGGTGTATAGTAAATCTCAAATAGCAAGTGCTCTTAATGTTAATGCTAAACATCTTGACAATTCACTGAATATTGACTTTAAAGCGATTGCAGATGGAGAGAAAAAAGTGATGGTTGCGGCATATAAGCAAATCTTTTATACCGTAAGTGCAGAACTACCAAACAATCCATCAGACCTTTTTGATAATAGTGTTACGTTTGACGAGTTAAATCGTAAAGGGGTAAGTAATACGGCTCCGCCTGTTATGGTGTCAAATGTAGCTTATGGTAGAACAGTTTATGTGAAATTAGAAACATCATCTAAGAGCAAAGATGTACAAGCTGCTTTTAAAGCCTTAATCAAGGGTCAAGGCGTTGAAGCGAGTGGACAGTACAAAGATATTTTTGAAGACAGTACCTTTACTGCTGTAGTATTAGGCGGAGATGCAAAAGAGCATAACAAGGTTGTTACAAAAGATTTCAATGAAATCCGAAATGTAATTAAAGATAATGCAGAATTAAGTCCTAAAAATCCAGCATACCCAATTTCATATACTAGCTCTTTCTTAAAAGATAATTCAACTGCTGCTGTTCATAACAATACAGATTATATTGAGACTACAACTACAGAATATTCTAGTGCGAAAGTGACGCTTGATCATACTGGTGCATATGTTGCTCAATTTGATGTATCTTGGGATGAATTCTCGTATGATGAAAATGGTAAAGAAGTACTATCCCATAAAACTTGGGAAGGAAACGGCAGAGACAGAACTGCTCATTTCAATACAGTAATCCCACTACCACCGAATGCAAAAAATGTAAAAGTTCTAGCAAAAGAATGTACAGGTCTTGCATGGGAATGGTGGAGAACAATTATTAATGAACAAACTGTTCCATTAACAAATGAAATTAAAGTTTCAATTGGAGGAACAACATTATATCCAACTGCTAATACTAGTCATTAATTAAAGCCTAGTATATGTCCGAAGCGCCCTGTTTACAGGGCGCTTTTTCATGGCCAGAAATTTATCCCGCTATTTGTGGGCAGTAATACTCCCCCTCAAAATTCGGCGAAAGCATTGTCCAGTTCCAGTGGCTAGAATGTTCGGTGGCTTCGCTTCTTCCTGCGAGGTAAAAAACACCTCTACGTCAGAAAATCCATCCCCCTCACATTCTGGACGAGCCACTTCCACATTTCTTTGTTGCCCAGCTCTAGCGGCTAGAATCTCCGGTCGTTTCGCCCCCTCGGATGAGGCAGAAAGCGCCTCTCCGCCCTGTGCGTGGGCGTCCTGCAATTCTGAGCGAGCCGCTTCCGCCTTTCTTAAGAAGTTAGGTGGGAGATAAACTGCCCGTAAAAGCCCGATTGGTTAGGGCTGATAATTAGTGGGGGATGAAGAAAACCCCCACTGATTAAAGTTTCACTTTATCGGCGCCTTTTCCGATATATCAGCGCAAATGCATCATTTATCAGCGACTTTTACAATATATCGGCGATTCGACACGGAATAAAGACTCTTCGACCATGTTCGACACATGGAAAGCCACCTCATCATCAAAATGAGGTGGCTTTATTAGTACGTTTATAACGAATCCATAATTTTTTCATGCCGATGTAAATGCTGTAGCCGATTAATGCGCCGCTAGTATTCAGAATAATATCGTCCACATCAAAAATACCAGTAAAAGTTAGTGATTGCAGTAATTCGATAAAGAATACGATTTTAATAAAAAGCTTACAAGCTAATTTCCAGTTGTTTACTTTCGGGCATACAGAAAAATCCGATGAAATCTCACCGGATTTTTCTCCTTTAACAAGGATAGTGTGTTAAATTTTTGTTTTATAATACGGAAAATTTCGAATTAAAATGCTTTACGTTGATAAATGATTAATGATACTCCCCATGAAATCATATAAGCACATACGATAATAATTGTAGCTGCAGTATACAAAGTAGGTATAGATAAGCTGAAAATAGCATCGGTAACTGTATTAAACTCTGTTGCAAGAAATTGTACAGCAGGTGGACCGAGATAAACTGAAGCTAAAAATGAAACCATTACAATGGAAGACATATGATTTTGTTTAAATTGATAAAATAGTGGGAATGTAATGGATGCAAATAGCAAAAATAATGCATTGCCCATTACAATGTGCTCTACAGTAAATGACTTTTGGAAGATGATAAGCATTGTGCTTGTTACAGCAATCGCCAACAACATGTAAATAATTGCCCCAATATAACGTGAAGCGATAATTTCCTTACGTGTATATGGTAAAGAATTTAATAAAATATTTGTTTCGGTTTTCTCATCATAGCTATGCGTATTAAAAGGAATAAAAATACTTGTAATTGTAAATATTAAAATAGGGTGCATGTTCATCACAATAAAAAAGACGATACAGCCCAAATAAACTAGCAATTGCTTTTTCTGTAAAATCAAATCGCGCTTGATTAAATTAAGCATGGTATTGCGCTCCTTTCGAGTAATACATAATATCTTCTAATGAGGCGCGCTCAATTATAACCTCATTACCAAAAATTTGTTCAACCTCAGCTACATTATTTGTTAATGCCTCAAAGCCAGTCGGTGCACGATGAACATGCATAAAGGCTTTTTCTGTATCACGGTCTAATAAATCTGTACGACCTTTTACTAAGGCATAGTTTTCTTCCACCTCATGAATCGACTGATTAAACATTAATTTTCCCTTCTTTAAAAAGGCAATAAAATCAGCGATGCGATCTAAATCTGTCGTAATATGTGTAGAGAAGAAAATTGTACGATTGCCATCAAGCATTAATTCATGTAGTAAATTGAGTAACTCACGTCTAAATATTGGATCTAAGCCTGCTGTTGGCTCATCCATAATAATCAATTCGGCATGATGTGATAGCGCAAGTGATAATGAAGCCTTCATCTGCATACCTTTTGAGAAAGTTTTAATCGCTTTATTCATCGGCAGTTCAAACTGCTCTACATACTGCTTAAATATTATTTCATCCCAGTTTTTGTAAGCAGGTGCGACCATTCGCTTAATATCCTTTAGATTTAAGCCCTCATAAAATACGTTACTATCAAAAACAAAACCGATGCGCTCTTTAATTTCCTTTTCGTGCGATGCGTAGTCTAAGCCGAAAATTTTAATCTCACCTGTATCTGGCTTTAATAAGTTCATCATCATTTTAATGATTGTCGATTTACCTGCACCATTTGCGCCAATGAAGCCTGTTACAAATCCTTTTTTGATTTGTAAATTTAATTGCTCTATCGAAAAACCTTGAAATGTTTTACTAACATTGTGTAGCTCTACTATATTCTCCATACATTTTACTCCTCATATAAAATAGTTAATAATTCTCGCAGTTCCGTTAAGGGTAGCCCGATTTCCTTACTATTAGTAATGACAGACAATAACTGTTCTTCAATAACTTTTAATTTTTTCTCACGTACTACATCTAAATTTTGTTCAGCAACAAAAGAGCCCCTACCTACAATTGAATAAATAAAGCCTGCTTTTTCTAACTCCTCATACGCGCGCTTTGTTGTGATAATACTGACTTGTAAATCCTTGGCGAGCTGGCGCATTGATGGGAGTGGCGATCCCTCTTTTAAATCACTACTCAAAATTAGTGATTTTATTTGGTTGGTAATTTGTTCGTAAATTGGCTCCTTAGAACTGTTTGAAATAATTATTTGCATGCAAATCCCTCTTAGTCTTTATATTGTATATATACTTTATATACAATATATATATTTTGTATTAAAAATGCAATGTTTTTTCAGAAAATTTTTAAGGAGAATCTTTTGCTTTTCCCCTCAATGAGAGTACAATGTAAAATAGCAAGAAAAGACGAAAAGTATTTACAGGATTCAAGCTTATATATAGCGTAAACAAGAAGTATGGAATTGAGAGGAGGTTTTTTCTCTGCAAGAAGTAACAATTCATCTTTATCATACGAATGATATACATAGTCATTTTGAAAATTGGCCGCAGATTTCTCGTTTTGTGTTAGAAGAGAAAAAGCGTCGTCTTGCTGTTGGTGAAGCGGTCTTTACATTAGATATTGGCGATCATGTTGATCGCTTTCATATGATTTCTGAGGCAACAAGTGGAAAAGGAAATGTGCAGCTTTTAAACAAGGCATTGTACGATTATGTAACCATTGGGAACAATGAAGGGATTACACTTGCTAAAGAGCAGTTGGATCATCTCTATGACGAAGCGAATTTTGAAGTGCTCGTTGCCAATTTATTTGAAAAAGATCAAATGCGTCCGAAGTGGGCAAAACCATATGTACTGCAAACGCTTGATAACGGAATTACCATTGCATTCATTGGTTTAACAGTCGCATATCCTGATTTTTATGGAAAGCTAGATTGGCATATTGAAGATCCATTTCTACATTTAGAAACGATTTTAGAAGAGGTGCGTTCGCAGGCAGATGTCATTGTTGTCTTATCTCATTTAGGGAAAAATGCAGATGAATACATGGCAGAGCATTATGATCTAGATGTTATTTTAGGTGCGCATACTCATCATTTATTTGAGCGCGGCGTATTGGTGAATGGAACACTTCTTTGCTGCGGAGAGAAGTGGGGGCATTATGTCGGACATGTGCAAATAACGGTGGATTTAGAAACAAAGAAAGTGACGAAAAAAGATGGACGAGCAATTCGTACGAAGCGATTAGGCGCATACGGGGACTCTCTTACTTTATTAGAAGAGCTTGAACAAGACAGTAAGCTCATCATGGCAGAGCCTGTTGTAACATTAAAAGAATCGTTAGAAATGGATTGGTTTCAGGAAACGAAATTTGCTCATATGCTTGCTGAGTCCCTCAAAGAATGGTGCAATGCTGAAATCGGTATGGTAAATGCAGGCGTATTACTTGAAGGATTACAAGAAGGTGTCGTTACACGAGGAGATATTCATCGTATTTGTCCACATCCAATTAACCCGTGCCGCTTGCAGATAAAAGGAAAAACATTACGAGATGTGATTTTGAAAGCGCGTCGTCCAAACATGGAACAGCTTGAAGTGAAAGGTTTGGGATTTCGTGGAAAAGTCATGGGGAAAATGATATATGCGGGCGTTGAAGTGATCCCAGATACGATTCCGGGTAATAAAATCTTACTCGAAGATGTCGTGATCAACGGAGAATCATTGGACTTAGAACGAATTTACACAGTAGGAACGATTGATATGTTTACATTTGGCTATTTGTATCCAGAGCTTGCAGTTGTATCAGAAAAAGAATACTATATGCCAGAACTACTCCGTGATGTTTTAACAAATACATTACTGACATATGCATCATCTGTAAAATTATAGCCTGCTGCACTCTAGTAGGCTTTTTGTATTCACATTCGTTTTTCTCTTTTCATACAGATAAAGAGAGAGGAGTGTGAACTATGGTTAATGTAGAACCAATTATAATAAATGAACATACGTTTATAGCGGTGAGTGTACAGCTTCCGAAAACAAATCTGTTAGCTGTTATGAGCGATAAAGGATATATTATGTGCGGGGCGCTGGACGTTGCTTTGTTAAATGAAAAGTTAAGCGATCGCGGCATTCTTGCGGGGCGCGCCGTTGGGGTTAGGACAATTGAACAGTTGTTAGAAGCACCGCTTGAATCGGTTACGATTGAAGCAGAAAGATTAGGAATTACAGCTGGTACAATTGGAAAAGAAGCATTGTTAAAAATGATCTAATATATCGTCCCTCTTTTTTGCATATACATGTGTAAGAAGGAGGGATTTTGTTATGCGTACGTTTCGTCCCCGAACTTCTCGGTTTCGGAAAGGACCATTGCCATTTCGTTACGTATTGCTTATTTCATTTGCTATTTTTCTTTTTCTTACTTTACAAGGCTTGTGGCTTGTGAATAAAAGCATTCGGCCGACGTTAATGAAGTATGCAGAAATGCAAACGAAGCGGACTGCGACAGTTGTGATGACGAAGGCAGTGAAAGATAGGGTTGCACAAGGCATCAACGTTGATTCATTAATAAAAGTGCAAACTGATAAGAACGGAAAAGTTTCTACAATGGATTTAAATACAGAAGCAGTTAATGAAATTTTAACATCGACAACAACGTACATAGAGGAATATTTACATCGAGTCGAAAAAGGAGATACGAAGGCGTTAGGATTATCAGCAGATGACGGAACGGCACTATCTGTTCCTCTCGGAAGAATTACAGATAATGCATTGCTCGGTAATATAGGACCAGATATTCCGATTACATTTACAACAATTGGTCATGTATCCACAAATATTAAACAAGATTTCCAGCAGCAAGGGATTAACAATACGGCGATTAAAATTGTGATGGAAATTGAAGTGGCGCTTCAGGTGATCATTCCGTTTCATACAAAAGAAGTAACTGTGAAGCAAGATATTCCAATAGCCACGCGCATTGTTCAAGGTGAAGTGCCTGGTTATTACGGAAGCGGAGGAGTTGTTGTACCAGAAAAGAACGAGAAAAAAGCGGCTAACTGAACTGAGCCGCTTTTTTCAAACCATTATTTCTTGGAATTCATTCTTTCTTTTCGTTCCCATAAACTTAAATGCATGTACGGATCAAATGCCCACTCTGTGTAGCCGTTATCTTTATACAACCCAAAATGCAAGTGAGGCGGGAATTTACCAGCTGTCCCAGGAGGGCCGTAGCCAGTGCTGCCGACAAACCCAAGGACAGTTCCAGGTTCAACGATTTGTCCGAGTTGTATTTCCTTTGAAAATCCGCCTAAATGCGCGTAGTAATGGTAGTTGTTGTATAAATCACGAATACCGATGCGCCAACCGCCAAGGCGATTCCACCCTTTCGTTTCAATAATGCCATAACAAGTAGAACGAACAGGTACACCGTGCCCGGCGAAAATGTCTGTCCCCTCATGCATACGCCGTCCGCCAAAGCTTCGTTTCGCACCAAATGTACTACGGTAGCTATGGCTGCTGTGAATGGGCAGAGGAAAGGCATTTCCGTCTAAATCAATTCGATTGTAATGTTTATACATACGGGCATATCCTAATATTAACTCTACTGTTTTAGCCCGCTGATAATATTCCCACAGCATAATTTTTAGCTGTTCGCGATTTGCCCCGCGTTTCCCTAATATGGTAGTCATTGTATAGAGAACATCTTTTTCATTATTTTGGTCTGCCAATCCATCGTTATTTCCGTCTAACCCTATACCTCCAAATAAGGAAATTGTGTACGGTCTTGTATCATGGAGGTCTGAATTTGCTGGTCCGGACCATACTTCTGGTTTGAAATAAATCGAGATAGTGGCATCTGGCTTTTTCGGAATATCCCGGCGTACGGAACGAATATTTCGCTCGTATTGATCAATGGCAGCGAAGTAGTACCATGGAATAAGAGAGACAGTTTCCATTTCTTTATATAATGTCATTCGCTTCTTATATATATCTTGCTTGTTTTCTTCCCCGTACACAATATTGGCTTGAAGAAGAAAATAAATAAAAAGCAAAAGGAAAAATTTTCGATGCACGGCAGTAAGCTCCTTTCCGAATCACTACCTTTAGTGTGAGATATACACGATATTTCATTATAAGTAATAATTGGAAAGAATTCTTGCAATCTTCATTTGAGCAAATCGCTTTCATGCGATAGAATAGATATGTTACATTGAAAGAAGCGAACACGGTAAACTATTTCATATTGTGCGGAGTTGATGAACATGACAAAACAAACAGAATACAAGCGCAAGCCCGAATGGTTAAAAATTAAATTAAATACAAATGAAAACTATACAGGCTTAAAGAAAATGATGCGTTCTAAGAACCTTCATACCGTTTGTGAAGAGGCGAAATGTCCGAATATTCACGAATGCTGGGCTGTTCGTAAAACAGCAACATTTATGATTCTAGGTGCAGTTTGTACACGTGCATGTCGCTTTTGTGCTGTTAAAACAGGCTTACCAACAGAGCTTGATTTACAAGAGCCAGAACGCGTAGCGGATTCCGTGTATCAAATGAACTTAAAACATGTTGTTATAACAGCGGTTGCACGTGATGATTTGAAAGACGGCGGAGCTGCAGTTTTTGCGGAAACAGTGCGTGCTGTTCGTCGCAAAAGTCCATTTACGTCTATTGAAGTTTTACCATCTGATATGGGTGGAGTAGAAGAGAATTTAAAAATGTTAATGGATGCACGTCCTGATATTTTAAACCATAACATTGAAACAGTGCGTCGATTATCTGATCGAGTTCGCGCAAGAGCAAAATATGATCGTTCATTAGAATTTTTACGTCGTGCAAAAGAAATGCAGCCTGACATTCCAACAAAATCAAGTATCATGCTTGGACTTGGCGAAACAACAGAAGATATTATCGAAGCAATGGATGACCTGCGTGCAAACAACGTGAACATTTTGACGCTTGGTCAATATTTACAACCGTCTAAAAAACATTTACCGGTTATTAAATATTACACACCAGCAGAATTTACAGAGCTAAAAGAAATTGCGCTTAGCAAAGGCTTTAGTCACTGTGAGGCTGGTCCACTTGTGCGTTCTTCTTACCATGCTGATGAGCAAGTACAATCTGCAAAAGAGAATACAGTACAAGCAAAATAATGAGGAAATCCTTCTTAGTGAACTAAGGGGGATTTTTTTTCGAGATAGATTTACTAGAATAGAAAGGAAGAATTTCATGAAAGGATTTATTTTATTAGGGTTTGCAATTGTGAGTGAAGTCTTTGGAACAACGATGTTGAAGTTGTCAGATGGCTTTACGAAAGTATGGCCAAGTATCGGGGTTGTTTTTGGCTTTGCATCTGCCTTTTATTTTTTATCACAAACATTACAGCATCTTCAAATTAGCACTGCTTATGCGATTTGGTCCGGAGTTGGTACAGCGTTAACGGCAGTAATTGGTGTTCTCATTTGGAAGGATGCTTTCACATGGCAAACACTCGTTGGTTTGGTGCTTATTATTGGCGGAGTGGTTGTATTGAATATGTCGGGTTCGGGTGCACATGGATGAAACAAGAGCTGAAATTTTCAGCTCTTGTTTCATTCATATTCTAATACGAGATTTCCACATGTGGATAAAATTTTTCGTAATTCTTCTGTGGATAAAGAAATCGTAAATTCAGGGACACCAGGTGAAATTAATATTTTTTCGTGTTGATAAATAGAAAAATCCACAATAATTGTTACATCCTGTGTATAACCAAACGGAGCAACGCATCCTGGAATGCATCCAGTCTTCTCTCTTAGTTCATCAGGTGAACAAAGTGATACGCGTGTACCGATGATGTCTTTCATTTGCTTCATATCGAGGCGAGTCCCTTCTAACGTAAAAAAGACATAGTAAGCCCCAGATTTTGTTTTCATAAAGAGGCTTTTACTCGGTTCGCCTTCTAAGCCAAGGCGTTCTCGAATGAACCGATCTGTTTCGTAATCTAAAATAGGTTCATGTTCAAACTTTTCATATAAAACATTCGTTTCATGCAGTAACGAGATGACTTCTTCGTACATCGGAATACAAGCTCCTTTCGGCTCACTTTTGGAATGTTTTCCACAACTTTTCGAATTACATCTAACTTTTTGAAGACAAGTCCTTCCTCAATTCGGTTTTGTAGCCATGCTTTCTTTTGCTGGACTCCGCGTGCCATTCTCTTGTCAGATATAGCACAGCAAATGTGTTCTGATTCTAAATTATCAGCAGTTACGTTAATTCGTTTCACAATGAATCCCCCACAATCTGTGGATAATTGCTGCATCATGTTCGATCGTAATTTCGTATACGTCTGGATTGCTTAAGCTTTTCCATGTGGAAAAACCGATGCTTTCGTCAAAAATCCTTAAAATGAGTGTGAATAAGTTACCGTGTGTAACGAGCAGTGTAACTTTTTGTGTATCATCTTGTAATATGCTGTGGATAAGTGATTGAACTCTCTCTGTCGCTTGGCGCGTAGATTCTCCGCCAGGAAAAGCGATATCTATGTCTGTAAAGGTTTGCTCTAGCATTTGTAGCCAATTACTCATTGGGGCACCGCTCAGTATACGCTCAGTTAACCGCGCATCCTCTTGAATAGGGAGCTGCATATGTGAGGCGTAAGGAGTAATAGATTGAACAGCACGAGTAAAAGGGCTAGAGATAATATTTTCGATCAAAAGCCGTTCTGTGATGAGAAAATTGGCAAGAGCGTTTGATTGTTGCTCACCTATTGCTGTAAGCGGAGCATCATGTTCTTGTCCAGTTGCCATGCAATGGCGCACAATAATTAATTTCTTCATCATTCATCCCTCTCTTTTCTAACAGGCAGTAATAGTTAGCGAAAGCGAAGAAGTGTTAACTGCTGGCATGTGCTCCGTTCGTTTCACTTTATCCCGCTATTTGTGGGCAGTAATACTCCCACCTCAAAATTCGGCGAAAGCGTTGTCCAGCTCTAGCGGCTAGAATCTCCGGTCGTTTCGCCCCCTCGGACGAGGCAAAAAGCGCCTCTCTGTCGGGTGTTCCAACGTCCTGCGATTCTGAGCGAGCCGCTTCCGCTTTTCTTAAGAAGTTAGGTGGGAGATAAACTGCCCGTAAAAGCCCGATTGGTTCAACTAATAATCAGTGGGGGATGAAGAAAACCCCCACTGATTAAAGTTTCACTTTATATAGACGAATTTGTACGTACTTCGACAAATAGAGTGAGAAATCCTCTTTTTTCTAATTATTGGGAAGTGGGATGGATTTTCTTACAAAATAAAAAGCTAAGCCGGTCCGGCTTAGCTTGCATGTTCTAATGCAAATTTTGTTTTTATGTTACGAATAATCATGTAAGCACCGATACCAAACAGAATCATAAGTCCTTCGATTACGAACAAGTGAATTTGTCCGCGTTGGTAGAGTGCTGCGAAAAAGTCAACAAATGCATGAAGGAATACCGCTAATCCTACAAACATGTACTTTTTATATTTTACACCGTATAAGACAAGCATTGTAAGAGCGATTTGTATGATAAAAGCAATGAGTCGTTCTACGCCGCCAAATAAATAGAGGTAAGGCGGATTATGTAATAATGCGTCTTGGACAGCGCTGAGCTGTGGTAACTTTTCAATCATTTGGGAGAAGGTGCCGTTATTAATGGCGAAAGCAAATACAAGAGTTTGGGCCCCAGCAGTTGCTCCGATTAATAATGATTCAATCCCCCCGTGACCAATTCCGTAAGCGAGGCCGTCTTTATATTCCTGATACTTTTTGAGTAGGAAGTAAAAGGCAACAAAACGTCCAAGTTCTTCAAAAATACCAGCTGTTAACCCACCATATAGGGCATAGATAAACGAATTCTTTAACAGTGAAGCTGTCGCTGGATTTCCCAATATAAACATATGTAACGTTTTCTCTAAAATTTGTGAGAATCCAATAAAAAATACAATTCCGACACCGACAATTTTGAAAGAGATGTTATACTTTTTCCGAAAATAAATGAGAGCAATAATCGGAATAAGAACAGAAATAACGATTTGGACGATTATACTTCCAATTGCTGCATTTGAAACCATAAATTTCACCACTTTCTAATATATATACTCTATATTATGCATGAAAAACGGTGAAATGTTTAGGAAATAACCTGAGATTATCTTCCCAGGTTATTTAACTCCCCCCGCTCTAACGGGCCGTACTTTACTTCATCGTATTAGGCATTGTATCCGTTTGTGTATTACTTAAATGTGGTTTTTTGCTCATCTCATGTTTGAGCATATCAAGTGTTTGGGCATATTCTTTATCGTTTAATGTGCCCGATTTTAGTCCTTGAATTTGTGATATTAATTTTTGTTCTGTTGATACATATGCTTTGTAATAGCGGGGAACGATAGACAGTGCTGTTTTTTGTACTTGATCAGCAACTAAAGCTGGATCTGTTGTGTTTGCTCGGTAGACAATAAACACTTCGTCATCTGTTACAAGTGTTGCGGCGTTCATTACATCTGGTAGTTTCACGGTTAAATCTGTAATCATTTCTGCTAATCGTTCCTTGTTAATGGTACCAACTTGGCGATTGGACACTTCATCTTTTTGTTTGTGAGAATAGCCAACCCGTGTTAGCATTCGGTTTGGTACGTCCTTCCCATATAAGTCTTTATGTTCTGACACGAGTACACGGCTTCCTTCTTCACGTTTCATTTCTGCTTTCTTTGTTTGACATCCCGCAAAGATGGAAAGAGTGAGAAGGGATAAGAGCAGTTGTTTTTTCATGATTGTTTTCTCCTTATTTGATGAAAGTTTCACTCTACCCCGCTCTAACGGGCAGTAACAGTTAGAGAAGGCAAAGAAACGTTAACTGCCCATAAGAGCCCGATTGGTGAGGGCTAACCTTTTGGAGAAGAGCGTTCCAAAAGGAAGTTTCACCTTATAGCATTTCCCACTGAGAAGGTTTTTTGTATTTGAAATTGTTGGTTTTAAGGCTTTATGATACGATAAATAGAAGAAAGAATAGGAAAGGGATTGGAAAATGGAGCAGAAACAGGAGATTCGCACTACAGTTCATGTGAATAATATCCACTATGAAGTAATAGAAGAGAACCGAAACGGATTTAATGAAGAAGCATTTAAAGCTCGTTATGCAGAAATTTTAAATAAATATGATTACATCGTGGGCGATTGGGGATATGATCAACTTCGTTTGCGCGGCTTTTTTGATGATAGTAACCAGCGTGCAACGTATGATACAAAAATTAGTACATTATCCGAGTATTTATATGAGTATTGTAATTTTGGGTGTTCATATTTTGTGCTGAGAAAAGTGAAGAAATAAAAAGAAGGAGCTGGCTTTCAAAAGTCAGCTCCTTCTACTTTTCGATATGATTCAAATTACATATATATAGAAATACAGTCACCAGCTGCAAGTTTGGCATTTGGTTTAATCTGTTGCCCGTTTAATTGAATAGCTCCGTCTTTAATTTTTTCTGAAATGACTGTACGACTCCATTCTGAAATATAGGTTGCGAGTGCTTTGTCGATGCGAAACACTCCGTGCACGGCGTGTAATAGAATGGTTAGTTCAGTTGTTCCTGTATTTTCATAGACCTTAATTGAAATATTGTTTATCGATTCTTGTTGTTCTTCTTGAAACGTGTCGACTGTTTCAACGTGCTCGGAATAGGTTTTGTAAATGTGCAATTTTTTGTTCCATGTATGTCCTTTTGCGCATTTGTAAATCGCAAAACGATAAATGTTTTTACCGTTCGCGTTATGCCTGCGAATGTGTGTATCCGTAAAAAGAACTGTGTGACCACAATTTTTACAATGTTTTTCGACAGTTGTTTCTAATTTAGTTTTATATAAGTTCCAAGAAAGTTGTACGTTCTGCATTTTCCTTCACCTCGTATTTAGATAAAGGAACGTGAGACATCTATTTGGATGTCTTGCAGTATGAAATATAGAAAAAAGAGAAAAATAAAAAGAAGGTTCCCCTATGAGGAACCTTCGTAACAATCACACTGCAGATGTGCTACGTTCCTTTGTAATGGGATTTGGGCAGACTACTCCCTTGAAAAAAGCGTTGTGCTTTTTTGAGAGTAATGCTATCCAATTGCTGATCCATTACAAAATAAATGTTGGCATACGTAGTGTAACATCCTTTCTATCCAAATAGATTTGTCGTTAGTATATCACGTTAAACTGAAAATTCAAAATAAATGGCGTAAAAAAATCACCAGCTTTATTACAAGCCGGTGATTTGGATTACATCAGTTCAAATAAAAATGAACGCAATTCTTCTGCGTTTTCTTCAGAAATAGAAAATGCATGTTCTAAGTAGCCAGGTTCTTCTAAATCGTCACGACCGATAATTGCAAATTTATTGCGCTGCATATCAAGGACGATTGTTTTGCCATAATGACGATCGGAGTACAAAAGCGCTAAATCGTGGCGCTCGTTTTCTCCCATAAAGCTTACGAAACGCGTTTTTGTTTCTACTGTGTCATCGTAAAGAAAAAAACGTTCTTCCATGAACATGACTCCTTTTTAAATATCTAAATTTAAGTGTGGTTTATGATCTAAATGGTGGTGCGTTTTAATAAAGCGCACTGTTCTTGTTTTATAGCGCATAACGATCGAATATGTTTCTGCTAAATCGCCGCCAAGGAATTTCACACCGTCTAATAACTCGCCAGCAGATACACCTGTTGCTGAGAAGATTGCATCATCACCGGATACTAAATCATCTAGCATAAGTAGTTGACGCGGGTTTTTTAAGCCCATTGTAAGGCAGCGTGCTTCTTCTTCTTCATTCATTGGAACGAGACGCGCTTGCATCTCTCCGCCAAGACATTTCAGTGCAGCAGCAGAGATAACGCCTTCTGGGGCACCGCCAGTACCGATAAATAAGTCGATTCCTGTGTCTGGAAGAGCTGTTGCGATAGATGCACCAACATCACCATCACCGAATAATTTTACGCGTGCACCTTTTGCGCGAACACGGTCAATAATTTCTTGATGACGTTCACGCTCTTGGATGATAACTGTTAAGTCACGAATTTTTTTATTGTTTGCTTTTGCTACAATTTCAATTGTTTTTTCGATTGGATCATCTAAGCTAATTTTACCAGCTGCATTTGGGCCAACCGCGATTTTTTCCATATACATATCAGGAGCATGTAGAAGGTTTCCTTTATCAGCGACAGCGATAACAGCCATTGCATTTGCAAGACCTTTCGCCACGATATTTGTTCCTTCTAACGGGTCAACGGCAATGTCTACTTCTGGACCGTTTCCTGTTCCGAGCTTTTCCCCAATATAAAGCATCGGTGCTTCATCAAGTTCCCCTTCGCCAATCACAACAGTACCTGCCATGTTAACAGAATCAAACATTGTGCGCATTGCAGTTGTTGCAGCGTCATCTGCCTCATTTTTCTTCCCGCGGCCCATCCATTGTGCTGATGCAAGGGCTGCTGCTTCTGTTACACGGACAATTTCTAATGCGAGTTCACGTTCCATTGTGACATTCCTCCAATTCCGAAAATCATACAAATATAACTATAACAAAGAATGTGAAAAAGGTGAATTCGAAAAATTGTCGATTTTTTTTGAATAAAGGGTTACAATTGGGAATGAAAATGCTTTAATTTCCAGGTAGGTGACATATATGTACTTTGTAGACCGTAAAAAAATTGAACAAATGTTACAGTGTTTAGAGAAAGTTGTTGCAGCATTTCAAGCAAAGCAAGAATACAAGGGGGCGCTTGAGGAATATGCATTAGAGCGTATGGCGCATCTTATGATTGATTGTATTTTAGACGTAGGCAATGCCATGATTGATGGATTTATTATGCGCGATCCGGGTAGCTTTGAAGATATTATTGATATTTTAATGGATGAAAAAGTTGTTACAAATGAAGAAGGGGAACATTTAAAAGAAGTCGTTCGTCTTCGGAAAATGATTGTGCAGGATTATGTAAATATGAACCATACAGAAGTGTATCAAACAGTGCAAAAACATATTGATATGATAAAACAATACCCTATCAATATTCGCCGTTATTTGGAACAAGAGCTTGGTCCTGTATCTGCGTTTGTGGGAGAGTAGATTATGTTTTAGCTCTAATGGACCATGATGTCTGCTGTCCGTTAGAGCTTTTTGGAAGGGAGTAAGAAATGGGGGAAGTGGCACGTTCCACAAGAGAGGAAATTATTCAGCTTTTGAAAGTAAGAGGAGAACAAACGGTTTCGTTATTAGCAGAAGCGTTGCAAATTACAGAGATGGCCGTGCGTCGTCATTTAAGTAAGCTTGAAAAGGATAAGCTCATTGAAATGAAAATGGTGCGGCAACATGTCGGAAGACCGATGTATGTCTACTGCTTAAGTACAAAAGGAGAAGACTTGTTTCCGAAACAATATAAGCAGTTTGCCGTCGAAATGCTAGAAGATTTACAGCGTATTGGTGATGAGGAACTTGTTAAGAAGCTTTTGCGGGCGCGAACAGACCGTATGGAAGAACAATTAGCAAAACGTGTAAATCGAAAGGAAACAACATTAGAGCGTTTAAAAGAAATTGCAATTATGCAGGAAAAAAATGGGTATATGGTGCGCGTAGAACAAGAAAGTGAGCATTCTTTCATACTACAAAAGCAAAATTGTCCGTTAATGGAGGTAGCTGAAAAGTTTCCGCAAATTTGTCACGATGAGAAAAGGATGTATAATAAGCTATTACCAACCGCTGATGTAAAAGTATTATCGAGTATGTGCGGGGGAGACTGTTTCTGTTCGTATCAAATCATCGAAAAAAAATGAACATTATGGGACGCTTTTTGAAAAAGCGTTTTTTTCTTTTGGAAAAGAGGATACGATAAGAAGAGAGTATGTATCAAGAAGGAGTGACATCTGTGTATAAAGGCTATTTAATTGATTTAGACGGAACAATGTATCGAGGCGAAGAACGCATTGAAGAGGCGAGCGATTTTATAAAGGCGCTGCAAGAGCGTAACTTACCTTATTTATTTGTGACGAACAACTCAACGCGTAAACCAGAGCAAGTTGCAGACAAGCTTATGCAGTTTGATATTCCTGCTGCACCAGAGCAAGTATTTACAACAAGTATGGCAACAGCGAATTTTATATATGAAAGAAAACAAAATGCTTCTGTATATATGATTGGAGAAGAAGGTTTACGTGATGCACTTGTGGAAAAAGGATTCACACTTGTGGATAGTGATCCGGATTTTGTCGTTGTTGGGTTAGATCGAGAAGTTACATATGAAAAACTAGCAAAAGCATGCTTAGCCGTTCGAAACGGAGCAACATTCATTTCAACAAACGGTGATATTGCGATTCCGACAGAACGCGGCTTATTACCAGGGAATGGTTCCTTAACATCCGTTGTAGCAGTATCCACAACAGTAAATCCAATTTTCATTGGTAAACCGGAATCCATTATTATGGAGCAAGCATTAAAAGTACTCGGAACAACGAAAGAAGAAACATTAATGGTTGGGGATAACTACGACACGGACATTTTAGCAGGCATGAATGCGGGCATGGATACATTACTTGTCCACACAGGAGTCACATCTGTGGAAAAATTAACTGAATATGACGTGCAGCCAACGCATGTTGTCCACAGTTTGACGGAGTGGATTGAGAAGATGTAAGAAGAAATAGGCAATCGTAAACGGTTGCCTATTTTTTATAACAAAAAAGTTCGTTCTGGTGATATATGTGGTCGAATTGTGGGAGGTTTTCTTTCTTTCTTTCTTGCCAAGCAGATGAATGGTATAATATGGAACAAGTGTGATAAGGAGGCGTATTTATGAAGTGCACAAAAATGATGAGGGTACAAATTCAAGGGGAAAACGCATCATTTACCCTATAAACTGCGTGGTTCCCCTTTAATATGGGGGTATCATCCGAGTGGAAAAAGATTTACAAGAATTAAAAAATAGCAATATATCAACTACAGTAACCGATTTACCGAATTATGTGTTTACTGATATGAAGAAGGCTTTTTTATGGCTTGGCTTTCTTGCTTTCTTCAGTGTATTGAACGAAATGGTTTTTAATGTAGTTTTACCTGATATTGCGAAAGATCTTGGTATATCACCGTCTTTGGCTAACTGGGTAAATACAAGTTTTATGCTTTCATTTGCTATTGGATCAATCACGTACGGAACAATAAGTGATAAATATGGTGTGAAGAAATTACTAGTCTTTGGTTTGCTAGCTTATAGTGGTGGATCACTTTTAGGTGTGTTGGCACATTCTTATTTTTTTGCTGTAATTGCTGCGCGTTTTATTCAAGGTGTTGGTGCATCAGCAGTGCCAGCGCTTATTATGGTAATCGTTGCACGCTACGTGAAATCAGAAAATCGTGGTAAAGCATTTGGTATAATCGGCTCGTTGGTAGCTATGGGGGAAGGGATAGGCCCAGCTCTTGGCGGGACGGTTGCCCATTATGTACAGTGGCCCTTTCTTTTTCTGATTCCGATGCTGACACTTTTCACTATCCCCTTTTTTCTAAAAGAACTTCCTAATGAATCTACAAAGGGGGAGAGGGTAGATACTTTTGGGATAGTATTACTGTCCTGTGGAATTGTCACATTTACTATATATACAACACAATATAATTGGTTGTATTTGGCGATTAGTTTTGCGTTGGTTGCAGGCTTCGCTTTGCATATACACAAGGTTGAACAACCCTTTATAGAACCAAGATTATTTATAAACCGAAAGTTTATATTGGGAGTTTTAACTGGTTGTGTTCTTCTAGGCACTGTGGCAGGTTGTATATCAATGATTCCTTATATGATGAGAGGTGTACACCAACTGTCTGCAAGTATGATTGGGCGGGTTATATTCCCAGGAACGATGAGTGTAATGTTATTTGGTATAGTTGGTGGTAGCCTAGTTGATAAACGAGGAACGACATTTGTTTTATGGCTTGGCTCATCTTTCATGATTGCGAGCTTTTTTATCATTTCATTATTTGCAGATCAAACACCGTGGTTAGTTTCAGGTATGTTAATTCTAATGTTTGGTGGACTCTCCTTCGTTAAAACAGTAATTTCTACGAGTGTTGCGGATGCCCTGGAGCCAAAGGAAGTCGGTGCAGGTATGGGATTTCTCAGCTTCGCTTGCTTCTTAGCAGAGGGACTAGGTATGGCTATTGTTGGTGGGTTGTTAACAAAACATATTCTAGAATATCCGTTACTTTCCACTATACAAAATGCGAAAGCGTACTTGTATAGTAATTTACTACTTGTGTTTATTGTTGCGATATTCATTGGAGTAACCATTTATACGGTGGCTTATAGCCGAGGGAGAAAAGAGTTGTAGTGTATGTTTAGAAGCCGAACAAGATGTTTGGCTTCTTTTTATTAATTAAACTTGTCACCGACTTTCTAAACCGATTCCAAACACAGGTTGGTATTATTAAAATGATCCATTCAAGCGAAGAAGACGAAACATCAAATTCTAATGCGAAAATAGAAAAATAACAAGGATTTTCCGACAAATTCATCGTATATATTACATAAAATATACGGGGGCATATATGAAAAAAATACTTACAAATAAATTTGTCGAAATACCGATTCATCTCGTCTTATCGACAATCGTCATTTTCTTTTTAGGTACATTGCCGCAATTATTTATTGGTATGGAGCTTAACGTTCATAATTACATCAATTCTATTACATCGACATTTTCAAAACTGTTTGGCGATAAGCCGTTAACTTATTCTGGCCCTTATATGGACCCATCAAAAGGGAGACCATTATTCCCGCAAATTTTCATACAGTATAAAGAAACTGCATTTGTTTTCTTGGTGTCCTTACTAATTTCTGTACTCGTTTCTTTCATCATCGTATACATCATTCTACAACTATCAAAACGTAAACAAGAAAAAATAAAGGTCTTTCTCGACATTCTTGAGTCCATTCCAGATATTTTATTCATCCTCGGACTACAGTTACTTGTTGTTTCTATTTACAAAAAAACAGATGTACTTATTATGAATATCGCAAGCGTAGGTGATAAAAAGGTCGTTTTGCTTCCGATACTATGTCTTAGCTTACCTTCCATTATACTATTTGTAAAATTGCTTTTATTTCGCTTTGAAACAGAATTGCAAAAAGATTATATATTGTTAGCCCGTGCAAAAGGGCTCAGTAAACTATATATTTTAAATCATCACGTGTTACGCAATGTGTTACTGAGCACGCTTTATTTTTCGAAAACAAACATATGGTTTATGTTATCGAACTTATACATCATTGAATATTTTTTCAATATCCCAGGCACTTTTTTATTTATAAAAGATTACGGCATTCCTGAAGTGTTTATCATTTCAATGCTACTCATTTATATACCAATTTTTATCATCTTTAAGTTGTTTCATATTTTCATTCCAGACGAATTGAAAGGAGAGGCATAACATGTGGGGTACATTAAAAAAGGATAAATCCTTCATTATTAGTGTTTCCTTTCTCATTCTTTTCGTCCTTGCAAGCATCGGAAACTCTATCTTCATGGACGGAGAAGTTCGCCAAGTGTCAATACGATTTGATGAAAATGGAGAAGTAGAAGCAGCACCGTTTCCACCTTCCCTAGAATTCCCATTAGGTACAGATATGAAAGGTTATGATCTATTGCACCGCGTCATCGAAGGAGCAAAATGGAGTATTGGTGCTGCCTTTCTCATCGCAGCCATCTGCGCCATTTTAGGGGTTGGAATTGGGATTTTTATTGCTTTTTATATAAAGCGAACTTTTCGAACTCTTGAAGCGACATTTGATAGCTTTACCGTTATTCCAATGACACTTATCGCTCTTTTTATGCTAAAGGCTGTACTGCAGTTTGAGAACGGCGAAATACCTCCACCAACGCGTTTTCTTTCAAATGATGGTTCTTATCGTTCTAGCACTACCGACGCTGTCTTTTTATTTTGCAAATGAAACGAAGAAGCTACTGTCTGAAGAATTTATGCACGCTGCTCGTACACTTGGCGGTAACAAGTGGCACCTTATAAAAATACATGTATTCCCAAGTTTACTACCGCTCTTCATGATTGTCTTAATGCAGCAATTTGTACAAGCTTTAATCCTCTTCGCACATCTAGGCGTATTAGAGATTTTCTTTGGTGGAACCATTGTATTCTCTGGCGGTCCACCTGAATCCGTCAGCAGCGAATGGTCTGGGCTTATCGGCTTATATTTCCGCTCTTTATCAGGACATACTTGGATTCCACTAGTACCGATCAGTTGTTTTACCCTTACTATTATTGCGGGGAATACGATTGTACGCCGCATGAAAGTAGCGATGGAGAGGCAATATCAGCCAAAAGAACAAGTAGATGAACACGACAAGGATCTAAGGGTAACTGTAACAGCGAATTCATTTACATTTTACAAAGAAGGTTAAAAGCTGTATCTGGGGTCCTGCCGCACCGCTATCAACCTAATAAAACAAAATACCCCTTAAAATGGAAAAATACGCCATTCTTTCTGTAGAATCATAGGGAAGGATGGCTTTTTTTTATGGACCTCTCGCTTTCTGAAGAATTACATCTATTCTCACAAGAATTACAACGCTTTCTATCTCCAGTAATCCTGCAAGACATCGCCAGCCAAGTTGCCTAGCAGAAAAATCACATTTTCATAGGTTTATTTGGCATGTTTATTTTTCCGAAACTCATTAGTCACAGTACAAAAAACAAGGTGTAGCTAGGGTTTCACACCGTTAGCTTGATGGTCATGTGGCAGGACCTCTAGAGGGATAGAAAAGAAGATGATTTGTACAACAGGAATTCTTTTCGTCTGAGTGAATAAATATAAGGAAAGCGAGGAGAACATACAGATGAACGTTCATAATCTTACATTAGAAGAAGCGAGAGAAATCAATACGTGGCAATATGAGGCTCCGTATGAACTGTATAGTTTTACTGGAGAAGATGATACATTAACAGAATTACTTGATGGTACATATTATGGTATTTGTGATGAGCAGGATAAATTCATTGGTTATTTTTGTTTTGGGGATAATGCACAAGTCCCGGGCGGAAGGGATGCGAAGTTATACACAGGTGAGCGCGTTATAGATATCGGACTTGGAATGAAACCAGCGTTAACCGGAAAAGGGCTGGGGATAACTTTTTTACAGGCGGGATTGCAGTTTGCGAAGGAAGAGTTTAGGCCTGAGAAAATGCGCTTAAGTGTGGCTGCTTTTAATGAGCGGGCTATTCGTTTGTATAAAAAAGCAGGCTTTCAAAAGAAAGTTTCTTTTATGAGCAGAGGCAGGGAATTTCAGCTTATGGAGTATGAGGAGAAATAAATAAGAAAACCAGCTCTTTTTATAGAGAAGCTGGTTTTCTTATTTTTGTATTATTCAGCATGTTCCGCCCTATGTGCCAAACGACTTGATGCAGCAGCAGCAATCGCTCCAACGATATCATCGAGGAATGTATGAACTTTACCTGTAGATTTATCGTTTAAATATTTTAAAATACCTGGTTTCAATTTATCGATATAGCCAAAGTTTGTGAAACCGATTGAGCCGTATACGTTGACGATGGATAAGGCAACAACTTCGTCTACACCGTATAGTCCTTCATCGCGGTGGATGATGTCTTGAAGAGGTGCACTTAGCAAACCTTTTTCGGCAAGAACATCTAATTCAATTCCTGTAATGAGGGCATTTTGTACTTCACGTTTGGATAAGACGCGTTCTACATTATAACGGCATTCTTCCATTGCTAAATTTGGATGATAATTTTTTTGAAGAAAATGAACGAGTTCGGCAATATCGTCAATTGTTACACCTCGTTCTTGTAGTAATTGTAATGCTCTTTCTTGTAGTTCATTTCGTTGTGTCATGTTTATCACCTTTTTTTCTTTTTAATATTGTATACGTATAGGTGTATGATGTGCATAGGCATGAAAGTTAATTACCGGCTCATATATATATAGAAAAAATGTAGGTGGCGAGTACGATGATTCAACATATTTATGAGAACTATCATATACACGTCAAAGAATTTACACCTCTGGGTCCTTATAACAGCTTTTGGGTTCGTAATAAAATTTATGTGCTTCTTCCTACGGGTCATTTGCAAGAAGAAGAGCTTGTTGAAATGAAGAAATTAAGTGATTATATGAATCAGCAAGGTGATATTACCGTTGCGACGTTTGTGCCAAACGTACAAGGTTATTACGTTAGTGAGATAGAAGAAACAAATTATTGTTTGTTAAAAGGAATACGTACGTTAGAACGTAATGTCATTTCATTAGGAAGTGAGCTATCGTTATTTCATAAGCGCGGTGCATTCTTTTCAGAAGAAATTGAACATCTCAGCCGAATTGGTGAATGGAAGTTGCTTTGGGAAAAACGATTAGATCAGCTCGAACATTTTTGGCAATCTAAAATAGTAAGTCACCCTACTGATATGTTTGAACAATTATTTATTGAATCTTTTCCGTACTACTTAGGTCTTGCCGAAAACGCGATTCAATATGTAGTAGATACAGAAATTGATGATAATCCTCAACCTACTGATGCCGCAACAATTTGTCAGGAACGATTTACACCATTACTTTGGCAGCAAACGAAACGATTAAAGCTGCCAGTTGATTGGGTATATGACCATCCAAGTCGTGACTTGGCCGAATGGGTGCGTTATACTTCTTTTGAAAAAAGAGAGAAATGGGAAGAAACGATTGTCCAGTTTTTAAGCGACTACGAACGGAACTATCCGTTATCTTCATTTGGCTGGCGCTTATTATTTGCCCGTCTTCTCTTTCCGCTTCATTATTTTGAAACGATTGAAGGTTATTACTTAACTGGAAATGAAACGCAAAAATATGTATACCAAGATAAGTTAGAAACCATTTTGCGGCGCGTAAATCATTCAGAACAATTTCTTCAGCAGTTTTATGGTCTCATCCGTTTACCCATTGATAAGTTAGGAATTCGTAAGCTTGATTGGCTTACGTAATATGTAATTTAGAAAAAAGAGACCGTGGTGGGTCTCTTCTTCTAGATTATCTAGCTCCAGCGGCTAGAACAGTCGGTGGCTTCGCTTCTTCCGCCGAGGCAAAAAGCGCCTCTATGTCAGAAGCTCCATCCCCCTCTTGTTCTGAGCAAGCCGCCTCCGCTTTTAAATTAAAATACTTGTTCTACTTCAATTACACCAGGTACTTCTTCTAAAAGAGCACGTTCGATACCAGCTTTTAATGTAATTGTAGAACTTGGGCAGCTGCCGCAAGCACCTAGAAGGCGTAATTTAACGATACCGTCTTCGATATCTACTAATTCTACGTCACCGCCATCGCGAAGTAAGAATGGACGTAATTTATCTAATACTTCTACTACTTGTTCGTGTAAGTTTTCGTTTTCCATTTTTATCGACTCCTTTCATCAGTTTTATTATAATCAAGATACAGGGGAAAATCTATTTTTTATATCTTTCTTATGTTGTCAAAATAGTTTATGGAAGTTTCCTTCCTATATGTGACAATAAGGTGCAGGAAAAAATATATGTGCAAATGGGGGAGAGAATATGATAAAAGTTAGCGTTTATGGGACGAAAGTTATATGTGCGAGCTGCGTTGGAATGCCGTCTTCAACGGAAACGTATGAATGGTTGCAAGCGGCGATTGGACGAAAATATGAAGGACAAGAAGAGATATTTCATTTTGAATATGTGGATATTTATGAGGAGCAAGAAGAGGAAGAAAAACGAGCTTTTGCCCAGCGTGTTATTGAAGAGGACTTATTTTATCCTGTTGTTCTCGTGAATAATGAGATTGTTGGGGAAGGCAATCCCCGCTTAAAGGATGTATACGAAGAAATTGAGAAATATTTATAATATAACTTATCACTCACAGAGCTCTTGCAACGTAGATTACGAATCGCAAGGGCTTTTTCTCTGTGCTTAGGAGGATGAACGAGATGAAGAAGGGGTTTGTAATAGGGATTATAGGGCTTTTGGTAGTCAGCGGTATTGCTTATATGGAAGGGGATGCAGCAGCGATTTACCCGTTAGCAGGTTGGCTAGGCATCTTTTTCTTAGCTAGTGCAGCATTTCTTTGTATAGATGGATTCATTTTAGGAGCAAGGGGGACATTTGTTTCGGCAAAGCCAACACGAAAAGAATCCCGCTTTCAATCTGCTAAAACGAGCACATTTGCCGCCATTCCGAATGTGGTAGCGGCGTTAGGAGTATATTTATGGGTATTGTAATGGAACATTCTATACCAAAAGAAGTGGCATTCTTCTTAGATCAATATGTGAATGAACTTCAGGGGATGATTTCGAATGAAAAGCTAGTTGGTGTGTATGTATATGGTTCATTGGCATTAGCTGCGTTTCATCCGGAAACGAGTGATATTGACTTTGTAACGGTTATGAAAGAACAAGTGAGTGAAGCAGAGAAAGTGAAAATACGTGAATTACATAAGAGGCTCCGTGCATATGACCTCGGTAAACGAATGGACGGGATGTATATTCCGCTTGCTCATGTAGGAAAGCAAAATCATGAAATGTCTCCGTATCTATATTGTTCAGAAGGAAAAATAAATGAAGGGCATTGGGACATTAATTCTGTGACGTGGTGGACGATAAAAAATTGCGGTATTACGGTTTTTGGTCAACAGGCAAACGAACTTCCATATGTAGTAACGTGGGATGATGTTGTAAGCACAATGAAATACAATGTGGAACAATATTGGAGTGAGAAAGTAAAGCGCCCATATTTATTTTTCTCTACAGAATGGGTAGAGTCTGCAGTTGTGACAATGGGACGTATTATGTGCACGCTAGAAATGGAACGGATTGTTTCTAAAGATGAAGGGCTGCAATATATGATGAAATGTTGTAAAGAATGGGAGCCGCTTCTTCAAGATGTATACCGGGTGCGTCAAAATGAAGGGATGAAACCGTCTTTATCGAGGTGGAGACGAGCTCAGATGACGAAGCAGTATTTATTGTTTTGGATAGGGGAATGTAAGAAGAAGTGGGAAAGATAAAATGAAACTTCCATTAGTGGGGACTATATTTCCTACTGATGGCTAGTTTTACTTTCATATCAACATTGGTACATCACTAACTAGTAGAAATATGTGCAGAAGAATAACACCTGGTTTTTTTATCTTAAACTAGTCATATTGGTTTAACATGTTAGTTAATTTTTCTTTTGTATATTTAATTAATTCAACAGTTTTTTTAATAATTGCATTTTCTCCATATGTGATAAAGTAATTTTAAAAAAAGATAATATCATGTTTTGAGATCGTGCCTCTCACAAATCCCGAACCATCTTCTCTTTTATTCAACTGAGTATTTGGCCATGTAACGGATTGATATTTTTCTACACCTTTCAAGAAGTTATGTATGTAAATACTGAATCAAGTAATAGTAAAGATTCATAAATGATTTTTATAATGGAGGGAGAAGTTATGTATGTAACAATTTCAGATTTTATTAAAGAATGGAATAGGGAAGCAATGCTAACTCAAAAAGTTTTGGATGGTTTGACAGATGATTCATTAAAACAACAAGTTTATTCAGAAGGTCGTACTTTAGGGAGAATTGCGTGGCATTTTACAACAAGTATTCCAGAATATTTAGCTCATTTCGGGTTGAAGATAGATGGAGTAGAAAATGCAGAAAGTGTACCAGCCTCGGCGGAGGAAATTGCTGAAACCTTTAAGAATATAAGTTTCAATGCATCCAAAGTTATCGAAGAGCAATGGACGGATGAATCCCTAAAGCAAGTACAAGAAGCGTTTGGAAGGCAAGAATCAAATGCTACAATCCTAATGGGACTAATTAAGCACATTGTTCATCATCGTGGACAAGTTACAGTTCTTATGCGTCAAGCAGGAATAAAACCATTTGGTGTATATGGTCCGCCAAAAGAAGATTGGGCTCATTTAGGGATGGAAAATCCACCACTTTAAAGCAACAGAAAAAACAAGAGCCGCCATGCAGCTCTTGTTTTTTGTTTAACCATTATGATGTTTATACATCCAAAGAATACCTGATTTTAAAAGGCGAGGTACGCGGCCCATTAACGGTTGATTTGCGAGTAAACCGAATCCATGTTTCTTCCCGAGAGAACCGAGAACACCTTTTAGTTTAATAACAGGTAGCTCTTCTGGTAATGCTTCATTGTTCCAACGTTTCAATAATATTTGGACAATTTGTTCACCTTGACCTTCTGCAAGCTGTGCAGATGGTGCATGTGGCAGTGCAGCGCAGTCACCTAGCACATATACATTCTCGTAATCTGGAATATTATGATACTTTGTTAATACAACCCGACCGCTATTATCATGCTCGACAGGTAGATTACGAACGATTTCACTTGCTTGAATGCCAGCTGTCCATACAATTGCGTCACATTCAAGTGGTTCATCGTGGTTATACACAATATTTGGTTCTACTTTTGTAATGTTCGAGTTGCGAATAATTGTAACATTATGCTTCAAAAACCATTCTTCTACATATCTACTTAATTTCTCTGGGAACGGGAAAAGAATGCGATCTTTTCGGTCAAATAAATAAATGTTTAAGTCTGGACGGCTTTCGCGAAGCTCACTTGCTACTTCAACGCCGCTTAGTCCAGCTCCTACAACAGCAACTGTTGCATGTGGCTCTAAACCATTTAGTTGTTGATATGTTTGACGAACTTGCTCGATGGATTGAAGGCTATATGTATTTTCCTTCGCTCCGGGAACGTTGTGATAGTTATCTTCACAACCCAGTCCGATAATTAAGTCATCATAATTGACAACTTCACCGTCCTCAAGATGAACGGCTTTGTTTGCTAGATCAACGTTGGTTATAGTACCATATTGAATATTAAGTCGTGGATGCTCTGGAAATGGAATGCGAATATGCGTTTCAGAAATCGTTCCTGCTACTAATGCGTAGTATTCTGTTTTAAAACAGTGATACGGTACCTTGTCGATTAATGTCACTTGAACATCATCTGGAAGTTGGTTGCTCGGAAGAAGACGTTGTAAAACTCTCATTCCACCGTAGCCGCCACCAAGTATTACGAGGTGCTTCATGATGGATTACCCCTTTTCTATTGAAATATCCCCTAATCATAAAAAATTTTATATTACAAAAATATTTTGACTTTACTCATTCAAATTATATCGAATTTAGAAGCAAATAACAATGCGTGAATGCATACTCTGTTGTACAATAATAAGAAAGTGGAAGCGATATTACCGAATATTCTATATAAATAGAAAAACAACAAAGACCATTTTTTGGGGTGGACGAGAGCAACGGGCCGTGCATAGAAGCGGTCAGGGCCATATTCTACCATATGCTATGTTTAAAACAGAGGGAGCGAGCGAGTGGAGGTCATGGTGTATTTTGCATAGCAGCGACTTATGTGTCGAAAAATGAAAACGGATATATATAGCTGCTGGGAAACGCTTTTTATTAAAGGTTAACGAATGAAACGATTGAATATTTTAATCGTTTTCGCTGGATTTGGACAAACATCTGAGGTTTACTGTTATAAAACAGGCCTTGAAATAGATATAGGGGGGATTAAGGTTGATTAAACCGTTAATTGAATTTTGTGTTAGCAACCTTGCGAACGGTGCGCAAAAGGCACGTGAACAATTAGAGAAAGATCCGAATTTAGATGTGATTGAATATGGCTGTCTTGGGTATTGCGGCGTTTGTTTTGAAGGACCGTATGCGCTCGTAAACGGTGAAGTTGTAAAAGGTGAAACACCAGATGAGCTTGTGAAAAATGTATATGATTATTTAGATGAAAATCCGATGTTTTAAGGCGCTGCAACGAGGCAGCGCCTTTTCATTTGAAGGCATAAAATCACTTCGAAAGAACAGGCTATAACAAGTGCAGTAGTTGCTTAGTTTATCCCGTATTACTGCCCGTAAAAGCCCGATTGGTGAGGGCTAATAATCAGTGGTGGATGAAGAAAACCCTACTGATTAAAGTTTCACTTTATAGACAAAAAAAGAAAGCCCTTCAAAAAAGGGCTTTTTGCTTACACAATATGTGTAAGCACGACATTGTTACACCGAAATTGTCGTTGAATATGAGAAACGGGGGACATTCTTATTGTTTTCCAAAAGCGCTCATTTTATACTTATAACAATCAAAAATTTTGGAGTGAAATAATATGGCACAACTTTCTTTCACAAAAATGCACGGACTTGGGAATAACTATATTTATGTAAATATGTTTGAAGAACAAATTGCAGAAGAGCATCTAGCAAAAGTTGCTGAAAAAGTATCGGATGTGAATACTGGAATTGGTTCCGACGGAATGATTTTAATTTGCCCATCTGACGTTGCGCCTGTGAAAATGCGTATTTTTAATAAAGACGGTTCAGAAGGAAAAAGCTGCGGGAATGGACTGCGCTGCGTTGCAAAATACGCATATGAGCATAAATTAGTAGAAGAGACTGTTTTTACAATTGAAACGTTAGCAGGAATCGTTACAGCAGAAGTAAAGGTTGAAGATGGAATTGTAAACTCGGCTACAATAGATATGAGGGCACCTAGATTAAAACGTGTTGATTTACCGATGTTAGGTGAAGGAGAAACACCATTTATTCGTGAAGATTTCCTTTATAATAACCACCGTTATACGTTTACAGCTGCTTCAATGGGAAATCCGCATGCTGTTATTTTTGTAGAGGATATTGAAGAAGCACCGCTGACAACATTAGGACCTGTATTAGAAACACATGAGATGTTTCCAGAAAGCGTAAATGTTGAATTTATTGAGGTACTGAATGATCGTGAAATGTATTTTCGTGTATGGGAACGCGGTTCTGGCATTACACAAGCATGCGGAACCGGGGCATGTGCTGCTGTTGTAGCTGCAATCTTAAATGGAAAGATGAAGCGAGGCCAAGAAATTACGGTTCATTTAGCAGGCGGAGATTTACTAATTACGTGGACAGAAGAAGGAACAGTTCTCATGAATGGTCCAGCAGAAGTAACTTGCAGCGGTGTATATTATTATAAGATTGAAGAGTAAAGATGTATAATAGAACGAGAGAAGAAAGGAAGGTGGATTCTATGATTACTGTAACAGAACAAGCGGCATATCAAATTAAAGATATGTTAAAAGACGCTGAAGAAGGAGAAAAATACGTTCGCCTTGCAGTGCACGGCGGTGGATGTAGCGGTCTTTCTTACGGCTTAGGATTTGAGAGAGAACCAAATGAAGACGACACAGTTCTTGAATTTTTCGGTGTTGAATTTGTTATTGATAAAGAAAGTGCTCCAATTGTAAAAGGAGTAAAAATCGATTATAAGCAATCGATGCTTGGCGGTGGATTTACAATCGACAATCCAAATGCGATTGCATCATGCGGCTGCGGATCATCATTCCGTACTGCGACGAATGCTGGTAAGCCTGAGGAATGTTAGCGCCAGATAACATTTGCATAGTGTGCATTTATAATGATTAATCATACAAACCTTCTTGACGGTGAATGACAATATTCATTCGTTAAGAGGGTTTTTATTTTGCTTAGAACGAAAAGGGGAAAAATGGCGAAAAAAGTAGAAATTCGATCTTTTTTGTTGTTATTTGCTTATTTTCATGTTATGATGAATAATCATATAGAAGAGAAGATGGTTTTTCTTTTTTTGAATTAACAGAATTTTCTGTAATTATTTTTGTGTGGCTTTTTCCCGTTTCCTCTTCCTTGTATGTCTCTACAACGAATGAATATAAACAATAAAAAGCACTTATACCTATCTATTATTTTTAACATCAGAAAACATAACGAACTAGAAAATTTGAATAACATAATATAGAATTAAAGGAGTTTTCAGGGAAGAGTACATGATCCCCCTTACAAAAAATTAGGAAGGTACAGAGTATGGGAATTTCTACACTATTATTAAATGCATTTATTATTATTATTTGTATCCTTAGTTATCAAGTATTTTGGTTAGATAAGGCAGAAAGAAAACCACGTAATCATATATTAATTTCTTTTTTTTCATCGATTGCAATTGTTCTTTGTATGACATTCCCTATTCATTTACATGATGGGTATATTTATGATTTGCGTTTTATTCCGTTTCTTTTAGTGATTCTATACGGAAATAAAAGGAGCATTGTTTTTACAGGTATTGTATATATTGCTTATCGATTTTACTTAGGTGGAAACGGTTTTTTTTCATCAGTTATTATATATACTATCATTACAACGATTACGATAATATTACGTTATTTTCTTCCCGTTTACTTTAGACGAAAAAAAATATTGTTCAACACACTATTGCTTTTAAGTTGTACTAGTTCTTTTTCTGCTTTTGCTATAATGAACGAAATTAAAATATATGGTAAAATCGAACCTGTTTTTATTTGGTTTTTGATTAATTATGTAGTGGTTAACGCCTTCACAGGATTATTATCTATTTATTTAGTAGAGGGAATGATTGAGAAATTTAAAATGAAAGAAAAAATTCAAAGAGCAGAAAAATTTTATACAGTTAGTGAATTAGCTGCATCGATTGCACATGAAATTCATAACCCACTAACTACCGTATATGGATTTACTCAGTTGTTTCATGAAAATGAAATTTCGAAAACATCTCAAGATCAATACTTACAAATTATGTTGATGGAGTTAGAAAAAGTACAAGTGATTATTAATAATTATGTATCCTTAACAAAATCACAAAGTACGATAAAAAAACCACTGAATATAAGTAGTATTGTTCATGAAGTAACAGAAATGATTGCACCGCTAGCACTTTCACACAATGTTGAAATTAAGAGAAATATTACAGGCGATCTATATATAAATGCTAATCCTGAAAAACTAAAACAATGCCTAATAAATATTGTACAAAATGGAATTGAAGCCATGGAAAATGGAGGAATATTACAAGTTCATGCACAAAAAATAAAAAGTAATATTGTAATTCATATTATCGATTCAGGAATTGGAATGTCCTCCCAAGAAATTAAGCGAATTGCCATGCCGTTTTATTCAACAAAAGAAAAAGGGACCGGATTAGGTACTATGATCGCTTATAGCATTATTAAAGAATTAAACGGAGATATAGAAATAAAGAGTACAAAAGGAAAGGGAACACGCTTTTCCATCATTATACCTTGCTAATCAAAAACGAAATCAAGCGGTTTTTTATTGGAGATTTTTAATAAAATCATGACAAAAATTCAATAATAAAAAAGAGGTGATTTTGATGGGAAAATGGAATGAACAGGCAGCACCGAATAATAATTTGCCATCTAGCACAATTCGGTCATCTGAACTCCTGTTAGGAAAGAAAGCGGACCATGAATTTTCAGAGGAACTTTCCGATGGTGGAGAAAGAGATAAAAACATTCAAATACTCAAAAACAGTTCTAAATAGAAAAAATGGTGGCGATGAAAAAATCGCCACTATTTTTTTACTTTGTACCAAAAAAATTTCTATTCTAAGCAAAAATCAAAAGCTGAAAATTAAAAATATCACCATACCTATAAAATTATTAATTGCATAAAAAGGATCTTTTTACTAATTTAGGATGTGTTGAAAAATATTCACCCCCACATTCTTTCAACATACGCTTCAAAAATATATGCCAAGATCAAAAAGATTATTGTATAGTTTAAATATTATGACAACTAAGAGGCTATGCAGCAGTTAGTGATGTTACGTAATCACTTTCGAGAAAAGATATTAAATTACTAAAGGGGGAGTAGACATGGCACAACAAAGCTTGAAACGCGAATTGCAACCGCGCCATATTAGGCTTATGGCAATAGGTGGGATGATTGGGACAGGGATTTTCAAAGGAAGTGCAGATACAATTTCAGCTGCAGGACCCGGCATCGTTTTTTCTTATTTATTTGCAGGATTTCTTCTTCTCATTGTTATGAGTGCAATAGCGGAAATGGCTATTGCTTATCCTGGTCTAAACATTCAAGGGATGATTCAAAAAGCTTTCGGTTCGCGTTTTGCCTTTGTCATTGGTTGGCTCTACTGGGTCGACTGGATTTTAGTTATTATTGTTGAGGTTTTAGCAGGGGGGAGCTTTTTACAATACTGGATTCCATCCGCTCCTTTATGGTTGCTTAGTTTAGCATGTACTGCGCTTCTTCTTTTAATCAATTTGTTTAGCGTCAAACTTTACGGTGAAATAGAGTTTTGGCTTGCGAGTTTCAAAATTATTACTCTTGTTTTATTTATTTTGCTTGGTTTTGCTTTATTATTTGGCTTCATTCCAAATCATGAAGCAGCATATTTTACAAACTATACAAGTCACGGCGGATTCTTTCCAAAAGGATGGGGAAGTATTTTCACAGCACTCCTAATAGTCGTCTTTTCTTTCGGAGGCTCAGAATTAGTCGGGTTAACTGTAACAGAAACGAAAAACGTGGAACAGACGCTTCCTAAAGTAATAAAAGGGGTAATGTTCCGTGTGGTTTTATTTTACACATTACCTATTCTCATCATCACTGGACTTATCCCTTGGGACGAAGTAGGAAAGCAAGGCAGTCCTTTTGTACAGGTCTTCTCTGTAACTGGATTACAAGGTGTAGCACATATTATGAACTTCATTTTATTGACCGCTGTGTTGTCGGCTGCCAATTCAGGAATGTATGCTACTTCTCGCATTTTGTACTCTCTGGCACAAAATAACGAAGCTCCTGCTCTATTCTCTCGTCTTACTAAGCGCGGTGTTCCTATCTGGGGAGTTCTTGTCAGTTGCACTGGTTTATTAATTGGAGCTTTTGTCGCGTTCCTTACACCAGAGCACGTCTTTGCCTATCTGATGTCTATCCCAGGGTTTACTGTTTTGCTTATTTGGACTAGCATCTGCCTTGCGCAATTCAAGTTGCGTAAACAGTATTCTAAAATACCGTATTTTCGCGTGTGGTTATTCCCGTACAGTACCTTATTTGCGGCAACAGCCTTGGCAATTATTTTTATTTTCTTCTTGTTCAACGCAGGCAATATCATTAACTCTATTGTATGCGTAAGTATTCTTATCCTTTTATCTGGCCTATCTATTTTTGTTAGAAGAAAGGAATCGAAATAATGATTCCCAGCTTAAAAGGAGTATTCATTTTATCCCGCTATTTGTGGGCAGTAATACTCCCACCTCAAAATTCAGCGAAAGCATTGTCCAGCTCCAGTGGCTAGAATGTTCGGTGGCTTCGCTTCTTCCTAAGAGGTAAAAAAACACCTCTACGTCAGAAGCTCCATCCCCCTCACATTCTGAACGAGCCACTTCCGCTTTTCTTAAGAAGTTAGGTGAGAGATAAACTGCCCGTAAAAGCCCGATTGGGTGGGCTAACCATCAGTGGGGGATGAAGAAAACCCCCACTGATGGAAGTTTCACTTTATAGGAGTAAAAAGGCCGTGTGAAGCGGCTTTTTTTTGTCTTAGCACTCCCGTTTTATCATATTTGGCGAGAAGATCCCCACTCAAAGAATGAAATGGTAGGTGGGGATAGTTCAATGAGGGAGGATTCTGCAAGACTTTAACAGAGTGCATATTCCATACATGGTTAGTTCATATAACATGTTTGCGAAAAATTTCAGATGATTAATAGTAATAATGGAAAAATAATTATTCACATAACGTTCAAATAGAAACATTTGAAAAATCAAAAATTATAGTATTATTTAATTAAGGTAAATTTTCCGACAAATAAAGACAAATTTTTTACAAAGAGCGAAAAATTTTGTGGTTGTATTTTTCATTCTACATCTTTAATTCCAAAGAAAATAAGGAGGAATGATTATGACAAGAAAGTCCCATAAATTACTCAGTAGATCATTTAAAGAATTAGTGCAAGAAAATAAACAAAAGATACTTAATGATAAACAAGAATTGGAAAGAATTGAACAACGAATTGAACAACGTTATATAATTAAAAAACCAGCCTCATAATGGCCATAGCCATCAAGTTTAAAAAAATGAGTCCGATGCCAAAAGGCATCGGACTCATTTTTTTACGATAGGGAGTAGAAGAACATCATTTTGGGCATACTCAAATAAGACTCCC